>NZ_LIVM01000001.1 GCF_001418685.1 Apibacter mensalis
GTGTTTGACTGTATTTAAGAAGCAATATTGATATATAATTATGATATAACATTATAACGAATAGATAATTTTACCATAGCTAAAGCTCTAATATTTTTAATGGGTTCGTCTTTAGGTTGATGATGTTGATTTTGGGAAACCAGCTTTATATATTCATCTCCTAAATCTGATTTTTGTACATATTTAATAGTTATAAATTGGTCATCTCCACTATCTATATCTAAAATATATATTTCTCCCCATAGTATATTTTTTATATCAGATATAGTTTTATAACAAACAATATCACCAGCTTTTAATAAAGGGTACATACTATCTCCACGCACAAACAGGGCACCATCACATTTAGGAGCATTTGGTACTGATATGTAATCTAAAGGTACTTGTGTATTTTGATTATCAAAAAATACTGTTAATCCTGCGCTAGCTTCTATTTCATATAAAGGTATCCCTTGAATATCCTTTAAGACTTCTCTACCTTTTTGGCGGCTTGATATAGGTTCTATTACATATTTTTCATAGTCATTACCCTTTATCATCTCCCCCTTACCTATCAAAAGCCATTCAGAATTTATTTCAGGATAAATAGATAATATATTAACCAGTGCGTCAGAATTAATAGGACGCTCTTTTGCTAAACCCTTAAAACTAGCATAACTCATACCTATTTCTTTAATAAATTTTTCATAGCTAACCCCTTTATAATTAGCAAAATACAAAATCCTTTCTTTTACATTGGTTAAATTATTATCCATTTATTTGTTGTTTGGTTAATTAATTAACTATATTTGTACTCAACAAAGTACATTTAGCGTAACAAACAAATATATGAGAAAATGAATATATATATCCTCCAATTCCTTGGGATAATTTATTTTTTGTAAATCAATTACTATGAATTTCTATTTTCTATAAAAATTTCCTTTGTTCATCAATTCTGAATAAGTATCCATCACATCTTCTGACCATACTCATTATTTTAAATATGCTTCCAAAAATACATACTCTATTTTCTGACTCAATAATTGTATCTATAAACTCATTAATAAGTTTACTTTCGCTTCGTATTAATTCATATAATAATGATAATAGTTTACTAAATTGAATGTTTACGGGTGATATCTGATATAAGTTTTTTTAACTTTTTGATTATTGGAAGTTTTTGTGAATAAGTATTCACAAAATTCGGATACAAAAAAATGATTATTTTTTTTTGTAATCATCTATTTCAAAAACATTTTAATTATTTTTTAGATTTAAAATTATCCCATTATTATATTATATATTCATTATTTCTCCTATTTAATAAACTATAAGAATTATTATTATCATAATTTTTTATTTTTTCCAGTCATAATATGTCTTTTTTTTATTTATTTTAGCAAATCCCCTCTCCTCTTAGATAACAATCGCATGCTGTTTCAATTAAATTGGAATTATATTGTATTAGATTATTTTTATTTTTTACTCAAAATATAATTTTTAGATAAAATCACTCATCCCCAGAATCATCAACTGATATAAAGCATTGTTAAAAACTTCCATTTCTTTTTTATTAACGGGATAACCTCCTAACATGAGTGCTTGTACGTACATGATATGTACAATTGCTTCAAACATGAAAGAATCTTCAACCTGAAATAATTTTTGTACTATTTCATTGTCTTTATTAAAACATAAGGTCGGTAAATTTTCATTTTCTTTCTTTACAAAATTGGGTAAAGTAGAAGAAAAAGGATTAGTAAGGTTTGATAAACTCTGAATGTTTTTATTATTCATAGCTTCATCGTTTGCTACATAGATCGCCGGTGTATCAATTGGGCTAAATTCTTTAAGCTGAGCTTTGCAATAAAATCCCTGAAGAAGTTGGTTGGTTTTCTCTTCAAATCTTTTATAATACTGATTATCGGAGATTTTAACCTCTCCAAAATTATCTAATATATCCTGAGGGGTAATCTTTTTAAAGGTTACATCGGGTATAGTTAGCTTAATTTTTTCAATTAAATCCGTTTCAAAGCTGTAGGCTGAATTAATTATAGTTTTACCTTGGGATCCGGCTATTCGACGTATTTGTCTAAAATCATCTAAGGAGGGTGTATAATAGATAATATCATTATAAGTCCTTAATGATAAGAAATTCATCATTCCTTTATTGGTTTCAAAAGGTATAAAATCAACAAATATTTTAAGCAATTCTGTATCTTCAACGGCTA
This sequence comes from Apibacter mensalis, assembly GCF_001418685.1. Taxonomy (GTDB): domain Bacteria; phylum Bacteroidota; class Bacteroidia; order Flavobacteriales; family Weeksellaceae; genus Apibacter; species Apibacter mensalis. Next base: position 2,214 of record NZ_LIVM01000001.1, read on the forward strand.
ATGCTTTTATATATAAATGATGAATTTTTATTATTTGACTTAATATCTCTGTATCAGTTACCGTAAGGTATTTTAAATAATCCTTAAAACAAAGGGTTAGTTCATTTTTGGCATCCACCATAAGTTTATCATTCATCAAGGATTCTCGAGAAGCTGTGGGTCTTAGGCTATTTGTATTGACCACACAACGTACAAAGGTAGACCATTCGGGTAACAAACCTTTAGCTTCTTCACAAAGAAACATACGCTTTAAATAAATTTTATTTTGTTTGGTGTTTCCGGTAAATTGCACTTTATACGGCATTATATATGCTATGCCTTTTACATCACCAGCATTGGATTCCAATTTAAAAGAATCTAAAAAATTTATACCAAATACTTTTCTTCCATATTCAAGTATTTCTTTTTTTGATGCTTCCGGACGTAACCAAACAGGTTCTTTATTAACAAGTATTTCAGATCCCTTATCTGTGATTAAATTTATTTGTATAGGCAATGCATCTCCGAAGTAAAGAATATTCTTCTTGATTTCTTCTTCTTTAAAAAGGCTTCTCCACTCTTTTTTAGGAGTAAGAATAACTCGAGTTCCTGCTTTTTCAATATTTTCAGTTGCTTCTACTGTATAGGTTCCATCTGCTTTTCCTCTCCAACAAATGCCTTTATTTTTAATCAATGAACGAGTTTCAACAATTATTTCATCGCTAACGACAAGGCAAGATAGCATTCCTATACCAAACTTCCCGATAAAATCTTTTTCGTCAATATCTCCTCTTTTAGAACTTTGTCCTATTACGGAAAGAAATTGATGAACTTCTTCTTCGGTCAACCCTATTCCGTTATCTTCAAAAATAAGTTTGAGCTGATTTTTTTGAGTTGTTAGATACACTGTTATTTCTCCTTCCAATTCATCTATATTTTTACGTGCTGTTACTGCATCTATCCCGTTTTGTAATAACTCCCTAATAAAAATATTAGGAGCACTGTATATGTGTTCTGAAAGCAATTCTATCATTCCTTTCAGATTAACCTGAAATACATATTTATTTTTATCTTCCATATAATTATGAAATGCAAGAAAAATGCATTGACTATTTTAAAATAATTTCCATTTATTTTTTCTTTTTCCTACTATTTTACCGGCTTGTTCATGACCATTTTCTGCCGCTTTTTGATACCACATCATGGCGGTTACATTGTCTTCCAAAACTCCTTTTCCTATTAAATAACAATTTCCTAATTCAAATTGTGCATCTGCATGTCCTTCGTCAGCTACTTGGGTTAATGTACTGATTCCTTTTTCTAAATCCTGATTGGTTCCTTCTCCCTCCAATAACATCATAGCAGTATAAAACGATGCATATGTGTTACCTTCTTCTGCTGCTTGTAACAGCCATTTAAAAGCTTCTACCTGATTTTCATCTGTTCCTACGCCAAATTTATAGGCAGATCCTAATCTGTATTTGGCCGCTGTATATCCCTCTTCAGCTCCTAAGGTGTAATATTTAAAAGCTTGGCTGGAGTTTTCTTCCGTTCCTATCCCATACTCATAACATATTCCTAACCCCTCAGATACAACTCCTTGAAGTTCTGCTGTTTTATAATAATCGAAGGCTTTATCGTACTGCGGATTTTCCTCACCTGCATCATTATATAGATAATAGTCTCCTAAAAGCAAAGCCGCATACGGATATCCTCTTTCATAAGATCTATGAAGCCACTCTAACGCTTTTTCGAAATCCTTTTCAGTTAATCCATAATAGTAATAATATCCTACTTTGTATTGAGCAAAAGAATATCCTTGCTCGGCGGCTCTTGTCATATAGTCCATTATCTTTTGGGCGTCAAATTCTAAACCTCCATATTCACTTTCGTATGACAGTGCCAATTCTATAAGAGCATCTCCGTAACTGTATTCTGCTGCTTTTTTATAATTTTCTAAAGCTAACTCAGGATTTTCTACTACTCCTATAGCATATTTATAAGATCTTCCTACATTATAAACCCCTTCTAAATCATCGAGCTGTGCTGCTTTTTGAAATGATTCAAACGCTCTTTCTAAATTTTTCTCTCCCAGTATTCCATCTTCTTCGTAGTATCCTACTTTATTATAAGCATATGCATATCCATTTTCTGCTGCTGCTTTAAATAAATCATAGGCTTTTTGGTTATCTTTTTCAACTCCAAATCCCACCTCGTAACAAATGGCTAACTCAACTTTTGCATAGTCAGAACCTTTTTCTATAGCCATATTAAGATAGTTTATAGCTTTTTCCGGATCTGCTTCTTCAGCTTTTGTTATTCCTACCCTATAATAATGCCCAACCAATTCTATTCCATAAATATGCCCTCTGTCCGCTGCCAATTTATATAGTTCAAAAGCTTTATAATAGTCCGGATCTCCAAAATTTCCGCTTTCATACATTAATCCTAAACGATACGGTGCATAAGAATCTCCTAATTCTGAAGCTTTTTCTAGTAATTCTTTTGCTTTCTCTACATTGGGTTGCTCTTCACTTAAAATAATATATGCTTTTTCAGACATTGCTCTTGCATTGCCTTCTTTTTCTGCCCAATTTAGATAAATAGTTCCTTTTTCTTCATCTTTAACCGTTTCATCATACAAATAAATTCGTGCTAATTCTATCATTGAATCTTCGAAATAATATAAATGAGCTTTCTCATGCCAGAAAATGGATTTTTCAATTGATTTATTTTCATCTTGTGTATAGCTGTAATAACGCCCTAACCCATTTGCAGCATATATGACTCCATAATTATAAGCATCTTCCAGTAATTCAATTCCTTTTGATTTATTATAATCTGAAATTCTATCATTTAAAATAGTTATACCCATTAAATATTTGCTGTAAGGACAATTATTTTTAATTCCTTCTTCTAATATCTCTTTTGCTTTTTGTAAATTTTCTTCTTTATATAAATAGAATTCCCCCAATAAATGATGTGCTTTTTCTGCTTCTTCTTTTCGAGTATTATTAAATTCTTCTATTGCTGATAGAATTTTAGTATTATTTTTTTCAGTATAATAGGTTATATTAACTAAAAAGTTATCTGCTCTTTCATATCCTAATTCTTTAGATTTCAATATCAATTTTAACCCTTGCTCTTTATCTTCTTTTTCTCTTCTCATGGCAAAGTAAAGATTATATCCCTGTATAGCCATACAGGCAGCATCTCCCATTTCTATACCTTTCAAAAGGCATTCTCTTTCTTTCTCCCTGTTTCTATAAGGTCTACGGGCAGTTTCTAACATATAATCCCGCTCAGCATATGCTCTTGAAAAATTACACTTTAAAAAATGATCATTTATTTCTTCTGATTTTTTAAACCAGAAATCATAATCTACCTGATTTAAACGGGAGGAAAAATATAAATTACTGTTTTTATCATATAACTTCAGGTATAATTGTTTGATATCTTCAATTGCCATATCTGAATTAAGAACCTTGTCACAGATAGCCAATCCCTTTAACCAATTATCTCTATTAAAAAAGTTTTTTTCATTTATTAATGCTTGAATTTCCTCATTCAGCTGGTGATTATTTAAATAATTGTATAAATATAGGTATTGATTTTCTAATATTGATTGTGACATATCTTTATTTATTTTTTAAAGATATAAAATTATAAAATTTATAAACAAAGCTTGTTTATATTTTGGAAAATATAAAACTATCAGTAACCTGAACTTATTTATTACTTACTTTTTTAATCTAATAATTTATTTTTATTTTTTATTTTGTTATTATTTTATTTAATTTTTATATATATTTGATAAAAAAGTATCCGATTGTATGAAGTGGAAAAAAATTTCATTGGGATTAATTTTTCTCTTTTTTCTGGGGTTTGTTTTTAACTTTGGAATTAATAATTGGATTAAAAGCAGTTTACCTACTTTCATTTTAACAAGAAATGATACGCCTTATAACTTTACATATTCTGATGTTTCATATTCTTTTTTTCAGAGACAAATGTTTATTAGTGATATAAATATTGCTCCTAAGTCCAAAAAAAAGGGTATTTATACCATTAAAGTAAAAAAAATAATTATACATGGTGTCAAATTTATTCGCTTTATACTTTTTAAAGATTTAGCTGCAGATCTTATTGAGATTGATCAACCGGATATAATCATTCAACAAAATGTTGATTCTCTAAATCATAAAAATGATTTGGTAAAATATAAACTGGGAAATTCTATTCAAATTGGAAAATTTGAAATTAATCATGGAAATTTGGCACTTTTTGACAGGACAAATGGGATAAAAAAAGCTTCTTTAAGAAATTTAAATCTTCATCTTTCGGGAGTGTTATGGTATAGAGTGAATAATGAAAAACGAATACCCGTCACTTACGATAAAATAAAATTGGAAATTTCGGATATTTTTTATCAACTCAATGAAATCCATCAACTACAATTAAAAAAATTTAAGTTTAAAGACGGACTTCTTGAAACTAGTCAAATACTCCTACATCCGAACATATCTGAAGATCAATTTAAAAACGGTAATTATTTCCAAAAATCCTTACTTGATATAAAGATACCAACAGCAAAAGTCAAAAATTTAGATTGGGGGTATGATAATAATGGTTATTTTTTCCTTAGAACTTCTAAAATTGTAATAGATTCCACCTATATTGCAATTAAAGAAAAAAACACCAAGTCACGGCCTAAGATCATTACAGAGCATATTGATCGTATTATCCCTTTTAATCTAAACATCGATACCATCCAAATTCTTAAATCCAAATTAAATTTCAATGATCACATAACCAGCAATAATATAAATATTGAAATTCAGAAAGTAATTAATAAGGTAAATGATAAAATCACCCTGGAAAATCTAAAATTGTATGATAATTCTTTAGTTATTAAACAAAATGATCACAAAACAGCTAAAAACAATTCCGATAGATTCACCTACTTATTTGATGATGTTCTTGAAATAAAAAATTTCTTAATAGCTAATTCACATGTTCAATACTCCAATCCGGATAATAACTCATTACTGGAAATGGGAAACATCAATTATTCAATCCATGATATCAATATTAATACGATATTCACTAATACAAAAAAATATATTCCTTTTTCCTATTCAAGATTTAAATTGGAAGCAAGCCATATAATATATAACGGTTTTAAATACTACAATTTTAAAATAGGAAAAATGCTATTGTCTGATCATAAATTTGTTGCAAATAATTTAAACCTCATCCCAACTATTTCACCTAAAAAGTTTTCAGTCCAAAAAGATAGTAAAAACCTTTTTAAAATCTATATAAAACATATAACACTTCCTAATTTAAACTGGAGTTTGGTAAATAATAATTTTAATTTACAAGCATCTTCAGTGATTATAAATAAATTGGATGCCTCTATGTATCAAAATCCTGAAGTTATGGTTAGTTCAAAAAAGATTCATTTGAATAAGTACGATCTAAACACAGAAATTCGTATTGATACGTTTTTAATCGGTAAATCTACCATAAATCAATATAATGCCTACAATGGAAAGCTTACCTCTTCTGTCAAAGACCTGAAATTGTCGCTTCATAACATAACCGTTAAAGATTCATTAGATAAATATACATTCGGCTTACCTTTTTCATTTTCAAAATTCAATATAGTCGGAAAAGATATTTACCATGATATGGGATATCATTCAATTCATATGAATAACTTGTTACTCACCAATTCATCCTTATATGCAATTAATATTAAAATACGCCCTCAAAAAAGCCAATTGAGTTTTATGAGAAAAAGAGGTATCGATGCCTATACGATAAATCTTTTAAAAATTACTATTCCCAAATTGAATTTTGGTTCTTTGGATAAAGAAATAGAATTTTCAACTCCTAAAATCACTTTTCAAAAAATGGAAACTTCCATTCATCAATTTGATATTCCGAATAACATTTATAAACCTGCTTACAAACCATTTTTCAGCGAAAAATTAAGAAAATTGAAATTTAAATTGAATATAAAAGAAGTAGATTTTATAAATTCTTCATTAACTTATGAAGAAGAATCTCTCCATAATAATACCGGAAAAATATTTTTTACTAATATTCATGCAAAAATTAAAAATCTATCGAGTGGGTTTAAAGCTTCCAACTTACCTGATGTTATCATAGATTTTAAAAGCAATTTTATGAGTTCGGGAAAACTATCTGCTATTTGGAAATTTAACCCATTAAATAAGACCGATAGTTTTACTGTCCAAGGAATAATAAACCAATTTCCGGCCGAAAAAATTGATCCATTTATCAAACCCTATTTAAATATATCGGTTCAAGGGAATATCAAAAAAGTTTCTTTTGATTATAACGGAGACAATACCGTTGGAAGCGGTTTATTCGGTATGGATTACCAAGATTTAAAGGTGACCCTTTATAAAAAAAATGGAGAAAGAGAAAAAAAATTTCTTTCTTCTCTAGCTAATCTTGCTTTAGTAAAAAATTCAAAAGACACTTTAAAAATGTCAGAAATTAAAAAAGTAGAAAGAAGTAAAGATAAATCATTTTTTAATTTTCTATGGAAGCTAACACTTAGCGGGCTTAAAGAAACTTTATTTATTTTTTAATAATAAACTGATATTTTAAAGAATAACAAAATGGTATGCTTAAACTTATTCACACTTACACTAAATATCTACTAACAACATAAAACATTTAATAAAATAACTTGCAAAAATCGTAACTTTGTTTATTCTTTGAATAATCCCATGCAGAGTATATTAAAATTATCAGGATTGGAAGTTTTCACTGTTTATCCTGGAAGCAATTTTATAAATATAGGTGAAAGAACCAATGTTACCGGATCGCGTAAATTTTTAAATCTAATAAAGAATGAAAAATACGACGAAGCACTTTCGATAGCCAGAGAACAAGTGGAGGGAGGAGCACAGATCATTGATATTTGCATGGATGAAGGCCTAATTGACGGCGTGAAAGCTATGACCACCTTTTTACGCTTAATAGCCTCAGAACCGGATATAGCACGAGTTCCTATAGTAATTGATTCTTCAAATTGGGAAGTTATTGAAGCCGGATTAAAAAATATTCAAGGAAAAGGAATAGTTAATTCCATAAGTCTGAAAGAAGGAGAAGAAGAATTTATCAAAAAAGCTAAAATAATCCAACGATATGGAGCGGCTGTGATTATAATGGCATTTGATGAAGAAGGGCAAGCCGACAATTTGGAAAAGCGAAAAAATATATCCCAACGTTCCTATAATATATTGGTGCATCAATTAAATATGAATCCATCTGATATTATTTTTGATCTTAATGTTTTTCCGGTAGGAACAGGGATGAAAGAACATCGAAGAAATGCACTTGATTTTTTTGAAGGCACCCGATGGGTTAAAGAAAATCTTCCGGGGTGCTTTGTATCGGGAGGAGTAAGTAATGTATCCTTTTCATTTAGAGGAAATAATAAAGTTCGTGAATCAATTAATGCAGCATTTCTTTATCATGCCATCCAATACGGATTGGATATGGGAATAGTAAATCCTACTCAATTAGCCATCTACCAAGAAATTGAACCGGAATTGCTGCAAAAAATTGAAGAAGTGTTATTTGATAAAGATGAAAATGCAACCGAAAGACTTATTGAATATGCGGAAACCATTGTACAAAATAAGGAAACAAAGGAGCAAAAAATTGAAGAATGGAGGTCTTGGCCTATTGAAAAAAGATTGGAATTTGCTTTAATAAAGGGCAACGCAAACTATATTGAACAAGACGTTGAAGAAGCTCGTTTACAAGCAAATAAACCTCTGGATGTGATTGAAGGTCCTTTAATGGATGGAATGAATACCGTAGGTGAACTATTTGGAGCCGGAAAAATGTTTTTACCTCAGGTGGTTAAAACTGCCCGAGTGATGAAAAAGGCCGTAGCATATCTGCAGCCTTTTATTGAAGCCGAAAAAAACGGAGAATCCCAATCTAACGGAAAAATACTTATGGCTACGGTAAAAGGAGATGTTCACGATATCGGTAAAAATATTGTAGGAGTCGTTTTGGCTTGCAACAATTATGAAATAATTGATTTAGGCGTCATGGTCCCAAAAGAAAAGATTATTGAAACCGCCATCAAAGAGAAGGTGGATTTAATTGGACTTAGCGGTCTCATTACTCCTTCTTTAGATGAAATGATTCATGTGGTAGAAGAATTAGAAAGAAGAAATCTCTCTTTTCCGGTTATGATAGGAGGAGCTACTACTTCTAAAATTCATACAGCTTTAAAAATTGCACCTAAATATAGTCATGCGGTTATACATGTTTTAGATGCCTCTAAATCAGTTACCGTGGCTTCTTCCCTACTCTCTTCACAAAGCGAAGATTTCAAGAAAATAATATCAGAGGAATACACCCATCTAAGAGAGGGATACCTTAACAGAGGTACGGAAAAAGAATATCTTTCTTTAGTACAAGCACGTATGAATAAACTAAAAATTGATTGGAAACTATACACTCCTTATATACCCAAACAACTTGGAGTTCAAGTTTTTACTTCCATACGTCTGGAAGATTTAACAGAATATATCGATTGGCAACCTTTTTTCAGAACCTGGCAACTCACCGGAAAATATCCGGAGTTACTTTCAGATAAAGTGATCGGTGAAGAAGCCTCCCAGCTGCATAAGGATGCTTTAAAAATGCTTGAGAAGATAATTGCTGAAAAATTGCTTCAGCCTAAAGCCGTAATTGGTCTATTTAAGGCAAATTCTAACCAACAAGATGATATAGAGATTTATTCGAATGAAAATAATCTAATCCATACATTTCGAACCTTGAGGCAACAATCTAAAAAATCACAGGGAGCTCCGAATTTAGCATTATCTGATTTTATTTTACCTAAAAATAAGGAAAACATACACGATTATATAGGATGTTTTACCGTATCGATTTTTGGAGCTGAATCTCTTGCTAAACACTATGAAGCTAACTATGACGATTATTCGGCCATCATGATAAAAGCCGTTTCGGATAGATTGGTGGAAGCATTAGCTGAATATATGCATGCTAGGGTCCGAAAAGAAATTTGGGGATATGCTCCGAAAGAAATCTTGGATAGGGAATTACTAATTAAAGAAAAATACCAAGGTATTCGCCCGGCACCCGGTTATCCTGCTTGTCCCGATCATCTAGAAAAAATAACTATTTGGGAACTCCTTGATGTAAACAATAACATTGGTGTTCAACTTACCGAAAACCTTGCGATGTACCCTGCCTCTTCCATCTCCGGATATTACTTTGCAAATCCTCAATCCAAATATTTCGGATTAGGGAAAATTACACAAGATCAAGTCGAAGATTATGCAAAACGGAAAGAAATAAAACTGAAAGATGCCCAATATTGGCTAACCCCTAATTTAGCTTAAGTCACCTGAAATCGTTACTTAGGTTAATGCTCAATAATTTAGTTTTTTATAAAACAGATAAAAAACCGAACTTACTAATATTTGTTTTCTTTAAGTACTTTTTTATACAGATAATCTTAGCTTATTAAAAGAAACAATACCTTTGTGTTTATGAATATTCTTTTAGTGGAAGATGATTTGAGAGTTTCAGAATTGATTAAAAAGGGACTCAATGAGCAAGGTTTCAACGTAACCTTAGCCTATGACGGTTTATCGGCAAAAAACGTATTCCGCAACAATGAATTTGACCTATTAATCACCGATATTATTCTACCGAAAATAAGTGGCATAGACCTTTGTAAGATAATAAGAACATTAAAACCGGAATTTCCCATTATTATCTTAACAGCTCTAGGAACTACGGACGATAAAATTGAAGGATTTGAGGCCGGAGCAGATGATTATCTAGTAAAGCCTTTTGAAATGAGAGAGTTGATAGCAAGGATAAAAGCTATTTTAAAAAGAGTTTCAAAAAATAAATCCGGATATATCTTAAAATTTTGTGATTTGGAAATGAATTTGCAAACAAAAATTGTAAAAAGAAGTGATCAAGAACTGAATCTTACCCTAAAAGAGTTTAAACTCCTGGAATTTTTATTGAAAAACCAAGGCAGAGTCATTTCCAGAACAGAAATTGCCCAAAAAGTTTGGAATACTCATTTCGATACCGGAACTAACTTTATAGATGTATATATTAATTATTTACGAAAAAAAGTGGATAAAGAATTCGAAAATAAACTTATTCATACCAGATCTGGTATGGGATTCATATTAAAATCCGATAAGTGAAAATCCGCACCAAAATAACTTTATTATTTTCATGGATTACAGCAACCATACTGTTGATATTTGCTTCCATTATTTATTATTCAGCCAAACAAAACAGAGATAGAGAGTTTTATTCTTTATTAAAAAAAGAGGCAATAACCAAAGCAAATCTTTATTTTAAAGCAAAAGTTCCTCCCCAAACTCTCCAGCAAATTTACTATAACAATTATCAAACAATTCAAGAAGTTGAAGTAGCGGTATATGATAAAGAGTTCCATCTTCTTTATCATGACGCGGTAGATATTGATTTTGTAAAAGAAACACCCGAAATGATTCACGAAATTTACACCAAGGGAGAAATTAAATTTCATCAAGGAGATTGGCAAGTAATTGGACTAACTTATTTATTTAAAAACGACAAATACATAATTACAGCAGCTGCCTACGACCTGTATGGATATAATGAGCTAAAATATTTATTAAGGAATTCATGCATCATCTTTATTTTTTCAATACTTTTTATTATCCTAGTCGGATATTATTTTTCCAAAAAGGCATTACAACCAATTAAAAATTTAGCTGATGAAATGAATAAAATATCTGCCAATCATTTAAATGTTAGATTGAATATTAAGTCTAAAAACGATGAACTTTCCAAATTAGCAATTACTTTTAACGAAATGCTTACTCGTTTAGAAAATTCTTTTGAAGCTCAAAAAAATTTTGTTTCCAATATCTCTCATGAATTACGAACCCCATTAGCGGCAATTATTGCCGAATTAGAATTGTCTTTACATACTCGTAAAACACCGAAACAATACCGAATCATTCTTGAAAATATCTTATGGGATGCTAAAAAAATAACTAAATTATCTAATAATCTGCTTGATTTAGCTAAAGCTAGTTATGATACGTCTATCATAACTTTTAAACCTACAAGAATAGACGAAATCCTATTAGACGCATGCAGTCATGTACAACAAGCTAATGGTAAATATAAAACAAAAATATCCTTTGAAAATGATTCTATACACGATCATGAGATAGTAGTGATTAAAGGTAATGAATATTTATTAAAAGTTGCCTTTATCAATCTTATTGAAAACGGATGTAAATTTTCAGAAGAACATATATGCTACATATCTATTTCAACTATTAACTCAAAACTCCAACTGAAATTTTCTGATCATGGAATTGGAATTCCGCCAGAAGATATTCCAAATATATTTATCCCTTTTTACAGAGGAAAAAATAAAAATTTTTCTTACGGAAACGGAATAGGTCTGTCCCTAACCGAAAAAATCATTCAGCTGCACTTCGGAACGATCCATGTTACTAGCCAATTATATCAAGGTACTATTTTTACAATTCAATTTTCACACTTGAATTAACTCCCCTTCTCATAAAATTCTAATTTTTTTTTAATCTTTTTTTACTATTCATTAACAAATAGTTACCTTACTTTTGTATACATAAAAGTTTAGAATTAAAAAAGGCAGAGAATATGAAAACTATAAAAATCCAAAGCTTCAACTTACTAATTTTAGGGTTATGCTTTATAATCTATTCGTGTCATAAAAAAATAACGGAAGAAGAAAAACCGGAATATACAGTTAGTGGAAACACAATTATTTTAACGGATAATTCCAACCTTAAAAATCATTTAAAAATAGAACCGGTAAGAAATGAATGGCTAAGTTCGAATTTATCAACCGTTGGGGTAGTTAGAGCCATACCTACCTGTTATGCAGAAATTGTTCCCCCGTTCGCCGGTAGAATTACGCAATCATTTGTAAAACTGGGACAAAGGGTAAAGGTAGGTTCTCCTCTTTTTGCAATCAGCTCACCTGAATATTTCAACGCCCAAAAAGACTATTTCGAAGCTCAGCAAGAATATTCTTTATCCAATCTAAATTTAAAGAGGCAAAAAGACTTATTGCAACACGGAGTAGGTATACAACGGGTAGTAGAAGAAGCCAAGACCGATTACGAAACGAAGAAATCAGCCCTGGAAAATGCTACAGCAGCCCTAAAGGTCTTTAATATAAATATAAACAATTTAAAACTAGGTCAGCCACTAATAGTAACCTCTCCTATCAAAGGAGAAATAATTACCAGTAACATAGTTATCGGTCAATATATAAAAGAAGAAACAGAACCTATAACCACGATTGCAGAATTAAATAAAGTATGGATTGCCGGACAAATAAAAGAAAAGGACTTGGGATTCATTAATAAACTAAAAGAAGTTACTATACAAGCTGATGCTTTTCCCCATAAAAAAATAACTGGCAACATATTTCATGTCAATGAAATGGTTGATGAAAACACCCGAAGTGTTGAGGTTTTGGTTGAATGCGATAATTCGGACAGGACACTAAAACCGGGAATGTATGTGAACGTGAATTTTAAAAATGAACCAGGAGAAACTCTCACTGTACCCACCAAGGCCATCTATCAGGTAAACGATGACCAATTTGTATTTGTTCAAGTAGACAAAAATAAATTTACCAAGAAAAAAGTTGAAACCAAAGACATTTCAAAAGATAAAACCGAAATAAAAAACGGTATAAAATCAGGAGAAAATATTGTTACCGAAGGGGGAATATATTTACTGGAAGCCCAATAAATTAAAAGGAAATAGCATGAATAAATTGATTCAAATAACTATACACAAACGTTGGATATTACTTACCCTTTTTGTTTTGCTTGCCATATTCGGCTATTATTCATGGAAACATCTTTCCATTGAAGCTTATCCGGATATTGCCGATGTAACTTCCCAAGTGGTAACCCAAGTTCCGGGACTGGCGGCTGAAGAAATTGAACAACAAATAACCATACCTGTTGAACGCGCTCTTAATGGACTTCCGGGAATGCACGTGATGCGTAGTAAAAGTACATTCGGACTATCCATTATAACCCTAGTTTTTGAAGATGGAGTTGATGATTACTGGGCAAGAATGAGGATACAAGAAAGATTAAACGACGTAGAATTACCCTATCAGGCAACACCCGAATTAGATCCTCTTACTTCTCCAATTGGAGAAATTTATCGATACATTATTGAAAGTAAAACACATGATTTGCGTGAACTGACAGATTTGCAAAATTTTGTTATCATACCAAGAATTAAACAAGTAGCAGGTGTGGCTGATGTAACGAATTTTGGAGGAATTACCACACAATTTCAAATTGAGCTGGATCCTAAAAAGCTAGATCAATATCAGCTATCTTTAGGAGAAGTTATTAAAACCATTGAAGATAATAACGTAAATGCAGGAGGAAGTGTTTTACCTCACGGTGATTTAGGGTATGTGATTCGAGGAATTGGATTGGTTAAAAAACTGGAAGATATTGGTAAAATCGTTGTGAAATCGGATAAAGGAGTTCCTATATTATTAACTGACATAGGAAAACTTAAATATGGTAACATTGAACGCAAAGGAATATTAGGCTATACAGATAAAAAAAGGAATTATTCCGAAAGCATTGAGGGAATCGTTCTCTTATTAAAAGGACAAAATCCATCTCAAGTTTTAGAAGGAATTCATGAAGCCGTAAACGACCTTAATACCCAAATTTTACCGGTAGGAGTAAAAATACATCCATTTTTAGATAGAACCGAATTGGTAAACACTACTTTAAATACCGTATCCCACACCCTGTTTGAGGGAATGTCTCTGGTAATAGTTGTATTAATCGTTTTTTTAGGAAGCTGGAGAGGAGCCTTATTGGTAGCCGTTACCATTCCTCTTTCGCTTCTCATTGCTTTCATCCTGATGTATTTTACCCATATTCCGGCTAATTTGCTTTCCCTTGGAGCTATTGATTTTGGAATAATTGTAGACGGCGCTATCGTAATGATGGAAACCATACTTAGAAAACGCGAAGAAGAACCTGATAAAGAACTACAAGAAAAAACTATAGCACAAAGAGCAGCCGAAGTAGCAAAACCCATTTTATTTTCCACTATCATCATTATCACTGCCTATTTGCCTCTATTTGCTTTTGAAAGAGTGGAGAAAAAATTATTCACACCGATGGCATTTACAGTCAGCTATGCACTATTTGGAGCCTTACTTGTTGCATTATTACTGATACCGGGATTAGCCTATTTCATTTACAAAAGACCCCAAAAATTCTATCACAACAAATGGCTGGAAAAACTAACCGAAAACTATTTTATAACCATAAAAAGGATTATGAAATCTCCGAAAAAGATATTTATCCCTTTAGGAATTCTTCTGGGAGTCACTTTTTTACTGGCTTTTTACGTTGGAAAAGACTTTCTTCCTCCGTTGGATGAAGGCTCTATATGGCTTCAAGTTCAGCTACCACCCGGAATTTCCGTTGAAAAATCTAAAGAATTGAGCGACACTTTACGCGCTCATACCATCAAATATGACGAAGTTACTTATATAACGGTACAAGCCGGTAGAAATGACGATGGTACTGACCCGTGGACTGCCTCACATTTTGAAGTCTCAATCGGATTAAAGCCCTATAAGGAATGGAAGAATGGAAAAACCAAATACGACCTTATCGCCGAACTTGAAAAAGAATATTCGAAACTCCCCGGTTTTACCGTCGGATTTTCCCAACCCATGATTGATGGAGTAATGGACAAAATATCCGGAGCTCATAGTGAGTTAGTTGTAAAAATTTACGGTGATGATTTTGGGGAAACCAGGAGAATTGCCGATGATGTTTTAAAAACTTTAAAAAACGTAAATGGAGCAGTAGATTTAGCTATAGATCAGGAACCGCCATTACCTCAACTTCAGATAATTGCAAACAGGGATAAAATTGCCCAATACGGTTTAAATGTAGCCAATGTTGCAGAACTTATTGAAGTTGCCATTGGCGGAAAAGCAATTTCTCAAATCTTTATTGGAAATAAAGTTTACGATATCATATGTCGTTACGATGAAAACAGCAGAAATACACCTGATAAAATTTCAAACCTGATGCTTACCTCTGAGACAGGAGCTAAAATACCTTTAGCCCAAGTATGCGATATCAAATTAAGTACAGGAGAAAGCACCATAACGAGAGAAATGAATAAGAGACATCTAACAGTCAAGCTTAATTTAAGGAATCGCGATTTAGGAAAATTTTTAGCAGAAGCTCAAAATAAAATTGAGAAAGAAGTTAAATACAATCATGAGAAATACCACATTAAATGGGGAGGACAGTTTGAAAACCAAAATAGAGCCTATGCTCGTTTAGCTTTTATCATTCCACTATCTCTAGGCATTATGTTTATTTTATTATATAGTGCTTTCGGAAATGTAAGACAAGCCGGATTGCTCATGAGCATTGTTCCCTTAGCCTTATTTGGCGGAATGTTGGCATTAAATATCAGAAATATGACTTTGAATGTTTCTTCTGCTGTAGGTTTTATTGCTTTATCGGGAGTAGCTATACAAAACGGTGTGATTATGATCTCTCATATAAACTTTCTGCGAAAACAAGGGCTGACTCTTTTAAATGCAGTAATAATGGGAGCAAAAGATCGTTTCAGACCCGTATTAATGACTGCAACTGTGGCCATTTTAGGATTACTTCCCGCTTCATTAGCTACCGGTATTGGCTCGGATGTACAACGTCCATTGGCTACCGTAATCGTATACGGACTGTTATTTTCAACCGTTATTACCTTGTTTGCCCTACCTGCTCTATATTATATTATAGAAACCAAATGGGGAAAAGAGGAAATACCAGACGAAATTTAAAATCTGAAATTTATGAGATCAATTAATAATACCTTTTATAATAACTTACAAGTATTCATATGCCTCCTGTTTATTACATCAACTTTACCAGCTCAAGTTGTTGATACAATTTTTGCTAAAAAACAACTTAACTATGTCGATTTTATTAAACAAGTTAAAGAAAACAATTTGGAATATGCAGCACAAAAATACATGGTAAATATTGCTGAAGCCGAGATTGAAAATGCGAAGATTATGCCGGATGTGGAATGGAACATAGAAGGAACCGGCAATCAAAAGCATATGGGTAACAGTTTGGAAACCGGCTTAGGTTGGACAATTGAGCTGGGAGGAAAACGCAAAGCCCGTATTAATTTAGCTAAAAGCCAAGTCGATTTAAATCGTTATTTGTTACAAGATTATTTAAGAAACCTATATGCGGATGCTTCTTTACAATTTCTTGAATGTATTCAAAATAAAAACTTGTTGGAAGTACATCTCAATTCCTATAAAACCTTATCCAACTTAGCCTCATCCGACAGTATCAGATATAAATTAGGAGATATAACCTTAACAGATTCTAAACAAAGTAAACTGGAAGCTCAATTCATGCTTAATGAAGTATACAAAGCAGAATCGGAATGGAAAAACTCTTTAATTGCTTTGAACTTATTAATGGGTAAGCCTCAAAAAGACACTTTATATACTGCCAAAAGCAATTATACCGATTGTAACAGAGACTTTGTTTTAGCAGATTTGATAACGACGGCACAAAATAATCGCGCCGATCTAAAAGCAGCCTTACAAAATAAAGATGTTTCGCAAAAAATGCTAAAGTTAGCTGAAGCCAATCGAGTGATGAATTTAGGAATCAGTGCCGGCATGCAGTTTAACGGGAAAGCTACCAATGAAGAAGCTCCCTCACCTTATCACACAGGTGTTACCGCCGGATTATCCATACCTCTTCGTTTTTTAAACAACAGAAAAGGAGAAATTCAAACTGCACATTATACCCTACAACAAGCAGATTTAGAATATAAGCAAGTGGAACTTTTAATTCAAACTGAAGTAACTCAGGCTTATCAAAATTATGTAAATACCAAAAAACAAATGCAACAGTTTTCCAATGGTTTGCTTTCCGAATCTAAAGCCATTTTAGAGGGTAAGATTTATTCCTATAAGCGAGGAAATACTTCACTTCTTGAAGTTTTAGATGCTCAAAGAACTTATAACGACGTTCAGGAAAATTATTATCAAACCTTATATAATTACTGTTCAGCTTTAGTAAGATTGGAACGAACAGTCGGAATTTGGGATATAAATTTTTAATTCTAAAAACTAAGCTTCTCGGAAAAATTGTATTTTTTATTACCTTAGGTATTTTGATTGATAGACTATATCTTTGTAAAAAATTTTGATATTTGGTTAAAATAGGAAACATACAATTACCCGACTTTCCCTTTTTATTAGCTCCTATGGAAGATGTAAGCGATCCTCCCTTCCGGCGTTTGTGTAAAATGTATGGTGCTGATCTTATGTATTCTGAGTTTATATCGTCAGAAGGTCTTATTCGAGATGCCCTCAAAAGTAAGAAAAAACTGGATATATTCGATTACGAACGACCTGTAGGTATACAAATATTTGGGGGAGACGAAGAGGCTATGTCTCTATCTTCGAAAATCATTGACACGGTACAACCGGATTTAGTTGACATAAACTTCGGTTGTCCTGTAAAAAAAGTAGTTTGTAAGGGAGCAGGCGCAGGAGTGCTTAAAGATATTGACTTAATGGTACGCTTAACGCGAGCAGTCGTACGAAACACCCATCTTCCTGTAACGGTTAAAACCCGCTTAGGATGGGATGAATCTTCTATTACAATTGATGAAATTGCGGAGCGTCTTCAGGATGAAGGAATACAGGCTCTTACCATTCATGCACGAACGCGCTCTCAGATGTATAAAGGACACTCTGATTGGTCACATATTGCTCGTATAAAAAATAACCCCAGAATCAAAATTCCCATTTTTGGTAACGGAGATATCAATTCCGCCCAAAAAGCAAAAGAATATAAGGAAACTTACGGGGTTGATGGCATTATGGTCGGAAGAGCAGCTATAGGAAATCCTTGGATATTCAGCCAAATTAAGCATTATCTAAAAACCGGAGAGGAACTTCCTCCTCCCACCCTACATCAACGAATTGAAGCTGCTCAACGTCATGCAACCTGGTCAGTAGAATGGAAAGGCGAACGTACGGGTCTTTTAGAAATGCGAAAACATTATTCTAATTATTTCAAAGGGATTTGTAATTTTAAAGAATATAAAACTCAACTCTTCACTGCCTCAACATTACAGGAGTTAGATTCCGTATTTCAAAAAATACAGAAAAATATGTAAGATTTCATCAAACATCATTAAATAATTTTTCTAGTAAAAATACAATTAATGGTTTGTTACTTATTTATCTGCTATTTTAATTTAACAGGTAACAAATCATTACTATTTTATCATATAAAAAGTAACTTTGACTCTATCGATTAAATCAAAAAATGAATAAAAAAATAAACTAAATCTTAATGCAAATTTGAATTTCATAAAGCAAATAACACAGAAATTTCAACTAGCCAGGGATTTGGATCTATATAGAGCATTCGTGCAATTGTTTATTATCCGCATAATTTTGGATATACAAAACTGATATCCCAATTGAAAGGACGTGTAACTTCACATAAAATATGGAAATTACGGGATACCAGGGTTGAATTGACTCTGTTGAAGATATCTTGTAAAGAATTTAAAAAAAAGTTAATAAAATCTTTGTGTTAAGGTCTGTTTCATGGAAGTAAACTTAAGTTTATAGTGGGCTATACAATATATATTTTTTAAGAATGCCATCACTGTAAATTACTCTATTATTACTTACTGATTTAAAAAATATATTAAGATCCTTAAAATTCCAGGTTTATCTCTGGAATTGATTCTGATATAAAAAATAAAAAATTTAAGAGTGAACCTAAGATCGAACTCCCAAAAAAATGCATAAGTAATATTTAGTTATTAGTAATGTAATCGAAAAAAATATTTCAAATACAACTTGCCGTTACTTATTTTCAAATCTTTAGAAGATCATGTTGTCCCCCTAAAAATCAAGATTATATTTTAACCCACGTTGGAAGTTCACTAAAAGAATTAGTTGAATTAGATAATAGTTATCATGTGGCTACTTTAGACAATGATCAAATTATAATCGTGGAAAAAACTCATGAGTTTATTGAACAAAATTGGTAATACAAACTAATAGAATTTACTATTATCAAGCGTATCAAGTATATGTTTATTGTTTAAAATAACATTAGTTGATGACATCATAAATCATTTTTTACCGCCTATTTAAAGCTAAAGATAAAAGTTTTTATTTCTCTCTTTAACTTAAACTATATTAATTACAAGCGCAAACAAATTCATATACGTATAATCTATTATAACTTAATTAAACATATCATTTTAAAAAATATTCCAATAAAAAAATTACTTTATTATAATTAATTATTTAAAATTTTATTAATTTTATCCTATCATAAAATATAATGAATACCGATAACTTATATTTAATTGCATTAAAATTTTGCCCTAATATTGGAGAAGCTACTATCAAACGATTAGTTTTAAAATTTGAAACTGCTCAAAAAGTTTGGAATACACCAAAATCAGAATTACTTTCCCTTTACAATATCGGAAAAAAAACAATTCAACATATTGGAGATAAATCAATTTTATCTAGAGCAGAAGAAGAAGTTCAATATTGTATAAATAATCAAATACAGATTATTAATTTATGGGACTGTCAATATCCTAATTTACTTAAGGAGTGTCCAGATGCTCCGGTTCTACTATATTATAAAGGAAATATTAATTGGAGCCTTCCAACTGTTAGTATCGTAGGTACCAGAAAAATGACTTCTTATGGAAAAAGTTTTACAGAAAGACTTGTAGAATGTCTTAGGGATAAAAATATGACTATCATCAGCGGATTAGCATTAGGAATAGACGGATGCGCACATAAAAAGGCTACAGAATTGAATGTTCCTACTTTAGGTGTTCTAGCACATGGACTAAAAACATTATACCCACCTCAACACAAATTATTGGCTGAAAAAATGATGAAAAACGGAGGTATACTTTCCGAATTCTCAACCTATACTACCCCTGAAAGAGCAAATTTTATTCAAAGAAATCGAATAATTGCAGGTCTATCTGCGGTAACTGTAATTGTAGAATCTGCCTATGGTGGAGGGGCAATTTCTACTGTTAAATTTGCCAATTCTTATCATAGAGAAGTATTTGCTTTGCCGGGAAAAATAACGGATAATACAAGCCAGGGGTGTAATCAGTTAATACGAAATTTGGAGGCACAAATTATTACACGTCCGGAAGATATACTTTCTTTTTTTGGTGAAAACATGACCACTAATATTCAAACAGAATTATTTACCGATTTAACTGAACAAGAGTCAAAAATAATCAACTATTTAAAAACAAAAGGTAAAACCCAAATTGATACATTATCTGTAGAATTAAATTACCCTACCTTTCAACTAATGCCGATATTGTTAAATTTAGAACTTAAAAATATTATCGAAACACTACCCGGAAAATATTTTACTTTACTTTAAATTCCAGTTTAAATTTAAATAAAATCAATAGTAAAAAGGAAAAAAATTAAAAAGGAAATATGAAATGCTCGGGCTTTATAAAAACTCCCATAAAATCTTCTCTGTTTTTCAATAAATAGGTAAGTACTATTCTATCTGTATGGTGCATTACTTTATATATTTCGTCAATAAAGAATAATCCGGCATATCCCAAAAACAAAAGCATTACACGTAAAATTAAAGCTAAATAAACTACATAGACATACCACATATTATTGAAAATTTAAATAAAAAATTTCACTCATCGAATCAGTCCATCGAATAGGAACCAAGGAATATATATCTAAAAATGATGTAATAAATTATTGGTGGAACTGTTTTTAATATTTGGAATAATATAAAAATAAATCAGGCTAAAATCATAAATGTCAGTCAGGGTATGAACATTAAAAAAATATATGATTACATTGGATATTAAAATCAAATACATGTTACCTCAAAAAAGGTTTAATTTATACCCACTCAATTAAAAAAATAGTTACCTAATTGAGTTATTTGCATTCTTAAGTTTTAAAAAGTTTCCATATATAATTATACTTATATACTTAGGAAATTATTTAAAATTACGTTTTCAAAAAAAAATAAAATCATCACCTTCTCATAACATATTCATATATGGCATAGTATATGTGTTAAAAAACATTCAATCTATATAATAGTTTTAATAGATGAAAGACTATTCATTAATTAATAATAAAAAATCAATTTAATATGAAAAAAAAATGGCTAACCGATCCCAGTCACTCCGAAATCTTTTTTAAGGTTAAACATATGGTGATTTCAACTGTAACCGGAGAATTCACCAAATTTCAAGGTTCTATAGAATCTGACAATGATGATTTATCGAATGCAAAATTTGATTTCTCCATTGAAGCCGATTCTATAAATACTAAAATCACTGATCGAGACAATCATTTAAAGTCTGAAGACTTTTTTGACGTTACTCATTACCCAAAACTAACTTTTACAAGCGAATTAGGGATAAAAAACAATACAATTACAGGTTTGCTTACCATTAAAGAAGTAAGCAAGGAAATAACCTTAGACGCAGATTTTGGAGGCATTATTAAAGACCCTTGGAATAATCAAAGAGCCGGATTTGAATTTACCGGAAAACTAAATCGTAAAGATTTCGGGTTAAACTGGAGTCAAATTACTGAAGCCGGAGGTTTGGTAGTCAGTAACGAAATTAAATTGCAGATAAATCTTGAATTTATTGCTCAATAGATATATAATTCAAAAACAGTCAGAATAAAAATTCTTTCTGTTTTTTATTTTTCGAACTCCGTTTCATCCAGCTACTTTTAACCATTCAGTTTTTGTTTCAATTTCACCCGTTAAAAGTGAAACATATATATATAAAATATTTATATATTTTTAATCACCATAAACTTATAATGTTTTATGTACTTTTGCAATTAGGTAGATTGTACAATGAAAATAGAAGAACTTATTACCAAGAAGATTTTGATTTTAGATGGAGCCATGGGAACCATGATTCAACGATTTAATTTGAATGAAGAAGACTTTAGAGGTACTAGATTCAGCGATTGGAAAACAGATTTAAAAGGAAATAACGATCTGTTGTCCATCACTCAACCCAAAATCATTAAAAATATCCATCTGGAATATTTTGAAGCAGGTGCAGATATTATTGAAACGAATACCTTTAATTCCAATCGTATTTCCATGGCTGATTATAACATGCAAGATTTGGTAAATGAACTCAATTATGCTTCCGTCCAAGTTGCTAAACAAGCTAGAGAAGAGTATTGGAATAAAAATGGTAAAAAACCTTTATTTATTGCAGGTTCTATAGGACCAACCTCTAAAACCGCTTCCATTTCTCCTGATGTTAATGATCCGGCTTACCGCGAAGTTGATTTTGATTTTTTAGCTGGGATATATAAAGAACAAGCAATATCTCTTATTAATGCCGGAGCTGATGTTCTTTTAGTTGAAACTATTTTTGATACTTTAAATGCTAAATCAGCCTTTTTTGGGATTAAAGAAGCTTTTGATGAAACCGGCAAATCTCTACCTTTAATGGCTTCAGGTACCATAACCGATGCAGCAGGAAGGACTTTATCCGGGCAAACAACTGAAGCTTTTTTAGTTTCTTTATCACATATACCTCTATTATCAATTGGTTTAAATTGTGCCTTAGGAGCTGAGCAGCTCTTTCAATACCTTGAAATATTAGCTAATAAGGCGCCCTATTATATTAGCGCTTACCCAAATGCCGGATTACCAAATCCCTTGGGTGGATACGATGAAACACCGGAAATGATGGCTGAAAAAGTACAATTATATTTGGAGAATCAATTGGTAAATATTTTAGGAGGATGTTGCGGCACTACTCCTGCTCATATTAAACTTTTTAGTAAGTTAGCTTCAAAATATATTCCCAGACAAATACCTCCAATTAATTGATGAGGTTATAATGATAATATCTTATTAAGATTAATTCTTACTATGGTTACTATATTTTGCTAAAAATAATTACAAGAAAAAGAGCCAAAGTAGTAAAACTTCAGCTCCTTATACTATAAACATTAATAATTAAATTTCTTAGTAATATTATTTTACTTCAATTTGCTTAGTCGCAATTTCTGTTTGTTCTTTTTTAGGTAAAACTAATTTTAAAACCCCATCATGATAAGAAGCATGAATTTTAGATGTATCAATATTACTGTCATCCAAAGTAAAGCTACGCTTGAAGCTGGATTGAAAATATTCCATTCTATGAGATTTTTTGTTATGTGTTTCAGCTTTTTTATCATAACTAATAGTTAATAATCCTTTGGCTAAATTAACTTTAAAATCTTCTTTTTTTAATCCCGGGGCGTATAAATCTACCTCAAAATTTTCCTTATCTTCAGATATATTTACAGGTGGAAATTTTACCTCTGCTTTATTCCATGTAGGAGCATTTGAAAAAAATTCATCGAATAAATTTCCAAAACTTTTGTTATTACTTTTAATTAAATCTGCCATAACGTTTATTTAATATTTTAAGATTTTATTGTGTTTATAATTTTCAAATTACAGGCCAAATATTTAAAAAAAAATGTAATTAATTAAAATACAAGACTCTATACAAAAAAACTATTTACATATAAGTCATTTTGTCACTAACACTGGTATGAAATAATATTTTGCATGTCATTTTGTCATTGTTTTTTATAATCTATTATTACGTGTATTGCTATTTTATTTATAATTTCATTTAACTTGCCTGAACGATTTTACTATATTTGCAATCTTAATTTAAAATTTAACTATTTTTTATCATTATTTAAAAAAAATAACTAGCTTAAATATTATTCATGGAAACTTTACACTATTTAATTGATTTCATTCTTCATATAAATGTTCATTTAGATGAATTAATGCGTAACTACGGAAACTGGATCTATGCTATTCTTTTTTTAATCATTTTTTGCGAAACCGGCTTAGTTATCACACCTTTTTTACCTGGAGATTCTTTACTATTCTCTGCCGGTGCACTAGCTGCATCTAGCGATGAATTCAGCATATACTTACTCGCCCTACTATTTGTTGTTGGTGCTATTTTAGGCGACTCAGTCAATTTTGAAATCGGAAAATATTTTGGTCATAAGCTCTTTAGTAACCCAAATTCTAAAATATTTAAGCAAAGTTATCTTCAAAAAACTCATGAATTTTATGAAAAACACGGAGGTAAAACCATCATACTTGCCCGATTTGTTCCTATTGTGAGAACATTTGCTCCTTTTGTTGCCGGAATGGGGCGCATGAGCTATAAATATTTCATTTCTTATAATATTATAGGTGGAGTAATATGGGTTTTTATTTTTTTATTCCTGGGATACTTTGTTGGCAATATTGAATGGGTTAAAAATAACTTGCCCCTGTTAATGGTTTTAATCATTGTAGTTTCTATTTTACCTCCCATTTTAGAAATTTTAAGAAATAAAATGATAAATGGTAAGGACAAATAATATAACTATTATTTGCTTAAGAGTTTTTATAAAAAATTTTATTTTAATATATTTGTTTACCTATTATTCATTATATGGATAATTTTACTATAAAATTTATTAAAAACTCACAAATTTAGATGAATATATATCGTTTTTTCAATCTACTCCCTTTTATTCTCATTACTATAACAGGCATGCTTTATCTGATTAACTTCTTTTTTGGAGTTATTCCGGAAACACTTTTGTTCGGTTGCCGTTGGTTATTTATTATTTCCATAATCATCTTTGCATTTAGAAAGAAAAATTTAACCATATGGATCTTCGTAGCTCTAATAGTAGGCGCTTGTTTAGGATATGATTTTCCCACTTTTAGCGGAAAGCTCGATATATTAAGTAAAATATTTCTTAAGCTGATAAAAACTATTATTGCCCCATTGATATTTGCCACTCTTGTTCATGGAATAGCTGGCCATTCAGACCTAAAACAGGTGGGAAGAATGGGGTGGAAATCTTTAGTGTATTTTGAAGTGGTTACCACTTTTGCTCTTTTTATAGGCTTAATGGCTATTAATATTACTCAAGCAGGTGTAGGAACAAAAAAAATTGATATTGTTCATGAAAAATTACCAGAAGCCGCTTCCCAATCTTGGGAAGATATTATATTACATATTTTCCCTGAAAACATCGCAAAATCTGTAGCTGAAGGTCAAGTTTTACAAATCGTAATTTTCAGTATCATATTTGGAATAGCATTGATCATGGTTAGTGAAAACAAGCGAACCTTTATGGTAAATTTTACAGATAGTCTTGCCGACACAATGTTCAAATTTACCAATATAATCATGTATTTTGCTCCATTTGGAGTATTGGGTGCTATGGCATATACTATTGCGCATATGGGATTGGACGCCTTAATACCTCTTATAAAGTTATTATTAACTCTATATGGAGCGCTTATTGTGTTTGTACTTCTAGTATTTTTTCCTATTGCCTTACTTATAAAAATGCCTATTAAACGATTTATTAAAGAAATTAAAGATGTAGCTTTTTTAGCTTTTTCAACGGCCAGTTCTGAAGCTGCTCTTCCCAAAGCGATGATTGCAATGGAAAGACTTGGCGTTCCACGAAAGGTAATAGCATTTGTAATGCCTACGGGTTATACCTTTAACTTGGATGGAACTACTTTGTATTTATCTTTAGCCAGCGTGTTTGTTGCACAAGCGACAGGTATGCATATGTCTCTTACTCACCAATTAGTTATGATCCTTGTCTTGATTATAACCAGCAAAGGAGTTGCCGGAGTGCCTCGTGCTTCTTTGGTTATTTTAATGGGTACAGCCAATTCTTTTAATTTAGAAGAATGGCCTATACTAATGATATTGGGAATTGATACTTTAATGGATATGGCTCGTACAACAATTAATGTTATTGGGAATTGTTTAGCCTCTGCTGTCATTGCTAAATGGGAAGGAGAATTTGACCCGGATGGAGCCGAAAAAAGGCTGTTGGAAGAAGACCGTATGCATAATACCTAATTATTTTTCAAGTCATAAATAATAATTTTATAAAAACCTTTGCACGTATTAGAATATTAGTATGGGTTAATTTAACTAAACATTGAAATTAAATATCTTGAACTATTGGCAATTGAAAAATCTCTCTTAAATCTAATTATGAACACAAGAGGGTAAATTATGTTTTTTTAGGAGGGGGTTACGGATAAAATTATATATTTAAACTGGAAAAATGTATTTCAATTTTATTGTTTTTAAAAAAACTGTTCAAAATATAACAGCTATTTCTCAATTAGAATTTAAATTCTAAAAGCTGTTAAAAATTTAAACAGTTATTCCAATTCTTTTTCATAGAACAGATTTAAGCCATAGTAAAATTTACCATAATGATCTATTAAATTGACACTTATATTTACATATAAGGCATAAAAGCTTTTATTACGTCGGTAGGGATGTCAAGTAATCTATAATCTTTAGAAGAAACAAATATTAATTGTTGTTTACCCTTTCCCAATAAATTACCTGCCGAATCGAATATCTGATGTTCCAAGGTTGCAATTTTACGATTATATTCGGAAGCTCTAATTTTTACACTTATACGTTCAAATTCTCGAGTTTCAGTAATATATTTATGTTCAAATGAACGCGTTAATATCAGATAGGTGGTATCTTTTAAATTAAAATCGGGTAATACATAATTAAAAAATAATTCTCTTGCCTTTCCTACCCAAAGCACATAAACTCCAAAATAAACATTTCCTACAGAATTGGTATCCACATAGGTTGCCATAAAAGTGTGTACAAACCATTTACCTTCAAAATGACTTCCTGTGCTAACTTCCAGTGTTTTTCCATTAATAACTGTATGGGTTGCTTTAGATAAATTTTTTAAAACAGGAATTTCGGAGGCTGCGTCGATAACTTCTTCAACTTTCTCTTTTACCACTCTTAACAAATCGGTATTTAAAACCAGCCAAATGACATAGAGTATGGGCAGTATAGAGCCTAATATCATAAACAAAGCCATTTGCATAAAATAACCTCCCGCGAATACAGCTAATGAAAGTGCTCCTATGGAAAAAAGTTTAACTTGAGGTAACGAATGTTGAGAATTGGGAACAAAACATCGCGCAATACCTAAGGATGCGTAAGCCACAAAAAAAGTAGCATAAAATACCATAAAATATTCCAATTCAAAATTTGCCAGGACGGAAAATATCGTAATAAAACCTGCCAAAATATAGGTAGGTATGGGAGAATCTGCAATTCCTTTAGGTATTAGTGATAATACTGGACTATTGCTGGTTTTAGAAATCTCTTTTAAAAACCACTGAGTAGAGACATAGCCACTATCTAAGGTTGTTAATACTGCCAAACTTATAAATAAATAATACGAAAAGGGAATCCATTCGGGAAGAGTGGATCGAAAATGTATCATATACTCAACAATTTGTTCATGACCGTATTTAATTCCTCCTAATCCAACTGATGCCATATCCGAATTAAACCAAGCACTGTTGAATACAAAGCTTGCCATCAAACCATGAAAAATAAGTAATAAAAAAAATATAACGGATCCAAAAAAATATCCGCTGCAAATATTAGTTCCTTCTTTTCTCATTTGAATAGCTCGTTGCCATTGTTGTAAATCAAGCCAAGGACCTACAAAAAAACCTACTAGAATTGCAACCAAATATCCTATAAAAATAGGTTTTCCGGTTTCATTTTTGATCCAAGAGTGATAACTATATATTTCTTTAGGTTGAATATAAGCTAATAAAGAAACTATTATAATTAATAACACAGCTCCAATTAATAAATGCCAGTACTTAATTGATTTAATCGTAAATTCTTCACCTAATAAACAGGAGGCAGAGATAACTAAAGCTACTACCAGTAATAAAGAAAATATTTGTAATATATTCCCTCCATTATCCCATTCCGGCCAATATGAAGCTAGCAAGGGAATAAATAAATATTTTACTGTGGCGAAAACTGTCAAAGTTATTGCCAATAATTGGTATAAATACAAACTGAAACGAAAAGGCTTATACCATTTTTTATAAAAACGCTCTAAGGATTCTTGACCTTTATCCCGATGGGCAATTTTTTGAGTTCCGTATCCAAATAAAAATAATCCGATGGAGTTTAATAAAGCAAATCCAAATAAGCCTGTTAAACCGAATAAATATGTTATTTGTACGGAAAAAAATAGTCCTAATCCCCAAAGCCATGAAAGAGCAACTGAATTACCCCATAAAAAAGAATTTATGATTTTAGATTTCATTAATTTTAAATTTAATGTATGAATTATAAATTTCAATAGTTAATAGATGTCAAAAATAATGCATAAAAGTGAGTAAGAAACTTATAAAGAAAAAGTTCAATTAACTTAGATAAATCTATAGAATTATCAATTTGTTTTTTTGTAACTTAAAATTGCCCCAACATTTAACACTACAGCAAAGATAATAATTATATATAATTGATGGGAGATATCAGCCAATGTACTCCCCTTCATATAAACCAATCTCATAACCTCTATAAAATATCGAACCGGATTAAACATGGTAATGATTTGCGCCCATCTGGGCATACTGCTTATTGGGGTATAAAGGCCTCCTAATAAGAAAAATATAATTATAATAAAAAATAACACAAACATAGCTTGTTGTTGTGTTGATGAAAAATTGGAAATCATTAATCCAAATCCGGTAAATGCAATAAGATAAAAAAAACAAAAAATATAAATTATCATTATATGTCCTGCCGGAACGATCCCATAAACTAACCAGGCTATAAACATCCCTATGCTTAGAATAAGCATTCCCATAACCCAAAAGGGAATTAATTTACCTATGATAAAAATATATTTGGGAATAGGCGTAACATTTATCTGTTCAATAGTTCCTGCTTCTTTTTCTTTAACAATATTTAAGGAAGAAAGTGCTCCACCTATAATACTGAGAAGCATAACCAGGATGCCGGGAACCATAAAATTACGATAATTCATTTCTGTGTTGTAGATATAGTATGGTTTAACAAAAATTTGTCCTAAATTTTGAGATTGATTTACCAATTCAAGATTATAAGCAGCTAAGATTTGACCTAAATATGAAGACCCTAATCCTGCTTTCTGGCCGTTTATGGCATTTACAGATAGCATAACATCCGTTGATTTTTCCTTTATAAAAGTATCTTCAAAATGGTGCGGAATTTCTAAAATTAAATCTGCTTCATTTTTTTCTACTATTTTTAATGCTGCTGAATAAGAAGTTGAATAGTTTGCCAGCTTAAAATATCCTGAAGATAGTATTTTTTGTATTAATTCTCTGGAAGCAGTACTATGGTCGTTATCTATGATGCTTAGTAAGATATTTTTCTGCTCAAAAGTGGCTGCCCATGGCAATACTAATAATTGAAAAACAGGCATAAAAAAAACCAGTCTCAGTATAGTTTTATTTCTAAATATTTGAAGGAATTCTTTTTCTAATAAAAATTTTAAAGTTCTCATAATCTGTTTTTAAACATTTTGATACTTACGACTAATAAAAAAAGGGTCATGCCAATAAGTATTAAACATTCTTGCCATATAGCCCCAAATCCAATCCCTTTAATCATTACATCCTTAAGTGCTGTGATAAACCAAGTAGCAGGTAAAATAGTAGAAATAACTCTAAGCAGTATAGGCATATTTTCTACCGGAAATATTAATCCTGAAAGCAATAACGTTGGAAGCAATAATCCCATGCCAGAAATTAACATTGCAGATTGTTGTGTTTCCGTTATAGAAGAAATTAAAATTCCCAATGATAAGGTGGAAAGAATAAAAATAGTACATAAAAAAAGAAGTAAAAATAAATTGCCTTCTATAGGAACTTCTAATACTGTGATTGATATAATTAATATGGAAAAAACATCTATAATTGATATCAGAAAATAAGGCACAACTTTAGCCAGGACAATGCTAATAGGCTTTAGCGGAGAAACCAATAATATTTCCATTGTGCCTTGCTCTTGTTCTTTAACTATGGAAATAGAAGTCATCATGGAGCAGATTAACATAAGCACCAATCCCATGATTCCAGGAACAAAATTATAGGCACTTTTTAACTGGGGATTATACAGCATTTTAACCTGACTTTTAATTATATATGATCCCGGACTTGCTTTGTTTATTTGCTGTTTTTGATATTCCGCTATAATCGTTTGTATATAACTGACTATAGTGGAGGCTTCATTAGGATCTGATGCATCTACTATAAGTTGAACTTCACTTGATCCTTGATGATATAAATCTTTATCAAAGCCATGAGGGATAACCACTGCCAGTTTGGCTTCACCTAACCGAAAACGTTGTTCTACTTCTTCTAATTTATTAAAATAGCCAGTAAGATCAAAATATTTACTAGCATTTATTTGTTCTATTAATTGTATGGATTGAATTGTTTTAGAGTTATCTAACACTATAAAGGAAGCATTTTTTATTTCTGTAGTTATAGCAAATCCAAAAATCATAAGAAGTGCTATAGGCATAATTAAAAGCATAAGCATAGTTCGGAAATCACGAGTAATGTGATAGATTTCTTTTTTTATAAAACTGAAAAACTGATACATATCCTGTAGTACTTATTTATTGCTTTTATGTTAATTAAAATTTATTCTCTTTTTGCTCCCCTTGCCAATAGCTGAAAAACTTCATCCATAGTAGATACATTAAATTTATGACGAAGCCCTGAAGGAGTATCTAATGCTTTTATTTTTCCATCAACCATAATAGAAACGCGGTTACAGTATTCTGCTTCATCCATGTAGTGCGTCGTTACAAAAATAGTTATTCCATAGTTAGAGGCCCGATAAATCATTTCCCAAAATGTCCGTCTTGCTATGGGATCTACTCCTCCGGTGGGTTCATCCAAAAAGACAATTTCAGGAGAATGAAAGGTCGATACGGCAAAAGAAACTTTTTGCTTAATACCTAAAGGTAAAGATTTTACTAAAATATCTCTTTCTGTTTCTAGGGATAGCTCTTCTAAAGATTGCTCAGTTTTTACCTTAATGTCTTTAGTACTCATTCCGTAAATACCTCCAAATAAACGCATATTTTCTTTTATGGTTAAATCTTCATATAATGAAAATTTTTGACTCATATATCCTATATTTTTTTTAATCTTATCAGATTCTTTGTAAATATCATAACCGGCAACAATTCCCTCACCTGAAGTAGGTGTTAATAATCCACAAAGCATCCTTATCGCTGTGGTTTTTCCTGCTCCATTTGCCCCTAAGAAACCAAAAATTTCACCTCGAGATACCTCAAAACTTATATGATCTACGGCGATAAAATCTCCAAATCTTTTAGTTAACTCTTTAGTTACTATAGTTTTCATGCTTATTCATTAAGTAAATAAAACAATCTTCTATTCCCGGTTCAATTTCTTTAATTTCCACTTCGTCTATTTTGATCATTTCTTTTTTGAACGTCACATGCAAGTGTTCACCGAATATGTAACAGCTATTTATCTCTTTTTGATTGCGTAAATGTTGAAGGAGCTTATAATTATTCTTGGATCTTACAGAATACAATTTAAAAGGATATTCATCAGTAATCTGCTTAGGGGTGTTAACAGAAAGTATTTCCCCTGCCTGAATTAAAGCAATTTTATCACATAAGCTTGCTTCATCCATATATGGAGTTGAAACCATTATAGTGATTCCCTGTTCTTTAAGCCGGGCTAACATGTCCCAAAATTCTTTTCTCGATACCGGATCAACCCCTGTGGTTGGTTCGTCTAAAAATAAAACCGTCGGCTTATGAATTAAAGCACAGCATAAAGCCAGCTTTTGCTTCATTCCTCCCGATAGTTTACCTGCCCTTCTTTTTCTAAAGGGTTCTATTTGTACATATATATCCTTAATCAAATCATAATTTTTTTCTACCGTTGTATTGAATACCCGAGCAAAAAAACTAAGATTTTCTTCAATGCTTAGATCTTGGTAAAGCGAGAATTTACCGGGCATATAACCTATTTTTTCTCGTATTTGCAAAAAGTTTTTTTTAACATCTAAACCTTCAACGAAAGCATCTCCTTTATCTGCTACCAATAAAGTAGTTAATATCCTAAATAAGGTTGTCTTTCCCGCTCCATCGGGACCAATTAAACCAAACAACTCTCCTTTATTTACTTGAATGGATATATCTTGTAAAGCTATGACCGGAACTTTTCCCGGATAGGTTTTTGAAATATTTTGTATTAAAATAGCACTCATTATTTTTACATTAAAACTGTTGAATATTTAGCCTTACTTATTCAATAAAATTGTAAACAAAAATTTATTTAAAAATCCACATCTCCATACATACCTATTTTGATAAGTCCATCTGTATTAGCTACTGCAATTTTAACAGCATAAACTAAATTTTGGCGTTCATCTTTGGTCTGAATGGTTTTGGGGGTAAATTCAGCTTTATCGGATATCCAGGTTACGATTCCCGGATAAAATTTTTGTTTATCTTCTGAAATATTTATATAAACTTTTACTTTTTGGCCTATTTTTATTTTTTCAAGTTGTTCGGATACAATATACGCTCGTAAAAATAAATTTTTAGTATCCGCAATTTTATAGAGTGCTTTGCCTTGAGTAACTAGTTCTTTTTCTTCTACATATTTATTTAAAACAGTTCCCTTAATGGGATTAATAATTTTACATTTTTTTAATTGGTCCTCTATTTGTGCCACCTGAACATTATTTGTATTACTTTCTTCATTGAGACTATTAACTGACGTAGCAAGTGAATTTACTTGAGCGTTTAGAGATTTTTTAAGAACTTTAATCTGTGAATTAATATCATCCAGTTGTTTTTGGGTAGCTGCATTATCTGCCAATAATCTTAGAATTCTTCTTTTTTCAAACTCAGCTTTTTCAATCTGTTCTTTAATGGATGACACTTGCACAGAAATATCCGGTCTTTTTACCTGTATTGCTCTATTGGCCGCTAACAACTGTTTTTTCTTCAGATACAACTGAATACTGTCTATATATCCGACATATTGTCCTTGGGCTATTAGATCCCCTTCCGTTAGTTGAAAAATTTCCAATTTACCATTAGCTTCAGATGAAACAATTACCTCAGTTGCTTCAAATGTTCCCGACGCATCATGCTCAAACTTATTTTGGTTACAAGATAACATGATCATAAAAGTTCCTATGGTTAATACTATTAACTTTCTCATATTTCTAATTTCCTTGTGTGTATTTATAATTATAGATACTTTGTAAATATTGCATTTCATGTATAGAGTGGGTTAATCGTGCTTGATTTTCAGCATTAATATCTCCTATCAAATCATTCATATTATAAATTCCATTTTTATACTTACTTTCTCCCGCTTTTTTTACGCTGTTTCTAAGCTGTATAATTTCTTCATCTTTTGCCATTAACTTTTTATACTTATTTATTTCATTTTGAATTTGGGTAAGTTGAACATTCGTGTTAAATAAAAAAGTTTCTCTTTGTGATTCAAGAGAATTCATATCATTTTTAATTAATTTATAATCGTTTTTTCTAGTATATAAGTTTCCGAAGTTCCAACTTAAACGCACTCCACCTATAGCATAAGTTTTAAAATCTGTGCTCAGCATATTTAATCCCGGTTTTCCAAATCCTGCTTGAGCAAAAAGTGAAAATTTAGGCATATTTTTAGCTTTTATGGTACTTTCCTTAGCTTCATATAATAAATTTTGTTTATCATACATAATAAGTTCAGGACGAGTAATCTCTTCACCAAAATTGACTCTATTATCAGGAAGTTTGAGTTCAACCTCTTGACTTATTTCTTCATGAATAAATAAAGAAAGCATTTTTATATACGCTATTCGTAAAGTATTCAACTCAATTCTTTTTTGGTCAGTATTTAATAACTCCACTTTGACCAAATCCAAATCGGAGACCATAACTACTCCATTTTTCAGCATTGCACTTACTAAATCGTAATTAGTTTGTAAATCGGAGGTTAATACGTCCAATTGACTTAATTGCCTATCAATAGTTAGAATTCCAAAATATAGTTGGTTTATCTTTTCTCGTACTGTGTATAAGTTTACTTCTAATTTTTGTTTTTCTAAATCTGTATTTGCTTTGGTAATTCTATTCTGCGACTGTGTTGCTCCCCCATCCCATAATAATTGTGTAACATCTACTGCTACCTTGTATTGATCTTTATCCATTTGCGGTATATTAAATCCCGGAATTTTTAGTGGAATTGTAACTACTTGAGTTTGATAAGAAGCTTGTCCGCCGAGGGAAATTTGTGGTAAGTAATTCTTAGTTAAATTATCTAAAGTATAGTTTTCGGCAAGAGAAATAAATCCGTATTGCTTAATTAATGGATAATTTTCTCTTGCTTTTACCTGACATTCTTCAAGACTTAATTCCAGTAACTGAGAAAATAACAGACAAGGCAGTAAACATAATTGTATGAATATATACGTTTTAGTTTTCATAATCTTATTATTATACTAAATTTAATATTGATTTTACCCCAATCGGAGGGACTAAAGTTTTTCGTCGTTTAATAAAATCTGTGAAATTTTGTTCATCCATTTTATTTACATATTTTATAAAGGGTTGAGCATTTTTTGGAAAAATAGATATAGAAACAAAATTTATAAAAAATGTATGGCTGCAAAATTTAATTTTTTTTTATTTATTTGCTTGGTTATTTGTTTAAACATATACCTGTTTTTTATAAAACCTTAAGAGATTTTAACCTTATTGAAAAAATGTCGCATATTTATCTGTGATTCACTAAATAAAAAAACAGGTAAACTCGGACTTTTGGAAATTCCTTCTATATATCTGTATACTCCTGCATCAATTTTCTCAGATAAGGTTGTATTTTTATTATTCCTTATATTCTCCATGTAAGAGAACATTTCTTCTATACTTTCCTGGATCACTATTTAAAAAAATTTTCTTTGCTTCTGTAATAATAATTAAGTAAAACTAAATTGATTACAGCTTCCTTTACTATACAATCGGTGCGTGTTAAACCCAAACCTTTTTTTTGGAAAACACATTTGGCTGCCTCTTTAATTTTTGCTCTATTAATATATCTGTTACCATTTCCCAATTTTCATTTTCAATTTTACAACTTACTCACTGTAATTGTATTGCATTTTTTATACCACTTATATATTGTGCAAAATATTTAAATTTTTGATTGAATCAAATGATTAAATTGTATTTTAACTTTTAGCTAAGATAATTTAATTACACTCAAATCAATTTCTTTCATGGAAAATTAATGTTTAGATTTATAATTAATGTTTAAAAAAATACATTTTAATTTATACTATTAAATAAAAATAAAACAAACAATAATTACCATAAATTACTATACTCAATTATTAAAATAATATTAAATAAAAAAAAATAATTACTATTATAATTATTTTAATATAAATAATTACAATATAAGTATATAAACTTATAAAATCTAAATTTTGTTAGTTCATAGTATTTAATGTAAATTTGCGTGTCAAATTGTACAAGGATGAAAGAATTTAGTAAAGAAATATACCTCAAGTGGTTTGAGGATATGACTATGTGGAGAAGATTTGAGGACAAAGCTCGTTCTCTATATTTAAAAGATAAAATCAGAGGTTTTTTGCATTTATATAATGGTCAAGAAGCTATTGCAGCAGGTTTTACTCATGCAATGGATATAACTAAAGACAAGATTATAACCTCTTATCGTTGTCATGCTCATGCTTTAGCCATGGGAGTAGATCCCAAAGTAGCCATGTCTGAGTTATGTGGAAAAGCCACGGGTTCCTCTCAAGGGTTAGGTGGTTCTATGCATCTTTTCAGCCGTGAACACAATGTATATGGTGGACACGGTATTGTAGGTGGTCATATACCATTAGGTGCCGGAATAGCTTTTGCGGACAAATATTTTGAACGAGACGGGGTTACTATTTGCTACATGGGAGACGGTGCAGTAAGACAAGGTACTCTACACGAAACTTTTAATATGGCTATGAACTGGAAATTACCGGTAGTATTTGTTTGTGAAAACAATCAATATGCTATGGGAACATCCGTTGAAAGAACTACCAATAATTTGGACATTTACCAATTAGGCCTAGGTTATGAAATGCCATGTGCTCCGGTAGATGCAATGAATCCGGAAACCGTTGCTGAAGCAGCATACGAAGCTATAGAAAGAGCAAGAAGAGGTGACGGTCCTACTTTCCTTGAAGCAAGAACTTATCGTTTCAGAGGACACTCCATGTCTGATGCCGAGCCATACAGAACTAAAGAGGAAGTTGAAGAACATAAAAAAGAAGACCCAATTCTTTGTGTTAAACATAAAATTTTGTCTAATAACTGGGCAAGCGTTGAAGAACTAGATAAAATAGACAAAAGAATAAAGGATGAAATGAACGAGGTTGGTAAGTTTGCAGAAGAAGCTCCTTACGCTGATGATGATGTACTATACAAATATATTTACTCAGAGCCGAATTATCCTTTTTTAGATAAATTAGAAAACCAATAAAACACGAATCAAAACCAAATTATGGCTGAAGTTATAAAAATGCCTCGTCTGAGTGATACCATGACTGAGGGAAAAGTATCTAAATGGAATTTAAAGGTAGGAGATCCTGTTAAAGAAGGCGATATTATTGCTGAAATAGAAACAGATAAAGCTGTTCAGGATTTTGATTATGACGGAAATGACGGTATCCTTTTATACCAAGGAGTAAAAGAAGGTGATGCAGCGCCGGTGGATTCTCTATTAGCAATTATCGGAACAGCAGGAGAAGACATCAGCGCATTAATTGGTGGAGTAAACAGTAATTCTTCATCTTCTGAACCTTCTAATAATAACTACACTGGCAATAGCGATACTAAAACAACTTCTTCCCCTTCTGCTCCTGTGGAAATTCCTAAAGACGTGGAAATTATCAAAGTTCCCAGACTTAGTGACACCATGACAGAAGGTAAAGTTTCTAAATGGAACGTTAAGGTAGGAGATACCATAAAAGAAGGGGATATTATTGCTGAAATAGAAACGGATAAAGCTGTCCAAGATTTTGAATACGACGGTAATGGCGGTGTTTTATTATACCAAGGAGTTAAAGAAGGAGATTCTGCACTTATTGAATCTTTATTAGCAATTGTAGGACCTGCAGGTACAGATATTAGTGGAATTGTTTCCGGAGGAAGTGCTTCTACTGTTACAGCTGTTAAACCAGTAACCTCTGAACCGGTATCTGTTACATCTAACGATTTAAAAACTTCAACTGAAAATAATACAGTTTCATCCGGCAACGGTAAAATATTCGCTTCTCCTTTAGCAAAGAAAATTGCAAAAGAGAAAGGAATAAGTCTAGATCAAATTAAAGGAAGTGGAGACAATGGAAGGATTATCAGAAAAGATGTTGAAAATTTTGTTCCAGCAGCTTCTAATACCACAGTTGCTGCTTCAGTAAAATCTGCACCGGTAGCTCCACAAATAAATCCGGGCGTAGACACTGAAACTCCAAATTCTTCCATGAGAAATGCCATTGCTAAAAGTCTTAGTCATAGCTTATTTACAGCTCCGCATTATAATCTAGTATTTGAGATCAATATGGATAATGCTATGGAAGCAAGAAAAGCAATCAATAGTCTTCCAGATACTAAAATTTCGTTTAACGATATTGTAATTAAAGCGGTAGCAATTTCTTTAAGAAAACATCCTCAAATTAATAGCACTTGGTCTGATACTAAAATTATTCATCGTGGAAATATAAACATCGGTGTAGCTGTAGCAGTTGAAGATGGGTTAGTAGTTCCGGTAATCAAAAATACCGATTACTTATCTTTAACACAAATCTCATCAGCAGTAAAAGATTTAGCCGGACGAGCAAGAGATAAAAAATTAAAAGCTAATGAAATGGACGGATCTACTTTTACAATTTCTAACTTAGGAATGTTTGGAGTAGAATCTTTCAATTCTATTATTAATCAACCGAATTCATGTATATTATCCGTTGGGGCTATAATACAAAAACCAGTAGTAAAAAACGGTCAAATTGTGGTTGGTAATGTAATGCAAATATCTTTAGCCTGTGATCACCGCGTAGTGGATGGCGCTACAGGAGCTCAATTTTTACAAACTCTTAAAATGTATCTTGAAAATCCAGTATCATTATTGGCTTAAGAAACTAAAATATTTATTTAAAAAACATTCAATTCTATTAAGAATTGAGTGTTTTTTTTTTAACTTTATTTCATCAATATATAACTAATTTACAAATACTATATGTCCATATCTAATTTTACACTTACTATGATAAAACCCGATGCCGTTTCGAAAGGGTTAACGGGTTCAATTTTAAAAGATATTACTGATGCCGGTTTTAGTATAATTGCACTTAAACTAACCTCTCTTACTTTAACAGATGCCCAAAGATTCTATTCTATACATCAAGGTAAACCCTTTTATGAGGACTTAATACAATTCATGACTTCTGGGCCTATAGTAGCTGCCGTTTTAAAAAAGGAAAATGCAGTGGAAAGTTTTAGAAAGTTAATTGGATCAACCAATCCCGATCAGGCTGAAGAAGGGACTCTTAGAAAAAAATATGCTGAAAGTACACAGCGGAATGCCGTTCATGGGTCAGATAGTGATGAAAATGCAACTATTGAAGCCCATTTTCATTTTGCAGATAGGGAAATCTTTTTTTGTCTATAAAAATTCAGTGTCATCTAATTCTTATTTTTATAATTATATCATATTGTGTAATTATTTATTCTTTTTTATAATTTATTAGTAACTTAGGTGCACACAAGAAGTATCGAAATGATTAACGTCTTAGATGTAAAATATAAAGAGTATTCTCATTGGAAAGAGCTTTCCAATCAAGACTTATTAATAATTAACAAGGCTAAAGAAACACGTAATTTTGCTTATGCAAATCATTCTAAATTTAAAGTGGTAGCTGCTCTATTGTTGGATAATAATAAAATTTTAACGGAAAATAATCAAGAGATTGGCGCTTATCCCAGTAGCAGCATATGTGCAGAAAGGACAATTATTTTTTATACTGTAACTAATTATCTCTGTGCTAAAATAATAAAAATGGTTGTAGTAGCTGGAAAACACAATCCCATTTCCATTCCTCTCTCTACCTGCAAAGCCCGTAGACAAATACTTATAAAATACAAATGCAGATTAAAAATGCCCATTGAATTTCTTTTTACCGGTATAAAAGGAAAAGTAATTAAATTTAGCCAATGTGCAAATTTTCTACCCTTTTCTTTTTATGAAAGCACATTGTAATTATACTAATTAATTAAAAAAATAAATGTTTATTAAAAAAAATAGAAATTTTTTTCTTCTCCAGATAAAATAACCTGTTTTGAACCTAAATAATTAACATGAAAGTTACAGAACATATTTCTAATGCAAATGGAAAAACTTTATTTTCCTTTGAAATATTACCGCCTAAAAAAGGAGAAGACTTACAAAATATATTTTCCAATATTGATCCCTTAATGGAATTCAATCCCCCTTTTATCGATGTAACCTATCATAGAGAAGAATATGAATACAGAGAGCTTCCCAATGGATTGATTCAAAAAATAGTTACAAGAAAACGTCCCGGTACTGTGGGGATATGCGCTGCTATACAACAAAAATATAAAGTTGATGCAGTACCTCATCTAATATGTGGCGGTTTTAATAAGGAAGAGACAGAAAATATTCTTATTGATTTTAATTTTTTGGGAATTGATAATATTCTAGTATTACGAGGAGATCCTATAAAAAGCGAGGGTATTTTTAAGCCTCATTCACAAGGACATTCTTATGCTAATGAACTAGTTAGCCAAGTAGAGAACATGAATTCAGGAAAATATCTCCATGAAGAATATGCTAATGGAGCTACAGACTTTTGTATTGGCATTGCCGGTTATCCTGAAAAACATTTTGAAAGCCCGAATTTAGATACGGATTTAAATTATTTGAAACAAAAAATTAATGCCGGAGCAGATTATATTGTTACCCAGCTGTTCTTTGATAACAATAAATATTTTGATTTTGTAAGTAAATGCAGGAGTATTGGAATTAATGTACCGATAATTCCCGGTATAAAGCCTGTATCTATAAAAAAGCACCTCACTGCACTCCCTAATATTTTTCACATTGATATGCCTCAAGAATTGGTTATGGCTGTGGAAAAGTGTAAGGATAACAAATCAGTCTACGAAGTTGGTATAGAATGGACGGTTAATCAATGTAAGGAATTAATGAAGCATGGAGTTCCCGTACTTCATTTTTATTCAATGGGGAGATCAGAAAACATAACAAAAATAGCAAAAAAACTTTTTTAAATGCAAAAGATAAAATTAAAGAACATTAAAATTTATGCTTATCACGGATGTTTAGAAGAAGAGGCTAAAATTGGTTCCTTCTATATAGTGAATGTAACGATATGGCTAAATTTGGAAAGATCCGGTAAATCGGATTTACTTACTGATACTGTTAATTACGGAAATGTAGCACAAATAGTTAAAGATCAAATGGCCATTCGATCCAATCTATTGGAACATGTAACGTATCGAATTATACGAGAAATAAAAGCCCAATGTAAAAAAGTAAAAGCCATAAAAGTCTCAGTTGCGAAGGTCACCCCTCCTGTAAATGTAAATATAGATCAGGTAAAAGTAACTTTTAAAAAGAAATTTTATTAGATTTTACATTTAATTCAAAAAAAATTGTAGATTTGCAATCCAAGAAACGGCTTCGTGGCCGAGCGGCTAGGCAGAGGTCTGCAAAACCTTGTACAGCGGTTCGAATCCGCTCGAAGCCTCAAAAAAACCATCTCTTTAGAGATGGTTTTTTTAGTATTACTTATTTTACTTAACTCGCGCCCAATTTTCAATCAACCTATCAGGTGTTTTACAAGCTTTCTTTTTAAGTACAAAACAATTTCTTTTTGTTGAAAAAGAATTTCTATCGTGCAATATATCTTCTTTCATCTCTTTTAATTCCTTCATTCTACATTCGGCCGCTTTTTCTGAATCAAAAGGTTTTTTCATTTCTTTTTTATTTAATTGCTCTGCTTGCATGGCTTGTCCCCACAACCAATCAGAAAAAAAATTTATTTCCCTGGGACCAACAGAATCAATCAATCCAATTTCTAAAGCCTTAGTCACACTTACAGGTAAACAATCTTCAGTTAACTTTCTAGCCTGAAGGTCTCCTACCCGTTTAGGTAATGTATACGTCCAATATTCTGATCCATATAACCCCATAGTAGCATAATGAGGATTGAGTATTATTCCATCTCTTGCACATACATAATCTGCAGTTAAAGCCAGCATGACTCCACCCGCTCCTGCATTTCCGGTGATTCCTGCAATTATCCATTGTTTGGTATCTAAAAGTTCTAAACACACATCGTCGATCGCATGTATATTATTCCATGCTTCTTTTGCCGGATCTTCTGCAGCTTCAATCGTATTTAAATGTATCCCGTTGGAAAAAGCGTTGTATCCTCCTTTAATAAGCAATATATTCGTATCTTGTTCTTTAGCAAATTGTATGGCTTCTATCATTCTTTTACATTGAACTGTACTCATAGCCCCGTTATAAAAATTAAAAGTAAGCTCCCCTATTTTTCCTTTTTGTGAATAATGTATAGTACTATATTCATCTTTAGAAAAAACAGACTCCTGTAACGAACAAGTTAGATCTTCCAAATTATTTGCTTTCTCTTTTAGTACTTGTACAGCGGGTAATTTAAAAGTGAACTGATCTTTTGAAGCTCTCTTTAAA
The DNA here is from genome assembly GCF_001418685.1 of Apibacter mensalis. GTDB lineage: Bacteria > Bacteroidota > Bacteroidia > Flavobacteriales > Weeksellaceae > Apibacter > Apibacter mensalis. The sequence continues at coordinate 44,171 of NZ_LIVM01000001.1, forward strand.
GAGCCAATCCATAAGCTTTTTTCTCCTGCTCCAATTAAAACCGCCTCTTCCCGTCGCGCTAACAATTTCCCTGATTTACCTTCTCTATGATCTAAATAAGCATCATATATGTAAAATTTTTCACCTTCTATTTCTGTTAATACCCCCGGAATTCCTTCTGCTGAATTTACTATATTTAAAATATCTCTTGCCGGTATAGTCCATTCAAAATGACGATCCGATTGTCTCATATTGGGCTCAAGTTTTCCCTTTATATTTTCATTATTATAATCTAAAGGAATGGGCTTTACTTTTTTTATAAATTTATCAATTACCTCAAAAATACATTCTATAGCAGCATCACTTACAAAATTGTTATAAAGCTCTGACTTTCTGATTAGAGTAGGTTTATCAAATTCATGACTTGACCAAATGGGCCCGGCATCCATTTCTTAAACAGCTTGCAATGCGGTTACCCCCCATGTATCAAAATTCTTCAAGATTGCCCAATCTAAAGAGGATGCTCCTCTATCCCCTATTATACCGGGATGGATAATTATGATTGGTCTTCTCTCGTTTTTCCAAAGTATTTTAGGTACTCTATCTTTCAAAAAGGGACATATAACTATATCCGGATCGGCAGTCTCAATCGAGTCTACAACTTCTTCTTCTGTGGTAAAAAGTAAAAAACTAACAGAATATCCCGCTTCTTTTAATGAAAGCCAAACTCTTTGAGTCAGGCCATTAAATGCAGAAGAAAGTAAGATAATATTTAATGATTTTTTCATATTTTCTAACTTTAGTTATTTCAAAATAAACATTTTAACTAATTAACAAATATATATAAATTAAATAACTATAATTATAATATGAAAATAAATAATATATTAGATTATATTAAAATATAATTTATTTTTATACTCTATTATAATTTTATAATAAAAAAGCAGATTTTTTTTAATCTGCTTTTTTATAACGTTTTATTAAAAATTATATCTTTTCGATAACTACAGCACTCGCTCCTCCTCCTCCATTACAAATTGCAGCAGCTCCATACCTGGCATTATTTTGTTTTAATACATTAATTAGGGTAACTAATATTCGCGAACCGCTATTTCCTAAAGGATGACCTAAAGAAACTGCTCCTCCATTTACATTTACTTTTGATGTATCTATGTTTAATATTTTCGCATTGGCTAATCCAACTACGGAAAATGCTTCATTAAACTCAAAAAAATCAATATCATCTAAAGATAAATTTGCTTTTTTTAGGGCTTTCGGAAGAGCTAAAGAAGGTGCCACGGTAAATTTTTCAGGTTCACAGGCAGCATCTGCATACGAAATAATTTTAACTAATGGTTTTAATCCTAATTCTTTGGCTTTTTCAGCTGTCATTAGTATTAAAGCAGAAGCTCCGTCATTTAAAGTTGACGCATTAGCTGCTGTTACGGTACCTTCATTTTGAAATACCGGGGATAATTTTTTTAATTTGTCAAAATTTACATTTTTAAATTCTTCATCTTCCGAAATAATTATGGGACCTTTTATTTTTTGATGTACAGTTACAGGCACTACTTCTTCTTGAAATTTACCGGATTTCCACGCTAATTCTGAACGTATATACGATTGTATGGCAAAAGCATCTTGCTCTTCCCTGGAAATGTTGTATTCCTTTGCACAGGCGTCTGCACATATTCCCATATGATTGCGATCATAAACATTAGTCAGCCCATCCTTGATTAATCCATCAACTAACTTTTGATCTCCCAGCTTGTTTCCAATCCTCCCTTTCGTTAGATAATAGGGTACTTGAGACATAGATTCCATTCCTCCTGCTACTACTATTTCATTACCTCCTGCCAGAATAGATTGTGCTCCTATAATCACCGCTTTCATTCCAGATGCACAGACTTTGTTTATGGTTGTGCACGGGACTATATTCGGTATTCCGGCTCTTAATGAAGCTTGTTTTGCAGGTGCCTGACCAACATTTGCTTGTAAAACATTGCCGATAAAAACCTCATCTATTAAAGTTTTTTCCAATTTAATTTTATTTAATGCTCCTTCTATAGCTGCTGCCCCTAATTGCACCGCTGAAAGGCTTGATAAACTGCCTAAAAAACTTCCTATAGGTGTTCTTGCAGCAGAAACAATAACTAGTTCTTTCATTTTTTAAAGGTAGAATATTTTTAATCTTAAATTTTTTCTGTTGACTTTTGGTAAATATACTTCTTTTTACTTTAAAATGGTGAATTTTGACGTCATTCCTATCATTAAATAAGAAATTATAAATAATACTATAAGTGCTATAATTTAATTTTTTAAAAAGTAATTAATATCCAGACCAGTTTTAGTTACCATAAGTTCGAAAGAAAAATTGAATGATTACTATTATAAGGTTAGGTTTACAATTAAAGCATTTATTAAAAATAAAATAATACTTTAAAAATCTTTAGACATCTAGACATCATCCAAATTAATGATCAATGTTTCAGTTTTAGGGTGTGACATACAGGTTAATATTTTCCCATTTTTGAGATCATTTTCGGTTAGAATTAAATTTTCATCTACATATACTTCTCCTTCTTTCTTACTACAAATACATGCCCCACAAACTCCTCCTTTACAAGAATAGGGGGCATCTACACCACTGTCTAATAAAGCAGTAAGTAAGGAAGAACCATTATTTATCCAATTCATGGTTTTTGTACTTTGTTGAAAAGTAAAAGTAACTTTTACTTCTTTAACTGTAGATCGTTTTATCTTATCATCATGAAAAACTTTTTCTACCGGCTCATATAATTCATAATGTATATTTTTTTTCGGTATTCCATGCTCATAAATAGCATTAGCTAGAGTAACAATCATTTCTTTAGGACCGCAAATAAGAGCTTCATCCAACTCATCCCAGTTCATAATTTGATTGATGATTAACTTAATTTTATGTGCATCCAATTTACCCTCAAATAGCTTATCTTGCATTTTTTGTTGAGAATATAAAAAATAAGGGAAAAAATTATTAGGATTTTTTTCACGTAACTTAGTAAGTTCATTTTTAAAAATGACCTCTTTTTCATTAGTATTGCCATAAAAAAGATAGAATCGAACTCCGGATTCATGATACAAAGTATCCTTAATAATGCTTAAAATCGGAGAAATACCACTACCGGAGGCAAATGCCGCCAAAGTTCTTTTTTCGTCTGGTCGCGAAGGAATTCCAAAAGTTCCTATAGGAGCTGAAACCAACACATAGAATCCTTCTTTTATATGTTCTTGCACAAATTTTGATACCCTTGCATTTTTGGTCCTTTTTATTACAAAAGAAAGATATCCTTCATAAGGTGCAGTGCATATTGAATAATCTCTTTCAACGATTTCTCCATTAATCTCAAATTGAAAACGAATAAATTGCCCCGGCTTCCAATGGAATATAGACTTTAAATGTTCGGGAATCAACAAATCAAATCGAACGCTTCCCGAAGTAAGCCGGATCACTTTTTGTACATATAAAGAGTAAAAGCGCATCATGTTTCTTTATTTTAAATCTGCAAAAATACCGGATTTAAATTAAAAAATATTTTTACCCATTTGCAGCTTACAGAAATTGAGTTCAACTTATTAAAAACTATAAACTTACAACATAACTCTTAATGGATTGATTCAGAATCCTCTTGTACGGAAATTATACTATCGACAATATAGTTGGTAAATCCTCTCCAGGGTAAAGCACCAAAATATTCTTTATAATGAAGAATTACATCTTTTCCGGTAAGCTTCATTAATTTATGTGCTAATTCTTCATTGTCCACAGAAAATTCAAATTCATTTGATTGCATACCTCCCGTAGCTCGTGATTTGAATCCGGTTTGAATTAATTTCCCTTCATAGGTCTTAAAAATTAATCCTTTATGCATGATATAATTTAATTGTCCGGATTTTACACTGCTGTCACCATAAGGTATATAATAATATATATAAAATATCCCTCCCCCTAAAATACTAATTATCAGCAATAGGATTATAAATGTTTTTTTCCATGAACCTGATTTATTTTCCATATTCAACAAATTTATTTATTTGATTTAACAGTATCAATTTTCTTTTTTTTGATTCAAAGAATGAATTAGCATATTTCGATAATCTTTATCTTTTTAAAAGTTAGTTTATCAACTTTTTACAATCCAAATTTGTTCCAATTAGTTCAATTAGTAATATATTTGCAGTTATTTTTTTCACCATAAATTTAACATGGAAAAATCATCTCAACAAACAGGTACTACATTTACCTTATTGTCATTGTTGGCCTTATCTCATATGTTTAATGACACCCTGCAATCGGTTATCCCAGCAATATATCCGCTTTTAAAAAATTCATTGACCTTAACGTTTACCCAAATAGGATTGATAACCCTTGTTTATCAACTGTCTTCATCCCTATTTCAACCGGTAATTGGAATTTTTACCGACAAGCACCCTCAGCCCTATTCTTTACCTATAGGTATGACTTTAAGCATGATAGGCATTATATCTCTTGCTCTTGCTACCCATTTCACTCATGTATTACTAGCCGTTTTTTTTACCGGATTGGGATCGTCCATATTTCATCCGGAGGCCTCTCGTCTTGCATACCTGGCTTCAGGAGGTAAGCACGGTTTGGCTCAATCAATCTTTCAAGTAGGAGGAAATTTTGGAAGCTCCATAGGCCCGTTAATTGCCTTATGGATTATTACTCCTTATGGTCAAAAAAATGTAGGATGGCTGGCTATCATAGCCTTATTGGGAATTGGAATTATGCTTTTCATCAGCAAATGGTATAAAGAAAATTTAATTCTTTTCAAGTCTAAAAGTAAAACCGTAAAAAATAGTGTCGATGGCAATCAAATAAAATATACTTCTTTACCTAAATCCAAGGTAGTTTCAGCTATAGGAATATTATTAATACTGGTTTTTTCAAAATATGTTTATATGGCAAGTCTTACCAGCTATTATACTTTTTATCTTATTAATAAATTTGGAGTTAGCATTGATGACGCCCAACTTTATCTTTTTGTTTTTTTATTTGCTATTGCAGCGGGGACGATTATTGGAGGACCTGTAGGCGATCGAATAGGAAGAAAATATGTGATTTGGTTTTCCATTCTCGGAACTGCTCCTTTTGCACTATTGATGCCTTACGCGAACCTTACCTGGACCTGTATTTTAAGTATTATCATAGGATTAATATTATCGTCCGCTTTTTCTGCTATACTTATTTATGCTCAAGAATTAGTACCCGGAAAGGTAGGGCTTATAGGAGGACTCTTTTTTGGTTTAGCTTTTGGAATTGCTGGAATTGCGTCTGCTATTTTAGGTAAAATTGCTGATAAAACAGGTATTCAATATGTGTATTATCTTTGTTCTTTCCTTCCTTTATTAGGTTTGGTGGCAAGTTTTTTACCTGAAACAAAAAAAAGGAATCAGTAATTTCATATCTTTTAAATTTCCTTACATTCCTATTTAATTTTAAATAGAATTATTTAATATTCAATTCCTGTTAGTTGATCCAATTAGTGGAATTATACCCAGTCAAAATCATTAACAACCATATATTGATTAATAAAAAAATCGTATTTGAAATATATATGTTTTAATCCATTGGATAATAAAATATATTTGGATTTTATTTGTGTATTGTAACGGGCCGCTTGTTCAAAAGTATTTTGAGTAAGGGGTATTCCGGGCGCTTTGCATTCCACCAACAACCTGGGTTCTGATCTTTTATATAGTAAAATATCTAATCGTTTGGTTTGATGATTGAGGATTATTTTTTTTTCAATAATAAAAGCAGAATGAGAAATTTTTTTTGATGATTGTAAATAAAAAATAATATGTTGCCTTACCCATTCTTCAGGAGTTAGAATTAACCATTTTTTTCTAACTTCGTCAAAAATATGCAAGAGAGATTTATCCTCCTTTATTTGAAAATTATATTTTTCTGGAAAATTTAAAACCGGAAGCTCCATTATTCTAATTATGAAAGAATATAATAATTTAGTCAAAGATATTAAAAATAAAAAATTTTTACCTGTATATTTTTTACAAGGTGATGAACCCTTTTATATAGATACACTAACCAACTTACTGGAAGAAAATGTCTTAAAGGATGAGGAGAAGGCATTTAATCAAAATATTATTTACGGTACGGAATCAGATTTAGATCAAATTATTTCATTGGCGAAGCAATTTCCCATGGGAGCTGATAAACAACTTATAATAATTAAAGAAGCAATGGGATTACCATTGGATAAATCCGAAGCTTTTGAAAATTATATAAAAAATCCTCAACCATCTACGGTATTGGTCATTAACTTTAAATATAAATCATTAGATAAAAGAAAGTCTTTGACCAAATTACTTACCAAACAAGGATATATTTTTACGAGTGAAAAGCTCTATGACAACCAAATACCGGCTTGGATTGGTTCCTTATGCCATGCATCCGGACTGGAAATTGATGAAAAATCCCGAATTTTATTGGCTGAATTTTTAGGTACTGAACTTTCCCGTATTAATAGCGAAGTTCAAAAACTTAAATTAGTTGTTGGAGATTCTAAAAAAATTACTCCTGAAGTTATCGAACGTAATATTGGAATTAGCAAAGAATATAATAATTTCGAATTAAGAAAAGCCATTATTGAGAAAAATATTAAACAGGCTTATAAAATAATAGACTATTTTGAAAAAAATCCGAAGGCTAATCCAATTGTACTTACCTTTAGCACTTTAATAAACCTGTTTACCAATATACTGATTGTTCACACACTTCCCATTAAAACCGCGCCAAATATAGCAAAAGAACTTCGAATCAATCCCTTTTTTGCTAATGAATATCTAACTGCTGTCAAAAATTACTCTTTAAAGAAGACTACTGCTTGTATTGCCTATTTACGAGATGCCGATATGAAGTCAAAAGGAGTAAATGTTTCTTCTTATGCAACCTCCAAAGACATTTTAATGGAAATGCTATATAAAATATTACATTAGATATTAAAAAACCCGAAGTAAATTCGGGTTACGTTATTTTTTTAGCGTGCGGGATTATCGTATGGTAGATAACCGGCACAAAATCTTATTGCAAAGGTACATTTTTTTTCTATTTCAAAAATTTTTCTTCAAATTTCAGTGTATTTAATACCAAATTTTTTTAATAAAATTATTTCAACTCAACCTATCTAATTTAAATATATTAAGAATTTAATATATATTTGATTTCCTGAAAAAGTAAGTAATTATCAAAAACTATAACCTATGTCAGAATTAAAAATAATAGCAACTATTTTGGTAAAACCTGAATATGAAGAAGAAATAAAAAAGGCTATGTATATCGTAGTTGAAGAAACGAGAAAAGAAGAGGGAAATATTTCTTACGATCTATACCAGAATTCCAAAGAATCTTTAAAATATACCTTTATTGAAGTATGGAAATCCCAAGAAGACATCTTCGCTCATAATAATAGCCTACATTTTAAAAATTTTATGAAATTTTTAGAAGGTAAATATGACCACTTAGAAATTGATGTTGTCAAAAAAATTTACTAGATGTAAAAAAATACGTGATAAATACATCCTATAACCAATTCATTTATATAAATAATATAATTACGATTTATTGTTAGCGCCTTACTATATTTTTTATAACTTTGTACCAAATATGAACAAAAATGATTCAATTACATTTGCATTATCATTGTTTACACACCTATATTCAGGTAAGGTAAGTAATTTTTGTTATGCAAAATGTCAAAGTAAATAATAGCCGCCTGATTAATCGGGCGGTTTTTTTTTAGGATCGCTTCAAAATAAAAAATAAAAAAACTATGATTAATGAATAAACTTAAAATTGCTATACAAAAAAACGGACGGTTAAGTGAAAAGTCGTTGGAACTATTGAGTGAATGCGGAATAAAAATTCCTAACGGAACTCAAAAATTAAAAACTTCTTCTTCCAATTTTCCAATTGAAATTTTATTTCTTAGGGATGATGATATACCGCAATATGTGGAACAAAATGTTGCCGATATTGGAATTTTAGGCGAAAACGAAGTATGGGAAAAAGACCGGAATGTTGAGATCATAAAAAAACTAGGTTTTGGTAATTGTCGTATGTGCTTAGCAATACCAAAAGAAGAAATATATACGGGAATTTCCTATTTTAACAATAAAAAAATAGCCACCAGCTATCCTAGAATATTAAATAAATTTTGTAAAAAAAACAATATAAAGGTTGAAATTGAAGAAATTGGCGGAAGCGTAGAAATTGCTCCGGGAATAGGTTTGGCTAATTGCATTTTCGATATTGTTAGTACAGGAAGTACACTTTTCATGAATGGGCTAAAAGAAGTAGAAACTGTTACCAAAAGTGAGGCAGCCCTTATAAAATCAAAAAATCTTTCTCAAGACAAACAACTAATTCTCAATAAATTATTATTCAGAATTCAATCAGTGATATATTCAAAAGAAAACAAATATATCTTGTTGAATGCTCCTAATGAAAACTTGAAAGATATTATTTCCTTATTGCCCGGAATAAAAAGTCCTACCCTATTACCTTTGGCTAAAGAAGGATGGAGCAGTGTACATTCTGTAATTAAAGAAGATAAGTTTTGGGATATTATAGAACAGTTGAAGGAATTTGGAGCTCAGGGAATTTTAGTTATTCCTATTGAAAAAATGATCTTGTAAATTTTATAATTATTTAAAAACAAAAGAATCTCCTATTCAGCTTATTGAATATTCACCCATTTTATACGTTAATAATAAAGCTCAAAAATGAAAATTATAAAATATCCTCATATAAATGATTGGCAACATTTAATTAAAAGACCGGAAAATGAAAAAGTTTCTTTACATGAAACCATTAAAGATGTATTTTTAGGTGTGAAAAATGAAGGTGATACAGCTTTGAAAAAATATACACTTGAATTTGATAAAGTGGCACTTACTAACCTTCATGTTTCCGAACAAGAACTTACCGAAGCAGAAGCACTGGTTTCTACTGAATTAAAACAAGCAATCCTACAGGCTAAATCTAACATTGAAAAATTTCATCTTTCACAAATAGAAAATAAAAAAATAATAGAAATTCAACCCGGTATCCAATGTTGGCGAGAATCTCGAGCTATCGAAAAAGTAGGCTTATATATTCCGGGAGGATCTGCTCCGCTTTTTTCTACCGTACTAATGTTGGGAGTTCCCGCTAAAATAGCCGGATGTAAAAATATTGTATTATGTACTCCTCCTAATAATGAAGGTAAAATACATCCTGCTATTCTATTTGCTGCAAAAACAGTAGGTATAACAGATATTTATAAGGTAGGTGGTGTACAGGCCATCGCTGCAATGGCTTTAGGAACAGAAACGATCACTTCAGTATACAAAATTTTTGGTCCGGGAAATCAATATGTAACTGCAGCTAAACAATATGCCCAGGAATTTAAAGTAAGCATAGATTTACCGGCAGGACCCAGTGAGGTATTGGTAATGGCCGATTCGTCTGCTCATCCTGCCTACGTTGCTTCCGATTTACTCTCACAGGCAGAACATGGTCCTGATAGTCAGGTTATATTCCTCACTACAGATGAAGAAATTTTAAATCAAACTTTAGATGAAATCCATACTCAACTCGAAAATCTTCCACGAAAAGAAATTGCTAAAAAAGCTTTGAATAATAGTTTAGGAGTATTATTGTATTCTTTAGAAGAATGCTTCCATTGGAGTAATATTTATGCCCCTGAACATTTGATCTTAGCTATTGATCAAGCAAAAAAATATATACAAAATATTGAAAATGCGGGATCTGTATTTTTAGGGAATTACAGCTGCGAAAGTGCCGGAGATTATGCCAGTGGAACAAATCATACCTTGCCAACCCATGGATATGCAAGGAATTACAGTGGCGTATCCTTGGATAGTTTTTTCAAAAAAATTACTTTTCAAGAATTAACTAAGGAAGGCTTACATAGGATCGGAAATACAATAGAGTTAATGGCTGAAGGAGAAGAGCTTCAAGCTCATAAAAATGCCGTAAGCATACGTTTAAGATCAAATTAAGCTAATTCACCAAACTTATAAAAAATATATAGGGTAAAAATCACGATTTTAAGTCAATAAAATGATAACCATGAAAAATATAAATCAACTGGCCCGTCCTAATGTACTTACCATGTGTCCTTATTCTTCGGCAAGAGATGAATCAGGAGAAATAGAGGGAATTTATTTAGATGCCAATGAAAACCCTTTTGGAAAAAATAATCGATATCCAGACCCCTATCAAAAGGATTTAAAACAAAGATTGAGCGAAATTAAAAATATTGCAACAGAAAAAATTTTTATAGGTAATGGAAGCGACGAAATTATTGATCATATTTATCGGGTATTTTGCAATCCCGGTAAAGATAAAGTCATGTTTTTCAGTCCCACTTTCGGAATGTATCAGGTGGCGGCAGATCTGAATGATGTTAAGGTTATTGATATTCCTTTAACTTCCGATTTTCAGATTAATATAGAAGAAGCTCAAAAATATTTTAAGGATGAAAATTTAAAGGTACTTGTCATCTGTACTCCAAACAATCCGACCGGTAATGCGATCAATCCGAAAGATATAGATTTTATATTAGAAAATTTTAATGGAATTGTTGCTATTGATGAAGCCTATATAGAGTTTACGGACCAACTTTCATACCTTGATAAAATAGATCAATTTCCTCATCTTGTACTATTACAAACTCTCAGTAAGGCGTGGGGAATTGCCGGTGTTCGTATAGGTATGGCTTATGCTAATCCGGAAATTATCCATTTACTCAATAAAGTAAAGCATCCGTATAACATTAGTACCTTGAATCAAAAAGCAGCTATAGAAACGCTGAATCAAAGCAGTGAATTTGAAAAAAGAAAAAAAATAATTCTTGAGGAAAAAGAAAAATTGCATTTAGCCTTAGAAAAGCTATCTTTAGTGGTTAAAATATATCCTTCAGATACCAATTTCCTTCTTGTTAAATTTTCTCATTCCAATCAGGTTTTTAAAAAATTAATTCAAGAAGGTATAATTGTACGAGATCAATCATCCAAAATTAAGAACAGCCTTCGTATTACGGTCGGTTCTCCTGAAGAAAATTTAAAATTAATCAATTCATTACATAAGCTGAACGTTACTCTATGAAAAAGGTATTATTTATAGATCGTGACGGTACTTTAGTTATTGAGCCTCCGTTGGATTATCAATTGGACAGTTTGGAAAAGCTTGAATTTTATCCTCTGGTTTTCCAAAATCTTTCTAAAATATACCGCGAAATGGATTATGAATTGGTTATGGTAACTAATCAAGATGGATTAGGAACGGATTCCTTCCCGGAAGAAACTTTCTGGCCTTCGCAAAATAAAATTATCAAAGCTTTTGAAAATGAAGGTGTAAAATTTTCAGAAATTCTTATAGATAGGAGTTTTGAACATGAAAATCTACCTACCCGAAAACCCGGAACGGGAATGTTAACTCATTATTTAAAAGGCCAATATGACCTTTCTCATTCTTATGTAATAGGAGATCGATTAACTGATGTACAATTAGCTAAAAATTTAGGTTGTTGTTCTATATATATGGGTACCGAAGAACACTCTAACGCTGATTTACAAACGCAAAGCTGGGACGAAATTTATCACTATTTAAAAAAACAACCTCGAAAAGCTAAGGTAGTTCGTAATACTAAAGAAACCCGGATTTCCGTTGAAATAAATTTGGACGGATCGGGTAAAAATTTAATTTCCACAGGATTAGGTTTTTTTGATCATATGTTGGAGCAGATAGCCAAACATGGAAATATGGATTTATATATTAAAGTGGAAGGGGATTTGAATGTAGACGAACATCACACGATAGAAGATACAGGTATTGTTTTAGGAGAAGCAATTTTAAAAGCCTTAGGAAGTAAAAAAGGAATTGAAAGATACGGGTTTCTATTACCTATGGATGATTGCCTGGCACAAGTGGGAATTGATTTCGGGGGGCGTCCGTGGATAGTTTGGAATGCTGAATTTAAAAGAGAAAAGATCGGAGAAATGCCTACCGAAATGTTTTATCATTTTTTTAAATCTTTTAGCGATCATTCCCAATCCAATATCAATATAAAAGCAAAAGGATATAATGAACATCATAAAATAGAAGCTATTTTTAAAGCTTTTGCTAAAGCCATAAAAATGGCTGTAAAGCAAACAGATAGTAATTTTGCAATTCCAAGCACAAAAGGCAGCTTATAACAAAATAATTAATTGGATACATTGAAATCTTACTGCTCAACAATAAGATTTTAATAAATAAAATGATGTAAACTTTTATGTAAATCCCTTCTTTCAAAAAATTATAAAAAGGCTAGTGAAAAATGATAGCAATTATAAAATACAACGCAGGTAATATAAAATCGGTACAGAACGCACTTTCACGTTTAGGAGCAGAATCTGTAGTTACGGATGATCACAACACGATATTGAATGCCGATAAAGTAATCTTTCCGGGAGTAGGTGAAGCCGGAAGCGCTATGGTATACTTACAGGAAAGAGGTATGGATATACTAATAAAATCTATTACACGTCCATTTCTCGGTATTTGCTTAGGACAGCAATTAATGTGTTCTCATTCGGAAGAAGGAAACACGAATTGTTTGAATATTTTCGATGTTAAAGTTCGAAAATTTCCTCCTACTGATATAGTACCGCACATGGGTTGGAACACAATCTATGACTTGAAGGGAGAAATTTTTAAAAACTGTGTTGACCATGAAGATGTGTACTTTTTACATAGCTATTATGCTGATTTATGTATGAATACTTCCGCTACCTGTACCTATATTTTGCCTTTTAGCGCAGCTTTACAGAAAGATAATTTCTTTGCTACTCAGTTTCATCCTGAAAAATCGGCAGATATTGGAGATCAAATATTGAAAAGTTTTATTGAGCTGTAATTTACTTTTCAGATAAAATATATGGATTTAAGAATTATATTTACTGATCTATACTTTATAATACGGATAAATTAATATAATCTGAAATAAAAAATGAGAATTATACCCGCCATAGATATTATTAATGGAAAATGTGTGCGACTGACAAAAGGAGATTATTCTACTGAAAAAATATATAGGGAAGATCCTTTAGATGCCGCAAAAGAATACGAGGACATCGGAGTCCAATATTTGCATGTGGTAGATTTAGACGGTGCAAAATCAAACCGAATCATTAATTATAATACACTATATAAAATAGCTTCCCAAACTTCTTTAAAGATTGATTTCGGAGGTGGCTTAAAAAGAGATGAAGACTTGAAAATTGCTTTTGAAAATGGAGCTTCACAGATTACCGGAGGAAGTATTGCCGTAAAAAATCCGGAATTATTTCTTTCCTGGCTTTCAACTTTTGGCAGCGATAAAATTATTTTGGGAGCAGATTGCAACCATCGAATGATAACCACCCAAGGTTGGACGGAATCTTCTTCTTTAGAAGTAATCAACTTCATTAAAGAATATGAAAATAAGGGCATTCGTTATGTAATATGTACCGACATTTCCAAAGATGGAATGTTGAAAGGACCTTCAAATGATCTGTATAAAGAAATTCTTCAAACAACTTCAATAGATCTAATTGCGAGTGGCGGTGTATCTTCCTTAGATGATTTATATACATTGAAAGAGATTGGTTGCGAAGGAGTTATCATCGGAAAGGCTATTTATGAGAAAAAGATTAAACTGGAAAAACTAAAACAGTTTCTTAGTGATATTTGATATAGTAATGATTACTGTTTCAATAAATCAAAATGGATTTTTATTACCTGTAATTAATTACTAATGCTTACTTAAAAATAAAAAAGTGTTAAAAAAACGTATTATTCCTTGTTTGGATATAAAAAACGGAAGAACAGTAAAAGGAGTGAATTTTGTGAGCCTTACCGATGCTGGAGATCCGGTAGAATTGGCTAAGGCTTATGTGCAACAAGGAGCAGATGAATTAGTTTTCTTGGACATAACCGCTACTATTGAAAACCGGTCTACCTTGATCCACTTAGTAGAAAAGATCGCCAATGAGATTAACATTCCTTTTACGGTAGGTGGAGGAATAAATTCTGTTGAAGATGTATTTTCTCTAACTCAAGCAGGTGCGGATAAGGTAAGTATTAATTCTTCAGCGATAAAAAGACCGGAATTGATTTCGGATATTGCTTCACGCTTTGGGAGTCAATGTGTTGTTGTCGCTGTTGATACCAAGAAGGAAAATACCGACTGGAAAGTATATACTCACGGAGGAAGAACACCTACCAAGATTTCAACGCTAGATTGGGTAAAAAAAGCCGAGCAATTAGGCGCGGGAGAAATTTTACTTACTTCCATGAATCATGACGGAACGAAAAGCGGTTTTTCCCTTGATATTACTTATGAAGTTGCAAAGACCATGAACATTCCGGTTATTGCTTCAGGTGGAGCCGGAACTAAAGAGCATTTTTCAGATGTGTTTTTAACTACCAAGGCATCTGCAGCTCTCGCAGCCAGTGTTTTTCATTTTAATGAAATTCCCATCCCCGAACTAAAAAGATTTTTAAAAACCAAAAATATTCCTATACGATGAAATTAGATTTTAATAAAAGTAACGGATTGATTCCTGTAATTATTCAGGATGATCTTACCTTGCAAGTACTTATGCTGGGTTATATGAATGAAGAAGCCTTTGAAAAAACAAAAAAAGAAGGAAAAGTGACTTTTTTTAGTCGCAGCAAAAATCGATTATGGACCAAAGGAGAAACCTCCCACCATTATTTATGGGTAAAAAAGATTGAAATAGATTGTGATTGTGATACTCTTTTAATTAAAGCTTCTCCTGAAGGGCCAACATGTCATACGGGAAGTTATTCATGTTTCGAGGAACAGCATAGTAAAGGATTTGTATACAAACTACAACATATTATCAATCAACGAATTGATGAAAAAACAAATGGATCGTATACATACCAACTCTATCAAAAAGGTATTAATAAAGTAGCTCAGAAAGTCGGCGAAGAAGCTGTTGAAGTAGTTATTGAGGCAAAGGATACGAATGATGTTTTGTTTAAAAACGAAGCAGCAGATTTGTTATACCACTATCTTATCCTTTTGAAAGCAAAGGGGTTTCAACTGGAAGATATTGAAAAAGTGTTATTCGAACGAAACCATTGATATATAGGAACTGCAATTGATTATTGCAGTTCATACTCTAATCTTTTCACTTGATTTGAATAGTTATTAACTTGAATGTAACCGCTTAGTAGTTTTAATCTGTTGGTCTTTTCCCCTCTTTTTCAAGTAAATCTAAAAATTGATATTCATCTAAAATTTGTACAGTTCCTAATTGTTCAGCCTTTTTCAGCTTGGAACCCGCTTTTTCTCCTACTATCAGATAATCTAAATTTTTACTAACGGATGAAATATTCCTACCTCCGTTCTTTTCAACCAGTTCTTCTGCATGATCTCTTGTAAAAGCAGTTAATTTTCCTGTAAATAAGAATGTTTTCCCCTCTAATATATGAGAAATTTCTTCCGATGTGTTTTCTGTTTGAAAATGTAAGCCCGATTCTTTAAGCTTATGAATAAGGATTAAATGTTCCGGCTTTGCAAAGTACTCCTGAATGCTGATGGCAATCTTGTTTCCTACATCTGCCGTATTTTCTAATTCTTCTAAAGTTGCTTTTTGTAATTCTTCTATCGATTTAAACCTTTTAGCTAATTTCTTAGCCATTGTTTCTCCAATGTGACGAATTCCAAGAGCATATAAAACTTTTTCGAAGGGAATGTGTTTTGAATTTTCAATGCCGTCTATTATATTTTGAGCCGATTTATCAGCCATTCTATCCAGTTCAATTAATTGTTCCTTTTTCAAGATATAGAAATCAGAGATGTCTTTTACCAACCCTTTTTCATAGAGCATAGAAACCGTCTCGGTTCCAACACTGTCGATATTCATGGCTCTTCGGGAAACAAAATGTTCGATTCTTCCCATAACCTGAGGTGGGCAAGCCTTTTCATTAGGACAAAAATGAGCAGCTTCTCCCGGTTCTCGAACTAAAGGAGTCCCGCAGGCCGGACAATTTTTAATAAATTCCAGCTTGATAATGCCCGGTTCCCTTTTATCGTAATTCACATCCACTATCTTAGGAATAATCTCACCACCTTTCTCTACAAAAACCACATCATTAATTCGTAAATCCATATTGGTAATGAAATCCTGATTGTGTAAAGATGCCCTTTTCACAGTGGTTCCTGCTACCAACACCGGTTTTAGATTTGCCACCGGTGTGATCGCCCCTGTCCTGCCTACTTGATAATCTACGCTTAATAATTGCGTTTCTACTTTTTCAGCTTTAAATTTATATGCAATCGCCCAACGAGGAGATTTAGCCGTATAACCTAATTCCTCCTGTTCAAAGATGGAATTAATTTTAATCACTACTCCATCAATTTCAAAGGGTAAATTATATCTTTCGGTATTCCAATACTCGATAAATTTAATTACTTCATCTAAATTGGTACACAATCGAGCATAATTTCCAACTTTAAAACCCATATCTTTAGCCTGTTGCAAAGAATCCCATTGTGTACTGTACGCCCTTTCATCAGTAAGCATATAATACAAATAACAATCAAGTCCCCTTTTAGCCACCGCCTCACTATCCTGAAGTTTTAAGCTGCCACTGGCCGTGTTCCTTGGATTTGCATAGGGTTCTAAGCCTTCTTTTTTTCTTTCTTTATTTAACTTTTCCAATGATTTTTTAGGCATGATAATTTCACCCCTTATATAAAAACGTTGCGGATATTGTCCGTTTAGATGAAGGGGAATCGAACGTATAGTTTTCACATTATGAGTAACCTCATCTCCTTGAAAACCGTCTCCTCGGGTAACCGCTTGAACTAATTGACCGTTTTCATATAATATACTTATGGAAAGTCCATCGTATTTGAGCTCACATACGTACTCAATTTTCTCATCTATAGATTTGGCAACTCTTGCTGCCCAATCTTTAATATCATCAAATGAGTAACTATTATCCAGCGAATACATCCGTCTTTCATGTCTTACAGTTGGAAAACTTTTAGTTATCTGTCCTCCAACTCTATGGGTAGGTGAATCGGGACTATCGAATTCCGGATTTTCTTTTTCTAATTGCTTCAATTCTTCCATCATTTTGTCAAACTTATAATCCGAAACTTCTGATTGATCTAACACATAATATTTATAATTTAAATCAGTTAATTCCTTCCGTAAAAATTCAATTCTGTTTTTAGTATTACTCATATATTAAAATGTTTATTCAAATTTATGAACAATGATTGATATCTTAAAGAATACTTGATATTGTTTAGCATACCGACTATTGATAATCTATATTCCATAAAAATCGATATATTTTACTAGGAATTATATTGAAATACACAAATTATACTTAACATTATTTCTTTCATCATGAATGATGCGAAATTTACTGTGAATATTATTTATTTTTTATAAATTATTTTTTTTACCATAAGTGTAATAATAAACTTTTCAGTTCTATGTAAAAATATTTACCTAAATTTGTTCTGTTAACATTTTTAATTAAATACTATGTCTCACGGATTATTAAAGGGAAAAAAGGGAATTATTTTTGGGGCGCTAGATTCTAACTCCATTGCTTGGAAAGTTGCAGAACAAGCTCATGCAGAAGGGGCTGAATTTATCCTTACCAATTCACCTGTCGCTCTTAGAAAAGGGGAACTTAATGCATTAGCTGAAAAGACGGGTTCAGATACGGTTCCTGCTGATGCAACTTCTATGGAAGATTTGAATAAACTTTTCGATCATGCTCTTGAAAAATTCGGAAAGCTTGATTTTATTTTACATTCTATAGGAATGTCTATTAATGTCAGAAAAAATAAAGATTATACTGATATAAACTACGAATGGTTAACTAAAGGATGGGATATATCTGCCGTTTCTTTCCATAAGGTTATGAAAACAGCTTGGGATAAAGATGCCATGAACGAATGGGGCAGTATCGTAGCCCTTTCTTATATTGCCGCACAAAGAACTTTTCCCGGTTATAATGATATGGCTGATAATAAAGCTTATTTGGAAAGCATTGCAAGAAGTTTCGGTTATGAATGGGGAATTCGTAATAGAGTTAGAGTAAATACTATTTCGCAATCTCCTACTCCGACTACTGCCGGAAACGGTGTAAAAGGTTTTGGCGGATTTATTGAGTTCGCTGAAGAAATTTCTCCACTAGGTAATGCTACTGCAGAGGAATGTGCAAATTATTGTATTACCTTATTTTCCGACCTAACCAGGAAAGTAACTCTTCAAAATCTCTTCCATGATGGTGGATTTTCCAATGTAGGAGTTAGCGAAAGAGTTATGAAACGTTTCGAAAAATAATAAATTTATATTGTTTATAAATTCCATAAAAAAAGAGGCTTATAAGCCTCTTTTATCGTATAAGTTGTATTACTTTATTATTTTATTATCGGTTGCAATTTTATTACCTTACTATCATCAATATGATAATACTTAATCACCTCGTTATACTTTTTGTAATCGATTGGCATTTTACCACTAAAGGCATTACCGGTATTGCTTCCCGGAATAATAACTATCCTAAAAACTTGTTCATTAATTAAACCAGGAGTTAAAGTCAAATCATAATTTCCCCTTGCATAAATATTAAAATCTTCAATACTAAAATCATAATCGTATGAAAACTCGCTTTCGGTAATCCTATCATTATCTAAGTCTAAATAAAGGGTTCGAGGTATAAGTTGCCATACATCTTTACCTGATCCGGTTACTGTGGATAGCCTATATATTAATAAATGATCTCCGTTAATTATAGCCGGTCTAAGTTCACCATTAATAACCCAACCTAGTTGATTGTCAAACCTAAATGAACTTTCAATTTCAAATACTTTTGAAATAGTATCCGTATTAACTACCACGTTGCCATTATCATCATCACTGCAACTAGTGAATACAAAATTAAAGCATAATGCTATTACTACTATTGATAATATCTTTTTCATAAAATTATATTAAAGAACTAATTTACATAATTTTCATTCAATAAAGAACATAACAACGGATTTAAGTTTAAAATAGTATCTTTGCATGTTCAAAATTTAATAAGTAAATGATATTAGTTCAGAATCTAGGTTTACATTTTGCAGGATCTTATTTATTTGAAAATGTAAATTTTAGGATTAATAAAAATGATCGTATTGGATTAGCGGGTAAAAATGGAGCAGGTAAATCTACTTTATTAAAAATTTTATCCGGAGAGCAATCTTCTACTGAGGGTAATGTTGAAAAAGAAGGGAAAGTTAGTATTGGATTCTTAAAGCAAGATTTAGATTTTGAAAAAGGAAGAACGGTATGGGAAGAAGCAAAACAAGCTTTTAAAGAATTAAATATAATCAATGAACAAATTGATACTATAAACCATGCGCTTGCCACAAGAACCGATTATGAATCTGAGGAATATCATAAGCTCATTCATGATTTAACAGATCTTACCGATCGGTTCTCTCACTTAGGAGGCTACAATATTGATGGAGAGATTGAAAAAATTCTAAAAGGTTTGGGGTTTAAAGAATCCGATTTTAACCGGCTTACTAATGATTTCTCGGGAGGGTGGAGAATGAGAATAGAGTTGGCTAAACTTTTATTGGAAGAAAATGATGTACTCCTTCTTGACGAGCCAACTAACCATTTAGATATAGAATCAATTGTTTGGTTAGAAAATTTTTTAATTACCTATAGCGGAGCTGTGGTATTAGTATCTCACGATAAACAATTCTTAACCAATGTTACCAATCGTACCATTGAAATATCCAATAAATCTATACAAGATTATAAAGCTAATTATACCAAATACCTTATTTTAAGGCAAGAACGTAAGGAAAAACTTCTTCAGCAACAAAAAAATCAAGAACAAGAAATTAAACGTACAGAACAATTAATCAGTAAATTTCGGGCAAAAGCCAATAAAGCTTCTTTTGCTCAATCTCTTATAAAGAAATTAGATAAGGTAGAACGTATTGAGATTGAAGATGAAGACATAACACGTTTTCATATTCGTTTTGAGCCTAGTATAACACCTGGAAAAATAATTTTTAAAGCGGAAAATTTAAGTAAATCCTTCGATACGCATACTATTTTTGAAAATGCTAATTTTTATATAGAACGAGGAGAGAAAATAGCTTTTATCGGTCAGAACGGTCAAGGGAAAACAACTATGGCTAAAATTATAGTTGGCTTATTATCTTACAATGGTAAACTTGAAATAGGACACAACGTTCAAATCGGATATTTTGCACAAAACCAGTCCGAAGAGCTCAACGCTTCTAAAACAATCTTAGAAGAAGCTGAAGATTCGGCAACTGAAGAATCTCGTCCAAAAGTCCGAGACTTGCTGGGTTCTTTTCTTTTTCAAGGTGATGAAGTTCATAAAAAAGTTTCTGTTCTTTCTGGAGGCGAAAGAAACCGATTGGCTTTATGTAAATTACTTCTTCGCCCCTTCAATACATTGATAATGGATGAGCCTACCAATCATTTAGATATACAATCCAAAGCAATATTAAAACAGGCATTAAAGAATTTTACAGGTACGCTTATTTTGATATCTCACGATCGAGAATTCTTAGATGATTTAGCCGACAAAATTTTTGAATTCAGAAATGGCGAAGTAAAGGAATTTTTGGGAAATATTAATGAATATTTGGATTACCGCAAGAAAGAAAATATGAGAGAAGTTGATATTGAGAAATCAACTTCCCAAAAAGTTACGACAGAAAGTAATCCGATTAAAGTTTCTCAGGAAAAACAATTTAAATCTAAAGAACAAAAATCTTTGGAAAATAAATTGTTCAAGCTTGAAAATGATATTGAGGA
Source organism: Apibacter mensalis (assembly GCF_001418685.1). Classification (GTDB taxonomy): domain Bacteria; phylum Bacteroidota; class Bacteroidia; order Flavobacteriales; family Weeksellaceae; genus Apibacter; species Apibacter mensalis. The sequence goes on from NZ_LIVM01000001.1 coordinate 65,117, forward strand.
GATGGAACAAAAAATTTCTGCTTTTGAAGATATATTTAGTAAGGAAAACCCTAAAGAAGAAAATATTAAGAAGTATACAGAATTAAAGAATAACCTTACTAAGATTACTAAGGAATGGGAGCGTATTTTCACTCAATTAAATGGATAAGTATCACATAATTTCTTTATAAGGACATTAACCAAATAACTAAACAATTAGTATTCCGTGAGGGCTATAAGATCCCCGGGGGGGGTAATGTCTTATATACTACATAGTATTTTCATACGTAATGCACTATTTTTAACCAAATTTCTTTTTTATACAAATCTAGAATTTAATTTAAATTAATATTAACTTATTAAAAAGGAATCTCTAAATTTGTTACTTAATTTCTTAATTTTAATTCATTTTGACTATAATAACTTTTACTATTATTCTTTTTTTTGGGGCAATTGCAGCGGGTACATTGGGTTCTCTTACCGGATTAGGTGGCGGAGTAGTAATTATTCCTCTACTTACCCTTGGTTTTGGAGTAGACATTAAATATGCAGTTGGGACTGCATTGGTTACTTCTATAGCTACTTCTTCGGGAGCTGCTGCCGCCTATATTAAAGAAGGAATGACTAATGTGCGTATTGGAATGTTTCTTGAAATCGCAACCACGCTGGGTGCAGTACTAGGTGCCTTAATAGCAGTTTTTCTCCCTACATCTGCAATCTATATAATTTTAGGTTTTACACTTATTTTTTCATCTATCATGACTTTAAGAAAGAAAAATGCCTCTATAGATTATAGCGCTCCAGGTAGTAAATTTGCAACCAGGCTGAAATTAAATGGAACTTATCCTACTCCTAACGGAATTCAAAAATACAATGTCCGAAACATCGGTGCGGGTTTTTCCCTAATGACGATAGCTGGCGTGCTATCGGGTATCTTAGGGATCGGATCAGGCTCACTCAAAGTATTGGCAATGGATACTGCTATGAAAATACCATTTAAAGTTTCAACTACTACTTCAAATTTTATGGTAGGGGTAACAGCTGCTGCCAGTGCTGTTATCTACTTTCAAAGAGGTCAGATTGACCCCTTTCTTGCCATGCCTATTGTGGTAGGAGTTTTGTTCGGGGCTTTTATCGGCTCAAAAATATTGATGGCTATAAACGTACAACTATTACGTAAAATTTTCAGTTTGGTAATAGCTATTCTTGCAATCCAAATGATATATAGGGGATTAGAACCTTCACTGACTACATGGTTCCCTAATATCAATTTTCCTAAACTTTAAGTTGATAGTATTATGAGTAATTTTTTATCTAGGAGATTTTGGGAAGAACGTGATGTAGAACTTTATATTGGTAAGTTGCTGCGTTATGGAGTTATTCTTTCTTCTATAATTACAATTACCGGAGGGATAATTTATATATCACAACATCCGGATCAACAACTCAACTTTAAAACGTTTGTTGGAGCTCCTAATTATTTAAGAGAATTAACTACACTTTTACCTGCCGTTATAAAATTTGATGGTATGGCCATTATACAATTAGGGGTAGCCGTTTTAATAGCCACTCCCATTTTACGAATTGCTTTTTCAATAGTAGCTTTTGCAATTGAAAAGGATCGTATGTATATAGTTATAACCTGCATAGTTTTAGCTATTATCGTATCTAACATGATTTTTGGGCTTGAAGGATAAAAACTAATTAGAAATTCTAATTTACTACCACTGCTTATAGATTTTTATGCGGCAAAAAATTAAACATATAATTTCAGAAAGTACCTTTTTTATTTTTGGGTTTTATTTTAGTCGCGGATTACGTATTGCAATGGCTATAGTTATACCTCTATTCGTAGGATGGCTTCTTAAAAGACCTGATATGGGTATTGCTGCTTCTTCTGGGGCTCTTGTAGCCGGGCTTGGTGACAATCCGGGGTCCTTACATATTAAATTTTATACTCAATCGATTGCCGCTTTATTTTACTTTTTAGTAGTTTTTATATGTCAGCTATTGATTTCACATGAAATTTTTTTCGGTATTTGGATTACCTTATGCGGGTTTTTCTTCTCTATGTTTTTTATATACGGATCACGCGCTGTAAGTGTAAGTACTTCTTCTTTATTATGTGTGGTCTACGCATGTAATTTTGAAGGTAATCATATCATCACTAACACGTTGGGAATGATGATGGGAGTGTTATGGTATGGATTCGTTTCTTTAGTACTATGGAGAATCCAACCTTATAGGGTTATTGAACAAAAAATAAGTGAAAATATTAAACATTTGTATGAGTACACTGAACTTATGCATGAATATTTTCTCTTAAAAATTAAAAATCCTGTCAATATTCAAAAACAAACAGAAATTTTAAATCGGCTTTTTGAAAGACAAACAAAAATACACAGCACTCATGAAGATATTCGTGAAAATCTTTTTAAATTGAGAATTAATGCTAAGAGCTTTTCTGCAAAGGGCAGAAAAATGACCTTAATTTTCAGCGCATTAATTGATCTATATGAACAGCTTTTATCTTTAAATTATCAGGATAATAATTTAATTGTTTCTCTTGTTAAAAGTGATTTAAAAAAAGATTTTGAATCTCACTTAGCCAACATGGAGAATATTCTCTACGAATTAAGCTGGTCGATAAATTTTCATAAAAAGGTTACGGTTACTATTGATACAACTCAACTTGATTATTTTAAGAAACGAATACTTTTTCTTGAAGAAAAAAATAACGAAAAGTCGGATATTGACATCCATGCTTTAAAGCATGTTCGTTTTATTTTTAAATCCTTTTATAAACAAACCGGCTTAATTAAATCTCTTATTAACGGAGAGTTCAGATCAGAGCGAAAGCAATATGAAGACTTGGATTTAGAAAAGTTTACAAGACAATATAACTATAGTTTTTCAACTTTCAAGGCCAATTTAAATCTAAGATCTAATATTTTCAAACATGCGTTACGGGTAAGTGTTGCCATATCGGTCTCTTACCTTATTTGCACTTTACTTAAAATTGAATATTTTGCATGGGTATACTTAACCATTATTTTAATTTTAAAGCCTTTCTATGGATATACAAAAAATTCGTCTATTCAAAGATTGCAAGGTACTTTAATAGGGGGATTACTAACCTTGGGACTTTTGCTTGTTACGCATAACATTTATGTGATTTCTGCTATTACTTTTATATGTATAGTAGGTGCATATAGTTTTATACCCATCAATTATAGAACGGGGGTTGCTTTTGTAACTATATTTGTTATTCTTCTGATTTTTTTGGAGCATAGTGCAAGCGACAGTTGGATAAATATTTATCATCGTTTGGGTGGAACGACTATTGCAGTAGTAATTAGCTTTGTTTTAAGCTTTTCTTTTCTTCCCACTTGGGAATATAAAAATCTTCCTGTGTTGATTGAAGAATTATTAAAATATAATTTAGATTATTTCTCAAAAATTACATACAATTTATTAAATGATGATAAGCTTTCTGATACGGTTATAAAACTTTCCAGAAAGGATGTTTTGCTGGGAACTTCAAATCTATCGAGTACTTTTCAAAGAATAATATCGGAACCGAAAATTTCAAAAAATTATAAGTCTGATATATATAATATTCAAACCTTTATAAACCTTCTATCTACAAGAATATCTTCTCTTAGATCCTATGTTAATCAAAATAGTAAAGCATTGAAAATAGATCAACTCTTAATATCATCTATTGAAAACAATTTAAATCATTGTTTATTGAACATCAAAAGATCTTCATTTGATTGTAATATTGAATATAAAGAAAAAGAAGAAGATGAACTAAATATTTTGACGGATGATCAATCATTAATTACTTATCAGCTTCGCGAAATCAATATTTTATCACAGCAAATTTATTCCTATATAAATAAGCTCAATAATTTCCAAGAATGGAAAGACTCAAAAAGAGATTTTTCTATTTAATAAAATTTGAAAAGCCTTTAAATGCATACATAACCAATAGATAACGAAACAGCTTACCGACTAACATAGATATAGAAACGATATACATATTAGCTCTCATATACCCTAAAGCAATGGGTATAATATCTCCAATAATGGGTAAGAAAGAAAAAAAGGAAAAATATGCTCCTTTTTTATTTAATTTTTGAGATACCTGATCAATTTTATTTTTACTTATTTTTAAGTATTTTTCAATCCATTCTATTTTTCCCAGCCTTCCTAAAAAATAACTGGTCATACCTCCTAGCCAATTTCCAATTGTTGCAATTACAATACTAATCCAAGGATTTCCTCCCATAATAAATATCCCCATAAGCACTGCTTCAGAGCTAAAGGGTAAAATGGTGGCTGCCAAATAGGAAGCAATAAATAATCCTATATATCCATACTCTACTAATCCATCTAACATATAATTATTTATTTTGTATTAATTAAATTCTATCTTATCATCTTTGATCCTTTCATAAATTAATTGGTAGGCTTTTTCCTTTAATGAGTTTTTAGTTTCTCCTTTCGGATACAATATTTTTACTCGTTCTACTTTTACCTTACCCGGATAACCTAAATTAAAAACAAAAGGAAACATATTTTTTAAATTATGAAAAACATATAGGACTATAGGACTATTACAATATACGGAAGATATAAAAGCTCCGTCTTTAAATTTCTCCAATTTAACTTTCCTGTTGGGAACGCCTCCTTCTGGAAAAATAACAACGTTTTTATTATGTTGGGTTAACTCTTTTTTTACGGCAGAAAATACTGCTTGTTTACTTTCTCTGCTAGACCTATCTACCAAAATGGATACCTTTTTATAAATTCTCCCAAATACGGGATATTTTTCCAGCTCTTTTTTACCCACAAATATTATCGGGTGATTAGGATGAAGTACATACATTAAAACTACGTCGATTAATGAGGTGTGGTTAGCAATAAAAATGTAGTTTTCTTTAGGATCTAAATCTTCTTCCGACAGTAATGAATAAGTAAATCCGGTTCCATAAAAAATGACCCATCCCCACATTCGCATAAAGAAATACGTCAGTTTATTATTATTCTGATAGGTCATCAGATAAATAACTACTCCAATGGTAAGTGTGCATATAGCTGCTAAGGTGTAAAACCAAACTCTCCAAAGGATTACAGCTATGATCTTAAGATATTTCATATTTAATCTAGTCTATATGAACTTCTAAGAGTTTTGCCTTTACTTGAGGTTTGATTTCAACATTTACTAATTCTGCGGGGATTAATACAGTTTCTCCTTTTTTAAGGGTTACTGAAATGAGCTGATTCATTATGGAGCATTCTCCATCTATACAAATTACTATACGAAAAGAATCTTGTAAGTTCTCTAAAATTTTATTTTCAGTTATCACCAACCTAGAAACTGTAAAAAATGGAGAAGCAATTGCGGTTGTTTCTTTTGCAGTTTTATCGTAATGAGTAAAAGGTTCTTCAACAAAAGAAAAATCAATCACTTCTTGAGCTTGTTTAAGGTGTAATTCTCTTTTTTCTCCATTTTTATCAATTCTATCATAATCGTAAATCCGATAAGTTATATCTGAATTTTGCTGTATTTCAATCACTGAAACTCCTTTTCCCATTGCATGAATTCTCCCGGAAGGAATATAAATAACATTTTCCTTTTCAGGATGTATCTTCCTAAGAATAGAATCTAACGTATTTTTTTCAATGTTTTTAGTAAAAATATTTTTATTAACTCCTTTTTCAAAGCCAAGGATAATCTCAGAATCAGGTTCTGAATCTAAAACATACCACATTTCCGTTTTTCCGAATGAATTATGGTGAGTTTCTGCATACTCATCGTTAGGATGAACTTGAACGGATAAGGGCTGAGCAGCATCTAAAATCTTAATAAGCAATGGAAATTTATCTCCGTATTTCCGGTATACTTTTTTTCCAACTAACCGGTCTTTATACTTTTTAACTAAATTGTCTAAATTTTTTCCTTTTAACATTCCGTTGGAAACCACACTAACGAATCCCGGAACTGTGGAAATTTCCCAACTTTCTCCAATATTCTCTTCCTTAATATATTTACCGAAATGTTTTAGTTTATTTCCTCCCCATATTCTATAATGGAAAGAAGGTTGAAATACCAATGGATATAGTGACATGTTTAGGTTAATTTATATACAAAATTTTTTTTATTTTACAATTAATATACCAGTTATTTGAGCAGGAAATTAAAATCCTCTCCGGAATCCATATCTTTAATCGGCTGATTATATTTAAAAATTCTTGCCGGTTTTTTTCCAATCAACTTTAATTTTCCATTGTCATAATGTAACATAGTACCTTCTCTCAGTCCAACTACATATAAATTTTGATTTAAAGTAATAAACTCCATGATTCTTTGCTCACGCGTTTCTCCGCCAAAGTCTTTAGGATGAATATCTATATAATGTGGATTTATTTGAAAAGGAATCAAATTTAAGGTATGGAAATTTTTCGGTTCAACAATGGGCATGTCGTTAGTGGTTCTAAGTGTAGGACATGCAATATTAGAACCGGCACTCCATCCGATATAGGGAATTCCCGTTTTAACTCTTTCATGTATTAGCGAAAGTAATTTTTTTTGTTGTAATTCTTTCACCAATTTCCAAGTATTACCTCCTCCAACTACTATGGCATCCGCATTTTTTATCGCTTCATCCGCATTTGAAAAATGATGTACACTTTTCACTTCAATTCCAATCACTTTCCAGGCTTCATTTACTTTACTTTCGTATTCGTCATATGAAAATGTTACTGCTGCATAAGGTATAAATATAACAGTTAATTTTTTAGTACCAAGGAATAATTGCACCTGATTTTTTGAAAATTCCAGATACCTTTCTCCCACATTAGTTGAATTACTGAGTAGTAAAAGCTTCATATGTCTATTATTATCTAGCGTCATTAAAATTAATAATTTTACTTTGACAATTACTTGAATTAAATCATTATCAAAACGTTATTAGCAGTAATAATGTTATAATTTCAATAATACATTGTTACAATTTTCGCCCAAATATAACTAGAAATTAATGTAAATTTCATTTTAAGATCTTAATTAATAACTTACAAGTAAGTTTGCAATTATTTCAATCCGGTTGCTTTACCTACCGCTAGATTTAAAAATCATTTTATAAATTTAATTTTATATATAATTTTGAATAAAATTAATAAAATGAACACTATTAATTCTTTGGCTGAACGGCTATTAGGAAGGGCATTAACTAAAAATGACGGAGTGAGGCCTTCTGAACTAGATAAAGTTGAACTTAAATTGGGTTTCATATTACCTAAAATCTTACGGGATTTATATTTATTGGCAGGAAAAAATACTATGTTGATGGAATCTTTTAATCGTTTTGCTTTACCAAGTCAACTTCAAAGAGATGAAAATAAAATCGTTTTCTTAGAAGAAAATCAAAGTATATGCTACTGGGGATTTGAAATTAATCTTGAAAATCATAACCCCAAAGTTTATCAACTATTAAATGAAAATGAATGGTATGAAGAACAAATCCCACTTATTGAATTTTTAACTGTAATGCTATATTATCAGTGCGCTCAAGGAGGTTATGAATATTTTGGAATTTCAACTATTTCGGATGAAGATCTTGAAATTTTAACACATACCGAATGGGAAGATGTGGTAAGGTATAGTGGTTTACAAATGTATTGGAAACCGGATTGCTTACTTTGGTATACATACGATAATGAAAATAACAGAATCAATGATATTTATTTTTCAGCAAGAACTGAAGAGGTATTTCGGGCACATATCCAGAAATATGAGTTAGAAGTTTTATAAGGTACTATCACTGTCAATTTATGGTAAATTCAAATTTTATTTTATTTACATATTACACTCTCATACGTAAATAGTTATAAAAAACTTTTCTAGGGCTGATTAATAAAATAATTGTAAGTAAAACGCGATAGTTTTATCTATTTAATAATTTATTTTATTGTATACATTTAAAATTGAAATGATTTAATTTATTTTTTAAATATTCGTATTTCTAAAAATAGTATTTTTACAAAAAAGGTTTTTAATGGCAGTAAGAATAATTCATCAGTCCAACTATGAGTGGATAGATCTATTAAATCCCACCAAAGAAGAAATGCAAGAAATTGCAGAAAAATGTAATCTTAATTTTTACAATCTGGCAGATAGTTTAGAACCCAATCATTTACCAAAATTTGAAACTGAGAATGGCATTAATTTCCTTATATTGAGAGTAGTACATAAAGGAGATAAAAAAGACACTACCATTGAAAACTTATCTAATAAAATAGCCGTTTTTTTTAATGAATCCTTACTCATTACTATCCACCGTATTGAAATGTCATTTATTAACGATATTGCTGATAAATGTCAAAATATGGGACATACTTTCTCAACTAATTTAGTCATTATAAAAATTTTAAAAAGCGTTTTACAAACTTATAATGACTCCATCTTATACATCATTGATAAATTAGAATCTTATGAAAACAAGCTTTTTTTAAAAAATCCATCTTCTAAAGTTTTACAAAGTATCTATTCTTTAAAAAGAAAAACCAATCTGTGCACTAAATTATTAATACTTTCGGATGAGGTTATTAATTCCATTAAACCGACTAAACAAGAGAAAGCAGCCTATCAAGATGCTAAAGATTTATATTTAAAATTGACAACTCTTTATGAACAAGTTATGGACGATCTCAATAACTTACTTAATCTTTATATTTCTCTTTCTTCACAAAAAACCAATGAGATTATGAAGACATTGACCATATTCTCTATATTTTTTATGCCACTAACATTTATTGCCGGTATATACGGTATGAATTTTCGTTTTATGCCTGAGCTGGAACTTAAATGGGGTTATCCTATAATTATTGTCGTTATGATACTAATCACTCTTATTATTTATTATTGGTTGAAAAGAAAAAAATGGTTGTAAAAATCATTCTGTATTTTAATCTCCATTATTTAAGCCAATAGAATATAATAGACCTTTTTATCAACTTATAATTAACTTTACTAAAAAAATCTTGAAGAAATTTACAAAAAATAATTTTGTTGATAACATATTGTTCCTTGGAATTATATTTTAAATTATTATGAATCCTCCCAATTTAAAATAGTACCGGAAGAAAGAAAACTCTGTTGTATATTGGTAAATCGTAAATTCGTTTTTTTGGATATTTTATGATTAAAATGAGAAAAGTAAAATTATCAGCAAAGAGTACCGTTTAAAAAATAACTTATAAAATCACAGTCTTTTTTAGAACTGGTGCTAATGCAAAATTTCTAATTCTTATTCAACAGATTATAATTATTTTTGTATAAAAATTATAATATGTATAGAACCAACACCTGTGGAGAACTTAATGAATCAAATATAGGACAACAAGTAATTCTTGCCGGATGGATACAGACTATTCGTGATAAGGGTTTTGTTACCTGGATAGACTTACGTGATCGATATGGAATTACGCAACTTGTTTTTGATGAGCAACGAACTGATAAGGATCTCATAGATAAAGCAAAAAAATTAGGTCGTGAATTTGTCATACAAGCATCAGGAACGGTAATTGAAAGAACCAGCAAAAATCCTAATTTACCTACAGGTGGAGTTGAAATCTTAGTTGATGAATTATCCATACTTAATCCTTCAATAGTTCCTCCTTTCACCATTGAAGATGAAACAGACGGAGGAGAAGAATTACGTATGAAATACAGATATTTGGATATAAGACGTACTCCAATTAAAAATAAATTAATTTTCAGAAGTAAAGTTGCCCAACTGGTAAGAAATTATCTTTCTCAAGAAGGATTTATTGAGGTGGAAACTCCTGTTTTAATCAAGTCTACTCCCGAAGGAGCAAGAGACTTTGTGGTTCCTTCACGCTTAAATACCGGCCAGTTTTATGCCTTACCTCAATCTCCCCAAACCTTTAAGCAACTGCTTATGGTAGGTGGTTTAGATAAATATTTCCAGATAGTTAAGTGTTTTCGAGATGAGGATTTACGCGCAGACCGTCAGCCTGAATTCACCCAGATAGATTGCGAAATGTCATTTGTAGAACAAGAAGACATTCTAGACACTTTCGAAGGATTAACTAAACATCTTTTACTGGAGCTGAAAAATATTTCTTTTGATAAATTTCCTCGAGTGACCTACGCAGAAGTAATGAAAAAATACGGTAATGATAAACCGGACATTCGATTTGGAATGGAATTCGTTGAACTAAATGAAGAATTAAAAAATAGTGGTTTTAAAGTATTTGACGAAGCTGAATTAGTAGTAGGTATAAACGTTGAAAAGTGTGCTTCCTATACAAGGAAACAGCTGGACGAATTGACCGATTGGGTAAAGCGACCTCAAATAGGTGCTTCCGGATTGGTATATATACGTTATAATGAGGACGGAAGTATTAAATCTTCAGTAGATAAGTTTTATTCTGAAGAAAAATTAAAAGCGGTGATTCAAAAAGCTAAGGCTCATCCCGGCGACCTACTCCTGATCTTATCCGGTGCAGCTAGTAAGGTACGTCCTCAATTAAGTGCATTACGAATGGAATTGGCTGAACGTTTAGGCTTAAGAAATCCCGACGTTTATGCACCCTTATGGGTAGTTGATTTCCCTTTACTTGAGTGGGATGAAGAAGAAAATAGATATGTAGCCATGCATCATCCTTTTACTTCACCGAAACCCGAAGATATTCCCCTTTTAGATACTAACCCCGGGGAAGTTCGTGCAAACGCATATGATTTAGTATTAAACGGTAATGAAATTGGAGGAGGTTCTGTTCGTATTTATAACAAAGAATTACAAGGAAAAATGCTTTCTTTATTAGGGTTTTCTCAAGAAGAGGCTGAAGCTCAATTTGGCTTTTTAATGAATGCTTTTAAATTTGGAGCTCCACCTCATGGCGGAATTGCTTTTGGTTTTGATCGTTTGGTAGCTATTTTAGGGGGACAAGAAGTAATCCGAGATTATATTGCTTTTCCAAAAAATAATTCCGGAAGAGATGTTATGATTGATGCCCCTTCTTATATTCATGAACAACAATTAGAGGAATTAAATATAAAAATTACAAAGTAATAAGTATAATATCAATTAATTTCTTTATAAAGTAAAAAAGCAAAATTTTTTTTAATTAAAAATTTTGCTTTTTAAAACTAAATAAAATAAAACCAATTTTATGAGAACACACAGTGAAAATTACTTCTTTGCTTGTATTTTAACATAAAGTAATTTTTCCATTTATCTCTTCAAAGATATGTTTTTTTATTTAGAATGATTATAAATTATTTTATGATTTAAATCATAAAATAATTTATAACCCAACCAATTAAGGTAGTGCTATTTAGTTAAAATTTAATTTGAATTGTTCAATAATAACTAATTAACCTAAATAATACCATAAATCTAAGTTATTGTTTTTATCCATTTTCGGATATATAAGAATTCGTATGAATCATTTCTAATTATAAATCGTTATTTTTTTATTTCACGATCGTTTGCTTTTAATAATTTCTCGTTGTTATTCATATTATTAAAGGTTTTTAATAATTCTGTTGCCTTTTTCCCTTCTTCTTTATCTTTATAAACCTTAACGATATTTTCCAACGATTGTTTAAATTCTTTTTTATTACCTAATTTTGCATCGCAAAAAGCAGATAATAATATAAATTTTGCTATTATTTCATGGTTGGGATATTTTAAAAGAGCCTGACTTGCCAATTCTTTTGCTTCTTTATAATTTCCTTTCTCGTATTTTTTATAAGTATTTTCATAAAACAATATTGCTTCTGAAGAATTGGTATTTAATACATTAGTTTGAGGATTTAAAATAGTATAGGCATATTTAGTATTCGGATATTGAGTAATTATTATATCTGAATATTTTTTTGATAAATTATTATTTTCTTCTTTATTAAACCTGTACAGGTTATACATAGCCAATACAGTTATTTCTTCGTTATACGGCTTGGTTGATAATAAATGTTCCAAGGTAGAGGTAGCTGATTTTATATCATGTAACTTATCAAAATATAAAATTCCTAATGATAATTCTACCGAATCTCTCTGTTTTTTTAAAACATCTATTTCTGATTGAGTCTTAGGTAAATTTTCTGTATAATATTCAATTTCAAAGCGTCTTGGATTTTTAGAATCCGATTGACCGGATAATTGCATTTTTACATCCTCTAAATTTGAAATTTTATTGCTCATTCTCCAATTATCAGCCAACATTCTGTCACCCCACTGTTTTCTAAATTCTGATTGACCTACTTGTTTAAGGTTATTATTATAAAAATACCATTTCCCTTTAGTGTTGGGAGTTGTCATATTTAATGAAAACATGTTGTTTTCAAAAGTTTCTGTGGCAAATTCTGTAGTATTTTCTTTTCCCTGAATTTTTTCTTGTTGTAATCTTTTTTGTTCTTCTTTTTCTTTGATTTGATTAATATACTTTTGATAATAAGTATTCCTTTGATTGGGTGTCATTTTAGCTATCATTAAAATACTATCATTCTTTTTTACTAAATAATATTTTTGCGTGATATTATCTAATACTTTATTTTTTACCGCTAATTTTCTTTTCATAACCGGATCAACAAATCTTGATATAGCGCTATCATAATAGGCACTTGCATATACATAGTTTTGTTTTGAAAAATAGTGATCTCCTATTTCTTGATATACTAATGCTCGTGTTTGAGGATCGCTTTCTCTTTCTTTTAAAGAAGCAAAAAAATAATTCATCGCATCTTTTTCTCTTTCTTCTCTAAGGGAAGTAAGTCCCATTGCGTAATATATTTCATTTTTTCTGGATTGATACAATCCTTTTTTTGTTAGCCCTTTTAGAAATTTAATTCTGCCTAAATATGTTAAGCTATCTTCTTTTTTATACAATCTTGATAAAGCTATTTGAGATTTAATTTCCAGCTCCGGAACGGATTTTTTCTTATAGGCACTATTATAATAATCTCTTGCTTGATCCTCTTCTTTTAATATTTCTGATAATTGACCTTGGATAAAATTAAAACGTGCTTGGTCATTAGCGCTCTTGTTATATTTTTTAGCAACGTTTAAAGCTTTTACAGCATCTTGATATCTTTTTTCATCAATTAAAAATTGAGAATATATTTTTGAGATAAATTTTTCATCCCTTTTTTTTAATTTTTGTTTAACGAGTTTTTCATAAATCTCATTTGCTTGAAATGAATTTCCGGCTTGTGCTAGTGCTAATGCCTTATAACCTTCTGCTTGAGCTCTTTTAGTATTTTTAAATAAAGTTGAATTCATGTAATTCAAATAATTAAGAGATTCGAAAGGATCTCTTTTATAATAATACGCTCTAGCTAATAAAAGATAAGCTTCACTCATCATTGAATTGTATTCTTTTCCTTTGATAAGCATAGAATGTTTTTCAATTGCTTTTTTACCTTTTTCTATAGCTTTGTCGTATCCTTGTGTTTTTGAATCTTTTCCTGCTCCTAGCATATTTCCCAATGCATCAGATAAAGAATTTATTGCTCCCTGAGCATCTAAGTTTTTAAAATTATCCTTGAGCTCTCCTGAAAGATTCGATGTGTTATTTTCTGAATCTGATAAGGTAAAATCTATGGAACTTTCTTTTTTATCTACCCAAGGATTACCCGGCTCTACTTGCAAAATGGCCGAAAAATTATCCCTATACCTTAAGTTCCTCGATTTCAACTCATCATTTAATGCTTCTTGGCCATTGAATAAAGTGTTGTTCCAAGAAGTAATCCTATGATACGTTCGATGTGTTATCCCGTTTTTCTTGGTTGAACAGCCTCCCAAAAGGCTTAAAATCAAAATTGTATATATAACTTTCTTCATTTATTACTTATAATTGACAAAACTAATAAAAAAACGAAAATTTATTAAATTTGTTGTTTTGTAAATACCTGCTATTTCATTAATAATCTCTTATCTTATAAAACCTTAAATATAAGCTAATTTTATTATTAAAAAATAATTATAATTTTTATACTAAATGCGTAAGTACATATTGAATAAAAACTATTTGGACAGCAAAGAAGAATTATTAAACATTATTACTAATTTTGATAATTATGACGAAATTCTTGGAAATCCAGAAAGAAATGTTATAAAAAAAATTCCTTTTAATGGGGATTATATAACTGTTAAAAGTTTTAAAAAACCTCATCTGATAAACAAATTTGTTTATAGATATTTTAGAAAATCAAAGGCAAGACGATCTTTTGAACACGGAACAAAATTGCTTAAATTAAATATATTAAATCCTGAACCATTGGCTTATATAGAAAATTTTGATATAAAAGGTATTACTTCAAGTTATTATATATCCAAATACGTTTCCTATGATTTTACCTTGCGTGAATTATATGATCAACCGGATTCCATTGAGTGTGTAAAAGCCTTTGCAAATTTTTCCTACTATGTTCACACTAAAGGTGTTTATATTAAAGATAACACTCCCGGTAATACTCTTATAATACGAACAAATAATGGATACGAAATGTATCTAGTAGATCTAAACAGAATGGAATTTCATGAAGAATTATCATTTAATATAAAAATGAAGAGCTTGTCAAATAATATAAAAGAACAGCCCTATCTGGATCTATTAATGGAAGAATATTCTAAAATATCCGGTTACCCATTAAATGAAATTAAATCAAAAATCACCCATTATCAAAAAGAATTTAATCGTAAAATTGAATCTAAAGCTAAGTTTAAACGTATTTTAAAAAAAATATTTAAATAATTACTATAATTTTTTTTGCGATTGTTATTGATAGCAATTAATATGATTTTTTATAAATAACCAAAAAATCACGAGCCAATCTAGCTTTGTAAGATTTATTGGAGGGGGGGACTGTATTTAAATCAATATAGGAAACTTTTTTAACAGTATAAAGTGTACTAAATTTTTTTATTAAACTTTCCGTATCATTCTGAAAACAAAGAATACCTACATAGGTTTTATTTTTTAACACCAATTCATTCTTTATTCCTATATCATCTATAGGGGGAATCTTATCTTCATAATCCCAAACGATCTCAGGTGACATATATTTATAATCATATAATGTCATTTTATTAGTGGTAAATCTATGCAATTCTTTTACCGATTTATAATTAGGATTATATAAAAAACTTTTAGCTAAAGGGAAAACAAAAATTATTACCGAACATTGTAAAAGTATGATTGAATAAAATACGTAATACAATGATTTTTTTATTAGAAAGATCATTATAGTTATTCCGACTATAAATAATACTAATGATGAGGACAAGGCCCAATCTGATTGGTGAGTAAATTTCTCTCTAAAGATCAAATAAATAACAAATGGATAAACGATTCCAACTAAACTTAATAACCCAAAATTTATCTTAATTAATATAGTATCTTTTTTATTTTTCATTCCCTTAAGAATATATTCTATATAGAATCCCGTGTTAATGGCAAGAGGGATTAAGGTTGGCAGAATATATCTTACTTTTTTCTCAGGAATAAAACTTAGTAAAAGTAAAGAAAATAGAGTCCATAATAAAGTAAATTGATAGGCTTTAAGGTTGGAAACCTTATTTTTCATGTAGGGATAAAATAATGCCAGTAAGGAGGATATAGTCCATACTCCGGATTGCGTGAAAAAGTTCCAATAATAAAAAAAGGATTTGGAATTATAATCATTAATCCATCTGGCTGTTTCTTTTTTTGCCATTATATTTAAATGTTCCGGATCCATCCAATGAATATACACAGACCAGGAGATTCCTCCTAACAAACCAATAAGTATGTAAATACATAGAGGTTTAAGAAACTTTTTATTTGTAAAATTAAATTTATATATACATCCATAGGAAATTAGGAACGGAAGTAATAATGCGTATAGAGAAACAGGACCTTTACTAAGTATAGAAAAGGCGAGGAAAACACCTCCCAGTATTAAATTTCTTAAAGCAGCATTTTTCAAACGCAATATCTTCCAAAGATAATATATAGAAACAGTCATAAAGCTATGACAGTAAATATCCCATTGATTATCTCTTCCGGCAAAATAAACATAAAAAGAAGTTAACAAAATTAACCCGTTATGAAAGCTGGTTTGACAAGTTAGGCCTAACTTTAAGGAAAATTTATAAATATAAAATACAAGGAGCATAGTTACAAGAACCACTGATACACGTAAAATTGCTACTGCATGAAATCCAAATAAATATCCAAAAAAAGCAGTCATCCAAGTGGGAAGCGGAGGTTTTTCATACCTTGGCTCACCATTTAATGTAGTCAAAATCCAATGACCGTCTTGTACCATTTCTCTTGCCGTAATAAAGTTTCTTGCCTCCATTATATTAACCGGCATTACACCTAAATTTATTCCTAATATAATAATGGAGATGCAAAAGAGTAATACTATATGCCTAGCGTTGTTATTTTTCATGCATATTTTACTTTATTTAAAATAACATTTTTTTAAATTGAAAAATATTTATTTATATATCTATCGAAAAAAATTTAAAAATATTTTAAAAATATATTTTTTATTTATCACTTTTATTCAAGATAATTATGTTTCTTGTATAAACGATAATACCTATAATATGTCCGGCAAATAATACAGGGTCTTTTCTAATAATTGAATATATAAAGATCATTAAGGATCCCGTAAGACTTAAGATCCAAAAACCCATTGGCAATTCCGATTTTTTTATTTTTTCTGAATAAATCCATTGATATATAAATCGCATAGTAAACAATATTTGCCCAAGACTACCCCACATTAATAACCATAGAGGTATATTATCTCTGCTAAAAAGTTTATACAAATCAAAAGCACTGTTCCAGAGGCTTAACATAATTGCTACTATAGGAAATAAATATAATACATATCTAAAAACTATATGATATTTCATCCATGCATCATGGAGTTGTATATTTCTTATATATATATAATAAGTTATCAACTGTCCCAACATAATTGAAAAATCATGTCTTAAATATCCATAAATGAATAAAAAGAATGAAGCTACTAGGCTGACCTGCCAAAAAATAAGGTCGGAAGTAACTTTTTTATTTTTTTCAGCAGAAATCCATTGAATGATCATCCTACTTGAAAAAAGTATTTGGGCAAGAAAGCCTAAACTCAAGGTAAAATACTTTATAAATAGTTCATTCAAAAAGAAATTTTCAGCTAAGATATTTTTCATATTTTTCTCTCAGCAACTTTATAATTGATATATTTTTTTTTCATCCAAACATAAGCAAAACAATCACTGAGAGGCCCAAATAATCGATTCCATAAATGAAATTTTGATTTACCGGCTATTCTTTCAAAATGTTGTACCGGATGTTGTTTAATCTTTCCCTTTTGAAGTAATATCATGGCAGGGAGAAAACGATGCAATCCTTTAAACATAGGAATTTTTTTCGCATATTCTGTTTGTATAATTTTTAAAGGACAGCCGGTATCGTCCATATCATCATGAGTAAATGCACGACGTATTCCATTCGCAATTTTTGATGAAAGGTTTTTAACCATACTATCTTTTCTATTAGCCCGGACTCCCGTAACCAATTGGTATTGATCAGCATAATCTAAAAGAATATTAAAATCCATAGGGGATGTCTGTAGATCTGCATCAATATATCCAACCCATCGAGTATTTGCAAAATCAAATCCTGCTTTAATTGCGGTACTTAAACCATAATTTCTATCAAAAGATATATATGTAAATTCTTGATTTTCGTTACAAATTTTCTGAATTACCGAAAGACTTGAATCTTTAGAGCCGTCATTAACAAAAAGTACTTTAGACCTTTTCTTAGCTGCTTTTAAAAAAAACAACATTTCTTCTTTAACTCGTTCAAGATTATCTACTTCATTAAAAACCGGTATTATTACCGTTAATTCATGTTCCATGTATGTGGGATGTAAAATAATTATCAAATTTATTAAAAATTAGTGAATCTAAATTTGGAGAGTTATGTTTTAAAAGATGATAAACGACATTTTATTATAAGTAAACTTATTATACCTTTGATAAAATTATTAACAATAAATTAAGTATTAAAATATGAAAGTAACTGTAGTAGGTGCCGGAGCTGTTGGAGCTACTTGTGCCGATAACATTGCAAGGAAAGAAATTGTTGACGAGCTAGTAATCGTTGATATAAAAGAAGGTTTTGCCGAAGGTAAAGCTTTAGACTTAACACAAACCACATCACTTTTAGGATTTGATACTACTATTACCGGTAGTACTAACGATTATTCTAAAACTGCCGGAACCCATGTAGCTGTAATTACTTCCGGTATTCCTAGAAAACCGGGAATGAGTCGTGAAGATCTTATTGGTACCAATGCAGGAATCGTGAAAGAGGTTGCTACCCATATTTTAAAATATTCTCCTGAGGCCATACTGATAATTATTTCCAATCCAATGGATACCATGACTTATTTAGCGCTTAAATCTTTAGGTTTACCTAAATCAAGAGTTATTGGTATGGGAGGTGCATTAGATTCGTCTCGTTTTAAAACGTATTTATCATTAGCCAGTGGTGCTTCTCAAAATGATATTCAAGCTACAGTTATAGGCGGCCATGGTGATACAACAATGATTCCTTTAACTCGTTTAGCTTCTTGCCAAGGTGTACCTTTTTCAAAAATACTATCTCCGGATCAATTAGAAAAAGTTGCTTCCGATACTATGGTTGGCGGTGCCACTTTAACTAAATTATTAGGAACTTCCGCATGGTATGCCCCCGGAGCGGCCGGTGCTGCTGTGGTTGAATCCATTATTCGAGATGAGAGAAAAGTAATTCCATGCTCCGTATATCTTGATGGAGAATATGGGGAATCCGATATTTGTATTGGCGTACCTGTGGTTTTAGGTAAAAACGGTATAGAAAAAATTGTTGAATTGGAACTAAATGAAACTGAAAAAGCTAAATTTAAAGCTTCGGCTGATGCTGTAAGAAATATGAACAAGGTTTTACACGACATGAAGGTTTTATAAATTTATAATAATATATAAAAATAAAAAACAGCTTATTAATAAGCTGTTTTTTTATTTATAATTATAAATCTGACGTTTAATTTAGAATATCTTACATTAACTCGTATATGCTGTATAAATCACAATATTATAAATTAGTAAATTTCATAAAATTATTTACTTTGAAATTCCGTAGTTTTTTAATTAAAATTGACTACTCAGCTTATATTTATATATGAAAATTTTTATATTTCCATATAGGATAATTATTGATCTATGTGACTAACAATTATTTATTTTTGTATAGTAAAATTCAATTAAAATAGGAAAAATTATATATGACAATTATCGAATTATATTCCATTTTTTTGCAATCTTCAGGAATTGCTACTGATACTAGAAAAATTGAAAAAGGTAATTTATTTTTTGCTTTAAAAGGAAGCAATTTTGATGGAAATAGATTTGCTAAACAGGCTATTATAAATGGTGCTTTAGCTGCCGTTGTAGATAATATTTGTTTATCAGATCCTGAAGAGGGTATTTTTTATTTTGAAAACTCTTTACTTGCTTTACAAGAATTAGCAAGATATCATAGAAATCAATTAAATATTCCTGTTATTGGCTTAACTGGCAGTAATGGTAAAACTACTTCCAAAGAACTAATAGCTTCCGTTTTAAATGAAAAATTTAATGTTTTATATACTTCTGGCAATTTAAATAATCATATCGGAGTACCTCTAACTATTTTATCAATAAAACCCGACCATGAAATTGCAATTATTGAAATGGGAGCAAATCACCTTAATGAAATTGAATTATTATGCAGTATTTCACAACCTACTATTGGCTATATTACCAATTTTGGAAAAGCACATTTAGAAGGTTTTGGAGGAAAGGAAGGAGTGATTAAAGGAAAATCAGAACTTTATACCTATTTGAGAGAGTATAGAAGATCTGCTTTAATTAACACCGATGATCTTTTACAAATTAATTTGAGCGATGGTATACAAAAAATTACCTTCGGTTCTCAAGGAACTTACATCTTTACATTATTAGAAAATCATAATCGAGTTAGCATACAGTATCAAAATACCATTGTTAATTCTCAACTTACCGGCATTTATAATTTTTCAAATATTTGTGCTGCTTTTTCCTTAGGTCTTCATTTTAATATGAAAATTAATCAAATAAAAAAAGGAATTGAAAATTATCAACCTCAAAATCAACGTTCTCAAATAGTAGAAAAAGAAGGTATTGTTTTAGTTCTAGATACTTATAATGCTAATCCAAGTAGCATGGAACTTTCTTTAGAAAATTTCTCTCATTTTAAAGGTACTAAATCTATAATAATTGGAGATATGTTTGAACTGGGTAATGAATCGGAATCAGAGCATCAAAAAATTTTAAATCTTGCAGAACGGTTAAATTTTAATTTCATTTATTTAGTTGGTGAAATTTTTTATTCTACTCAAAATAAAAAAAGTAATGTTCTAAAATTTCACAGCACTTCTGATATGATAAAATTTCTTAAAAATTTCACTATACCTACACAAAATATTTTGTTGAAAGGGTCTCGTGCAATGGCTTTAGAAAGGTTACTTGAATTTTTACCTTAAACCTGACTGTAGGAAGTTTTTATATTTTAATCTAATTGTTGTTTATTTTATAAAAATTATATCTAGAACATTCTTACTATTGAATCATATATTCCTTACAATTTATGATAGGGAATGCCTCATTATATAATTATTTCTTTAAACCTATTTGCAATAAAAAAGAGGCGTTTTAAGCCTCTTTTTTGAATTTTTCTATTTTAACTATTATTTTATTCCTAATTTAGCCTTTACATCATTTAGAATATTAGGCCCTTCTGCATATAAAAGTGAGGGTTGAGAAGTATCAAATACATAAAGGTATCCTTTAGATTTAGCAACACTATCAATTGCATCTTGCGCTTTTTTCATAATTGGCTCATATAAATCTGCCTGTTTTTTATCTAAAGCTTTAGCTGCTTCTTCTCTTAATGCAACCAAACTTTGTTGATCTTTTTGAAAATCTTCTTCATATTTTTGAAGCTGATCTTTCATTTTTTCAAGATCGGCTTGAGATTTTCCTTGCAAATCTTTTTGAATTTTTTCATATTTAGAAGAAAAACTATCTTCTTGTTTTTTAATTTCTGCCTTCTTTTGATCTGCTAAAGTTTTCAGCTGATCATCAGCTGCTTTTTTTTCCGGCATCAGGCTTAATAATTCCATAGAATTAACATGAGCTATATTTTGAGCTTGAGCAAATTGAAAAGCTCCAACAAATGCAGTTAAGAGGAATACTAATGTGATTTTCTTCATTTTTATTCTAATTTTATTATTTACTTGGTTTATCATTAATTTGTTTATTATTTTGAGTTTTTTTCTTGGGAACATATTTACTACCATAACCTGATTTTGGTTGAGTTTTTATAGTAGTTTTAGTCTCTTTATTAGTTTTAACTTCCTTATTATTAGGAAGTGATGGATTTATTATCAAATTTGAATCAACTTCCTTCGAAATATCTTTAGTTTTGTTATTATCAATCACTCTTTTACTTGATGTCTCACCGACTTTTTCGAGAGAAGCATCTTTTAAAGTATCTTTTTTTGTCGGTGCCTTTTTACTTTGTTTATTTTTAGGAACGTATTTTCTTCCCCATCCGGATTTAGATTGCTTCTTAGTAGATTCTATATTATCTGTTACATCTTTATCAGAATTATCACTATTTTTAATTTTAGACTCTTTATTATCGTCCTCATTAGAATTTTTTACAGATGATGATTTACCATTTTTATCTTCTTTCTTTTTTGTTGCAATTCCTAATTGTTTTAGCACTTTATCTGTAATGTCATATTTGGAATCTGTATAAATCATAATTAAATCAGAAGATTTATCTAAAATTAAATTATATTTATCTTTTATTGCTACAGCATTTATTGCATTCCAAATCTGATCTTGTATGGGTTTGACTAAATTAATCCTAAGGCTTACTGATTCTCCCTTTGATCCGAATTTTTTTTCAATAAATTCATGTAAGGCCTTATTAGTACTGTCAATTGACATCAACCTTGATTTTTGCTGATCATCTGTTAGTAACACTTTTTCGTTCTCAAATTCAATACGAAGCTTTTCTAATGCGGATTGTCTATTTACAATTTCTTCCTGCCATTTTTTTACTTCATTATTAAGTCTTTGTTCAGATTGTTGATATTGCGGCAATTGTTTTAAAATATACTGTGTATCTACATAAGCCATTTTTTGAGCGATGCCAAAACTAAATAGCAAAAGCAGAGCATATGTCAATGTTTTCTTCATGGTAACTATATATAAGGCTTTTCTAAAATCATACCAAGTTTTTATAAACTTTATTTATCTATATAGATATTATTATAATTCAATATAATTAACATTCATCTAAAATTGTTGCCCAAATATAAAATGGGTTTCCCAACCATTGGCATTATTAGAGTTAATTGTTGAATCAAACCCTTTAGCAAAATCAAAGCCTAACATTCCGAATTGAGGCATAAATATCCTAATTCCAAAACCGGCAGACCTTTTTAGCTCAAACGGATTAAATGATTTATTATTGTTCCAAGTATTACCTCCTTCTGCAAATGTTAAGGCATATATTTTCGTCGCTCCACCTAATAAAACAGGATAACGCAATTCTAACATAAATCTTGAATAAGAGGTACCTCCTCCTAAAGGTGTAATGTCTTCACCGGAAACACCTCCAAAAGATGTTGCATCTCTATAGCCACGTAAAGGAATAATTTCTCTACCATCAAACCTGTTTCCATACAACCCGGTTCCACCTAAATAAAATCTTTCAAAAGGAGGTATCCCTACTCTAGAATTATAATTACTTAAAAAACCGAATTCTCCTCCCGCTTTTAATACAAATTTTCCAACCAATTCCTGATACCAGTAAGCTCTCATCTTTATTTTATAATATTCAAGCCATTTATACTTTTCCTTATCGGTCTTTTTACTATAATCTTCATTATTAAATGCTGAATATGGAGGCGTAAATTTTACGGATAGTTCAAACTCTGAACCCATAGTCGGAAAAATAGGATCAAATCCTGCAGAATATCTTCCTAAGCTTGCATAGAAACTAAAATTATTACTTTCACCATTGTCCCATGTGGTATATCCTGATGCATTTTCATCTGCTATATTAAAAGGATAATTTCTAAAAGAGTATAACTGATAATTGATTCCGTAAGATAATCTAAAATAATTATCCGGCCAATTTAAACGAGTAGTTAAACCTACTTGACCACCGTATATATTTAATTTATTTTTTCCTTCTGCATAATAGTTATTATAATTTAATATGGTGCTGTATAAAGAAACAGTCATAGAGGTAGGTCTTTTACCTGTAATCCACGGTTCTGTAAAAGAAATACTATAGTTTTGATAATTACTTCCTGCTTGGGCTCTTAAAGATATACTTTGTCCATCTCCGGATGGAATCGGCTTCCAGGCTTTTTTCTTAAAGAAATCATTAAATGAAAAATTACCGAATGTTAGACCTAAAGTACCAATAAAACGATTTCCTCCATATCCTCCTTGTAATTCAATTTGACTATTGGTCCCTTTTTCTTCTAATTTATAATTAACGTCTACAGTACGAGTTTCTACTTTTGGGGTAATATCCGGGCGTAAGGTTTGTGCCTCAAAGTATCCCATTTGAGCTAATTCCATAATAGTTCTTTGTATATCCTCTTTTGAAAAAAGGTCTCCGGGTCTTGTACTTAGAGAGCGTTGGATAACATGATCATGAGTTTTTGTATTTCCTGAAAAGGTAACCTTATCCCAATAGGCTTGTTCCCCTTCTCTTATTTTAATTTCAATATCTATAGTATCATTCCTTACCGCTTTTTCTACTGGAATAACATTTGCAAATACATATCCGTTATTATAGTATAGAGTCGAGATATCATCGTTCTTTTCAGATCCTGATACTTTTTTATTGAAACCAACCGCATCATAGGGTTCTCCTTTTTTATATCCAAGAACTTTAGAAAGTGTCTCGCTTGAATAAGCAGAGTTGCCTGAGAAAGTAACATTTCCCAGGTAATATCTTTTTCCTTCTGATACATGAACATCTATATCAAAATTTTTTTTATTGGTTCTGATTAAAGTATCTGAAGTTATCTTTGCATCTCTGAAACCATACGATTGAAATGTTTCAACAACCCTATTTAAATCTTCTAAATATTTCTCAGGAACATATTTTGATTTCTTCCAAAACCTATAAAATCTTTTTTGCTTAGTATTTTTAAACGCACGTGATCTTACAGTTGAAGCTTTTAATACTTTAGTTCCTTCAATTTTAATAGATTTAATTTTAACTCTTGGTCCTTTATCTATAGTTACATTCCAATTAACCAAGTTAGGATCAGTAGGATTGGTAGATTCTTTTATTATTGCTCTGGCATCGGGAAAACCTTTATCTGTATATTCAGTTCTTATGGAGTTTTGGAGCTTGGACCTTAAATCATCAGTAATCTTAGCCTTAGTTTTTAAACCATTGTCTTTAATAATTTTTTCTCCCTTAGATTTGCTGATTCCATGAAATTTTACAGTTCCTAAGTCTGGAAGTGCAATTAAATTTATTCGAAGATATACATCTTTATTTACTATTTTAGTTAAAAAGATCTCAACATTAGCAAAAAGCTTGGAGTCCCAAAGTTTTTTGACTGCGGTATTAATTTGCATTCCCGGGATTTCTACAATATCCCCTTCATATAAGCCTGTATATCTCATAATCTGGTTTTTAGAATATTTATCGGTTCCGGTAATATTGATTTCTTTAATACGTAAAGCAGAATCGTCTTTTTTATAGGGGTCCATATCCTTTTGAACTTCAGCCTTGGGTGCTTGCGTTGATGTTTGCACTTTATCTGCAACCTGACCAAATATAAATATGTGTACTGAGATTAAAACGGCCGCTAATAATTTCTTCATGTATACTTTAACTTCTTTTACTTTACTTTTAATTGTTCACTTATTTTCCCAAATCTTCTTTCTCTGCTCTGATAAAATTCTATTGCTTTTAAAAATTCATCTTTATTAAAATCAGGCCATAAGGTATCTGTAAAATATAATTCTGCATAAGCTATTTGCCAAAGTAAAAAATTACTTATCCTTTGTTCACCACTTGTTCTAATTAGAAGATCTACATCAGGTAAGTCGTTTGTATATAAATATTGATTAAAAGTATCTTCATTTAGTTGTTCCAAAGATATTTCATTGTTTGAATAATCTACCGCTATTTTTTTTGTAGCATTGAGAATTTCATTTTTAGCGCCATAGCTTAAGGCTAATGTCAATGTGCCCTTTTGATTATTGCATGTATCAGCAGTAAGTATGGTTAATTCATCACGTACATTCTTAGGAAATTTATCAATATTTCCAATTACTTTAACTCTTATTCCTCTTTCTTTTAAATTTTTTGCTTCTTTTCTTATAGTGCTTACCAATAGCCTCATTAATGAATTAATTTCTAATATGGGTCTGCTCCAATTTTCTGTTGAAAACGCATATAAGGTAAGGTAAGGAATATTCGCTTCATCACAAAATTCAATGGCTTCTCGGACAGCTTTAATTGCATTTTGATGACCAAGATTTCGTATCATACCTCTTTTTTTAGCCCACCTGCCATTACCATCCATTATAATGGCAACATGTCTGGGTAACTTACTTTCTTCTATAAATAGATCCTTTTTAGACATTAATAATTATAATTTAATAACAATAACATGGAGGCCTTCCAAATGTATAAGTTAGATTAATCCCCCATATTAAATACCAATCATTGCTTTTAAATGTATTACCTGTTTGATGTTTTCCTACTATCTCAGTATTTCTTCTATTTATTTCTTCCTTAAGCTTAGGATTCGAATTACTTATACTGTTTAACTGAGGATCTATGTTTATAGTTATATTTTTGTTTTTTATAGAACTATAATCAAGGTTATCCTGAAATGTATATCTTGCACCTATTTCAAACGATAATAACCAATCGTATTTGATCTTGATCTTATATCCTACTCCAAATGGGATATTAAAATCAAATTTCATAGATTTTTTATAATTTTCTTTTGTTATAAAATCCTGATAATTATTTGGATCTCTGTAAGAACCATTTAAATCTTTAGCCCTTGTATGATTGATAGTATATTTTCTATCATAAAAACCATATCCACCTACCCCTGCAAATATATAAGGTGAAGAACCTGAATATTTTATATCATTAATATCAAAGAAATAATATTCAAATAAAGCTGAGGTTTCAAAAATTGTATTACTCCCTGAGATTTTTCTTTTAATTCTATAATCTTCGCTCGCTTTTTTGTCATCAAAATATACTCTATTATAAATCAAATTAAATCGTAAA
Organism: Apibacter mensalis; assembly: GCF_001418685.1. Classification (GTDB taxonomy): domain Bacteria; phylum Bacteroidota; class Bacteroidia; order Flavobacteriales; family Weeksellaceae; genus Apibacter; species Apibacter mensalis. The sequence continues at coordinate 91,559 of NZ_LIVM01000001.1, forward strand.
CTTTGTCTATTATCTAAATTAAACCTATAAAGTAATCCTAAAGAAATTGGAATCCTATACCTATCCATAGGAAATATTTCAATATAATCCGTTTTTCCTATATCACCAATTATATTGGCTCTTCCAATAGATATTCCTAGTTCATTACGTTGAGCTTTTATATACATTAAACAACAAGTACCAATCAGAATAACCAGTAAGAAAACTTTTTTCATTTTTATTTAATATTATTTCACATAATTGCATAATTGCCTTAAACGTGAAATAAAGTTATTTTGTTGCATTAGTCTTTGCAATTTCATATGTTCTTAAGCAACAAATATAATAATTCTTTTTATGTTTATACTCTTTATTTTTGTATTAACTTATTTTTAGTATATAACCTCTTTACTTTAAATATCTTTTTACATTTTCTTTATAAAATAAAATTCTAATTTCAAATTAATATGTAAAATTTGATTATTTTTGAAATCTAATGAACAAAGTTACTGAACAAATTAAAATTCCTATTTCAGACGAAATGAAGCTTTTCGAAAAAAGATTCTATGAATCTATGAAAAGTAAAGTTCCACTACTGGATAGAATAACCCAGTTTATTGTTAGAAGAAAAGGTAAACAAATGCGTCCCATGTTTGTTTTCTTAACAGCTAAACTTACCGGCACAATTACTGATAAAACATATCGGGCGGCTTCGTTAATTGAGCTTATCCATACTGCTACCCTTGTTCATGATGATGTAGTTGATGAAAGCTACATGAGACGTGGTTTTTTTTCTATAAATGCTTTATGGAAAAATAAAATTGCAGTTTTGGTGGGTGATTATCTTCTTTCAAAAAGCGTGTTATTAGCTACTGATAATCAAGATTTTGATTTATTATCTATCATTTCCAGAACTATAAGAGAAATGTCTGAAGGTGAACTGCTTCAACTGGAAAAAAGTCGTAACCTTGATATTACTGAAGAAGTTTATTTTGAAATTATCCGTCAAAAAACGGCAGTATTAATATCTGCTTGTTGCGAATCCGGAGTACGCTCTACTTATGGTTCGGATGAAAATGCTGAAAAACTTCGCCTTTTTGGAGAATATACCGGGATTGCATTCCAAATCAAAGATGATTTATTTGATTATACGAGCACAAATCTTATTGGTAAACCTGTAGGTATTGACATTCAAGAAAGGAAAATGACACTTCCTTTAATTTTTGTACTTAACAATACAAGCAAAGAAAATAAAAAATGGTTGATAAATTCCATTAAAAATCATAATAAAGATAAAAAAAGAGTTTCAGAAATAATCAATTTTGTAAAGGAGAACGGGGGGATCAGTTATACAGTTGATAAGATGAACGAGTATAAACAAAAAGCCTTGGATATTTTAATTAATTTTCCAAAAAATGAAAATCGCGATTCTTTGGAACTTATGCTTAAATATGTTACTGAAAGAAAACACTAAATGATTTAACTATTTCCTATTCGTATTACATTTTAAAGTTTAACAGCCTCTTCTTTTTTCTACATCTAAACTAATTTACATTGAATTAAATCGATAAAGTTTGTATTAAAATATCATTTAGTTAGGTGTAGGAAATTTAAAAAATGTTACTATTATTTTTATAAGTGTCTTTCCCCATATAATCAATTATCTTTTGTGGATTATTTTTTAAATTACCTACGATCATTAACTAATTTAATTTTTTTTCTAAAAATAAATAAAATGCATACTCTAATGCTACTTCTTTTAAGGATTCAAAACGACCGCTTGATCCTCCATGACCTGCATCCATATTGGTTTGGAGTAATAAAAGATTAGAATCTGTTTTCATATCCCTGAGTTTTGCAACCCATTTAGCCGGTTCCCAGTATTGTACTTGAGAATCATGTAAACCGGTTGTCACCAACATATGGGGATAGTCTTGATTTTCAACATTATCATAGGGAGAATATGATTTCATATATGTATAATATTCTATCTCATTTGGATTACCCCATTCATCGTATTCTCCAGTTGTTAACGGAATACTTTCATCCAGCATAGTAGTTATTACATCTACAAATGGGACATCTGCTACTACTCCATGAAATAGCTTAGGTGAGTAATTAATTACCGTTCCTATTAATAATCCACCGGCACTTCCTCCATTGGCATATAAATGATCGGAAGAAGTGTATCCTTTATCTATTAAATATTTAGCACTATCAATGAAATCGAAAAATGTATTTTTCTTTTTTAACATTTTTCCATCTTCATACCAAGGTCTTCCCAAGTCTTCCCCACCTCTTACATGAGCAATTACATAAATGAAGCCCCTATCTAACAAGGACAACCGTATGGAGCTAAAAGTTGCATCCATAGAATATCCATATGCCCCATAGGCATACAATAATAATGGGGTGTTTTTAGACGGTTGTGTATTTTTCTTCATCACTAAGGACAAAGGTATTTTCACTCCATCTCTTGACTGGGCCCACATTCTTTTAGTTACATAGTTATCTTTATTAAAATTACCTAGAATTTCTTGCTCTTTTAATACTTTTTTTTCTTTGGTGTGCATATTAAAATCTATATCACTCCATGGTGTCGTCATTGAAGTATAACGATATCTAATAATTTCAGTATCAAAATCTCTGTTAACAGAAGTTCCTACTGTATAAACTTCTTCTTCAAAAGGTATCTCATAATTAACGGAATGATCCCAACTTTTAATTTTTATATGAGTTAAACCTCGTTCACGTTCTTCGGTAACTAAATAATTTTTAAATAGTTCAAACCCCTCCAGTAAGATTTTCTCATTATGTGGAATTACTTCAATCCAATTCTCAATTGCAGTATCAGTTATAGGAGTCTTCATTATTTTAAAATTAGTCGCCCCATCTTTATTAGTGAGAATATAAAAAAAGCCTTCATAATGATCAAATGAATATTCCAACCCTCTTATTCTTTCTTGAAATATTTTCCATTCTGCTCCAGGGTTATCGGCAGGAATGAATCTATACTCATCCGTCAAGGTACTTCCTGATCCTATAATTATATATTTTAAAGATTTTGTTTTTGTAACATATACATTAAAAGTTTCATCATATTCCTCAAATATCAATTGATCTTCCTTTTGTGTTGTTCCTAAAATATGTTTATATATTTTTGATGAACGTAAGGTTTTTGGATCTTGAACGGAATAAAAAATGGTTCGGTTATCATTTGCCCATACTACATTTCCTGTTGTATCCTTTAATTCATCGGAAAGTAATTCCCCTGTTATTAAATTTTTAATTCGAATGGTGTAAATTCTTCGACTAACTGTGTCAACTGAATAACAGGCCATTGTATTATCCGGACTAACACTAACACTTCCAATTTGGTAGAACTTATGTCCAATAGCCATTTCATTGACATCAAACATAATTTCTTCTTTAGCATCCAAGGATTCTTTTTTTCTGATATATATGGGATATTCTCCACCTTTTATATATTTGGTCGCGTACCAATATTGATTAAATTTATAAGGTGCGGATTGATCCTCTTCTTTTATCCTGGATTTCATCTCCTCAAATAATTCGTTTTGTAGATGTTCAGTAGATTTCATCTGCTCTTTAGTATAAGCATTTTCTGCCTCCAAATATTTTATAACTTCAGGGTTTTCTCTATCATTTAGCCAATAATAGTTATCAATTCTTATATCGTTATGAGTAATTAATTTTTTAGATATTTTTTTTGCTATAGGTGCCTCCATATATACTTCATTTATATCAGCATCAAAATTAAGGGTAAAAATATAGAAAGACAATTATATATATCTTTTTCTTTGAAAGCTTTTTCAATTGAAATAATGAGGTGTTTATTTGAAATTAGTTGTCAATTTTATATAACTAATAAGGCTGATACTATTTGATTATGGATATGTAGTAATCATCTATTCATAAATTAATTGATTAAAGCTTTTTGTTTTGTAATTATCAGAATACTTTTATATTTACATGCAACTTTTAAATTTAAAAGTCAATGATTTTAACTACGACTAACTCTTTTGAAGGGTTGACTGTCAAAGAGTACAAAGGGATCGTCACCGGGGAAACCATTATTGGCGCTAATTTTATTAAAGATTTTAAAGCCAACCTTACTGATTTTTTCGGTGGTCGATTTAACGCCTATGAAAAAGTTCTGGTTGAAGCTAGGCAAATCGTTTTGAAAGAGCCGGAAGAAAATGCGGTACAATTAGGAGCTAACGCTGTATTTGGAATTCATATTGATTATGAAACTTTAGGTGCTAAAGGCAGTATGTTAATGGTTTCCATTTGTGGTACTGTTGTAATAATTTAAAAAATCCTATTATTTATGAAATTAATTATAATTTTTTTTCTTTTTTGGAGCGTCTATACATATTCCCAAATGGAATTAGATCATCAAAATGCTACTATTCTTTTCGAAATAAAAAAAGACACCCGTGGAAAATATGTAAAAAGAAGTTTTAAAGACCTTGCATCCGGATCTGTTTATGAAATGGAAGCTAATCCTGATAAATTCAGTTATGAAGTCCGCGAAGATGTTTTACAATATTTAAAAAAAAGAACGCAAAAAAAGTTTAATATAAAAGATTTACATGGTGCATGGACTTTAAAATCTGTTTCGGATTACTCTGGAAAAAATTTCGATCAGTGGATTAATTATGAAATTAATGAAACTTTAGAATTCAATTATCTTACTCACTTATTTATTAAAAAGCCATTTTCAACTAATGATAGTTACACAGGATGTTTCGCATTCGATAAAAAAAGTGGTCTTTTAATGACTGAATCTATTTCTGAGCTTTCCAAAATTCTTTTTCCAAAGAATGAGACTGATAAACTCCCTAAAACTTGTATCAAATCGGAATATAATCCTATTAAAGACAGTTTTTATTTATACAAATTAGATTCTGACCATATGATTATTTATATGTTTATTCCTATTAATAAAGATAGTGAATTCTATCGAACAATTTTCCTTAACTATATTAAGGTTCATTATTGATATTCTGTAATTTATGAATTCTAATCTTCCTTTATTTTCTTAGTATTGTTCTTTTTAAGTGTAAAAAAAACTCTCAATAATGAGAGTTTCTGTATTTTATACCAATTATTTATGTTTCGTAACCTTTATGCATCTAATTCTCCTGCAATGACATTTAAGCTTCCTAAAGTTATGATTGCATCCGATAACATTTGATCTTTAATTAATTCCGGATAGGCTTGATAATATATAAAACAAGGTCTTCTAAAATGTAACCTGTAAGGACTTCTTCCGCCATCGCTAACCATATAAAATCCTAATTCACCATTTCCTCCTTCTACAGAGTGAAAAACTTCACCGGTTGGTATATCGGTTTCTCCCATAATGATTTTAAAATGATAAATAAGTGCTTCCATATTGGTATAGACATCCGGCTTATCCGGAAGATAATATTCAGGCACATCTACATGATAATTACCCTCAGGTAAATTTTCGTAGGCATTTTTAACCAATTTGAAACTTTCTCTCATTTCTTGCAAACGCACCATAAATCGATCGTAAGCATCTCCTGAAGTTCCAATGGGAATAATAAAATCAAAGTCATCATAAGAAGAATATGGACTCATTACTCTTACATCATAATCAACTCCTGCTGCTCGTAAATTAGGTCCTGTGAATCCATAATTTAATGCTCTTTCTGCTGAGATTCCTCCTACACCGATCGTACGATCCATAAAGATTCTGTTTCTTTCCAATAAATTAGCAAATTCTTCAAGTCTTTTTGGAAATTCGGCAATAAATTCTTTAATCAATTGATGGAATTTAGGGCTAAAATCTCGTTCAAATCCTCCTATTCTACCTATGTTAGTAGTCATTCGAGCTCCGCAAACCTGTTCATACAAGTCATATATTTTTTCTCTATCCTGAAAAACATAAGTAAATCCGGTTAGAGCTCCTGTATCAACCCCCATTACTGAATCGCACACTAAATGGTCTGCAATTCTTGCCAACTCCATGATAATGATACGCATATAATCAATTCTTTTGGTAACTTTTATGCCCAAAAATTTTTCCATCGTCATATGCCATCCCATGTTATTGATAGGTGATGAACAATAATTAAGTCTATCGGTTAAGGTAGTAATTTGCGAATAAGTTCTTCTTTCGGATATTTTTTCAAATGCACGGTGGATATATCCAACTGTGGATTTTGCTGAAACAATCCTTTCTCCATCCATCAATATTTTATTTTCAAATATACCGTGTGTCGATGGGTGTGTAGGTCCTAAATTTATTTTTTGTAATTCTCCATCAACTTGTTCCCTCACCATGTATTTGTCCACCGAATTTGATGAATCTATCAAATCACTAATATTTTTTTGTTCAGACATTTTTTTATTCTAACTTATTTATTTTACTTATTATCTACCGAACATGGCATCGTTCTTATCAGTACGAGTAGTATCTTCGAGCGTATATTGTTTTAAAAGAGGATGATAGTCCATGTCATCACTGTTTAATATTCTTGTAAGGTTGGGATGCCCTTTAAATACTATTCCGTAAAAATCAAAAGTCTCTCTTTCCTGCCAGTTAGCTGCAGAATAAATAGAGGTAATTGAATCAATTTCAGGATTATTTATTGAAAAATATGCTTTAATTCTTATTCTAAAATTATTTATAAAACTATGTAGATGATAAATAACCCCTAATTCGAAACCTTTATTATTAGGATAATGTATTCCACATACATCTGTTAAAAAATCAATTTTAATATCATGATTTTTAATAAATTTTAATAAACTAAGTACAATATCTTTTTTTATTTCAAGGGTAAGTATTCCATCCGGTTCATAAGCCCTTATAATACCATCACCGAACTCATCCGTTATGAGTTGTAATACCATTTGATTATCTATAATTTTTCCTTCCATAATTAAGATATTTCATATGATTTTAACAACTCTTTATATTCTGCAGATTCTCTGCGTCTTAAACTTTCATTTCTAGCTATTTCTTGTATCTGCATAAAACCCTCAATGATTTGTTCTGGCCTGGGAGGACAACCGGGCACATATACATCTACAGGTATAACTTTATCAATTCCTTGTAACACAGAATAGGTATCAAAAATTCCACCGCTGGAAGCACAGGCTCCCACTGCCATCACCCATTTGGGCTCTGCCATTTGAGTATAAACCCGTTTTAATACCGGAGCTAATTTTTTGGAAATCGTTCCGCATACCATTAAAAGATCTGCTTGTCTTGGTGAAAAGCACATATTTTCTGCTCCAAAACGTGATAAATCATAATTGGCAGCTTGGATAGCCATAAATTCAATACCGCAACAAGACGTGGCAAACGGTAACGGCCACAAAGAGTATGACCTTGCCAATCCTATAATTTTATCAAAACTTCCGGCAAAATATCCGGGCCCACTTACTCCTTCAGGAGCATCAACAATCTTAACTTTTTTTTCTGCCATGTCTTTTTTTAAAAATATTTAAAATAGAGATTTTATTACTATTTCTCCCAATCTAAAGCTCCTTTTTTAACAACATATACAAATCCCAATAGAAAAACAGAAATAAAGGTTAATACTGCTAAAAAGCCTTCAACTCCAAAATCCCTGATATTCAACGCATACGGATAAAAAAAGATTATTTCAATATCAAACAGTACAAATAATATTGCTGTTAAAAAATACTTAACTGAAAAAGGCGAACGGGCATCTCCTTCATAAGCTATCCCGCACTCAAAGGTGTCATCCTTTACTTTTCCGTGTACTCTCGATCCTAACATTGCTGAACCGACCAGTGCTAGTATACTGAAACCCAAAGCAACTGCAACCTGTATAAGCACAGGGACATAATCTACTGGTAAACTCATCCTTTCTAATTTATTCTACTTTCTGATTTAGATTGCAAAGTTAATATATTTTTTAGAGTTGATCTCTATTTAACCCTGTAAACATCACCCAATTATTCATTAGTGAATTTATAAATAATACACCCTGAAAATAAACTTATAATGCTGTATTTGAACTATATAATAAAAAAGATAAAATAAAATATGCACATTATTTGTAATTGGTCTAAATTAAAATTATATTTGCCTAAAAATAAAAATATTATGAAAAAAACATACATAGTTTTTGTTCTTTTATGTTTAGGACAGCTTCTATTAGCACAAAATATATCAGGGATTAAAGGATATTTATTTGACGTAGAAGGCAAGCCTGTTAAAAAAGCAATCATCTACATTGACGGTGAAAAAATTTTTGAGATTAACAATCAATCCGGATTTTTTGAAATATCGGAATTAAGTGAAGGATTTCATACGCTGATTGTTTCTTCTCCTAAATTCAATGATTATAAAGAATCTATTATTCTTAAACCTGATGAAGTTAAAGAAATAAACATAACTTTATATGGAAAAGGAGATATTGATGACGTTACTATATATGGAACTAAGCAAATACATGGTTTAGATATGATTACACGTTTACCGGTTGCTCCAAGAGAATTACCTCAGAATATCTCTGTGATTTCAAGTGAAATTATTGACGAACAGGGAGCTCTTACTATCACCGATGCTGTTAGAAACGTACCGGGAGTTAATTTATTCGGAACTTATGGCGGTGCCTCTGAAAGTATGTCTATCAGAGGATATCGTGGAACTCCTGTTTTGAAAAACGGGGTACAGGTCGATTCAGATTTTCGATCTGCTTCTCTATTAACCGACATGCAGGGAGTATCGAATATTCAAGTTTTACGGGGTTCAGCGGCTATAACTCAAGGTATTGGAAATGGATTGGGAAGTCCGGGAGGAGTGATCAATGTAGTAACTAAGACCCCATTATTTTTGACCGGAGGAAATGTTGCTATCGAAACCGGAAGCTGGGGATTATTCAGACCGACTTTTGACTATCAAACCGTATTAGATAAAAAGGGTACTGCTGCGTTTCGTTTAAATGGAGCTTATCAAAGAGCGGACAGCTATAAACCCAGGGTAGATAATAATAGGGTTTATGTAAATCCATCCTTTGAATGGAGACCTGATGACAAAACAACTGTTACTCTTGAATTGGATTATATTAATAATAATATTACTCCGGACAGAGGTACTGTAAATTCAACCGATTCTGATAGAAATAATTTATTAGATACTACACACAAATTTTATGGTTGGGCAACAGATAATAAAAATACTAAGACTACCACATACAGCGCTAAATTTATTCGAAAATTAAATGGTGTTTTAAGCTTACGCGCTTTATATGCAGCCTCAATAAACAATGAAGAATCTTATGGATTAGGCTCTTTGGCTAGTCCTTATACCTATGTAGATGAAGTTACAGGTAAAAAAGTTTCCGATTTCACAAGACGTTCAAGAACCTTAACTTGGTCTGAAGGTGAAGATAAAAACAAGGTAATACAAATTGACTTAATCGGAAAAAATTTATATACCGGTAAGATTAAACATACTTTCCAAACAGGATTTGATTATAAAATTAATAATACGAATAACATCACTCATGGAAAATACAGAAAGGATAAATACGGAAAAGTAATCGTTGATCCTAAAACAGGACTTCCGGCTATTGATAGATCAATAAATATAGATGTAATAAATATTTTTGATAAGATCCCTAATGTATTACCCAAAGGAATTAATAAGTCTTCTTTTGATGCAATAGCTTTAACCAGTTCAAGCGAATCTGAAGTTTTTGGGATAATGATCCAGGATGCAGTTGAAATTAATGAATATATTAGAGCTAATGTTGGATTGCGTTTTAGTCAAGATGCTAAAAAACCAAATGTGGGAGCTGCTAATGAAGCATGGGACCCTTTTATAGGAATTATGGTTAATCCTTTGAAAAATATAAGTCTTTTTGGAAATTATGCTACTACAACCAATTTACGTTCAGCAAGTAATCCTACTCAAGATGGAGGTACTATAGGATCTTCGGTTACCAATCAATTTGAAGTAGGTGTAAAATCCGATTGGTTTAATAAAAAATTGGATTTCAACGTTACGTATTACTTTATAAAAAATAATGATATTTCTTATCAGATATATGAAAATGGAGTGGGAACAGGATTTTTCACTAAAGCAGGTGATCTAAGAAGAAACGGTGTTGAGATTGAAGCAAATGGACATATTCTGGAAAATTTACAAATAATTTTAGGATATTCTTATTCAGATGTTCAATACAAAAACAGTGTTGCTTATGTAAACGGTTCCAGGCCTATGAATGCTCCTTATACCACAGCCAACGGATGGGTACAATATTTATTTAATAAAGGAACATTAAAAAATCTTGTTTTGGGAGTAGGAATTTATTATGTTGGTGATCGTCCGATTAATGACTACAGTTCAAACCTAAGAACTGATGGACACGGGACTACTCCGGGTATCAAACCGTTTAATATGCCGGATTATACAACGGTTAATGCTCAATTGGGGTATACATATAAACAAGTTGGTTTAAAATTATTCTTTAATAATATATTTGACAAAATTGGTTATACTTCCTATTATAGAGGAGGTTTTATAAATCAAATCGATCCTAGAAACTATAAACTTCAACTTTCATACAAATTCTAATTTTTTTTTAAAATAACTTTTAGTTTAACTATAAAACTATCTGCTTAGCAGGTAGTTTTTTTGCTTTAAATTAGTACTAGATATAAAAACTTTAATTTAAGGTATTAAATTAATGATATATATTTATGGCTAGGATAATTATAGGATATTATATTATTTGTTTTCTATTTATCCGGATCTATTTATATTTTCAGAAATGAAATTAAATATATGATTCTTTCTGTAAAATATAACGCTACTTTCTATTCACCCCATGAATGTTCTAAGAAATTGGAAACCACCCTATTCAATTTCAAAAAGGAAGAAAAAGGAAAGTCATTAATGTTTATAAATCTACAGAATATTTGGTTAAATAAATTGAAAAAATTAAGAAAAAAATAATTTTATTATTAATAATTTTGAAATAATAAATATAGGTAAATTTAAATATTATTCTTTATACTTATTGCATCTCCGTAAGGTATTGCCAATACCGTTTAGGCATATGCTGTTTTTGTTGTTTTAGGTTAATTCTCTCTTTTATAGTTAGAGCTTGATAGTATTTTTTCCATGATTCTTGAAAAAGGATTTCTTTAGGATCTAATAAATTTTCATTAATTTTTTTCGAATTAAAATATTCATTATCTCTTTCCAAGGTCATTTGGATCACTTTCTTTGTATCGTAATAAAATCCATAATCGCGATTTAAATCATAAATAATCCAAGGCTGGGAAGAAAATCTATTTTTAAAATGGGGAATAGCAAGAGGTAAACTATTATAAATAGGATAAACCGGAGCAAAATAGATTCCGTCTTTCGACTTCTTAAACCTCACAAATTGTTTCCAATTGTAGCCTTCTTTATATACTTTTTTTGCTAAATCATTAATACTTATAACTACCTCATCTCTAAAATCGGTGTGACCGGTAAATCTACTGTCTATGGCTTTTTTTATATACTTATATAGTAACCAATCTCTTTCGTTTTGCTCTGATAACCAAACAGCATGCATCATATTGATCGATTCTTTAGGCATTTTTTTTTCCAAATAACCCCAAGTTTTCGAAACAATTTCATCTCGTGTCTGTATTTCCAATAATTGATCAACAAATAGTGGGGGTATTTCCCCCGATTGAATTAACATTTCAGGAAATATTTTTCTTTGGTATGCTTCATAAATTACACATAAAAGCCCATCTAACGTTTTATCGTAAGAAAATATAATCATCACTTTTTATTGCTTATTAGGGAAATAACAAAGAAATTTGATTAGAATTTTTTGTATTGTGCTTTTTACTTATAAGTATTTTCTTTAAATATTCGGGCTTAATTTCATTAATTGTTATTCCAAAGGAATCTCTACATGTAATAAAATATTGAGCTCTTTTTATGATAACACCGATTTTTTTTAGTTGATACATATCTAATTTACCAAACCTACGAGAAGCCATTATCAATTTAGCCGATTTAACTCCTATGCCGGGAACACGTAATATTTGTCTATATTCTGCTGAATTTACATCTATGGGAAACATTTCGGGATGGCGTAGTGCCCATGCTAATTTTGGATCTACTTCCAAATCAAGATTGGGGTTTTTATCATCAATTATTTCATCAGCCGTAAATTGATAAAACCTCATCAGCCAATCGGCTTGATATAATCGATTTTCTCTGACCAAAGGAGCTTGTTGCAATACGGGTAGCCTGTTGTCATAAGGATTAACCGGTATAAATCCCGAATAATACACCCTTCTCATACTTGACTGCATATATAAAAGCGAAGAAACCTTCAAAATATCCTGATCAGTTTCATTAGTTGCACCAATAATCATTTGTGTACTTTGCCCTGCAGGGGTGAATCTAGGGATGGATTTATATTTTTTCTTTTCTTCTTTATATTCTAAAACCCCGTTTTGAATGTACTTCATAGGTGCAAATACACTCTTATGATCTTTTTCGGGAGCTAAAAATTTAAGATTTTTTTCTGTTGGAATTTCGATGTTTACACTGAGCCTATCCGCATACAATCCTGCTTGAGTAACTAATTCTTTACTGGCACCCGGTATGCTTTTCATGTGGATATATCCATTATATCTATGCACTGTGCGGAGTTCTTTAATTACCCGTATCATTCTTTCCATAGTGTGATCAGGATTTTTAACTATTCCAGAGCTTAGAAACAAACCTTCTATATAATTCCTTTTATAAAATTCCAGGGTTAACTCTACCAATTCCTTAACACTAAAAGATGCTCGTTTAATATCATTGCTTTTACGACTGATACAATAAGCACAGTCGTACATGCAATAATTGGTCATCATTATTTTTAGTAAGGAAACACACCGTCCATCTTCAGTAAATGTATGACAAATTCCTGAAGATGAAGTTGATCCTATACCCCCAACTTTACTCTTTCGTCCAACTCCGCTTGAGGAACAAGAAACATCATATTTAGCTGATTCTGCCAAAATTGCGAGTTTATTGATAATTTGTTCATTCATATATAACAAAGTTAAAAATACTGCTATTTTCAATGAAATTTTAAATCATAAAAGAAACTTAAATGTTTAATAAACACCCATTTAAGCAAAATTTTATTTAGACTAACCTGCAAGTAAAAATCATGGAACACTAATTCCATGATTTTATGTTGAATAGGAGTTATTTAATATAAATTTGGATCTATATTCCCCGATATATTGTAAATTATAAAAAATTAATTTATCAAATCATTAAGTTTACTTACTCTTCTAATTAATGGTTATGTCCTGGCTCCATTTCTCCTGATTGTAAATAATAAGCCCCGCAAATTACAATCTCTTGATTAGGGTCTAAATTTTTTACTTCTACATAATTAGTATTTGAGATTCCTGTTATTATTTCTTTACGTTCTACTTGATCTCCTTTTTTACTATATACATAATTTTTACCTTCTTCTTCATAAACAGCCTCTTTTGGCACTGTCAGTACCTCACTGTTTTCACTGATTATATAAGCATTTACAAATCTATTCTCATAAAAATTAGTAGCAGGTAATTTTGTTTGAATATCTGCATGAACTTGTATGGTGTTATTTTCTGTATTAGTTACTTTTCCTATGTTATGAAGGACTCCTTTTATAGTATCTTTAATATCGGGCCATGTAAATTCAATTTTCTGCCCTATATAGAGAGTTGAAGCATATTTTGATGGAACATTTAATTCAACATAAATTTTATCCTGATTGATTATTAAGAAAAGCTCATCCATAGTAGTTATTTGTTTACCGGGAGAAATTTCCTTCGCTTGTATAAAGCCGTTTAAAGGACTTATAATTTTCAATTCCGGATTAATTTTTCCTGTTTTAATTATAGTATTGGGTGTAAATCCCAGTAATTGTAATTCTGATTTATGGCTTTCATATTCTGCAGTTGAAACTTGATATAGAGCTAATGATTGTTCATAAGATTTTCTACTAATTGCATCACTTTCTAATAAGGCTTTCTTTCGTAGATAATCTTTATAAGCCAAATTCATGTTATAATAACTTTCTAAAAATTGTTTCTGTAAAATAATAAATGATGGATTACTTACAGTTGCTAATACTTGTCCTTTGCGAACATAATCTCCGGATATATAATTTATTTTTCCAATGAATCCTTCTACTTTACTATGTACAGATGCCTTATTTTGGGGTAAGGCATGAATAATCCCGGTAACCATAATTTTAAATTCCATAGCACGTAACTTGGCTTTACCGAATTTAATACCATTGGTTTTGATTTGTTCCTCATTTAAGGTAAGGGCTGATTGTGCTTGGGACTCATTTTCAATAAAATTTTCTTTATTTTTCGAAGAACAGGAATAATAAAATATCAGTACAATAGAGAGCAGGTTTATGTAGATCGTTATTTTCATAATAAATAAATTAATTGGGTTGGGTTAAATAGTTCAGCTCAATTAGGGTTTGATTGTAATTATTTACTAAATCTAAATAGGTTGTATGAGCATCTATAGATGTTTTTAATATACTGCAATATTGTAAATAGTCAATTTCCCCATATCGATATTTAATCGTCGCTATTTTTATCATTTTTTGCAATTCTTCTGAATGGGAAAAACCAAAAATGCTTAATTCCTTATCTAAAAAATTTTTCCGGTTTCTTAGTTGTTTGATTTTCAAATTTAAATTTCGTATAGTTTCCTTTCTTTTATAATCAACATTTTTCTTTTCAAGAAGAGTCTGTTCTTTAAGTTTTTTGTATTCATTATTAAATATAGGAATACTTAAACTGATGACTCCCGCGTAATAACTGTAGCTGTGTTCTATGCTTTGCATTAGCCCGCCTATGGAAAACTCAGGTAATCGTTTGGCTTTTTCTAAAACTAAGATTTTATTACTAACTTCCAGTTCTTTATCTAACTCATTAAGATATATAAAATCTAAACTATCCGATAAGATTTTCAGTTCTAATTTATTAAATTGATTGAGTGGTAAAAGATTATTATCTGCACTTATTCCACATAAAGAGTATATTTTGTTTTCAACCTCCATATTTTCTTGTTCATTTATTGCTTTTAGTTGAATTATTTGTTCTAATTCCGCCTTAAAAAATTGTTTTTCCATATAATCCGTCTCTCCTTTTATATATTTTAATTCAGCTTTTTTTAATCCTTCTTGGTATATGGAATCTATTTGCATTAATAAATTTTTCTTTTCTAACAAGTAAATCCATTGATTATATAATTTATCTAATTGAAAGGCAATTATATGTTTTTGTAAAGATGATTTAGCAGTAAGCCATTCTAAATGGCTATCAACAAGACTCTTTTTTTTAGTTTGTGAAAATATATTTCCTAAATTTTGTGTTACCTCCCACTGATAATCTGCTTTGCTATTGTTAAATTGTCCGTATCCTATGGTCATAGAAGTAGAATTGAGAGTATAGGCATATTTTTTTTCCAACTTTTCTTTCTGAATTTGTAATTCACTTGATTTAAGTTCCCTATTCTCTTGGTAAGCTCGTTCAATAAGATTGGAAAGAGAAACTTTTTTTTGTGCGCTAACAGAACAAATACTCCCCAAGAAAATTATTAGTATTATAATTATTTTCGGGTTTTTATTCTTCTTAAAATTTTTATTTTCAAATACATAATATAGGACCGGAACCACCAATAGGGTTAATAAAGTAGATGTTATAAGACCTCCGATAACAACTATGGCCAAAGGTCTTTGTACTTCAGCTCCATTTGAAGTTGACAAAGCCATAGGAAAAAAGCCTAAGGTTGCTACCACCGCTGTCATAACTACCGGACGTAAACGGTTTATTCCTCCTTTTTTTATTATTTCCTTGAGAGAAGTATGTTTACCCGATTTTTTTAATCTATTTAATTCGCTTACCAAAACTATTCCGTTTAATACAGCAACACCGAAAAGAGCAATAAAACCTACTCCTGCTGAAATGCTGAATGGCAATCCTCGAATCCACAAGGCAATAACTCCTCCTATGGAGGCTAAGGGCACTGATGTAAAAATTAATAATGCATATTTAAAGCTTTTGAAAGTTGCATATAATAATACCATTATAATCAATAAAGCTATGGGAACTGCGATGCTCAATTGAGAGGTAGCTTCTTTAAGGTTTTTAAAGGCTCCTCCATATTCAATAGTATATCCTGGTGGTAATTTCACATTTTCTTCTAATTTTGATTGAATTTTTTGTACCAAGGTGGCTATATCTGAATTTCGTACATTTACATTAATATGTATTTTCCTTTGAGCTTGCTCTCTAGAAATCATCATTGGTCCTGTTTCAAAATTCACGGATGCCACTTCAGAAATAGGAATCAGATTATGAGCAGCCGTACGTATATATAATTGTTCTAAATTCAAACTTTTTCTATATTTTTCATCTAATCGTACCACCAAATCAAAACGGCGTTCACCTTCTACTATAACTCCTGCCTTTAAACCTGCTATTGAAGATTTTATAACCTGATTTAATGTGTTAATATCTAATCCGTATTGTGCCAATTTATTCCTATCATAACTTATTTTCATTTGTTTTAATCCTTCGGTTTGCTCTACTTTTACATCTACTGCTCCATCTATTTTTTTTATAATCTTAGCGGATCGATCTGCTAACTTTTTTAATTCTCCTGAATCTTCTCCAAAAATTTTAATTACTACCTCTGACTTTGCTCCGGTCATCAGCTCATTAAATCTTAACTGTATGGGCTGAGAAAATTCAAAAGTTGCTCCAAGTATTGCCGATATTTTTTCTTTTATTCTAGCCACTAATTCCTCTTGTGTTTTTGCTGATACCCATTGATCTTTCTCTTTTAAAACAATCATAATATCTGAATCTTCTATTCCCATAGGATCCGTTGGAACCTCAGCTGTTCCTATTTTTGAAATTACATGCAGTACTTCCGGAAAGTTATTTTTAATTATCTTTTCAACCTTTGTTGTGGTACGTATACTTTCCTCTAATGAGCTTCCGGGCTGAATGGTCATCTGCATCGCTATATTTCCTTCTTTCAAGGTCGGAACAAATTCAGCCCCCATATTAGCAAAAACAAATACGAATAAAAGCCAGATTAAAAAAACGCATCCAATCAGGATATAGGGTATTTGCAATACTTTTTCCAAAACAGGCAGATAAATTGACTTTAGCTTATTTATAATTTTATCTGCAAAAGTTGCTTTGTTTTCAATATTCTTACTGAGAAAAATGCTAGTTAACACAGGTACATAGGTCAAAGAAAGTATAAGTGCTCCTACAATGGCAAAACTAATGACGATAGCCATGGGTCTAAACATTTTACCTTCTATTCCTTTTAAAGTCATAATCGGAATAAAAACCAGTATGATAATAATGATTCCAAAAGCTGCTGATTTATATATTTCTCCTGCCGTTTTAGATACTACTTCATCTAATTGTTTTTGAGTAAGATTTCTTCCTAAATATTTTGTATGTAAAACATAAATGACCGATTCCACTATTATAATTGCCCCATCCACGACAATTCCAAAATCTATAGCCCCTAATGAAAGTAAATTTGCAGAAATTCCTAATAGGTCCATCATTATCAGAGCAAATAATAAGGAAAGAGGAATAATTGACGCTACAATTAGCCCTGCCCTTATATTCCCTAATAAGATAATTACCACAAAAATTACTATAATCCCTCCTTCCATTAGATTCTTTTTAACAGTCGAGATGGTTTTTTCAATGAGATTGGCTCTATCCAAATAGATATATATATCTAATCCCTTCGGTAATGTCTTTTTTATTTTATTAATTCTTTCTTTCACATTGTGAACTGTTTTATAAGAATTTTCCCCTTTTAACATTAATGTGATTCCTCCAACCACTTCGCCCTTTCCATCCATAGTCATAGCTCCAAATCTTTGAGCTGAAGCATATTTTACTTTTGCTATATCTGAAATTTTTATTGGTACTTGTTCTTTTACTGCAACAACAGTATTCTCAATATCTTGAAAATTTTTTAGCCTTCCTTCTGTTCGGATATAAAATAAATGTTGTTTTTGTTGAATATAACCTGACCCTGAATTTTGATTATTTTTCTCTAATGCATTATAAACTTCTTCTAAAGTAATATGATAATTTTGTAATGAAATAGGATTTACAGCAACTTCATATTCTTTTACTTTTCCTCCAAAACTTGAAATTTCTATAATCCCTTCGATTCCATTAAGCTGTTTTTTAATTATCCAATCTTGAATTGTCCTTAATTCTTCTATAGTATAAGTGGATTCATATCCAGAATCAACTTTAATTATATATTGGCAAATTTCACCTAATCCTGTGGTTATTGGCATTAATTGCGGTTCTCCTATTCCACTTGGAATATCACTTTTAGCGATATCTAACTGTTCTTTAACCAACTGTCTAGCCTGTATAATGGGTATGCTTTCTTTAAATACTATTGTAATAATAGATAAACCGAATCTCGAAATGGATCGTACTTCCATAACCCCCGGAATATTTCTTAATTCTGACTCCAAGGGTATGGTTATTAATTGCTCGACTTCCTGTGGTGCTAAAGTTGGTGAAGTGGTTACTACCTGAACCTGATTATTGGTTATATCCGGAGTAGCGTCTATGCTAATATGTTGAAGAGAATTGAAACCTCCCACCAGCAACATGATAACACCCAATGCAACCAATAATTTATATTTTATTGATAACTCAATTATAGTTTGAAACATGATTATATTTTTATGAATTACGAATAGAAATGTATAGTTAAACTCTTTGTTATGGACTTTCTTAAAAGTTAAATTAAAGAGCTATTATTAACGTAAATAACAACTAAGTATAAATGAAAATTAATTATTTTATACGAGTAATAATTTTATTTACGGAGTATAAAATAGTTAATTAATTTGATTATTTCCGTAAATTATAATATAGTGGTATTCTTTAACTTTTTATAGAGGAGGAGCCCTCAAACCACTCCCTAAATAATTCTCTGATGAGATTTTAGAAAAGATATAGTAATAATTAGAATCTTTTTTTACCAAATTCCATAATTGAAAATTAATATTTGATAAAAATTCCGAAATTATATAAATTAAATTCTGAGAAAATTCATAATTAGTAATTGATAATTTAAATTCGTCTAAATTTTTTTCTCCTAAATTTATATGTTTAATAATATCCTCAAGCTTCTCAAATATATGGGTTGAATGATTATTTTTAGATTCAGTTAAAAAACATTCGTGAAGAGCAATTTCAAATCTTACCTTATGTTGATGGGGCACAAAGGAATGTACTACAATCACTAAAGTAGCAAAAAAAACAAATATTTTACTAACTGTCTTCAAATATCACAAATTTAGATATTTTATTAAAATAAATTACCAATTTAAAATGCTATTTTATTATAATATTATATTTAAATAGCTTTCTTATCTCCCCCTACAGTTTTAAATACAGTACCCAAGATAATTATTATATCTAAAAGAAAAGACCATTTTCTAACATAATATACATCTGCAATTATCCTTTTCTGCATATCTTCCTTAGAGTTTATTTCTCCTCTAAAACCTTTAACTTGAGCTAAACCGGTAATTCCAGGTTTAACATAATGTCTAAGACTGTATTTCAATAAATGATCATTGTAATAGTTATCTTGAACTACCATATGAGGCCTGGGCCCAACAACAGACATATTACCTTTTAAAACATTAAAAAACTGAGGCATTTCATCTAAGCTAGATTTACGTAATATACCACCTAATTTGGTAATTCTTGAATCACCTTTTACAGTAGCTTTAATATCATTATCTTTACTGTTTTTCATCGTTCTGAATTTATAACAGTGGAATATTTTACCTCCAAATCCAACTCTTTTTTGAAGATATAAAACCGGCTTGCCTGAATCAAGCAAAATAGCTACGCTTATAAGTGGATATAACCAACTTAGGATAAAAACGATTACAAATAATGAAAATAATATATCAAAGATTCTTTTTAAAATCTGGTTCCAACTATCATCTAAGGGGAATTTTTTAAATAACAATATTGGAAATGTATCATAATATTCTAAAGTTAAACTATAAAATGAATCATATACTGTGCTTGGAATAAATCTGATTTCAATGTGGAGTTTTTGTGCTAATATTACCAGTTCATCATGAACATCGTGAGGTAGTTTTCCATTTAAAGAAAAAAATATAATTTGTATTTCTTCTTCTAATATAAAATACTTTAGCTTAATTAAATCAAATTCATATATATTTTTCTTTATATCATCTTGAACATTTGATAAAAAATTTCCACAATTTATATATCCATAATCTTTTCTTTTGGATAAAAATTTGATAAAAGAATGAGTATTTTTATTTTCATCAACAAAAATAACTCGTCTATAGTTACCTCCTAAACTTCTATATATTTTTAAAAACAGAAAAAGAACAGCTCTGGTTAAAAATGTAAATAAAAAAAGAGTTATTAAAAAAAATAGGGTTACCCTATTTGAAAATAAATCATCTTTTTTTATACCCGAAACAGCAAAGGCTATGATACTAAAAATAACTATTTGATATAAATTATTCTTTAAAATTAAACCAATACCTGTATTTCTTTTTATCTCATAGAGATGTGTTTTCAATGAAATAAAATACCAACTCATTAAAAATAATATTAAAACTTTATAGTGAGCATCTAACAATCCATTAAATGATACTACGTGGATACCTAAATGATGATATTGGATTTTTAAATAATGAAAGAATAAGATGATTATAAAAACTAAATCGAGTATTAATTGCAAAATATAGCTATTTTTTGAATATCGAGTATACCTCATACATCCTTAAATTTACATAAAATAAAAAATAATTTTACATTCAATAAAAATAATCATTTTTTCTTTAATAAATATTTTTTATTTTTTCTATTTTTAGTCCATATTAATATTAAGATAGTAAACGTAAAAATTTTAAAAAAAATATTTAATGATAGAAAAAATTAAAGTTTTACATATAGTTGAAGCTCTGGGTGGAGGTGTATATACTTATATTAAAGATTTATCAATTTTTTTTGGAAAATATAATATGATTTTTGATACTACTATTGCTTATAGTTCTAAACGTCCTGAAGTTTCCAATTTAGACTTAAAAAAAGAGTTGTCAAACGGAGTTACACTAATAGAATCAGATATGAATAAAGAAATTTCATTAAAAGATTTTAAAAGTATATATGAGTTAACAAAACTTTGCAAATCTTTACAACCACAAATTATTCACCTACATTCTTCTAAAGCTGGTATATTAGGTAAAATTGTTTCATTATTTTATAATAAAGCTATCGTTTTTTATACGCCTCATGGTTATTCTTTTTTACGAAAGGATATTTCTTTTATAAAAAAACAATTTTATTATTATATAGAAAAATTTACTACCAAATTTTTAGGAGGTATTACAATTGCTTGTGGAGATAGTGAATTTGAATATGGAAAAAAAATGGGTAAGGCCTTATTGGTAAGAAATGGAATTAATATTGAATATATATTAAATAAATTTAAGCCTTCTAAAGTTTATAACCAATGCATAACTATAGGTATAGTTGGTAGAATTTCTTATATAAAAAATCCTTGGTTATTTAATAAAATTGCATTAAATAATCCAAATCTTAATTTTATTTGGATTGGTGATGGCGAATTACGAAAAACAATTTCTGCACCTAATATAACTATAACTGGTTGGCTTAATAGAGAAGAAATATTTACCTATTTAAATCAATTGGATATTTACATTCAAACTTCACTTTGGGAGGGTTTACCTATAGCTCCATTAGAAGCTATGACTTTTCAAAAACCTATACTTGCAACCAACATAGAAGGAAACAAGGACATTGTATTACATGGAAAAACCGGGTTCTTATTTACTAACGAAAATGATATTCAAGAATATATAGAAATTCTAAAAGATACTTCAACACGGGATCAAATGGGAAAAGCTGGACTTAAAAGATGCATGGAACACTTTGATTTAAATAAAAATTTTACTATTCTAAAGAATATTTATTTGGATTGCTTAAATAAAGATATCCAAATAGACTAGTGAAGATACAGCTAAATACTATTCCATCAAATCGTATTAAAAAATCATCTGTAATATTAGATATTATAAAGGATATAGAATAAAAGATTATTAACGAATTATGTAATTTAAACCCTATATAAAGAGGTGATGCCATAAATACTATTAATATCACTAAACCTATAATCCCAAATCTAACTAAATAGTCTAAATATTGATTGTGAATCGGAAACTTATATTTAAATAAAAACATTTGATCTGATTCGTAGTAGTAATCAAATAATTTTCTTTTTCCATCAGAGGCTCCTACCCCAAGCCAAATATTTCTTTTAGATAGATCAATAGCTGATTTCCAAATACTTAATCTTGTAACTAACGAATTATAAATTTCACCTTCAGGATTTTCAATCTCATCAAGCTTACCAATTTTATCCATATTTCCAAATGAAACAGTTGTGTATTTCTTTATAGTATAGGGAAAAATGCTTATAAATATAACTGTGAATATAATAATTAAGGATGTAATTAATACTGTCTGTTTTATTGTAAATGAAGATTTAAATCTATATAAGGTTATAAAAATTGAACCTAATACTGAGCAGCAAACAGCTATTCTGGTATTAATTATAAAAACAAAACACAATAAAATAACATAGGTAATGAAATTAAGGATTTTTTCATAACAATTTTTTGGGTTTATATTATAAAAAATATATAAAGCACTTACACAACAAAAAGACACTATTAGATTAAGCGCCGGCGCATGATTATTATCTATAGATCTCGCAAAACTATATCCCATATCCCATACATCAATTCCATTTAAATAATTTGTTAAATTATCTTTATAAAAAAGAACATACCTAATTAAAAAGCAAATTAAAATTATGCACATTATTTTTGTCCAATAATTTATTAATTTAAAAACATCTATTTTAATAAGAGAAGAAAGGGCAAAAAAAGGTAAAAACAAATAAATTATTTTTTTTTCCAAAGATTTTAATCCATAATAATTGTAATCATTATTCCAAAACATTAAAACTTCAATCAGAAAAGGCATTGACAAGATAATTATTAACCAATTGAGTTTAAATTCAAATTTTACTTTACTATAAACTAAAATCTGGAATACGACATATAATATAATTATAATTGTACAAATTGACCTAAATATTATTGTACTTAAAATTAATAATAAAAAAATAAAATTTATATTTTCAAGTTTCTTATTTTTTAACATCATAAAATAAAATAAAATAAATCAAAGGAAATATTCCTGCTTTATGCCTTATGGAAGACCCTAAATCTGGCTCAAATAATCCTTGCACAATAAAAAAAGTAAATGTAATATAAAATGCCCAGTTATAATTATTTTCTTGATTATTGGCTTTCAATTTATTTTTAAATTTTATGAATAAGTTTACAAATAGGGTTAATTGCCATATTGAAAACATTATAACTTGAGGAGAAAATGATAAAAACGAATTTATGGGTATATTAACGACCACAAAACCATATAAAATTGATATAGCTTCTCCATACCAAGTATTAGTTGGAAGTGGTGGAACTATTGCAGATTTAGATTCTTGTTTTATATTGGGATCATCGAAGCGAGCTTCATTTAATTCTGTCCTATTTTTATCCGACATATAACCGTCTTTAAATACTCCATATGTTAAGCTTATAATAATAATAAATAATAAACCATACAATATAAGTGCATATATATTATTAATTTTTAGTTTATGTAAAATACTAAATAAAATTGACAAAATTAAAACTATAAAATAATAAGTTCTAAAAACCAGAGAAAATAATATAAGTAATATACATATCAAAATTCGATTTCTAATAATATGATGTTTTCTCTTAATTATTTTAATAAGTAAAGCACAAAATAAAAATGTGATAAAATCTTTAGATTGCATCGATAAATAAATTCCTAAAATAAAAAATGAAAAATACATCAATACATTATTTATCCTTATTTTATCAAAGTTTGGTGGAACACATATTTTCAATAAAATATAAATTAATATTGGATATTGTATCATAGCTACCACTGGATAAGGCAGCCATCTCATACATGTTATTGAATAAAATAAAATAGAAAATTGAAAACTACCTATGTAACCTTTTAAATTCCATGGATTATTAATAATAGTTAACGCATCTGAAAAATATTTTTTAGGCAATAAATAACTACAAAAAATTGCCAAAATAAATGCTAAAAGTGCAAAACTGTAAAAAACAAATTTACTTCTAGTAATTAACAGATTATTCATTATTAGTTAAGAATTTAAATATTTGTAATGATATAGTATCCCAACTAAGAGATGATTTCTTTTTTTGCATTTGTTTAATTAAAAAATCTCGTTTTGCATAATTTTGAATTAAATATAATAAGCCATTTTTTAATGATTTTTTATTAGGTTCAACCCAAATACACTCATCTTCATTCAATTGTTCATGAAAACCACCTACATTAGTACATACCATAGGTAGTTCTGAATTAATTCCTAGAGTAATGACACCTGACTGAGTTGCTTCTAAATAAGGTAAAACTAAAATATCAGCCCAATTTAAAAGTTCTCCGACTTCTACATCTGATAAATATCTATCTTGTATTTTTAATTTTTCTGTATCTTTTATTTTTAATTCATAATTGCTTTTACCAGCTATTATGCATTTTTCTATGCTATCACTAATATCTTCAATAACTTCAGATAAAAGTTCAACACCTTTATATGGACTAATTCTCCCTATAAAAAGTATATTCTTTCCTCTATTTATTTTAGAAGAAGATGGAATTAGCGATGTATTTTTAATTAAACCATGAGGTACTATTATATCTGATTTAAAAATCTTTAAAGTATTCTCAACATTATCTTTAACATAGTTGGTTAAATATATTAATTTAGTGCTCAATCTAATATTTAAATTAGAATATTGCTGAATAAAAAAGCCATTTTCTCCTTTATGTAAAATACCATCATGAACTGTTAATACTACATCGCGACCTAATAATCTAAATAATAGAATAAAGGGTAAATTCCATAAATGAAAATAGGGTAAATATAGAATGTTGTAATTTTTCACGATTTTTGGTAAAAGAACTATAATATAAAAGGGGAGTATAAAAAGTGTATTTAAAATAAATGTTAAGGAAGATTTATATGTTATTAGTGATTTTTGATTAGGAATTGAAATACCTTCAACGGCATATTTAGATTTATAACAATCATAAGCTTTTTCAGGAAAATGTAAAACTATATTATCAGAATATAATGGTAAGCTTCCTGTTCTACCTAAAGATAAAATCATAATTTTATTGCTCATTTTAAATCAAATTTTAATCCAAAAATTATCTTAAATATCATAATTACCCTATCCCATTGCCTACGTCTTATTCTATTTATTATGATGGGTGCAAAACTTAAATATACCGTTGGTAAATGATAAAATTTTAAATTTTTCTTAGCAAATACTATTTTATTTATTAACAAATAATAATCTGAAAATAAAGTTTTACTTTTACCTTCATTATTCCCTTTATCTATAGTTGTACCATGTTTATGATAAATATATATATCTGTAAAAATTATTGATTTCCATGATTTTTTCTTAGCTCTACAAGTATAATCCCATTCTTCAAAATACAAAAAATAATCTTCTTCGAGAAGGCCTATTTCCTTAAAACATTCTTTTTTTATAAACATTGAAGCTCCAATTGGGATTAAATTGTATAGCTCTTTTTTAGGAATATCTGAATAATTCATGCATTCATATAACGGAAATGTGTGAGCAAGCCAATTACTATATTTATTGGCTACACATTGCAATTTTTCAGGATAATTATAATAACGTAAAGAATTACCTATTATACCGATATTTTCACTCGATTTATTTAATTTATCAGATATATTTTGCAAAAAATCAATAGGAACTACAGTATCGTTATTTAACAACCAAATGTAGTCAAATGTATCTTGCTCTTTAAGATATTTTAAAGCAATATTATTTGCTGCAGAAAAACCTTTGTTTTCTTTTGCCCTGATAAAAATAATTTTTTGCTTAATTAATTTTAAATGATCAATTTCTTCTTCTTTTATAAATAGTATATCATTGATTGATTTATCAGTAGTTGGAAAGACTAATTCGGGGAACTTTGTATTAATATTTAGAGGAATATTATGACTCCATTTTATAAACATTTCAAAATCAACATCCTCCAATGAGTTATCAACAATAAATAATTGAAAATTTTGTTGTGTAGATTTAAGTAAAGATTCCAGACATTCTAGTGTATCTGAATACCCATGATAATTTACTATAATAATTTTATATATCAATTTAATTTGATTTAATATTATTCACTAATAATTTTAAACATCTTTGCCAGGAATGATCTGATTGATCCTTATTGGGATATTTTATAAAATAATTTTTATCATTAATTATATTTTCTAAAATAGATTTTAATTCATCATCATTTTCTTGTTCAATTAATTTTCCAAAACCATTATTTCTAGTAATGACTTCCTCAGCACCACCTACAATTGTTGATATAATATAATTATTAAATCGATACGCTTCCGAAAAGACTATCGCATACCCCTCCCATCTTGAAGTCATTACAAAAACTTTTGCTTTATTATAAAATTCCCATAAATCTCTTTTTTCACTAATAGGACCAGTAAATATTACATTATTTTTTAACAATGGATTATTCCGATAAAATAATTCAATTTCTTTTTTGAAATTTTCTTCAATAGAGCCTATAAAATAAAATTTCCAATTTTTTAAATTTGAAATTTTTTCTATAGCTTTTAAAAACATTAATGTATTTTTTTGAGCTGTGCCTAACCGTCCGACAGTTATAAATGTATTTTCTTTTTCTATAAAGGGAATAACATCAATTGATAATTTACTTAATTGCTCTTCATCAAATCCATTCTCAACCAAAAATATTTTTTCAGAAATATTTAAATTTTCATTCCATAATTTATATGCTAAATGAGTTTCAACTGATATGTAATCACCTCTTTTTAATAATTTATCATAAATAAAATTTTTAATAAATGATGAATTATTTCTTACATCCAAAATATCCTCTCCACCATCCACCTTTAAATAAAATTTACCTTTCGAATTAACTAATTTATATAGCAAACATAGAATTGCGCTTGTTATACGAAAATGAAAGGTCATTAATAAATCAATCTTTTTACCGTTGTAAATAATGTAAATTAATGAAGATATTAAAAAAGATATATTTTGTAATTTATCTATTCTAAATAAATTTTTTAATGAATGCAATTTCACCCCCTTATAGTAGCTACAATTATCAAATAATTTGTTTGTTTTAGTTTTTTGGTATACTATGTTTACTTCACATGATAACTCCTTACCCAGGTAATATGGAACCAGAAATACGTCTTTACCTAAATGTTCTTTTTCTAAATGTGAAAAAATTAAAGTTAAATTCTTAATTTCCATATATTTAAAAGTTGATTAAAATATAATATAATATTGATTCCTAAGATAGGAGTAATAGCTAAAACAAAGATTGACATTATTCCGGTTTTCAATATAACAGATAGGTATATGTTATCTGAACTAATGAAATAATTTATAATTTCTCCTATTCCTATTAGCAGTGATAGTATTAGCAGTGATTTTAAAATATATATAAATATTTTTTTCTTATTATTAATAGATATTATACAGAGCATTATAATAACTATCAATAAATGAAATATCCCTATAGAAATAGGAAATGTAGATTGATTATATATCTTATAAAAAAAACAGTTAAATCCAATAATTCCTATTTGGGTTATAACTCCTAAGACAGCTTGTTGTTTATTTTTTAACTGAGAAATCATTACAGGTGATATATAGACATATAAACAAATGGATATAAATGATATGGAATATAATTTTGTTAATTGCGAAATTTGCTTTATATCACTTATGCTCACTTCACCCTTTTTAAAAAATATATAATTAACTTCATATGCGTTTAAATATAATAAAGGAACAAAAAAACTAATTATTAAAATAATAAACTTCAAATAATTATAGAATGAAGTATAATATTCTTCCCATTCTTTTCTGTAAAAATTTTTAGTAAGCTGAGGAATAATTGCGGTTAGTATAATACTAGTAAATACTACTTGAAACAATAAAGTAAATTTTTGAGCATAATCAATCATTGAAATTACACCTATACCCATTTTATTTGACAAGCTTTTTTCTATTAATGAATTTATTTGACCTACTACATACGGAAAATAAAAAGGAATACCAAATATTATGAAAACCTTAGCTTGTAATATATAGGTTTTACTCCATTTAAAAATTGGTAGTAATTTATTTTTTTTAAGGAAATATATTATAACGAAAGACAGTGTTATTAAATTAAAATATTGCCCTACATATAAAGAGATCACACCTATAAATTTTGTTCCAAAATAAATTATCGCTAAATTACAAAGAGAAGTAAAAAATGATGTTACTTCAGGTATATAAAATATATTACTGGCATTTAATATCCCAATACCTATAGAAGTAAATTGTGTAAACAGAATACTATAAAGTAAAATATTAATATATACACAATACTTTTTTAATAATAAGCCATCTACACCAAATAAGCCTTGTATAATATTTTTACCGAAAAACAAAAAAATAATGATTAATAAAATAATCATAACAGTATACACGATCAATAATGAACCTGTTTTAATTAATGCTGAATGAATTGATTCTTCTTCTTTTACTTGAACATATTTTATCCTGAAAACATCTGATATAGGATTAAAAAATGTATTATTTAAATTGACCATAAATGCGGTGGCTATAATCCAAATATCTCTATCTAAAGACAATCCGAAATATTTTGCAGAAACACTAACTATTAATAAATTTACTACAAGAGTGAATGCCTTTATAATAAAAATGTTTAAACTAATTTTACGTGATGAAATCGCCATTTCTAATTGAATAATCTACTTTCAAAAAAGAACTTTATACATTTATATTTTGTCAAACAAAAAGATATCATTTCCTATTCACCATTAATTAAAATTTATGTGAGAGTACAATTAATAAAAAATGATTATCTACTAATAGAGAGATAAACATTTATCGTAATATTTTTATTCTATTATTAAAAATTATTATTTCACAATAATAAAATAATTAAAAACTCTTAACTATCATAAGAGGTAATTAAGAGTTTTTTTTAATAAGAATTTATCTTTTTATTTGCTTTTTTGGGCAGTTTTAATTCCTGAATCATTCCACCATTTTCCATCTGAGGTTCTAACAAAAACATCTCCTGTTTTGCCATCGAAAACGTAGGTCCTTATACCATCAGCAGCTACTATGACTTGGAATGAATACCTGTTAGTTGGTGCTACTTCTTGGCCATTAGCCGGTTTATCACAACTTGTAAGCAGTAAAGTTAGTCCTAACATTGAAAATAAAATAAATTTAATCATATTTTTTTATACAAATATAGATAATTTATATTTTATAATATTCATCTATTAAGCATTTCTTTTAAACTATCTTTCCATTCTGAAATGGAAATTCCAAAAGTTGTTTTAATTTTAGTTTTATCTAACAGGCTATATTGAGGACGTTTTGCAGGAGTGGGATAATCTGAAGTTGGTATTGGATTAATTTTTATTTTAGATTTACTTATTTTTTTTATTTCTTCACTAAATTGGTACCAGGAACACTCTCCTTCATTAGAGAAATTATAAATTCCATATGCGCCAATATCATTTTGTATAATAGTTAGCAAAGCATCTGCTAAATCTAATGCATTAGTAGGAGATCCTATCTGATCATTTATAACATTTATTTCCTCTCTTTCTTTAAATAAGGTCAACATAGTTTTTACAAAATTATTTCCAAATGGAGAATACAACCATGCTGTTCTAATAATATAGGTTTTAGAATTATAATATTGTGCAAGTACCTCGCCATTTAATTTGGTTTTACCGTAAACGCCTAGAGGAGCAACAGGATCATCTTCTTTGCGTGGTACAGATTCTTCTCCTGAAAATACATAATCTGTTGAAATATGTATAAAGGTAGCTTTTTGAGATGCACTTGCCTTGGCTAAAAACTTTACAGCATCTGCATTAAGTTTTTCAGCCATCTCAATATCAGATTCTGCTTTATCAACTGCTGTGTAGGCCGCGCAATTGATTACGTAATCAAACTTGTTTGAAAAAAAATAAGTTTTTACAAATAGTTCATCCAATACATCTAACTCCTGAATATCCGTAAATGTAAAATTATAATTTACAAGAGGTTTTTCCTTTATTCTTTGTTTAATTGATCTTCCTAATTGCCCATCTCCTCCTGTAATTAATATTTTTTTCATAACTATTATAATTCAATTGGTTCTAATTCTTTGAATGAAATTGCATTTAAGTCTTTTTCAGAAAGAATTCGATCATCATTTCTTATTCCCCAATCAATGTTTAAATCTTTATCTAAAGGATTAACATTAAGTTCACTTTCTTTATTGTAAAATCCTTCACATTTATAGGCAAAAATAACTGTATCAGATATAACTGAAAATCCATGTAAAAACCCTTTGGGAATAAATAATTGTTTTCTATTCCTTGAGGATAAATCAACTGATACATACTGTCCAAAAGTAGGAGAATTTTTTCGAGCATCTACAGCAACATCAATTACATTTCCTTGCAGCACATATACCAATTTAGCTTGAGAATATGGGGGTGACTGTTGATGTAAACCTCGTATAACTCCGTATGAAGATTTAGAAACATTATCTTGAACAAAATTTGGCTTATATCCTACTTTTTTTTCAAATTTTTCAAAATTAAATGTCTCCATAAAAAAACCTCTGGAATCTTCAAAGACTTTAGGTTCCAAAATATAACATCCTTTAAGTTTGGTTTCATTAACAATCATATACAATCATATTTTTAAATAATTTTTTTATTTTGTCTTCTCAAACTTTCTACTCTTTCTTCAAATAAATTTTCCGGTATATTCACACATATCTCTTGAAATAAATCCATGAAATTTTGTGGTTGTATTTCAGATTTTCTTGTTGTTAAATTAAAATATATAAAAGTTACCCATAAAGCAGCATGTGTCAAAGTCTTGTCTTTATTCAACATTAATACTTCAATCGTATTAGTCCTATCTGTATATTTTATAATTTTACTTGTAATTATAATATCTTTATTATATCTTACTTCTTTTATATAGGCAATCTGATTTTGCAAAACAACCCATAAACACCCGGTTTTTTTAGATTGTTCAAAATTATCTAATTGATAATTTTCTAAGCAATGATCCTCTCTCGCATTTAGCATATAATCAAAATATCGGAGATTTGAAAGATGTCCAATAGGATCACAATCTGCAAATCGTACTCTGTATTTTGATTCTGGTTCTTTTATTTTCATAACGTTAATTTCGATTTAATAATTTTTTAAAATATAAATTTATTATTCACTGTATCTATTTATAAGATTTACTATTTTTTCCAGATCTTTCATTTCTAAACCTACATATAAAGGCAGACATAATATTTTTTCTGATATTGCTTCAGATACCGGCATTTTATTACACTTAATATAATTTATAGTATTTAATGAAGGGTAAAAATAGCGCCTTGGTACAATATTTTGTTCCGCTAATTTTTGTTGTACCTTCAAAAGTATCTTTTCAGAATTAAATATAACCGGATAATAACTGTAATTCCACTTGGTGTTTTCTCTTATTTTAACTGATTTTATTTTATTAAAATCTAAAGATTTATTGTAAAAATCAACTATTTTTTTCCTTTCAGCTATTATATAATCAATATAATGTAAGACAGACAAGCCCATTGCTGCTTGTAATTCAGATATTTTAGCATTGATACCTACTCCACTTATATCATTCGTTTCAGTATAACCAAAATTGTGACTATAATTCAATTCTTTCATCAATTCGGAATCTTTGCAAAAAATAGCACCTCCTTCCCCGGTATGAAAAAGTTTAGTAGAATGAAAACTACAGGTACTTATATCACCATATTCAAATACAGATTTGTTATCATATTCTACGCCAAAACAATGGGCTGCATCATAAATAACTTTTATTTGATATTTCTTTGCAACTTTTTCAATTATTTTCACATTACAAGGATTACCAAACACATGAGTAGCTAAAATTGCTGTAGTTTTTTCAGTAATTGCTTCTTCAATCCTATTCTCATCTATAGTGAGATGATCCGGATCAATATCAACAAACACGGGTGTACAACTTTCCCATACAATAGCAGAAGTGGTAGCCACAAAACTAAAAGGTGTAGTAATAACTTCTCCTCCCTTAGCAACATTTTTCAACGCTATTTGTATAGGGATGGTACCGTTATTGGTAACTAATATATTATTAACATTAAGATACTTCTTAAGTTTCTCTTCCAGTTTTAAAACTAATTCACCTCTATTGGTAAGCCATTGGTTTCTCCAAATAATTTCTAAATATTCATTATATTCAGCTAACGGAGGTAAAAATACCTTGGTTACATTAATTCTTTTTTCCAAAATCAAAAAACGCCTTTAATTAATAAAATTTATAAATCAAAAGTAAAACAAAAATCATAATTCTCATAAATAATATTCATAATTTTATTGGTATGACAAAATTACTTGAATATAAAAAACTTAATACATTTATAAAATCAGCATTAACGTTTATATAAAAGTTATATAAATCTGCTTTTTATTTTTATTTACCTTTGCAAAAAATATGATATGTCAAATATTATAGCGCTTGTAGGAAGGCCTAATGTAGGAAAATCTACTCTTTTTAATCGTTTATTACAAAAGAGGGAAGCAATTGTTGATAGTGTGGCCGGTGTTACTCGTGATCGGCATTATGGGAAAAGCGATTGGAACGGAATCGATTTTACTGTTATTGATACAGGAGGATATGTGGTTGGGTCAGAAGATATTTTCGAAGAAGAAATACGAAAACAAGTAGAACTTGCCGTTGATGAAGCTTCTGCTATTATATTTTTAGTTGACGTTACGGAAGGAATTACAGATATGGATAAAGAGGTTTCCAATCTGTTAAGAAAAACAGATAAACCTGTTTTTTTAGTAGTTAATAAAGTTGATAATGCCATGTTAGAAACGGAAGCTATGGAGTTTTATTCTTTAGGAATAGAAAAATATTATACCATTTCAGGAATGACCGGTAGCGGTACAGGAGATCTACTGGATGATATTGTAGCTACATTTAAAGAAGATAATTACGTAGATCCTTTTGAAGGTTTACCTAGAATAACTATTGCAGGAAGACCCAATGTAGGGAAATCAACTTTAACCAATGCCTTATTGGAAAATGAACGAAATATTGTTACAAATATAGCCGGTACTACCAGAGACAGCATTGAAACCCTGTACGAAAAATTCGGATATAAATTTGTACTGATAGATACTGCCGGTATGCGAAAAAAAACTAAAGTAAATGAAAACCTTGAGTTTTATTCCGTAATGCGTTCCATACGTTCAATTGAAGATTCGGATGTTGTAATCTTAATGATAGATGCTACATTAGGTTGGGAAAAACAAGATATGAATATCTTATTCTTAGCCCAAAAATATAGAAAAGGGGTAGTCATTGTTGTCAATAAATGGGATTTGGTTGGAAAAGAAACTAATACCTTAAAGTATTTTGAAAATTTTATAAAAGAAAAGATTGCTCCATTTACCGATGTACCTATTATTTTTACCTCTGCTGTTACTAAGCAGCGGGTATATAAGACCGTTGAAACAGCCATGAAAGTCTATGAAAATCGTTCACGAAGAATCAAGACCAGCAAACTAAATGAAATTATGCTTCCCATTATCGAATCAACACCACCACCAAGTATTAAAGGTAAATATATAAAAATTAAATACTGTACCCAACTTCCTACTCGAACCCCTCAATTTGCATTTTTTGCAAACCTCCCCCAATATATTAAAGAACCCTATAAAAGATTTATAGAAAATAAATTACGTCAAAACTTTGAGTTAACAGGAGTTCCGATAGAAATATATTTCAGACAAAAATAAATTTTATAATAAATAAAAAAGCATCTCTGTAATGAGATGCTTTTTTATTGAAAATATTTTCATTTACTAAAAAGGATATTCAAATAATTCACTTTCATGATAGTATGGATTACCTTTCGCCTCAAGATCAAGTTTACTTATGGAATACATTACAGTAAAAATAAATAATCCCAGCATAAAAATAAAAGCTCCGATTTCTAATAACCCTATACCCCAAAACGCACCAACTGTACCCGGCATAATAATGTTAAATAAATCCATATAATGACCGAATAACACTACACAAGCCATGATGGGAACAATTATGTAATTTCTCTTCACTTTACTGCTAACTAATATTAAAAACGGTAATACTAAATTCGGGATCAACATGGTAAAATAAGTAGATCCGTATAATTTATACCTTCCAAAGAAATATACGGTTTCCTCCGGTACATTAGCATACCAATACAGCATGAATTGTGCAAACCATAGATAGGACCACAAAAGACTAAATCCAAACAAAAACTTAGCAAGATCATGCATATGATTATCATTAAATGCAGGTAAAAAACCTTTCTTTTTAAGATATATGGAGATAATCAACATAACACCGACTGATGAAACCAAACAGCTGATTAAAACATACCACATATATAAGGTAGAATACCAATGGGGATCAATAGACATAAGCCAATCCCATGCCCAACAAGCAGATGCCAAAGCAAAGAAAACAATAGTCCCAACACTCCAATTATATACTTTTTTATAGTCGGCTACTTTTTTGGTTTCATCCAACTTTCTGGTTAATGATTTTATTTTCCATAAAAAGAATAGGCATCCTGCAACATAAATTAGAGTTCTTATAACAAAAAATGGTCTATTCAAGAATGGTTCTTTTGATTTTATCAGTAAATCAAAATGCGATGAGTTAGGATCAGTTAAAGCAGGATCCATCCAATGATATAAATGATTCAATCCGCCATGCTCACCACCATATGTGGAAAGGAAAATAAAAGTAATCATTAATAATCCTCCCACCGGTAAGAACGAAGCAATACCTTCCATTACTCTAATTACAACAATGGACCAAGCTGCATTACCGGCATGCTGTACGGCAGCAAAAAACAAGGCTGTAGCTGAAATACCAAAAAATAACATTAAAGACACAAAAAATGCTGACCAGGGTCTGTTATGTATTTGATGTTCTGCATGTTGTATATGATCTTTAGAAAACATAACATCTCCTTTATAAACTGAATTCATGGGTTGAGCACTCGATAATTCTTCATTTTTGTGTAGTATTTCTTTAACGGTATGTTCATCTATACGTGAATTCTGATAATACCCTATACCAAAGGCTATCAATCCTACTACGATTAATACTATGGATGTTAATTTAAGACTTGATGAAAATGTATATCTCATAGCTGTTATTATTGTACTGTTGTTTGTGTCTGTTCTGCAGGGGTTGCTTTTGCAGAAGGTTTAAATTCATTTATAACATATTCTGCAACTCTCCACATATCACCAGGTAATAGTTGCCCCGCATAAGAGCCCATGGCATTTCTTCCATGTTCCATTACATAATGTACAGATCCGACTGTTATATCTCTATCTTTATAATTAGGTACTCCAGAAAATGCTCCGGATTGAACGATGTCTCCTTGTCCGTCTCCGGCTGTTCCATGACATGCCGAACATGTTTTTATATATAAATCTTTTCCTCTTGCTAAATCCTTATCTTTAGTTAATGGATTTAGCGGTGAAACGGTTACTTTTTTAGATGCATCGTATCCTTCAGGGGTGTTCGGTAAATCCATAGGTAAAATTCCTTCCGGATTTTGAGATATGCTTCCGGGAACAGGAGCTAATGCGGTTGCTCCTCCATGCTTAGAAAATAATGGAACAGTGGTTCCTTGTTCGCCATAAGCTATTACTGCCTCTTGATAGGGATCATAGGCTACCGGATAGTACATATCTGGAAAATAAACCAAACTGGGTTTTTTCTTATTGCAAGAAATTATTAATAAACTTCCTGTTATAATAAAAAGAATATATTTAGTTAATTTTTTCATCTTCAATTTTTTTTACAGTTATTTCCTCAACTCCTGTAGCAATCAAAATTTCCTTCACTTGTTCGTAATTTTGGTCTGAAATTTCAACTAAAAATTTATCATCGGTTGTTCTTGGATCGGGATTTTGAGGTTTTTGTCCCGGATAATGCTTATTTAAAATAAGGTAAGTAATTGACATTAGGTGAGCTGCAAAAAATACAGTCAGCTCAAACATAATTGGAATGAAAGCTGGCATATTTTCAGTCCAAGTAAAACTCGGTTTTCCACCGATATTTTGTTGCCAATCATAATTCATAGTATACCAAGTAAGTAAAGTAGCAACTGTCAATCCTAAAGCTCCATAGAAAAAAGCAAATTCAGACATTCTCGATTCTTTCAATCCCATCGCCTTATCTAACCCATGTACTGGAAAAGGTGTATAAACCTCATTGATTTTTATTCCTCTATCACGAAGTTGTTTAACCCCATCTATAAGGAGATCATCATCTCCGTATAAACCGTAAATAATTGTCTTAGTGGTGCTCATTTTCTAAATGATGTTTTTTGTACCCTTCACTTGATGTTTTTATAATAGTCTTCAACTCTGCCTGAGCTATTACCGGGAAAGTTCTAGCATATAACAGATACAATACTGAAAAGAAACCTATAGTTCCGATAAATATTCCTACGTCTACAAAAGAAGGTTGGAACATGGTCCATGCACTCGGTAAATAATCTCTTGAAAGATTAATTACTATAATATCAAATCTTTCAAACCACATACCTATATTAATAACAATGGAAACAATAAAGGTCCATAAAAAGTTTCTTCTTAATTTTTTTATCCACAGAGAGGCCGGAATTAATACATTGCAAAGAATTAATAACCAAAACGCCCACCAATAAGGTCCTGTTGCCGCTCCCACTGAGAAATAAGTAAAATCTTCATATCTACTTCCGGAATACCATCCGATAAAAAATTCAGTAATATATGCAACTGTTACCATACCTCCGGTCACAACAATTACAATATTCATATATTCGATATGCTTTTGAGTAATATAATCTTCCAAATGGCATACCTTTCTTACTACACTAAGCAAGGTTTGTACCATGGCAAACCCCGAAAATATTGCTCCTGCAACAAAATACGGCGGATATACCGTTGAATGCCATCCTTTAATAACTGAAGTAGCGAAGTCAAAGGAAACAATGGTATGTACAGAAAATACTAAAGGAGTTGCAAGACCTGCCAATACTAAGGATACTTCCTCAAATCTCTGCCAATGTTTGGCTTTTCCACCCCATCCAAAACTTAAGATAGTATAAATCTTTTTGGTTACCGGTTTAACTGCTCTATCTCTAATCATGGCAAAATCAGGAATTAGCCCGATATACCAAAAAACCACAGATACGGAAAAATAGGTACTGATTGCAAATACATCCCACAATAGAGGCGAATTGAAATTAGGCCATAAAGTTCCGAATTGATTAGTAATGGGGAATACAAAATAGGCTAACCAAATACGTCCCATATGTATACATGGGAACATGGCTGCCTGAACCACTGCAAATATGGTCATAGCCTCTGCCGAACGGTTAATGGAAAGTCTCCATTTTTGACGAAACAGCAATAATACAGCTGAAATCAATGTTCCTGCATGTCCTATACCTACCCACCATACAAAATTAGTAATATCCCATCCCCAATTTATCGTTCTATTTAGCCCCCATACTCCTATTCCAGTACCTACCGTATATGCGATACAACCCACTCCATAGATAAAGGCTACCAATGCAATATAAAAAGCAAACCACCAAAGTTTGCCGGCTTTATTTTCAATAGGACGGGCAATATCTTCCGTAATGTTATGATAGGTTTTATTTCCTAAAATTAACGGCTCGCGAATAGGTGCTTCGTAATGTCCTGACATAGTAACTTTCTTAAAATTTTTATGATTCTTTTCTATTCCTTATTTTGTGCTGATAGAATACATTAGGTTTTGTTCCTACTTCTTCTAACAGTACATATTTCCTTTTATCTTTTGATAGCCTTGCAATTTCTGATGAAGAATCATTAACATCTCCAAATTTTATTGCTCCGCTAGAACAAGCCAGTGAACAAGCTACCTGGAATTCTCCATCCTCAACTTTTCTACCTTGTTTTTTAGCTTCTAAAATGGTTGATTGAGTCATTTGTATACACATGGAGCATTTCTCCATAACCCCTCTGGAACGAACAACAACATCAGGATTTAATACCATCCTGCCTAAGTCATTATTCATATTATAATCAAACTTATT
Organism: Apibacter mensalis; assembly: GCF_001418685.1. Taxonomy (GTDB): domain Bacteria; phylum Bacteroidota; class Bacteroidia; order Flavobacteriales; family Weeksellaceae; genus Apibacter; species Apibacter mensalis. The sequence goes on from NZ_LIVM01000001.1 coordinate 130,136, forward strand.
ATTAAGTGCATAATTAAACCAATTGAAACGACGAACTTTATAAGGACAGTTATTAGCACAATAACGAGTCCCTACACATCGGTTATAAGCCATATGGTTTTGTCCTTGTTTTCCATGAGAGGTAGCTGCTACCGGACAAACTGTTTCACAAGGGGCATGATTACAATGCTGACACATAACCGGTTGAAAAATTACATCCGGATTGGTAGGATTAGGTTCTATCAATTCCTTATACATAGGAACTTGATCCAAATTTTCTAAGATTTCTTCTTTTTGCTCAATTTGCTTTTTAGAAGAATAATATCTGTCAATACGTAACCAATACATATCTCTAGACATTCTTATTTCCTCTTTACCAACTACGGGAACATTATTTTCCGCTTGACAAGCAATAATACAAGCACCACATCCGGTACACGCATTTAAATCAACTGAAAGATTAAAATGAGGACCATCCGTACTATCATAATCTCTCCATAAATCCACCTTATTCATAGGAACTTCTCCTACATATGAATTCATTTTTAGTGGCTCATTCCATTCTTTAGGATCCACGTTTAGAAAGGTATCTAATGAAACTTCTCTTGCTATTTCATATCTTCCCATTAAAGTACCTTGCATTTGCATCGATGCGAATTCATGTTTCCCTTGAGTCAGCTTTATATTTACATTATATTGTATTAAACTTGATTTAAAATAAACCGGATATGCATTAATTCCTGTTTGACCTACTTTCCCTGATTTTGATTGGCCATATCCTAAAGCCAATCCAATTGACCCTTTAGCCTGCCCCGGTTGAATTAATACGGGAACATTCTTTATAACTTTTCTATTGACCGTTAAATCTACTAATGAACCATCTAGTTGCATTCTTCCATTAGTCTCATTGGTTATTCCCAATTGGTTAGCATCATCTAATGAAATGGTAATATAATTATCCCACGTTAAACGAGAAATAGGATCAGGCAGCTCTTGCAACCAGGGATTATTAGCTTGAACTCCATCCCCAATAGCTGTTTTAAGATATAAGTTCAGTTCTAACGCTCCCGATTTAATACCGGCTATATTCGACAATGCCTGTTCAACATTTCCACCAATTACTTTTAATTCTATGGTTTCGGTAGTTTCATTATATCCATTATATAAGGCCCGATTGAAACTATATCCCAACTTATTTCCTAGTTGTGTTTGCCAATATTGTTTTAAATAATTATAATAAGCATTAGTTTGTTGAGGTGTTGCTGTTGTAGTATAGGTGGAATTAAATGGGGTCGTTACCTCTTGAATAGCCTCTTTTGATTGGGAAGCTAAGGAATCAGCCGGTAGGGTTGCTCCTTTCGGAGTAACTCCGGATTGTGTTTTAACAGTATTAGTTAATGTTCCTGCATTCTTCCATACTAATAATGAATCTTGAAATTGCCGAGTATCAAAAATTCTTTGGATTGTTGGTTGTGATAATAAGTAAACACCGGTTGCCGGATTTATATCTCCCCATGATTCTAACCAATGAGGAACCGGTGCAATGGCTTTACATAAAGATGCTGTTTCATTTTCATATTCTGAAAGAGAAACGGTACAACTCACCTTTTTTATTAATTCTTTTAGTTTTTCTCCTTCTGAATAAGAATATATCGGATTAGTATTGAAATTAAGCAATACACCTACTTGTCCGCTTGATAACCATGAAAGTAGTTCCGTAAAACGTGTATCATTGGATTCTTTAGTCAATAATACTTTATCTTTTCTAACTGCTAATGAGTTTAATTTCTGATTTATTAAATTTGCTAAGACATAAGTTGATTTATCGCCTTCAGCAAATACAACCGCTTTAGACCCCTTCGCTATTAGCTCTTTAGCTATTTTTTTAGCGGTTGGGTTTGATGAAGATCCTTCTAATGCTTTATAAACTTCACCTAATAATTTTTGAACTTCAGAAGGCTTTAATGGTAATCTTTCATCCGAACTTGCTCCTGATAGGCTTAAATTGGATTCAATTTGTATATGCTTAAGCATATTTTTACCCGGGGTTTTTGCTTTTGCATAATCTTCTTCAAAATGTCCTCCATTCCAATCATTTAAAAAGTCTGCAGCAAAAGAAACCAATAATTCGGCTTTTGTCAAATCGTATAAGGGCAAAGCTCTCACTCCATAAACCTCTTCAGCTGCATCCAAAGCAGGAGAGTAAGAAACTGCATCATAAATGATATGTTCTGTGCTTGGATATACTTTTGTAAAATCTTCAATAATTTTTTTAGTTGAAGGAGAAGGTAAAGACGGGGTTAAAATAACAATTTTTTTACCTGCCGTCTTAGCTGCCTGTAATCCTTTATTTACATAATCATCTAAAGTTTTCCAATCGGATTCGGAGGCGTTCAGCTTAGGTGCTTTTGCTCTATTATTGTCGTATAAGGAAAGAACGGAAGCTTGACTTCTAGCGCTGCTTCCACCAAACAGGGAAGCATTTTTATTACTTTCAATTTTAATTGGCCTTCCTTCTCTTGTTTTTACTAATACACTGGCAATATCAAATCCATTATAAAGAGTTGAGGCATAATAGTTAGGCACTCCTGGAATTATACCCTCGGGTTTAACCACGTAAGGAACCGATTTTATAATGGGAGCTTCACAGGCAGCTAAAGTTACAGCCGCTGTTCCAAAACCTAAGAATTTCAAAAAGTCTCTTCGTGATGTTTTTGTAGAAAACATTGCTTGATCATCTCCTAAAAATTCATCTATAGGAAGCTCTTCTACAAATTCATTTGCTGCTAGTTTCTCTGTTAGTGAAGGATCTTGCAATTCTTCTAAACTCCTAAATTTTATTTTATCTTTTGAAGCCATAATGATCTTCTGATGATTTTAATTTATTAATAATGACATTTACCACATTCTAAACCTCCTATTGCATCTACTGTTATTTTAGATTTATCCTCACCATACTCTTTTTTCAGCTTTTCATGAAGTTTATTAAAGTAAGCTGCATTATATCCATTATTCATATCAACCTCTGTTGTACGGTGACAGTCTACACACCATCCCATAGTGAAGTCATTTGCCATTCTTACTACATTCATGGTGTCTATGGAGCCATGACAAGCTTTACAAACCACATCAATTTGATGATTTGGATTTTTCTTGTTGTAATTGGCTATTATCGTTTTTTCTCCTGCTACTACGTGTTGAGAATGATTAAAATACACGAAATCCGGCATATTATGAATTCTTTCCCATTTCACAGGATTTTGTTTCCCGGTATATTTTTGATTTTCTTCATCCCAGCCAATATGCTCATAAATTTTCTTTATTTCAGCAGTATAGAATTCTTTAGACTTACCCGGCTCTATATACTTACCGGTATATTCGCTGATATTTCTATGGCAATTCATACATACGCTCAGAGAAGGAATTTCGGATACCTTTCCATATTTTGCACCTGAATGACATAATTGGCAATTAATTTTATTTTCTCCTGCATGAATTTTATGTGAAAAATAAATGGGTTGATCAGGTGCATATCCTTTATCAACACCTATTCCCATTAACCATGCCCATACCCCATAAAAGGATAAAGCCAATAATAAAGTTACTAATGCATATAATACGCCTTTATACTGTACATAAAATTGTGAAAAATTCTTAATTCTAGTAGATTCAAGTTCTGTTAATTCTGCACTTGAAGTTTTTAATTTTACTAATTTATTGACTTTGATTAAGGTGAAAATAAGTATTACTCCTATGGAGGCAAAAGAAAGTAAAATATAGTTTAGATCATTGGAAGTTTTCTTTTCAACTACTACGGGAGTAACTTCTTGAGTCGGAACAGGTGGATTTTCTAAATACGCTAAAATATCATCAATATTTTGTTCTGATAATCTACCTTCGAAAACATCCATAGCAATTTGATTGTTCTCTTCGAATATTTTATTCGCACGTTTGTCTCCACTTTTTCTTAGGGCTTCATTATTCATGATCCATTTTTGGATCCATCCGACATCAGCGCCCTCTTCAGTTAATTTAGTTACAATTCCTTTAAGAGCAGGCCCTGTAAGTTTACGATCTAAAGCATGACAAGCGGTACAATTGTCTTTGAATAATTTCTCTCCATTTTTTACATCTCCATTTACTTTCTGCGATAAAACAGAAACACTTGTTAAGAGAGTCAGCATACATACTGCTATAATTTTATTCATAATAATTGATTTCAATTGAATGAAACTTATTTATAATATAATTGTCCCATTAAAAGCGACTTATGCAAAAATATAAATATGCTTTATATTGCCAAATCTTTTTTTTAACATATCATTTACTTTTTGTTAATTTGTAATTATTCTAAATAATAATTATATTTATCTCACTGTTAAACAGGTTATTAAGTTGAAATACATACAAATAACATTACAGACAACTAAACAAAAAAAGATTTTTTTACCTTGTTTAATTAAAATTTAGTCATTTTTTCTAGCTAAAAATCGAGTTAATTTGATTCCCATATCTAAAAATATAATTTTAGCACTTCCATTTCTTTCAATATGAAAAAATGCGTTATTAATCTCTTCTAAGATATCTTCTATATTTTTCCCATGAACAAAACGACTAAAATGATCCCATTTAAAATTTTCGTAGGTTAAAGGGTTATTCACTAAACTGGAAGATTCGTAATTTTGAAGTAACGCCTGTCTAAACGTTTCGGCACAAAACTGAAGAAAATTCTTTTGTTTTTCTCTTCCCCAGGCAGATACTTGTAAAGACCAATCTACAATTTCTCTTAAATATTGAGGCTTTTTAGGAGCCATTACCGCCGCACGGTTCCATCTAATAAAATATTTTTCAAATTCTTCTTGTATTGTATTATTTTTTAATAATTTACAAACCAGACCCCAATCTCCCTCGGCTCTTCTCGCTACGGTTTCAGCAGCTTCTTTTTTTAAAGAAAACCTGCTTTGCAAAATATCGTATATTTCATTACTTTTTATAGCATTAACGGTTATTTTATGACATCTCGATAAAACAGTCGGAAGAATTTTTTTATCATCTTCAGCTATAAGTATAAATAAAGTCTTAGCGGGAGGTTCTTCTAATATTTTAAGCAATTTATTGGCGGCTTCAACTCTCATAGTTTCTATCATCCAAATAATTTGTACTTTATATCCTCCTTCAAAACTTTTTAAGTTTAATCCATCAATAATATTCTCAATTTCTTTTACAGAGATAATTCCTTGTTTTTTATCTTCATTTATATATTTATACCACTGATTTATATCTTGGTATGGGTCTTCAATAAGAAATTCTCTAAACTGTTTTATATAGTCGGAACTTATCGCTACTTTTTTTTCAGTTGAATTATTAATCGTAGGAAACGATAAATGTAAATCAGGATGTTGCAATCGATTGGTCTGTAATAAACATTTTTCGGATTTATTACAAATTACTTCCGATGCATAAGCAAGTGCTAAAGGTAAAACCCCATAACCTGATTTTCCTATGTAAAGTTGGGCATGACTAATCCTATCCTCACTTATTGAATTTTGCAATTGCTTTTTTAAATTCTGCTGACCAATTATATCATCCCATTTCATGTAAACAAAGATAGATTAACTTTTCTAATTCCATTACTTTTATGTAATTGAATTACTAAATTATTTATATATTTTTTCTTAAGTCAAATAAATATGTTTTTTTTAATGAAAAATATAGCTGAATTTTATAATTTTATTTACCCATTTAACCAAAATTTTAAAATATTGAGTATTCGATTTAGAATATCTTTTATCGTGCTTGTTTAAATATTAAAAATGTTATGCCCCTAGAATTTTTAATAAATTATTTTAATTTATTTGTACAAATGAATAATTATTGTAAGGATTAAGGAAATATTATCAATTAGCTTATAAAAATTTGTTTTTAAAAAAGATAGGTCTACCTTGTAATTTTGCATATTTTTGGAACTAATATGGAACAACTAGAATCTAAATACAATAATTCCCCTAAATCCAACAAAATCATTCATTTAGAAAAAGGAAAGCTACCCCCTCAAGCTATTGATTTAGAAGAAGCTGTGCTAGGTGCCATGATGATCGATAAAAAAGGTTTAGATGAAATTATAGATATTTTATCTCCGGAAGTATTTTATAAAAAAGAGCATCAACTTATTTATGAAGCCATTGAGGATCTATTTAAGCAAACAGACCCCATTGATATTCTTACCATATCCAATAAATTACGGTCCCAAGGTAATTTGGAAGCTGCAGGAGGAGATTTTTACTTGATTCAACTTTCCAATAAAATTTCCTCATCAGCTCACATTGAATATCATTCACGAATTATTCTTGAAAAATATATACTTAGAAAACTCATCGAAATATCCTCTAATATGATTGAAAAATCGTATGATGAAACATCAGATGTTTTCGATTTGTTAGATTATTCTGAAAGTCAACTATACGAAATTACCAACGGTACTTTGAAGAGAACTTTCAATGAAGCTAAAAATCTAGTATCCAATGCATTAAAAAAGATTAAATCATTGGAATCTAAACAAGGAATGAGCGGAATTCCTTCGGGGTTTAAGCATGTTGATAAAATTACTGCTGGTTGGCAACCATCAGATCTTATAATTATTGCTGCAAGACCCGGTATGGGTAAAACCGCTTTTATTCTCTCAATGGCGAGGAACATTGCCATTAATGCCGAAACTCCTATAGGGATATTTTCATTAGAAATGTCTGCAGAGCAATTAATGATGCGTATGATATCTAGTGAAACCGGAATAGAATCTGAAAAGTTAAGAAAAGCAAATTTATCTGAATTAGAGTGGCAACAACTCTATTCCAGAGTTAATAAATTGGAAAACGCACCGATATTTATAGATGATTCGCCAGGAATTTCCGTTTTCGATCTAAGAGCTAAAGCCCGTAGACTTGTTTCACAGCATGGCGTAAAAATGATTATGATCGATTACCTCCAACTAATGTCAGCCGGAGGGAAAGGTATAGGAAATAGAGAACAAGAGATAGCAACTATTTCTCGTTCATTAAAAGCTATTGCCAAGGAGCTTGAAATACCGGTTATTGCACTGTCACAATTATCTCGTTCTGTGGAAACTCGAGGAGGGAGCAAAAAACCTTTACTTTCAGACTTGAGGGAATCAGGGGCTATTGAACAAGATGCCGATATAGTGGCCTTTATATATAGACCGGAATATTACAAATTGGATACATGGGAAGACGGATCCCCATGTTTAGGGCAGGCAGAATTCATTATTGCTAAACACAGAAATGGAGCTTTAGAAGATATTCGTTTACGATTTACCAGTTCTCAAGCTAAGTTTTCGGATATTGATGAAGATTATTTTTCAGTGCAGGAAAGTATAAGCTCCACGACTTTTGAAAGTAAAATTAATGATGAAATTTCTTTTGACAGTTCCATAAATATACCTTCCATTAACCCTAGTGATTCTTTTGGAATTGATGACAACATCGATGATCCGGATTCTGATATTCCATTTTAAACTTTTTAATAAATCAGAACTTTACTAAAATAATTTTAAAATATTTGATAAATCAGAGAATTGTTCTAAGTATCCTTTAGCATTTTGGATCAATTATACTCATAATAAAAAACACTCACGTTAAAGCGAGTGTTTTTATATGATAACGAAAATATTATTAAATTTATTTTTTAACAGTATCCACAACAGCTTTGAAAGCCTCTGGATGGTTCATAGCTAAATCTGCTAGAACCTTTCTATTTAAACCTATATTTTTTTCTTTTAATAAGCCTATAAATTTAGAATAAGAAAGTCCATATTGTCTTGCACCTGCATTAATTCTCTGTATCCATAAAGCTCTGAAATTTCTTTTCTTTTGCTTTCTACCTACATAGGCATATTGTAAACCTTTTTCAACAGCATTTTTTGCTACTGTCCATACATTTTTTCTTCTCCCATAATAACCTTTAGCTAATTTTAGGATTCTTTTTCTGCGTGCTCTTGACGCTACTGAATTGACTGATCTTGGCATATTTTTTTGTTTTTTTTGAAGTGGGTGGAAGCATTTATCTTCTCTTTTTTACCCATTCCAGGGTTAAACTTTTAAATGATTTAAAAAAACCGGAACATCTTTTTAAAGATATTCTCTCTTACTTAATTAATAATTGTCTTTTAACGCTTTTTTCATCTGCAATATCTACTAAAGCAGAATAAGTCAGATTACGTTTACGTTTTGTGCTTTTCTTTGTTAAAATATGACTTTTAAATGCATGTTTTCTTTTTATTTTCCCTGATCCGGTAATTGAAAAACGCTTTTTAGCACCTGATTTTGTTTTTAATTTTGGCATTTTCTTATTTATTTACCTCGTTATCAATCTTACAAAATTATATACTTTTTAAAAAATAAACAAATCATTCAGACTTTAACTTATTTCTTGTATAGACATCTCTTTTATGGTTTTAATACATTGTTTATAGAATTATGAATGTTTTTTTATATTTATATAATTTTATTAGAATATAATTTAAATTTGTATGAATTTCGTTGCAAATGTTTTTTTTGATTTGAGTTAATTATTATTTAAATGGTTATTGAAAAGAAGACATAACCTCTTCATGCAATAGTTTGCATTTTTAACAATACTTCTGGATTTTCAATTTTAAAAAAAATTCATTAAAAATTAAGTATCCATTTTGCATTCAAAGGATGATATCAAAGTCTATAAAAATAGTAAGTAAAATTATTCAGATTTTAATTAGATCATCAATTTTAAATTTTCCACCAACTTTAATCCTAATTGAAATCTATCAGAAATAAAATTATTTCAATATCTGAAAAACATAAATTAAAAATAAAGAGCTCTTTTACTTTATACTTACTAATAAATAGCTTTACTTGATAGCTATTTATACTTTATCTTATTTTTTGGGTGACATCATCATTATCATTCTTTTTCCTTCGAGCTTTGGCATTTGTTCTACTTTACCCCATTCTTCTAATTCTTGCGCTAATCTTAATAATAAAATTTGTCCTTGATCTTTAAACACAATAGAACGCCCCTTAAAGAATACATATGCTTTTAATTTAGAACCTTCCTCCAAGAATTTTTGTGCATGTTTCTTTTTAAATTCAAAATCATGCTCATCGGTTTGCGGTCCAAAACGAATTTCTTTAACCACTACTTTAGTTTGCTTGGATTTGAGTTCTTTTTGTTTCTTTTTTTGTTCGTACAGGAATTTTTTATAATCAACAACTCTACAAACGGGTGGATTTGCACTTTCTGTGATCATTACCAAATCCAATTCTAAATCTTCAGCTATGGACAATGCTTTCTCTATCGGATATATTCCTTGAGTAACATTATCTCCTACTAAACGAACTTCCGGAACATCAATTTTTCCGTTAATTTTGTGTTCTGGCTCTTGCTTCTTTGGGATATATTTCCCTCTTGAATTATTTCTGTTAAGTGCTATGGTATTTAAATTTTATTGATTATTTGTTGCTTTTTTCATCATCTTTACTACTTCTTCTAAAGAAAAAGTACCTAAATCTCCTTCTCCGCGTTTACGAACTGACACGGTATTAGTGGATGCTTCCTTCTCTCCTATTACAAACATGTAAGGAATTTTATTGATCTCTGCATCTCGTATCTTTTTACCTGTCTTTTCGTTACGATCGTCAATCCGTCCGCAAATATCCGAATTTTCCATTAAATCCAAAACTTTTTTTGCATAATCTATATATTTTTCACTAATAGGAAGTATAATATATGGTTCAGGACTTAACCATAATGGTAAATTTCCGGCGGTATGTTCTAACAGAATGGCTACAAAGCGTTCTAAAGAGCCGAAAGGAGCTCTATGGATCATCACAGGGCGGTGTTTTTCGTTATCTGCTCCTATGTAGTATAAATCAAACCTTTCCGGTAAATTATAATCTACTTGAATAGTACCCAACTGCCAGTTTCTTCCTAAGGCATCCTTGACCATAAAATCAAGCTTTGGACCGTAAAAAGCAGCTTCGCCATATTCCACCACAGTAGGCAATCCTTTCTTTTCGGCTGATTGTTTGATGGCATTTTCGGCTTTTTCCCAATTTTCATCACTTCCAATATATTTCTCCTTATTTTCCTTATCCCGCAATGATATTTGGGCTGTAAATTCTTTAAATCCTAACGATTTAAATGTATATAAAACAAGATCGATTACATTTTCAAACTCACCGATCAGTTGATCCGGTGTACAAAAGATATGGGCATCATCTTGGGTAAATCCCCTTACTCGGGTTAATCCATGCAATTCTCCACTTTGTTCATATCTATACACAGTTCCAAATTCTGCAAACCGCTTGGGTAAATCTTTATAGGACCAGGGTGAAGATCGATAAATTTCACAATGATGTGGACAATTCATTGGTTTTAATAAAAATTCTTCTCCTTCATTGGGGGTTTTTATAGGTTGAAAACTATCGGCTCCATATTTTTCGTAATGTCCACTGGTAACATATAAATCTTTATGCCCAATATGTGGGGTAGCAACCATTTCATATCCTGCTTTTTGTTGTGCTGCTCCTAAAAAGTCTATAAGCTTTTGCCTTAGTTTTGCTCCTTTAGGTAACCATAGAGGCAATCCGGCCCCTACTTTTTCGGAGAAAGTAAATAATTGTAATTCTTTTCCTAATTTTCTGTGATCCCGCTTTTTTGCTTCTTCTATTCTTTCTAAGTATTCAGTCAATTCCTTTTGTTTAGGGAAGGAAATCCCATATACGCGAACCAGCTGCTTATTTTTTTCATCACCTCTCCAATAAGCTCCTGCTGCATTTAGAACTTTTACCGCTTTAATGATTCCGGTAGAAGGAATATGTCCTCCTCTACATAAATCTGTAAAATTATCGTGTGTTACAAAAGTTATGTATCCGTCTTCTAAATTTTCAATTAATTCTGTCTTAAATGGATTGTCTTTATAGGCTTCCAATGCTTCGTTTTTAGAAACAGAACGGATTGTGAAGGTAGAATCTTTCTTTGCATTCTCCAACATCTTCTTTTCTATTTTTTCAAAATCTTTTTCTGAAAAAACTTCCTCTCCAAAATCAACATCGTAATAAAATCCGTTTTCAATTGCCGGCCCTATAGTCAGTTTGGCATTAGGGTAATATTCCATGATGGCCTGTGCCAATAAGTGGGCAGAAGAATGCCAAAATGCCTTCTTTCCTAAATGGTCATTCCATGTTAATAATTGAACCGTTGCATCCTCCGAAATATGATCAGTAATTTCAACTTGTTTACCATTTACTAATGCAGAAATCGTGTTTCTAGCCAAGCCCTCAGATATTGATTTGGCAACGTCCAACGGTGTTACGGAATTTTCAAATTCTTTCACACTTCCATCAGGAAGAGTAATTTTTATCATTCTTCTAAAATTTTTAGGATACAAATTTACGAAAGTTTTATCAATGAAATTATTGCGGTTTTTAAATATAATGAAAATATTTTTTTATTTTTTAATCTGCAAGAATCCTTTTCTTACATGGTCAATTTGATATATTTATCTTTTATCTTTACTTATGTTTAGAAAATTGTTTAGACTATGTATATTAAATATTTTATCATATTCATTCCGTTTTATATGATATTTCATAGATAGAGATATTTTTATCTCATTTTTAAATTTGCTAAAATCTAAAGATAGGACAGAATCTTATTTTTAGAAAAATTCTCATAGATTTTATTTGCATGAACGATTTTTAAATATTTTTGCTTGAATTAATTTAATTAAATCATTCGGGTTTATTTGTATTTGCAATCCTCTCTGTCCGGCGCTAACGTAAATGGATTCGAAGCTTAAGCAAGATTTTTCTATATAGGATGGAAAAAATTTTTTCATTCCTATAGGTGAACAAGCTCCTCTAATGTAACCTGTTAATTTAAATAATTCTTTCATCGGAATTAAATTACATTTTTTATTTTCTGAGATTATAGCTATATGTTTCAAATCAAGTTCTTCATCTGCTGGCAAGATACAAACTAAATATCCTGTTTTATCTCCTTGTAAAACTAATGTTTTAAATACTTGTTTTATGTTTTCTCCCAAGGATTGTGCAACATGCATAGCGCTTAAATCGGATTCATCCACTTTATAAGGGATCAACTCATAATTAATATTATATTGATCTAATAATCTGGCGACATTAGTTTTATGTGCTCTTTGCTTACTCATGTAAACAATTTATTTTTTATTTTATCAAGAATTATTTAATGTTTTTGCTCATGTTTATTTATAGGTGTTATCTGTCAAAATCTAATGCCTTTCCTCTTACCTTTTTTACCTCTCCATCACTATAAGCCAATTCGCCATTTAAGAATGTTTTTTCAATGGTTGAGCTAAATGTTGTATTTTCCAAAGGTGACCAATTACATTTATAAAGTATGTTTCCCTTAGTTAAGGTATATGGTTTATCAGGATTAATCAAAACTAAATCTGCATAATATCCCTTACGTATATAGCCTCTTTTTTTAATTTGGTATAATTGAGCAGGAGCATGGCACATTTTAGTAATAACCTCTTCTCTGGTTATTTTTCCTTGTTTCACTAATTCTAGCATCATTAATAGAGAATGTTGTATTAAAGGACCTCCTGAAGCTGCTTGTAAGCATCCTCCTTCTTTTTCACTTAATAAATGAGGGGCATGATCTGTTGCAATAACGTCTAATTTATTATCTGCAACTGCTTTAATTAATGAATTGCGATCTTGTATCGTTTTTACCGCCGGATTCCATTTAATTTTAGATCCTAATTTTTCGTAATCTTCATCCGTAAACCACAAATGGTGCACACAGACTTCTGCGGTTACTTTTTTTTCTGATAACGGTTTGTTTTCAAATAAGCTTAATTCTTTTTCTGTGGATATATGTAATACATGAAGGCGTGTTCCATATCTATGAGCTAATTCAATTGCCTCGAATGAGGATTGGTAACAGGCCTCGACACTTCTAATTAAAGGATGGCAAGATATAGGAATATATTCTCCATATAGGGCTTTATATTTTTCAATATTTTTTCTAATTATTTCTTCTTTTTCGCAATGAACTGCTACAGGTATATTTATCTCAGAAAAAATAACTTCTAAAGTTCTTTTATTATCAACTAACATATTTCCTGTTGATGATCCCATAAATATTTTTATCCCACATATCTTTTTAGGGTTTGCTTTTTTAAGCTCATTAATATTATCATTGGTAGCCCCAAGATAAAAGGAATAGTTAGCAAAAGATCTCTGTGAAGCAACTTTACATTTATTTTCTAACGCTTCAATACTGACAGTTTGCGGATGGGTGTTAGGCATCTCCATAAAAGAAGTGACCCCACCTGCAATTGCCGCACGACTCTCGCTTTCTATATCTCCTTTATGAGTTGGGCCCGGCTCTCTGAAATGAACCTGATCATCAATAACTCCCGGAATCAGCCATAATCCTTTTGCATCAATTTTAGTTGATTTAACACTAATTTCTGAAGGAACTTTGCCTCTGTATATTTCGGAAATGATATCTTTCTCCAACAAAACCGATCCTATAAATGATTGTCCTTCATTTATAATTGTAGCGTTTTCTATAAGTATCATTTTGTTTTTTCATTTAAGTAAAGTTAATGTCCTGCTGTTTTAGAAAATATGTTTATAATAAGTACTCCTATTATAATAAATACTATACCGATAATAGCAGGAATATCCAATTTTTGTTTATATAAAAAGTAACCGGAAAGACTAATTAAAACGATTCCTATTCCTGACCAAATAGCATAGGCTATACCAATTGGTATTGCTCGGATTGCTTTAGTTAAACTATATAAAGCTGCAAAAAAAAGAGCAAAAAAAAGGATCGTAGGCTTCCATTTGGTAAATTCTTTTGTCATGGGAAGCAAAGATGTTCCCGCCGTTTCTAAACATATTGCTATGAATAAATAAATATAAAATTTCATGTTAAAATAATTCTGATTGATCACCCAGCATTTTTATTTTACCTAAATGCTTATAGGCTTTTTCTGTTACTTCTCTTCCTCTGGGTGTACGCATAAGATAGCCTTCTTGTATTAAAAAAGGTTCATACACTTCTTCCAATGTTCCCGGATTTTCCCCTACAGCAGTTGCTATGGTCGTTAATCCTACAGGTCCACCTTTAAATTTTTCAATAATGGTGCTTAAGATTTTATTATCCATTTCATCCAGTCCATGTTTGTCTACTTTCAATGCTTCCAAACCGATTTCTGAAATGGTAACATCAATTTTTCCATTACCTTTAATTTGTGCAAAATCTCGAATTCTTCTTAGCAAAGCATTCGCGATTCGCGGAGTTCCTCTGCTTCGAGATGCTATTTCTATTGCTGCCTGTTGTTCTATCGGCATATTCATAATGCGTGAACTTCTTTCCACAATAGTGCTTAATAATTCGGTATGGTAGTATTCAAATCTGAAGTTAATTCCGAAGCGCGCTCTAAGAGGTGCTGTTAATAATCCTGAACGGGTCGTTGCTCCAATTAATGTAAAAGGGTTTAGATTAATTTGTACGGATCTTGCATTGGGTCCACTTTCAATCATAATGTCTATTTTATAATCTTCCATTGCTGAATACAAATATTCTTCAACTATCGGAGAAAGCCTATGGATTTCATCAATAAACAGGACATCATTTTCTTCTAATCCGGTTAACAATCCCGCCAGATCGCCCGGTTTATCTAAAACCGGTCCTGAGGTAATTTTTATTCCAACATTTAATTCATTTGCGATAATATTAGCTAAAGTAGTTTTACCCAAACCGGGAGGACCATGTAATAAAACATGATCTAAAGATTCACGTCTTAGCATGGCAGCCTTAACAAAAATTTCCAAATTAGTCATAATATGAGATTGTCCTACAAATTCATGAAAATTTTTAGGACGTACCTGCTCTTCCTGAGCAATATCTTCTTTTGAATATTTATTTTTATCCGGATTCAATAAATCTGACATTCTGTAAATTTAAAACATCTGAAGAAATTTAAAAAGCAAACAAGATTAAAAATAATCAATTCGGTCCTTTTTAACATCACTTTTGCCACTCTTAAGCTAAATAAAATGGATGATTTACACAGTTTAAAAGTACCGATTTAGATGTAGTATAAGCTAAAAGTTGGTAATGTCGTAAACGATGGTGTATGGATTCCTCAACATCTAATTTATTAACATTTGTATTTTATTTATGAATATCTTACTATGATACTGGAAAAATTATATGGTCATTACTAGGTATGGAACATCCAACAACCATTAAATTAATTAAATCAGGATTGGGAGAGTGGATCCCAGTAATTCCAAAAAGTCCACGTAGATTAAGTTTTAATAGTAAAATCGCAGGGCGATTAAGGAATCACAGTGATATGAAACAATTTTCCTTAGATTCTTTTTTTATATTTTAACCAACTTCATTTAGTATGATATTTTATGGGTAGAAAGATTTCTGACTATATACTATTTTTTATCAAATATTGTCTTTCGGTTGTATATTTTTTAATGAAAAAAATTTTTATTAATTCATTAAGTGGATTTAGTTTAATTTTTTTTTCTAATATTTTGAATAAAATAGGATATATACTATTCTATTAGGACCTAATAATATCTGTTATAATTGATAATGTAATTTATTTAACTAAAAGAGATATCACTTGTTGTGCTGTTTGAGAAGATAATGACAATAAGGGCTGAGGATAGATTCCACAAACTATAATTAATACTGTTATTACGATCAATCCTAATTTAGTCTGTAAACAAATATCCTTTTGACCTTCTAAAAATTCTCTATTTCCTTTGCCAAACATAGACATTCCATACATTTTAGTAACATAAACCGCACATAATATTAGGGTTAATCCGGCAATAATTGCTCCCCATATACTTAAAGTAAAGATACTCTTCAATAAAAGAAATTCACCGATAAAAGCATTGGTTAACGGCACCGCCATAGTACCAACGGATATAATCATGAATAAAACTGCTAAGAAAGGAGCTTTAGTTGCTAATCCTCCCATTTTGCTTAAATCTTTGGTACCAAACTTTTTAATTAATATATCCGCAACATAAAATAGTCCTACTACGTTAACTCCATGTGCCAACATTTGAATAGAGGCTCCTTCTATCCCTGTTATGTCAACACCGCAATGCTTGGAAACTAGTGCACTTGCAAAAATACCGGCAGCTATCAATCCTACATGTGCCATCGAAGAAAATGCGATAAGCCGTTTGATATCTTTTTGAACGATAGCGATTAAAGAGGCATATACGATTCCAATTATAGATAAAATCAAAGCTATGGAACCGGATGTCCCTCCTACTGCCTCAGGTGAGAGAGGTAATAAATACCTTATTATTCCAAACACACCCATTTTAAGCATGATACCGGATAATAACATGGATCCTTGGGTAGGTGCCATAGTATAGGTATCTGCCTGCCAAGTGTGGAAAGGAAATATAGGTAATTTGATTGCAAAGGCCAGAAAAAACATCCAAAAAATAAACGTTTGTGCTTGTGAAGAAATTTTAACTGAATATAATGCATTTAAATCAAATGCACCAGCTTGTAAATAAATATATATTAATGCTACAAGCATAAATAAAGACCCAAAAAAAGTGTAAATAAAAAATTTATAGTTTATTTTCAATTTGTTTTCACCTGTACCAAAAATTCCACATATAAACCATATCGGAATTAAAGTTACTTCCCAAAATATATAAAACATCAAACCATCTAAGGAAGTGAAAATTCCTAGTAATCCAAATTGCATTAAAAGAATTAGGGCATAAAAGCTGGAAGGACGTTTATCTTTTAAAGATGAATATATTATAATTGGCGTTAATATATTGGTTAATAAAAGCATCAATAGGGTTAAGCCGTCAACTCCGAAATGTAACGTAGACTTAATCGGTGAGAAATACAGTTCTTTTCCGAATTCAAATTGAAATCCCGAATCTGCTTTGAAATTATACCAAATTATAGCGGTTAATACCAATTCGGATATTGCAATTATAAAAGCTAAATATTTTGAAACATTCCCTCTTAAGGTAAATAATAAGCCCGATCCTATGATTGGTAAAAGTAGTACTGCTAATGTTAACATTATATCTTTTTACTTTTTGTATTTAATTAATGACTTAATAATTCTGCAACTAATAATAGAATGAATATACCCAAGGACATTGCAAGAACATAATATTCTACGTTACCGTTTTGTATCAATCTAAGAACGCTTCCACATCCTTTAACAGTTTTTGCAATTCCTTCTACAATTCCGTTTATTATATATTTATCAACTGTATTTTTCAAAAATTTTCCTAAGTTTAAAATCGGATTTACAATGGCTTCATTATAGAATTCATTGATATAGGCTGCATGTGCTGAAAATTTTTCCCACCCGCTCATATTTTCTATCATATTTGCATGCACTTTTCTAGTAACATATTTATTGTAACTAACTGTGGCAACTACAGCAATAACAGCTAAAGTTATTCCTAATAACATCATTTCGGTTCCAAATGAAGGTTCTTGATGTACAGGTAAACCTACATAAATGGGGTGTAACCAGTGTGCTAACTTTTGAGATATGCCTTCTCCTAAATAATGTGGCAGGTTTAATCCACCTCCTACTAGGGTTAATAAGGCTAAAATTAGTAAAGGAATAGTCATAATTGCAGGGCTTTCATGTAGATGTTTTCTTTGTTCCTCTGTACCTTTGAAATCTCCGAAAAAGGTGAGAAATAGTAAACGGAACATATAAATACATGTTAAGGCTGCGGAGAATAAAGTTAAGCCCCAAATAATTTTATTTTTAGTCCATAATGTCACTAAAATTTCATCTTTTGAAAACATTCCTGCTAATGGCGGTATTCCGCAAATAGCCAAAGTTCCAATTAAGAAAGTCCAATAGGTAACCGGGATTTTTTTTCTTAGTCCTCCCATGTAACGCATATCTTGTTCTCCACTCATAGCATGAATCACACTTCCTGCTCCTAAGAATAATAATGCTTTAAAGAATGCATGAGTGATTACATGGAATAAAGCGGTAGTATAGGCTTCTGCTCCTAAGGCGGTAAACATGAGGCCTAGCTGTGAAACGGTTGAATACGCCAACACCTTCTTTATATCATTCTGCCTTAAGCCGATGAATGCTGCAAGTATAGAAGTGGCTAAACCGATATACATGATAAAGTCTAAAGTAATCGGCACCAAATTGTAAATGGCATTGGATCTGATTATCATGTAAATACCTGCAGTAACCATGGTAGCGGCATGTATTAATGCAGAAACCGGTGTAGGTCCTGCCATAGCATCCGGTAACCAAGTATATAAAGGTATTTGAGCAGATTTTCCCATGGCTCCTACAAAAAGAAATACGGTAGCGGTTATTAATATAGGATCATTTAAATGGAATAAATAGGCTTTTGCTGCTATGTCAGAATACTCCACACTTCCAAAATAATAAAACAAAATAAATATTCCTATTAACAGGCCTAAGTCTCCTATCCTATTCATTATAAATGCTTTTCTGGCTGCATAACCATATTCTTTATTAGTGTACCAGAAGCCGATAAGTAAATACGAACAGAATCCTACTCCTTCCCATCCTATAAATAATATTAGGAAATTGCTTCCCATTACTAATAAGAGCATGGAAAATATAAAAAGATTTAAATAGGAAAAGAATTTATAAAAGCCTTCATCTTCATTCATATATCCGATAGAATATAAATGAATTAAGGATCCTATTCCTGTTACAATCATCATCATCACCAAGGATAATTGATCTATTTGAAAGGAAAAATTTACTTTTAAATTATCTACTTCAAACCAGTTAAAGAAAGATGCTTTTACAGGTTCTGTAAAGTTGTTGAATAAATACACGGATAGGAAAAAAGGTACCCAAACAGCTAGATTAGCTACTGTCCCTATAATCGTTTTAGACATTTTATTTCCAAAGGTTCCACAAATAATAAATCCAATAAGTGGTAAAATTGGTATTAAATATATGATATTTTCCATTTCTTATCCCTTTAATCTATTAAATAAGCTAACGTCTACAGATCGAGTATTTCTATACATCATGGTGATGATGGCTAACCCTACAGCAACCTCTGCTGCCGCTACAACCATAATAAAAAATACTAATATTTGTCCATCTGCATCTCCTTTGTAGGTAGAAAAAGCTGTTAACAATAAGTTAACTGAATTTAACATCAACTCTACACATCCTAAAATTATGATTGCATTTCTTCTTACTAATACTCCTGTAACTCCAATACAAAATAGTAATGCGGATAAGTATATAAAATAATCTATCGGTATACTTTGTAATAAACTATTAACCATTTCTTTTTTATTTCAAGAAAATAAATATTTTTTTTATAAATCTCTTTTCCCTATCATAACTGCACCAACTAATGCTCCTAAAAATAGAATCCCAGCTAGTTCGAAGGGCAATACGTACTGACTAAATAATAAGTGACCTAAGTTTTTAGTTAACCCGATTTGACTATCCGGATTGTTAGGAAAATCTATTTGTTGATATCCTTTTAATGCTCCGACAAAGCCAACGAATACTAATCCTCCGCATACGGTTGCCAAAATTCGAAAGGCACTTCCTTTCAAAGGTTCGTCTTTTTCTTTCAAATTTAACATCATAAGAACATAAAGGAATAATACCATAATGGCTCCAGAGTAAACTATAATTTGGACTACACTTAAAAATTGAGCATTTAACATTATATATAAACCTGATATGGAAAAAAAGGTTATGATTAATGAAATGATGCTGTACATAGGATTTTTACTGAATACAACAAATAATGCACTCACAATTGCACATGTAGATACTAAATAAAACAAAATTGCTTCCATACTTATTATTTTTCTACCGTATATTTTTTTATTTGCCTTTGTGAAACGTCTATCCTACTGTCCATGCTTTCTACAAGCTTATCTTTTCTATATATAAATTCATTTCGTAAATGTTCCGGCATTACTAAACGATCGGTAAGAAATATAGCTTCTTTAGGACATGCTTCTTCGCACATTCCGCAAAATATGCATCGCAACATGTTGATTTCATATTTTTCCGCATATTTTTCTTCTCTATATAGGTCCTCTTCTCCTCGCTTTCTTTCAGCGGCAACCATGGTGATGGCTTCTGCAGGACAAGCTAATGCACATAATCCACATGCTGTACATCGTTCTCTACCTTCATCGTCTCTTTTAAGTACATGCCGTCCTCTATAAACGGGACTGAATTCCCTCTTCTTTTCTGGATAGGAAGTGGTAACCGGTTTTTTAAAAAAATGACTGAAAGTAATTTTCAAACCGCCTAAAATTGCAGGTATATATATCTTTTCCTTTAAGGTCATTTCTTTGTTTGAAATTATCTTAGATTTATTGGTAAGCCTCTGCATAAATTTAATATCTTTCTTTACTTTTTTCTTTATTTTTAGCTGAATACTACAGCGGTTGCAGTTATTAATAAATTGAGTATGGACAAGGGGATCATAACTCTCCAACCTAAACGCATCAGCTGATCGTATCTAAATCTCGGTAATGTCCATCTTACCCACATAAAACAGAATATACAAAAGATTATTTTTATTAAAAATACAACTATGCTTATAATTCCTATCGCATTTTCTCCCAATGTTCCGTTTTTTGCCAATTCATTCATAAACGGAAAGCTGTAGCCTCCAAAAAACAGGGTACTTATTAAAGCTGAACTAATAAACATATTTATATATTCTGCAAATAGGAACGTACCGAATTTCATCGAACCATACTCTGTATGGTACCCTCCTATTAGCTCGGACTCACATTCTGCTAAGTCAAAAGGTGCTCTGTTTAATTCTGCAAACGAACAGGTAACGAACAATATAAATGCTAAGGGTTGGTAAAATACGTTCCAAGCCATCCCATTGAAGAATGAAAATCCGTATAAATTAGAAGCTTGTTGTTCAACCATAGCTCTTAGATCCAGGGTTCCGGTCATCATAATAATTGATAAAAGTGACAATCCCATAGCCAATTCATATGAAATCATTTGAGAGGAAGCTCTTATTGCTCCTAACAATGAATATTTATTGTTGGATGCCCAACCTCCTAGCATAATTCCATATACCCCTATAGATACTATCCCCATAATATACAAAACACCTACATCAATATTTGCTACCTGAACTAAATGAGACTCGCCTGCTATGAATAAAGATTTCCCCCAAGGAATTACTGCTCCTGTGCTTAATGCTATAAGCATTAATATCCCCGGTGATATAATAAACAACCATTTTTCTGCATTTTTAGGAACAAAATCTTCTTTAAAAAAAAGCTTTCCACCATCGCATAAAGGTTGCATTAAACCAAATATTCCTGCTCTGTTGGGTCCTATTCTATCTTGTAAAAAGGCTGCTACTTTTCGTTCCATTAATGTTTCATAAGCTGCAGCTCCTAAACATAATACAAATAAAATAACCACCAATACTATTGTAAACCACATATTACTATATTTTATTCTAATGTTTTAGCTTTAAAATTTCCTATTTTATAATGCGGATCATTTTTAGGTAATGGTAATTCGTAATGATTTACCGAAATTACTGAATGATCGCTGATATGGGCTGGACCTTCTATATTCCAATATTTTAAATCTTTTCTTTCAAATCTACAATCATTACAAATAAATTCTTCCACTTCATTGTATGCATCCTTACGTGCGGTTACCCGTATAATGGTATCTCCTTTCATCCATAAAACTGCTCTGCCACTACATTTTTCACAGGTACAAGTAGCATTTACCGGCTCTGTAAACCAAACTCTACTTTTAAATCTTGCCGTTCTATCTGTTAAAGCTCCTACCGGACAAACATCAATCATGTTCCCCGAAAAGTCATTTTCAATGGCTTTGCTTAAGTACGTACTTATTTCTGCATGATCTCCTCTAAATAGTATTCCCTGATTTCTTTGGTCGGTAAGTTGATTAGCCACTAATACACATCTTGCACAAAGAATACATCGATTCATGTTTAATTTTATGTACGGACCTAAATCATCGGATTGAAAAGTCCTTCTTGGAAATTCAGATCGGGTTTTTTCTAAACCATGCTCATAGGCTAAATCTTGAAGCTTGCATTCTCCTGCCTGATCGCATATTGGGCAGTCTAAAGGATGGTTGATCAATAAAAATTCCGTAACTCCTTGTACGGCTTGTATTACTCTTTCTGAAGTAAGAACTTTTACTTCCATACCATCCATTACATTAGTACGACAAGCCGGAACTAACTTAGGCATAGGTCGAGGATCTTTTTCTGACCCTTTAGTCACTTCTACCAAACAGGTGCGGCAACGTCCACCACTTCCTTCCAATTTACTATAATAGCACATGGTGGGCGGAACAGAGGCTCCTCCTATTTGCCGTGCTGCTTCTACAATTGGAATCCCTGGATTTACTTCAACAGTAATTCCATCTATTGTTACTTTTATTTTATTGGGTTCTTCGTTCATTAGATTTTTATATAACTTAGTGCATTAAAAATGCCAACTGAATCCGAATGTATAATTCCATTGGAGATACAAAATGTTTTGAGAAGCTTTATCTGAGCTATTGGAAGTTGTTCTAATATCCGGCATGGATATCAGTCCTTCTTTTAATTCCGTTCTCAGGAAAAAAAGATTCCAGAATAGTAATTCTGCTCCTACTTTTGCATCTAATCCCCATCCTGCTAAATGAAACTTATCATGTCTTTCATGGTTCATAATAGTTGCATTGGTTTTTGGAATAAGCAATCCTAAACCTCCCCCTGCTATACTATTAAATTTAAAAAAACCGGAGTTTATGAAATTATGGTAATATTCTAATTCAGCATTCAGGTAATTTAGACCATCCGTGTGTTCTAAATGTAAAAAATCATCATTTAAATAAATGTATTCCCCATCTACAATTGCATTTTCAAATCCGGGAGTATTTATTGTTCCCGTTGATTTAACCCATTGTCCGGGTCTAACTACGTATTTCATATGATCCATACCTAAAGAAACTGCCCAATTATCTTTGAAGAAATAACCGATTCTATAGTTTACTTGCGGTATAGTTACTCTGGTTGGGTCTAAAAAATCATGAAAGTTCCACCCAATCGGCTTATCGTCACCTTTTACTCCATGTAGGGTAAAATTATAATCATTTCCTGTAAAATGGACGGACGACCTTCCATAATAAGCTCGGTTCCACCCCCAGTAGGCATATACTTCGCCTTTTCTGTGAGCTTTTCTTTTGTTTTTTTCTTGTTCTTGGGCATCTGATGCACCCACTGCAAATATTGCCAATAAAAACAATAAATTACTTTTGTTAAATAGTTGCATATTCAGCTATACCATAATTTTTTGTTAAACATTCCGGATTATTTATATGCCATTGGAATTCATCTCTAAAATGTCTAATAGCTGCTGCAACCGGCCAGGAAGCTGCATCTCCTAAAGGACATATTGTGTTACCGTCTATCTTACTTTGTATATTCCATAGCAAATCGATATCGTCATATGTTCCCCGTCCTTCTTCTATTTTTTTTAGTATTCTGTACATCCACCCGGTACCTTCTCGACAAGGTGTACATTGTCCACAACTTTCATGGTTATAAAAACGTGCCAAAGTCATAGTATGCCTTACTATACACTGGTCTTCATCTAAAACTATAAATCCCCCTGAACCTAACGCCGTTCCTGTAATAAATCCTCCATCAGCCATACTTTCATAATTCATTAGGCGCGTTTCTCCATTTGCTGTTTTTAAGAGTAATTTTGCCGGTAAAATTGGAACTGATGATCCTCCGGGTATACAGGCTTTCAATTTTTTACCTTTAGGTATTCCTCCGCAATATTCTTCACTATAAATAAACTCTTCAATACTTAAGTTAAAATCAATCTCATATACGCCCGGTCTATTAAGATTTCCGCATGCCGAAATTAACTTTGTTCCCGTTGATCTTCCTACTCCCATTTTTGCATATTCCGCACCGGTTATCGAAATAATTGCCGGTATTGCTGCAATGGTTTCTACATTATTGACCACGGTAGGACATTGATACAATCCTTTAACTGCCGGAAAAGGCGGTTTCAATCTTGGGTTTCCTCGTTTCCCTTCTAAGGATTCCAACAAAGCGGTTTCTTCTCCACATACATAGGCACCGGCTCCACGTTGAACATAAATTTCCAGGTCATATCCTGTATTTTTTATATTTTTCCCTAAAAAACCATGGGCTTTAGCTTCTTGTATTGCATATTCTAAAATTTCAGGAATCCAAGAATATTCTCCTCGTATATAAATATAGGAAACATTAGCTCCTAAACAGAAAGACGATATTAGAATACCTTCTATTAATTGATGAGGTATGTATTCCATCAAGTATCGATCTTTAAATGTACCCGGCTCTGATTCATCTGCATTAACCACTAAATAACGCGGCACTCCTTCCGGCTTAGCCAAAAAACTCCATTTCAATCCGGTAGGAAATCCGGCTCCACCCCGACCTCTAAGACCGCTGATTTTAACTTCTTCCAAAATTTCATCCGGCGTCATTTTAAAAGCTTTTTCCGCTGCACTGTATCCCCCATGTTTCCTAAAAACTTCAAAAGTTTTTATTCCTTCTACATCAATATTTTTAAGCAATAATTTTTTACTCATTATATTATAGTATATGCCTCTTACTTATTGTTTAATCTATTGCAATATTTCCTGCCCTGCAAAGGTCAATAATTTCGTCCACTTTTTCCTTGGTCAAATGTTCATGATAAAATTTACCAATTTGCATCATAGGGGCATACCCACAAGCGCCTAAGCACTCAGCCGGTTTTAAAGTAAACATACCATCTTTAGTAGTCTCACCTTCTTTTATCTGCAATTTCTCTTTAATATGTTCTATTATTTGATCACTTCCATTCAACATGCATGGTCCAGTTCTACATACCTCCAATACATATTTTCCTACAGGTTGCATATTAAACATTGTATAAAAAGTAGCTACTTCATACACTTCTATTGGTGAAATATTTAATAAAGAAGCCACATAATCCATAACAGGGACATCTAGCCATCCTCCAAATTCTTTTTGTGCCATATGCAAAATTGGAATTAAGGCTGATTTTTGCTTACCTTCCGGATATCTTGCAATAATTTCATGGACTTTATGTAAGGATTCAGTGCTAAAAACTATCTCTTTATTAGGGCTTACACCGTTTTTAGTCATTTTTATTTTAATGTTAGGTTGCAAATATACGATATTGAATTTTACTTAAAAAGTTTAAGTCGGTGTTTTTAATTTATATTTAACAATCTGGAATCATTATAAATAACACAGAATTACTACCTTATAGATAAAACTTGCTCTATAATATCATTGATTCACCTTATATAGTACTAAAATTAAAACTTTATATGATTTGCATTTAAATTTTTATACGTATCGATTACTAGTAATTTTGAGTAGTATAAACAACCATTTCACCAGATGCTTATTCAAAATATTAATATATTAAAATTTACTTTTAGACTAATTGAAAACTCATCATAACTTTTTGTAATTCAAAATATATATAAGTATTCCTGGTATGATACTATATTATTTAATTATAAAAGGTTTTAAAGTATGTATGTTTTTTGCGAACTTATATTAAACTTAATTCTTTAGCGTGATCAAAATGATCTACCTTATGAATTAAAAAATAATTTAAATATTATTTTCCATTTTATAAAATAAATGTATATTTGCAATCCGAATACAGTATGCGGATGTGGTGGAACTGGTAGACACGCTAGACTTAGGATCTAGTGCCGTGAGGCGTGGGGGTTCGATTCCCTTCATCCGTACAAAAATAAAAAGCAATTAACTGAATAGTAGCTAGTTGCTTTTTTATTTTGTAGAATTTGCAAGACTATTGCACTATTATATTAACACTAAGATTACAACAAAGACTTTGAACAAAGTGAATGCACATAATTTAAAGATAATTAAATTTTAGTTAACCAAAAATCACATGACATTGATTTTCACATTTCCTCAATAATAAAATATATTTAAACCTTCTTTTAATGACGAATTCAAGAAATATAAATTTTCCTTTTGTATAACTGTTTTGTACAAAATTACAATAGAATACTATACCAGTTAAAATAGTAACTTGAGTAAGGAAACTAAATAAAAAAGTTGAAAAATTTCAAACAAAAAGTAAAAATAAGCAAAGCCCCCCTCGAAAGAAATCCAATTTCCATTTTTTAATCAAGGTAGTAACTTTATATAGACCTTAATCTCTTGAATTTAGATAATTTATTTGATGTTTTTTGTGAAATAGAAATTAAATATATTTCAAAGAGATGCTCAATAATATGCACACCTGTTTAAGACACTTTCTTAAATCTCTGGCATACATTTATCATTTAATAAAATATCATTCGTAAAACGATGATACAAGTTCAAACTTTTTGTTTTCATAAAAATATACTGCTAACAAGTAACAAATCCAAATAACATCTACTTTATTTATATTCCAAATAGTTTTGGCTTAACGCTACTTTAAAGAATGGGTAGATTAATAAAGCTGAATACAGCAATAAATAAAACCAAAAGTTTTTAATATTTCTTTCTTGATAAGTCAAATAAAAAAATCTATCATTCCTAAAAACATAACTAATTTATAAAATCCATATTTACAATAGAGTAAGCATAGTAAGAATAGGATTGATAGAATAATTTCTATAATTAATGTTTACAGATTATTTTTCATTAAATATACTAGTACTATTTTCCCAAATTTTAAACCTTATACCTACTATCTATATTTTGTTTATATTTTAGTGAATTAGATAAAGACCTTCTCTATATATTGATTTTACTACATTTTTTACGTCGAGGTTATTGAATAATAAAATTTTCAATTTCCATTCAGCTAATTTTAAATAATTATCAATAATACCTAAAAGGGATATGGATATATTGTTTCCCTTAAAATCTAAAGTGATTGTTACAACAAAAAATTGATTCAAATTTTATTTTTTAATACAAAACCTTCTTTTATCTATTCTTCTTGTTAGATTTCATTAAATATATTCTCATTAAATCCTAATTATCTTATTTTAAATTCATGTTAAGTAGAATAAATAATTATAAACTACCTAAATATTCTGCAACACAAAATATAATTAATCCATGCTACCCATCTATAATTATGTTCTAAGATAATATGTTTAAAGAAAAATTAGATAAATATTAAAATTATTATAGTGTTTCAACTTAGATATGATTTAATAAATTTACTAATTCATCTATTTTTTTTCCTTTTGTAGAATTATTCAAAATTATTTCCAGATAATATGAATTTGTTACTGATGTCAACAAATGGTTTCTAATACCATCCTTGTAAACATATTCAATATATTTTAACGTCTCATTATAAGAATATTCGCTTATGGATGTATTAGGATAATATTTGAAAAATTGCCTATTTAGAGGCTGTTTATTTATTTCCTGAGTAATTGAAAATAGTACGTTCATGTCCAACTGAACATGATTTTTATAGAGTTCTAACTTATTTAGTATGATTTGATTCTCATCATTTGAAAATATACCAAGACCAACTCCTGCAAATATTCCAAAATGTAATTGTTCATTTGTTTTTTTTACTTAAAGTATAATCTATTAAAAATACTGTTGATATTGAAAAAAACATCAATAATCCAACAGGGCCAAATAAGTCAATATATTCAATCTGTATAAAAGCTAAAGTTTGTTCAACAGCATTAACTCCTCCGTGTAAAGCACCAATGACAAAAAGACTTTGTGTTCTTTTTAAGGCAAATGAAAAGTAAAATGACATAGCAATACATAATATAACCATCATAAGAATCCCCCAATAAGGGTGGTTAAGATAATTATGTCCAGATATTATTATGGATGTGTGCCATACCCCCCAAATGATCCCGATTATTATATTTTTTTTAAAAAAAGAAAAATTTAAATTTTTCTCTAAAAAGCCTCTCCAACCAATTTCCTCCCCCAAAGCAATAAAACCATTTATAGATATTGAAGACATTAAACTTGCGGAAAACATTATAGGAACTAATATGAATAATAAATAGTCAATTTTTAATATAGATGGTATTTTTTGTAAAATTTCTGGACTTAGTTGTCGATAACTTGTAATTAGTTTTCCAAAGGGTTCAATTTCTAATACATTCCCTAATAAATACCCATAAATCATCACTAAAACTGGAAGTAATAAGTTGGTTATTAATAGATATTTAATAGTTTGTTTCCAGTTAATATTTTTAAAATTTAATTGAAATTTTTCTGATGTTACCAAAAATTTCCTTTTTTCTACTATAAATGCTACTAAAGCAGGAGTAATCATTAATAATAATGTGAATAGTAACTGAATGGGATTAACAGGACTTTGTAACTTCGGAATATTCC
The DNA here is from genome assembly GCF_001418685.1 of Apibacter mensalis. Lineage (GTDB taxonomy): Bacteria > Bacteroidota > Bacteroidia > Flavobacteriales > Weeksellaceae > Apibacter > Apibacter mensalis. The sequence goes on from NZ_LIVM01000001.1 coordinate 158,629, forward strand.
AGATAATCACCCCTATTATACCTGATATAAGATAACATATACTTATAAATGCAAGAATTTTCTTCATTTAATAGGTTTTTAATTTTCATATAAATACACTACTTTTCCTAATCGTTCTTTAAAGTTATAAGTGAAGTCAAAAAAATCGGCCTCTTGTCCAATAGAAAATATCTTATCAATTAATATATTGAATTTTCCTCGTTCAAAATGATGAAGTGCCAAATCAAAATCTTCTTTCAAACCAATACAATTTCCTATTATAGATATATTCTTTATCATCGCTAATTTTATAATTTCATTAAGAGTACCATGTTCTTTAAAATTTGTTTCTGAAAAATTTGAAAATTGATTGTATAGACCGCATGTAACATATTTGGCATCATAATTCATTAGTTTTATAACTCTCCCTAAATGAACATCAAATAATGGATCAATAACAGCATCAAAAAATCCTTTTTCACGAATAAACTTAATTATATTTTCATCTTCTAGATAATCATTAAGATTGTGATCTATAACAAAAACTTGCTTAACCCCTTGTTCATAAAGCATATCATTATTTTTACTGGAAGAAGTCATGGCATATACTTCAACCGGAAAATTCCTAAGAGCATTTATAACAGCTAATGATGTATTGGATTTAGCTGCCGTAACAAGTACCTTAGCATTTTCCTTAACAACCTTTCTAATCATGGAATATCCTGTAAATGCAGCAATAACAAAAGATGAAGCTATTTCATCTGATAATATATTAGGTATTTTAATTAATTTATTTTCTTTAAAATCATCTATTCGCCTTGATGCATGATTAGATGGTAACCCTGCAATATAATCGGCAGAATAGGAAGGATATGATGCATTAGCAACTACCCTATCACCAATTTTTAAATTGGTTATATTTTTTCCAATCCCAATAACTTCACCCACGAATTCAGATCCGATATACGAAAACGTATATTCTCCTTTATCTCCTAATGATTTGATTTGATTATCATAATTCAAAATCAACGTTTTATCCCTATAATTACAAGAGAATCCTCTTTTTTTAACTAAGACCCTATTATCTGGATCACTTGAGCTTTTTAAAATTAAATTTTCTTCTTCAACCAATCCAACGTTTATTTTTTCTCCTTCTAATCTGAAAGTTCCTATATACTGGATATCTTCGGAAACATCTATATTATTTCCAATTAATGATACGCTCTTCATATGTTATATACTTAAAATAAAGCTTGAGCACAATTATCTCTAAATAATTTAGAATAACTGTACTCAAATCATGTTTAATTTTTTTTAAATTGTAATGGTGATTGTAATTGTAATGGTCAATGTTATTGTTAAAAATTCATTATTATTAGAGTTAGCTCCACCTTTAATCATCTCCATTTCCTTTTGATTCAAATTGGTGATTAGTTTCTTATCTAATTTTAACTCTTTGGCTTTTGAAGTTTAATTTGTTTTTACCAAGACCAAGTCCAACTGTATGTTACAGTAACAGTAATTGATATAGTTATTGATTTATCTAAAGATTCATTTAAAGATTTATTTCCACCTTTAATGACTTCCATTTCTTTTTGATTTAAATTGGTAATTAATTTCTTGTCCAATTTCAATTCTTTTTTCTCTTTCTTGATTAGTTTTTTTCATTTTTTATATATTTAATATTTGCGATAAAATCGAACTAATATTATAAATACAGCATACAAATATAAAATAAATATAAATAAAAACAATAAATATATTAAAATTATATAATTAATATTTTTTTTATTTATTTTATTATAGCTACATTATTGTTAATTTAATAAAATATTACTTCAATATGAATAATATTTATATGATTTTAGATAAAAAGAAGATATAAAATAACAATTTAGCTTTTCGTTAAAATTTTTGAAATTTTCTTTTGATAAGTGTAGTTATATTAGCAGCACAACCCAACAATTTTGGAATATTTTCTTTCAAAGTGAATTTATACTAACTTTTCATAATCAAATGACGTAATTTGTTAATTGTGCAGGGCAAAAACAAGGGCTGTCGCTATTTAATTCTCAGTTCATTTACCATTCCCTTATAATATTTATAAACTGTTTTCTTGTTTAATCCTAAAAGTTCTATTACTTTTTTGAAGCTTTTTTCACCTATTCTTCATACTCCGAATTTTTTTAATCCTTCTCTGATTATAATCTGAGATTTCAAAGATTCCCCTTACTTATGCATCAACAAAGGATTTTTTTATCCTTTGATTATTTGATTAATTGTAAATATTTATTAAAGAAAAACCTTTTAGTTGCATTAGATAATTATTTTATCACATCAATAGTTTTTGTTAGTTCTGTCTACTATTCGCATAACTTATATCGCTGATAAAGGATTTTTCATTTTATCACGATTTATAGCAAAAACTATATTTTCAATCCAGTCTCTTGGTTCTGTTTTGTTCAAAGCTATTAAAGTTCTGATTATTGCTCTTAAAATTCGATTTCTACTACCTTGTTTTATTTTGCCTTTGATAGAAAGGATTAATATTAGCCTTGATTTTGTGATTTAAAATTACGCTAATATAAAAGCAAGAATATGCATGATATTTGCAAGATTATAAAGTATTTAATTAGATTATTTTACACCAATTTAGATTTATACATTTTATATAAATATATTTAATAATAATCAAATATAAAAGAATTATAAGGTTCAACTCTCTTCATCCGTACAAAAATAAAAAGCAATTAACTGAATAAAGGTTAGTTGCTTTTTTATTTTATAAAAACATAATCTACTCAATGATTAATTATAAATTCTTTTATGTGTAGTATTACAGGGGTTGTGCCTAATTCGTTGATAAAATTTATCTTAGTATCTGAAAAATTTTTGAAAGTGAATTTACCATATTATATATACAGGAATTCATCAAAAGCAAGTATAACAATCTATTTTAATGGTTCGAAATGAATTTTAGAACTATAATTGAGCTCATTAACGTAATAATTAAAATATTATCCAAAAAGTTACCGATTCTTTGAACACCAATATTCCTAACGACACAGTACATACTTTTATTAATAGTAACACACTATAAATCATATAGTTTAAAAAGATTCCATACCAATAATACACAGTATTTCCTTAAAAATTTTTTTACTGGTTTTAAACTAATTGTAAATCCAATATCCGATAAACCAATGATAATTAAGAGTATCCGATTTATACTTCTGTTATCTAATTAAGGATTCAAAATTTTTCAATTTGTTTGCAGCATACGCGATTTATAAGGATACCTTAGAAAGAAGATAGATGTGGCAAGGAATGAGCCTGTCGAAAAATTAAAATGAGTGACTCAGTTGACAACTCATTCATTTTATCGTAACTTTGTAAGTATAAAATAGTTTCAGCTATTAAATATCAAGAGCATCTTATTTTGGCAAGACCTTATCTTGTTTTATAGTATAAGAATAATTTTAATTTTCTTTTTATCGCTGATAGGGTTTATAAATATTTTTCAACCGCATAAATAGATTAGAACATGAGTAAAACAGATATTTTTGAACGTTTAAGAAATGGAGAAACCGTTCATCCTGATGACCCACAAGCTTATAAAATGCGCGAAGCATCTTATGAAACAAAAAAGCTTTTGATTCAGATGAACAATTCTTCAGATCCTAACCAAATCCGAGAACTATTAAGTAGGATAACAAATAGCATAATTGATAAAAGCGTGACTGTGTTTACTCCTTTGTACATCAATTATGGAAAACATATTAAAATAGGCAAGAATGTATTTATCAACTTCAACTGTTGCATTTTGGACTTAGGTGGCATTACGATTGACGATGATGTATTCATTGCTCCTAATGTAAACCTATTATCTGAAGGACATCCGGTTTCTCCTAAGGATAGGCATTCATTAAAAGTCGGACATATCCATTTAAAAAAGAACGCTTGGATTGGCGCCGGAGCTATTATTCTCCCGGGTATAACAATCGGTGAAAATTCTGTTGTTGCAGCAGGATCAGTCGTCTCGAAAGATGTACCTGATAATACAATTGTTGGAGGTATACCAGCAAAAATCATAAAAACAATTTGAAAATAGTAAAAAGAAATTGACAGTAATTTGTTTCATGATAAGGATCTGTTAATTAAAATGAGAGACTTAACATCCAACTTTACTGCTTCAATTGACAAAATGATTATGTGAATTATATTGTTAAGAGTTTAATTGAATAATGATCGGTTAAAGAAATTATATTCTAAAGTATATAAAAACACTTTACAAATTTAAATATAAAAAATAGGCTATTATTTATTGAAAAAAATAATAGAGAAAACTTTTTATCAATAAAAAAGTATAATTATAATTCAAACATATTCAGTGGTTCGAAACCATTTTGAGACCTACGATTGAGCTAACCAGCGTGATAATAAAAAATATTCTCCAAAAAGTTGCCGGTTCTTTGAATACAAATATCCCTAACAACACCGTACCCACTGCCCCAACTCCGGTCCATACTGCATAAGCAGTACCTAAAGGAAGGGTTTGTGTGGCTTTAATCAATAGTAACATACTCAAAATCATACAGATTAAAAAGCTGATATACCAATAATACACGGCATTTCCTTGTGAATTTTTTGCTTGTCCTAAACTAAAAGTAAATCCGACCTCAAATAAACCGCCGATAATTAAGAGTATCCAATTCATAATTTTTTATCTATAAGCTTTTATTTTTCGTCACAAAAATAAATAAATATTTATTTTTTTATTAAGTTTTATGAGTTTCTATGTTTTATAATTTATAAATGTGTCTGAAACCACTGGACATTGTGTTCCAAAAGATGAAGTTGATTTTTAAAGATTTCAACCGGCAAAAGAATAATACATACCATAAAGCTTATATTCCTTTATAACTTGTACCTTTCTTACGATAAATTGAAACTCAATTTTGTAGAAAAGATTGTTTTTTTTCTTTAATTTTTAGATTTATCCAAGACAATTTTCAGCCAAGGTGCTCTTTTTCCCTTTTTTTATATTCATCTCTTTTTTCTCTGAGCTGAGTAAAATACAGTCATTAACCTTAAATATTTCTTTGGTAGGTTTGCATTTGGGTGTTCCGTTTGGGTCTTTAGGGGCGGTATAGTTCTTAGAGTTCGGGGCTAATGCTGTGCCTGCTCGGTTCCCCGGTATGGTTTCCATTAACTATTTTAAAGTTCCCTATTCTCTATTAATTAAGTTCTGTATAAATGTTTTATTTTATTTTTATCCTATCATAATATACATATCCTTCTTTTCCCTCTCTGGTTTTTATTAAATACCATTTATCTGATGTATTTAGAACTTCTACTTCTTCTCCGTTTTTGAGCTGTTGAACTATTTCTGATTTTGTGCTTTTTTCTTTGCGTAAATTCGTATAGCCGTCTGGGTCTTGAATGTAATTAACAATAGAAATATCATTGTTATCTAAATTAGATTTATTATTTTCATAAACCTTTTCTGTATACTCTCTTAGCATTTTTAAATTGTAAAAACCATTATTTATAATGCTTTCTTTATAAGCAGGATAATTTTCATAAAAATAATCAATATATCCAGTTATGCCTGATAGAGCTAATTCATTTAATAGAAAAGCTGTTGTATAATTATTATTTTTATAATCATTTGGTGTATCGGCCATTTCCTTAATAATATCAGACAGTGTATAATAGAAATCACCTTGAATTGTTTCTGAAAAAGAATTAATTATTTGATTATTATATTCAACTTTCCTGATTTTTTTAACTAGATGATTTCTTAAAGTATATAGATTATCTTTTTCTTCAAAAATTAATTCCTTTAAAGCAAATTTATTTTTAAAATCAACATTACCAAATACAAATTTTAAAATATTATCATCCTTATCAAATCCAAAAGTTTTTACCAAATCTATAATTAAATCCGGTCTTTCTTTTTTTAACCATAGTAGAGCTGTTTTGCTATCATAAAAAATAAATTGATTGTAATTGAGTAAAGTTAATCCATCTACTTCTCCTTCAAGATTATCTACATAAAGGGCGGGTAAATCTTTAATAGCTATAACGGGAGATAGGCTCTGATCTAAAACTACTGTTGTATCTTTATACTTATTAATATCAAAACTGTAGTAGTATTTTATTTTTTCAATAAATAAACTTATAGAGGGATATTGGTAATTGTACTTTTGAAATTCTTTTTTAATTTGATTCTTATTTTTAGTAATTACTTCATCATAATTAACTTCCAATTCTCCATCCTTATAAACATTATAAGGAGCATTTTCTCTATTGTTTGTATTCATTGTATTTTTATTATCGATTTTATCCTTTTGCCCTTTACATGAGTAAAAAAAGAATATTGTTAGAGTTAAGAAAATATATTTCATTCTTTATAAATTATAAAATTCCTGTCCATTTAATTGTACCAATTTTTGGATCTTCCCAAGTTTCTTCTTTTACAAGACGCTCTTCAATGATTATTCTTACAGGTTTATTATCTTTTAAAGGTAAATCAGTCAAAGTTTCTAAAAGCTCATTGATAATAGTAGTATCTTTCCCAGTAATTGTTGTTAGACAACCAATTGCATATTTAGGACTATATTGATGTATAGCAATCCCACCTCTAATCCCATTAATTCCATTAATTGAAGCAGATGTTCCATTACTACTAATATACATTTTGTATTTTTGTCCAGAAACACCTGGAATTAAGAAATATTCACCCGGAGGAGTTTCATTTTTAGGTCCGTATCTTTTATTTGAATGCTTCCCATATTTTTCTCCATGTGCATCTCTTGCAAGGTATGTACTATAATTAGGTTTAGGTAATTTACTATCCTTTTTTAGTTTTTTATATGATTCAAGGGAAATATCTTTGTAAACATTTGTTTCATAAACAACCCATGATTTTTTTATTTTATTTCCAATTCCAGATATAACAACTATAGTTCCTTTACCATTATTATTACTCTTGTTTACTCCATTTAAACATTCATCTACTTTTAAAATATCAACAGCTTTTTTAAAAAATCTGATTCTTTCATTAAGTCCTTTTAAAGCTGGATTTATTTTTCTAGTAACAGATTTTACACATTCTTCTGATTTTTTTATAGCAACACTATTTATATTATTTTTACCCCAATAAGCTAATGCAGAAGTAATAGCCTCTTTAGGTTTATTGGTTAAATCCAAAGGATTTTTAACCCAATCTACATTAGCTTCATTTCCGATTTTCATATTTTTATTAAAATAATTGGATAGATCTTCATAATTACTTTTCCATGTTATTTGCTTAAAACCTCTTCCCCTATAAGTAGTGCCATCCCCAGAACTAAAACTTCCATTTTTATTCTTATCCTTGTAGACCCAATTAGCTATGTTAATTTGATTTGTTTTAGAAACAGCCACATATCCTTTCGAATTTTTATCCTTAATAGCTCTTCCCCACAACTTTGCCTTTTTCTTCCCTTCCTCTGTATTGAAAGCTCCAAAAGTTAATACTAGAGACTCCCAATAATAGTTAAAATTTTCTTCTGTACTATAAAATTTACTTTCTTGAGCTATCTGTGATAAAAAATGAGCTTTTCTTATACAAGTATTAATACCTACTTTTTTTCTATATTGATTTAAATATGGAATAGCTGCCTTAATTAATGTTTCATCTTTAATTAAGCATTTGCCTTTACTGTCTACACATATATTTTTAATTTCTTCTAATGTTATATCTTTATCGCATCTTGGGCATTTACTTTCCTTTTTCTCTTCTTTTCTATCGGGTTTTCCTGTAGTTACTGCTCGGTTCCCCGGTATGGTTTCCATTTTCATGACCGTGGTATCTACTTCTATGATTCCCGTGCTTTGTATTGGGGTTTTCCCTTTTAATTTTACCCTTACAAAGATTTCATGTTTTCCATCCATAAGTTCATACCAATCTGTCCCGCCTTTTTTATACATTTCTTGAGTCAGCTGAAGAGTTACTTCTTGTTCATCTGATTGCATCTGCACAACCCCTGCGTCCAACTCTTCTCTGCTATAGGTGTCATCTTCGTAAATTGTGTATTCTACATTTTGACCTTTTAAATATTTACCTTCTATTTTCAGTTTTATATATTCTCCGTACGATACTTTTGTTTTATTTTCTGGTATGTATAAACTTACTCTTTGTATTTGTGGCTCTTCAGAAGTGGTCAGTTTTTTGTAGCTTTCTTTTAGTTTGTTCCATCCTTCTTGTATGGCTGAGGTGCCTTTGTATAAAACGGTCTCTTTTCGGAGCGTGGGTTGTGAGGGACGCGGGTTTTCTATTTCTACTCCATTTTCGAATATATATGTGGTTTCTGAATCTTCTAATTGCGCATTTACACGATATTTCTGCCTTTTCTCGCCACTCATCAATAACCTTAGGTCATCAAAATAAAATACCGTTGTTGCTGTGCCTTTCGTACATACTTTTTCTGTTTTTTGGGTTATGGGTATATATTCGGACCCTGCTGCTTTTTCTTCTTTTTTTAGTAGGGTAAATTCTATTTTCTTGCCTACACTGTTGGTTGTATTGGCTACTACATAAAGAGACTGACCTAGTTTCAGTTTCGCATTGCGAGGCAAGGGATTGGTTTTATTGATGTCGTACAAAGATAGGCTTGTGATGGAGGGGGTTGGATTAGATACTACTTTTATGGGCAAAGCGCTGTCATTATCCAGTTCGGGGCTATATAAATAGCCAACTACTCTAATGTCTTTCCCGATGGCTTGTTCGTAAAAGGTAAATTCTCCGATCTCTTTTTGTAGTTTGAGTATATATTTGCCTTCTTTTTGGTAATAAACTGCCCATTTTACTTTTGTGGAATCTCGTTGGTTTTCAGGAGTGCCCGCATACCATTCTGTTACCCGGTATTTTTCTTTTACTCCCGCTTGGGGCATAGTATTGCCGGTTATGGTTTTTACGCCTCTCTTTGCTTCTTTTTTTTCTTGAGGAATTCGTAGTATCTGTCCTTCTTTTAGCTTGGCTATTTCATATCTCCCATTTCCTTGGGGGATGATCTTTATTTCCGGATTTGACTGAATTATCTTATGTTCTTCTACTTTATAATGCCTCGCTATTCCCCACAGGGTTTCTCCTTGTTTTACGGTATGGTTAAGGTAAATATATTCAGGCATGACTTTTATATTTTTTATTAGTTTTTAGAAATAGAAAGTAAGACCTAAGGAACTTATGCTTTACATTCTTATTTCTTATGTTGTTACTTCTTATTTTATTCTACCCAATCTTCTATATCATTAATGATTTCATTTACATCAGTTAAGGGCATCAATTGTTGCAATACCGTTTCATCAGATTTTTCAAAGTGCTGGGAATGGACATCGATAACCTGACCATGAAAAATAATCTTGATACAGCCGCTTCCTCCTACCGGACATTCTGCTGCACTGTCTTCCAACAGAAAACAAGAATCATTTTCTACAATTTTCTGATTGTCTTTATAATCTTTCCATGCGGTTACATTAACCATACAAGGATTCCCATTTTTCTTAGAACAGCTCCCGAAAGTGTTTTTTTAAAAGGTTTGCCCCAGTTCTTTGGTTGTAGCTGCCAGTTTATACAATCCTTCTCCGTCATTCAAATAGACAGATTTTTGGGTTTTAACTAAAAGTTTGTCGGGTGTATTTCCAAAATTACATTGACAAATAGCTCCCTGACATACAAAATATTTTTTGCTCATAGTCTTTTATTAGGTTTCTATCTCTTTTTAGTCATTCATCTATATTTACCAACAGGCATTTTTCTATTATTCATCAAACAACCGCCCCCAAAAACCCTTTTTCTTCCTCTGGTATTTCTGCCATGCGGCTTCTTCGTCAAAATCTTTCTTTTTTTCGGGTATCGGGGTATTTTCCTTTTCTTTTTTATGGATTTTTATACATTGGATTTTTGTCCTAAGGGTATAGCCCTCTTTTTCAGTAATTACGGCTTCTATGTTTTTTATCAGCTTGGTCTTATTATCTAAGGTATAGATATTAGCAAAAGCATCAGGATTATCTATATTTTGTACAAAAATTAAAATAGAGTTGTCTGAATCTTCTAAATTTTCAGAAGATTTAGAAACAAAGTATCCTCTTGTTTCCTCTCCTTTTAGCAAGGAGGGAAGTCTCCATATCTCTTTTTCAGGGGGATTTGTATATTTGGTATACAGGGGTATGCAGTACAAAGATAGAAACCAGTCCTTTTTCAGTTTTTCAAAAACCGATTCCGGAGATTTTAAGGCGTGATTAATACATTCTATATAGCTATTCAACGTCTGTCCGGCATAATTTTTTTTCAGGTCTTCTTGTACCTTTTTCCATTTCTTTAAAATAGATTCATAATCAGCTAACTGAATAGCTTCTCCTTTACGATTCAGTTCTATTTGTAAGGGGGTAAAGATACTGCCTGCTAATGCAGATATTTTTTCTGATATAAGGTCAGTTTCTATCCCATTGATAAAGGTTTTGGTCAGCTTGTGTATGCTGATTACAGCATTTCCTGAAGGAGAACGTTTTTCATATTTTACTCCGGTTGTATATTCTATTTTAGTATTGGTATTTTCTTTTTCCATATCTATGACGACTTCATACTCATGATATAAGGAAGAAAAATCCACCTTTAATACAGGCTCTTTTGAATTTTGAGAGTAAGGGGTAAAAAACAAAGAAACACCATCCATTGTATTATAAAATTAAGAAATATTTATCTTTCAAATATAATTTTTTTTGCTAATTTTAAAAAATTTGAGTGTTTATTTTTTATTCATCCTCTTATTTTGAGGGTTCAAGTGTGAAAGTTGTTGTGTTATGTGAACAAATTTGTTAGTCCTAATTATACCTTAACTATAAAAAAGGCAAAATAAAATGCAGATTACACCGGAACAAAATAACCACTTGCCTACCGATCAACTCCAGATTTTTTAGCAAATTTCAATGTTTCGAATTATTAATACCCCTTAAATGATTAGCTCATACCTTACATTACCGGTCAGATATAAATTATTTAAATGCATTTTCAAGCAATATTTTTTAATCCTATAAAAAATCACTAAAATTGTAACCAATTGATAGTAATCGTATGAAAATAGTAAAATTTGGAGGATCATCAGTCGGTTCCGGTCAAAGTATACACAATGTACTTAATATTCTACAAAACAAATATACTTCAGGAGAAAAATTTATAGTAGTATCGTCAGCAATGGTTGGAGTTACCAATATTTTAACGGAACTGGCAGAAACTGCTTCTAAAGGAAATGATTTTAAAAAGGGACTTATTGAAATTGAACAACGACATTTTACGGTTATTAAAGAAATGATTACGGTAAAAAATCAAAATCCGGCATTTACCCAAATTAAAATTTTTATTAATGAACTGGAAGATCTTTTGCAAGGGGTCTGTAGCTTGAGGGAACTCAGCCTTCAAAGTAAAGATCTAATCTTAAGTTATGGAGAAAAATGCTCCACTTTTTTATTGAGTCAAATAGCCCAACAATATTTTTCGGAGAGTCTTTATGTAGACGCCTCCACTCTTATAAAAACTGACAGTAATTTTGGAAATGCTCGAGTGCATACTTCGGTTACGGAACATTTACTGCAAGAATTTTATAAAAAACATTCCAATCAAGTCCTGTTTTTTACCGGCTTTATTGCCTCCAATGAGAACAATCGGATCACTACCTTAGGAAGAGGAGGAAGTGACTATACGGCTGCAATACTGGCAGCTGCATTGAATGCCGAGGAAATAGAGCTATGGTCTGATGTAGACGGTATGCTGACTGCTGATCCTCGCGTAGTGAAAAAAGCTTTTTCACTTTCTGAACTTTCCTATACAGAAGCCATGGAATTATCTTATTTTGGGGCGAAGGTTATTTATCCCCCTGCCATGATTCCGGCTTTTCGAAAAAAAATACCTATTGTACTGAAAAACACCTTTAATCCTTCTTTTAAAGGAACAAGAATTGAAGAACATACTCACAAGAATACTTACCCGATTCGGGGTATTTCTTCCATAGATGAAATAAGCCTGATCAATATTACGGGAAGCGGAATGATTGGTAAAATTGGCTTCAGCGGCAAACTTTTTTCCTTATTGGCACGTGAACAGATCAATGTAATCCTTATCACCCAATCGTCTTCCGAACACAGCATTACATTTGCCATTGAGCCGAAGGATGTACAAAAGGCTAAACAATTGTTCAACAGCGAATTTGAATTAGAGCTGGAAACCAATAAACTAAACCCACTTGTCGTTGAAGAAAACTTATGCGTATTAGCCATAGTTGGTGAAAATATGAAGCAAACCCCGGGCATATCCGGTAAGCTCTTCCAAGCTTTAGGACGTAACGGGATCAACATACATGCCATTGCACAAGGTTCATCTGAGTATAATATTTCGGTGATAATTAAACGTAAAAATATATCCAAAGCCCTCAATGCGGTTCATGATGCATTTTTCACTCAATTAACCAAAACGCTGCATGTATTCAGCATAGGCACCGGAAATATAGGATCCACCCTGTTACGACAAATTGAGGCTCAAAGTAACTTTTTACGTAAAAATAATGGTATTGAGGTAAAAATATCCGGAATTGCAAATTCCAGAAAAATGGTCATTGATGAAGAAGGAATTGATCTAACTCAATGGGAAGAAAGAATAAACGGTGGAGAACCCTCCGATATGGAAACATTTATCCAAAAAATAAAATTTTTGAATCTTTCCAACTGTATTTTTGTAGATAATACGGCAAGTCCTGTTACCGGAACGTATTATAAGGAGCTTTTTGAATCCAATGTTTCAGTAGTTACTTGCAACAAAATTGCCAATTCATCTTCCTATAAGGAATATAAAGATTTAAAAGATACTGCCAGAAGAAGAGGAGTAGATTTCTTTTATGAGACGAATGTAGGAGCCGGATTACCAATCATACGAACTTTAAAAGATCTTATGACCAGCGGGGACAGAATCATTAGAATTGAGGCAATTGTAAGCGGTACTATTTCTTATATCTTCAACCATTTTATCGGCGATATATCCTTTTATGAAGTAGTCAAAAAAGCACATAAGTTAGGTTATACAGAGCCGGATCCTCGTGAGGATTTGAGCGGAAAAGACTTTATGCGTAAAATGATGATTCTTGCACGAGATGCCGGTTATAAAATGGAAGAAAACGATATTAAGTTAGGAGCTATCCTTCCTGAAAGCTGTATGAATGCTTCTTCTATTGACGAATTTTATGAAGAATTGAAAAAATCTGATTCTTATTTCAACGAGTTGAAAGAAAAAGCTGAAATGGAAAATAAAGTATTACGCTACATCGGAAAATTGGAAAATGGAAAAGCTTCTGTCAGTTTGGAATTGGTTGATGCTTCTCATCCCTTTTATAACCTAACGGGAAGTGATAATATTATTTCTTTTACCACGGAACGATATAAATTTAATCCTTTAGTAATAAAAGGACCGGGTGCAGGTGCAGAGGTTACCGCAGCAGGAGTTTTTGCTGATTTAATTAACGTGGGATCCAATTAATAATTAAAGAAACATAATTCACTTTTACTAGTGGATTTTATAGGATTTTAATTTACGAAAAATTACAGACTTAATATTACCACGAATTAATTTATAGGTTTAACATATCGACTTTTTTTGAAAAATAAAAGGTATAAGAAAATATTTAAACAAGTTGGACGTATATATCAACGAAATAGTATTATTTTTTATAGTATTTTCAACCCAATAAACATATTGTTTAAAAAAAGTCAGGCTTTTGATATCAAACATAATTAGCTTACATTTGTCGAACTAAAAATGGAACGTTTTCAAATTTCGATGAAAGAAAAAGATAGTGTACATGTATTTGCTCCGGCGACTTCAGCTAATTTTATTTGTGGATATGATGTGTTAGGTTTAGCATTAAATGAACCGGGAGATGAGGTATATTTAAAACGCGTAGACAAACCCGGAATAAGAATCACTAAAATAATCGGAGATCAAGGGCTTTTACCCACTCATCCGGACAAAAATACGGTCAGTGCTTGTGTGAAAATGATTCTCGATTTTTTGGGTAAAAAAAATTACGGAATTGAAATTGAACTTCATAAAAAAATGCCTATCGGCAGCGGTTTGGGATCAAGTGCTGCAAGTACAATAGCCGGTCTGTTTGCAATTAACCGACTTTTAGGAGAACCAATGTCTAAAAAAGAATTATTGCCTTTTGCTCTAAAAGGTGAAGAACTGGCTTGTGGACATGGTCACGCCGATAATGTAGCACCTTCCCTAATGGGGGGAATTACCTTAATCAGAAGTTATCATCCGTTGGAAGTGATCAACCTTCCTGTTCCTCCGGAACTTTGCTGTTCCATTATTTTCCCTCATGTAGAAGTTCAGACTCGTGCAGCAAGACAAATTTTAAAGAATAAAATTGAATTAACAGACGCCGTTTCACAATGGGGAAATATTGCCGGCTTGATAACAGGTTTATTTACGGAAGATTATAATTTATTATCCAGAAGTCTTCAAGACAAGCTGATTGAACCCACCCGCTCCATACTGATACCGGAATTTGAAGCCATGAGAAAAATTGCTATGGAATGTGGGGCTTTAGGTTTTGGAATTTCCGGTTCCGGACCTTCGGTAGTTGCTTTTACTAAAGGAATCGATACGGCAAAAACGATTACAATAAAACTTACAGAACTTCTTAAAGATCACGAAATAGAAAGCAATGGTTACTTCTCATTCATAAATACTGAGGGTGCAACTGCCCTTTCATAAATCACATCATATATAATCTACTCTATCATGAAACTATACAGCACTAATAATAAAAATCTTAACATTTCTTTTAAAGAAGCCGTATTTACAAGCTTTCCTTCTGATAAAGGATTGTATATGCCTTTACAAATTCCAAAGTTATCGGATCTCTTTATTCGGCATATTACGGAATATTCTTTCCAGGAAATGGCTTTAGAAATTGCCCACTCTTTTATTGGAGAGGATATTCCTAAAAAAGACTTAGAAAGAATTATAAATGAAACTATCAGTTTTGATGCTCCTTTGGTGTTATTAGAGGACAATCTGGCGGTATTAGAATTATTTCACGGCCCCTCTTTAGCATTTAAAGATTTCGGTGCACGTTTTATGAGTCGACTTATGGCATATTTATCCGATAAAAACGATAAAATGCTGGACATTCTGGTAGCTACTTCGGGTGACACAGGAGGTGCAGTTGCCTTAGGTTTTTTAGGTGTTGAAGGTACCAGAGTAACTATCTTATACCCAAAAGGAAAGATCAGCGAAATACAGAAAAAACAATTGACCACTAATGGGCAAAACGTAAGAGCCCTCGAGGTAAATGGAACTTTTGATGACTGTCAAGCTTTAGTTAAAATGGCTTTTAATGATCCTGAGCTTAACTCAAAGCTAAGATTAACTTCAGCTAATTCCATAAATATTTCACGGTTACTGCCTCAAACTTTTTATTACCTCTATGCTTACGCACAAGCGGTTAAAAAAAATAAAAAAAATATAGTTTTCGTAGTTCCCAGCGGAAATTTCGGTAATATAGGTGCCGGATTACTTGCCTATAAAGCCGGTCTTCCTGTAAAACATTTCGTTGCGGCTACCAATGTAAACGATACGGTTCCCGTTTATCTACAAAAAGGTTTGTATGAACCCAAACCATCTGTACAAACTTTATCCAACGCTATGGATGTGGGTAATCCAAGCAACTGGGTACGTATTACCGATTTATTTAATGAAAATTTAGATTCATTACGTAATTTTATATCTGCTTATTCTTTTACCGATTCTGAAACCATGAGCGGCATTAAAGAATTATATGATACATATAACTACATAGCCTGTCCTCATACGTCAGTGGCTTATTTAGCAGCCAAGAAATACAATCAACCGGAAGATTTCACCTTATTTTTATCTACGGCTCATCCCTGTAAATTCATGGATGTATATCCTGAAAATTTAAAAAATAAAATTAGTATACCGGAGCAAGTAAAACAGCTTGACTACAAAAAAGGTTCGGCTATACCTCTCGAAAATAATTTTTCCGATTTAAAAACATTTCTTATGAATAAGTAACATGATATGCAATATATTAATGCTTACATAGAAATGAAAATGGCAGATATAGAGAAAAATAAAATTCACATAACATTTTAAAAAATTCCTTATTATATTTGCATACAGAAATTTAACATAAATGAATTCATTATTATTTATACTACTTTCTGTATCTATTTACTTTCTTTTTTCTCTTCTATTTAAGCATATAGTGCTACAAGCCTCTTTTCGAATTCATTGTCAAAAAAATAATAAATACGCTAGATAATCATGAAATATAAAAGAATACTTTTAAAGTTAAGTGGAGAAGCTTTAATGGGAAATCAACACTATGGAATAAGCTCCGAAATTCTTCAAAGTTACTCTAAACAGATCAAGGAAATTTCTGAAATGGGAGTAGAAATTGCAATAGTAATTGGTGGCGGAAATATATTCAGAGGTGTTGCGGGTGTTGCTACCGGTATTGACAGGGTTCAAGGGGACTATATGGGCATGCTTGCTACTGTCATTAATGGAATGGCTTTACAAAGTTCATTGGAGGCTATGGGCGTACATACTCGTTTGCAAACTTCAATAAAAATGGACCAGATAGCTGAACCTTTTATTAAGAGAAGGGCCGACAGACATTTGGAAAAAGGAAGAGTTGTAATATTTGGTGCCGGAACCGGAAACCCTTATTTTACTACCGATACAGCTGCTACTTTGAAAGCAATCGAAATTAATGCTGAAGTCATCTTAAAAGGAACTCGTGTAGATGGTATTTATGATACCGATCCTGAAAAAAATAAAAATGCAGTAAAATTCAATAGCATTTCTTTTGATGAAGTTTATAAAAAAGGCCTCAAAATCATGGATATGACAGCTTTTACCTTAAGTCAGGAAAATTCACTTCCTATCATTGTATTCGATATGAACAAAGAAGGAAATTTAAGAAAAATTATAGAAGGTAAAGAAGTTGGTACTTTAGTTTCTATTTAATTAATTAATATTTTATATTTGCAAGGCAACGTTATCTGAAAATTATGGAAGAAATAAACTTAATTATTGATACAACTAAAGAAAGTATGGAATCCTCCCTAAAGCATTTAGAATCTGCTTTTAATAAAATACGAGCGGGTCGGGCTAATCCTCTCATGCTTCAAAACATTTTAGTTGAATATTACGGAACTCCTACTCCTTTGTCTCAGGTTGCCAATATTTCCGTTCCCGATGGTATGACTTTAAGTATACAACCTTGGGAAAAATCAACTTTAAGTGCCATTGAAAAAGCTATTTTTCAATCTAATTTAGGCTTTACACCTAATAATAATGGTGAAAATATAATTATCAACATTCCTCCTTTAACGGAAGAGAGAAGAAAAGATTTGGTTAAACAAGCAAAAGCCGAATGCGAAAATTCTAAAGTAGGTATTCGTAAAGCGAGACAAGAAGCTAATGCTGACATAAAAAAGATAGAAAGTGCTTCTGAAGATGAAAAGAAAAATGGAGAGGAGCAAATACAATCCTTGACAGATAAATATGTAAAATTGGCAGAAGAACATCTTTCCCATAAAGAGAAAGAAATCATGACCGTATAAGGCCGTAACTGCATACTTTTAAAATACTAAATCGGTTTCTTTTTTTAAGAACTGATTTTTTTTATCTTTGAAGTCATAGATATGTCAAAAACAATAAGTGTCATCGGATTAGGTTTGATTGGAGGGTCTATGGCTCTGGACCTTAAAAAAAGCGGCTTTGCATCCAAAATTATAGGGGTTGATAAGTCTAAGTTTCATGAAAAACAAGCTATGGAATTATCGATTGTCAATACCATAATGCCTATAGAAGAAGCAATTCGTGCGTCAGACTTAACAATTCTTTCCACCCCGGTAGATGCAAGCATGAAACTTCTACCTCATATATTGGATATACTACCTTCAAATTCTGTACTTATGGACGTTGGCAGTACCAAATCCTCTTTGATAGAAAAAGTTAAAGATCATCCCAATAGAAAATTTTATGTTCCTTCTCACCCGATGGCAGGAACGGAATATAGCGGTCCATCTGCTGCCTTTCACGGTTTGTTTAAAGATCGGGCGGCCATCATATGCAATTCCGAAGATTCATTTCCAAAGGCGGTTCACCTTGTTTCCGAAGTATATGATCATTTAGGCTCTCGTCTAATCCTTATGGATGCTGAAGCTCATGACGAGCATGTGGGCTATGTATCCCATCTTTCTCATGCTATTTCCTATGCTTTGGCGGTATCTGTACTTGAAAAAGAAAAAGATGATGCTGCTATATTCAATTTAGCTTCCGGAGGTTTTGCATCCACTGTCCGATTAGCTAAAAGTTCCGTTGATATGTGGCTTCCTATCTTTGAGCAAAATTCCAAATATATTTTACCTATCTTAGATACTTATTTGGATAAGCTCACAGAATTTAAATCTTATCTGGAAAGAGGAGAAATGGAACATTTATATGAGTTCATAAAAGAAGCGAATCGAATAAATGATAAATTAGAGAAAAAATAATTCTTAAGTAATTAACTTTAGCTATTAAAAGTTTTATTTTTCTTACATCTTTATTATCTTACTATTTTTCCATTCAACTCCAAATAGATGAATTTAGTATGTATTTACTAATCCGTATTTCTATTAAAATTAAAACATAAGCAGTTATTTAAAATAACCTAATTTTCAGCAATTTATAATTTAAAACGCTTTCTTTTTATATATAGGAACTGTGCTGCAAGCTTCTCCAAACATTAGGGATGAGACAACCGGCTTAAGTTTTTGAATAAGTTGTAAATATGCATTTTGAGGAACAGGCTTACGGGAACAGCCTTTAATAATAATTTTTTTATCTTGATAGATTTCGAGATCCATTTTTTTTATAATTTCAGTATAAATATCTCTCTCAAGATCCTCCAATGAGCCAAATGATACTAATTTTGCAACTCCTGTTAAATAAGTAGCGATTAATAAATAAGACCAAGAAGGTACAATGGCATCAGAGGTGCAAGTTACTGCAACATAAGTATTTTCATATATTTTCCAATCCAATTTTGAAAGATTCTCTCGAAATTCCTTTTCTCTCAAAATTAAGCCTTCATATAAATAGTCTTTTAAGTCGAATAATACTCTTTTTTCCTTGGGATACACATCTTCTAAATCTAGAGTAATGAGTCCACTTTTTTCGATTTTATTAATTATTTCATCCATGGTATTTTTTTATGTACTAATTTTCATTTAATAAATCGGGTCTTCTTTCTTGTGTGTGTTTATATGACATTTCTTCTCGCCATTCATCAATCTTTGCAAAATTTCCACTCAAAAGTATTTCCGGAACTTTCAAGTTTTTATATTCTTCCGGACGGGTATAAACCGGGGGTGCCAATAAATTATCTTGAAAAGAATCGTATAGAGCAGATGTTTCGTCATTGAGAACTCCCGGTACCAATCTAACGATGGCATCTACTAGTACACAGGCTCCTAATTCCCCCCCACTTAATACGTAGTCTCCTATAGATATTTCACGGGTTATAAATAAATCTCGTACTCTTTGATCCACACCTTTATAATGTCCGCAAAGAATAATTATATTTTCCTTTAATGAAAGCGCGTTGCAAATTTTTTGATTTAATGTTTTCCCATCGGGGGTCATATATATAATTTCATCGTATGATCTTTCGGATCGTAATTGGGTAATGCATTGGTCTATCGGTTCGATCATTAAAACCATACCGGCACCTCCTCCATATTGAGTATCGTCAATCTGTCTATAATTTCCCTGTCCATATTCACGTAAATCGTGGAAATATATTTGTACTAATCCTTTGTCTTGAGCTCTTTTCATGATAGATTCCTCTAAAGGACTTTTTAATAATTGGGGTACTGCACTTATAATATCTATTCTCATACATTTTTTATTAGGCAATAACATCGACACAAAATTAGTACTAAACTACTAATCGTATCAACTTGTGATTATAATTAAAGTTGTTTGTCTGCTATTTTGTCAATATAACAAACTTTACAATATTTTATTGATTCATTTAATAAATATAAATACTATCTTCATTTGTATATAGCTGTTAACGAACTATTGATTACTATAATTTTCTATCTGTAAATTAAAAGAATTTATACGCTTTATCTATTTTTGCAGCCTACTTGCTAAGAAAAAAATAAAATATAGTTATTATTATTTATTGAATTAGTTTTATGAGCTGAATGATGATTTATATACTATACTAATAATCCAATCCCTGGATTTTACTTAAAAAATTTCCATCTGGGTACTATGGGAACTAAAGCAAAACCTATAAATAAATACAGGCCATTGATTGCGTCGAGCTCTTCAAATCCTAAGGACAAATGAAATAAAATATCAACTAGTAAGGTTATTCCAAAAAGATAAAATCCCTTTTTTTTTAAATTAAATGTGCCTATAGACCCAATAATCATAAGTATTCCTAAAAAGATATTTAAAATAAAAAACCAATGATCAGCACCGGGAAAATAAATTTTCATCAAGCCTAGAATTCCGAGGAAGATAGGTATAAACCCCATAAAAGTCATGTACAGACAAGAAAAAATAAATGCCACTGATTTTTTTTCTCTTACTTCAAAATATTCTTTAGGGCGTTTCCCAAAAATTTCTTCATCACTACTCATATTTTTTTATTTAGTAACTTAAGTAAATATACAACATTTTATAACGAGATATAATAAATACAGGAGGAATAATATTCCTCCTGTAAATCTTTATGAATGTATTTTTTGTAATAATTTTAAAATAAAAAATCGTATCCTTTTAAGCTAAGTTTCTGATATTTTTCTTCATCAAATTTATACAATTTTGCTGATTTTCTTGACGAAGAATTATCAGTTAAGCCTGTTTCTACAATCAATTGAGAATTAACAATTTTTTTTCTAAAATTCCTTTTATCCATTTCTCGATTCAATGCGGTTTCATACAATTTTTGTAATTGCGATATGGTAAAATGCTTCGGTAATAAATAAAATCCTATGGGTCTTCTTTTAACTCTACGCTTTAACCGTTCTTTTGCATAATCAATGATTTCATTATGATCAAAAGCTAAATCTGGAATTTTAGAGTATGCAACCCATTCTTCATCTCTCTCTTTAGAGTATTGAAGAAGCTCATCATCTAATTTTACCGTTGCATAATAAGCAATGTTAACTACTCTTCCTAATGGATTATTAAAAACTTTTGCAAAAGCTTTTAGCTGTTCAACAAATATGTGGTCTTTTTGTGTATGTAAGAATACTAATTTTTCTACATTAGAATCAATACCCTCATGGGCTTTCACATAGACAGAAGGAAGATGCGGAGCCCCTGGAAAGGGTCCTTTTTTTGTGTCATTACTAAGTAAAATACGCAGCATTTCACCATCAAAACCAAATAAAACCAAAGAAACAGAAATTGCTACTTTAAAATAAATTTCTTTTTCTTCGGGAAGCATTATTTTTATTTAAACAAGGCATCCATTAATCGGTTTTGATCATTCAAGCTTTCTTCTAAAGAAATCATACTTTCCGTTCTTAATACATCGTCAATATCATCTATTTTATAAATAACATTTTTTGCATCTTCAGCATCTTTAGCGCTAATTTTACAATAAATATTGTATTTCCCGGAAATTACATTAGCTGTAGTTACATTGGGTATAGCAGCTAATTTTTCCAGTACACTTTGGGTTTTACTTGATTTGGTCAGTAAAATTCCGACATAAGCTATAAAACTGTAACCTAAAATATTATAATCAATATTTAAACAAGTCCCTTTTATAACCCCCACATCTTCCATCTTTTTTACTCTTACATGTATAGTTCCGGCGGATACATCCATTTTTTTTGCAATTTCAGTAAAAGGCATTCTGGTATTAATAGACAAAAATTGTAAAATTTTCTTATCAGTTTCATCTATATAAAATTTCTCTTTCATGGTAAAAAACTTTATTGTTTGTTAATTTAATTTATCTTTATTTTACAAATATATAAAATTAATCTTCAACCAATACATGTTTTTATATAAATTCTTTAAAATATAAACAAATTCGCTACTAAATGAACAATTCCATACATTGATTTTAAGTATAATTAATTTTATTTTTATCTTTGTTATCATATTAATTAATAATAAGATAATTTTTTTACTATTAATAATTTAGTTGTGAAAAAAATTGTAAAAGAAATAAAATTATTTTTTATAGGTAAATCTCCTGAATGTAAAAAAGGGACCGCAATCTGGAAGGCAGAACTTTATGAAATTATTTTTGAATCTGATACGGTAAAAGGTAAAATATTTGACATTATTCTTCTCTTTTTCATCACTCTAAGCACTCTAATTATTATGCTTGAAAGTGTTCCGGATATAAGTTCTAAGATTGGCTTTTGGCTTTATATATTGGATTGGTGGGTTACTATCTCTTTTACAGTTGAATATATTTTAAGAGTATCCAGTGCAAAAAAAGCGAGAAAATACTCAACCAGCTTTTATGGAATTATTGATATATTATCTATAATTCCTACCTATTTAAGTATCTTTTTTGTACAATCTCATTATTTAGCCATTATACGTATACTAAGGCTTTTACGAATTTTTAGGATTTTTAAAATGGGTACTTATATCGATGAAAGTAATTCTCTTTTAATCTCATTACGAAAAAGTAAACGTAAAATTTTCGTATTCTTATATTTCATAATAATTACTACTCTAATTTTAGGTTCTTTAATGTATGTGATTGAAGGGGGACAAAATCGAGAAAGTTTTTCAAGCATTCCTCAGTCTATGTATTGGGCTGTAGTTACACTGACCACAGTTGGTTATGGAGACGTAGCTCCCGTAACCGTTTTAGGTAAAATTATTGCATCCGGTATTATGATTTTAGGATATTCTATTATTTCTGTACCGGCAGGTTTGCTTTCTGCTGAATATACCAGACAAAAAAAAAATCAATTAAACTGCAAAAAATGTAATTTTTGTAATACCATAACTAACGAAGCTGATGCCATATACTGTAAACAATGTGGACATAATTTGAATATGCCTGCAAAAAATAATGAAACAAACAGTTGATTTTAAATTTATAATATATCATGTTTACAGACGAATATTATATGAAAATTGCTTTACAACAGGCTAAGGATGCATTTAAAAGGGATGAGGTGCCGGTAGGAGCTATTATTGTTAGTGATAATAAAATTTTAGCTAAAGCATATAATTTAACAGAATTATTAGTAGATGTTACGGCTCATGCAGAAATGCAAGCCATTACTGCCGCCAGTAATGTTCTGGGTGCAAAATATCTTACTAATTGTATTTTATATGTAACTCTAGAACCTTGCACTATGTGTGCCGGTGCTTTATATTGGTCTCAAATAAGTAGGGTAGTTGTTGGGGCTTCAGATGAAAAAAGGGGGTTTCAATCCAAAGGTTTATCTCTTCATCCCAAAACCGAATATGTATCCGGCATCTTGGAAGATGAATGTGCTTTATTATTAAAAAATTTTTTTGGATCAAAAAGATAGCTGTTTAGTTTACTACCTAAAAAATAAGTTAACAATTGAGTAAACTATCATTGCCAATATGGCACTAACCGGAATGGTTAAAACCCATGCCCATAATAACTTAATGGTAATTCCCCAACGCACGGCAGAAACTCTCTTAACTAATCCTACACCAATAATAGAACCGGTTATAGTATGAGTCGTACTAACCGGAATTCCCCAATGTTCACTCATAAACAAGGTGATTGCACCGGATATTTCTGCGGTTACTCCTTCTAAAGGTGTTACTTTAGTAATACGGGTTCCCATGGTTTTAATTATTTTCCATCCTCCAGACATGGTTCCTAATGCAATTGCTATAAAACTGCTGATGGGCACCCACCAATAGTCGGTAGTGAAATGCTGAAATCTTTCCGCACTAGTCATATTAACATATTCTGTAGAGTGTGCAATATTCACTTCATAGAAGATAAAGGCTGCTCCAATAATTCCCATTACTTTTTGCGCATCATTACCTCCATGACCTATACTGAAAGCTGCTGAAGACACCAATTGTAATTTTTTAAACCATTTATCTGCTTTGTAAGGATTGGCATTTCTACAAATATTCATAATGAATAATGTAATAATTGAAGAAACAATCATTCCTATTATAGGAGCAATGAATATAAATAAAATGATTGGTATGACTATAGGATAATTGACTACCGTCTCTCCTGCTTTGCTAAATCCTCCCACATGAGCAACAGCTGCCCCTATGAATCCCCCAATTAATGTATGGGAAGAAGATGAAGGAATACCGGCCCACCAGGTAAATAAATTCCATATTATAGCAGCTACCAATCCGGAAAAGATTACTTCGAGAGTAATAAAATTTTCATTAACAGATTTTGCTATAGTATTCCCGATTTTAAATTCTCCAACAATATATAAAGAAACAAAATAGGCAACAAAATTAAAAAATGCTGCCCACAAAACTGCCTGAAAGGGAGTTAATACTTTTGTCGATACAATGGTGGCAATTGAATTTGCCGAATCATGAAAACCATTAATATAATCAAATATTAATGCTAATATGACAATGGTTACTAGTAAAGTCATGAAAAAAGGTTATGAATATTTAACTAAAATAGATTCTATGATATTAGCTGAATCTTCACATTTATCTGTAACGTCTTCTAAATATTCCAACACATTTTTCAGTTTTATAATATCTAATACATCTCTTTTACTTTCAAACAAATCCCCCATTTCTTTACTAAAAAAATCATCAGCAACATTTTCTATCCTATTTATTTCTACGCAAGATGCCAATACTTCTTTAGGCTTCTTAAAGTTTCTAAGGTTATAGATAGCTTTCTGTAGCTCTAATACGCAATCATATATAAGATTTGCAAATGTATAATATGCCGGTATATAAGGAGATTTGTATAGTAATATATATTTACAGGATGCGAATAAGATATCAGCAATGTCATCAAGTGCAGAAGTCAACTGATGAATATCTTCACGATCAAAAGGGGTAATAAAATTTTTACCTAATTCTATAAAAATATTATGAGACAACTTATCATTAGCATGTTCATAATCTTCCATTTTCTTATAAAATGCTTCAGTTATAGTTTCTCGTGATTTCATTCCTTCTACCATATCCTTCGACATGGAAGCCAGATTATCAACAACCTGTTCGAATAAAGAATAGAAAACCTTATCTTTCGGTTGAAATAACCTAAAAAATGCACTAATACCCATAGTTTGCTTTTTAGTTTACTTTATGTAAGCAAATATATCGAATTTTAAGTTAACCCATATATCTTTTTTTAAATTATCCGATTTTCTAGCTTATGTATTTGTTTTAGAAGCTTATCCAACATTATAATCTGTTTAAATATTTCTAATCTTCTTTTTTCTGATATATTTCCTGAACTTAATTCTTTAGCTAAATTTTTATTCATTTCTGTAATTCTTATCGCTTTGTACTTAAGTATTACATCTTTTGTATTTTTAGATAGATTCTGCTCTAATGTTGGAACATAAATTTCTTTAAGTTCCCAATTATTACTTATTGAATATTTTTTCAACAATTTTCCTACGGCAAATTCTGTAATATCAATCTCTTGGGATTTAACAAAATACTCTCCTGTTCTTAATTGATTATTTTCAATACCTTCAATGATTTCCAAATAAATTTTATTGTAAAACTCTACAGTAAATTGTAAATCATCTTCATTAAACCTGTGAACAATTTCTTCTATTACAGTAGTAGTATAGGGTTCTTCCTCTTCAACATAGTTTATTACAATTTCATGGTCTCCATAAGAAAGCATCAACTCAAGAATATCTTCTTCAATTTTACAGATAAAATCAATTTCTTCTTGTTGAGATTTATTAACAGGCTGCAATACTGCTTGTTGTTTTTTATTACGATCTCCTGATTGAACGTTTTGCTGTGTTAATTGAGCTAATTCACTAAATAGAACTTGCTCTGAAATATCCAATATTCTTGAACATTCTTTTATATAGATCTCTTTTTGAATAAGATTTTTTATTAAGGCTATACTTCCAACAATATCTCTAATTAAACTGGCTTTTTTTATGGGATCACCCTTAGTTTCTTTTAATAAAACATCGGTCTTGAATTGAATAAAATCTTTACTGTTTTCTTTAAAAAATATTTTTATTTCATCAGCCGTGTGTTTTCCTGCAAAACTATCCGGATCTTCACCCTCTGGAAACCGTAATACTTTAACATTCATTTCTTGATTAAGAATCATGTCAATACTTCGAAAAGAAGCTTTTATTCCTGCTTGATCTCCGTCATATAAAACAGTAATATTATTGGTTAACCTTTTTATTAACCTTATTTGTTCGACGGTTAAGGAAGTACCTGATGAGGCTACTACATTTTTAATACCATTTTGATAAAGAGAAATTACATCCATATATCCTTCCACCAAAAAACAATTATCTTCTTTAATGATAAAAGATTTTGCCTGAAATAAACCATATAAAATTTGACTTTTATGATATATTTCACTTTCAGGCGAATTTATATATTTAGCCGTTTTTACATTATTTTGCAGAACCCTACCTCCAAATCCTAATACTCTTCCCGAAAAACTATGAATTGGAAATATTACTCGTTCTCTAAATCGATCAAATCCTTGGTCCGAACTCTCTTTAAAAATGGCTAAACCGGATTGCTCAAGTATTTCTTTTTTATATCCTTTATTAAATGCAAAATCAGTAAAAGCAGCCCAATCTTTAGGTGAATAACCTAATTGGAATTGTTTTATAATGTCGTCCCGTATACTTCTTTCCCTAAAATAAGATATTCCTATATTAGCGCCTTCTTCGGTATTCCAGAGTTGATTTTGATAATATTCATTGGCAACCTCTGATAATTGATAAAGACTTTCTTTATTTAATTGTGTTTCTTTTTGAATCTCAGACAGCTCTTTATTATCTTCTTCAATTTCGATATTGTATTTTTTAGCCAGATAACGTAAGGCTTCCGGATAGGTATAATGTTCTTGTTCCATAAGAAAGGTTACTACATTCCCTCCTTTACCGGATGAAAAATCCTTCCAAATCTGCTTGGAAGGTGAAACCATGAACGACGGCGTTTTTTCGTCAACAAATGGACTTAATCCTTTGTAATTGCTCCCTGATTTTTTCAGATTAATAAAATCCGATATTACTTCTTCCACTCTTGCCGTAGAGAAAATCTTATCTATGGTCTCTTTAGAAATCATAGATACAAAAATACGTTAATTTAAATTTCCATTTTTGAAAAAAATCTTTATATGATTACTTTTAAGTTTTTAAATACTTATTTATTCACCGATATTTTAATACCCTATATACACAAGTATAAATGTTTACCAATTAGATTTTTAATTGGCTATTTAAATGACTAAAGACTTCAATTATATTGCCGTCAGATGCTTTTTTTATTTATATCCTGATAAGCCATTGATAAATAAAATTAATTTTTACCTAAAAACAAAGAGCACCTGATTAAAATCAGGTGCTCTTTTAAAATTATATTTTTTTAAACTACTTTTTTCTTGATGATTTATCTTCATCTGAAGAATTCCAAATCTTGATTTTATCCTTTTTAGAAATACCTTCAACTTCAACATATATTCCGTCTGAAAGTCCCGGCTTTACATAAACTTTTTTGAAACTACCGTCAGATTGCTGAACTTCAACAAAAGATTTCTCCCCATCATACTGCATTAAAGCTTCTCTCATTGCTAGAATATCCTTTCTTTCACTTAGAATTACTTCAGCATTGGCACTATATCCTGCACGAATGTAAACTCCCTCAGGAATAATAATATCTGCTTTAATTTCGTACTTAACAGCTCCATTTTCTTCTTTACCTTGAGGTGAAATAAAAGTTAACACACCGTTTATATCTTTATCTTGAAGGGCACCGATAATTATTTTTAATTTCATTCCTTCATGCATTTTTCCTGCATCAGACTCATCCACCTTACCTTCAAATATCATCTTACTAACATCTGCAATACTTGCAATAGTTGTTCCTGCGTTAAAAGTATTGGCTTCAATTACTTGATCTCCTATTTCTACAGGCACCTCTAGAGCTTGACCGTTTGCGGTAGAACGAACTTGGATACTGGCTAAATCTTCTAACCCCGAAGTTATACCTGTTTTAGCAATATCGTAATCTTTCTGTGCCTGATTCAAATTTTGTTTTGCAATTTTATATTCTGTTTCTGCACTTTCGTAATCCTGCTTAGATATTACTCCTTGTTCAAATAATAATTTTTGACGATCGAAAACTCTTTTCTGATTGGATAGTTTAATTTCAGCAGAATTTATATTCTGCATGGCAGTATTTACCGTTGATACTACAGGTACAACTTTAATCGTAGCCAATAATTGCCCTATTTTTACTTCATCGCCTTCTTTAATATAAATCTCTTTTATAATCCCAGAAATATTAGGTTTGATTTCTATCTTTTCTTTGGGATTAATTTTTCCGGTTGCCACAGCTTTTTGCTGAATAGTCATAGTAACCGGAGACTCTGTCTCAAACTTATCATTAGATCGTGTATTAGTTATTATTACATACCATATACAATACAACAAAAGTGCAATAAAAGCAACAGATAAAACTATTTTTAGAACCTTATTATTCATGACAACTAATTTCATTATAATTTGTATTATGATAACAAATTTTGTTACGTAAAAATCACTTTTTTTATGTATTTTTTTTATTCCTCGTTTATCTTAACTGTAAATATATAATTTTTTTTCATTTATCTTACATAAAATCAATACCAAACAAGTAAGCCATTTTAAATTCGAATAACTTTTTCTTTTATATATTTGTTATTTACCAATAATAATTCTAGTCTAAATGGATTTCTCATTACCAAATAAAATTCTTGAATCTTATTGGGGGTATAAAGAATTCAGACCTCTTCAAAAAGAGATTATTCTTACTATATTAGAGAGCCATGATACTATTGCTCTTTTACCTACCGGAGCAGGAAAATCTATTTGTTATCAAATCCCTTCGATTTTAGCTCAAGGTACCTGCATTGTTATCTCTCCATTATTAGCCCTTATTAAAGATCAGGTTAATTTATTAAAAAAGAAATTGATTCCTGCAGAGTATATTTCTTCTGATCAAACAGCGGATCAACAAATATCTGTATTTAATAAGTTGCGAAATAATGAATTGAAATTATTATATGTATCTCCGGAAAGATTATTAAATAAAACCTTTTTAGAGATTATAAAAGATATAAAGATTTCGTTTATCGCCGTTGATGAAGCTCATTGTATTTCTGAATGGGGTAATGATTTTCGCCCATCCTATCAACAAATTATAAAGTTCAGAGAATATATCGGTATTCAAATTCCATGTATGGCACTTACAGCAACGGCGACCGATAAGGTCCTATTTGAAATTATAAAAAAGTTAGACTTAAAGAATGTTCAGGTATTTAAAAAATCTTTTAAAAGAGAAAATCTTTCTTTACAAATATTACACGTAGGTGACAAATTTGGAGAAATTGAAAGGATATTACATAGATATAAGGGCTCTGGGATTATTTATTGTAGGACTAGAAATGAAACTAAAAATTTATCCGAAACTCTAAAAAGAAAAGGATTCGATGTTGAATTCTTTCATGCAGGATTATCAGCGCAGGAAAAAATTCAAAGACAAAGAGATTGGATGGAAAGCAATACCCAAGTCCTTATCTCAACTAATGCTTTTGGAATGGGTATTGATAAAAAAAATGTTCGTTTAATAATTCATCTTTCTCCTCCCTATTCATTAGAAAATTATTATCAAGAAGTTGGTCGTGCAGGAAGGGACGGACTTTTGGCACATACATTTTTACTGTGGAATGAAGCAGAGCTTACAGATATCTATTCTTCGCTAACTCAAACCCTATCTTCAAAGTCTGAATATGATAAAATTATTAGATATTTATTTTCAATGTATAGTATTGTTCCTAATGAACTACCGGATGCTATTTTTGACCTTG
This sequence comes from Apibacter mensalis, assembly GCF_001418685.1. GTDB lineage: Bacteria > Bacteroidota > Bacteroidia > Flavobacteriales > Weeksellaceae > Apibacter > Apibacter mensalis. The sequence goes on from NZ_LIVM01000001.1 coordinate 188,775, forward strand.
ATTTGAAATCATTCCAACAACGTACAAAAATTAATAAAAGTAAAATTATTCCTATTTTGGAATTTCTTCATAACAGCTCAATACTTCAATGGAAATACGAACCTTCGGATAGTTTACTTAAAATAAACTTCCCAATTGAAAGACTTGATACCAATTTTTATGGTAAAGATTCTATAATATTTGAAAAAATTGCCAGAAAAATAACCGGTGTTTTTTCTTATCAAATAAAATTTGATGAAAGGAAATTAGCTGATAATCTTTTAATACCTCTTTCCGTGTTACATACAATACTTATAAAATATAATCAATCCGGAGATATTTCTTATGTCGATGGAAATAAGCAAAAAATTCTTTTTTTAGAACCACGGAACGATCAAAAACTCTTAGGCATATATTGGAATGAATTTCAACTTATACAACAAAATAAATTAGTTAAATATAAGGAATTGGAATTTTTTATTAAAAATAAAAAATATTGCAGGATGAAATTAATTCTTGGATATTTCGGCGAAAAATCTAACCATACATGCGGAATGTGTGATGTATGTTGTAAATCCAAATTAGATGAACAATCTTATTTAAAAGATATTTTTACTTTTATAAAACAACAACCTAGAAGTAGAGAGGACATTTATGCTGAATTTCGAAATATTTCTTTTGAGAAAATTCATGAATGTTTACAGGATTTAATCTCAGAAAATAAGATTAAAGTATTAAATTTCAATACCTATTCAGCTTAATATACATTTTTATTTATAATATTTTTTTTATTTATTTTTACCTTTACCGAATGAATATAGATATTGAAGTATCATGGAAAAATTTATTAAAGACTGAATTTGAAAAACCATATTTTTCTTCTTTAATAAATTTCGTAAAACAAGAATATAAAGAACATACCTGTTATCCAAAAGGAAAAAACATTTTTAAAGCTTTTGAATTAACTCCATTTGATCAGGTAAAAGTAGTACTTTTAGGACAAGATCCTTATCATGGAGCAGGACAAGCTATGGGTTTATGTTTTTCTGTGCCCAATGGAATTGTATATCCTCCTTCTCTAAGGAATATTATTGTTGAATTAAAAAATGATACCGGTATAGAATTAAAGTCCGGGGATTTAACACCGTGGGCAAAACAGGGTGTTTTTTTGCTTAATGCTACTTTAACGGTGCGAGCACACCAAGCAGGTTCACACCAAAAAAAAGGATGGGAAACTTTCACTGATTCTATAATATATAAAATATCTGAAGAAAAAGAACACATTGTATTTATCTTATGGGGAAGTTACGCGCATCAAAAAATAAATTTAATTGATACTCGCAAACATTTCATAATAAAATCCGTTCATCCTTCTCCTTTATCTGCGCATAGAGGCTTTTTCGGTTCAAAACCTTTTACTCGCACTAATGAATATTTAACTTCAAAAAAAATTGAGCCTATTCAGTGGTAAACCGAATAGGCTCAATTTTTTATATTAAATTTTATCAACTAATTTTTAAGCTCTTTTTCTAATTGCTTCATTAACTTTTTTTCATTCTTTTTATACAATTTCTTCTCCTTTCTAGACATATCTTCATAATTTTTTTCAAACATATCAGATACATCTCCTACTTCTTCATCTATAACTTGAATTTCTTCAATTCCATCTTTCCCTATAGTAGAAATTATTGTTTTATCTTCTTTAGGAGCATCTGCTTCTGAAGGATTAGACACCTCAGAATTAACATCTGAACTAGAAACAGAATCAACTTCGACGGTTTTTACTTCTTCTTGTTGAGGGGTTGGATTTGCTTCTACATTTTTTGATTCATCTTCTTCCATATACGGAATTGGAGTAGTTTCAACTTCGGTTTTTTCAATTTCTTCTGTAGATGTAGACGGAATAGGAGCAGCTGTAGATTCAGTTTTTTCTGATTCTATAATTTCATTTAAGTTCTGCTCATTTTCTAATTGAACTTCCGGAGCTTGTGTTTCTACTTCAGATTTTTCTTCTGCCACATTCGCTTCTTCTATTTCTATTTCCATTTCTTTTTCCGGTAAAGCAATTTCTTTTTCTGGTATGACAATCTCATTCTTTTTTTCTTCAATAATTTTTATAGGAACTTCATGAACCGTACTATTTTCTTCTTCTTTTTTAATTATAGAAGCTTCCTTAGCTGCCGGTAAAGTAGAAACTTCTCCTGCTGATTCTGTTTTTACAATAGTTCCATCTATCAATTTCCAATATCGATTTCCAGCAGCATCTTGAACTATTACCACTTCATTGGGTGATTTAAAGGTAGGAACTGATGCTTTTCCTTTTAATTCTATTGTTCCATCTTTTCCATAGGAGAATATATAACCACTATTAGCTTTACCATCCCTTGCCCCCCTATAAACTAAAATCATTTCTCCATTCTGTTCAAAATAAACTCCTTTTTCAGAAGTTTCTTTTATCTTTCCCTTTTGAGCATAAACAGAAAGCGTAAGTAATAAAAGAAAAACAGTATACTTTTTTTTCATTGTTCGCTATTTTGATTAAAAATATAAATTTTCAAGCTACTAATATACGTTTTTTTTATTTAATAATTTCATATTTTATTAGTCATGAATATTTATATTATTTTTACCAGAAATAAAATTTATTTACTATCTATTTTTAAATCATTATTATAGGGCAGAGTACCCTTATTTTTTTTCAATTTAAAATTCTTAAAGTCTTCTGAAGATTCGATTCCATTAACTGAAATATTGGTGGTTATTCCATCTGCTCTATAAATTTTAACGGTATCCTTAGAAAAAATTTTTCTTTCTTTTTTATTCCAAAAAATTTGATTGGTTTTTAATGTATCTTTATCTGAATTGATAATAACAACATTCTTCCTTGCTTCATACCACCCTATTGTTTCAATTATTTTGGCATAATCTGCTTTTAAATGTCCCGGATCTTTACCTTTTTGATAAAAATCCATATCCAAACCTTTAGGAAAAACCGTATATGGAGTTTGAACAAATTCATATTCATCCATAACAGGCGTTCTTAATTTAATAATTGCATATATCGAATCAGTCAAAGTTATAGTTGCATTATATATTCTTCTAGAGGCAAAATTGGTATTTTTTTCTCCTAAATCTCCCCCCTTTTCATCCGAACATGATATAAAAATAACTAAAAAAAGTATAAAATAAAACCACCTTCTATTTTTTTTAATTTTTACCATCTTTCAATAATTAAAAAAAATGACAGTTATATTTATTAATTTTAATCATACTGCCTCTTTCTGAACCAAAGATCATCAAAATTAAATCCAACTTTAAAATTCACAAAATTTTCTTTAATTAAACCATTAGATTTTGATCCTCTTTGCCCTAACTCTATCCCCAAATTAAGCATTGAGGGATCATGTTTTCCTGCTTTTCCTAAAGGAAGACCTAATCCTGCAGTAAGTCCATATTGATCAATAGTTTTATTACTTACATTTAGACCTGTATTTTCATAATACAACCCATATCGATAAATGATCTTTTCAAAATAAGACCTAAAACCGTTTATATTAGGCAAATACCATCCCCCTACCGCTATACGGTACTTATTTTTATAATCAAAATTTTCTTCCGGTATTTTTAATTTGAACTGGTTTGTAAATTTAAGATCTGCTCCTAATGACCATTTATGTTCTTTTCCATAAGCAACTCCAATAGAGTATGAAGAAGGTAATTTTGCATCATGAGTTCCTTTAACATAGTTTAACGTATCTATTGATACTTTTTCATTATTATTATTATAATAATATGTTGAATATAAATAATTTATATCAGCATCTACGGTATGACCTATAGTATAGGTGGCCCCAATTTTTAGTAAGTGATTAGTACTTAATTTTTTGCGATAAGCAACTCCCAAGGTATAATCGAAAAAACCATATTCTTGCTTATTAAAAATACCGGAAATCAAATTTGCATTTTGTAATGATGCTTCTTGATCTTTTTTTAAATCTCCCCAAACATAACCGATTTTAGCTCCTAAAGAAAATTCATCGGATATATTATATGAATACATACCACTGAATGCATTGAGTCCTCCTCTTCCCTTAAATAAGGATCTTTGATTTACTGATTCAGAATTTTCAGTATTTATATCATATCCTATGTTGGTGTAAGGTTGTAAGTTTACTCCTAATCTAGACTTAGTACCAACAGGAAAGGCTAGCGATAAATTAGCTAGATAAGTAGTGGATCGATCACTGCTTATGTCAGAAGTTTTAGCATGGGTATAATCTGTATTAATTACAATATTATAGCTGGTATATCTTAAGTTTCTGTTAGCTGCCGGATTTACAAAATTTGCTTCATTGATAAAATCTGAAATATATGAGGTTCCAATTCCCCCCATGGAAGAGATCATAATATCAGAATTAGTTTTACTCTCTCCTAAACCAAATGAGGAATAAGGGGAGGTAGAAGTTTGTTGACTATAAGCTGCACTCAGAAAAAAGATAAATGATGATAATATTGAGAAAAATTTAATTTTCATTCAGTGTGTTTTATATACAAAGTACAAATATGTTAATTCTGTACCGATTATAAAAATAATTGTAAGTAAAAATTCTTTGTAAAATATTTAGATCATTAAAAAAATTGATTTTTTTTTTTAAAATGTTTTGTCATTAAAAAATATACCTTATATTTGCAATCCCAAACAAAGGGTACCTTAGCTCAGTTGGTAGAGCAAAGGACTGAAAATCCTTGTGTCCTTGGTTCGATTCCAAGAGGTACCACTTTAAAAATCCATAATCAAATATACAAGATAAGGTTATGGATTTTTTGTTATTTTATATTAAAAGTATTACAACAAGTCTTTATTTAACAAATTACTTTTAATCATCATATTACAATACCAGTTATTAAATACAGATCAGATTTATTTGCTTTAGTTCATTCTTCAATTCCAAACCGGTATGAATTAGGTTTATGTAAATTCCTGATAAAAATCAAATAAATGAAAAAATCGTTATTAATATGTCCTTTTTGAATATAGAATATTATATCAATAAGTTGTCATCCTATATTTTTTTATTATCTCCTTTTGGTGAATTTTGTGGATAAAAAATTAAATTATTAATTATAGTATGAGATCATATTTAAAATGTAATAAATTGTTTTTTTTTAATAAATGTTCTTTCAATAACTGATTGTTCCTCCTTTATGATTATTAAAAATTTCCTCAGTAGAAAAATGTTAATGTTACTTATTTATAAAACACTTCCTCATTACTTAGCTGATTTGCTAAATTTTGAAGTAAAATTAGATTAAATGTATAAATCATTGATTTCTTTTACTTACTAAATTGGGTAAATAAATTAAAGATTGTATCTTTTCTAGATAACTTTTTAACTTAAATAAATTAGGAATAAGATCGGTTATTTTCGTATTTTTTATAGGAATACTTATTTTAAATCTACTAGCTTTTTGTTAGGAAATTTATTTTGTTTTATTTTATCTTAGCTAAATTACAATTCTGCTAGGATTTAATTATTGGGTCTTTTGCTTAGCCGTTGTACCTATGTTTAAGAATTTAAAAATGATTCTGTAGAAATTATATTTAATGTTTTTCATACCTTTTACTGGTTTGTCATATGATATTATTTAAATCTTCATACTAAAACTCAAATTGACCTTTATAAAATAATTTAGAAAGCGTATTTTTGCCTTTCTATTATTATCCTATGAATTATCTTTCAGTAGAAAACATCAGCAAGTCTTTTGGAATAAGAACGTTATTTTCCAATGTTTCCTTTCATATAAATGAAGGGGATCAAATTGCTTTAGTTGCCAAAAACGGAAGTGGAAAAACTACATTATTAAAAATCTTATCCGGAATGGAATCTCCTGATTCAGGTAAGGTGATATTCAATAAAGACATAAAAGTTGTTATGTTTGAACAATCTGAAACGTTTAATCAAGATGTAACCGCTGAAGAATACATTTTCACCCATTCCAATCCGGTATTAGATATCGTTCATCAATACGATACCATGGTACAGAATGCCCCTACCCATCCTGAATTGCTAAGTCTTATTGAAAAAATGGATCAATGGGATGGATGGAAAGTTGAACCGATAATTCAAGAAATTATAACTAAACTAAAAATAGATTTTCTTGATCAAAAGATAAAGAACTTATCAGGAGGACAACAAAAAAGGATTTCACTTGCTAAATTTCTGATCGATATAAGTTTTGAAAAAGGGACTGTTTTGTTGATCCTTGATGAACCTACCAATCATTTAGATATTGAAATGGTAGAATGGTTGGAATTTTTTCTTAATAAAGAAAACAAAACGCTTATTTTAGTTACACACGACCGTTATTTTTTGGATGCGATTTGCACCAGAATTTTAGAACTGGAAGGCGGAACCCTATATTCCCATAATGGAGATTATGAAACCTATGTCACCAATAAATCTTCAAGAATTGAAAATCAAATAGCTCAAACCGATAAAGCTAAGAACTTATATAGAAAGGAGTTAGAATGGATGAGAAGACAACCCCAGGCTAGAACATCTAAATCAAAAAGTAGAATTGAAAGTTTTTACAAAACGGAAGAAATTGCTAAAAAAAGTACTTCTGATGCTCAAGTTCAATTAGACATGCAAATGACTCGTTTGGGAAAAAAAGTTATTGAAATGGAACATGTTTTTAAGTATTTTGGAAATAAAATAATTCTGGACAACTTTTCCCATACTTTTGCCAGAGGATCAAAAATTGGGATTATTGGTAAAAACGGAGTGGGTAAAACCACTTTTTTAAAGATCCTTGAAAAAAAGGAAGAATTTGATTCCGGGACTATCGAATGGGGCGAAACTTTACAAATAGGACATTTTAAACAAGAAGGTCTTTCATTTAATGAAGACCAACGAGTTATTGATTTTGTAAAAGAAATAGCAGATTATTTCCCTTTATCTAATGGCAAACAAATTACAGCCGGTCAATTTTTAGAAATGTTTCTTTTTTCTCCGGAAGCTCAATATACTTACATATCCAAGTTAAGCGGTGGAGAGAAAAAGAGATTACAATTACTTTCTATTTTATTCCGAAATCCAAATTTTTTAATACTTGATGAGCCTACTAATGACCTGGATTTACCTACATTAACTGTTCTTGAAAATTTCTTAGACGAATACCAAGGCTGTTTATTGATTGTAAGCCATGATAGATATTTCATGGACAAAGTAGTAGATGAATTAATGATTTTTGAAGGTAATGGTAAAATATCCTGGTTTATAGGAAATTATACAGATTATTATTTAAAATCAAAAGAAAAAGAAATCGTACCCACTAAGGATGTTTCTAAAAAAGAGATAAAAAATATAAATCCAACTGTTGTTAACAAAGTTCCCAAACTATCTTTCAAAGAAAAAAGGGAATTAGAAAAGTTGGAAAAAGAAATTCCTCAATTAGAAGAAGAAAAAATCAAATTAACTGAAAAATTATCTTCTTCAAGTTTAAGTTTTGATGAAATTCAAGAAATTAGCAACAAGTTAGAAAATCTTATAAAAAGTTTAGATCTTAAAGAATCAAGATGGCTGGAACTCAGTGAACTTAAATCTTAAAAAATAAATTTCTTTTTTCATTTTTTACGACATTACATGTCCTAATCGGGATAATTTTTGATGGTTTAGAATTTTTATTCTTCTCCCCTCTACTTCTATTAGCTCATCATTTTTAAATTCTGAAATTAGTCGTATTGCACTTTCTGTAGCAGTACCGATTAAATTTGCCATTTCTTCACGAGTAAGAGTGATTTTGATAAAACCTTCATGATCAACATCAAGTTTTTTCTCTAAAAAAAGTAGAATTTCTGCCAATCTTTCTCGAACCGTTTTTTGTGCTAACAGCGTAATAGTTCTTCCTGCTTCACCTAAATGTTGAGATATCTTCTTTAATACATCGAATGAAACCTTAGAGCTTACTTCTAACAAACGATGAAAAATAATCTCAGGAATGTATACAGCAGTAATATCCTCTATAACCGTACAAGATGCACTAAAAGTTTCTCCTCCCAATAAAGAACGATATCCAACTATTTCCCCTTTTTTTACGAAACGTAATATTTGTTCTTTACCGTTAAACCCCCTTCTATAAATTTTACCTGTACCGCTTAAAATTCCATATATTCCGGTAGGTTTATAACCTTCATGTATTATTTCTTGGCCTTTCTCATAACGAATCTCCTTCATTTCTTTATCCAATATATGATGTTCTTCTTTAGTAAATTGGCTTAAAACATCTTTATTTTTTAATTCTGATATTAGTATATCAACTGAATTTTTAGACATGATATTACTCATATTTTTAATAATTTACGAACAAAAATAATACTTTATTTTAAATAAAAGGATATAACTTTGTACGTTTAGTAACAGCATATCTATGAGTGAGCATTGTTTTCATTGCGGACAGATCATTGAGGACACTCAAATTGATTTTGATAATAAATTATTTTGTTGCAAGGGATGTAAATCTGTATACGAAATTTTAAATCAAAATAAACTGGAAAATTACTATAGCCTAAATTCTAAAGCAGGAATAAAACCCGAAAAAAGACAGAATTACTTTGAATTTTTGGATACTCAACAAGTTTTTGATAAAATTATTGATTATTCAGAAGATGGACTAATACTTGTTACTTTTAAGATACCTGTTATTCATTGCAGCGCTTGTATATGGTTGTTGGAAAGTATAAAAAATATTAATAAAAATATTATATATTCCACTGTTAATTTCTCATCAAAAACGGTTCAGATTGCTTATAAAAATGAATCCTTCAAGCTAAGTGAATTAGCTAACTTTCTTACAGATTTAGGATATAAACCTGTAATTAATTTTGAAACTACTGAAAAAAAACCTGAAAAAGTAGACCATTCTTTGCTTGTTAAAATAGGTATTGCCGGATTTGCCTTTGGAAACATTATGCTATTTGCCTTTCCCGAATTTTTCGAAAACGAAAAAGACCTTTGGCTGCAACAATACAACTATTTTTTCAGAATTCTTATGTTTCTTTTTTCTTTGCCCGTTGTTTTTTATTGTGCTTCAGATTATTATAAATCTGCATGGGGAGCTTTAAAACATGGAGTTTTAAATATAGACTTGCCCATTGTTATCGGAATATTTGCCTTATTTTTTCGTAGCTGCTTTGAAGCTTATACAGGAATAAGTAATGGTTACTTTGATTCTTTAAGTGGGCTTTTATTTTTTATGCTCCTTGGTAAGTATTTTCAGCAAAGAACTTATAAAACCCTAGCATTCGATAGAGATTATAAATCCTTTTACCCCATCGCCGTAACCAAAATTACTTCTAATAAGATCCATGAAAATATTCTTATCTCAAATTTAAAAATTGGCGACAGAATATTAATACGGAATCAGGAAATAATTCCTGCCGATTCTGTTCTCATACATGGAGAAGCATTCATCGATAATAGCTTTATTACCGGAGAATCCAAACTTGTGGAAAAGAAGGTAGGAGAAAAAATATATGCCGGCGGAAAACAATCCGGTACCACTATAGAGCTTGAGATCATTAAAGAGGTTAATCAAAGCTATCTTACTCGTTTATGGAACAATGAAGCTTTCAAAAAAGACACTTCTACTATCGATTCAATTACTAATAACATAAGTAAATATTTTGTTATGGTAATTCTGATCATCACTATTCTAAGCGGTTTATATTGGTATTTCATTGAAAAAAACACATCTCAAATGTATCAAGTAATCACTTCCATACTGATAGTTGCCTGTCCTTGTGCATTAGCCCTTTCCGCACCTTTTACATTGGGAAATATAATGAGGATTTTTGGTCGAGAAAAATTTTATGTAAAGGATGCTCTCACAGTTGAAAAGCTGGCAAAAATTAATCATATAGTTTTTGATAAAACAGGTACTCTAACTATTAATAAAGCCAGTAAGATCAGCTATGAAGGTGAAAAACTTACCCCTGAAGAGTTAAAAAATTTAAAAGCCCTACTTCAAAATTCCAATCATCCGTTAAGCAGATCACTTTATGAAACTATACCAATGACTACAGAGTATGTACCTATTAAAGTTAAAGATTATGAAGAAATTATAGGAAAAGGAATTAAAGGGGTCGTTAAAGAAGTTGAATATAAAATAGGCTCATCCAACTTTGTAGGAAATGAGAAAAATATAAGTTCCAATACTTCCGTCCATATCTCTATTAATGGCATATACAAAGGTCATTATATATTTAAAAACCAGTATAGAAAAGATTTAAAAGAAATTATAAGCTCTCTTAAAAATTATAAAATATCTTTATTAAGTGGAGATAATGATTCAGAAAAGCTTAGTTTAGAAAAAATATTTTCTACAGATACTGTTATTAAGTTTAACCAGTCTCCCCAAGATAAACTGGATTATATAAAAAACTTACAAGACAAAGGACATAATGTATTGATGCTTGGTGATGGTCTTAATGATGCAGGAGCTTTAAAGCAATCTAACGTAGGTGTTGCTATATCAGATGATATTAACAGCTTTACTCCTTCATCAGATGCTATCTTAGATGGAAATAATTTTGCTTATCTGCCTCTATATCTAAAATTATCAAAAAAAGCATTAGCTATTGTTTCTATTTGTTTTATTATAAGTTTCTGCTATAATATTATCGGATTAAGTTTTGCAGTCTCCAATAGGCTTTCCCCTTTAGTTGCAGCCATACTTATGCCCGTAAGTTCAATCTCTGTCGTACTATTAACAACTTTAGTAAGTAAAATTATCGGTTATCAAACATTTAAAAGTAGATAAAATAAATTTTTAACATTATAATTTACCTATTGATAGAATTTATATCTAACTTTAGAAATATTCTAAATTAAAGATGCAAAGTAAAAATATATTACAAATCATTATCATTCAAATCAAATAAAATGTATTTTTGTTCAGTCAGTATGGAAATATTATATTTAATGATATTATGCAGTGTTTCATTAGCTGTTATATTTTTGATCCTTTTTATCTATGGGATTATGAAGGGCCAATTTGATGACGATGAATCACCTGCAGTAAGAATTTTATTTGATTCCAACGAAGATATTTCAAAAGAATCGAAAAACGATAATAAAGAAAAATAATAAAGTAACTACATAACACAAATGGAAACACAAAAATTTTCATATGATAATAAAATTACTAGAGCATTTGCCTATGCAACCATACTTTGGGGGGTTGTTGGTTTCATAGTCGGATTAACTGTAGCCTCATTATTGTTCATTCCTACATTACCTGAATTTTTCTTTGGAAATGAAGGAGTCGACTTAGCCAGGTCACAAGGCTTTATGGGATATGGAAGATTAAGAATGCTACACACTAGCGCTGTAATTTACGCATTTGTAGGCAATGGATTTTTTACAGGTTTTTATTATGCCACCCAACGATTATTAAAATCTCGAACCAATAACCTATTAAGCTGGATTCATTTTTGGGGATGGCAATTAATTATTGTATCTGTGGTAATAACCTTCTTAATGGGAATAAATACTTCTAAAGAATATGCAGAACATGAATGGCCAATAGATATTATGGTAGCCATTATCTGGATATTATTCGGATTAAATATGTTTATTACCATTGCCAAAAGGAGAATCAGTCATATGTATGTTGCCATTTGGTTTTTTATAGCTACCTGGGGAGGTATCACCCTATTATGGGTATTTAATAACCTTGCAATTCCTTTAGATTCAAATATTTTACGAGCAAAAAGTTATTCCATATATTCGGGTGTTCAGGATGCCATGGTGCAATGGTGGTTTGGTCATAATGCGGTTGCATTCTTCTTAACCACTCCTATCTTAGGGTTAATGTATTACTATTTACCCAAAGCTGCAAACAGACCAGTATTCTCGTACAAATTATCTATTATACATTTCTGGTCTTTAATATTTGTATATATGTGGGCAGGTCCTCACCACCTATTATATACTTCATTGCCTGCATGGGCACAAATGTTAGGAACGGCATTTTCCATCATGCTAATAGCTCCATCATGGGGAGGCATGCTAAATGGATTATTAACTTTACGAGGAGCATGGGACAAAGTACGAGAAGATCCAATACTTAAAATGTTTGTAGTGGCAGTAACCTGCTATGGTATGGCAACTTTTGAAGGACCATTATTAGCTACTAAAACTTTAAACAAAATCGGACACTTTACCGATTGGGTAATAGGACACGTACATTTAGGAGCTTTAGGTTGGAATGGATTCATGATTTTTGGAGTTATTTATTATATCGTCCCAAGAATTTATAAAACTGATTTATATTCTGTAAAATTAGCAAACTGGCACTTCTGGTTAGGCACTATGGGTATCATTTTATATGTTATTCCTATGTACATGAGCGGTTTTACTCAAGGTTTAATGTGGAAACAATTTAATCCTGACGGAACCCTTGTTACTAAAAATTTTCTTGAAACAGTTACTTCGTTAAGATATTTTTTCATTTTTAGATTTATCGGTGGAATATTTTATTTATCTGGCGCCATATTATTAGTTATAAACATTATTGGAACGGTTAGAAAAGGTACGTTTGTAGCTAATGAAGAAACTGAAGCACCTGCATTACGTGTTTCTCCTGCAAAAGGCGCTAATGAAAAAACTCATTCCTGGTTAGAAAGAATGCCTCTTTTCTTCTCTATTTTGGCAATAATTGCTTTAGCAATTGGAGGAGCAGTCGAAATATTACCTACTATTTTCGTGAAATCCAATATACCACAAATTACAAGTGTAAAACCTTATACACCACTAGAATTAGAAGGAAGAGATTTATACATCCGTGAAGGTTGTAATGCTTGTCATTCACAAATGATACGTCCATTTAGAGATGAAGTGGTCCGATACGGTGAATATTCTAAAGCAGGTGAGTATATATATGATAGACCTTTCCTTTGGGGTTCTAAAAGAACTGGGCCAGATTTACACAGAGAAGGAGGAAAAAATCCAGACTCATGGCATTTCACTCACTTATTTGATCCTAGAGAAACTTCTCCAGGATCCATAATGCCACGCTATCCATGGTTAATTTATAATGAACTAAATATATCTAAAACCAAAGAGAAATTGGAGTTAATGAAAAATTGGTTTAATGTTCCTTATGAACAAAAGGATATTGACAATTATAGAGCAAATATGGATGCACAAGCTAAAGAAATTGCAGCCAGCATATTTACAGACAGGCCCGACTATAAGGCAGGATTTGAAACCTCTGCAAAGGCCGAAGGCGCTAAGTTTGTTCCACTGGAAAAAAGAGAAATCGTAGCAATAATTGCTTACTTACAAAGACTTGGTGTTGACATTAAAAAAACACAAGTAGAAACGGCAAATAACTAGAAAAAATGCTCAAATTTTATACCAAAATAATTGCAGGAGTAGATAATGCTATAATTTATCAAAGCTTAGCTCTTCTGCTTTTTGTCCTATTTTTTCTAGGAGTAATATTTATAGTAATGAATAAACCTAAAAATTACTATAGCGATATGAGCAATCTCCCCTTAGAAGATAATCAACAAAGAACTAATAATATAAATACTAAATGATCATCATATGAAACCTAGAACACCTTTTGTCATAAATGCTATCTTATCGGTATTTTTAATTACCGGAGCATTTTATATGTTCTTGCAAAACTTTGATTTCATCACAAATCCTATATTTTTAGCCACTATTGCCATTTCATTTGTGTTATTACTTATTAACAATTCATTAAATGCTTTAATAGATGCTGAAAAATTTAGGTTGCTTTCAGATAAAGAAAAAAAAGAATATTTAGAACTAGTAAAAACACCTTTTTTAACCAGAATTTGGAGAGATGCATTTAAACAAAGCAAAGCAGAAGAAGCCGGTGAAATTAAATTAATAGATCATGGCTATGATAATATAAAAGAGTTGGATAATCAATTACCCAGATGGTATATCGGTTTATTTGCCGTAACTATTACATACGGATTAGTATATCTCTTCTCCTATGCATTTACTAGTTTTGCACATCCGGATGTTGAATATGAAGAAGAATATAAAACTCAGCTAGCTGAAATAGCCGAATATGAAAAAATTGCTCCTCAAGCCACTATCGAGACCGCTCAATTTAATCCGGATGCGGTAGCAGACGGAAAGGTAATCTATGAACAAATATGTAAAACCTGTCATGGTGATGGCGCTAAAGGACTTTCAGGCCCTAACCAAACAGATGATTATTGGATTAATATTCAAGAAGAATATAATAACGCAAAAGAAGATTCTGAATTTAAAAATATATTTTATACAGTATGGAACGGTAGTAAAAATAATCCTACTATGAGAGCATTTGGAGCTACCGGAGAAATAAAAGGTAATGATATTGTTAAAGTTGCCAGTTATCTATACCAACTTAATAAGAATTCACCTAAAGATTCTGAAGGTCGATCTGTTGATAAAACCGCTAAAGAACCACAAGGAAATTTAGCCCCTTGGTCTAAAGCATATAAAGGTGGATCTGCTCCTGCAGAAGGTACACGAACATCATCAAACTCAGTAAAGTAAAAATAAAAATTATATCAAAGTCTGCTTAGTTTCAATCAAAAAATTGACAGACTTTTTCTTTTTAAATATAATTTTACTTTTTTATAAATGTATAATTTAATAAAATAAAGTATAATTATAGATACAAAACTTAATAATCAACTAAATAAATAAAATACCATGTCTCAGGAAACGGATGTTAAAAAAATTCCTGATCTAAAACAGCAAAAAGTTGAATTTAGAGAGAATCTTGCAACAGCAGATGTATCTGGAGAAAGAATATGGGTCTATGCTAGAAAACCTCATGGTAAATTCACTAAATACAGGAATATAGTCAGTGCTTTCCTTCTCATAATTATGTTTATATTTCCTTTTATAAAAATCAATGGAAATCCCATCTTTCTTTTTGATATACTAAATAGGCAATTTTATATATTCGGAGCTTATTTTTCCCCATCTGATTTTTATCTTTTCGGAATAGGTTTAATTACAACTACTGTATTCATCATTGTTTTTACCGTAACATATGGTAGAATTTTTTGTGGTTGGATATGCCCACAAACCATATTCATGGAACATGTTTTCAGAAAAATTGAATTTCTTATTGATGGAGACAGAAATATGCAAATACGTCTTGATAAACAAGAATGGAACAGTCAAAAAATTAAAAAAAGGATTTTAAAATGGTCCATTTTTCTTATAGCCTCCCTGATTATATGTGCCGTACTATTTTCTTATATTGTAGGAACAGATGAAATTATAAAAATATGTAAAGAAGGAATTTCAAAAAATATAACTTTAGTTATTGTTTATATTATATTTACTGCTTTATTTTATTTTGTATTTGCATGGTTTAGAGAACAGGCCTGTACCTTTGTATGCCCATACGGTAGACTTCAAGGAGTTCTTATTGATAAAGATACCATCAATATTGCTTATGATTTTGTGAGAGGAGAAGGAACTGCCGGTAGAGCAAGCTGGAGAAAGAATGAAGATAGAAAAGCTTTAGGTAAAGGTGATTGTATAGATTGCAAACAATGTGTTGAAGTTTGTCCAACAGGTATTGATATAAGAAACGGAAGTCAATTGGAATGCGTTAATTGTACCGCCTGTATTGATGCATGTGATATGGTAATGTCCAAAATGAAAATGCCGACAGGGCTAATCAGATATGCTTCGGAAAATATGATTGAAAAAAGAACAGATTTAAAATTTACTCCGAGACTAATTGCATATACCTTAGCTTTATTTGTATTACTATCTATTTGTATATCAATGTTTTTCATTAGATCAAACGTGGAAACGAAATTTTTAAAGATTGTAGGTACTCAATTTACTATCGAAAATCAATTAGTTGTTGACGAATATCAATTTATATTTATCAATAAAACTACAGAAAAGAAAAAATTAAATGTAAAAATACTTAAACCTAATCATGCCACCATAACATTAGTAGGATATGGTACACAATTTACAATTCAACCTAAACAAACTCTCAAAGGTACTGCTACAATTAAAATTCCTCAATCTGATTTAGTTAAAACAAAAGAAGAAATTATTATTGGTATATTTGACGAAAACGGTAAAAAAGTAAATGAGTATAAAACCAATTTTATAGGTCCTTCCAAAATACGATTTTAAATATGAAATTCAAATTTACTTGGGGGCATGGAGTAATTTTAGCTCTGTCCTGCTTTATCATATTTATATGTACATTGATATTCACCATTGAATTTTCAAAAAATACTTTTGATCTTGTAACTGATAATTATTATGAAGAGGAAATAAATTATCAAAAGGAAATAGATGCTACCCATAATGCAGCTTTACTAAAAGAAAAACCTAAAATTGAAATAATTTCTGAATCCGGAATTAAAATAATTTTTCCCAAAGAATTTAATTATACAAATACCACCGGAAAATTTAAACTTTTTAGAGCCAATTCTCAGGCTTTGGATATTAACAAGAATGAACTTGATTTATCTCCTTCTAATACATTATTAATACCGTCTAAAGTTTTAGTGAATGGAAATTATACATTGAAATTATATTGGAAAAAAGATAAAATTAACTATCAGATGGAAATACCTATAACATGGAATTAGATATTGTTTACTTATATACAGCACTCAGCTTAGGATTATTAGGAGGATTCCATTGCATAGGAATGTGCGGTCCTATAGCTTTTTCTATTGGACTGGATGCCAACAGTAAATTTAAATTTTACTCACAAAATATTTTATATCAATTAGGTAGAATAACTACTTATTCATTATTAGGTGGTATTTTGGGAATAGTAGGTAAAAGTTTTAATATAGCCGGATATCAAAAATACATATCCATCTTTGCAGGTATTCTTTTAATTCTTATGGTATTACTACCGGGAAAAACAACTGAGATAGGTGATAATTTCAAACCGGTAAATAAGCTTATGATAAAAGTTAAAATATTTTTAGGTAGATTTCTTCAAAGAAAAGACAATACTTCTCGATATCTTACCGGAATACTTAATGGATTTCTCCCTTGTGGCGCCGTGTATGTGGCATTAACTTCCTCAATAGCTGCAGGTGGAATCCTTCAAGGAATGCTTTTTATGGCTGTTTTTGGATTAGGGACATTTCCATTCATGTTTATAACAACATTGACCGGTAAATTCATTGGAGCTAAAGTTAGATTCAAAATCCTAAAAATTTTCCCCTATTTTATAATTTTAATCGGTATTTTATTTATACTAAGAGGACTAGGCTTAGGCATTCATATGCTATCTCCCTCAGATAAAGCTTTAAAACTGGAACCAAGATCACACACTAAAAGTTGTTGCCATTAAAACAGCTTCCTTTAAAAATAATCTTTCTTTTTTTAAAAATAAAAAAATAGTAACTTCGCACCATTATGGGGATGATTTCGAATATTGGAGCTTACTCTTTCTTAATGTCCAGGGTTTTTAAAAAACCCCAAAAAAGAAAAATTTTCATAAAAAGCTTACTTAGGGAAATAAATGATTTAGGAGTTAATTCAGTCGGATTAATTGCTTTTACATCATTTTTTGTTGGTGCAGTAGTTGCCATCCAAATGTATAATAATTTTAAAACTTCAGCTTTCCCTATTCCCGATTATTATGTAGGATATGCAACCAAAGTTGTGCTTATATTGGAGTTCTGTCCTACAATCATCAGTGTCGTATTAGCCGGAAAAGTTGGATCTTTTATTGCATCCAGTATTGGTACTATGAGAGTGACAGAACAAATTGATGCTCTAGAAATTATGGGGGTAAACAGTCCTTCGTATCTGATTCTTCCCAAAGTGGTGGCTTCTTTATTCTTTAATGTTATTTTAATCATGATTAGTCTTTTGATGGGTATACTTGGAGGTTATTTTGCGGGAAGTTTTTCAGGAAGCTGGGCTCCAGTAGATTATGTTCAAGGGCTGCAAATGGCTTCACCTGATTTCTTTATTTACTATTGTTTTATAAAAACTATCGTATTTGCCTTTATCATATCAACTGTACCTTCTTACTACGGTTATACAGTAAAAGGCGGATCATTGGAAGTTGGGCGTAATAGTACTTCAGCTGTGGTATGGACAACAGTCCTTATCATAATTACAAATTTAATGTTAACTCAACTTTTACTAGATTAAACGATGATCTCAGCAATAAACGTTACTAAATCATTTGATGGAGTAGAAGTCCTCAAAGGGATTACTACCAATTTTAAAAAAGGAAAAACAAATTTAATTATTGGACAAAGTGGTTCCGGAAAAACCGTTTTTCTTAAATGTCTTCTTGGACTGTTTGAACCTACTTCCGGACAAATATTGTACGAAAATACTGAAGCTTCTAAATTATCTGTATCTGAAAAGCAAAATTTAAGAAGTGAAATAGGAACTGTATTTCAAGGAAGTGCCTTATTTGATTCCATGACAGTAGAACAAAATGTAAAGTTTCCTCTTGAAATGTTTGCAAACATATCAGAAAAGGATATGAGAGAGCGTGTAGACCAAGTATTAGAACGTGTAAATCTTACGAATGCACGTAAAAAATTCCCATCTGAAATTTCCGGAGGAATGCAAAAAAGAGTAGCTATTGCTCGTGCTATAGTTAATAATCCAAAATATTTATTTTGCGATGAACCTAATTCAGGATTAGATCCTCAAACTTCTCTAATCATAGATAAGCTTATTCATGAAATCACACGTGAGTACAACACAACTACTATCATAAATACGCATGATATGAATTCTGTTCTTGAAATAGGTGAAAATATAGTCTACTTAAAAAACGGAATAAAAGAATGGGAAGGGGATAAAAATTCCATAGTAACCTCTGATAATCAGGCATTATTAGATTTTGTGTTCTCTTCTAAAATATATAAAATGGCCCGTGAAGCCATGTTATATTATCAAAATAAAAAATAGGAAATTTATTATTAATTGGAAGACTTCTTATTTTCTTCCAATTTTTTAATATTTTCTAAATAATCCTTAATTTTTTGATCATTATTTCGAGGACATACCAATAATGCTTCAGAAGTATCCACTATAATAAAATCCGTAAGCCCATCAATAATATATATTTTATTAGAGAGATCTGTTTTTATAATGGTATTACTCGTATCGTATGTATAAATATTATTACCATGAACCGCATTTCCTTCTTCATTTTTATTAAAATTTTCATACAATGCACTCCATGTACCTAAATCACTCCAACCAAAAGTAGAGGGGATCACCCAAACATTATCAGATTTTTCTAAAATGCCATAATCAATTGAAATTTTTTCTATATTCGAATAAATCTTTTCTACTGCATTTGATTCTTTATCTGTATTATATTCAGGAATTACGGATTCAAATGTTTGATACATATCCGGGAGATATTTTTGATACGAACTTAAAATGCTTTGACTTGACCAAATGAAAATTCCTGAATTCCATAAAAAATTCTTACTTTTTAAGAATTCTTTTGCTGTTTCAAGATTCGGTTTTTCTTTAAAAGATTTTACTTGGTATAAGCCTTCTTTTGCTTCCTTAGCATACTCAATATACCCATATCCTGTGTCAGGTCTAGTAGGAGCAATACCCAGCGTAACCAATATATT
Source organism: Apibacter mensalis (assembly GCF_001418685.1). Lineage (GTDB taxonomy): Bacteria > Bacteroidota > Bacteroidia > Flavobacteriales > Weeksellaceae > Apibacter > Apibacter mensalis. The sequence goes on from NZ_LIVM01000001.1 coordinate 208,420, forward strand.
TTCATGGTTAGCTTGTTTTAAAGCTGTTAACACATAGTTAATGAATTGTCCTTCATTAATAATTAAGTGATCTGACGGAGCTACAATAATACTCGCATCTGGATTTAATTTATGTATTTTCTCTGCCATATAAATATTACAGGCAGCTGTATTCATCATTTTAGGTTCACCAATAATTTGATCAATTGAAATATCAGGTAATTGACTCAAAGTAAGACCTACATATTCCTTATTGGTAATAACAAAAATATTTTCCTTTAAGATAATCTTACTTATTCTTTCAAATGTCTGCTGAATTAATGTCTTCCCTGTACCTAAAATATCATGAAACTGCTTCGGGAATTTTGTCGTGCTTATAGGCCAAAAACGACTTCCTATTCCTCCGGCCATAATTACACAATAATAGTTCTTATTCTTTGTCATAAAACATCTATTTCAATAACTGGAGCATTTTCCGCTATCAAATATTTTCTACCTGTATTTTTTTCAATGCAAATATAGCGAGTTTTTGATTTTTTTGATTTATAAAAACATTTATTATTAATTTTAAATAAAGTATTTAATTTTAAATCTTTCAATAACAACGCATTCGGATTCTGTTTTTTTATAAAATATTCAGATAATTTTCTATCCGCATAAAAACTTGCTTTGGGATTCAGCATATAATCAGCCAATAATAATTTTAATTCTTCTTCATATACATCAATACTTTCAAAAATCATCTCGGAAAAAATTTTTTTCCACTCTTTACCATGAGGTAATATTCTTTTTGAATATATATCAAATGCTTTTAAATGTGCTATTTCATGAGTTAAGGTTAAAAAGCATAAAGATTTTGACATCCCCGAATTTACTGTAATTATATGAGGCTTACCTTCTATTGGAACCTTATAATCACCTAATTTACTTGAACGAGGCTTTTTTATAACCAAATGAAACCAATAGGGATTTAACCATTTTTCAATATAAACGATAGCATCCTTGGGTATATGGGAAATTAATTTTGAATAATCAACTTTCTTGGGAGTTTCCACAATATTTGTAAATATTTCTGTAAATTTTATTCAAAAATAAGTCTTTTCTATTAAATAATTGAATAAGCGCCTTATATAAGAATGGTAATAGTAATAATATTTTTAAGACTTATAACTTTAAAAATATCTATCTTTGCAAATTATATTAATATCAATATATGGAAACATGCAGTTCTTGTAGTTCAGAAGAACTACCTAAAGGATGTAAAAATAATGGAGCTTGTGGAACTGGAAATTGCAACAGTAAGCTTTCTGTATTCAATTGGTTATCCGACATACACCCCCCTAGCATAAAAAATGAGCCACAATATATTGAAGTACGATTTAAAGATGATAGAAAAGATTTTTATATAAATGATTCAGAATTATCTCTTTGCATAGGAGATATCGTTGCTGTAGAAGCTAATTCAGGGCATGATGTAGGAATTATATCCTTAACCGGAGAATTGGTCAAAATTCAAATGAGAAAAAAAAGAGCAAAAATCGATGAGTTGTTTAAAGTGTACAGAAAGGCTTCACATAAAGATATTGAAATTTGGCAAAACTATAAAAATAAAGAGCATACTGTTATGCTTGATGCAAGAAAAATTGCCAGGAGTTTGGGATTACAAATGAAGATTTGTGATGTGGAATACCAAGGTGACGGATCTAAAGTTACCTTGTATTATACTGCAGAAGGAAGAGTTGATTTTCGACAGCTGATTAAAGATTACGCCATGGCATTTCGCTCAAAAATTGATATGCGGCAAATTGGATATAGGCAGGAAAGTGCAAAAGTTGGGGGAATAGGATCTTGTGGAAGAGAGTTATGTTGTTCAACTTGGTTAACAGACTTTAGGTCCGTTAACACTGCTGCGGCAAGATATCAACAATTATCTATTAACCCGCAAAAATTAGCAGGGCAATGTGGTAAATTAAAATGCTGCCTTAATTTTGAATTAGATACTTACGTGGATGCATTAGCTGAATTCCCTTCCAGCCAAACTGTTTTAGAAACCGAGAAAGGAAAAGCATATTGTATTAAAGTGGATGTTTTCAGAAATCAAATGTGGTTTACTTATACAGACAATCCGATATCTTGGCATCCCATAAATATTTATGAAGTTAAAAGATTAATTGATCTCAATAAAAAAGGTATAAATATAAAACCATTAGATGAACTACAGCAAAAAGAAGAATTGAAAGTTGACTTAATTGAAGAAAATAATTTACATAGGTTTGAAAAAAGATCTAAATCTAATACAAATACAAAACGGAAAAGCAAAAATAAAAATCAACAACGAACCAATTTAAAAAATACAGCTGAGAAGCCTAAACCAAAAGCTAAAGCTAATAATGCCAATTCTAATCAACAAAAGAAAAGACCTCCTAAAAAAAATAAATAATTTTTTAGATCTGTTTTTAAATGAAAAAATTCTTTTTTATACCTCTTTGCTTACTTCTCCTTTTTACTAATTGTAATCATAAATATGAATACTCACAAATGAAAAGTATCTCTAATACATGGAGTAAAAAAGATACCTTAAATTTTAATTTTAAAATTGAAAATACTTCTGTCAAAAAAAATATAAATTTTGTGGTAAGAAATAATGAGGACTATCAATTTAGTAATCTCTATTTATTTATTAAACTAAAACAAGGGAAAAAAGTGATCAGCACCGATACTTTAAATTATAAATTAGCAGATAAAACAGGAAAATGGCTCGGCTCAGGCGTGGGTTCCATTAAAGAAATTTATTTTCAATATAAAAGAAATTTTTTATTTTCTAAAACCGGAGATTATACTCTTTCCATTGTGCAAGGTATGAGAAAAGATACATTAAAAGGAATTATAGACTTTGGAGTAAATATTGAATAAATTTACCATAGAATACTAAATATGGCATCAACGAATAAAAATAAGACTAGTACTATAAATAAAATAAAGAAGTTCAATTCTTATAAAAAATTTATTAGAAAATTTCTTATATTCTTTTGGGGAATATTTTTTGCCGGGATTTCATCATTTTTTTTACTTTTCCTATTAACAATTTATGGTTTTTTTGGTGAAATGCCTAACGTTAGAGATTTGGAAAATCCGGATATATTTGTTGCTTCTGAAATTATATCCGCAGATGGTGTTGTAATTCAAAAGTTTGAAAAAGAAAAAAGAATACCGGTAGAATATCAGGATTTACCACCCTACCTTATCTATGCTTTAATGTCTAAAGAGGACGAACGCTTCCCTTATCATTCAGGAGTTGATAAAAAAGCCCTATTCAGAGCAGTTTTTTATGGAGGAAAAAGGGGGGGAGGAAGTACTATTACCCAGCAATTAGCTAAACTTCTTTTTACACAAAAAGATGATGATGAGGGTAACTTTTCTTACAAAGGGGTTTCACAAAATAAATTCCAACGTTCTTTTCAAAAAATAAAGGAAATTATAATTGCTGTTCAGCTAGAAAAATTATATACTAAAGATGAAATTATAACTCTTTATTTGAATAAATTTGATTTTCTATATAATGCAAATGGTATTGCAACCGCTTCAAAAGTATATTTTAATAAGAATGTAAAAGATCTTGATTTATTGCAAAGCGCAACTCTGGTCGCAATGTTAGAAAATCCGGTGGTAAATAATCCTAAAATTAATCCTGAAAATGCTAAAAGAAGAAGAAATGTTGTTTTAAGTTTAATGAAAGACCAGGGTTATATTTCTGAAACAGAATTCAATTCGATAAAAAATATCTCTATTGAGCTTAACTACAAACCCGTAAAAGAAATAGGTGAAGGATATTCGGCTTATTTCAAACATGCTTTAAAAAAAGAAGTAAATGCCATCTTAAGCGATTATGAAAACCAAACTGGGAAAAAATATAATCTTTATAAAGACGGATTAAAAATATATGTAACCTTAGATTCAAGAATGCAAAAGTATGCTGAAGAATCCATTGAAAAACATTTAAAAAATCTTCAAAAATCATTCTTCCTGGAACAAAAACACAGGAAATATGCACCATTTTACACCTATCCGGGTGACCCTAAGATTGATGTTTTATACAATAAGCTTATGACAGATGCGATGAAAAGGACCGGAAGGTATAAAAATTTAAAAAATAAAGGGTTGTCGGATGAGGAAATTTTAACGGAATTCAAAAAACCAATTACTTTACAAATTTTCACCTGGAAAGGCGACAAGGATACTCTACTATCTCCTTGGGATTCCATTAGATACCATAAGTATATTATTCAATCCGGTCTTATGGCAATGGAGCCTCATTCAGGAAATATAAAAGCCTGGGTAGGGGGTATAAATTGGAAACATTTTCAATACGACCATGTTAAACAAGCTCGAAGACAGGTTGGTTCCACATTCAAACCTTTCGTATACGCTACTGCTATTAAAAACCTTAATTATACACCTTGTACTCAGGTTTCAAACGCAACCTATACCAAAGGGAAATGGACAGTTTCAGGTAATGGTGCTACCATGCCCTTAAAATCAGCACTTGCGTATTCCAAAAATGCTGTTACAGCAAGACTCATTGATGCTACCGGATATGATGCAGTAATAAAAATGGCCAGAGATTTAGGGGTTGAAAGTCCCATTCCCAGAAATAATACTATAGCTTTAGGTTCTGCAGACTTAACTATTTATGAAATGGTAGGAGCGTATAGTACTTTTGCGAATTTTGGAAATTATACAAAACCGGAAATGATCTGGCGTATTGAAGATAGCAATAATAAAGTAATTAAAGAATATGAACCTCAGGTTAGAGAAGTTATGAATGAAATATATTCTTATACCATGATTGAATTAATGAAAGGAGTTATTGACCAAGGTACAGGTCGAAGAATTAGGAACATGGGGATAGATGCTGAAATAGCAGGTAAAACAGGAACTACCAATAAAAATGCTGACGGATGGTTTATAGGTATTGCTCCAAAATTAGCAACCGGCATATGGGTTGGATGGGAAGACAGATATGCGCATTTTGAATCTACTTCTATAGGACAAGGAGCTAGTATGGCTTTACCTATATGGGCTTATTTTATGCAAAAAATATATGCTGATCCTAAATTGGAAATAACTCAAAAAGACAAGTTTGTTAGGCCGGAAACTATGAAAAATAATTTTAGTTGTGACGATTTAGCATCTTATGGAACCTATGATGGAGGTTATTCTTCAGATGATGATGGATACTATAATACACCCCATGAAGGCGACATTTCTCATAAACAGGAAAACATAAATCAGAATCTTATAAAAAGAGATTCCATAAATTTTGATAAATAAATAATAAAGGGGAAAAAACCCTTTATTTTATATTAAAAACAACTAAATAAATTTTATTATTATAAAGAATAATTTTTTCTATTTTTTAACATATAGAATAAAATAAGACGATTCATCATAAATTAATATAATAATATATGATTAAAATAATCTCTACTAGCTAATATCAATCACGCTATATTAACACAAAATTACGTACCTTGCAGTTTATTATAATAATTTAATGATTTCTCTCATAACATCTGCAATTTTACTTGGACTAATTCTGAGTCTCGTATTAATAGGTCCCGTATTTTTTCTACTGATTGAAACCAGTCTTACTAAAGGTATAAAACCTTCAATAGCTCTCGAAGCCGGTGTAATTTCTGCAGATATACTTTGTATATATGTGTCACATACAGGAAGTAAAGGATTATTAAAATTTATAGATACTCATCCGTCGGTATATATGATTGCCGGTTTCGTAATATTTATTTATGGACTGTATAATACCCTTTCTAAAGGCAACTTACACATTAAGACAGATGCCAATATTGCAACAACTAACTATTTTAAAACCTACATGAATGGTTTTTTACTTAATTTGGTTAACATTGGAGTCATAGTTTTTTGGTTAACAACTGTTGTATTGATCTCAGCACAATATTCTAAACCATCAGATTTTTATTTATATATAACCATATTATTAATTACTATGGTTTCTGTTGATTTATTAAAAATATTTTTGGCTTCTAAATTTAAGCATCAACTTACGGATAAACTTGCCTATAAAATAAAAAAAATAGTTGGTATTACCCTTATCATATTTGGCATTATTATTTTTGGCAAGAGCTTTATAAAAACCAAAACAGAAAATCCTTTCGAATTAATTGAAAATAATAATTTTCGAATCAGAAAATAACACTAAAAATAATAATTCATATTATTAACTTTATCGTGTAACCTTTCAGTTTTGGTCTTGTCTATACTGAAAATAAACTTTTTAAATGTCTTCAAGTAAAAATTTACTATCTATATTTTATTTAGTACTAGGTACATTTATGTTTTCACAAAACATTGTTATAACCGGAACTATAACTACAGATAATAATCGCCCAATTCCCTACAGTAGTATTTCTTTCACCAATTTAGAAGATACCTCTCAAATATTTGGAGGATTAACCGACGAGAAAGGTAAATTCAATATTAAAATAATACCGGGGGAATATGAATTGGAAGTAAATCAGGCCGGATTTGATTCGTATATCTATCGAAAATTGCTTTTTCAATCTACTTCTTTAGGAAATATAAAAATAGAACAAGCTGCTAAAGAGCTGGAAGGAATTATCGTAGAGGGGAAAAAACCATTATATAAAGTTGAGTTAGATAAAAAAATATACGACGTTACTCAAGATATAACCGCAAAATCCGGAACTCTTTCGGATGTAATGCAAAATGTACCCTCTGTTAATGTAGATGTAGACGGAACAGTCAGTTTAAGAGGAAATGAAAATGTTAAAATTTTGCTGGACGGGAAACCCTCTGCCATGCTGGGAATTAATGATACTGCCGAAGCATTAAAATCCATACCTGCCGATATGGTTGAAAAAATCGAAGTGGTTACCAATGCTTCTGCTCGGTATGAATCTTCCGGAACAGCAGGAATTATTAATATTATCACCAAAAAAAATAGAAAAAAAGGGTTAACCGGAAGCATTCTGGTATCTGGGGGATCACCGCAATCGTATGGTACTTCCATTAATCTGGGTTATGGGAAAAAAAAATGGAATTGGTTTACTAATGTAAGTTTTAGATATGGTAAAAATAAAGGTAAAGAGAAAAAAAATTATATCGGTTATGATATAAACAAGATAATGGATGAAAACTCCTTACAAGATTCTAAAAGGAATAGAGAAAGAACTTCCATAAATGCAAGTACGGGATTTAACTTTACTTTTGATGAACAAAACTCATTATCTACATCTATAGGTTATAATTATAATACCAGCAACAATTTAAGTACCACTCACTATAATACTACCGTATATCCTTCGCTTATTCAAAGCCTTACAGAAAGAAAAGAACGAGAAAACAAAAATAATTACGGAATCGACGGAAACCTAAATTTTACGCATAATTTTCTAAAAAAAGGGAATGTACTAACGGTTGACGGATTCTACTCCTATAATCTTAAAGACTCAGATTCTAAAATTTTTGACCGAATTCCTGGTTTAAATACCAACGACAATACGCAAACTAAAATAATGTTGAAGTCTGATTATGTACTGCCTTTTGAAGAAGGTTCTCAATTAGAAGCCGGAATGAGAGCAGATTATTCTAAAATTAAATCAGATTTTTCTCTAAATGAATTTAAAAATAATTCATGGATAATGAACCCGAACCAAACAGACAATACAGTATATCAAGAAAACATTTTGTCTTCTTATTTGCAATATGGAAATAAATGGAGGGGATTTTCATTTTTAGCCGGATTAAGAGAAGAAACGTCAATTATCAAAGTTGTTTCTCGTCAAGCTAATTCAACCACTACTAAAAATTATACGGATTTTTTCCCTACTCTTCACCTTACTTATGATATAACAGAAAAAAGCCAATTGCAAATCAGTTACAGCAGAAGGATTTTTCGACCAGACAGCAGAATGCTTATCCCGTATAAAAACATTTCTGATGACAGAAATACTCGTCAAGGAAATCCTGATTTAGACCCTTCTTATACCAATTCTTTCGAAATTGGTTACAACCTTCAACACAGTAATTGGGACATAACTCCTTCCTTATATTATCAGCGAACCCAAGACCCATTACAATTTGTAACTACCTCAGATCCGTTAGGGAATTTAAATACAATACCTACCAACTTAGGCCATGAAAATCGCTATGGGGGAGAATTGTCTTATTCCGTAAACCCATACAAATGGTGGAGAATTTTTGGAAATGTAAATCTTTTCCAATACGAGAGCTATGGAAATTATAGGTATGAAAAAATAAATTCATTAACTGAGAATACAACTTTGATCACTGAGAATTTAGATAAGAAAGGATTTACATGGAGAACTCGTATGAATATGACATTAAAACTCCCTGAAAACTTCAATTTTCAATTACAAGGAAATTATATGGCTCCTTTTAAAAGTGGGCAAAATAAACGTAAAGAAATGTACGGAATGGATTTAGGCCTCAGTAAAGATATATTAAAAGGTCAAGGTACTTTTCTCTTTAACGTACAGGATATTTTCAATTCTAAAAAAAGAAAAACCAATACGTACGGAGACAATTTCTACAGATATTCAGAAATGCAATGGAGACCAAGACAATTTACCTTATCATTTACATACAGGTTAAACAAGGAAAAAAGAAATGAAAAAAAGAATCGATCCCTAAATAATAATTCTGATTCTGAATTTATGGATTTATAAATATGTATTAATAATTTATTATAAACTATTATTTTAATTTTCTCATAAATCATTATTAACAAGTCAATAAATTTATTTAATATAATTAAAATGAATTAAAATCTATCCATACACTCAATCATCAATTCGTTAAGTTTATCCCCGTTATATATTAAAACTCATCCCAATTTTAACTATAGGTGGATCTACATTTAATAGTTTTTAATTTAAGTATAAAACCGAAATTACTGTATTAGTTGGATTCCCCTTTACTATAAACTAATAATTGATATCGAATAAACACATATTTTTACAATATAAAATAATCATATAACCATTTACCATGAATAAATAAAAGTAACAAGCTGTGTTAAAATATAAAAAATAAATACAAGAAGAAAGGCATTAACCGGTTATACTCAAAAATATAAAAAAGTTTTCCGAATTAAAATAAAAGAAATTATTAATCCTACCAATGAAAAAGTTGAATTCTATTTTCCCCCTTTCCTGTTATAAGAAATGTAATTTCCGAAATGATATTATTTCCAACACTAGATTTAGAATTTAATAACCAAACAATTAAATATTTCAAAGCACCAAAAAATGCGGCTTTTATATTCATTGATTATCATTGGTGGTAAGATCAAGAAATATTAGCTGTATTTTATGAAAGTATTTACTTTCTGAATTAAATATTCTCTGATTATTAAAAAATACATCTACAATAAAATTTCAAATATCTATGCATAAATTTAATTTATATTTATTTGAAAAACAATTCAATAGTATTTATTATTACCAATAATGAAATTAATCTTTAACTTGCGTTAAATTTATTTTAATGAAAAAAATATTTTTTATTTACTTCCTAACTTTAGGAATATTATCTAATTCACAAATAAATAAATACTATCAACAACAGGCAGATTATAAAATGAATATTGATGTTGATGTTAAAAATTATCAATATACGGGGCATCAAAAAATTACCTATACTAATAATTCTCCGGATACTCTTTCTGTTTTTTATTTCCATCTGTATTGGAATGCATTTCAACCTAACTCAATGATGGATCAGAAATTACAAGAGTTAAGTAAAACTGCTGATAAAAGAATGATTACACCTGAAGGAACTTCACGAATTTCACTATTGAAAAATAATGAAATAGGATATCAAAAAATAAAATCTTTAAAGCAAGAGGGTATTCCAGTGAAGTACACAGTAGAAGAGACTATTTTAAAAGTACAACCGGCAAAACCTATACTACCCTATACAACCACTCAATTTGAAATGGAATGGACGTCTCAAATTCCAACAATCATAAGGAGGGCAGGTAGAAACAATGTAGAAGGAGTTGACCTGACCATGACTCAATGGTATCCGAAAGTAGTTGAATACGACTATGAAGGTTGGCATACCTTTGATTATATATCAAGAGAATTTCAAGGCGTTTTTGGAAATTATCATGTAACGATAGCTATTGATCAAAACTATATAATAGGAGCTAGTGGGGTCCTCCAAAACCCAAAAGATGTCAAAGGGTATCTTACAGATGCTAAACCGATGGTAAAAAAAAATAAGACTCAATGGATTTTTAAAGCTGAAAATATTCATGATTTTGCATGGGCCGCCGATCCTGATTATTCGGTTGATTCAATATCTATATCAAACGGTCCTTTAGTGTATCTAATTTATCAAAATAACGGGCAAACAAAATACTGGCATCAAGCTAAGCCTTATATCAAAAAATACTTTGCTCTTATGAAGGAAAACTTCGGAGCATACCCATATCCCACTTATTCTTTTATTCAAAGCGGAGATGGTGGCATGGAATATGGAATGTGCAGCATGATATTAGGCAATGCAAAATCTCTTGAATCACTTATAGGGTTGATGTTCCATGAAGCTTCTCATTCCTGGTTTCAGCATATACTTGCCAGTAATGAAAGTATGAGAGCTTGGTTGGATGAGGGATTTACATCTTATGCAGAACATAGGATGATGGCAAAAATACTTCCTGAAAGTGCAAAAAATTATCCTAACCCACACATTAACAGTGTTGAACTATATACTGTTTTCAACAAATCCGGACAAGAGGAAGTGATGGGAATATTTTCCGATCATTTTAAAACCAATAAAGGCTATAGTACTGCTGCATATATAAAAGGAGAGTTATTTTTATTGCAATTGGAATATATAGTAGGTAAACAAACTTTTTCTAAAATAATGAAAAATTATTTTGATACATGGAAATTTAAACATCCTACCGACAGAGATTTTATACACATTGCTCAAAAAATATCCGGAATGGATTTAAAATGGTATTGGAATTATATGACTTATACCACAAGATCCATTGATTATGCTATTAAAAGTGTAGAAAAAAAAGGAGAAAACACAAAGGTAACACTTGAAAATCTTGGTAATTTCCCAATGCCAATAGATGTTTATGTAACATATACGGATGGATCCAAACAAATATATAATATTCCTTTAAATATGATGCATAATTACAAGAAACAAGAATCTGATCTTAATCAAATAAATTTACCTTACTGGAAATGGACGCAAAAGGAATATGAATTTAGTCTTAATGTATCTCCTGAAAACATTAAAACTATTGAAATTGATGCTACCTATCGCATGGCAGACATCAACAGAGAAAACAATATTTATCCTAAATAATATACAAGTATGCTTTTAGTCGTGAACATTGGAAATAGTAATATTCGTTTTGGAATATTTCAGGGTGAAGAGTGTATTAATTCCTGGGTAATGAATACCAAACCCTATAAAAGTGAAGATGAGCTATTTTCTCAATTTAAAATGACTTATCAAAACTATGGAATTAATCCTAACGATATTACAAAAATAGCAGTAGGTTCCGTAGTACCACATCTTACATATCCCGTAAGAAAATCGTTAACCCGTTTACATAATATAAAAACAGTTCAAGTTAACAGAAATACCCCTACTGAATTAACTTCAAGTACTCCGCAAATGGGTACCGATCTATATGCTAATGCATACTATGCTTATAAAAAATATAAAGGCACTAAAATCATTGTTGATTTTGGGACTGCTCTAACTTTAACCTGTGTTGATAAAAACGGAGATATTAAAGGCGTTATTATTGCTGCAGGTGTCATCACTTCTTTAAATTCTTTAATAGGAGCGACCGCTCAGCTTTCTGATATTGAAATGAGGACCCCTAAAAGTGTTCTTGGAAAAACAACGGAAGAGTCTATGCAAAGCGGAATGGTATTTGGCTTTTTAAGTATGGTGGAAGGCTTAATTGACCGTATAAACAAAGAACTTGGAGAAGACACTTTTGTAATAGCAACCGGTGGGCTCGGTCATCTATTCGCACCACTAACAACTAAAATTCATATATATGATCGTTTTCACACCATAAAAGGCTTACGGGAACTATACTTAAAACAAACATTTGAAAATCAGAATTCTAAATAATATTTAATTGTTATACATTAATAAATAAACAAAAACGTTTTTTTGCTATCATAACCACAGTTATACTACCGTAGTTCAAAGCATACGCCAAACGTTAGCGTAAAAAAATTGATATCATACTTAAAACATCATCGAAGATAAAATTTGAAAAAAGGACTTTATATTTTATCCTGTATCTATTTTTGATTAATTTATCCTTACAATATCGATAATTTTTACCCCAACGTTACCGGCCATTACGGGCAAAGCCGTATCGGCACGAAACATAATCTTATATCCCTGATTTATTGATTCACTGTCAGAAAGTGTAGGAAAAGCTATTTGAAATTTTACATTACTTCCGACATTGGTTCCGGAGGGAACAATAACTGCATCTGAATAAATAGTTTCTTGCGTAGCATTAGAAACAATGGAAACATAAAAAATACCGTTTGAAATCGGTTGTCTGTTCAAAATTACATATTCAAAATTAATTCGAAAAAAGTTAGCTTGTTGTGATACTTTATTTTCTAAAAGTAGATTTCCTGAATCACCGTTTCCAGGACTAAGTATATCCGATGGCGAACTTGATTGAGGAGGCCAAATACCGTTTGCATACTGGGGATTTACTGTGACTAAATTATTTTGAAGTAATAATCCATAAGATTGAAATCCTGAAAGAGGAATATAACCCGACTGATTAACTCTTATTTTTACCCCAACTAAGTTTTTTCCATCAGAAGGTGAAATACTATCAATACTATTACTGGTATTACTGGCATAAAGACGTTGCCATTCATGCCCATTAAACATATATACTCCTGCCTCTCTAGTATAAGCTTTATTATTTATCATTTCTGTAAATCCATCAGGTTCATAAATGATCAAACCGGTTGCCGGATTTTTAATTGTAACGGTATCAATAATAGACTTAATATTTACTCGAGGAGGTAAAAAACCTTTATTACTTGATTTTATTTCTAAAATTGATGAACTATCCGGATTTTCTGTTCCTATACCTACTTGTCCAAAAAGGATAACTGCATGTATAACAAAAACAAAAATTGATACCATTCTCTTCATAATGTTAAATTTAAATATGCTATTGTAGATAAAAGTAGAAAGTCTTAAAACTTTCCAGACAGATAATTTAGATGTAGGGGGTTATAAAATAAGTTACAAATATTGTACCCTTAATTACTATGTATAAATTATTTACGACCAATTAAATAAATAATATGAAGTATAAATAAAAAATTATTACTATAATTTGTAATCCAAATAATTATTTTTTATTTGATGTTTGATTTATCTATTCCTGAACAATAAATATAGTTAAAAACAATATTTAGATAACATAAGAATTTCAGCTGATTTCTATTCTTTAAATTCCACTATTGCTTTAATAAAAGCTTCAGCATTTTGCAATGGAACGTTCGGTAAAATTCCGTGGCCTAAATTGGCTATATATCGTTGAACACCAAAATCGCGAATCATTTGTTGAGCTTCAGAATAAATTATTTCAGGAGTAGATAACAACTTAGCCGGATCAAAATTTCCTTGCAGTGTAATGATGTCTCCTGTAAACTCTCTAGCTTGTTGCGGAGTGATTGTCCAATCTACACCTATAGCAGAAGCTTTTGAGCGGGACATCATTTGCAATGCATACCAACACCCTTTTCCAAAAACTATCACCGGAACTTTGGGTGCTAATGATTCAACAATCTGATCTATATATTTCCATGAGAATTTTTCATAGTCTTTAGGTGATAGCAAACCTCCCCAACTATCAAAAATTTGTATGGCATCTACTCCATACTCTACCTTTTTTAACAAATATTGAATAGTATAATCGGTAATCTTTTGCAGTAATAAATGAGCCTTTTCCGGGGTTTTAAAGCAAAAAGATTTTGCTTTATCAAAAGTTTTAGAGCCTTTTCCTTCTATTGCATAACATAAAATCGTCCATGGAGCTCCGGAAAAGCCAATCAAGGGAATTTCATCATTCAATGACTTTTTAGTAATAGTAATGGCTTCTAATACATACCCTAAACTTTCTTCTATCGGGGGGGTTATCAATTTATCAATATCTGATTGAGAAGTTATAGGATTTTGCAAATAAGGTCCTATGGATTCCTTCATTTCAAAATTTAATCCCATAGCTTGGGGAACAACTAAAATATCTGAAAATAAAATAGCCGAATCAATAGGAAATCTTTTTACCGGCATTAGAGTAATTTCTGCTGCCAATTCCGGATTTTGACAACGGGTAAAAAAATCATACTTATCTCGCAATGCTCTAAATTCAGGTAAAAATCTTCCTGCCTGGCGCATCATCCATACCGGTGGACGTTCAACATGTTTACCTTTTAAAGCATCTAGAAATAAAGTATTTTTAATCATTTATTATCTTTTTTATTAGTTCAAGTATGGATTCCTTAGTGGAATCTTCCGGATAATATATTTTGTATTCTCCCAATGTTCTAACAGTTGCTGCTGTTGTTTTACCGCTTGTAAATATAATGGTTTCCTTTGGAATCTCATTCATGGAACTAAAAGATCTTACTGCAGAGGGACTTGTAAAAACAATAGCATCATATATTTTATCTATTTTATGGGGAGTCAAAATTGTTTTATAACTTTCAATTCCGATAACTTCCACTCCATTCTTTCGTAAAGTATCCGGTAAAATAGTAAGTGACAAGTTTCCTTTAAAGAATACATATTTTTTTATATCAGTTTCAAGCATTCTCTCCAACAAATCCTCAGCATAATTCGATATAAATGTAATCTCCCTATTCTGTCCGTATAATTCTTTTGCAGTACTTTTCCCTACCACAAAAAATTTTCCTTCCAACTTTATATCCTTTATCGCTTTTGCAGAATTTTTACTGGTTACAATAAACGAATCTACATCGAGAGGAATATATTTAATGATTTCATAATAAGGATATATCTCTACATATATAAAAGGAATATAATCAATTTCATATTCCTGATCATAATCATCCGGAATTGAAAAAGAAGAAGTAAATAATATTCTTTTCATATTAATTTGATTTATACAAATATACTGCTATTAAATGCACATAAAAAATCAATAGCAAAAATATCATTGTTTTTTTAGCAAAATTGTTACATTTTATATTTTTTTATCCTTATTAATAAGTTTAAAAAACATAAATGCTCAAGAATCACTTTTCTTGCTATATATGACTGAAATTGAAATTTAAGCTGAATGAGGCTTGTGATTACTTTGGATAAAAATATTAGTTTTTTTAGGGTAAATGATTAAAACTATTAGAAATTATATTAAAAAAAATTCAGCCTAAGAAAGTTTCTGATATTCATAAAGTTGTAGGAAACATTCTTTTCCTATTGAAAACGATTCATCACTAACGAACCAAAACCTTTTAAATTGAGAAATACTTTCCACCAGATAATGACTACCCAGAAAATAGCTTCTTATAACTTTAACGGGTATTCCCGTTTGAGATATTATAAATTGGTGGGGATAGACTAAAATTTTATCTGTTTCTATATCTTCAAATATTTCCGGAAAATCTCGTCTTGTTAAAATGGTATTTTCACCAAATAAATTTGCAACATATGTATTTTGAGGATCTCGATATATTTGATAAGGATTACCGCGTCGTATAATTTTCCCTTCTTTTACAATCATCATTTCATCTGCATAAGCTAGAGCATCTTCTATTTCATGAGTTGCTAAAATAATGGAAATATTATTTTCTTTGGCAAAATCTAGAACCGCTCTTTTTAGGATATTTTTCTTAAAGGTATCGACTTGAGAAAAGGGTTCATCCAACAATAACACAGAAGGAGTTTGAGCTAAAGCTTTAGCCAACGCTACTCTTTGTTTTTGTCCTCCGCTTAATGATATAGGTTTTTTATCAATATAATTCGCCATACCTACTAAATCAAGCAAGAACATAATTCGGTTTAGCTTTTCTGTTAAATCAATATTGGAGAGAAATTTTCCTACATTTTCTCCAACTGTAGCATAAGGCATAAGTCCAAAATCTTGCTCCAAATACTTAAATTCGGGCTCACCCGGAACTAAATTTCCTTTAAATCCCTCTAATTTTCTTCCTTTATAAAAAACTTCTCCACTCTCCCATTCTAATAAACCGTAAACTAACTTTAAAATGGTGCTTTTACCACTTCCACTTTCGCCTACTAAAGCTAACATATTCCCTTGCTTTAAGGTAAAAGACAAAGACTCAATTATTTTTTTATCTGTTGTATATGAAAAAAATAGATTTTTAACTTCTAACATATAGATTTGTTTGTAAAATTCTTAAGTATGCTCAAATGATTTTAAAACTTACTTATTATAATAGGTTAAGCATAATTACACAAATTTAAAATATTAATACTAAAAAAATCTTTAAAACTCTTATTTATTTTTTTAATGTAAATTTAAAGTGGATTCTACTATGATTTAGGCAAAATTTTATGTATAATTTTTTCAAATTTTAAACAGACTATTTTTAAAATATTTATTACATATTATATACTAAAATTGCAATTTTGCAGGTAAAAATTTCCATAATTAATGATTGTATGTATAGCTGAAAAACCAAGCGTCGCCAAAGATATTGCTCAAATAGTAGGTGCTCAAGAAAGAAAAGACGGATACTACCAAGGTAATGGATATCAGGTTACCTGGACTTTTGGCCATTTGTTTACCTTGAAAGAACCTCATGATTATAACCCAAACTGGAAATACTGGTATTTGGAAGACCTTCCTATCATCCCTGCCAATTTTGGAATTAAACTTATTTCTAACAAAGGAGTGGAAAAACAATTTAAAGTGATAGAAAGTTTGATTGCTGAATGTGAAGAGGTTATCAATTGCGGGGATGCCGGTCAGGAAGGAGAACTGATTCAACGGTGGGTATTGCTTAAAGCGAAATGTAAAGTTCCTGTAAAACGATTATGGATATCATCCCTGACCGAAGAATCGATAAAAGAAGGTTTTGAAAATCTCAAAGATTCTTCACACTATGAAAATCTATATGTTGCGGGAAGTGCTCGTGCCATAGGTGATTGGCTTTTGGGAATAAATGCTACCCGACTTTTTACAAAAAAATTTGCCACAAATAAAACTTTATTATCAATTGGTAGAGTTCAAACGCCTACGTTAGCAATGATTGTACAACGTCAGAAAGAAATTGATTCTTTTGTAACGGAAGAATATTGGGAATTAAAAACCATTTACAAAAATGTAGAATTTACTGCAGATATGGACCGTTTGAAAAGCGAGGAAAGAGCTAAAAAAGGGCTAGAATATTTACAGAACTATTCTTTTGAAATTATATCTTTTGAAAAGAAAGAAGGAAAAGAAAAGAATCCCCGCTTATTCGATCTAACATCTTTACAGGTAGAGGCAAATAAGAAATACGGCTATTCCGCTGATAATACTTTAAAATATATTCAACACCTGTATGAAAAGAAATACGTTACCTATCCAAGGGTAGATACTACCTATCTTTCTGAAGATCTGTATCCAAAAATATATGGAATTCTTTCCAGTATGAAATATTATGAAAATCTTATCTCTCCCCTTTTAGAAAATCCAATTCCCAAATCAAAAGCAGTTTTTGACGATTCTAAAGTCACAGACCATCATGCTATTATACCCACCGATATACTTCCGGAAAGTCTTTCGTCCGATGAAAAAAAGATTTATGATTTAGTAGCCCGAAGATTTATCGCCGTATTTTATCCTGAATGTAAAATTTCCAATACATTCGTAACTTCGAAAGTTGGTGAAATTATCTTTAAAGCAAGTGGTAAACAAATTTTGGAACCAGGATGGAAAACAATATATGAACAAGATAAAAAAAATGAAAAAGAGGAAAATTTAATTCCAATTTTTGAATCTGGAGAAGTTGGCCCTCATGATCCATTCATACATCAAGGAAAAACTACCCCTCCTAAATATTTTACCGAAGCCACACTACTAAGAAGCATGGAAACAGCCGGTAAACATGTGGAAGATGAAGAAATGAGAGAATTATTAAAAGATAATGGAATTGGACGTCCCTCTACTCGAGCAAATATTATTGAAACTTTACTTCATCGAAAGTACATTGAGAAAAAAAGAAAACATATTTACGCCACTTCAACCGGAATAGATTTAATAGATATTATACCAAGTGAAATTTTGAAAAGTGTTGAGCTTACAGGCCTGTGGGAAAAAAAGCTCAGACTTATTGAAAAAGGAGAATATTCTTATGAGCTTTTTAAAAAAGAGCTTATTGAAATGGTAACAGGTCTTATCCAAGAAGTAAAAAATAGTCAATACAGGCGAATCTCTATCCAGGAGAAAAAAAATATGGAAATAAGCGATAACTCTAAAAAGCAAAGCCAAAGTTTACGGTCTGTGGAAGATCTATTCTGTCCTAAATGCAAAACTCATAAGTTATTAAAAGGAAAATCTGCTTATGGTTGTTCAGATTTTAAAAATTGCAACTTCACTATTCCTTTCGAAGTTTATGGTAAAAAATTAACCTTCAAACAAATATCCGATATAATAGGTAAAGGTAAAACATCCAAAATAAAAGGTTTTATATTTCCGGAATCTAATGAGAAAAGGGAGGGTAGTTTATTATTTAATGAAAATTTCGGAATAGTATTTGAAAATTCACCTAGTTAGCATTTATAATGTTATTTTGAAATTTAATTTATTTTTGCAATCGTAATTAAAATTATTATTTATGAGTTTAATAAAAGAATTTAAGGAATTTGCCCTGAGAGGAAATGTCGTTGACATGGCAGTCGGTGTGATTATCGGTGGTGCATTTAATCAAATTATCACATCTTTAGTGGAAGATATTATTACCCCTCTTGTTCTCAATCCTGCACTTAAAATGGCAGATTTAACTGATTTGGCTAAATTGACAATTCCCGGAACAGCTATTAAATATGGAAACTTTTTATCCACTTGTATTTCATTTTTAATTATAGCTTTTTGTTTATTTATGATGATCAAAATTATCAATAAACTTAATAAGAAAGATAAAGATGAAAAAGAACAAGATAGTACCCCTAAACCACCTTCTCAAGAAGAGCTATTAACCGAAATCAGAGATTTACTTAAAAATAAATAAATAAAAAATCCTAACAGAAGTTAGGATTTTTTTTATGTAAATATTTTTTAAAACCTCATACCCAAGGTTAATATAAAATTATTCTGTATGTTATTAACTTTTCCAAAGTAAGGCTTATCTAAGCTGATCGTAAGATTTGAGCCATCCATAGTATAAAAGTCTCCTGATAAAGTGGTGCGATAATCAGTCTTCATATATTGATATCCTAAATCTACAAAAAATTGTCCTATATCATATCCAGCTCCAAATGATAACTTATTTTTTTCTCCGACTAAGTAATTTTTAACATATACAGGATTAGCATCTGTATCCCATATTCCTGCTATAGAGTTATTTTTTACAGGAGAAGAGGCATAGGCATATCCTGCCCTTAATTTAAGCTCTTTAAATCTATATTCAATACCTGCGCGATACTCTTGAGAATTTCTTACATAGTCATTTACAAAGTTATTATTTAACCTATAGTCAACATCACCTTTAAATTCCATATCTTTATTGAAGTAATTAATGAAATCGAAATTAAATGCCAATGAATTGTCGTCATCCATAATATTGGATGCAAATGCCCCACTCAGTACTAATTTTCCGGGAGATACATTTTTATAATGGTCGTAATATACATAATCTTTTACAAATTGTCCTTTATCATTATAACCATATATCCATCTGTAATCTTCCATATCTGACCACCAAATAGGTGAATGATATGC
This sequence comes from Apibacter mensalis, assembly GCF_001418685.1. GTDB lineage: Bacteria > Bacteroidota > Bacteroidia > Flavobacteriales > Weeksellaceae > Apibacter > Apibacter mensalis. The sequence continues at coordinate 228,422 of NZ_LIVM01000001.1, forward strand.
TGCCCCTAAACGAATTTCAGGTGTAATTTTACCAATTACCCCAACATTTAATCCAAAACCGTTGGCTTCTTGACTATAAGGTGTTAATTGCTCGTTAAATCTCATATATTCCCCATCCATTGTGTTTCTATGACCATACTCAGAATTTCGATCAATATTCAAATAATGCCAATCTAAACCAATACCGAAATATAATCTGTCCATGTAATTTGTGGCAAGACTAAATTTCATTTTTGATTTATATCCATTGGTATATTGATCATAATTGACCATTTCATACATTTGATCTACTTTATCTTTATTAGGGTATAAATAATTTAATTGGGTATTTCTAGAGAAGTTTACGTCATTATCGACTCTTTGATAAGAAAAATTTACTCCAACATTTACTTTAAACATATCCGATTCATCACCTAAGGCTAATGCTACACCTGCTCCGGGTATATTAAAGTTGGTATCGGTATTGGAATTTACCCCATTACCCATAGTAGCTTTATTTTTATTTGACAAAACACTCATAGAAATATTTGCTACGGAGTTTCTAAAAATACCCAAACCGGCTGGATTTGTCTCTACGGCACTTAAATCACCCCCTAAAGCTCCCATAGATCCACCCATTCCAATATATCGAGCTGTACCTGATGTATTATTAGAATTATCACCAAATATATTAAAAGCATCGAATACATCATTGGGATAAAATCTGCTTGTTTGAGATTTACCTATCAAAACTATTGATGAAAGGATAAATCCGTATAACAATTTCTTGTTCATAATTTAAGTTTTATTATTATATATTATCTTCTACCACCTATAGAGCCACCGCGACTTCCTCCAATGGAGCCTCCTCCAAAGCCGCCACGACTACTTCCTCCAATTATGGATCCGCGAGAACTTTCGCGGTTACCTGATTGGTAATTTGGAGAAGATATTCTAGAAGATCCTGATTTATAATTCCTTGATCCACCAAAAATTCCGGTGCTATTTCTTGATCCTCTTATTGTACCGGTATTATTATTAGTTGACTCTCTGCTAACTCCAGAGTTTTCAATACCCACCTGATTTCTTGATCCCCCTTGTATCCCGACATTATTTCTAGAACCTCTTATTATTCCACCGGATCTTGATCCATCAGTATTAGCCACATTATTGTTTCTTGAGCCTCCAATTACTGCCCCTGAATTGTTTCTTGAGTTATCAGTAGTAATTATCCTTGAATTAGCTCTCGAACCGCCTATAATTGCACCGTTCCTTCTTCCTTCGTTATTTCTTGAAATATTAGATACAGACCCATTATTTATTCTTGAATTACCGATAACAGTGTTTCGACTTCCGGAAATAATGGCATTTCTACTATTTTGTCTTTGAATTTCTTGCATCTGTCTTGAACGAGAAGTACCATATGATCTTGATATATATGAATTTCCTCTTGAACTATTCAAGTACGCAGATCTTGATCCGTAATTGGCATAATATCTTGGGCAACACCAACCATTATCCCAATAATGATGATGAGGTCTCCAATAACCAGGATAGTTCCAACCCCAGGAAGGTCCCCAATATGAAGGATAATCCCAGCCCCAACCGGACCAACCCCAGCCCCATCCTGCTGAAACGCCCCAATTCCAGCCGTAATAAGGGCTCCAATAACTTCTCCATCCCCAGTATGGGGTTCCCCAATAATAGGAATAATAGGGACTATAGCCTCCGTAATAATAATTATTAATTACAGTTCCTCCATCCTCTCCCCATCCATCTCTATTATAATTGTAAGTATACGATTGATTGTCATCAGCCTTGTAACGATTAACATTATTGGAAGAATTGATACTATTATTATCAGTAGTTTTTTCATCCTCATATAATAAATCACTTGCATTAGCAGTTGGGTCAATATATTTTTTGCCTATTCTTACCTTGTTTTGACCCTGACTTTCATTGTATGAATTGGATGAGCTTGTAGTCTGATCATAGATATAACCATAAGAATTTTGTTTATTACTGCTTTTTCGAATTTTATCTGAATAATATACACTATCTTCACCGGCATAAGAAGTTTGGCCAACATAACATGATGTTAAAAAACCCGACACCCATAACAGAGCACCAACCTTCATGAAAACTCGTCCTAAATTACAACTGATATTCTTCATGATATTTTTTTAGTAGTTTATATATTTATTATATTTTTGTTCTTAAAACATTTTAAATTCGCAAAAGTCATACCAATTAAGAAATATTTATTTGTAGCAACAGCAAGGTGACAAAGTATCTTAAAAATATGGCAGTAAATTATAGAAAAAGTTAAAAAACAGTAGAAAGCATTATGGCAACACTTACATCAAGAGAAGAAGATTACAGTAAATGGTATAACGAACTGGTAATAAAAGCTGATATGGCTGAAAATTCCGGGGTTAGAGGATGTATGGTTATAAAACCTTATGGTTATGCTATCTGGGAAAAAATGCAACGGCAATTGGATCAGATGTTTAAAGACACCGGACATGAAAATGCTTATTTTCCGTTATTTATTCCCAAATCATATTTATCTAAAGAATCAGATCATGTGGAAGGATTTGCCAAAGAATGTGCTGTGGTTACTCATTACAGATTAAAAAATTCTCCTGACGGGAATGGTGTACAAGTGGATCCGAATGCTAAATTGGAAGAGGAATTGATTGTTCGGCCTACCTCGGAAACTATAATATGGAACACTTATAAAAACTGGATAAAATCTCATAGAGATCTGCCTATTTTGATTAATCAATGGGCTAATGTAGTTCGTTGGGAAATGAGAACCCGATTATTTTTGAGAACTGCTGAATTTTTATGGCAAGAAGGCCACACCGCACATGTATCCAGAGAAGAAGCTATTGATGAAGCTGAAAAAATGTTAAAAGTTTATACCGAATTTGTTGAAAATTTTATGGCAATCCCAGTAATTCAAGGGGTAAAATCTCCTGCAGAAAGATTTGCAGGTGCTGAAGAAACTTATTGCATTGAGGCAATGATGCAAGATGGTAAAGCTTTACAGGCCGGAACTTCTCATTTTTTGGGTCAAAATTTTGCCAAAGCATTCGATGTAAAATATCAATCTAAAGAGGGTAAACAAGAATATGTTTGGGCCACTTCATGGGGAGTATCAACACGTCTTATTGGTGCATTAATCATGTCTCACTCTGATAATAATGGCTTAGTATTACCTCCAAATATCGCTCCTATACAAGTAGTAATTGTGCCAATACATAGAAATGAAGAACAACTAAAAGCTATTTCTGAATTAGCGGTTATTCTTACATCCCAGCTAAAAAAAATGGGAATCAGCGTAAAATTTGACGATAGAATTGAATATAAACCGGGATGGAAATTTAATGAATATGAGTTAAAAGGCATACCTGTTCGAGTTACAATAGGCCCTAAGGATCTTGAAAATAAACAAGTCGAAATAGCTCGAAGAGATAAGTTAGAAAAACATCAACATTCTATAGATAGATTAGCTGAACACATTCAAAATTTATTGCTAGATATTCAACAAAATATTTTCAATAAAGCTAAATTGCACAGAGACTCATTAATAACTGAAGTAAATTCATATGAGGAATTTAAAAAAATATTAGATGAAAAAGGTGGATTTATCTCTGCACATTGGGACGGTTCTGTGGAGGTTGAAGAAAAAATAAAAGCTGAAACGAAAGCAACTATTCGTTGCATACCTCTTGATGCTAAAGAAGAAAATGGTATATGTATATATTCCGGAAATCCTTCCAAAAGAAGAGTGTTATTTGCCAGGGCTTATTAAAAATGACTTTAGTACTTTAGCTAACTCATATTTTAATCAATAGAATCGAACTAAAATTTCACCGTCAGACCAAGTATAAATGCAGTTGGCTTTAATTGTATAAAGGTAATTCTTTTTTCAACTACTTCATTGAAAAAGAGTTAAATATATAAAAAAGTTACAAATAAATTTTGAATTCATTTTTCTATACATTGGGTATTCACCTTATGGGAGCAGGTATGAAGATTGCTTCTTTTTTTCATCCCAAAGCGAAGCTTTGGATACAAGGAAGAGTACAGGTCTTTGCGGAGATACAAAATAGAATTTCTCCAACTGATTCAGTTATTTGGATGCATGTATCTTCTCTTGGTGAATATGAGCAAGGACTTCCTTTGCTTATAGCTTTAAAGAAAAAATTTCCTGAACATAAATTGGCTCTTAGTTTTTTTTCTCCTTCAGGATATGAGGTTGTTAAAAATAATTGCATGGCAGATCTTTTATTTTATATTCCCTTAGATACACCTTCTAATGCAAATAAATTAATTGAACTTTTACATCCTGATTATGCAATTTTTGTAAAATATGATTTTTGGTACCATATATTACAAACTCTCGCTCTCAAAAAAATACCCACATTATTTATTTCGTGCATTTTTCGTCAAAACCAAATATATTTTAAGCCTAGCGGAAAATGGTTTGTATCGATTTTGACTAAAGTAACTCATTTTTTTGTACAGGATGAGAATTCTAAAAAATTGTTAAACTTCATTGGTATTCAACAGGTAACAGTGTCCGGGGACACTCGTTTTGACAGAGTTAAAATGCTAATTAAACAAAATAACCAATTAAACTGGTTGTCTCTCTTTAAAGGTACTAGTACCTTAATAGTTGCCGGAAGTACCTGGAAAGAAGATAATATTCTTTTAAAAAACTTCATTAATTCTTCTTTTTTTATAAATTGTAAGCTAGTTATAGCTCCTCATAACATGAATTCAGATTATTTCCGGAAGCTAAAAGGCGAATTAATGCCAAAAACTTTATTATTTTCTGAATTAAACCACACAAATCCCACTGATTATCAAGTTATTATTTTAGACACGGTTGGAATATTGACTAAAGTTTATTCCTATTCGGACATTTCTTATGTAGGGGGGGCATTTGGAAAAGATGGGGTTCATAATGTCTTGGAACCTGCAGTTTTTGCCTCTCCTGTGGTTTACGGACCTATTTATGATAAATTTATTGAGGCGGTAGAACTAATTCAATTCGGCGGTGCAAAAGTTATTCATAATCAAAATGAGTTTAATGAAGCACTCGTTGAGTTACTTACTGATAAAAATAAAAGGCATAAAATGGGCAAAAAGGCTCAAGAATATATTTTGAGTAAACCCAATACTGTACAACTTATTATTGATTATTTTGATAAATTACAATAAGGAGAGAAATTGGTTATGCAATCTAACTTAATTCTTGTTAAACGAAATAGGTATATAAATTTGAAATGTGCATTGTAAAGCTTTGTTTGATTTACTTTACTCATTATTTTGATAAAAATAATAACTGGAAGCTATAAAAATTCCGGCAGTTTCTGTTCTCAATCTATTTTCTCCTAAGCTCACTCCTATAGAACCTAAGGAATAGAGTTCCTCCACTTCTTTTTTAGAAAAATCACCTTCAGGTCCCACTAATATGGTTATTTCTTTTTCTCTTTTAAAAGTCTCTTTTAAAGAAATTTTTTCATATTCTTTATAACAATGGGTTAGATATAATTGGGTTTGCGTGGATTGTATAAAATCCTTTAAATGTGTTAATGGACATATTTCAGGAAAATAGGTCCTCAGTGATTGTTTGCATGCAGTTTCAATTTGCTTTTTAATCTTTTCTATATTTAAAATTTTCCTTTCTGAATTGGTACATAATAATGGGGTTATTTTGGATATTCCTAATTCAACCGCTTTTTCCACAAATAACTCAAATCTATCTATATTTTTGGTTGGAGCAATAGCAATATGTAACCCATTATGGGTATTAGATGAATTGGAAAGGAATTCTATAATTTGTACCTTAACTTTTTTTCCGTTTATCAACAATTTCCCCTTTATTAATGCACCTTTTCCATTGGTCACATAGACAATATCTCCTTCTTTCATTCGCAGCACTCTTACTATATGGTGGTGTTCTTCTTCTTTTAACAGTACTTCATTCTGATATATTTCTCCTATAAATAACCTCATGAGATCATACTTATATTGAACAAATTTAATTATTTAATAATGTAATTGACTGGTTGATAAATTAATACATTTTGTTTTAAATTCCATATGTTTTAGTTACATTTTCCTTATTTTTCTCAAATTACATCTTTGATAATATAATTTATATTTGAATCAATATACTTTATTATATTATTTAAAAAAATGACAGGCTTATTGAGTCAAACCTGTCCTTTTTATAATTTACTTTAACTCTAGTTAATCACCCAATACATCCTATTGCTATAAAAGCCCTAAGTTAAATTTAGCTTCTTCACTCATCATATCTTTATCCCAAGATGGTTCGAATGTAATTTTCACATTTACTTCTTTTACTTCATCAATAGTACCAATTTTTTCTTCAACTTCCATAGGTAGTGTTTCGGCCACCGGACAGTTAGGGGTAGTCAAGGTCATCAAGATCTCTACATCTCCTTCGGTACTGATTTGTATATCGTATATCAAACCCAATTCATAAATATCAACGGGAATTTCTGGATCGTATACTGTCTTTAATTTTTCTACGATTTTTTCTGATAAGGATTGTACTTGTTCTTCGTTTAAAGTCATGTTAACAGAATTCAGCGTACGCTTGTTTCAAATTTTCAGCAATCATTTCCGGTGAGTGACCTTCAATATGATGTCTTTCTAGAAAATGAACTAATTCTCCATCTTTAAATAGTGCTATGGATGGTGATGAAGGTGGAAAAGGTGCTAAGTGTTCTCTGGCTGTTTTAACGGCGTCTACATCAAACCCTGCAAATGTAGTGGTAAGATGGTCCGGTTTTTTTCCTTCACCTTCAACAGACAATAATACACCCGGACGAGCTCCTCCGGCTGCACATCCACAAACTGAATTGATTATAAGTAAAGTTGTTCCTGATTGTTTTATTGCTTTAAGTACTTTCTCTGAAGTATTTAAGTCTTCAAAACCTTTATTCGTTAATTGCGCTTTCATTGGCGCTACCATTTCTTCTGGATACATATTTTTATATTAGTATTTATTATTATACAAAAATAATTAATGTTAATGATTATTACAAATGTCCTATCTTTGACAAAACATTTCTTGAAATTTTATGTAATAAAAAGTATTAATAATATCTGCTAATGATAGTGGTATGGTTGCGAAATGCATTTTATATGAACCAAAGGTATACAAAGGAAGAGCATTTAAAAGGGTATAAGCTAATTAAATATCTGTTTGAAAACGGGAAATGGGATAAAAAACATTCTCTTAAAATTATTTATTGTCCTTCCCCAAAAGCGTTGAAAGCTCACAAGGTGGGAGTGTCCGTTTCTAAAAAGATTTTTAAACATGCTGTAGACCGGAATCGAGTTAAAAGACTTTTGCGTGAATGCTACCGCTTACATAAATATGAATTATATAATACTTTTGCAATTCCCCACCTAATAATGATAGTATATACCGGTAAAAACCAAGAAATCCCATCACTTAAAAAATTAATCAATAACTACTTACGAATACTTGAAAAAGTAAAGTCTTCTCGCTAATTTATTTAGTTTGCGATAGATTCTTTAGTCCTTTCATAATAAATATTAGTAAAATACCTAATGTAGCAAATAAAATTGAATAAAAATATTTATCATTGGGATCTGTAGTCAATCCATAATTATAATTAATCCTCGTTATGTTAAAAATAATTAGTAGTATAAAAGCTAAAAGAGTAAGATTTAAAAAATATTTCATCTGTATGTTTTTACAAATATACTAAATGCTATCTTATTTTTTAATGGGATACTTTTTCTAACAAAGAAGTTATGTTTGCGGTAAATAGCTTAATGGAAATGGCTAATAAGATAATTCCAAATACTTTTTTCATGACTGAAATTACTCCTTTTCCTAAAATTTGTTCCAATTTACCTGAATATTTTAATACTAAATATACTACTGCCATATTAAGGAGTATCGCTATTATAATATTTTCTGTATGATATTCTGCCTTTAAAGCCAACACAGCGGTTAATGAGCCAGCGCCTGCAATTAAGGGAAATGCCAAGGGAACTATCGATGCAGATTGTGGTTCATCAATTTTGTTAATTTCAATACCTAAAATCATTTCCAATGCAATCACAAATAAGACTAATGCTCCTGCCACTGCAAATGAATAAACATCGATTCCTATAAGTTTTAATAATTTATCTCCGACAAATAAAAATGATATCATGATTGCACAAGCTACTAAAGTTGTTTTTTTGGCTTGCAGATAACCAATTTTATTTTTTATGCTTACTATTATAGGTACACTACCAAAAATATCTATAATAGCAAATAAAACCATAAAGCAACTCGCTATTTCCTGAATAGAAAAATGTAAAGGCATATTAAATCTATTATTTTAAAGAATTTTGTTTTTAAATTATCCTAAATAAATTTTAGGAAATCTACAAATTTTTATATAATTTATTAATTAATTCTTTAGCTTTTGAATAAACAGATAATAATGATTCTTGTTCTGTTATGCTTGAATATCGTTCAATTTGAGATTGGATAACCATACTCTTCCATTCCTCTGATATTTCATCACCTAATTTCTGAGCTAATTCATCTTCCAAGTCTGAAGCAGAAACAAAGCTTCCCTTTTCTAAATTTAAAAGTTGCCTAGCTGCTTCCATCAATGTTTTTTCTAGAAGAATGTAAAATTCTTTTTTATCCGCTCCTTCATAAGCTAAGTGATTTAATTCTGATAATTCGCTTTTAAAATCGGTAGTATTTGAACTTATATATGTATTGTCTAAAGTACTTGATGTTAATTTTTTTTCTTTATTTAAGTGGTATAAAGAGTATTTTTCTTCGTGTTTTTTTAACCGGTGTTTCTTATTTCTCTTAAATACAAACATGATAATTCCGATGATAATGATAATTGCTGAAATTACTACCATTAATATAATTATCAATATCTTTCTTAACCTGTTATGATCTTTCTTAAATACTTCGGTAACTTTATTTTTAATAATAAATTTTGGCTCATAATGGTTAATCTCCCCAGAATCTTTATTGAATACTTTGTAAGAATCCTCCTCATTTTTAGCTATGTTATTAGCTGATACTTGAATGGAAATCGGTTGAACAGCTAAACTTTTATATTTTTCCTCTTTAGGATCGAAATAGGTTATTGATTCTACATTTATATTATAGTTACCTGCCTTTTGAGGAACCAATATGGTGGATGTATTTAACGTTCCTCTTATCCCATTCATGGTTGCTTCAGATTCAAGTTTACTTTTAGGGGTATATTGTTCAATATCATCGGATAAAGTTAGCCCCGGAGATTTAAGAAGTGTAATATTCCCCTTACCATTAATTTCAACATTTATTGTAACTGCTTCTTCTGTCTGTAATTCTTTTTTATTTGCAGAAGCCTTCATTGAAAATTGACCCACAAGTCCATGAAAATTTTTGGGGGGATCTTCCGGTAATTTTTTTACTTGCAAAGTAACCGGAGCCGATTTTATGTTAAAATCATGTTCGTCAAAAAAACCATCCGGAATTCGTAATGTTAATGTAAACGGGTTTATAACGATGCTTCCTGATTGAGTCGGGAATATAATATAAGATCCAATTATTCTTGAAAAATAGGAGTTTCCATTAATTATTTCTTGTTCATAGGTATGGCTTCTTTCTTTTATTGGTTGTACAAACAAACCTTGCCAATCCGGGGAAACCAGATTGGTCAAACTGTTTAGTAATTCAATTCTTCGTGTATAAAATTTTAAGCTTGCAACAATTCCTTCATTTTGATAAGGATTCTTTTCTGAAACTTTTAATTTAAGAAAAACTTCTCCCAATTTTGAATTTAAGGAGGTACTTTCTTCAATAGTATTAGGATTTCCCGAAACTGTAATTATTATTGGTTTAGTCTCATACATTTTATTATTTACAGTTACTTGAGCGGGATCTATACGAATATTCCCTTTTTTAACAGCCCTTAGTATAATTTCAATCCCATATTCAAAAATATTATTGCCTTCTTCATCTATGCTTTGGTTCTGAATTACCTGTCTGCCTGTCACTTGTGTATTGGTAAATGAGGGTAATTTTAAACGTCCAATATTTTTAATTTCTTCATTTTTTATGGAAAGTAAAAACTGTATGCGTACAGATTCATTTATCCCTACCTCATTCTTTTGCGGTATAATTTGAAAAGAAACTTGAGCATTTGCCCAAACTCCTCCTAAAAAGATAAGTAAAAAGATTACTAAATATTTCTTCATCACCAATCTTTGTTTCTTTGTACTTGATATGGAATTGCTCTTTTGTTTAAAATCTTTTGATGTGCTCTTTTTTCTTGTTCTTCCATGGCTCTTAAAATATTTTCATAATATGATTTACGAGACGCCTCTGATAGATTAGATTTATGATTATCAGCCTGAAATTTTTGATTATTTACGGGATTAATTTTGTTTTCTTGAGTATCCTTATTATTTACAGTGTTATCTTTATTATTTGGATTGTTATGATTGTTTGGATCATTAGTTTTATCTTCTTTATCATTAGCTGATTCATACGGATTATTTCCATTTTGCTGAGAATTATTCTTTTTATTTTCCAGCTCTTTCTCTTGATTTTTTTTATTCTGTTCTTCTTGTTTTTGTTGGATTTCTTTTACTTTTTGTTTTGACATAGTATAGTTATACCTGGCATTATCATCTTTGGGATTTAATTTCAAGGCATTCTTAAATGCTTCAACTGCTTTATCATATTCACCTTTTTGGTAATGGCTGTCACCTATATTGAAATAAGCATGAGCTCTTTCCGAGTTGTTGGTTGCTAATTTGAGAGATTTTTCATATTGAATCAATGCATCATCATATTTTTTCAACTTATACATGGCATTTCCTAAATTGAAATTAGATCTATATGAATTTTCGCCTTCTTGTATTGAAATCAAATAATTAGCAGCCGCATCTTTATAAGATTCAGCTATATATTTATTATTACCCTCCAACAAATGTTTTCTTGAAGCAACTGTTTGTGCTTGTAAAATATTTATTAGTGATATAAAAATTACAACTAAATATTTTCTTTTTAAATACATTTTAACAAAGATACTAAGATTAAACTATAAAATCCCTTTTATAATTTGTTAAAGAAACAATAAAAATTACTAAAAATGCAGCTCCAATAAAATAATTAAAATATTGTTTGATGTCATAATTAATACTTACGGATTGATTGTTTCTTTCTAAGGTTGAAAAGGATTTAAATAGTTTTATGACAACATCTTTTGTATTATAACCTCCATAGAAATATTTACCCCCGGTTCCTGCAGCTAATTGTTTTAATGAACTATCTTGCAATTTAGTCAATACAATATCTCCATTTTCATCCTTTTTATATTCTGAATAATTACCTTCATAAAATAAAGGTATAGGTGCTCCTTGAGTGGTACCTATTCCTACGGAAAATATAGATATTTTATTTTTCTTTGCCATAGTAATGGCTCTCTTAACTTCTCCTTCGTGAGCTTCCCCATCGGATATTATAAACATTACTTTGGATGTGTTGGAAGTTTGAGATAACATGGTTGAAGCTTCTAATACTGCATCTGCAATATTAGTTCCTTGTGTCGTAATAAAATTTGTATCAATTCCATTCAGATAGAGCTCAGCAACGTTATAGTCTCTTGTTAATGGCATAATCGGATAAGCATTTCCTGCAAAAGCTACTATTCCTACCCGGTCCCCTCCTAATTTAGATAAAAAATCACGAACAATTTTTTTGGCTTTTTCCATCCTAGATGGAGCTACGTCTTCTGCATTCATAGATTTTGAAACATCGATTACGAATACTAAATCAATTCCTTCACTTTTAACTTCTTTCTTGTCGGGTCCTCCTAACAAGTTAGCTAATCCAAAAATCATCAAAATATAGGCTATAATTATTCCTATATTACTTAAAATAAATTTCGAAAAATTAAGCTTACCGAAAATCATTTTCTGAAAATTCGGCTCTGCAAATTGATTTATTTTAGACTTTTTCCACTTAATGAGATATAACAACCTCCAAAATAAAAAGGGTATGAATAACAATAAATAAAAATATGATATTTTCTCAAACTGCCAATTCATAATATTTTAATTTATACTTCTAAATACAAATCCTCTTAAAAATAATTCTATCAATAAAAGTATTAATGCAGGAAAAAGAAACATTCTATATTTCTCTTTATAATTATAATATTTTAAATCATTAATATCGGATTTTTCTAATTTGTTTATTCTATTGTATATATTTTGAAGACTTTCAGCATCGGTAGCTCTAAAATATTCTCCTCCGGTTTTTTGTGCAATATGTTTTAATAAATTTTCATCTATTTCCACTTTTTGTTTTTCAAAATATAACTTTCCGGTAAATCGGTCTATTTGAGTGGGAAATAAAGCATAACCATTAGTTCCAATTCCAATAGTATAAACTTTAATCCTTTCTTCTGCTGCAATATCTGCAGCTACAGTAGGATCTACATATCCGTCGTTATTTACTCCATCTGTCATTAAAATAACTACTTTACTTTTAGCCTTACTTTTTTTAAGATGATTTACTGCTGTAGTTAATCCAACTCCTATGGCAGTTCCCCCTTCTAGAGTCTGTGTTTTTAAATTTTCAATCTGTTGAATTAATATATTTCTATCTACAGTCAGAGGAACTAAGGTAAGTGCTTCTCCAGAATAAGCAATCAATCCAATCCGGTCAACCAATCTTTCTAAAGCAAATTTCTGTGCCACTTTTTTAAGTGCTGATAGCCTATCCGGATTCAAATCTTTTGCCAACATGCTTAATGATACATCTACTGTCAGCATTATATCAATACCTTTATTACTTTGATATATTTGGGAAGTAGCTATAACTTTAGGTCTGGCCATTGCGAATATTAATAAAGCTAGTATAAGCAGACGCATCCAAAACAATAAGGGTCTTAAGAAAATTTTGTAATTATTTTCAGACTTAAAAGCTGAGACATTGGGTATTGATACTGCCTCTGTCTTAGCTTTAGTTTTAAATTTAAGATAAATAAACATCGGTATTATTAGCAATAAAACCAACATCCAAGGATATCCGAACACTATATTATGATTCATCTTGCAGCTTTATTTTAGGTGAATCGGTTTTTGTTTGATTTATGAAATTTATTGCCTTATCCATATGTATTTTCGTTTCTTCCGGAGTAGGCTTGAATTTCGCAAACTTTGCCAGATCTGCAGTTTTGAAAATTGCACTAAGATTTTCTGCTTCTTGCCCATCTATCCATCTTTCTTTTTTTAAACATTCCAATAAATCATCAGACAAAAGTTTGGTTGCGGGGAAATCCCAACGAGCTTCCATATATTCTTTTAAAATAGACGCTAACTCTGAATAATATTTTTTATATAAATTTTTATCTAAATAATTAGATTTATTCAACTTTTTCAACCGATTTATTGCCAGTACATCAGGATATGTTTTATGGATTACCGATTTTTTCTTCTTTCTTCTCACTATATAGATAATTATAGCCACTATGAAGATAATTAGTACAATATACTGCCAATAATTCTGTAAATAATCCCAACTATTCTTAGGTACCTTTACAATAGTCTTTATATCGAATAAAGGAGTCCGAATACTATCGGTGGAAACCGGAATTACCGTTACCTTATAGGACGGAGTATAATATTCTCTTGAATTTATTAGAATTCTTTGAGAAGGTACAGTAAATGTTCCTTCTTCATATGCCGAAAAAATTATACTGTCACTTATAAATCGAATATTGTCCTTATATAATGTATCTTTTTTTTGTCTTAAAACTTCTAATTTTGCACTAAGTGTGTCTTTAACTGTTGGAAAAATTATAGTATCATTATGATTAGATTTAACTGTAACTTTTAAAGTAACCGGCTCTCCAAATTTTATATAATCTGTTGAAATAGTGGAAACAGGTGCTTGAGCATGAATAAATATTGATACTATAGAAAAATATACTATGAAAATTTTAAACTTCACAATTAATGATGTCCTCTAAAATAATTAAACAATATTTTTATATAATCACCATGAGCAGGTATATTTAGAAAACCGGCACCGTTTTTAATGAATACATTTTCTGTTATATTCATTAATCGTTGATAATATTCTGAATATTTATCCCGAACTACTTTTGAAGAAGTATCTACCCATTGCAATTTTCCGGTTTCTAAATCTTCAAGATAAATCAAGCCCATATCCGGAAATATTTTTTCAATACGATCGTAAACGCGAATCCCGGTTATGTCATGCTTTTTTGTTAATATTCGTAAATTTCTTTCAAAATAGGTGACATCAAAATCTGATATTAAAAAAATGGTAGATTTTCTTTTTATGGTTTTTATTATAAAATCAAAAACTACTGATAAATCTGTTCTGGTATGTTTGGGCTCTGCTTCTAAAATCTTTTTTATTATTCTAACTATATGAGCATTTCCCTTTTTAGGAGCAATAAAAAATTCTATTTTATCCGAAAATAATACTAACCCTACCTTATCGTTGTTTTTAACAGCAGAAAGAGCAAGAGTTGCTCCAATTTCAGCAACCATCTCTTTTTTTAATTGTTTTTTTGTACCAAAATTCATAGATGCACTGATATCTATTAATATCATAGACACCATTTCTCTTTCTTCCTCGAATATTTTTACAAAAGGCTCATTATATCTAGCTGTTTTATTCCAATCGATTTTTCTGACATCATCCCCAAATTGGTATTGACGAACTTCCGAAAATGTCATTCCTATACCTTTAAAAGAACTATGATATTCTCCTAAAAACATAGAATTAATTCTTCTTTTAGATTTTAGCTCGATAAGTCTTACCTTTTTTAAAAGCTCTTCTGTCGTCAACTTTCTTATTTATTTAATAATTACTACGGTGCTTTTACAGAATTTAGAATTTGATCAATTATATCCTCTGAAGATATATTTTCTGCTTCTGCTTCATAGGTAATTCCTACACGATGACGAAGTACATCCTTGGCAACAGATTTAACGTCTTCAGGAATAACAAATCCTCTCTGGTTTAGGAATGCATTTGCCTTAGCTGCCAATGCCATACTTATGCTACCTCTTGGAGAAGAACCGAATAATATATATGGCTTTAAATTAGGTATATTATATTTTTCTGGATAACGCGTAGCGAATACCACATTAAGAATATAACTTTCTATCTTTTCATCCATGTATATTTCTTTTATTAACTCTCTTGCTTGAAAAATTTTATCCAAAGTTATTATTTTTTTAACTTGATATTTTTCACCGGAAATATTTTGCCTAAGAATCGTCCTTTCTTGCTCAAAATCAGGATAAGAAATCACACATTTAAGCATAAATCTGTCAACTTGAGCTTCCGGGAGTGGATATGTTCCTTCTTGATCGATAGGATTTTGTGTTGCCAATACTAAGAAAGGTTCTTTCAACCTAAATGTTTTATCCCCAATGGTTACCTGTTTTTCCTGCATGGCCTCCAATAACGCAGATTGGACTTTAGCCGGGGAACGATTAATTTCATCTGCCAAGATAAAGTTAGCAAAGATAGGTCCCTTTTTTATAGAAAAATCATTATCTTTCATATTATATATTAGGGTACCTAATACATCTGCCGGTAATAAGTCAGGTGTAAATTGAATACGAGAAAATTCTCCATCAAGAGCCTCAGCAAGGGTTTTTATTGCCAAAGTCTTTGCCAATCCAGGAACACCTTCCAACAAAACATGACCGTTACTTAATAAACCTATTAACAGACGGTTAATCATATATTTTTGCCCAACAATAACCTGATTTATCTCTTTACTAAGTAAAGTAAAATCCTTGCTTTTTTCTCGTACTTTTTCAATAATAATTTTTATATCTTCGGAAGTTGATGTATACTCCATTTTTTCTAAAAATTAACTTGCAGCAAAGTTCAATATTTTATTCTAATTGCGTTGCTAATAAATCGTTAAAATTTGTAGTAAATCATCTAATTTTATATATTTCTGGCAGTATAATTTGATTATTATATTTTTTTTATATTTATAAATTAGGCAATCTCAATAATAAACTTACTAACTTTGTACAATAAAAATTTGTTTTATGGACTCCTCAACATCAAAACCTAAATGGATTCGGGTAAAGCTACCCTCCGGAAAAAATTATAAGGAGCTTAGGGGAATCGTTGATAAGTATAAGCTAAACACTATTTGCCAAAGCGGAAGTTGTCCTAATATGGGCGAATGTTGGGGAGAGGGTACGGCTACTTTTATGATTCTGGGTAATATTTGTACCAGGAGCTGTGGATTTTGTGGAGTTAAAACGGGCCGTCCTGCTGAAATCGATTGGGAAGAACCGGAAAAAGTTGCGCGTTCTATCAAATTAATGAAAATTAAACATGCTGTTTTAACATCTGTAGATCGTGATGATCTAAAAGATATGGGATCCATTATTTGGGCTGAAACTATCAAGGCGGTGCGCAGAATTAGTCCTGGCACAACCATGGAAACATTAATTCCCGATTTTCAAGGAATTCACAGGCATATAAATAGAATTCTGGAAGCCGCCCCTGAAGTCATTTCGCATAATATGGAAACGGTTAGACGTTTAACCCGTGAAGTACGTATCCAGGCAAAATATGATAGAAGCTTGGAAGTTCTCCGATATATAAAAGAACAAGGGCAACGAAGGACTAAAACTGGAATTATGCTTGGTCTCGGTGAAAAACCGTCGGAAGTTTATGAGTCTATCAAAGAAATACATGATGCTCATGTTGACGTTATAACTATTGGACAATATTTACAACCTAGTAAAAAGCACCTTCCTGTAAAGGAATTTATTCCCTTAAAACAATTTAAAGATTATGAAGATTATGCTAGGAGCTTGGGAAATTTCAGGCATATTGAAAGTAGCCCATTGGTTCGTTCATCTTATCATGCAGAAAAACATGTCAATTAAAACTATCAATTTAAATAGTATAAATAGTAAGTGAAATCATGTTTTTGGTGTTACATACAGTTTATCACATTTATATCATGAACAACTAAAAATTATTGCACTGTAAACTCCACTTTATAAATTTTAGACCACAGTTTCCCCGTAATTAAAAATACGTTTCCACTTACATAGGAAATACCATTCAAAACAGCCTCTTCATTGGATTTATTCAATTTTACTAATTCCGAAAAATCTGCTTTTGCAACCACAATTCCAGTATTAGGATCAATAACCAGAATTATGGGTTCATCAAAAACATTGGCATAAATATAGCCGTTAGCGTATTCTAATTCATTAATTCTAGAATAGATAGTTTCATACCCAATAACCGAAATGCTCTTTTTTAAATTAAAATCTTTATCATAGAATTTTAATTCTGAGGATCCGTCTGAAATAACCATTTCATCCCCTATGGTTGTCGCTCCCCATCCCTCAAATAAAGTGCCGGGATAATTAAATTCTTTTTGAAGTTTAAAATCTGAAACATTATAAATAAATCCTTTTTTCTCCCTCCAAGTAAGTAAATACAATTTCCCGTTCAACGTAGCAAACCCTTCCGCGAAAAATTTGGGATCTATTTTAACACTTTGAGAATAAGAGGTTGATCCTAACTTATATTTTACTAATAAGGATTTTCCATATAGCCCGGAACTTTCTGTAATCCATCCGTCTTTATAGGTAAATCCTTGTGTAAATAATTCCGGGTTATGAGGGAATTCTTGAATTAATTTATACTTTAAAATCTTTTCTTTCTCTCTAGGAAATACCGTAAAAGTTGCATCTATTTTTTTTTTATATTTTCCGTTATAGTTAATTGTCAATATTATATAGTTAATTCCTAGTTTAGCATTAGACTCTTCCAATGTAATATTATTTTTATCATATGTTCTACCATTTAATTTAATACTATAAGAATCAATAATTCCATCTTGAGTATTAAATTCCAAAGGCAGCTTATCTCCTATGTGTAATGGCTTATCATCTAATTTTTCAAAATTGGTACTGATACTTATATTCTTAGGATCTTTACATCCGATTATACTTATAAGAAACAACAAACATAGTACTAGTCTCGATATTATATTTTTCATTTTATATTGCTTTTGAAGTATAAATCCTATTTTTAGCCGCAATTAGAATGCAAATTCCTGCAATAATAAAGGGCACACTCAACCATTGTCCTGTATTTAATCCTAGCCAATTGATATATTCTTCTCCTTGAGGTTCTTTAAAGAATTCTACTATGAATCTTATTCCAAAAAGTACAATTAAAAAATACCCGAATATCCACCCCGAATATTTCTTTTTATCAGTTTTTAAATAAATATATATAAGGGATATAAACAATAGTAAATATCCGAATGCTTCGTATAACTGAGAAGGATGTCGTGGAACTATATTTCCGTATTCATCTGTATCTTGTTGGATAAATAATACTGCCCACGGAAGAGAAGAAGGCTTTCCAATAATTTCTGAATTAAAAAAATTTCCAAAGCGTATAAACATCCCTCCTATAGAAACAGGAATAACAATTCTATCTAATATCCAATAAAAGGTTCGTTTCAAATATTTTCTTGTAAATAAATATAAAGAAATTAGAATTCCTATAGCAGCTCCGTGGCTGGCCAACCCTGAATAACCTGTAAATTCAAAATGAGGCTTAGTTCGTATGGGTAAGAATACAGCTAATGGATCTTGTATCAATAATTGCTTTTGATAAAACAAAACATGTCCCAACCTGGCTCCTATTATTACTGCCAGAAACATATAAATAAATAAGGGATCTAATAATTTTTTATCTTCCTTATCTTTTTTAAAAATAAATTCCATGAGATAAAAACCTAAGCCGAAAGCAATAACATACATCAAACTGTAGTATCTTAAGGTAAAACTGCCTATGTGTATGCCTAAACTTGGATCCCAAGTAATATATAAAAGTTGATTCATTTATTTTTAATTATGTTTTTTTTGAGGCACCGGATCATAACCCTCTCCTCCCCAAGGATGACAACGAAAAATACGTCTACTTCCCAACCAAAAACCATAGAACAGTCCATGAGTTTTTAATGCTTCCAACATATATGCGGAACAGGTAGGAGTATATCTGCAATGTTTTCCTAACCAAGGAGATATAGCGATCTGATAAGCGCGTATTAATACAACCAACGGGAATATAGTTATTTTCCTTATCATTATATCAATTTCCTTGCAAAGATACAGTTTTCTCTAAGATGACATTCTGCATTAATAAATATTTAACAGGCTAAATTAAATATTTCCAATTCAATATAATTATTAAAGGTTTACTACTCTAAATAAAGAGTTCATTTTATATAGGTTATATTTATTATTTTTGCGTAAAATTTTAAATAAGTAATGACAGAAAGTGGAAAGATAGAATTGATGTGTCCGGCGGGTAATTATGAATCACTACAGGCAGCCTTGGATAATGGAGCCGATTCAATTTATTTTGGAGTCGAGCAATTAAATATGCGTGCGCGTTCATCTGTTAATTTTACTTTAGAAGATCTGGAAGAGATTTCCAGAAGATGCTCTCAAAAAGGGGTACGAACCTATCTGACTTTAAACACTATTATTTATGATCACGACTTATCCATTATAAAAACAGTATTGGATAGAGCGAAATCTGCTTCTATAACAGCAGTTATTGCTATGGATCAGGCTGTTATTGCTTATGCAAGACAAATTGGAATGGAGGTCCATATTTCAACACAAATAAACATTACCAATATTGAAACTGTGAAATTTTATTCTTTATTTGCCGATACAATGGTTTTAAGTAGAGAATTGAGCTTAAATCAAGTAAAAAAGATTACTTCTCTAATTAATAAAGAACAAATTAAAGGACCTAATGGAAAATTGGTTGAAATTGAGATTTTTGGACATGGTGCCTTATGCATGGCGGTATCAGGAAAATGCTATTTAAGCTTACATTCTCATAATTCTTCTGCTAATCGCGGTGCATGTAAACAAAACTGCAGAAAAAAATACACTGTTATTGATCAAGAATCCGGTTTTGAAATTGAAATTGATAATGAATATATGATGTCTCCTAAAGACTTATGTACTATTGATTTTCTTGATCAAATAATTGATTCCGGGGTAAAAGTTCTTAAGATTGAAGGTAGAGGGCGTGCTCCTGAATATGTTGCTACTGTAACTAAGTGCTACCGAGAAGCTATTAATGCAATTGCATCCGGATCCTTTAATAATGAAGCTGTGAACGAATGGATGAAACAATTGAAAACCGTATACAACCGTGGGTTTTGGAGCGGATATTATCTGGGACAGAAATTGGGTGAATGGTCAGATAACCCGGGTTCTAATGCAACTCAAAAAAAGGTTTATATTGGAAAAGGACGACATTTTTACCCAAAAACTAAAATCGGTGAATTTGAGATTGAAGCCTATAGCTTAACCATTGGAGATAAAATATTAATTCAAGGACCTACCACCGGTGCTCAAGAAGCAGAAGTTATATCTATGATGGTAGATGACTTACCCGCTCAGGAAGCTAAAAAAGGAGACATACTTACTTTACCTATTGGCTTTAAAATACGTCCGTCCGACAAATTATATAAGGTTGTCAAAGCATAAATTTGCACAAATTTTCTATTAAGTTTAAAATTATTAAAAAGTATTGCTGGTATCATGATAATTTATAACTTTTTTATGATCATAAATCCTTAAGTAATTCATACGTATTTATATTCGGCAAAAATCATCCTACTATAATGAAATATTAAAATAAAATATGATAATTATTACATTACAAAGAGACAAATGTATAGGGTGCAATTATTGTTCAGAGTTTGATCCTGAAAATTTTCGTATGTCAAAGAAAGATGGGAAATCGGTTTTACTTAGATCTAAAGAAAAAAAGGGCTTTTTCACTCTTAAAAATCCGGACGATAATTGCCAGGAGGCTGCCGATAAAGCAGCAAAAGCATGTCCAGTAAAAATTATATCCGTTAAAAAAATATAATATCAATGCAAAAAAAAGAGGCTCGTAAAAAATTTTTAAAGTTAAGATCCTTACTTACAAATGATGAGATATTATACAAATCTGAGCAAATTTTTTTAGTGTGGAAAAAAACCATTTTATCTGATTACAATTCTTATCATATTTTCCTAACTATTTCCGACAAGAATGAGATAGACACTTCTTTTATACTTAATTATTTGTGGATGAAGCAAAAAAAAGTTTATTGTTCTAAAGTAAACAATAATTCTTTATTACATTATGAACTTACTCCTGAAACTAAACTTAAAAAGAATTGGTGGGGTATACCTGAACCTATGGATCAAAAAAATATATTGATTAAGAATATTGATTGCATTTTTACCCCTTTATTAGCCTATGATATTTTAGGAAACCGGGTAGGTTACGGCAAAGGATATTATGATAATTTTTTAAGAAACTATAACTTTTCAACTAAAATTGGAGTTTCTTTTTTTGATCCTATTGAAGCAATTGAGGATATTACTACTTCGGATATACCTTTAGATTATATAATAACTCCCTCTTATTGTTCAGGTTTCCCAATTGAGGTGAAATAAAATTTAAATTCTGATTTAAATTTTTCAGGATTTTTCTTTAAGATATAATTAGCCTTAGAATTTTGAGTAGAGAAATATTTTTTCTTGTCATTATAATAATGTACTTTATAATGAATTACCCCTATTGAATCATTTAAAATTGTAGTATTACCCAATATCTTCTTCTCTAGTTCAATTTTAACATATTTCACCTTCAATGAATCCAAATTATTTACAATCCTACTCACATAAACCGTATCTTTTTTAGAAAAATAACCTTTTAATTGTGACACTATAAGAGTATCAATTTCTTTATTCGATTTATTCTCAGTTGCCAATATAGCCAGATCGTATACTTCTTGTAATTTTTGCTCTGTTATATGTGAAATTACTGCCAAGGAATCCATTTTTTCAGAAGCATAATAATTTTTATTATTATATTCTTTTATTTTAATAGGGTCTTTTTCTCCTTCGTAATATTTTTCCTTATTACAAGCTACAAAACCTATTATCAGAAACACTACAATAATTTGAATTATATGCTTATTTATCATTTTTTTGTATTTTGAATTTTATTAAATCAATTTTTTTATTTTTATTAATCTGACTGCTGATCAGAACATAGTTTTTTAGTGATGTTGTAGGTATTGTCATAAAGTCAATGTATTTTTTCTTATCCAGCACTTCTACACCAAAAAGTTCATTATCATATACCTGATAGATAAGTGCATCATCTGCTATCAATTTATTAAGTTCTTCTTTTCTCTGCTTTATAAGTTGTGATTTTTTATTTTCATCTGAGTTGGTAACTGCCGTTGAATAATAATATAACATAATGGCATAATCATCGGGCCTTAATTTAAAATTTCTACTATTTTCTTCCCCTTTATCTCTAATTTCTTTAAGTCCCACAACAAAAGATTCTTTCTTATACATTGGAGAACTAATGGTCATTCTAAGCGTATCTGTTGAAGATCTGTAAGTAAAACACCCATTCGAAACAGTATAAAATTCAGGAGAAACACCATTTTTTTGTATTATAATTTCTAATTTGGATTTTATCAAAGATCCTCTATCTGCATCATAAAAACAAAATTTAAAGGTATTTCTGTATTCATAATATTTATCGACGGAAAAAATCAGTAATAATATACTAATTACTCCTACAGCAGTATAGATAAGATTTTTAAACTTAAATAATTTTTTTTCTTTTCTTCTTAGATTTACACCTTTGTCTAAACCTTGCTCTTTTTCCCTACTATCATCATTTTCTAAGAGCATTTTAGTATAATCTGAATTTTGATTATTTTTTTGCTCATTAGATATACTAATAAAATCTTTTTCTAACGTAAAATTGTATTTTTCTA
This sequence comes from Apibacter mensalis, assembly GCF_001418685.1. GTDB lineage: Bacteria > Bacteroidota > Bacteroidia > Flavobacteriales > Weeksellaceae > Apibacter > Apibacter mensalis. The sequence goes on from NZ_LIVM01000001.1 coordinate 251,371, forward strand.
CAAATTCAGTCCAACCTCTCCTATAGCCACAATACTGAGCTAATAAATTAAGCATATCAATCCTTGGCAATTTCTCAAAAGAAGATTTAAAATAAGTATAAAACCATTTTTCGCTAACGTTTCCTCGGACTTTTTGTCGTAAATGTTCTTGAAAATATATTATATCTAAACCTTTCCATTTAGAAATATCAGGATTTAAGGTAGGAAAATCTTCTAAAAAGGTTTTAGTAACCTCTTTTTTTAACTGTTCAAAAAGTATTGTTTCCCGGTCGGTCATTTGTAAATTAAATACAAGTTACTGATTTTCAATATATATTTTTTGTAAAACTCGAAAATCTGTTTTACAAAAATATTACAACCATTTGAATCTTGCAACATAGTTTAACATCCCTATATTTGTTTATCTAAATTTAAAATTATATATAATATAAAAACTAAAAAAATGAAAAAACTAATTTTCAACATTGCAGCTGCAACTGTTATCGCAACCACTTCTTTCGTAGCATGTGATAAAAAACAATCAGCTAGTGATGCTGCTTCTACAACTGATTCTACTGCAACTGCTGCTGTAGTTGATTCTACTTCAACCGAAGCTCCTCAAGAAGTAGCTCCTGCTGCTGCTGATTCAGCTAAAGCTGAAGCACCTAAAGCTAACGAAGCTGATGCTGCTAAAGCTAATGAAGCTGATGCTACTAAAGCACCTAAAGCTAATGAAGCTGATGCTGCTAAAGCTAATGAAGCTGTAAAAGCAAAATAGTTTGTTTAAATTTAAACAAAATTCAATAAAAGGTTACAACATTTTTTGTAGCCTTTTTCTGAAAGTAAATTTTTTACTTTTATAAATAGTTAAAATCTTAAGTGATGAAAAAAATATTTTTACATTTCACTGCCATCACACTACTTATAACTAGCTCATTTACTGCCTGTAACAATACTAATAGTCACAATAACAAAACCGAAAAGGCTCCCAAACCTATAGTAGGATTAAATGCTCAACCGGAAGAAGAAGTTGCTCCTGCCCCTTCAATAGATAGCTCTGCTGATCTTAAAGACATATATAATCCAAAAGTACAAGGTATGAATGCTCAACCCCAGCTAGAAATAGAACAGGGCTCAGCAGGAAATACTAAAAAATAAAATTATAAATTTAAAAAATCATTTTAAAAATTTATCGTTATGAAAAAAACAATTTTAAACATCGCAACCCTTACTATTATTGCTTCTTTTTCCTTTATTTCTTGTGAAAAGAAACAGGTTAATCATGTTGATTCTTCTACTTCAACAGCTGATTCTATTGCAAAAGATTCTGCTACTTTAGGTGAAAAAATAGGAAATTTTACAGACTCTGCTGCTGCACAAATTAAAGAAACTGCCCATGATGCAAAAGAAAGCTTGGATAAAACTGTAGATAAAATTAAAGGAGAAGCAAATGAACAAAATAAAGATATCAAAGAAACAGCTAATAATGCTAAAGAAGGAATAAAAAATGCTGCTGAGGATTCTAAAAATGATATGAAAAATGCAACAAAAAAATAATTTCACTATTGCATAAAATTAAAAAAAGCACTTTTATAAGTGCTTTTTTTATTCTTTTTTATATTAGGTTTGAGATGATTTATCATTTATCTTTTCTCCAACCCGTTGTGAAGCTTCAAAAGAAGTAATCATATTAATTAACATATCACTTGCTGCACTAGGATTGTTAGGAAGCAATATTAAATTAGATCGGGAACTGGCCCCTATTGAGCTTAAAGTATCATAATGTTGAGTAACCACAATTAAAGAAGAGGCTTCTTGTGAATTTATGTTTACTCCATTCAATACTTTTACAGATTCCTCCAAGCCTCGTGCAATTTCTCTTCTTTGATCAGCAATACCTTTTCCCTGCAATTGCTTACTTTCTGCTTCAGCCTTGGCTTTAGCTACTATTTTGATACGTTCTGCCTCCGCTTCATATTCAGCCGCAACCTTTTCTCTTTCAGCCGAATTAATACGATTCATTGCTTGTTTTACCTGCTCATCAGGATCTATATCCGTTACCAGTGCCTTAACAATACTGTACCCATAACTCTGCATAGCTTCTTGCAGCTCACTCTTTACAGCGTTAGCTATATCATCTTTTCTTACAAATACATCATCCAACCTTAATTTGGGGACTTCAGCACGAACCACATCAAAGACATAAGAAGTGATTTGTTCATAAGGATTTTGTAATTTGTAAAACGCATCGTATACAGCTGTTTGAACGACTTGATATTGCACAGAAACTTTGAGATGAACAAAAACATTATCTTTTGTTTTTGTTTCTATCATTACATCCAATTGCTGTATTTTTAAATTTATCTTTCCTGCAATTCGATCTATGAATGGTACTTTAAAATTAATTCCCGCATTTCGAGAAGAATTAAATTTACCAAATCGTTCTATAATTACTGATGTTTGCTGTTTTACAACAAATACCGGACTTCCTACTATACATAATATAAGTAAAATAAACAATATTGTAATTCCCATAGTTATTAATTAAATTTAGTTTTATAAAAGATAAATATACAATTTTATATATTATATTTATTGCTGCGGTTTCTGCCCCATTAACATTAAATAAGACTTTAAAAAATCATCAATATTGCCATTCATAACTGAATCAACATCTGAAGTTTCTGTACCTGTACGAACATCTTTTATTAGACGATAGGGCTGCATGACATAGTTCCTTATTTGGCTTCCCCATTCTATCTTCATTTTACCGGCTTCTATTTCATCTCGTTTTGCATTTCTTTTTTCTAACTCTATTTCAAACAGACGCGATTTTAATAACTGCAATGCTTTTTCTTTATTTTGTAACTGTGATCTGCTTTCGGTGTTTTCAATTATTATTTCTTTTTCTTCAGCCGCTTCTTCGTCTTTGTATTTGTAACGCAATCTAACCCCTGTCTCTACTTTATTTACATTTTGCCCACCTGCTCCACTTGAACGAAAAGTATCCCATGAAAGCGAAGCCTGGTTAATTTGTATATCTATGGATTCATCCACTAAAGGATATACATATACGGATGCAAAAGAAGTATGTCTTTTTGCATTGGAATCGAATGGAGAGATCCGAACTAATCTATGTACACCATTTTCCCCTTTCAAATAACCAAATGTATAGTCTCCTTCAACCTCCAATGTTACTGTTTTTACACCTGCTACATCACCAGCCTGATAATTGAGCTCTTTTACTTTAAAATTATGTTTTTCTGCCCACATGATATACATGCGTAGGAGCATACTTGCCCAATCACAGCTTTCGGTACCTCCGGCACCTGCTGTTATTTGTATCACAGCATTTAAATCGTCCCCTTCAGATGATAGCATATTCTTAAATTCTATATTTTCGAGCAAAGCAACTACCGAATGATAATGAGAATTTATTTCCTCTTCTGTAACATCTCCTGTTTTGAAAAAATCGTATAAAACAACTAAGTCTTCATATTGTGTGTTAATTTCCTGATATTCTTCTACCCATCTTTTTTTACCTCTTAAATGCTTTAAAATTTTTTGTGCTTCTTTAGCATTTTCCCAAAAAGAAGGATCTGCAGATTTTTCTTCTTCATTTTGTATTTCAACTTGCTTTTTTTCAATTTCCAAGTATTCATACAAATCTTTTATTCTTGTCTGTATTTCTTTTAAAGTTTCTTGAGTAATCATAAGTAGTACAAAAATACAATGTAAAATGTTATAATTAAAATACTTCAATAAATAATAAAATTATAGGTAGACTTACATTCCAATTATATAAATTATTGAAATAAATTCTAAATTAAATAAAGATTGATAAATTTTGTTTGTAAATTTGCTTTCGTTTTATTTAATAGTATTCATAATATCTTAATGCTAAATAAAGCGTTAGTAATTAATGAACTACAAAAATGTACAATAAGCTAAAAAGATACTTGGTTAATGCATACTAAAGAGGATACATCTAAAAATGATTAAAAAAAACTATATTTTTCCTTTTTCCCAATATAATCCCTTAAAATTGATGAGCACTAATGAAGTAAGCTGAATACAGCCTAATATGAAAATGAAAAGATTGTAGAGATGAAAATATTATCCTATATGGTATAAAATACCATACTAATCAAACATTAATTATAGCTGATGAAAAACTAATATACTAGAAAGATTTACTAACAACATGAATAATATAAAATGGAATTATTAAGTAATTTTTTTAAAGAAAATCACCGTCAATTGATAGTAACCATAATTGTTATTATGGCGATTTATTTTTTAAAACTTATTATAAATAAAATAATACTAAAATACGGAAATCATACCCACATTAAAGAATTAAGAACAAGGGTTATTATAAAATACTCAAGCATATTAATAAACATTTTAGGCTTAATTCTTCTTATAACCATTTGGGGAGTTACTCCGGAATGGATATTTGCTACATTTGCTTCTTTTTTCGCGATTGTTGGAGTAGCATTTTTTGCTCAATGGTCATTATTGAGCAATGTTACTGCCGGTTTTATAATATACTTTACAGTACCTTTTCGTATTGGGGATACTATTAAAATTATAGATAAAGATAATCCTATTGAAGCAACTGTTGAGGATATAAAAGCTTTCTACGTTGTTTTAAGAACTAATGATGGATTTCCAGTAACTTTTCCTAATAATTTAATTTTACAAAAAGCTATTTCCACAATAAAATCTTCATAATGAAATTCATTAGAGATAAAGTCACTATTTTAGATTGTATCACCTTTTCTTTAACTTCAGGACACATCTCGAAAAACTTATCATTTCAACATTTCAAACTTAAAATGAATCATTGACAGTACCATTGCTGGATTAATTTGCTACAGTATATTATATTTTCACTTCAGGATTGGAAAACATAATTTGATTGAAACTTTGATATGACTGTTAAAACACGTATTCCTGTAATTAATAATTCAATACCAGATAAAAATTTTGTTTTAATCTACCTGTTTACTTATCCGGGAATCTTTTATGTTAAAAAAACTATCTCCTGGTTTCCAATGATTAACCTATCCTTTTATCGTAATGTTTTTTTACAATAATAAAGAAAGGCTATATAAATAATAGCCTTTTTGTTTTATTATGATAAGGCTTTAGTAACCTCTCTTGCGGCATCTTCTAATGTAATAGCTGATATCACTTTTAATCCGCTTTCATCAATCATCTTTTTAGCTACCTCTGCATTGGTTCCTTGTAGTCTAACAATTATGGGTACTTTTATAAAATCTCTCATATTCTTATAGGCATCTAAAATGCCCTGAGCAACTCGATCGCAACGAACAATACCTCCAAATATATTTACAAGAATTGCTTGTACTCGATCATCTGCCAAAATTATTCTAAATGCTTTTTCTACTCTTTCCGCATCAGCAGTTCCTCCAACATCTAAAAAATTTGCAGGATCTCCTCCTGAAAGTTTAATTATATCCATCGTTGCCATGGCTAATCCTGCACCGTTTACCATACAACCTACATTACCTTCTAATTTTACAAAATTTAATCCTGCCTCTCCTGCTTGTACTTCAATAGGGTCTTCCTCTCTTATGTCTCTGAGCTTTACATAATCCGGATGCCTGAAAAGGGAATTATTATCTATGGTAACTTTTGCATCTACCGCCGCGATTTGATTATCTGATGTTTTCAATACGGGATTTATTTCAAATAAAGTTGCATCACTTTTTATATATGCATTATATAATGCAGATACAAACTTAACCATATTCTTAAATGACTCTCCCGATAACCCCAAATTAAAAGCAATTTTTCTTGCTTGAAAATTTTGTAAACCCGCTGAAGGATCTATTTCTTCGCTAAAGATGAGCGAAGGAGTTTTTTCTGCTACCGTTTCTATATCCATCCCACCTTCTGTAGAATATATAATTACATTTTTCCCTTTTACTCTGTCTAATAGCATAGATATATAAAATTCTTCAATTTCAGCCTCTCCGGGATAATACATATCTTCCGCTATAAACACCTGATGAACTTTTTTACCTTTTTGAGAAGTCTGTGGAGTAATTAGATTCATTCCTATGATTTCAGATGCCTTTTCTTTAACTTCGTCTAAGGTTTTTGCCAATTTAACACCTCCCCCTTTTCCCCTTCCTCCTGCATGAATCTGTGCCTTTACTACCCACCAATTGGTACCCGTTTTATCATTCATCTCTTTAGCGGCTTCTACTGCTTGTTCCGGTGTGGTAGCAACTATTCCCCTTTGAACTCTTACTCCAAATGATGAAAGTATTTCTTTTCCTTGATATTCGTGTAAATTCATGGCTTAATTTTTCTTTCGACTTGTATTAATCTACTTTAATTCTTTAATTGCAATAATGACAAATATACTTATTTTTTAATTGTGATATTTAAATAAATAGTGGGTCAAGATTATACATTTGTTTCAATCAGTTTGAATAATTAAGTTATCAACTTTCTAAAAATATAATTAGAATTACTTTTACTTAGTAGGGTTTCTAAATTTTTTATTGATTAATTTTTTATACCTACTCAGCATAAGGAATGAAATAAAAAGCATTTCCCGAATAATTCAAAGGAAACGCTTTTTTACACTAATAAAATATGTACTCTATTTTTTAATAAACTTATATTTTTTAACTTCTTTTGAAGTTAGAATTTTTATAATATATGCTCCAGGGCTTAATTGACTTACATTTATCCCATACGATGAATCTAAATTTCCTTCTAGTACTTTTTTACCTGAGAAATCATAAATCGATGTTGATTTAATTTTTTCTTCTGAGTTTAACTTGATGTATAAAGTATTTTTAACCGGGTTAGGATAAATTACAAATTCATTATTTTCATTTTTTATATCTTCTGTTCCCAGTTTTCCATTTATTATAGTTAAAGGAAGATAATTTATGGTTGCTCCTTCCAAAAATTGCCATTCTTGATTATCATTTTCACGTGCAAAAATCCTGATTCGATATTCTCCATTTAAAATATCATCCGGTATCATACCTGAAATTAAATACGATGGATAAAAATAACCCTCTTGTAAATTACTTATTGAGCTTTTATTAAGAATGTATTTCAATTCATCTTTTTCATTAGTTAAAGCCAGTGCGAGCATACCAGTAAAAGGTTTACATCGTGTATTTCCAACTGAAAACTTAACTTTAAGATCATCTTTTGGACCGGCTTGTATCAAATTGGCTTGAAGTGCTAGTTCATCTCTTAAGAAAAGATTATGAGATTTTATACCATCTATAACTTCGATAATATTATTTCCCTCTACGGCTTTAGCTGTTTTGATTGCAACGTATGTATTGTCCTTTTTTTCAACTACCTTTAATCGGTATTTTCCTGCCGGAATATTACTATCTATCTTATAATTGTTAGTATTGAAATTTCTAGGGTGACTTCCGGCATTGAATATTGCAATGATATTTTCGTTCAAATCATATAATGCCATATATAAGTTTTTTGAGTCAATATCATCTTCAATCCCTATGTTATATAATTTATGTATTTCATTAAAGCACTCTTCTTTATATACTCTATTTTTAGGAATCGTTAACTCATTTATAAAATATCTATTAACTTTTTTTCCTCCATTATTAGGTTTTATATTTATACCTATACTTTGACCATATTTATACTCTAATGGAGCATTTGAATTGTAATACCCATCTTGATATCCTCCCCATCCGAAATTAAAATGTAATAGTCCGTTTGAGTCGTATCCATCACAAATAAATGCATGCCCTTCTTTCTTTTCAGTACTTCCTGAATAGTAAATAGGTCTACCCTCATTTAATTCTTTTATTATGATATCCCCCCATTCTTCATCACTTATAAGTATCTCATTTAAGGAATTATAATACTTACCTCTTACAATATAATCAATACCTTTATCATAATCATAATAAGTATATAAAGATTTCAGTGCATCCCTACTTGAGACTACACTTTCTTTTATCCCGTATTTCATTTTGACACTTGCTCCTATATGATACATCAAGAGCCCTACAGCCTTTCCTTGTTCTTTTGTATAAGCTGGAGTAGGTGAATTTATATACTCATTCAACATATTAGACCAATCATACTCATATTGTTGTAAATCTATTTCCGGAATATTATATTGTACATTGTTATTGGGATCTATCGTTTCATAAGCAGGGATTTTTCCCATTCCGGATTTTGGGTATTGATGAAATTTCATAATTTGAGCGGTAGCAGTAGCTACACAACCAGTAACAACATCATAGGGAATTTGGCTGTTATAAGGTGCCATTTGGTTCCATTTAGTTTTAATTAAAGGCTGTAATTCAGAAAACTTTGTGTTTTTATTTATATTTATATCAGAATTTCTATAAACCTCCCACTCTTGTCTAATTTCTTCTGTTGGTTGACTTGAATTCTTAAAAGCTTCTTGCATACCCAATTCTATGGTTCTCATCCACAATCGAAAATTCTCAGGAATATTATTAATATCGTAATAACCGGATGTAGAATATCCTATTATAGGATAATTAATATCATCTGCTGAAATAATTATAAACCCCTGTTTATTTCCAATATTATATACATAGTAATAATTCTGAGAATGGTTTTTCTTGGATTTATTTTCTTCATTTTTGGCGGTGTAAACTAAATTTAATTGAAAACTAATATTTCTTTGTTGGAGGTCAGAAATATTGTTATTTATAAAATTTTCAGCAACACGCTTTGCTTCATCTTGCTCTACTTGTTTAGACCATAATTGTAAATAAGTAAATATAAATAGCAAAAAAAGAGTAATTTTTTTCATAAATTATTTGTTTAAAAAATACGCTTAAATGTAATAAAAAAAAAATAATTTATATTTATCGAAAATTGATTTTATCAAATTAATCATCAATATAATATATTTTCCATATTCAAATTTTTAAAATTTTCTGCAACCAATTACATAAGTTATAACATTATTGTCATATTCCACTAATTGTCCATGTTTAAACCTATTTTAAACAAGAAAATTTAATTATTACACATAAAAAAAGATTGAAGGGATTACTTCAACCTTTTTTTAGACCATTTATATTATATTTTAATTTTTGATATAGATATATTTGTGTAAAAATGTTAATACGTATTAATCATTAAAATATAGAATTTAAAGTGTTTCTTTTAACCATTTAAAAAATTCTTTTTGCCAGATGATTCCATTTTGAGGTTGCTGCACCCAATGACTCTCTTCCGGGAAATATAAAAGCCGACTTTTTATCCCTTTTAATTGTGCGGCTTGAAAAGCTTCCAACCCCTGTGTGTAAGGAACTCGATAATCTCTGCCTCCATGAATAATCAATATGGGTGTATCCCAATTAGCAATTAGTTTTATGGGATTGAATTCTTGGTATGCTTTAGGTTGAGGATTTTCCCAATAAGCTCCACCAATATCATAATTAGGAAAGAAAATTTCTTCCGTTGACCCATACATGGATTCCAGGTCAAAAACACCACAATGTGAAATGAAAGTTTTAAATCTTTTATGATGTATACCCGCTAGGTAATATACAGAATATCCACCATAACTTGCCCCTACTGCACCTAATCGATTTTTGTCCACATAAGGCTCTTTTGAAACCTCATCTATAGCAGACAAATAATCTTTCATAGGTTGTCCACCCCAATCACCTGAAATTTCTTCATTCCATTTTACACCAAAAGAAGGCAATCCTCTCCGATTGGGGGCTACCACAATATATCCATTAGAAGCCATTAGCTGGAAATTCCAACGGAAGCTGTAAAATTGAGATACGGTACTTTGAGGTCCTCCTTGGCAATACAATAAAGTCGGATATTTTTTATTTTTATCGAAATCGGGAGGAAATATTACCCAAACCAACATTTTTTTTCCATCGGTGGTATCAATCCATCTTTCTTCAACTTTACAACTTTTTATTTTATGATATATTTCATCATTTACGGTAGTTAACTTAGTTTCTTTTCCGGTTTTAATCGCTACCTTATAAATTTCTGAAGCATGATTCATATCTTGACGTTCTCCAATTAAAAAATCTCCTGCTAAATTAATTCCTACATAATCATGTCGGCCTTTGGTTATTTGCCTGATTTTTTTTGTATTTATATCCAGCTCAAAGAATTGTTTAGTTGCATTAATGCCAGCCAAAAAATAAATTTTCTTTCCTTCTTTACTCCACACATAATCTATGACTGTATTATCCCAATCTGAAGTCAAATTCATGGTTTTTTGAGTCTTAAAATCATAAATTTTTATATCATTCTTATCTGATTCATATCCATCCGTTTTCATTGATAACCATGCTAACATTCCTCCTTTAGGACTGAACTTAGGATTAGTATCATATCCTTTATTTTCTGCGGTTATATTTTGTGTTTGTTGCGAAAATAAATCGTAAAGATATATGTCAGTATTGGTCGAAACGGCATCTTGAGTTCCAAAAAGCTTCTTGGATTGATAGACTAGAAGCTTGCTATCCGGAGAGAATGAATATGCCTCCGAATTATATTTCTCATCATTTATATCTACTAAAGTTCCGTCTGAATTTCCGATAAATATATGTTGAAAGTTCCCGTCTTTCCAGGTATCCCAATGTCTATACATTAAATGATCATAAACTTTTACTTCAGACTTATCCAATTTTGGATACAAATCTGTGCCTAAAACTTTTTCTAATTTTACAGGTTTCGATATTACAAAATAATTGTAATTATTGGAATACAGTAATCCTGATAGAATTTCATTTTCCTTATTTATTTTTTCTGTTTTCTTAGATTTTAAATTATAAGAATAGATATCTTTTCCCACCGAATATACAAATACATCATTGGATTGAAAAGATAATGCTCTTTCCTTATCCTTACTTTGAGTAAGTCTATTAACTTGTCCATTTAGGCTCAGCAGATATAAATTTCTCGTACTGTTATTTTCTTCAACATTATATTGCTGAACTCCGTAAATAATGTCTCCGTTATCATTTACAGCATCTATTGATACCCTGCCCAAACTCCAAAGTAATTCCGGAGTCAAATTTTGCTGTTGTGCCATAGTAAAAATCCCAATTAGAATTGATACGAGTAAATTACTTTTTCTCATCATTAATTCTTTCCTATTTTTAGAATTGATTTCAAATTTAACATTTTCTTATACACTTATTTCATTCAAATCAAACTTTATTCAAAATTATTATTAAAATAATAGTTCCTTATTTTTATATTGGCACAATTATTTCAAGATAATAAAGATAATATAAATATTTAGTAATCATGGCAATTTTAGTATTAATGAGACATGGTCAGAGCGTTTGGAATCTGGAAAATAAATTTACCGGCTGGGTGGATGTAGAGTTATCCGATAAGGGCAAAGAAGAGGCTAAAAAAGCCGGTGATCAACTTAAAGGCTTACATTTTGATTACGCTTACTCATCGGCACTTAAAAGAGCCCAAGAAACTTTACAAATTGCTTTAGATGAAGCTGAAATTAACAATATCCCAACAAAATTTGATAGAGCATTAAATGAAAGGATGTATGGAGATTTGCAGGGATTAAACAAAGCAGAAACTGCTAAGAAATTTGGAGATGAGCAAGTTCATATTTGGAGAAGAAGTTATGATGTTGCTCCGCCTAATGGCGAAAGTCTTAAAGATACCGCTGACAGAGTAATTCCTTATTTTGAAAGTGAGATAGTGCCTAAAATTAAAGATGGTAAAAACATAATTATAGCCGCGCATGGAAATAGTTTACGTGCATTAGTCATGTTTTTAGAAAAAATGTCGCCTGAAGAAATTATTAAATTTGAAATAGCTACAGGAGTACCTAGACTATATGAATTAGATTCCAATTTACATGTTTTAAAGGTTAAAAATCTTTAATATTCGTAGAGTTCTTATGAAATTAACAAAATTATATTTTTTAAGCTAACTTAAAATAAAAATATTAATAGTTGTTCTTTTCATAGTAAGTTATTTCATATAAATAACTTTTCTCAAATATTTAACTAAACATATGGTCCTGTTTTTTTAGTAAAAAAACAGGACTTTGATTTTATAAGTGCTAATATTTATAAAGTTTATTTTATAATTACTTGTTTACCAACCATATATTCAAAATCGTATGAAAACAACCTGCCATTAAAAACATTTATTTTATTATTAAAACCTTTAATGCGTTAATGCATTCAGTGATTAAAATAACTATGATAAGCATCCATTTGCTATCTATATTAAGTAACGGATTAGCCTTATATAATTATAAAGCAATATTCTATATACTCTATTTTTTATATTATAAAATTTTTATTTAATCTAAATATATTTTTATTTAACATATATTTGCATGTTAATACATCTTTTTATATATTTATCGAATAAACAAAACCTAAGTATACTACGATAGATTACCTATTTTTAAACAAGTCTATCAAAGTATACATCAATTGCTATAGCCTATTAACAAACGAAAATCCTATCTTATAACAATTCAACTCACCTTTTTATCATATTATAAAATTTGTACGTACTGCATTTAATAGTATTTATTTGTAGCGATTGTCATTAAATAACTATGATTGGATGGTAATTTTATAATAAAACAACTATTATTATATGTTTAATTGTATTGTATGATTATGAATTAAAAATTATTTAAAAAAATTATAATGACAAATATACCTTTGTAGGTAAAATAATTAAAATTACAGGTATCTTAAATTTAATAAATATGGTTGATCATAAATTACAATTATTTTTAGAAAAAGTATTATTATCCAAATGGGAAAATAAAATACAATTCAGATCCGATATGAAATTATACCAAGATTTTGGATTAGTTGGTTACGATGTAGATGATTTTTTAAAGCATTTTACTAAAGAATTTAATGTAACTATAAGTAGTGAATTTAATTTTAATGAAAGATTTTATCCGGAAACATATTCTGCATTAGATGCAGTTAGAAGTATATGTATTAAAACCATAAATATTTTTCTTCTAAAATCGATTTACGAAAAAGAATTAAAAGATCTCAGTATTGAGGAGCTAGAAGTAGCAATAAAAAGGGGAATTTTATTATAGCCTATATGTGTCTTTAAAACAAAAAATAAATGAGATTACCACTTATTTTTATACGTGATAAATTTAAATTTTGTTAAAATTTTATCGGAAGTATATTTCATATTAGAAGTTAAAAACACTTGTATCAAAATAAACTAAAGATACTTAAAATAAAGGTGAGATACAAGACCTAAATAATATTAAAAATTCTAATAAGCTATTAAAATAGTGTATTAAATAAGTTTTCATTAATTTTATAAATTGATAGAAACTTAAAACTAAGTCTATAAATATTTTTTTTAATCTCTTTACCTACATAATACATATATTTTAAATAGGAAAAAGGTTTAAATTATTTTTGAATAATTTAAACCTTTGCAATTGTAGCCCGTAGGGGAGTCGAACCCCTCTTGCCAGAATGAAAATCTGAAGTCCTAACCGATAGACGAACGGGCCTACTATTATTTTTATTTACGCTAATGCGTTAACGTGCTTATTTAATTTAGATTTCAAGTTAGACGCTTTATTCTTATGAATAATATTTCTTTTTGCTAACTTATCAATCTGAGAAAAAACAGTCGGTAATTTACCTACCGCCACAGTTTTATCCGTTTCAGCTCTTAATTCTTTAATAGCTGTACGAGCTGATTTATGATAATACTTATTACGTAATCTCCTTACGTGATTCTGTCTTATTCTTTTTATTGCTGACTTATGATTTGCCATTTTAATTCTTCCTTTTCATTATCTATTTGCGGTGCAAATGTAATTATTTTTCACAAACCTACAAATTTACTTTTTCATTTAATTTATTGTAGACCCACAGGGATTCGAACCCCGACAAACGGTACCAAAAACCGGTGTGCTACCGTTACACCATGGGTCTGTACCAACAAAAAAACCTTAACTGAAAAAATCAAGGCCTTTCTTGCTGTGGGCGATGCAGGATTCGAACCTGCGACCCCCTGCTTGTAAGGCAGGTGCTCTGAACCAGCTGAGCTAATCGCCCCTTTTAAACAAAGATATTTAAGAGCTTTCCTTTAATTACTTTGTTCCCTAATTGGATTGCAAATATACGCTCATTTTTTATACTTGCAAATTTTTTTTTAAAAAATTTCTGACACAACAAAATTACTTCCTCCTATAAATATCAAATCTTCTTTTCCAGAATGGGTTTTTGCTGCTTCAACCCCTTCTTTCACACTATCGAATTTTTGATAAGTTTTAAAATACCTATTGATCTTTTCTGAATATTCGTTAGGATGTATACCTCTTTGTATAGCCGGTTTTACGAAATAATAAATGGCATTAACCGGTAATAATGAAAATATTTTATCTAAATCTTTCCCCTTTACAAAGCCTATTACAATTCGAAGTTTTTTATATTGTAAAAGTTTAAATTGTTCTACTAATTGTTTAAATCCATCTTCATTGTGGGCTGTATCGCAAACAATCATAGGATTCTTTTTTTGCAAAATTTCCCACCTTCCTCTAAAGTTCATAGTATCTTTTACACGTAATAATCCATCCTTAATCTGATTAACTGATACTGCAAATCCTTTATTTTTTAAAACATTTATGATACTTACTACCGTATTTTTATTTTTTTCTTGATATATACCTTTAAGGTCGGATGAGTATTCTATCTTATTTTTTGTCGCATCTACATATTCTGAATTTCGTTCTTGAGCAATATGAATTAGTAAATTTTTAACCTCTTCCTTTTCTTCACCAATAACTAAAGGAATTCCGGATTTAATAATTCCTGCTTTTTCCATGGTTATTTTTTCAATAGTGTCACCTAATAAATCTACATGATCCATGGAAATGCTGGTAATTGCGCACACTTCGGGGGTAATGATGTTGGTAGAATCTAATCTTCCTCCTATTCCTGCCTCAATAACGGCTATATCAACTTTTTCTTTAGCAAAATAGCTAAAAGACATAGCTGTAGTTAATTCAAAAAAAGATGGATTGAAATCTTTAGTGAAATAATTTCTAATATTAATTAAAAAATTGTATACAAACTCAGCCGGACATTCTTTTCCGTCTACTCTTATTCGTTCAGTGAAATTTTTTAGATGAGGGGAAGTAAATAAACCCACCTTATAACCGGCTTTTTTTAAGATAGATGCTGTCATATTAGAGACACTTCCTTTTCCATTAGTTCCTGCGATATGTATGGATTTAAATTTTGTTTGAGGATCTTCTAAAATTTTACATAACTTTAATATATTTTCAAATCCGGGCTTATATGCAGATTTCCCGACGTTTTGATAATTTGATACCTGAGTATATAACCAATCTAAAATTTCTTCGTATGTCTGCATGACAATATATAATGTATTTTATGGTATTAAAATTACAATAATTTTAAAAATATTTAGTAAAATTTTAAATTACTGCTACATACCTAAAAAAGGTTAAATGAAAAAAAACATTTTTATCACTCCTGAGTTCGACAGATATTTTAAACTTTTACTTCTTTAAAATAGAATATTTTTGAAATCAATATATTATAACTTTTTCACAACACCTATATACTTTCCTTCAAATTCAACAATAACTGTTTGCAAATTGTTTTGATTAACCCAATCCATAAAAGCAGAATTATCTCCAATATCATCACTGATAAAAAAACCGTTTTTTTCAATCCTTTCCCATAGTAAAGGATAAGCCCACATTCTTCCTTTATAACTTTTATCACTATCGTAATGAGCTATCTCAAAGGTACGTTGTTCTTTAAATATTTTGGGTAAGGATTCCTTGTCTGCTTGTCTAAACAAATTCCAATATTTTTTAAGCCTTTCAGGGACTACACATCCAACAAATTTATCATTATTTCTGTCCAAATAAGGCATATCAGAGCTGTATAATTTCCCTTCCCTTTTCTGCAAAGACAATAAAGCGGCGAGAGAACTCCAACCGTAAGCCACCCCGGTTTCTATGACATTTTTGGCCTGAGTATATTCACATAATGCATAGATAAGATCTAATGCTCCGGGTCCTCCCATTTTAACGGGGCATTCTATCTCAATTTTTTTTGACTTTTTCATTTGCTCAGGAAAATCTTTATATAATGAGTATTCATTTTCAGTAATCCGGTAAATTGCATCTTGCTGACTTATTGCTCTCTCTGCACACCAAATTTCGGATTCCTTTTTTCCTTGTACAGCACTCCCCCTATCAAAAATATTTTTATAGATTTTCCTTATTAATTCCGGATATAACTGTGGCCTGGCTAAATAGCCGAATAAAGTTCTTAAAACTGATTGCATTTATATTGTACTTTTATTATACTGATATGGTGCAAATGTAATTAAAATACTCATACCATTATGTTTCTAACTAAATTGGGCTAAGAGTGTAATAAAAGAATAATTATTTCACTCTATTCTCTTTTTTTATTGTTTATATTGAAAAAATTTTTATTATATATTTTAAAGGTTTGGTAAATATAAATTTGAATATTATATTTAACTGTGCGCAGTACCATTTTTATTTACATCCGATAGCTTAAGAAAATGATAAAAGCCCTGTAATGAAGTTATTAAAAAATTTTATTGAAAACGAAAAATCCGTGGGGATTCTACTTATTTTATGTACAATCCTATCTCTTTCATTAGCAAACTCATCTTTCCATATTCTCTATCACAATTTTTGGGAAACACCGTTTTTTTTAAGAGCTGGAACCTTAAATATATTTAATTTACCAGGAATTTCTTTAACCTTATCAGAGTTTATAAATGATGGTTTAATGAGCATATTTTTTCTAATGGTGGGATTAGAACTGATCTATGAGGTTCGTATTGGAAAACTTTCCAACTTATCACATGCTCTCCTACCTATAATAGGAGCTTTAGGAGGAATGATTGTTCCTGCTGGAGTATATGCTTATTTAAATTCTGGAAAAGATACCATTTCAGGGGCCGGAATACCTATGGCCACCGATATAGCATTTGCATTGGGTGTCTTAAGTTTATTAGGAAAAAAAATTAATTTATCTCTTCGTATATTTCTTACAGCTTTAGCTGTAATGGATGATTTAGGTGCGATTTTAGTTATAGTAATCTTTTATACTAAAAAACTTTCATGGTACTATTTATCTTTAGCTCTAATCACATGGATGGTACTACTACTTTTTAAAAAGCTAAAAATAAAATATTTATATTTATACATAATAGGTGGTATAGTAATTTGGTATGGTTTGCTTAATTCAGGCGTACATGCTACCCTTGCAGGTATGTTACTTGCATTTACCCTACCTTTTGGAGATGGTAATACACATAGTAATGCCATGAAATTATTTTCCATACTCCAACTACCTGTAAACTTTATAATTCTACCCCTTTTCGCATTAGCCAATACAGCTCTATCTATTGAATTAAATTTCCAAGAGTATTTTTCACAATCTTACTGCCTTGGAATATTTTTTGGCTTAGTCTTTGGAAAACCTTTAGGTATTATTTTATTCACTTATCTTGCTTGTGCTTTAAAATTATGTAAGCTCCCATGTGAAACGAATTGGAAACAAATTATAGGAATAGGTTTTTTAGGTGGAATTGGATTTACTATGTCTATTTTTATTACTTTACTGGCTTTTAATCCGGTTATACAAACTGACTATATTACTCATGCTAAAATTATGATCTTATTTTCCTCACTATGCTCGGGTTTAATAGGATATTTGTACTTATATTTTATATGCCGAAAAAAGAAATTTTAATTAAAATCTTTGTATTTTCACAATATTAAACCTAAAATTAATATGAAAAAAATAATTTTATTACTTGTATTAACATTTTTTATAATGACCACGAAAGCACAAATTTATAAAATTAAAACAATAACAGATTCAAAGGGTTATACTTATGAAATGGTAACGAATGACCCTTCTAACTCAAGAATTTATACACTTAAAAATGGTTTCAAAGTTTATTTATCCCGAAACAACGATGAACCAAGAATTCAAACTTATATTCCGGTACGTACCGGATCTGCTAATGACCCGTCTGAAAATACCGGACTTGCCCATTATTTGGAACATATGATGTTTAAGGGAACCAGTAAGATCGGAACCTCTGATTGGAATAAAGAATCCGTATTATTAAATCGTATTTCAGACTTATATGAACAACATAAAGCTGAAAAAAATCCAAAAAAGAAAAAAGAAATTTATAAAAAAATAGATGAAGTATCTCAAGAAGCATCTAAATATGCGATCGCTAACGAATACGACAAATTAATTTCTGAATTGGGCGCTACCGGAACCAATGCTCACACTTGGCTTGATGAAACAGTCTATAAAAACAATATTCCTTCCAACGAATTAGAAAGATGGTTATTTGTTGAAAAAGAACGATTTTCTGAATTAGTTTTACGTCTTTTTCATACAGAATTGGAAGCTGTTTATGAAGAATTTAATCGCGCCCAAGATAACGATATGCGTTTGGTAAATTACGAAATGATGGACGCTTTGTTTCCCACCCATCCTTATGGACAACAAACTACTATTGGAACATCCGAGCATTTAAAAAACCCTTCCATGAAAGCAATTCATGAATATTATGAAACTTATTACGTACCTAATAATATGGCAATCGTACTGGTAGGTGACTTAAATTTTGATGAAACCATACAACTGGTAGATAAGTATTTCGGAAGCTTCCAATATAAAGAATTGCCCGTATTGAAAAAACCTACAGAACAACCGTTAACATCTGTAGTAAAAAGAGTGGTAAAAAGTCCTTCTTCGGAAAGAATCCAATTAGCTTTCAGATGTAATGGAGCGGGAAGTAAAGAAGCTCTTTATGTTAAAATGATTAATATGATTTTAAGCAATTCCGGTGCAGGTTTAATTGATATAAATATTAATCAAAAGCAATTAGCTCAAGGTGCAGGTTCTTACACTTCTTTTTTTAAAGATTATGGACTTCATTCCTTATATGGAGCTCCGAGAGAAGGCCAATCGCTGGAACAAGTACAAAAACTTTTATTAGATCAACTGGAGATCATTAAAAATGGGAAATTTGATGATTGGTTGATTAAAGCTATTATCAATGATTTAAAAACTCAACGCATTAGCAGCTGGGACACAGCCAATGGGGTAGCAACTCAAATGTATAATGCTTTTATCCAAAATTTATCTTGGCAACAGATTTTAGATGAATTTAATGAGCTGGATAAAATGAATAAAGAAAGTATTGTAAAATTTGCCCAGGAATTTTATAAGGACAATTATGTTGTGATTTATAAAGAAAAAGGAATTAATGACAAACTAGTAAGAGTTGAAAATCCGGAAATAACCCCTATAACTTTAAACCGAACAGTACTGTCAGATTTTTATAAAAAATTCTCTCAACTTCCTGAAAAAGAGATTCAACCCCAATTTATAGATTATCAAAAATTAATTACATTTGATCATGTAAAAAACACTCCTCTTTCTTATATTAAAAATATAAATAATGAATTAGGGGAGGTATATTATATATTTGATTTCGGATCAGACAACAATAAGGAGTTGGATCTAGCGTTAAATTATCTTTCTCTTTTAGGTACAGATAAATATGCTAAATCCGATCTTGAAAAAGAGTTTTATAAAATAGGCATTACTTATAACATCCAAGTTCAAAATGAACGAATATTTCTTAGTCTACAAGGATTAGAAAAAAATATTCCAAAAGGGATTGAATTATTTGAGCATTTATTACAAAATGCTAAACCCGATTCAGAGACTTACCAAAAATATGTACAAACTATTCAAAAAGCAAGAAAAAATTCAAAATTAAATAAACAGTCGATTCTAAATGCCTTAGCATTGTATGCTCGTTACGGAGAAAATAATAGATTAAGAAACAATATTTCTGAAGCTGATTTATTAAACAAAAAACCTGCTGATTTAGTTAAGATAAGTAAAAGTCTATTCGATTACAAACATGAAATTTTTTACTATGGACCGAATGAATCAGTCATTAAAAAAGCTATTCAGAAATATCATAATTTCGGTAGTGGTAAGGAATATACCTTCCCTGTTACTTATAAAGAACTTGAATCCGACGGCAGTTTGTTTTTTGCTCCTTATGACATGGTACAGGCTGAAATACTTTTCCAATCAAGAGGAGCTAAATTTGACATTGCTAAAATACCTTACGCAAAAGTATTTGGCGAATATTTCGGAAGAGGTTTATCTTCTATTGTTTTTCAAGAAATTCGTGAAAGCAAATCCCTAGCGTATTCAGCTTATGCTAGTTATATCGTGTCCTCAGATAAGGACAAATACGATTATATTTCTTCCTATATTGGAACTCAGGCCAATAAGCTACCCCAAGCAGTAGACGCAATGAAATATTTAATGAACAATATGCCTGAAGTTAATAAGCAATTTGACAATGCTAAAAAAAGTGCTTTAAAGCAAATTGCTTCAGACAGAATCACTAAATCTAATATTTATTGGTCTTATCTATTCGCTAAAAAAAGAGGGATTAATTATGATTTAAGAAAAGATATGTATTCTCAAATACAAACTTTAAAACTTAAGGATCTTAAAGATTTTTTTAACCGTGAAATTAAGGGAAAAACCTATAATGTTTCTTTAATTGGAAAAAAGGAAAATCTCAATTGGAACTCTGTTAGTAAGTTGGGGAAAGTTCACGAACTATCTATTGATGAATTATTTAATTATTAATAAATCAATAAAAAATGAAATTCTAAATTCAAGCTTCTTTTAAAAGAATATTTTCAAAGTTTTATAAAAAGAACTGAATAAAATTATTTGGTTCTTTTTACTTTTTTATAATGTAGAGTTTTATATATAATTTAAAATAAGGAGCTTTAATAGTATGAGACAAATTATAGATATAGAAAAGTAAATTATTGGTAAAACTAAACTTAACATGAGATTACATATTTAGATATATAGATCTAAATCACCCTGTCCCTGACGTAGTATTTTTGCACTCCCTGATGTTAAATCTACTACTGTAGAGGGAGTATAGCCTCCAGCACCACTATCAATTACTAAATCTACTAATTTACCATATTTTTCAGCAATTAACTCAGGATCAGTAATATATTCCAATATCTCATCATCGTCATGGGTAGATGTTGAAGCTATGGGATTACCTAATCTTTCTACAATGATTCTGGGAATGATATGATCCGGAATTCTTATTCCTACTGTTTTTTTATTTTTATAATAAGAGGGTAACGTATGGGAAGCATTCAGGATAAAAGTAAATGCTCCCGGCAGTGATCTTTTTAAAAGCTTAAATAAATTAGTATTTATAGGTTTAGAATATTGAGATAAATTGCTTAAATCGTTACAAACAAAAGAAAAGTGGGTCTTTTCAAGTTTTACATTTTTAATTTTCGAAAGTTTTTCCATCGCTTTGTGATTAAAAATATCACAACCCATTCCGTAAACCGTATCTGTCGGATATACAATTATTCCATCCTTCTTTAATACATCTACCACTTCATTTATAGCTTTCTCTGAGGGATTTTCGGGGTAAATTTTTACAATTTTAGCCATTATATCAATTCTTTTATTCTCTGTAACCTATTTATTATTCTTCAACAAAATCCAGTGAAGCAGAATTTACACAGTATCTTAATCCGGTTTTTGTAGGACCATCATTGAAAACATGTCCCAAATGACTGCCACAATTAGCACAAAGAATCTCCATGCGGGTCATCCCATGAGAAGTGTCTAATTTTTCGGTAATTCTGCCTTTAACTATTTCTTGATCAAAGCTGGGCCAACCGCAATGAGAATTAAATTTTGAATAGCTATCAAATAAAACAGCTCCACAAGCCTTGCAAGTATATACTCCTTTTTCGAAATGCATATTAAATTTTCCACTATAGGGAGCTTCGGTTCCTTTCTCTCTCAAAATATAATATTCTTCTGGAGAAAGCTGCTTCTTCCATTCTTCTTCTGATTTTATTACCTTCATATGTGTTTCTTATTTGGTTACTTCTAAACTGTCTTTTGATAAACAAGATATCAACAGTAATCCGAAATTTATAAAAACTGCACACTGAAGCAGTTTTAGATCTGTATTCATTTAAAAACAAAATTCATTCCAATACTGAGGTGTGAATTTTTTAAGGATTATCACTAAATTCGTTATTATAAACATCTAAAAGTAGAAAAAAGCTGGAAAGTAATATTGGTCCAAAAATTAACCCGATAAAACCAAAAATATTCATGCCTAAAATTACTCCAAAGATAGTAATTAACGGATGAACATCATCCAGTTTCTTAAGTAGTGTGAATCTTACAATATTATCTGAAACTCCAATAATTATAATACCGTATAATATTATAAATACGGATTGCCAAATATCTCCAGAAGTAAATAATAGAATAGCAATCGGAACATAAGCTAATGCAGAACCTACAATAGGCAACATAGAGGTAAAAGTAGTTACTGCAAACCAAAACCACAAATTGTCCAACCCTACAATAGCATAGCCAACAGACCCCACAACACCCTGAATAACAGCAACTAATGGAATACCTATAGCATTAGATTGGATCATTTTCTTCAATCTTTGACCTAACTTTATAGTGTTTTGCTCTTTCAAAGGAGACCATTTCATAAATGTACTTTCAATTTTTCTGATATTCATAATCATAAAATAGAAAAGAACAAATGAAAAGAGAAAAACTACCACTGAATTTACGGTTGAATTTACTATTTTAGGTACCACCCTGCCCACCCAAGTTGTTGCTTGGATGATATTGTCTTTGTTTAGTATATTAAGTGCGTATTTGGCTTGTAAATCATTTACAATTTTCACTAAAGAATTATTTATCTTATTAAAATAAGATACTGCTGTATGCACCTGAGAATAACTCAATTCAATGACAAAATAAATAGGAATCGAAATAATCAATAATGTAAGTAGAAAGACTATAATAATTGACAACCATTTTTTCAGTCCTTTTTTTTCAGTTAGATATAAGAAAAAATCTTTGGATAGTGCATATAAGGTGATTGCTCCTAAAAAGCTTGGAAGAAATATGGCCAACTGACTTATAATAAGGATAAAAAGAGATATTATTATTATTAAAAACAATATCTGATGTATGACTTTTCCACTTATTTTTTCGTTCATTTAAAATATCAATTACTTATTACTTTTTATTGTTGTTTCATTTGTATTAAATATTCAATGGCTTCTTCATAACCGGGTAATCCTTTGCCTTTAATTTGGTGTATACAAGCGTCTTTTATTACTGAAATTTTTCTAAATTCTTCTCTTTTTTCAATGTCGGAAATATGAACTTCAATTGCCGGTGCAAGTACTGACTTTAATGCATCATATATTGCATAGGAATAGTGAGTATATGCTCCCGGGTTAATCACAATACCATCGTATTCAAATCCTTTTTCATGAATCTTATCAATAATCGAGCCTTCATGATTAGTTTGATAGTATTCTAATTCCACATCTATAAATTTTTTCTGCAAATGCTTAAAATAAACATCGAATGAACAACAACCGTAAATTTGTGTTTCTCTTTGCCCTAGAAGGTTTAAATTAGGACCATTGATAATTAATATTTTCATAATCTTTTTTTACGAATATAGGAAAGAAAGAATGAATGAAATAAAAAACATAAATTTTGAAGAAGAAAAATATTTAAGTATATTTGCACACCTAAAAAATAATGCCCAGGTGGCGGAATTGGTAGACGCGCTGGACTCAAAATCCAGTGGTAGCGATATCGTGCGGGTTCGATTCCCGCCCTGGGTACAATATAATAGGTATTTTTATTTACAAATTACTTATTATTCTATAGTATCATTAGTAAATCTTACAAGTAATCTTCTTGTTTAATAAATTATTAATTTTCTACCCAACCTCGTATTTTTTTTATTACTTAAATAAAAATAAGAGAACTTTAAAATAAAGCCTCTTATCAATCATTAAAATTATTTATGTAAATATTAGTTTACTTCTAATCAAATTTAAGTAAAAAATCTTTCTTAGGATGTCTAACTTTCGGATAATTTACTAACCAGTCATTCTTTTCATCTCTATAACCTAAAGGGAGCATAACTACACTTTTCAATCCAAGCTCTTTTAATTGTAAAAGCTCATCTACTGCCTGATTGTCAAAACCCTCCATAGGAGTCGTGTCAACTTTTAGCTCTGCTGCTGCTGCAATCGATAATCCAAAAGCTATATAGGCTTGACGTGCAGCATGTTCAAAATTATTTTCAGCAGCTGTATTAAGATAAATTCCTTTAATACGATCCGTATAGCTTTGATAAGCATCAGAAGGCTGATTACGTTCTCTCGTTATATGCCCATAAATGGTATCTATTCGTTCTTCTGTATAATTATCCCAGGCAGCAAATATTAGAATATGTGAACAATCTTCAACTTGTTTTTGATCCATAGAGATAGAAACCAGCTTTTGCTTTAATTCCGGATTGGTAATTTCTATAATCTTAAAAGGCTGTAATCCGGAAGAGGTGGGAGCTAACCATGCTGCTTCAACGATTTGATCTACCAACGATTGTTCAACTTTTTTGGTGGCATCGAATTTTTTTGTTGCATACCTCCATTTAAGTGAGTTAATTAATTCCATTTTATTATTAATTTATTTTAAATATATATATTATTATTTTGATTCTCTTTTTTTCTTACTTCTATTCTTGCTCTTCGCCGAAACAATGGATAACAACTTACAAAATTCTTTCTGATGAGCGTATAATTCTTCTTCTTCAATTTCCAATTCCGTCTTAAGAGTCTGCGGAATTATTCTTGCTTTTTCTTTCATTTTATTCCCTTGTTCTGAAAGACGAATTAGCATATGTCTTTCATCTTGTGTGGAACGAAATCTCTTTATAAATCCATTTTCTTCCATTCTCTTTAAAAGAGGGGTTAAGGTTCCACTATCTAACCACAACAACTCTCCTATATCCCTTACACAAATTTCTTCATTTTCCCATAATACTAATAATACCAAATACTGGGGATAGGTTAAGCCTAATTTTTCTAAATGTGGTCTATAAAGTGTGGTTATTAACCTGGACAAAGCATATATAGGAAAACATAATTGATTTTTTAATTGTAAACTTTCCATACCAATTTAGATTGAACAAAATTAAATTGTATACAATTAATATGCAACTTTTTAAGTTTGTTTTAATAATAACTATATTACCGGCTTTTCGTATCTGAATTTGATTATACATAAATCTACTATTATAAAATTTGAATTTTCAAGTGCGCTAATTTATCATAAGCTATTACTGATAAGCATTATATAATTAAAATAATTCAATAGTGGTAAATATTGTATTTTAATATGACTTTCTGTATACTATTTGTACCTTTGTACATACCCTAATCGTATAAAGACATAAAAAATTTAATCTATTAAATGATTGATTTAAAAAACATTACCAAAACATTCGACCACAAAGGGAAGAAAAACATAGCTCTTTCCAATATTTCCCTATCTGTTCCTGAAGGAAAGATAGTTGGGGTCATTGGTGAATCTGGAGCCGGAAAAAGTACACTCATAAGATGTGTTAATTTATTGGAAAGACCTAATTCAGGAGAGGTATGGATTGATGGTCAAAATCTGATGGAACTTTCTCCTTCTAAATTAACTGCGGCACGGAAAAATATAGGAATGATTTTTCAACATTTCAATCTGCTTTCCTCTCGAACTGTATTTGATAACATCGCTTTTCCTTTGGAATTAAGCCATACTTCTAAAGCTAAAATCAAAAATAGAGTTTACGAATTAGTAGAGCTGGTAGGACTTACCGATAAATTAGACAGTTATCCGGTAAATCTTTCCGGAGGGCAAAAACAAAGGGTTGCTATTGCCAGAACCCTAGCCAGTAATCCTAAAGTTTTACTATCCGACGAGGCAACCAGCGCTTTAGATCCATCTACTACTCGCTCCATTTTGTCTCTGCTTAAAGATTTAAATAAAGAGCTGGGAATTACTATTTTACTAATTACACATGAAATGGATGTGGTCAAACAAATATGTGATGATATAGCTGTCATGAATCGTGGAAAACTAATTGAACAAGGAAGTGTTTCTGCAATTTTTTCAAATCCGAAAACTGAATTAGCTCAGCGTTTTATATCGTCTTCTTTACATCTAGAAATACCTATTGATTACCAAAAACGTATTACCCATATGCCGGAAGAAGGTAAACACCCGTTGTTAAAATTACAAATATCCGGAAATACGGTAGATGAGCCGGTATTGTCTGAAATTTCCAGATTATTTGATATCAATAACAATATTATAAGCGCTCAAATGGATTACGCAGGTGGAGTAAAGTTCGGAGTCATGTTAACGGAATTTATCGGCACTATTTCCAAAGAAATAGCTGCTATAGAGTATTTAAAAAGTAAAAATATTAAAGTAACTTTATTAGGATATGTCTAACTCAATTATTGATCTCTTAGCAAAAGGAACTTGGGAAACCATAGCCATGACTTTTATTTCCGGTTTTTTTGGTTATTTGATAGGATTACCTGTCGGAATTGTTTTATTTATAACACGTAAAGGGCAACTGAAGGAAAATCTTGTTTTCAATCATACCGTATCCACCATAGTTAATATATTTCGTGCTATACCCTTTATCATTTTGATTGTATGGATGATTCCTTTTACGCGCTTAATCGTGGGAACCTCCATCGGGGTTCCTGCCGCCTTAGTTCCCTTAAGCTTGGGAATTGCTCCGTTTATAGCCAGAATGGTTGAAAATAGTTTATTGGAAGTCCCTAGTGGTTTGGTTGAAGCCTCCAAAGCTATGGGCGCAACCCCTTTTCAAATTATTAAAAAAGTATTACTTCCGGAAGCATTTCCTTCACTAATTAATTGTGCTACAATATCTTTGATTACTTTGGTAGGTTATTCAGCTATGGGTGGGACTGTAGGAGCCGGAGGTTTGGGAAAAATAGGATATCAAGAAGGATATGTAAATAAAAATATGGAAATTATGAATTTTGTTTTAATATTATTAGTTTTACTTGTTTTTGCAATCCAATTCGCGGGAGATTATTTTTCAAAAAAAGTAGATCACCGTTAAAAATTTAAACATAAAAAATAACATCTAAAAGAAATAATAATGAAAAAACTAACAATATTTATCTTATTCGTCTCTTCTATTTTACTAAGCACTTGCCAAAAGAAACAGGTAGATAATCCCAATTATATTAAGGTAGGAGTAGAATCCGGGCCAGAATTTGTAGTGGCCCAAACCGCACAAAAGATTGCTAAAGAAAAATACGGTTTAGAAGTAGAATTAGTTGAATTCAATGACTATATTTTACCGAATACGGCACTCAATGATGGAGATATTGATATTAACATTATTCAGCACAAACCTTTTTTGAATCATATCATTAAGCAAAGAGGATATAAACTTGCTATTGTAGGTAATACTTTTATTTATCCATTGGCCGGATATTCCAAAAAGATAAAATCACTGGATGAATTACAATCTGGCAGCACTATTGGAATTCCTAATGATGCCACCAATAGAGGGAGGGCTTTACTGCTTCTACAAAAAGAAGGATTAATCAAATTAAAAGACCCTAAAAGCCTTATTTCTAGTGCATCGGATATAATTGAAAATCCTAAAAATTTAAAAATAATTGATATGGACCCTGCTATTTTAACAGAAATCCTTAATGATGATAAAGTATCCATTGCCATAATCAACAATACATTTGCAGCTAAAGAGGGATTTACTTTAAAAGACGGACTTTTTGTCGAAGACAAGGATTCGCCTTATATGAATGTGATTGTTTCAAGAGAAGATAATAAAGATGCTGAAAATGTGAAAAAATTTATCAAAGCCTATCAATCGAACGAAGTCGCAGAAACTACCGATCGTGAATTCAAGGGAGGAGCGGTTAAAGGTTGGTAAGTAATCCATTTTATTATCAATTGAACTTTAATGAAGATTTTTAAATGGATTAAACGGGTTTTTATTGGATTATTTGTATTATCCATCCTTATAGTCCTAGTTTATAAATGGATCCCAGTTCCTTATACAGGACTCATGCTTAAAAGATTTTTTGTAAATGGTTCAAACATTGAAAAAAAATGGGTTCCAATTGATAGTATGGCCAATTCAATAAAACTTGCGGTCATTTCCAGCGAAGATCAAAAATATTTTCAACACGGTGGATTTGATTTTAAAGAGATACAAAAAATAATTGAAAAAAAAGGAACACCTAAAAGAGGGGGAAGCACCATTTCACAACAAACAGCAAAAAATGTGTTTTTATGGGATGGAAGAAATTATGTTAGAAAAGGCTTAGAAGTATATTTCACCTGTCTTATTGAGTGGATTTGGGGTAAAAAAAGAATACTTGAGGTATATTTAAATGTAATAGAATTCGGGGATGGCATTTATGGTATAGAATTCGCTTCTCAACACTATTTTCATAAACCGGCCTCTAAACTTACTACAAGTGAAGCTGCTACATTGGCTGCTCTTTTACCCAATCCTAGGGAATACGGAAAAATCATTAACGGAAAATTCATTCAAAAAAGAAAGTTATGGATTATGCGACAAATGTCTAATTTAAAAGATACAGTAATTTTTTCGAACTATTACAAATTAAAAAAAACTAAAAATGCTTAAAAAGCTTCTATTATTATGCTTACTTTCTCAGCTCTGTTTTTCACAGTCTGCTTTAGAAAAAGTGTATAGCTCTTCCGTCAATGGTATACAATTATTCAATCCCGACACAAACGATGAAACCCCTTTCATCCCAATGGGAAATGGTATGTTTGTTTTAACTTTTGATATGCTAGATAGAGGCTATGAAAAAATTTATTATACTATAAAGCATTACGACAGGAATTGGAATGAGGATACTCTTTTTGAATCGGAATATATTGATGGGTATACTTTACCTCAAATATACGATTACCAACCTTCCTTTAATACGAGACAAAATTACACACATTATACCTTGGAATTTCCTAACAAAGACATGCAACCTAAGATTTCGGGAAATTATCTTCTTACCGTATATAATGACAACCATCAGCCTTTATTCAGTAAAAAAATTGCATTTTATGAAGATTTTGCACATATTAATGTAAGATATGAAAGGTATTCAACATCCAAAAATCCTAATATTACACAGCGAGTAATAGCACAGGCTACCCTCTCTGGTATCAATTCAATTTCCCCCAGACAACTGTCTTTAAGTTTACTTCAAAATAACAATTGGAAAAATGCTATCTATAATATAGAGCCTCAATTTATAAATGGAAATTCTTTCACATTTGGACAGCTTACTAACGCTTTTGAAGGAGGAAATGAATTTTATGCTTTCGACACGAAAAATATAGCTATCCCCGGTTATGGAGTTTCTAATTCCCTAGAAAATAATCCTCTATACCTCACCTATTTATATCCGATTATACCTTATCCACCAGTTTATGCCTATAATCCAGATGTAAATGGTGCTTATTATTTCAGGCGATTTGATCTTAATCAAGAAAGGGATGCCAGAACGGAAGGCGATTACACTCCGGTAAATTTTTCTGTGGAATTCAAACAACCTTTAGATAATAAAGATTTATATATAGTCGGATTATTTAATAATTATGAGCTTTCCGATTCAAATAAGATGATTTATGATCATAATCAAGGTAAGTATATAAAAACATTGCTATTAAAACAAGGGTATTATAATTATACCATTGCAACAGTTGACAAAAAAAACAATCACTTTAGTATATCAGAAATTTCAGGCTCATTTTGGCAAACCGAAAATCTGTATCAAAGTTTACTATACTATACTCCTTTTGGAGGGACTTATGATGCACTTATCGGTTATGGTGAAGTTAGAGCTAGTAGATTATAATTGTTTATTGATTATGAGTATTTAAAATTTCAATAAAAATCATTTAAATAACAATATATTTGATTAGGTTTACTATTTTTGTTACTTCTTAAAAAGAAATAAAAGTAAATCTATGTATATCCTTTTTAAAAACATACATCACTACGTAGGTATGATTACCCTTGTATTTGTATTATTACTTACTGTTGTATCGTTTATCTATTATTTGCAGGAAAGACCTATTAGTGGTCAGGCCAAAAAAATCTCACTTTTAGCTTTGATATTTACACATACACAGATAGTTCTTGGAATAATATTATTTTTCAGCTCTCCTATCTTTCAAAGTACCAGCATGAAAGATATTATGGGAATTGCTGCAGTGCGACGAAATTATATAGAACATCCTTTTTCCATGGTTATGGTAGGTGCATTAATTACAATTATTAATGCAAAAATTAAAAAAGTGCCTAAAATTACTGTTTGGATGCTTCTTATGTCAGCAGTATCTCTTGCATTAGTTCTTGGAATGATTCCAAGATCATTTTGGGCTAGCTTTTTATCCTAAAAAGATAAATCATTAAAAATCATTAAAGTTTATAGTTATGAAAATTGCAATTGTTGGAGTAAGCGGAGCGGTTGGGCAAGAGCTTCTCAAAGTTTTAGACCAAAGAAATTTTCCTTTAACCGAATTAGTACTTTTCGGATCGAAGAGAAGTGCCGGACAAATTTATACATTTAAGGATAAAGAATACAAGGTGAAGGAACTTCAACATAATGATGATTTTAAAGAAGTAGATATTGCTTTAGTTTCCGCAGGAAGCGGAACTTCCTTAAATTTTGCCAAAACCATTACTAAGCACGGAGCCATAATGATTGATAATTCGTCAGCATTTAGAATGGATGATGAAGTACCTTTGGTTGTACCTGAAGTGAATGCGGAAGATGCATTGAATACCCCCAAAAGTATTATTGCAAATCCTAATTGTACTACCATACAAATGGTAGTGTCTTTAAAACCTATTGAACAATTATCTCATATTAAAAAGGTACATGTCTCTTCCTATCAATCTGCTTCCGGAGCGGGTGCTACTGCTATGAATGAATTAATTGAACAAGTAAAGCAATCCACTACTGGAAAAGAGGTCCATGTTGAGAAATTTGCTTATCAATTGGCATTCAATTTAATACCTCATATCGATGTTTTTACAGATAACGGATATACTAAGGAGGAGATGAAAATGTATAATGAAACTCGTAAAATTATGCATTCAAATATAGAAGTGTCAGCAACTTGTGTTCGTGTACCCGTTATGAGGGCGCATTCGGAAAGTATATGGGTAGAAACCGAAGATGAATTAAGCGTCGAACAAATTAGAAAAGCTTTTGAAAATTTTAATGGAATTATTGTAGAAGATAATCCATCTGAAAAGAAATATCCGATGCCTCTATTCCTTTCAGGAAGAGACGAGGTTTTTGTAGGAAGAATCAGAAAAGATCTTACCAACCCAAAAGGTATTGCCTTCTGGAGTGTAAGTGATCAAATACGTAAAGGTGCAGCTCTGAATGCAGTTCAGATTGCCGAATATTTAATCCAGCATAAAAAAAGATAACATTACAACTTATAAATTTATAGAAAAGAGTACCTGATGTAACTAAATCAGATACTCTTTTTTAGTTTATAAGAAATAAAAACCACAAGTTTTGTAACTTTGCCTTTATGAGTGCCTTAAAAACTTTAAATCCATATTTTTTAAAACATAAAAAATTGCTCCTTTATGGAGTTGTATTTATAATCCTTTCCAATTTTTTAACTATCTTCCCGATAAAATTTATTGGAAAAGCCATTAACATTATTGCTCATTCTCTTACCAGTTCGGATTCACTAGATAAAAAGCAGTTATTGAAACAGCTGCTTCTTTATGGTGGAATCATTGTGTTGGCTCCAATTACTTCGGGAATCATGAAATTTTATATGAGGCAAACTATTATTGTTGCATCCAGAAGAATTGAATTTGAGCTTAAAAATAATATTTATAAACATTATCAAACACTCTCATTCAGCTTTTTTAAAAAATTTAAAATAGGAGATCTCATGAATCGTATTAGCGAAGATGTGGTAAATGTACGCCAATACCTAGGTCCCGGAATTATGTATAGCGCCAACTTATCTATAATGCTTATTATTATTCTCGGATATATGTTAGCTTCTGATCCGATAATGACCTTTTACGCAATCCTTCCATTACCTTTTCTTTCATATTTTATATATAATCAAAGCACTGTGATTAATAAGAAAACTAAAATTGTACAAGGGAAACAGTCTGAACTTTCATCCTTTGTACAAGATTCTTTTTCAGGAATAAGGGTTATAAAATCTTTCACTAAAGAAGATTATATCATATCAAAATATATAGACCAATCGAATCAATATAGAAATGAAACGCTTTCCCTTACAACAACTGAAGCCATTTTTTCTCCATTAATGATCCTTATTATCGGATTGAGCAACTTATTTATACTTTACATTGGTGGCCAAAGATATATAGATGGCAAAATAAATGTTGGAACTATTACAGATTTTTTTCTATATCTCAATGTTTTAATATGGCCATTTACAGCTTTAGGTTGGGTAATATCGATGATACGTCGAGCTGAGGCGTCTATGGAAAGAATCAATGACTTTTTAAGTGTTAAAGAAGAAATAAAAAACTCTAATTTCAATCTTTATCCGATAAAAGGGGAAATTAGGTTTGAAAATGTATCTTATACATATCCTAATACAGGAATACAAGCTCTAACGAATTTATCTTTTGAAATAGAACCCGGAGAAACTATCGTTTTTATGGGAAAGACCGGGGCGGGAAAATCTACTATTGCACTATTGTTAGAACGACTTATTGAGCCCAATTCAGGAATGATTTATATTGACGACCAACCTCTATCCGAACATAATATAAATATAATAAGAGATAAAATCGGTTACGTTCCTCAGGAAAGTTTTCTTTTTTCAGATACAATTTATAACAATATTTCATATGGAATTGAAAATGCTACCTTAGAACAAGTTGAAAAATACGCTAAAAAGGCAGAAATTCACTCTAATATCATGGAATTCAAAGACAACTATCAAACTGAAGTTGGAGAACGTGGGGTTACCCTATCCGGGGGGCAAAAACAACGTATATCCATTTCCAGAGCTCTTATTAAAGACCCTACAATTTTTTTATTTGATGACAGTTTATCAGCGGTGGATACTGAAACTGAAGAAAAAATATTATCCAATATTGAAAATGATATAGGTATTAAAACTACTCTAATTATTACGCACAGAGTATCATCCGCTAAACATTCAAATAGAATTATTGTGTTGGATAAAGGGAAAATTATTGAGATGGGAACTCATTCTGATCTAATTTCAAATCAAGGTTTTTATTCTGAATTATATAAAAAACAAATTACACAAAAACTATCATAAAAACAATTGTAATATTAAGAGTATTTTTTATAATTTTGCTCTGTTTAAATAAAAAAAATAATATTTTATTATCCCTTAAAATACATAATTTAAGGCAATAAAAAACAAAACACATATATGATGAATGATTTTGAAAATGTAGAGAAGAAAGAAAATGAAATTTTCTCTAAAGTATTAAGAGCAGGAAAAAGAACTTATTTTTTCGATGTAAGAGAAACTAAAGCCGGTGATTATTATTTAACAATTACTGAAAGCAAAAAGAATATTTCTGAAGATGGGGCTTTAGGTTTCAAAAAATTTAAAATCTATTTATATAAGGAAGATTTTAAAAATTTCAAAGACATCTTTGAAGAAACTACATCTTTCATTATTAAAGAAACCGGTGAAAAAGTTATTTCTGAAAGACATAGAGACGATTTTCATCTTCAAACTGAAGAAAATAAAAATAATGCTAATTCAGCAAATATTTCTAATTATACCAACGTAAATTTCGATGACATTTAGATAGCATTTTTAATATAAATTTATATTATAAAAAAACAGATATTAATCTTGAAAATATCTGTTTTTTTATTTAATTAACTTTTATTTAACATATTTAAGGTATTTGTTAAATATTTGTGAAAAAAGTTAAATTGATCGCATATATATGCATATGATTATTATTTTTGAAAACTATAAAAAATAGTTGTACCATCTTTGAATTATGAAGTCATTAGTAAAAATACTCTCTGTAATTATAGTAATTTCAACTTCTGCTACCTCTTGTGTATCTAATTACATAGCAAGTAATAACGATACTTATAAATATCCTAGCACTAACGAAATGTTGGTATATCATCCAAAATCTGTTAAAATATGCAATACATCATCGATTAGTGATGAAAATTTTTCTTCAACATTAAGAAAAGATGTTGTTTTAACCGAAAGTAACAATATCTATGCCGAAAAAAAATTTTCAAAAAGAGTCTATAATTTATTAAATGAAGCGAAAACATATTTGGGAACTCCTTATAAATACGGGGGTACAACTAGACGTGGAATAGACTGTTCTTCTTTTGTTCAACATGTATTTGCAGCATTAAACATTTCTTTACCTCGCACATCAATTGAACAATCCCATAGGGGAACTTTTGTTTCAAAACATAATTTAAAAAAGGGAGACCTTATTTTCTTTGCACATACGCCTAAAAGCAGGATTTCTCATGTTGGAATTGTTGAAAGTGTAAGCCCGTCCGGTGAAATTTTTTTCATTCATGCTTCTTCATCCAAAGGAGTTACTATTTCCTCTCTTGATACTGCTTATTGGAGCTCAAAATTCAGGACTGGTAAAAGAATTTTAGATTCAGATATTGATTTACAAAAATTACGTGAGAAAGCACAAGATAGTAATAGCCTAGCTAAGGCTTCCGTATAAAATTAACTTTAACACTACTAAGGGGTGCTGTTTAACGGCTGAGATTATACCCTAAGAACCTGGACAAGTAATGTTGTCAAGGGAAATCTTAGATAAAGATTACAGTTATTTGAAATCTTATTTTTTTAGTCCTATAACAATATCCCTGGGATTTTTTATTATGAAAAAAAGGGATTGGTTTTATTTAGTTATAGCTCTTTTTAATTTAAGCCTAAAAGCACAGATTAAAAAAGATTCATTATTTGAATTGCAAGAAATTATTGTATCCGGCAATGCCCCCATAAGTAAAGAACGAATAACCGCAAGACAACTGGAAAGTAAAAATTTAGGACAAGATATCCCCTACTTGTTAAAAAATAATCTTTCTGTAGTTTCAACTTCAGATGCCGGGGCAGGAATTGGTTATACAAGTTTAAGAATAAGAGGGAGTGACCAGACACGAATTAATGTAACATTAAATGGAGTTCCTATTAATAATGCAGAATCTCAAGGTCCTTTCTGGATAAATATGCCAGATATTGCTTCTTCTTTATCCAACCTTACCATACAACGTGGAGTAGGAACCTCTACTGAAGGTACGGGGTCTTTTGGTGCTAGTATTAATGCGAAAATACAAACACCCTCTAACACCCCTTACTTCCAAACAGCTCAATCCATAGGTTCATTTAAGACCCATAAGCATACCTTGGGGCTTGGGACGGGAAAATTTTTTAATGAGACACTAAAAATAGATGCAAAGATATCTTTTATAAAATCTGATGGATATATTGACCGGGCCTTTTCTGACCTGTTTTCTTATTATGTTCATGGTTTGTACGAAAAAAATAATACATCCATCGGAATTATGACGTTTGGCGGACAAGAAAAAACATATCAATCTTGGAATGGTATCAATGATGAAATGATGAAAAAAAGGAGAACCTTCAACTCTTGCGGAGCCATTTATGAGAAGGACGGAAATATAATCCGTTATTATAATAACGAAACTGATAATTATTATCAAGATCATTATCATTTATATTTTAAACATAAAATTAGCAATTCTTGGGTAGTGAATTCAACACTTTTTTATACTCGTGGCAAAGGATATTATGAAGAATATAAGCAAAATTCCAAATTATCCAATTATAAATTAAAGGATATTATAATAGGTAATGAAACCATTTCGCGCTCAGATTTGATTCGGAGGCAATGGTTGGATAATAACTTTTACGGAATAGTAAATCGTGCCTCAGGAAATATCAATAAATGGAAATTGGAAATTGGAATGGGGGCAAACACATATGAAGGATATCATCACGGAAATGTTATTTGGGCTGAATATTTTTCGAATGGCTTGAAAGATCATGAATATTATAGGAATAAAGCTAATAAAAACGAGATTTCCACTTTTTTTAAAGCGATATTCAATCTTACTCCCTATTGGGAATTATTTGGAGACATTCAATATCGTACCATTCATTATAAAGGTTATGATGTGCCCGGAGGGAAAAGTATATTTAAGAATGGTGGAGCTATAAAATTTGATAAAAATTACAATTTTATAAATCCAAAAGTAGGAACTTCGTATAAAATTGAAGAAGGTTCCATATATTTAACGTATGGACTTGCTCAAAGAGAACCAAGCAGAAATGATATATTGGAAAACAATAGTGTTAAAGCAGAGCTAATGCATAATATTGAATTAGGAGTTCAACAAAATTTCCGTCAATTTTCATATTCCGCAAACTGGTACGGCATGTATTATATCAATCAACTAGTATTAAGCGGTAAAATTAACGATGTGGGAAGCTTTATTAGAGAAAACAGCGGTAAAAGCTATCGGACAGGAATTGAACTTTCTGCCTCTTATCAATTATCTACTAAATTTTCACTTTCAGCAAATTCAACTATAAGTATTAATAAAAATATAAACTTTAAAAAAGAAACTGATTCTGATATAAAGGAGCTTGGAAATACAACTATTGCCTTCTCCCCTAACTATATCGGAAATATTACAGCAGAATGGAAGCCTCTAAAAAATTTAAATTGCAAATGGATGCATCAATATGTAAGTAGTCAATATCTTACCAATGAAGAACCTAAAAACGGTAAACTGAACGGTTATTATATCTCTGATATGGTCTTTGAGTTTTCTCCATCGCTATTTTCAATAAACTCTTTTAATTTTAAGCTTGCCTTAAATAATATTTTTAATAACCAATATGAAAATAATGGATATTACTATGATAATATTCCCTATTATTACCCTCAAGCCGGATTTAATTTCTTAACTGGTATTAGCATTAAATTCTAATAATAAGCCTTTTAACTATCCTTGGATAAAAAATTTATTTTAGTTGACTATTTCTATTTTAATATATATTTTTGTATTAAAGATTTAATATGAAAAA
This sequence comes from Apibacter mensalis, assembly GCF_001418685.1. Taxonomy (GTDB): domain Bacteria; phylum Bacteroidota; class Bacteroidia; order Flavobacteriales; family Weeksellaceae; genus Apibacter; species Apibacter mensalis. The sequence goes on from NZ_LIVM01000001.1 coordinate 288,591, forward strand.
TCTATTTACTTTATTTTTTTCCTTGTTATTAATAGGCATAGCCGCTCAAGATAAAAAATTAATACAGTGGAAAAATTTACAAGAAGGAGACAGTTTACAAATACATGGAGATACAAGGTTGTTATTTGTGGATATTTTTACAGATTGGTGTGGTCCATGTAAATTTTTAGATAAGTACACATTCCAAAATCAAGAAGTGTCCTCTTACATTAATGAGAATTTTATTCCGGTAAAATTCAACGCGGAATTAAAAGAATCAGTAACATTTAAAGGAAATACATACGATTATATTTCAAACGGACAAACCGGTATACAATCTTGGGCTTATTATGCATTAGGGGGAAATTTAAGATATCCTTCCATAGCATTAATAAATAAAAACGGAGAAACTGTTTATGTGATTTCAGGGTTTATGCAGCCCGATGAATTTTTAAAAACAGTAAAAAATGTAAAATCCGAGCTAGATCAAAATTTGGCTAAAGACAATAGGTAAAAGCTCCATGTGTTGAAGTGTGCCAATATTTAGAAAAATCTTTGTTACTATGCCTATATATATATTTATTTTTATTTCCTGTAACTATAATTTTACCTTCAGTAACCGTTTCACAGTCAATTAAAAAATTATTCGTAATTACATAATCAACGGAATCCAAACAATTTTTGGAAGGATTATTTAAAACTTGAATTATTTTTCCCTTCCATTTATAAATTTTATTTTCATTAAAAGGTTTAAATTGTATACATGTAATTCCTTCTCTAATACTATAAGGTTCTATTATATACCGTTTTACTTTTTCCCAATTTTCAGTAGAATCCCCCATTATTAAAAGTTTTTTTCCATCCCTAAATCCCAATAAAGAATTTTCATGACAGAATACTATAAAATTTTTCTTCAATGATATTTTATAATCATTATATAAAATACTCAATTTAAAGACAAGTATGCATAATAAAAAAGGAAATAAGTTCCTTAATTTTAATCCTGAAAGATAATTTTTAAAAAAAATTAAAGCAATTGTTATTGACAATAATTCCCATAAATTCAACGTAATATTTTTTAGCATTAAAGATTCTACTGAAGAAATATAATAGGTAGCATCCATTAAAATCTTAACTAAAAAATCATAAATAAATGAAAAATATTCTTGATATTCCCAAGGCAAACAAACCAGAAATAATTCTAATATAGATGCATAGGTAATAACAAATGTATAAGGAATTATTAAAATATTGATAGGAATAGATAACAAAGAAAATTGATGAAAATAAAATAATACAAAAGGTACTGTTCCCAATTGTGCAGCTATGGTTACTGCAAAAGGATTTATTATCCACTTATTAATTTCTTTATTCTTAACGTTCATAATGTTTGTAAAGATTGGGGATAGCCAGGAGATAAAAAATACGGCGATATAACTTAATTGAAAACCAACCGAATATATTTCATTTGGATCCCATAAAAGAATAATGATGGCAGATAAAGACATACTATGATAGATAGATCCGTTACGTTTTAACAATTCAAAAAAATAATAGATTGTTATCATCAAGCATGAACGAAATACAGAAGAAGACAAACCCACGAAACATCCGAAAAACCATACGAAGAGTAATGAAACTATAATTATAATTTTTCTATTTCCACTTTTCATTAAAATAGTTAATGTATTGAAAATGATACCAAAAATCAAAGCAATATGCATTCCTGATATAGCTATCAAATGCATAATTCCAGATTTAGAATAAACATTTATGGATTCTTTTTTCATTTCCGACCGATCTCCTAATAAATAAGCTTTTAAAAATTCTTTTGAATCTTCACTTAAAGTTGAGCTTTCAATCTTTTTAATTAAATACTGATTAAAATTTTTAATCGTATATATTATTGAAGTATGTGGCGATTCTGAAATAATTTTATCTACTTTACCAATCTGAAAAATGTAATTTCTTTTTAAATAGTTCGAGTAATCAAATTGGTGAGGATTCATTGCTCTGGTCGGATCAGTCATTACAAGCTTCAAAGTATATTCGTTTCCTAAAGTTAAAACGGAATTAAACTTCTGTTTTTCAGCGAAAAGCATAATAGATCCGGTAGTATGAATTTGATGGTTTTTATATGAAATAGATGTTACATTTGCTTTATATTTCCGAAAATTTTTAGTTGAATTATTTTGCTCTTGTATTACGACAGAAAGATATTGAGCTCTTCCATTTTCTTTATAATTTATATAATGATTATTTACCATGCTGTTATTTAATTCTATTACAATAATTCCAAGTAAAACCCAACTTATTAAGATTATTATTGAAAACAAACACCTGCAACCAATTTTGTTTACAATAAATACGGAAAATATTAGCAATAACCCAAGTAAAATGATTACGTAAAAAATCGGAATAAAAATGAGTTTACACAAAAAAATTCCCATTATCAAAGCCAAACAGTAAAATACATAAGGATTTCTTGAAAGACTCATATTAAATAATTTATCTAGCTAAAATTACAAATTAGAAGTTTAAATTTTATAAAAACAACTTACTTTTATGTATTTTTTCAATATAGATTTTAATATTTTATTTAATACTATTATATTTATGGTGTAAAAGAATACAGAAACAAACTAATTAAATTATTATTTATGAATCTAAAGTATAAAGCATTGGATCTGTTTTACTTTATAAGCATTATGGGTCCAACAGCTCTTTGTTTTGCGCAAAACATTTCTCCAGATTCAACTCAAATTTCAGAAAAAGAAATTGATGATGTTGTAGTTATAGGAAAAGGAGTTATTGATGTGGTAAAAGATAGAGAAACCCCGATTGCCGTGTCTATCATTAAAAAACAAGAAATCAGAGACAAAGGAGGAAATCAAGAATTTCCTGCCCTTATGAAAAATGCACCTTCCATTTATGTCAATGACGCCACCGGATACGGTGACTCTAAAATGATAACCAGGGGTTTTAATCAATCCAATACAGCTGTAATGATAAATGGACAGCCCGTTAATGGAATGGAAAGTGGAAATGTGTATTGGACCAATTGGACAGGATTAATTGATATTGCCAACACCATTCAAGTACAAAGAGGTCTTGGTTCTTCTAAACTCGCTATATCTTCCGTTGGCGGCACCATAAATATTGTTACCAAAGCCACCGATAAGAAAGCAGGTTCAACGGCACGATTTTTAACCGGGAATGATGGATTCTGGAGAACTACTTACGAATATAATAGTGGTTTACAAGACCAATGGGGAGTATCCTTCTCCACCTCCACATGGAGAGGCGACGGATATAATAGGGGAACTAAAGGATATGGTCAAAATTATTTTTTATCTATCGGTTTTCAACCCAATGAAAAGCACAATTTTAACTTTATAATTTTTGGTGCCCCTCAAAATCATGATCAGAATTATTACACCAAAATATCAGATTTTAAAAAATACGGGTATAGATACAATGTAAACCAAGGATGGTTAAACGGTAAAGAACTTTTATTACGAACCAATTACTACCATAAATCAGTTGCTAATTTAAATTGGGACTGGAAAATCAATGAAAAAAGCACTTTGTCTACCGTATTTTATGGTTCTTTAGGACGAGGAGGGGGCATAGGCGGATATGGCTCTAAATATATTGAAACACCCAATATTTCAACTCCGCAAAGTCCAAACTCAATACCCGGAAGCAGAAATCAGCAAAATGGAACGATTAATTGGGATGCAATCTTCGATTATAATTTAACTCACAATACCGAAGGAATAGGTACGGGTAGTGACAATTTCATTATCAGATCTTCCGTAAACAATCATCAATGGTACGGTCTTGTTTCCAACTTTAATCATAAGTTTAAAAAACATTTTGAGTTTAATGTAGGAGTTGATGGAAGAGTCTATACAGGAACACATTTTCAACAAGCAAATAAATTTTTAGGACTATCCGGAATTACCGATAATATTTCACCCAATGTAAACGGAACCTATACGGTAACTAAAAACTTTACCACTAATCCTTGGAGCTCATTGTTTAGAAATGTAAATAGAGGTCAAAGATTAAGCTTTGATTACGATGAAACCATACAATATATTGGAGCTTTCGGGCAATTTGAATATGTTAATAAATTTATGAGCGCTTTTATACAAGGTGTTATCTCCGAGCAATATAATTCAAGGAAGGACCGATTTAACTACACTCCTTCACACCAAAAATCAAAAACGCTAAATAATACCGGTTATAATATCAAAGGGGGAATTAATTTTAAAATTACTAAAAATCATAATATTTTTGGTAATGCCGGATATTATTCCAGACAACCCTTTCAGAATAATTTATTTTTAAATTGGAAAAATGATGTAAATCCATTAGCCGACAATGAGGAAATAGTTGGTTTTGAAATAGGATATGAACTTCACTATAATTTTTTAGATTTAAGTGTTAACTTATACAGAACCAGTTGGAATAACAGAGTAGAGACGATTTCTAATGAAAGTATTAATCAAATAGAAAACAGATCAGGCATTGATGAACTCCATCAGGGGATAGAGGTAGAATTGCTTGCCAAACCGATTAGAAAATTAAATTTTAAAGGACATATATCTTTAGGAAGTTGGAAATATAACGGTAATGCCCATTCTACTACTTATGATTCCAATAACTTGTCCCACATTATAAGCGAGAAAGATATATTATTAGATAATGTTAAAACATCCAATGCACCTCAATTCAGTTATGGGGTAGGCTTAGTATATAAAGCTTTTAAAAATTTCACATTCGATGCAGATCTAAACAGATATGAAAAATTATATTCGGATTTTGACATATCTAAGGCAGCTGCGAATACTAAAATTGATTTAATTGAGCTCCCCAATTATTTTACTTTAGATATGGGAGCTTCTTATACTCTATATTTTGACAGCACCTCTTTACGTTTTAGAGCTAATGTCAACAATGCATTAAATGATGTATTTATGACCTATTCCAAAACAAATATAAAGTCCGGCGATAAGGAAGCAGATAACGTAAAATTTAAAGGAATTGATACCGCCAATCAGGTTTATTTTGGCAACGGAAGAACCTGGAATTTGGGTATTACCTACAATTTTTAATTAACAAATTTATAATAAATAATCCAACAACTCCATACGATTTTATGTTGGATTATTTATTTCTCTGTCACGCTTCATTACATTGAAGTTACTATATTAAGCATTGAGTAATTAGTGCAAATAGTTGAATAAAAAAGTTAATTTTTACTCTATTTTTATTATATTTGTTTAGGCAGCATTTACTTTATGGATGTAATTAAAGATCAAATCATTAACAAATCGATTGAGCTATTTACTCAAATAGGGGTTAAAGTAGTCACTATGGATATGATCAGTAAGGATCTATGCATGTCAAAAAAAACTTTATATGAACATTTTTCCGGTAAAGAAGATTTAATTAAAAATACATTTAGTAAATGCATTAGTACTACCATTCAAGATCTTGAAAATAAAATTAAAAATTGTCCGAATATCATTCAACAAAAATTTATTATACTGGAAGACAATAATTATTTTATTTTTCTTAAAGAAAATCAAACTTTATTTCAACTGAAAAATTTCTATCCGGATATATATATCGAAATGATCACTTTACAAAATAACTTGTTAAAATCTTTAATAAAAAATAATATTATCCTAGGAATTGAGGAAGGTTTGTATAGACCTAAAATCAATAAAAAACTAACCGTTGAGTATTTTTATCTATTTGAAAAAATTATAGCTATTGATGATAATCTATCAAAAGTACATCTAAATGATAATCTTGTAAAAAAATATTTTATAGAGTTGTTAATACGTTCAATTGCTACCAAGAAAGGCATTAAGGAACTTGAGAAGTATGTTTCCAAAAATTAAGACGGTATGGTAGTAACAATTTTAAGTCCAAAAAAAGATGATATTGAAATGATATGCTCGAAAATTTCTGCTTGTATTTCTTCAAATTCATTTAGCTCCGAAGTATTGGTATAACAGTAGACCTCTATAGGGATTCCATAAATAGTCGGATCTAACTGTCTTATTAAAATAGTATCCTTTTTTGATATGCGCGAATTTTTTCGAAGATACCATTTTATATACTTTCTAAATATTCCCATATTCGTTGGTATTATGTCTTCATCGGATTTATAGTTTGTAAAATATACATTTAAGAGACTTATTTTTTTCAGCTCATCAAGCTCTTTTTTTCCTAAGAACTCTATTGATTGACTATTGAAGACTATAGACCTTTTTATTCTTCGAGTATGTGAAGCTTTCATAGGTTCATAATTTTTAACCTCTGTGGATATTAAATCATAAGTCGGTATACTAGATACGGTTTTGTCTTTATTTAGAATTTTAGTAGTAATTAAATTAATGTCCACAATATATCCTTCCAAATTATATTTAGAAATAGAAATATAATCACCTGATTTTAATTGTTTGGAATTTGAAATATTGACTCCTGCAACAAATCCTAATATAGAATCCTTGAACACCAGGATTATAATCGTCATTATGGCTCCTAAAAAAGTAAAAATTTTAGAGCTGGTTAAATCAAATACTATCGAAATAACAATAAAGCTGGATAATACAATAATTAGGATTTTAAGAAGTTCAAAAAAAGTATTTAAGCCAACTGTCACATAACTTCTATCTCTATTTTTTACATGAGTATAGGAATTAATAACACTAATAAGAAACTTTGCAATAAAGGATATTAAAAAAATACTAAATACCAAATCAAGAATATGAAAACTTTGCGGATGAGGATAGAATATAATTGGTACTAACAAATAGCATATTCCCAAAGGGATAAGGCGAAAAAAACTGGTAAATACATTTTTTTCGATACATGTATTGATCCAAATATTTTTGGTATTGGGAACTATTTTCAATACAATTTTCAACAATACTTTACGCTGCAAAAAATCTAAAATTAAAAAAATCACTAATATTATTAGAACCTTACTAGCAATTTGCATAATCAATATAACATCTTTGGGAAAATGAACCGATATATAGCGATCCAATTGATCTATTATCGAATTTTGGTTTTTTTGTCTTAATGTATATGCCTCTTTCATTAATTACAAGAATTTATATCAATTACTGGAGATAAAGCGAAAAGTTTATAATTTATTAAGTATATTTATAGTTACTTTTAATGTATCATATTTTATGCCTGATTTAATTTGGATAATTTTAGTATTTATACTGATACTTATTGGAATTATTGGCTCCGTTTTACCTGCATTACCGGGAATTCCTATAGCCTTTACAGGCTTATTAATTTATAAGTTATGTCCTCTTGGAGAAACTCTGAGCTGGTGGTGGATATCTTTTTGTGCTATTTTAACCCTATTAGGTATGGTCATAAACTATTTTATGCCCATTTTCACTGTTAAACAATTTGGAGGTTCCAAATACGGTGCCATCGGAGCAACCATAGGAATATTTGTGGGTTTTATCCTACCCTATGGTTTTTTATATGGTCCTTTTTTAGGTGCATTAATAGGAGAATTAATTTATGATTTTATGGATAAAAAGGGTGCTATAAAAGCTTCTTTAGGTGCTTTACTGGGATATATTTTATGTATGGGCGTTAATATAATTATATGCGGAATAACAATGACTATTTTTATTATTCATCTCACATTTACATATTTTAGCAATAATTGATAAATAAGCTTTATATTTAAAGTATCAAATACTATTATTTATGAAATTATATCCGATTGAAACCGGAAATTTTAAACTAGATGGAGGTGCTATGTTTGGCGTTGTGCCTAAATCTATCTGGCAAAAAACCAATCCTGCTGATTGCAATAATATGGTTGATTTAGCTATGAGATGTCTTCTTATTGAGATTGGTAAAAGACTAATATTAATAGATACGGGCATTGGTAATAAACAAAATAAAAAATTCTTCAGTTATTACTATTTATGGGGTGATTTTTCATTAGAAAAATCCTTAGCTCAATATGGCTTTACTTGTGATGATATTACCGATGTTTTTCTTACTCATTTACATTTTGATCACTGCGGAGGAGCCATTGAGTGGAATAAGAGCAAATCCGGTTATAGACCTGCTTTTAAAAATGCTATTTATTGGAGCAATGAAGATCATTGGAATTGGGCAGTCCAACCTAATTTTAGAGAAAAAGTTTCTTTTTTAAAGGAAAACATTCTTCCAATTAGAGAAAGTGGGCAATTAAAATTTATAACTATTCCCAAAGATAATTTTCTAAAAAATTCACCACTAGGGTTCGATATATATTTTGTTAATGGACATACAGACAAACAAATGTTACCGGTCATAACTTATGAAGAAAAAACAATAATATACGCTGCTGATTTACTACCAACTACCGGACATATTCCCATTCCTTATATCGCGGGATATGATACGCGACCTTTACTTACTATACAGGAAAAGGAACAAATTTTAAATCTTGCAGAATCTCAAAATTATTTTTTCTTTTTTGAACATGATGCCAGGCATGAACTAGGTACAGTAAAAAAAACAGAAAAAGGAGTTAGGCTCAATGAAACTTTTAGTTTTCTAGAGATTTTTGGAAAATAAAAAACTCTATCAATAGTAATAAATGATAGAGTTTTATTTAAAATACTTTAATAGCTTCTTTTTAATTGTTATTTGCCGCTTGGATTGCGGTAATTACAACAGTATTATAAATATCTTCGATTTTTGCTCCTCTACTTAAGTCATTGATTGGTTTTTTCAATCCCTGAAGCACAGGACCTAAAGCCAATCCTCCAGATTCTCTTTGAACTGCTTTGTAAGTATTATTTCCTGTATTTAAATCAGGGAATATCAATACATTTGCCTTACCCGCTACTAAGGATCCCGGCATTTTACTGTTACCTACACTTGGAACCACTGCTGCATCATATTGAATGGGACCTTCAATTAATAAATCAGGGCGTAACGATTTTACCAGTTCAGTAGCTTTTCTTACCTTATCAACATCTACTCCCGCTCCCGAATATCCGGATGAATAAGAAAGCATGGCAATTTTAGGCTCAATTCCAAAATCTTTTGCGGTACCTGCAGCAGAAATAGCTATATCTGCCAGTTGTTCGTAGGTAGGATTAGGTACAATTGCACAATCTCCATAAACTAATACTCTATCTTGCAAGAGCATAAAAAATACAGAAGAAACTGTTTTAATCCCCGGTTTAGTTTTAACAAATTGTAATGCCGGACGTATCGTATGCGCAGTTGTATTTTGAGCACCTGAAACCATCCCATCAGCATCCCCTTTATAAACCATCATAGTTCCGAAATAGGAAGCATCTAACATTAAATCTTTTGCCTGAGCATGTTCCATACCTTTATCTTTTCTAAGCTCAAATAAAGTATCAACATATTCATTGAGCTTATCATTTTCCGTATTATCTAATATAGAAATCAGATCAGTATTCCAATTTAATCCAAGCTGATTAACTTTCTGTATAATTTCCTCCGGTTTACCTAAAATTGTAATTTTTACAATTTCATCATCAGCTAACATTGATGCTGCATGTAAAATTCGTTCATCTCCGCCTTCCGGTAAAACTATATGTTTATGTGCCGCCTTAGCTTCTTTCAACAAATTATACTGGAACATTCTTGGGGTGATTCCTTCTATTTTAAATGAAGATATCCTTTTATCAAGCTCGGGTATATCTACGTATTGTTCAAAAAGATCAATATTACGTTTTATCTTAGCTGTATTTTCGGGATAAATAGTTGATCTTATGTTATTAATAGCTGTTGCTGCTTCAAATGTTCCTATGTCCACAAGCATAATAGGCATATTTACACTTGAACCATCAATCATTTTCATAATTGATGAATCGGGGCTTATTCCGGCAGTTAGTATAATTCCGGAGATCCTTTTAAAATTAGATAAGTTAGAAAGTAATGTTCCAATTATTAAATCTGATCTGTCACCGGGAAGTATTACCACACAATCTTCTTCAACATAATTAATAAATTGTGATAGTAACATACCTCCAATCATAAACTTATTGATGGGCCTGTTTAAATTTTCACTTCCATGCAGTACTTTTGCTCCTAAAACATCTGAAACTTCTTTTAGAGTAGGAAAACTCAAGGGTTTATCGTTAGGAATTATTGATAATAATACAGAATCACCAATGCGTTTCTTACTTTTAGTAATAACTTCTTCTATATCTTTATCACATTTATTAACGATTACCGCTATAACTTTATTATCTTTCTTTAAAAAATTATTTAACTCCAGACTTATATTTTTAGCTAAATCGTGTGAGTTTTTAAACGAATCTTTGACAACAAGAACAACCGGAATATTTAATGATTTAGCAATAATAACATTCAAATCATATTCTAATGAAGTACTTCCGGCTGATATATCAGTACCATCAATAAGCACAAAGTCAAATCTATCTTCTAAAGCTTTATATTTTTGTATAATACCATCGTATGCCTCATTTAATCTACCACTATTTTGAAGATCAATAATTTCACTCTTAGTAAAAGCGTATGCATCTTCATAATTCTGATTTAGATTAAAAAAGGAAATCATAGTTTCAATATGATTATCTTTTATCCCATCATCCAAATCATCAATAATTGGACGAAAATAACCGATATTGGGTGTTCTTCTCATGACCATTTGCAATATCCCCAGACTAATTAAAGATTTTCCGCTGTAAGGACATGTAGCCGCTACATATACTGATCTATTGTTCATTTAATAATTATAATTGTAAGTATTGCAAAAGTACAAAATTGCGGAATATACATTTAATTAAATTTCTAAATTAATTTACATCTAAATAATGTTTCAAATGTTTAAAATTTTTCAATCGTAATTAAATAATTTTATTTTTTGTTAAAATTCAACCCTCAATCCGTCATAAGCCAAAAAAATATGGTTTGGCAAAGATTTTTCCACCTGTTCGTGAAATCCTAATTGATAACTGATATGTGTTAAATAGGCTTTTTTAGGCTTAACTTTATTAATTAAATCCAAAGCCTCATTCAACGTAAAATGAGAAGCATGTGCTTCTTTCCTTAAAGCATTTATAACTAATACTTCCGAATATTTAATTTTTTCGATTTCCTCTTCAGAAATATATGAGGCATCAGTTATATAAGATAATCTTCCAATCTTATATCCCAAAATAGGTAACTTACCATGCAAAATATTTATAGGTTGGATAGAAATATTTTGAAAAGAAATATCACCATTGATGGGGTGTAATTCAAAACCGGGAGCCCCCGGATATTTTACTTCTGCAAAAGCGTAAGAAAATCTTCTCTTTACATCTTCTAATACTCTTTCTTTTCCAAAAATAGGAATATCCTGACCTTTCAAAAAGTTGATTGGACGTAAATCATCTAATCCTCCAATATGGTCTGTGTGTTCATGAGTTAATAATACAGCATCCACATTAGATTTATTTTCTCGTAACATTTGTTGTCGAAAATCCGGACCACAGTCAATTAATAAATCTAGACCTTTATATTGGATTAGCGCAGAAGTTCGTAATCTTTTATCTTTTAAATCTTGAGACTTACATACCGGATCATTAGAACCAATAACCGGAACTCCTTGAGAAGTCCCTGTTCCTAAGAATGTTATATTACTTTTTTGTAGTATCATAATTTTTGTAAATTTACGAACAAAAGTTTAAAATATGCTTTCTCATAAACAAGTACTAGCACTCAGATAAAAAGCTCTTCAGATTAGTTTATACAAAAATATTTATGTATGGCAATTTTTTTTACAGGGATAATCTGAAAATAATAATTTAATTTTCTTTATGCTGAATTAATCACTCATCAAATAGATATTGATATGATTAATTTTGTGGATATACGATCTAACGTATTAGTATTATAATGGAAGTAAATAATTTATTGGATATTTTTGAAAAAAGATATTATATAGGCATTGGAATTATGGAAGCTTTTAGTAAGCTATTTAAACAAGATATGTGAGTTTATCTTTATCCCAGAAGAGCTTCTCAATTCAGAAAATTTAAACGTGACTAAAAGTCTTAAAGATTTATATAAATATTTTAAAGAAAGTAATAGGATAGTAGATATTAAAGACTATAATGGGTTCTATCCCAAAATTTACGGCAAGCAAATTCTTGTTTAGATTGTTTACGTAAAAAAGGTTGTGAAAATAAATTACTTATTCAAGTTTCCGACATGGTTAAAGTAAAGAGCATGTTCGGATTCTCTGTGGATAATGCTATTAATTAATAATTTAAAGAAATGATTATATATTCAGAAAGTTTTCATGTAGAATATCTAGTAGAAAAAGAATGGATGATTTGGGTTAAAAATACTTTAATTCCTGAAATTTACAAAGTTCAAAAATTTACTAAAGTTATATTTTCAAAAGTTATTTCTCATACTGACGAGTCAGGATGTACTTATTCCCTACAATATTATACGAACAGCAAAAAAGATTTAGAGGATTATTACAATAACCATTCTGATAAATTCGCCCGATTATTATTTGATAAGTTTGGAACAAAAATCTTATCTTTTAAAACTGAATTGGAACTTATCGAAAGTTTTGAATTTTAATTTATAATTATTTCATACTGAGAATACCACTTTTCTAAGTACCTTATTATTTCTCCAATCAAATTGAAGATATAAATTTTTTGCTTCTATCCAGAGTTTTTTCAATTTCTATATCTTTAATACAATCAGAAATAAACCATGTTTCATATCCTGAAGGTGGCAAATAAATTCCATTGTTTAGTAAAAAATGAAAATATTTATTAAACATTTCATGATCCGCTTTTGATGCATCATCATAATTTGAAACTTCTGAAATTCCAAAAAACACGCTCATCATCGATGAACATTGGTTAATACATAGTTGAATACCGGCTTTTTCAAAAATAGCTTTTAATTCTTCGGATAATATTTTTGTAGTTTGGGTGATTCTATGGAAAATATTCAGATCATTTTTCAAGATGGATAAGGTAGTATATCCTGCTCGCATAGCAATTGGATTTCCGGATAATGTCCCGGCTTGGTAAACTTTTCCATCCGGAGATAAATAATCCATTATTTCTTTTTTGGCAGCAAATGCTCCCACAGGCATTCCTCCTCCAATAATTTTACCAAAAGTTACTATATCTGCTTGAATATCAAAAAACTCTTGTGCTCCACCCATCTCTGCACGAAAACCTGTCATGACTTCATCAAATATAAGTAAAGACTGATTATCTTCACATAGTTGCTTTAATTTAAGCAGAAAATCTCCTTTAGGAGGAATACATCCCATATTACCCGCTATGGGCTCTAATATTATTGCGGCTATTTCCCCCCTATTTTTTTCAAAAACAGATTTTACGGAATCAATGTCGTTATATTTTGCCAACAGGGTATCTATAGCCGTACCGTCGGTAACTCCGGGACTGTTAGGATTTCCAAATGTCGCTACACCGCTTCCGGCTTTTATAAGAAATGAATCCGAATGTCCATGGTAGCATCCTTCAAATTTAATAATTTTATTTCTTGATGTATATCCTCTTGCTAAACGAATCGCTGACATACAAGCTTCTGTTCCTGAATTCACCATCCTTATTTTATCTATATTAGGTACAGAGGAAGTGATCAATTTAGCTATTTCAGTTTCTAATTCAGTTGGAGTTCCAAATGAAAAACCATTCTGCATTTGTTCTGTTACAGCTTCAACAACATTGGAGTGATTATGACCTAAAATCATGGGTCCCCATGAATTTATGTAATCAATATATGTATTTCCATCTTCGTCTGTAAGATATGCACCTTTTGCCGACTTGATAAAAACCGGTACTCCTCCCACAGATTTAAATGCTCTAACGGGTGAATTCACCCCTCCAGGTATGTATTTTTGTGCCTCTTTATATAAGGACCTACTTCTTTTAAATAACATCTAAAACTTTACTTTAACTTTTTCTGCCTTTTAATAAAATTCTATCTCCTTTTTTAGGTTCATCACCCGGAAACATTAAATTTCTTTTATATAACTCAATTAATGAAATTCCATTTTCCTGAGCTATATCGTACATTCTTTCTCCTTCTTTTACAATGTGCTCTTTGCTGATTCCCTTCTTTTTTTTCGGATCTAAAAAGATTTTTTGATTAATAACTATACTATCTTGGAAGATTAAATCATTATAAGATTTTAATTGATTTAAAGAAATATGATATGCTTTTGAAATATCCTCCAACGTATCTCCATTCTTAAATATGATATATCTTACATTTCCATTCGGGTGGATTTTAATTCTTGAACTAGGAAATTCAAAATTATTAGTCTTTGCGGTAATTATTTTCTTTACATTTTCTACTTTTTTAACCGTTACTTTTATCGGAGTTGTTTTTTTTGGGACATCAACTTTTAGTGCTTTTGTATTACCATTAGCCAATGAAATAGTTGACTTATCCACATTCTCAAAAATATAAGGTTTGAATGAACTTGGAAATAATTCTGCTAGTTTTACATCTACTTCATCAGTAGTTAATGAATCAAACTGATATAATTTATATCTTTCAATTAAACTGATTAACATATATGCATATTTAGGATTAGTAGCATACCCCGCTTTTTTTAATCCATGTGCCCAAGCTTTGTAATCTTTTCTATCTAATTGAAATAATTTTTTATAATAGGGTCTCTCTACTAAAAAAAGAGAGTGGTCTCTATACGATTCTTTAGCAGATTTATATTTTCTAAAACATTCACCCTTTGCATCATCATCATGATACATCCTACCTCCGGACCAATCATTTTTACATTTAATCCCAAAGTGATTGTTTCCTTCTTGAGCTAATATACTCTGTCCGTTTCCTGTTTCCAAAATTCCCTGGGCTAAAATAATACTTGCAGGAATATGGTATTTTTGCATTTCTTCTACAGCTATTTTAGCATAGGTTTGAATATATAATTCATCTTTTTTTGCAGATTCTTGAGCTTGAATAAAATTTCCTAAAACTATTGCTATTAGAAATATTCCTAATTTTTTCATGTTACAATTGTAGGTTTATTTTTCTTACTTAAATATTTATTCATTTCTTTAATCCCTTGTAAACCTCCTGTATGTATAGCTAAAATTTTTTTATCCTTATGAATTTGTCCTTTTTTTATCATATCTCTTAATCCGAACATCATTTTTCCGGTATATATAGGATCAAGGGGTATATGATTGAGATAATAAAATTCGTTAATAAATTCGATTAATTCAGTTGTAATTTTAGCGTATCCTCCGAAGTGGTACTCCAAATTTACTATAAAATTTTCTTTATGAGTATGTTTTAATAATTCTTTAACTAAAAAATGGGCGTTTTTTAAGACTGGAAATCCTATAACTTGTTGGTGAGAAAGTGCTCCAACTGACAATCCTGATACAGTTCCCCCGGTACCCATGGCTGAAGCAATAACGTCGTAAGCAGATGTTTTGTCTGATAAAATTTCTGCAGCTCCTCTCACTGCTAATGAATTTGTTCCGCCCTCGGGAACTAAATAGTAATTGGGAATGGTGTCTAGTATATTTCGTATATAGTTGGATTGTTCCTTCCATCTATATTCATGTCTTGGAACGAAAATAAATTCCATACCATAAGTAGAGGCTTCTGTTAACGTGAAATTATCTTTCCATTTATTGATAATTTCTTCACCTCTAATTATTCCTATTGATTTCAAACCATTAACTTGAGCTGCTGCTGCACAAGCTACAATATGGTTAGACATTGCTCCACCAAAAGTTATCAATGTTTCTTTCCCAGATTCTTGGGCTTTTTGTATATTATATTTCAATTTCCAAAATTTATTTCCGGAAATAACAGGATGAATCTTATCTTCCCTCTTTATATGAAGAACTTGATCAGTTTGTAAACCCGGAAATTGAAAAGTTTGTATGGGGACATTCATCTTAATTTATTTTTCAAATTTTTTATATGAATTATATTTATAGTTTCAATAAAGTTTTTATAAACAATTAAAGCATATTCTCTATTTAAAATATATTAAATAAGAATATGCTTTAATTATATTATTTTTAAATTACCCTTTACTTTATCTTATCCCATGCATCATTCTGACTAAAACTTTATTCAGCGCTATCATTAACACTCCACATATAATCACAAACAATGAAATGTATAAAAATATTTTACCCGCTCCTAAAGTTTCTACTGTAGAAGCTAAAAAGCCACCTACTATATTTGCAATAAACGATGCCATTAGCCATACACCCATTAGAAGAGAAGCTAATTTTGGCGGTGCTAATTTGGTAACTACAGAAAGCCCAACCGGTGATAAGCACAACTCGCCTATAGTATGAACTAAATAGGTTAAAATTAACCACCATATACTGGCTTTAACAGTAATATCTGCAATATCTCCTCCTCGTTCTTCTACTGCTCCTAGCATAAAGAAAAATCCTACCCCTAAAATAATCATTCCTAAGCCCATTTTTAAAGGAGTCGTTAATTTTTGACCTAAATTACTATTCCAAAAATATGCGAAAATTGGAGCCAATACAACTATAAAAAATGGATTTACAGACTGAAATAATGACGTTGGAATACAATATTCTCCAATGAACGGCAAATTTACATTTCTATCGATAAATTTATCCGTATATAATGATAAAGAAGAACCTGCCTGTTCAAAACCTGCAAAAAAGAAAATGGCAAAAAAGAAATAAATAAATATTACAACAACTCTTTGTTTTTCATTCTTTGTTAAAGGAATGTCTGTACTAGTTTCACTATTTACATCATTTTTTGTGATTCTTCCTTGAGGCTTCAAACCCAAATCTCCTAAATATTTTTTTGCTAATATATTAAAGGTAATTTGTCCAAAAAACATACCTACTGCTGCTGCTAAGAAACCATATTTATATCCATACGAAATTATTTTTCCTGCGGCGTCTCTAGTTGAAAAAATATCATCGGTCAAAATCCCTACGATAATGGGTGCAATCAACGCTCCTAAGTTTATACCCATATAAAAAATTGAAAAAGCTGAATCTCTTTTAGGATCTCCATCAGCATATAATCCTCCTACTAAAGTTGAAATATTTGGCTTAAAAAATCCATTTCCTATAATTAAAAGAAATAATCCTATATACAGTCCACTTTGGGAATTTAGAGAAAACAACGCCAGCTGTCCACACATCATTATAATTCCTCCTATAGTTATAGAACGCCTTTGTCCTAAATATCTATCTGCCAACCATCCTCCAATTAACGGAGTAAAATAAACAAAGCCCGTAAAGAATCCATATATTAAGCTGGCGGTTTGGGCATCTATACCCAACCCTCCTTCTATGTAGGACTTGGTAAGATATAGTATTAGTATTCCTCTCATTCCATAATAAGAAAATCGTTCCCACATTTCTGTTAAAAACAGTAGGTATAACCCCTTCGGATGTCCCTTTTTGACTTGAGTTTCTGTCATAATATATATATACTTAGTTTAACTATCATTATTATTTAACATCTTGCATTAATTTCCTTATAAATGGCGAAAATGCAATTAAGGCTATTCCTGTAATTAATGCATAATTTGCCAATTGTCCAAATCCTGTAGTATATGAATATAATTTATTCACTAAGGATGCATTTTCATCCGTTGAAGACATTTCTGCTCCTAATAGTCCTGCTACATATTGTGCATATGCGCTAGCTAAAAACCACATACCCATCATCATGCCGGATAAGTTTTTAGGTGATAATTTGGTTACTATGGATAAGCCTACCGGTGATAAACATAACTCTGCAAAGGTCATAACCAAATATGCTATAGTAAAGATATTTAATGAAGTTATACCATTCATATCTGCAAAATATCTTGTACTATATAAAATATAAAATGAAGCGGAAAGAAATAAAAATCCTAATCCAAATTTTATAACTGTATTAGGTTCAAATTTTATTTTAGCCAACCATAACCATAACAATCCAAATAAAGGGCTCAAAATGATTACAAATAAAGCATTTGAACTGTTATTTACAATATTGGGATCTATGTTAAAAAATAACAATTTGTGACTTAAGTTCCCTTCAGCAAATATAGCCAGGGCTCCTCCACTTTGTTCAAAAAAAGCAAAAAATAGTATCGAAAAAACAATTAAAATCATCGCTGCTACAAGTTTTTTTCGTATTTGTTGACTTTTTATTTTAAATAGTTCAATGATAAACAAAATTATAGCCAGCGGTCCGATTGTATACATAAAATAATCAGTATACCGAGTATTATGAATCATGGCATAAATAATAGGTATGCATAGCAAAATTCCCAAGTACACCAATACTTCACGCATTATCCTTGAGGAAAATTTCATACCTACTAATGGCGAATCACCAATAGGACCTAAATATTTTTTGGTTGTTATAAATACTAGTATACCAATGAACATTACTATAGCTGCAGCTAAAAAGCATAAATTCCATGAATGATATTTTCCTAAGTAAACACATAAAACACCTCCAAACAAGGCTCCTAAATTTATTCCTGAATAAAATAAACCGAAACCAGCATCTCTTCGTGGATCTTTTTCATTATACAAATCACCTACCATCGTGGAAATGTTAGGCTTAAAAAATCCTGTTCCAATTATTGAAAGTGTTATTCCAAAATAAAAATGATCCTGTGGAGAATACGAAATTATTAAATTTCCTAAAATCATCGTTAATCCCCCTATAAAAAGTGATTTTCTAAATCCTAATATTTTATCAGCCAATATACCACCTATAAACGTAAAAGCGTAAATAAATGCTTGTATGGCTCCATATTTTAGGTTGGAATCTTTGTCGGTTACCCCTAATTGACTTACCATAAAAATTGTAAGAACTCCTCTCATTCCGTAGAAACAAAAACGTTCCCACATTTCAATTAAAAAGAGATATATTAACTGCTTAGGATATTTTCCGCGAAAATTATGAATTTCCTCAAGGGTGAGTTCTTTATTTTTTTGGACATTGTCATTCATATTTTTGATACTGTTAGTAGCTACATTCGTTTTTAATTCATAATCAACTCAAAATGAATTAATAATAAATTTTTATTAATTTTATATTATCAAAAATACTAAAAATTCCTAAAATCAAATAGAAATATAAATGACAATCTTAAAAATAGTATAATTTATTAGTAAAAAGTATATGATATTTATTTTATATATAAAAAAAATTTTTACTTGATAAAGAAATAATCTATGACGATTATTACATATAATAAATATAAATATGAATATTATAAATTGATTTTTAAATTATATGATATAAACATTTCTAAGAACAATTATTTAAAATAATTATATTAATGACTTAATTTATTTTTAATTTCTTGAGTCATAACATTATTAGTTTTCATATATAAAAAAATAAAAAAACAAACGGGAAGAATATTAAAAATCCAATACAAGGATTGAAAACTTTAATATATTTATATTCATAATTTAACTATATGTTTTTAATTTATTACATGTTTATATTCGATATAAATAAATGTTAATTATTAAACAATGCAAGTAAACTATCGAAAAAAATAAATGAAGTAAAAAATTCTCATAGTATTTAGAACCATTTATTCATTTCGAAAGTACCAATTTTTTAATTTATTGATCATATGAAACATTTCATACAACTTTTGTTATATGAGCAATAATTAATCCAAAAAAAAGTGTAGGAGATTGCAGTATGTATAATAATTAAAAATATAAAAATA
>NZ_LIVM01000002.1:0-173756 GCF_001418685.1 Apibacter mensalis
TATCTTTGGGATGGTAATGTTTTATTGCATGAATGGCATTATCAGTGTGCACGGCGTCCTAAGGTTATTACTGACGAGCTGGGAATGCTTATGTTGGACCGACCCGAACCGGTCGAAAACCTGACCACTTGGGTTTATGAGGAAGGAAGTTTAGTCCCCACCGCAAAGCTATGCGAAGGCAAGTCCTACTCGATTGTATCGGACTATTTGGGCCGCCCCGCTCAGGCCTATGATGACAAAGGAGAACTGGTTTGGCAGGTGGAGTTTGACATCTATGGCAGAATACGGGAAGATACCTTTAACAATCAGCCGTTTATTCCATTCAGGCAACTGGGGCAATATGAGGATGTAGAAACGGGGCTTTATTATAATCGGTTTAGGTATTATAATCCTGAAACCGGCTTATATATTAGTCAAGATCCGATAGGGCTAGCAGGTAATAACCCGAATTTTTATGCGTATGTAAGTGATTCGAATACGATGTTTGATGTGTTCGGACTTAGTGAGTGTGGTATTAAAATTGAAGATGGTAAATTCGATTACTTATTCGGCCGTGTGACATCTAATAATCATAATGCAGCAAGATCAAATCAATTAGCCGGTGTGATGAAACATTTAGGAGTTCATGATACAGCAAGTGGAAGAAAACTATTAACAGACCATTTGATAAATGCATATAAAGATCCTACTAATATATATAATTAATTCACAAAAGTTTGGGAAGGAGGATCAGGAAATTTTATTGTCAAAGAATCTTTATTTGCTGGACCTAGTGGTAAATTCGCTCTATTTGAATCTACTAGCTAGATTAATAACTTTAATACCTAAATTATGATGATTCAAAATTTTGATAATGTAATTTTAGAAAATTTAGGCTTTGAACCTTTGGAATTTGATAGGGATTATTTTCAATGGACTTATCAGTTTAAAAAAAATAATCTCAAACTGGATTTTACATATTCGATAGATAAAATAATTTCAACATATTTATATTTTAACGAAATCCTAATAGCATCTAATTTTGCAAGCGGATTAAGTGAATTATCTATTGAGAATAATATTATCATAGCAACATTATCAACTGATAAGTTATATAGAAAATTAAAATTAGCCCCATATAACATCACAATTAAATGGTCTGACGAATTTATTCTATAAAGTGAGAATTAAATTTAATAAAAAAGCCAACCTTTAGCGTAGGCTTTAGTTTTTTAAGAGTTCAGCTTATCGAGGAGTTCAAGTTGATCCTCGGGAACAAGGATTTCAATAAGGTTAAAGATATTAAATAAGTTCAGCGGTTTGTGGTAAAGAGTAAGGCTTCTGCATTTAGTTTCGGACAAAAGGGCTGTTTGTGCAATTTTACAGAGAGATTTAAGGGTGAAAAATTAAATTCAAGTAACTTTCTAATTGTTTAAATATTTTCATAGTGAGAAGAAATTCCTTAGAATTAAAGTTTTTGTTTTTATGAAAGAACTTATTATATTTTTAGATTGCATAATAAAAATAATCAAAGAGACCAGTTATTGGAAACTAACTTACCACTAAGAAGAACCTGAGTTAACATTAATATTTCTAATTTATTATTAGTACATAAAATTCTATCAATTCATAAATAATAAATATAAAATAAATTATAATTTACGCCTATTATTAATGTTTAATCATGTATTTTTATAAAAAAATTATGTAAGCTTCTGATTACATATGGGAAAGAAAATTAAAATCGGTAAAGACGAGTATTCTTGTACATTTGGTTTTGATTTTAGGAGAAATCATTTATTCAAGGATTCATATAAGGAAAAAAATATTTTAATGATCATTATAGCAATAATTCCGTTACTAGCCATACCCTTTTAAACTTGTTTGAATTAATTAAAGCTTTTGAAAGCGGAAAAATTACTTTTATACCTAACGTATATAAAGATAAAAGATTCTCAATTAAAATCCCAAATTCACACGATTTTATATATACATATCGCAGGCCTTTAAATGGTAATGAATCCAGCATTTCGGCTAGGAACCGTAGATGAATTAAATTAGAAGGAATTCATGTTTCAGATAAAGAATTAAAATTTTATCATTTAGAATGTATTATTCTATAAATAGAGTCTGAATTTATTTAAAAATATAATACATTTAAATTCGAGTCATACGGATTCTTTTTTGAGTATGAAGCATGATAATTATAAATTTAAAAGCAATCTATTTTAAGATATTTATTGGAACCTGTATAGGTATACAGGAAATAATAATTGAAATTGATATATTAATAAATTTTTAAAAATAATTATTCTTTTCTTGTTAAAAATCTCATTTAAGACAATATTTCTTTAGCCTTAATCATTCTAAAATTACCGGATAAATCTTGTTTTAGCTCAACATAATTAAAATAATCTAAAAACAAGCGTCTGGTTTTTTCTCCTAAATCCTGATTAATCTCAACATACACACTTCCATGTGCTGTTAAATTTTTTTGGGAAAAATGTATAATGCTTCTATAAAAAATAAGTGGATCATTGTCGGGGACGAATAACGCTTTTGCTGGCTCATGATTTACAACCCTGCCCTCCATAGCTTTTTTTTCATATTCTCGGATGTAGGGAGGATTAGAAACAATGATGTCATACTTTTCATTATTTTTTATTTTATGGTTAGTAGTATTGAGTAAATCGGCTTGTATAAAATCTATTGAGACCAGATTGTTTTCTGCATTTTTCTTTGCCAATTCCATAGCTTTTTCATCAATTTCAAGAGCCGAAACCTTCGATTTTACATTTTTAGCTAAAGCTATAGCTATGCATCCGCTGCCGGAACACAAATCCATTATATTCAACTCCTCATTTTTATTCCCAAAGTCTTTACAAATCCATGCTACTAATTCTTCAGTTTCAGGCCTGGGTATCAATACATTTGGATTTACCAATATTTTACAACCAAAAAAATCGATGTGACCTAGCACATATTGATAAGGCATTCCACTAATTAAGTAAAATAAGGCTGTTTGAAAAAGGGTAGATTTCATTTGAGAATCTTCCTGCATTTCATCTAATCCTAATTTTAAGGTGATTTTATCTTTATGCAAATACGTTTCTGCCAACGCATAAAATATGATATCGATTTCTTTAGGCGAATAGTGCGAAGAAAGATTTTTAATAAATTCATTTCTTATTTCTGCTAATGATTTCAT
Source organism: Apibacter mensalis (assembly GCF_001418685.1). Taxonomy (GTDB): domain Bacteria; phylum Bacteroidota; class Bacteroidia; order Flavobacteriales; family Weeksellaceae; genus Apibacter; species Apibacter mensalis. The sequence continues at coordinate 3,188 of NZ_LIVM01000002.1, forward strand.
GGTAAAATGCATTACGGGTGACTTTTATTTTAAAAAAACCGGAATAATAATAAATAAATTACTATTCCGGTTTAATTTTTTATCTATTTATATAAGAGGTTATTCATCATCCTGATCTACTAATATCCAACCTCCCTCCTCTATAAGATTTTGTGCTTGTTTAAATTTCATAGATTTTACTTCTCCGTTTCTCAAATTACGTACATGGACAACTTCGTTTCTTCCAATCTTGTTGACACGCAAAGGTTCCGAGGCCGGTTTTTCTTGACTTGGGTTATCATCGTTTTCTACGTACTCTCTGCTTTCAACAATCTTTTGTTTTACCTCACGAGCCTGCTCAATTTTGGATTCCTCAGGTTCTGAGGGTAATCCACCTTTGAATAAGAAGGATATAATTTCTTTATTGGTTTTATCCAACATATCTCTAAATAACGCAAAAGATTCTTGTTTATATATAACTAACGGATCTTTTTGCTCGTAAACGGCTGATTGTACGGATTTTCTTAATTCATCCATCTCTCTTAAATGCTCCTTCCAATTTTCATCAATTAAAGCCAAGGTAATTCCTTTTTCAAAGTCTTTTAGTAAAGCTTTTCCTTCAGAATTATAAGCTTCTTCCAAATTAGTTGTTACATTTAATACTTTAGCTCCATCTGTAAATGGAACTGAGATATTTTTAAATGTATTTCCTCTTGCCAAAAAGACATTAGATATAATAGGATACAACTGTTGTGCCGTACTTTCCAATTTTTCTTTATAATATGCTTCAGCTTGTTCAAAAACTTTATCGTTCAATTCTTTTTCAGATAGTCTATTAAATTCCGATTCATCTACAGGAGTATCCATAGCGAACACGGTTGCTAATTCAAATTCAAAATTTTTATAGTTTTTATCTTGTTTGTTAACTTTTACCAATAAAGCCGCTGTATCGTAAATCATGTTGGCAATATCGATACTCAACTTTTCACCAAATAGGGCATTTTTACGTCTGCTGTAAATTACTTCCCTTTGTTTATTCATAACATCATCATACTCCAATAATCTTTTACGAATACCAAAGTTATTTTCTTCTACTTTTTTCTGAGCTCTTTCAATGGAATTGGTTATCATGGAATGCTGAATTACATCTCCTTCCTTATGCCCCAACCTGTCCATCATTTTGGCAATTCTGTCAGACCCGAATAAACGCATTAAGTTATCTTCAAGAGAAACATAAAACTGTGAAGATCCCGGATCTCCCTGACGACCTGCACGACCTCTTAACTGTCTGTCTACCCGTCTCGAATCGTGTCTTTCCGTACCTATAATTGCTAATCCTCCTGCGGCTTTTACTTCATCGGTAAGCTTGATGTCCGTTCCCCGTCCTGCCATGTTGGTAGCAATAGTTACCACTCCGGGTTTACCGGCTTCCGCTACTATATCTGCTTCTTTTTTATGTAATTTAGCATTTAATACATTATGCGGTATTTTTCTTAATTTTAAAGCTTTACTTAATAATTCGGAGATTTCCACAGAAGTTGTCCCTACTAATACCGGTCTTTTATCTTCCTGTGATAATCGAATAACTTCATTTAAAACGGCATTAAATTTCTCTCTATTAGTTTTGTATACTAAATCTTGCTGGTCGTTTCTAATCACAGGTTTATTGGTAGGTACCACCACTACATCCAATTTATAAATCTCCCAAAACTCTCCTGCCTCCGTTTCAGCAGTACCGGTCATTCCAGCCAATTTATTATACATTCTAAAGTAATTTTGTAAAGTAATCGTCGCAAAAGTTTGAGTTGCGGCTTCTACCTTAACATTCTCTTTAGCTTCTAAGGCTTGATGTAGTCCATCGGAATAACGACGGCCTTCCATAATACGACCGGTTTGTTCGTCAACAATCTTAACTTGTCCATCAATTACTACGTATTCTATATCTTTCTCAAATAAGGTATATGCTTTGAGTAATTGGTTCAAAGAATGAATTCGTTCTGATTTTATTGCAAAATATCGTAAGAATTCTTCCTTCTCCTTGTGTTCTTCTTCTTTGGATAAATTTTTATTTTCAATGTCGGTAAAAACAGTTCCTAGGTCTTCTAATACAAAGAAGTTAGGATCAGAATTTCCTTTTGACAAAAATTCAATACCTTTGTCGGTAAGCTCAACCTGATTATTTTTTTCATCAATTGAGAAAAATAAATCTTTATCTGCTTCTGGCATCATTCGGTTATTATCCGATATAAAATAAGCTTCAGCTTTTAATAGGATAGCTTTATTACCTTCTTCGGATAAAAATTTAATTAAAGGTTTATGTTTAGGTAAACCTCTATACACCTGATACAATTTGTACCCGCCTTCCTTTTTATTTCCTGAAGCTATAAGTTGTTTTGCTTCCTGAAATAATTTTGAAATTTCATTTTTTTGGGCAGTAAAAATAGTTTCTACAATTGGTTTTAATTCTTGATATTCTTGTTTATCTCCATTCGGTACTGGACCGGATATAATCAACGGCGTACGTGCATCATCAACAAGTACAGAATCCACTTCATCAACAATGGCATAATTAAGTTCTCTTTGAACTAAATCATTAGGAGAATTTGCCATATTGTCACGTAAATAATCAAACCCAAATTCATTATTGGTTCCATACGTAATATCTGCAAGATAAGCTTGTCTTCGAGATTCAGAATTAGGTTGATGGTTATCTATACAATCAACTTTTAATCCATGAAACTCAAATAGTGGTGCCATCCATGCAGAGTCTCGTTTTGCCAGATAATCATTGACTGTAACTACGTGAACCCCACGTCCTGATAAGGCATTCAAATACATAGGAAGAGTTCCTACGAGAGTTTTACCTTCACCAGTTGCCATTTCGGCAATCTTTCCTTGATGCAAAACCGTACCGCCTATATATTGAACGTCGTAATGAATCATGTCCCATTTAACATCTTTACCAGCTGCATTCCAATAATTTCTCCATACAGCTTTGTCACCCTCAACAGTAATATAATCTTTGGTCAAAGCCAAGGTTTTATCAAACTCAGTTGCTGTTACAGTTATAGTATTGTTCTCAGCAAATCGCTTTGCTGTTTCTTTAATTAAAGCGTAAGCTTTAGGAAGTATTTCTTCTAATATTTTTTCTTCTACTTCATAGGATTCTTTTTCATATTTCTCAATCTCGCTGTATAATCGTTCTTTTTCGTCTATATTATCAACTGTTTGAGTCTGTTCTTTTAATTCTGCAATTTTATTTTTAATATTTAAAGTGGCTTGAGATATCTTTTCTTTAAACTCAATAGTTTTATATCTTAGATCATCGAATGATAAGGAGGAAATACTTGCTTCTTCTTTTTTAATTTTATCCAGATATTTATTTAATTGTGCAAGATCTTTTTTATGTTTATCCCCAATAAATAATTTGAGAACTGAATTTAATATATTCATTATATGTAATTAATTTATACCTACAAATGTACTAAAAAAAAGCTTTTTAGTGAGAATTATGAAAAGTAAAGCCCTAAACGAGCTAGGGCTTATTAATTAATATTCATCTTCGTTCCAGAGAAAGTCATCATCAGTTGGATAATCCGCCCATATTTCTTCAATGCTATCGTAAATCTCGCCCTCGTCTTCAATTGCCTGTAAATTTTCAACTACTTCCAAAGGGGCACCGGTTCTTATAGCATAATCAATTAATTCATCTTTTGTGGCGGGCCACGGCGCATCACTTAAATAAGACGCTAATTCTAAGGTCCAATACATAAGGTAAAATTTATATTATGATTAATTTTTCCTTCCACACATCAAACTTCAAGCCAAATTTTTTTTCATATTTTTATTTCTATTTAATAAAAATAGTATTAATTTTAATTTAATTATTATAAAATTATAGATAATTTATTCACTTAATTTTAATGGTTAAGGTAATCAATAATTTATTATTAAAACAATTAAGCTAAAGATTGCACAGAATATAATTATGAATAATATTATGTTTAAAATATGAATTTTAGAATAATTATTAATAAAATTAAAAGTTGAATATAAAATATATTTAATCACAATAAACCTTCAATTTTATAATAAATTTTTATAAGTTTAGTTTATAAATTTATAAAAAATATCGTTTTAAATTTTCTGCCCAATGTGTCATATAATAAACATGACATATTTTCATGAATAATACTTTTAATCAAGTTATACTGTGTATTACAAGATGCTTAAAAATTTCAAACCCCAAGTTAAATATTTATATTCTGAATAATTAATATAAGTTTAAATTTTTATACAAACATTCTTCTCTATAAAATATAATTAGCTATGCTATCATGCAAAATGAAATGAATAAATATATTATTAATTTCGTTTATACCTATGTTTTTTGAATATGTATTAATCAAAAATATAAGCAAATCCAAAAGCTAAAATTGATGTATTTTGTTTCCTGTAAAATTTGTCATAAATATCTATAAAACCGTAATTATAACGAATGAAAAATTCTGATTTTCTAAATATACTATATCCAAATCCTATAGATATTGAGGCATCAAGATTCTTAGGGTTAGATCCATATCGTTCTTTTTCTAATTTTTTATCTTTTTGATAAATAAGTATTCCTAATTGAGGGCCAATTTCACTAAAAAATTCACTTTCAGCTTCGGAAAAATAAGCTCTAAAATAAACGGGTATATTTATATAGTTTTGAAAAAATTTAGCTTTTGTACTTTTTCCTGAAAGTTTAATCTTATCTTTTTCACCTTGTAAAGAATATGAGACCTCAGGTTGTATAAAAAATCTATAATAATTATCTAATTGAATTTGAGCTAATGCTCCAATAGACCCTGCATACCTACTGCTGGATTTGTTATGTATTTTTGTAACACTTGAATTTTGGAGAGTACCTGTAATACCGAATCGTATTTGTGAATAAGATAAAATTGGAATTAATAAAAATAAAAGAACGCTTTTTCTCATAATAATCTAATGTTTGTTTTATGTAGATAGAGCAAAAATTACTATATGAATATTTTGCCAACAGTTTTTCCTATATCTGCAGGAGAATTAACCACGTGTATACCACACTCTGACATAATTTTCATTTTTGATTGTGCAGTGTCGTTCTCTCCTCCAACAATTGCTCCGGCATGTCCCATAGTTCTGCCTTTAGGAGCTGTTATTCCTGCAATAAATCCAATAATTGGTTTTGTAGTATTAATAGATTGGTACCACAATGCTGCCTCTACTTCAAGTTGACCTCCTATTTCTCCTATCATAACAATACATTCTGTATCCTTATCTCTTATAAGAAGTTGTAAGGCATCTTTGATGGATGTTCCAACTAGAGGATCTCCACCAATTCCTATAGCAGTCGAAATACCATAGCCTGCTTTAACCACTTGGTCAGCAGCTTCATATGTCAAAGTACCGGATTTAGAAATTATTCCAACCTTTCCTTTTTTAAAAATGAAGCCGGGCATAATTCCAACCTTTGCTTCATCTGCAGAAATAATTCCCGGACAATTGGGACCAATTAATACACAATCGTATGATTTAAGGTAATTTTTAACTTGGACCATATCCTCCACAGGTATACCTTCAGTGATACATATTATAACTTTTATTCCCGCTTGTGCTGCCTCCATAATTGAATCTGATGCAAACGCAGGAGGTACAAATATTATAGAAGTATTTGCTCCTGTCTGTTCTATTGCATCTTCAACTGTGTTGAAAACAGGTCTATCTAAATGAGTGGTTCCTCCTTTTCCCGGAGTTACACCTCCAACAATGTTAGTTCCATATTCTATCATTTGTTCGGAATGAAAGGAACCTTCTTTACCTGTAAATCCTTGAACAATTACTTTAGAGTTTTTATCAACTAAGATAGACATATATATAAATTAAAGATGAATAATCATTTTAATTAAAATCATTTAGCTAAGTTCTTAAGTGTAGCCAATTCTTTTAACTTCTTTTTAGCTTCTTCAGCAGGGGATCCAAAATATGTTTTTCCAGCTTTTAAATTTTTTGAAACTCCCGATTGTGCTAATATTATTGCTTTTTCTCCTATAGTAAGTGAAGATGCAAAACCTGCTTGTCCCCAAATACTTACTTCGTCGTGAATGGTGCAACAACCGGCAATACCAACTTGTGAAGCTATTAAACATTTTCTTCCAATAACGGTATCATGACCTATTTGAATCAAATTATCTAATTTTGAACCTTTGCCAATAATTGTAGAAGCCGTGACTCCTCTGTCAATGGTACAATTAGAACCAATTTCAACATTATCTTCAATTATAACATTCCCTACTGATTTCAATCGTTCAAAATAACTACCCCGATTTTTATAATAAAAGCCATCTCCTCCAAGCACAGTTCCTGACTGAATAACGACATTATTACCTATTTCAGTATAATCATGAATAGTTACATTAGGAAAAATTATGCAATCATTACCAATTTTAACATTTTTACCAATGTATACCCCGGGTTGTATAATAGTATTTTTTCCAATTTGAACATCATCGGAAATTAACTTATTTTGAGGAATAAACTTTACAAAATAATCATTTATTTTATTGAAATCCCTAAAAGGATCATCAGATAAAAGAAGTGCTTTATTTTCCGGACATTCAACCTTTTTATTAATCAATACTACACTTGCTTTACTGTGTAAAGCTTTAGCATAATATTTGGGATGATCTACAAAAACTATTTCTCCTTCTTTTACGCGGTGAATTTCGTTGGTTCCGTAAATTGGAAAATCTTCTTTTCCGACATATTCACATCCTATAATTGATGCAATTTTTTTTAGTGTAAATGAATGTGGAAATTTCATGATATAAAATAATAAGTAAATGTACGAATATATTTAATACCTCTTAATCTTTAACTCTTTCTATATAAGATCCATCATCTGTATTAATTTTTATTTTTTCACCAACTTCTATAAATAGTGGTACTAGAACTTTAGCCCCGGTTTCAATGATTGCATTTTTAAGCGCATTAGTGGCGGTATTACCTTTAACACCCGGCTCAGCTTCAATTACTTCCATAATGACACTTGCCGGTAATTCTGCTGACAATGGAGTTTCATCTTCTTCTTTTAAGATAATCATAACTTCTTCTCCTGCTTTCATAAATTGTGAATTTTCAATCAAATTTTTATCAATATAAATTTGAGAAAAATCATCATTGTTCATGAAATGAAAGCCATGATCATCGTCATATAAGTATTGATATTTTCGAGTAATAATTTTTACATCTTCTATTTTACTTCCTGCTGAAAATGTATTATCTACAACTTTTCCCGATGTTAACGATTTTAATTTCGTCCTTACAAATGCAGGTCCTTTACCCGGTTTTACATGTAAAAACTCAATAACTTTATAAATGTCATCATTAAAGTTGATACAAAGTCCTTTTTTTATATCTCCCATTCCAGCCATATGTATATAATTTAAATTTTTTAATATTATTATTTATAATCCCTGAGCGTTAAACCCTCTCATTACTCCTCTCATGCTTGATTGTATAAATTGGATTATTTCATCTCTTTCAGGAGTTGCCTCAAATTCAGCCTCTACAACTGATAAGGCTTGTGTAATATTTAATTTGTTTTGAAAAATAACACGATATATATTTTGTATTTCCGCAATTTTATCGGAACTGAAACCTCTTCTTCTTAATCCGACTGAATTGATTCCAACATAAGACAATGGATCTCTGGCAACTTTAACAAAAGGCGGAATATCTTTTCTTACAAGTGATCCTCCAGTTACAAAAGCATGATTTCCGATAGAACAAAATTGATGCACGGCTGTCATGCCTGCCATAACAACGTAATCACCTACAGTTATATGTCCTGCCAAAGTTGTGTTGTTAGAAAATATACAACTATTACCCACTTCGCAATCATGAGCAATATGAGAATAAGCCATAATCAGACAATTTTCACCTATGACAGTTTTCATTTTATCTGAAGTACCCCTACTTACTGTTACGCATTCTCTTAATACTGTATTATCCCCTATAATAGTTAATGATTTTTCACCTTTATATTTTAAATCTTGAGGTTCTGCTGAAATTACTGCCCCGGGAAATATTTTACAATTTTTTCCTATTCGAGCACCCTCCATAATAATTACATTAGAACCTATCCATGTTCCTTCTCCAATTTCAACATCTTTATAAATTGATGAAAAAGGTTCAATAACAACATTCTTTGCAATTTTGGCATCGGAATGTACAAATGCTAATGGCTGGATCATTTTTTACTCCTTATCTTCTTTGGTTTTCACTACTTGTGCCATCATTTCAGCTTCAACTACCATATGTCCATTACAGTAGCCATAACCTTGCATATGCACAATTCCTCTTCGTATAGGTTCTAATAAATCGATTTTAAAAATTAAGGTATCTCCAGGTATTACTTTTTTCTTGTGTTTTACATTATCTAATTTAATTAAGTATGTAGAGTAATTTTGAGGATCATCTACGTTTTCTAAGACAAATATACCTCCTGTTTGAGCCATAGCTTCAATTTGTAATACTCCCGGCATAACGGGTTCATTCGGAAAATGACCTACAAAAAAAGGTTCATTTATAGTGACATTTTTAACCCCAATTATATGTTTATCATCGACTTCCATTATTTTATCTACCAATAAAAAAGGAGGTCGATGAGGAAGCATTCTCATTATATCTTTTATATCATAAACCGGATCTTTATGCAAATCTATTTCCGGTATATTTTTTCTTTTAAATAATTTATATAATTTATTAAGTTTTTTTGCAAATTGCGTATTACAATGATGTCCGGGCTTAGTTGCTATTATTTTAGCTTTTAATCTAACTCCTACCAAAGACAAATCACCGATTACATCTAACAGCTTATGTCTGGCAGCTTCATTGGGATAGTATAAGGTCACATTATCTAATATTCCATTGGGTCTTACACTCACCTTAGGCTGATTAAAAACTGCTTTGAGTTTATCCAAAGTTTCGGATGAAAGCTCTTTATCTACATAAACAATGGCATTATTAATATCTCCGCCTTTTATCAGTCCAGAATCTAATAGATTTTCCAATTCATGAAGAAAACTGAACGTTCTGGCATTGGCAAAATCGGTTTTAAAATCTTCAATACTTTTCATCGTAGCATTTTGTGTTCCTAATACTTTCGTACCAAAATCAACCATAGTTGCCACTTCGAAATGATCTGAAGGTATTGCCGTGATTTCTGAACCTGTTTCCGGATCTGTGTATGAAATTATTTCTTTTATAGTGAAGTATTCCCTATTTGAATCTTGTTCAATTATACCAACTTTTTCGATTGCTTCAACAAAATATTTGGATGACCCATCCATTATAGGAGGCTCTGAACGATCCATCTCAATGTATGCATTGTCCAAATCCATTCCTGTTAATGCTGCTAATACATGTTCACAAGTATGTATTTTAACTCCTTTTTTTTCTAAAACCGTACCTCTTTCTGTTGAAGTTACATAAGTTGCATCAGCTTCAATAGTAGGTTGCCCTTCCAAATCCACCCTAACAAAAACAAATCCTGTGTTTACAGGTGCAGGTTTTATTGTCATGACAACTTCTTTACCCGTATGCAGACCTTTTCCTTTTAATGTAAACTCTTGTTTAAGTGTCTTTTGCTTATCTGACATTTTATATAAATTACTGGTTGAAGATTTACTTTTTACCTTTTTCTAATTTCTCTAATCTATTGACGATTTCCGGAAGTTTCTTAAAGTATATATAACTTTTTTGATACTTTAAATATTGTATTGCAGGTGAACCAAACAACCTTTGGTTATCTTCTACATTATTAGTTATTCCGCTTTGTGCTTGAACTATAACTTTATTTCCTATATTTAGATGTCCGGAAACACCAACCTGTCCTCCGATCATGCTCCATTTTCCTAATTTCGAAGAACCTGCTATACCTGCTTGCGCAGCTATAACTGTATGTTCTCCTATTACTACATTGTGTGCCACCTGAATTAAATTATCCAATTTAACTCCTTTTTTAATAATTGTTGATCCAATAGTGGCACGATCAATAGTGCAATTAGATCCTATCTCTACATTGTCTTCAATGACCACATTCCCTAATTGGGGTACTTTTTCATATCCTTCGCTGGTTGGCTGAAATCCAAACCCATCACCCCCAATTATTGTCCCTGCATGAATAGAACAATTATTACCGATAACACAATCATCATAAATTTTTACTCCAGGACCTAGATAACAATTATCTCCAATACTAACATTATCACCTATAAAAACATGAGGATAAATTTTAGTGTGGTTGCCTATTTTTACATGGTTTGATATATAAGCAAAAGCCCCTACATAAACATTTTTTGACAAAACTGAAGATGAAGATATAAATACAGGGTTTTCTATACCCTGTTTTTTTACTTTCATCTCGTTGTAAATTGTCAATAATTTATTAAAAGCTGAATATGCATTATCTACAACGATAATAGTTGGTAAATTGGAAATATCTTTCGGTAATAAATCTTTTGATATTATTACTATAGATGCTTTAGTATTTTTTAAATATTCTTGATATCTTTCATCACCTAAAAATGTTATGGTACCAGGCTTCCCATCTTCTATTTTCGATATATAAGATACTCTTTCTTGGGGGTTACCTTTTATAACCCCATTTATTAAATTTGCTACTTGTTCAGCGCTAAATTCCATGATTGGCAAATGTAAACATTTTATTATGATTATAAAAATCTTTATTTAATATCATATACTTCTCTTGGTATGCATAAATGAAATCTGGTTATTTTCTTTCTTAAATCTTTAACTAAGACTTGATTATCTGCTTTTTGCAATTCCAATACTTTACCATTTTTTAAAAGTAATCGGATAGGATCTTGGGTATCATTGTATGCTAATACACTTAACTCTTTTTGATGTACAAAATATCCGGCATCTTTTACAGAGTATAGTTTTTTAACAGCAGTTTCTATTAGCTCTAATTTTTCATTAGAAACTGGTTCTGAAATTATAAGTGAAGTGGGTAGTTTTCTTTGAATTATAAATTGACTTAATAAACTTAACGTTTTGTCTTCATTAGCCTGCCATAATTTCAGTGCTGAAACTACGTCAGAATCGTCAAGTTGAGCAAATTTATCTAAATCTTTTTTATTAATTTCAACAAAATCGGATTTTTCAAAGAAATATTTTAATACATCTGAGGAAGGTACATTTTTACCTTTTTTAACTAATTGTTTTGCTCTTTTTAAAGCCTCAATTAAATACGTCTCTGCTGTTACGGATGTTTTATGGAAATATACTTGCCAATACATAAACATTCGTGATGTCAGATATTTCTCAATAGAATATATTCCTTTACTATCTACTACCAATTCATCATCAACAACATTCATCATGGTTATAATTCTTTCTGAATTAACATTTCCTTCAGAAACACCGGTAAAGAAACTATCCCTTTTTAAGTAATCCAATCTATCTAAATCTATTTGGCTCGATATTAGCTGATGAAAAAACTTACGTGGGTATTTATTTAAGAAAATATCGATGGCTAACGTTAATTCATTATTAAATTCCTCATTTAATATATTCATAAAAGTTACAGATAGATTTTCATGATGTATCCCTTCCAACAGTGTAGATTCTAATGCATGGGAAAAGGGACCGTGTCCAATATCATGTAATAATATTGCTATAAGTGAGGCTCTTTCTTCTTCTTTTGAAATGGCAACTCCTTTACTTTTTAAAACTTTGTGAGTTATTTGCATCAAATTTATACACCCTAATGCATGTAGGAATCTTGAATGAGTAGCACCTGGATAAACGTAATGACTTAACCCTGTTTGTGATATTCTTCGTAATCTTTGAAAATACGGATGTTCAATTATATCAAATAGTAATTCGTCTGATATAGAAACAAATCCTAATACCGGATCATTAAAAATTTTCCTTTTATTTATTTTTTCCAAAAGGCATATTTTTTGTACATTAATGCAAAATTAATGTAAATAAATAACTATTTAGGAATGGGTAAAAAAATATTATGGATTGATGACGAAATTGAATTATTAGAACCTCATATAATTTTTTTAAAAAACAAAGGATATGAGGTCATATATGTCAACAATGCTGCCGAAGCCTTAGAATTGATTCCCATAAACAATTTTGATGTAGTTCTACTTGATGAAAATATGCCCGGTATTGGTGGTTTAGAAGCACTACAAAGGATTAAGGAAATAAAATATAATTTACCTGTAATTATGGTAACAAAAAATGAGGCTGAGGATATTATGGAAGAAGCAATTGGAGAAAAAATTACTGATTATATTCTTAAGCCTGTAAATCCTAATCAAGTATTAATAAGTCTCAAAAAAATATTTAAAAGTGACGAAATTATAGAGAAAAAAACGGTTAAAAATTACCAACAAGAATTCCGAAAAATTTCTATGGATCTGATGTATGCACAATCATATGAGGATTGGATACAGCTCTACTTAAAGCTTATACAATGGGATATTAGTTTTGACAAACTTTCTGATGTTGAAATGAGTGCAATTTTAAGTAATCAAAAAGAAGAAGCAAACAGCTTGTTTTCAAAGTTTATTGAAAATAATTATCATGATTGGCTCCATTCGGAGCATAAACCTGTCATGTCACATACTGCTTTCAATGATGTTGTAAGACCGGTGATTAGTAATCATAATAAAGTTTTGCTGCTTATGATTGATAATTTACGTTACGATCAATGGAAAATTATCGAGCCCTTATTTTCTAAATACTTTAATTCAGTGAATGAAAAATCCTATTTCAGTATTCTCCCCTCCGCTACCCAATATGCAAGAAATTCTTTTTTTGCAGGTCTCTTACCTTTGGAAATTGAAAAAAAATTTCCTCAATATTGGATAGGTGAGAATGATGATGAACATAAAAACCAATATGAAAATGAATTGCTTACTGCCCAACTTCAACGGTTAGGATTAAAAAATATAAGGAATAAATATTTTAAAATATTAAATGCGGAATTCGAGAAAAAAATTTCTGATGAATTTAAACATCACAGCAGTAATGCGGATTTTATTACCATTGTCTACAATTTTATAGATATTCTTTCACATGCTAAAACGAATAACAATATTGTTAATGAATTAATTAGAGATGACAAAACTTTCCGATCCTTAACCTATACCTGGTTTGAGAATTCAAGTTTATTAAAAATAATTCAATCAGCGGCTGAAGAAGGATATAAGTTAATAATTACAACCGATCACGGTACCATTTACGTTAAAAAGCCAAGTAAAGTAATAGGCGACAAAGAATCATCAACTAATCTTAGATATAAATTAGGAAAAAACCTGCAATATGATGAAAAAGATGTATATGCTGTAAGCGATCCGGAAGATTATTTTTTACCTAAAGTTAATTTAAATTCAAAATATATTTTTGCTAAAGAAAATAGGTTTTTTGCATACCCTAAAAATTATAATCATTATGTGAATTATTATAAGGATACCTATCAGCATGGAGGAATTTCACTTGAAGAAATGATTATTCCTATAGCTGTTTTGGAATAAATATTGAATCTAACATTTCTATTATCGAAATAAATGATCTGGGAGATAATAAACAATAGTATTTTATGCATATAATAAATAAATTGTTTAGTACTATAGTTACTACCTATTTTTTTTATATAATAATTAAAATCAACACTAAAAACTTATTTTTTATATTATAAATAAATTTAAATTAAGGTTAGTAGAATAAGAACTTTTTAAATTCTTTGATATAATATTTTTAAGATAATATATGAAGATTGTATATTTACAAAGTTATAATTATTTATATGAAGTTAAAACAACTCTTTATTTTATTATTTATTCTAACTCTACTTGTAAGTTGTAGAACAACCGATAAAATTATTGTTAATAAAAAGCTAATCGACCCTGAAGGCGAAACCATTTTAATAGGTCAAATTACGCGGGAGGCTTTAAAACAATCTGAATTTAACTCTTGGTATTCAGATGAATATAATTCATATATTCCGGATCGTAATGTTATCAATAAAATTAAAAATAAAATTAAACATTATCGGATTGAAATTTATCTTGGCACCTGGTGCAGCGATACACATGAGCAACTTCCTAGATTTTTGAAAATTCTTGATGAAGCCAATTATCCTCAGAGAAAATTAAAGCTTTATGCTGTAAATCGTAAAAAGGAAAGCTTTTATGGAGAACAAAACCAAAAAAATATAATTAAAATACCTACTTTTATATTATATAAAGCCAATAATAATCCCAAACGTCGTGATATGGAGATTGGTAGAATAATAGAATCACCAAATGAATCTCTGGAATTGGATTTGTATAAAATTCTTAATTTTTACCGGAAATGAAATAAAGCAGTAATATTATGATTAAGTATAACTACACATAAAATTATAGCAACTTTACCTTAAAATCTTTTTTATTTTATTGTTTTTTTTGCATGATTTATGCAATATTATTTAAAAAAAAATATAATGATAATCCTTAAATTTTTAAAAAAATATCTCATATCCATAATATTTTTAATCATAGGTTTATTACTATTCATGTTTATTATAAGGCAATCCGGTAAAGAAAATATTAAATCTGAAACTAGAATTATTAATCATGAGATTCAAAGATTGAATAAAATGATTGTTATTGAACAAAATTATTCTTCTTTTAAGTCTAAAAAGTACAACAACTTTAATCCAAAATATTTCGATTTTCTAAATAAAAATATTGTATTATATATTACTGCAATGGCGCAAGTAACTTATGATATGAAAAAGATGAAAATCAATGTTGATTCGGCCAATAAAATAGTTCATATCATATCCATACCGGAACCAGAATTGCATGTGTATCCAGATGTTGAAATATATAGCATGGAAAGCGGTTTTTTAAATGATTTTTCAAAATCAGAGCTAAATGAAGTTATGGAAGAAGGTAAAAAGGATATTACTAAAGAAGTTCAAAAATCTAATATACAATCCTTAGCTAAAAAACAATTGATTTCCAATTTAAAAGAATTATATAACATGGTTAAACTTAATAATTGGAAAATCATTGACGATACTCCTTATGCCTATCAACTGCAAACGATTAAAGATTAAAGTACTTTGTTTGTACAATTATTTATTTCATATCTAACATGATTATTCCCGTAGGAAATTTCGGTTCAATATAAGTGATTTTTTCAGGTAGCTTTTCTCCTAATTCTAATACTTTTTGTAAGTCTGAAAATGATGGAGGATAAAAACCAAAACCTATTTTAAATTCCCCCATATCTACCTCATGTTTCATTTTTTTTATGCCTTCAATGTCATTAGAACCTTTTATATAGGATACTAACTTCATTTCTTCTTCAGAGTCCATTATATTAAAGATTTTATCTAAAATAAACTTTTTAAATAAATAGGTGTCTATATTGCCTAAACCTTCCGACATTCCTCTAAACTCATGTTTAATATACAAGCCAAAAAACTCTCCATCTATATACATGCTTATATGATGTTTATGTGATGGAAAATAAGGGTCATTTCCTTTATAGTTTATAGTAAAATATTGTTCCAGCTTTGTAAATACATCTTTTTTAGATAATCCGTTTAATGATTTTAAGAGTCTGTTGTATTCAATAATTTTAAGGTTTTGACCTGAAACTAATAGAGATAATACCTGATGGTTTTGGTCTAATAAGAAGTTTTTAGATTTACTTTTGTCTTTTATCTTGTCTGAATGTTTTATAGCTCCCATCAATCTATAATATCCATCGGCTAAATATAAAGAGGGTAAATTGGAAACTACTTCTTTAAATTGTGCTAATTTCAATCTGTTGTCTATTCGCCATAATCTGTGTGAAATTTCCATTTCATCTTCAAACTGTATAAAAGATTTACTTTTCATTTCTAAATCCATCAATAGCTCTATTTTTGAATTTGATTCATAACAGAGTAATATTGGATTAGTCTGTAAGTAAGTCAAATCTAAAAATTGAGTAAAATCTTTGACTTTTGTTTCGTTAGAAAATGAAGGTACTTTTATATTTTTACCTTCAAAATCTTCAACGGAAAGTAATCCTAAAATACCTTTATAAGTTTCTCCAGATTTTTTTTTCTGTTCATAAATGTAAAATGAGGCCGGATCAAGTTCAAGCAAATTTTCTTTTATATAATCTTCATACCTTTTTCTTACTTTTTTTAAACGATTTTCCAAGGGACTTTCTCCTTTAAAAAAAATGGGCTTAATGAGATCAATATAAGAATGTGTTTTGCCTCTTAGTTTCAATCTTATTTGCTCATCAGTATATATATTCAGTGAATATATAGGAAAATCTTTAAAATTTTCCTCTTTGGCATGAATTCCTTTAAAAGGTTTAAAATTTATCATACAAAACCATTTAAGAACAATGTAAGAACTAATCAAATACTTTTACCGTATCGTATAAAATGCTATTTTTTTACTAATTCAATGATTTGATCAGCTAACTCCATACTTATTCTTTCCTGAGCTTCTTTAGTGTTACCTCCTATATGGGGTGATAATGACAGTTTAGGGTTCATTAATAAGGTGATCTCCGGTTTGGGCTCTTTTTCGAAAACATCCAGAGCAGCACCAAATATTTTATCCTCATTCAATGCATTCATTAAAGCCACTTCATCAATGATTCCTCCTCTTGAAGCGTTTACAATAATTGCATTTTCCTTCATTTTATTTAATTCTTTTTCGCCTATTATGTATTTCTCTTGTTTAGGTACATGAACGGAAATTACATCTGAATTTTTAATAACTTCTTCCATGGGTACTGTTGATATTTCAAAATGTACTTGTTGACCATCAAAGAAATCCAAAGTAATCGTTTTTGTGATATCGTTGACATCAGAAACCAGTACTTTCATTCCAAAGCTCAATCCTATTTTGATTACTTCCACACCTATTCGTCCAAATCCGATTACTCCTAAAGTTTTACCTCCAAGCTCCATTGCTCCGGAGTAAGATTTTTTTAATGCTGCAAAATTAGTATCCCCTTCTAAAGGCATATTGCGATTAGAATCTTGCAAATATCTATATAAAGTGAACATATGTGCAAACACCAATTCTGCTACTGATCTTGATGAAGCGGCTGGTGTATTAATCACATGTATTCCTTTTTCTTTGGCATACTGTACATCTATATTGTCCATACCCACTCCTCCTCTACCAATAATTTTTAGAGACGGACATTTATCTATCAAATCTTTCCTTACTTGGGTAGCACTTCTCACCAGTAAAACATCTATTTTGTTGTCGTTTATAAAGTTAATTAATTGTTCCTGAGCAACTTTATGTTTTAAAACTTCATGTCCTTCTTTTTCTAAAAATTCAATCGCTGATAAAGAAATACCATCGTTGGGTAATATTCTCATATGTATTAATGTTAAAATTTATTAATTATGCGTTTTTTCAAGTTCTTTCATAACGTTAACTAAAACTTGCACTCCTTCTAAAGGCATAGCATTATATATACTAGCTCTATAGCCTCCTACAGTTCTATATCCACCCACACCAACAATATTGGCATCTTTACACATTTGATCAAATATGGCCTTATGTTTTTCTTCATCATTTAAAAAGAAACATACATTCATAAGCGATCTGTCTTCTTTCACACATATACCTCTAAATAAAGGATTTCTATCTATTTCATTATATAATAATTCGGCTTTTTCTTTATTTTTTTTCTCAATTCCTTCCGGACCACCTTGTTTATCTAACCAGCGTAAATTTAATAAGGTAGTATAAACCGCAAACACCGGTGGAGTATTTGCCATGCTGTCTTTTGCAAGGTGTACTTCATAATCTAGGTAAGAGGGCAAATTTCGTCCTGTTGTACCTAATAATGTCTTATCTACTACAACCATAGTAACGCCGGCCGGACCCAGATTTTTTTGAGCACCTGCATATAATATAGCAAATTTATTATAATTTATATTTCTGCTTAAAATATCTGAAGACATATCACAAACTATAGGAATATTGGTGTTAGGAAATGTTTTTATCTCTGTTCCATAAACCGTATTATTGGAAGTGATATGTAAATAATCCGCATCAGAAGGTACAGCATAATCTTTTGGTATATACGTGTATTTATCTTGTTTTGAGGAAGCAATAATCTCTATTTTTCCAATTTTTTCTGCTTCTTTTATAGCCATTGAAGCGAAATTCCCACTATCTACATAAGCCGCTTTTGACTTAAGTAAATTGTAAGGAACCATAGAAAATTGCAAACTGGCTCCTCCTTGCAAATACAATACTTCATGATTATCATCCAACTTCATTAATTTCTTAGCTAAAGCTCTGGCTTCATCCATGATGGCTATAAAATCTTTACTTCTATGAGATATTTCAATTAAAGAGATCCCTTTATTATTAAAGTCCAATACTGCCTGTGAGGCTTGTTGAATAACTTCTTCCGGTAAAGTAGAAGGTCCTGCACTAAAGTTATATTTTTTCATTATTTAATAAATATAATGTGTTTTATCTTATTGAGAAATAAAGTAAATACGTTCAACTTCTTCTTAAGAAGGATGTAAAAAATCTTTTTTAGCGTGTAGTTCTTCGTCGGTTTCAACATGAGCATCATCAGGAACACAACAATCGACAGGACATACAGCTGCACATTGAGGTTCTTCATGAAACCCTTTACATTCAGTACATTTGTCTGCAACTATATAATAAATATCGTCAGATATAGGTTTTTGAGGAGCATCAGCATCAATGGAGAGACCACTTTTTGTAACTACCATACCGGTTAAACCCGTTCCTTCAGACAGTTTCCAATCAACAGCTCCTTCATATATTGCATTATTAGGACATTCCGGCTCACAAGCTCCACAATTTATACATTCATCCGTAATTTTTATAGCCATTATTTAATTTTAATTTACTTTTGTGCAAAATTATACAATTTTTTTCACATATATCATAAGTAAAAATGAGTTTAGATCAAAGAATAAAGTCATTAGTTGCAGTGAGAAACGTTTTAGATCAATTTCTTAATAAAAAGTATGTAGACTCACAAACTTATTCAGAATTTAAAAATCTTATCTCACTTGCAGAGATAAAAAATCCTTGGTTTACTGAAAAAAGCATTCTTTCGGTTTTAACGTATTGGAACAGTGTTCTTACTGAAGAAACGCTTACTAATTGGCTATCTAATTATACGATTAAATTTAATAAATCAAAACCTATTGGACTGGTATTAGCGGGTAATATACCTATGGTTGGTTTTCATGACTGTATCAGTACCCTACTGACCGGTAATCAGGCAAAAATAAAATTATCATCTAAAGATTCAGTTCTAATCCCTTTTTTACTTAATTTATGGAAAGAATTTTGTAAGGATCTGGAATTTGAATTCGTGGAAAAGCTTCCTCATTGTGATGCAGTTATTACTACCGGTACAACCAATACTGCCAGGTATTTTGAATACTACTTTAAAAATATCCCACATATAATACGGAAAAACAGAACTTCTATTGCCATAATTAACGGAAATGAAACAAAGGCAGATTTACTTGGCATAGCTGATGACATATTTACTTATTTCGGATTAGGCTGTAGAAGTGTAACTCAACTATTTATACCGGTAAATTACGATCTTAAACCACTTTTTAATGTTTTTATTTTTTATAAAGATTGTATTAATCATTCTAAATATTCGAATAATTACGAATATAATAAAGCTATATATCTAATGAACCTAGAGAAGTTTTGGGATAATAATTTTATATTACTTAAGGAATCCCGAAATTTGTTTAGCCCTATCGGTACTTTATATTTCAGTACTTATTATGATAATTCAGAGCTTGCAAATTTTATCTCTCAAAACACCGATTACTTACAATGTATTGTTAGTGCTCAACCGTTTGATAGATTTAAAACTGTATTACCCGGGCAGGCACAAAATCCTAAAATAAATGATTATGCGGATGGAGTTGACATCTTAGAATTTCTGACAAATTTATAAGGTGCTTATTTTTAAGATAGAAAAAATTTAGATCTCATATTCTTTTTTTTACATATTTAAATATTTAATAGTATTTTTACTTTTTATAGTATAAAGACAAAATTGTTACTCTTATGAAATCATTACAAGGATTAGGTGTGGCTTTAATTACACCTTTTTACGAAGATGGGTCGGTTGATTTTTCATCATTAGAAAAATTAGTAAATTATAATATAGAAGGTGGTACCAATTATCTAGTAATTTTAGGAACAACTGCTGAAAATGCTACTTTAAATTCAAAAGAAAAAAAACAGGTAATTGATTGCATAAAGAAGAGTAACAACAATAGATTACCCTTGGTATTGGGTATAGGTGGAAATAACACAGCAGATATATTACATCAAGTACGTACAGCCGATCTTGATGATTTTTCGGCAATACTTTCCGTATCACCGTATTATAATAAACCTTCTCAAGAAGGAATTTATCTTCACTATAAAAGTATAGCAGAAAACAGCAGTAAGCCTGTAATACTTTATAATGTTCCTGGAAGGACAGGTTCCAATATTGAAGCAGCTACAACTTTGAGGTTGGCCAATGACTGCAAAAATATCATTGGAATTAAGGAAGCAAGCCCCAATTTTTTACAGTCCACTCAAATTATCAAAGATAAACCAGAAGATTTTATAATAATTTCCGGTGATGATGAATTAGCTTTGCCGATGGTATTAGCCGGAGGATGTGGTGTAATATCCGTTTTGGGTCAAGCCTTTCCTCATGAAGTTTCTCAAATGATGATGATGGGGTTAGACAGGAAAGTGGATCAAGCATATAAAATTCATTATAAAATAAAAAATCTATTTGAATTAATTTTTGCTGAAGGAAATCCTTCCGGCATAAAAGCATTATTATCTCTTAAAGGAATTTGTAAACCTTATACACGTTTACCATTAACTCCTGCGTCTGCTAAACTTATCGATAAATTAGAAAAAGAATTAGAAAAATTATCTATCCTATCTTAAATTTTATTGCAATAAGGGTTTACCTGTCTATTTATTAGCTATTTACTATATCCATCATTTATACCAATAAATGTTATTTATTTGTTTTAAATTATAAAAAGATGTAATTTTGTAGTTAGATGAAAAAAATACCTCTACTAGGTTTATCATTTCTCCTTTTAATTAGTTGTGAGAGAAGATTAAATCAAGCTTTGAAAAGTACTGATAAAAACTTGATATTAAAAGTTGCTGAAGAATATGAACAAAGAAAAAAATATTCTCAAGCCATAAGCTTATACGAATACGCAAACAAATTTATAGTAGGAACAGATGAAGCTCCTGAAGTTTCTTATCGAACCGCATACTTAAATTACCTGGATAAAAACTACAGACTTGCGGCTCATCAATTTAAAAATTTTGTGATGTCGTATCCTAAGGATTCAAGAGCTGATGAAGCAGCATATATGGCTGCTTATTGTTACTATGTAGATTCCCCTGATTATAATCTTGATCAAACTAATACGCGTGATGCGTTAAAAGAATTACAACTATATATTGATACGTATCCTAATTCGGATAAGATTGCAGAATGCAACCGAATGATGGATGATTTGACAAGAAAATTGGAAAAGAAGGCCTTTGAAAATGCTAAAACCTTATACAAAGTAACGGAATATAAGGCTGCCATTATTTCTTTTGATAATGTATTGAGCGATTTTCCGGATACTAAATTGCGTGAAGATATTTTAATTTATTCATTGAGAGCAAAAACAGAATTAGCTGTAAATTCTATACATAGATTGCAAAATGAAAGAATTAACGATGCCGTTAATTCATATAATAATTTCTGCAAATTGTTCCCAAATTCTGATTATTTAGATGAAGCCAAAAGATTAAACAATCGATTGGAGAATGCTAGAATTACTTATCAAAATAAAGAAAATAACATTAATGAAGCAAAAGATCAATCTGAAGATAAATTAAAATCGGCAGAAAAAGAAAGAAAAAATAAAATAAGTTAACTAATTATATACACCAAGTAAAATATGAATTTAAAAGAATTAAATGCTCCCAACACAACCGTTACTTTCAACAGACAACAAATTGAAAGTAAAGTAGGTAACATTTATGAAGCTATAGTGATCATAGGTAAAAGAGCGGAACAAATCAATACTATTATAAAAAATGACTTAAATCAAAAATTGGATGAATTTGCTTCTAACAGCGATTCTCTTGATGAAATATTTGAAAATAGAGAGCAAATTGAGGTTTCTAAATATTATGAAAGATTACCTAAACCTACGTTAATTGCCATACAAGAATGGTTAGATAACGAAGTTTATTTTAGAAAAACAGACGCATAATATCCATTTTTCAAATGTCGGTTTTAGAAGGGAAAAAGATAATAGTAATAATAACGGGTGGCATAGCTGCCTATAAGACAGCTTCCCTTGTAAGACTTTTCGTGAAACGAGGGTGTGAAGTTCAAATCATTATGACCCCCGAGGCTCATAATTTTATAACTCCGCTAACACTATCAACTCTATCAAAAAATCCTGTATATACACAATTTTTTGATGGTAAAACAGGACAATGGAACAATCACGTTGATTTAGCTTTAAGTGCTGATTATATAGTAGTAGCCCCTGCAACTTCTAATACTTTGTCTAAAATGGCAAGTGCTAAAGCTGATAATTTAGCTTTAGCTACCTATTTATCTGCAAAGAATGTTGTTTTCTTTGCTCCTGCAATGGATTTAGACATGTATAAAAATCCATTCAATAAAGAAAATATTGAAAAACTTCAACAAAAAGGAGATATCCTAATTCCTCCTAATAAAGGAGAACTTGCCAGTGGATTGGAGGGAGAAGGAAGAATGGCTGAACCGGAAGAAATTTTAAATTTTATTGAAAATTTCGCAAGAAAAAATTTAATTTTCTATAAAAAGAAAATTTTGATTACAGCCGGTCCTACTTATGAACCTATTGATCCTGTACGATTTATAGGAAATCATTCTTCAGGTAAAATGGGCTTCGAGATAGCTAAAGCATCCGAAAAGTTAGGAGCAGATGTTACGCTAATATCCGGTCCTTGCTCTCAAAAACTTTCCCATTATTCTTCTATTGAAAGAATAAATGTAATGTCTTCTGAAGAAATGTATCAAGCTGTTATTGACTATTATCACAATAATATTGATATTGTTATTATGGCTGCAGCAGTATCCGATTATAGACCTGAGACAATATCTAAAATTAAAATTAAGAAAAATGAAGAATCATTTTCTTTACCTTTAATAAAAAATAAAGATATACTTTTAGAGTTAGGTGCTTCTAAAAGAAATCAATTTCTGGTTGGATTTGCCCTTGAAACTAATAATGAAGAGGAAAATGCTCTTAAAAAATTACAACAAAAGAATTTAAATATGATTGTTTTAAATTCTTTACAAGATAAAGGCGCCGGATTTTCTTACGATACCAATAAAATAACCATTTTAGACAATAAAGGGAATATAGAGTATTTTGATCTTCAAACCAAAGAAAAAGTAGCTGAAAATATTTTAAAATCTATTCATGAAAAAATTAAAACCTGAAGTTATGAAACATATATTTTTATTTACTTTATTGCTGTTATTACCACTTTTTGCTACTTGTCAACAACTATTGGCTGATGTTAATATTAATTTTAGTAAAGTTCAAGGATCGAACAATCAAGTTTTTACTACATTGAAAAAAGATTTGAAAGAATTTATCAATAATACAGATTGGATCCAGGATAAAAAATTGTTAATGAAGGAACGTATTAAATGTTCATTTGGAATTATTATTGATGAAAGGATTTCAACAGATAAATTTAAAGCCACTTTATTAATACAATCCAGCAGACCGGTATATAACTCTTCCTATATAACTCCGGTACTAAATTATCAAGATACCAATTTCACATTTAACTATATTGAATCCGAAAACTTAGTATTTAATGAAACCCGTTTCAGTGGAAAAAATTTAACCGATGTAATTGCATTTTATATTTATATGATTCTTGGATATGATGCTGATACATTTTCCAGATATGGCGGAACTGAATACTTTGATAAAGCTCAAAAAATATCGGATAATTCCATAAATCAGGGATACAATGGATGGAATACTTTTGATGGTCCCAAAACCAGAGGTTCTCTTATTGCTGATATTGTCAATGATAAATCAAAAATGTTAAGAAATATTTCATACAATTATCATCGTTTGGGATTGGATGTGATGTCTTCCAATGAATTACAAGCTAAAACTCATATTGCAACCTATTTAATGAAGTTAAATGAATATTCTTCCAATTATCAGTTTTATCCCTTAGATCTATTTTTAACCGCAAAACGCGAAGAAATAGCAAATATTTTCTCCGGCGGAATTCCGGTTACATCTATTAACATTTCCGAATTAAAAACTCTGTTACAAAAAATAAATCCAATAAATAGTAACGATTACTGGAATAAAATTAAAAATTAAAATTTATGCTATGTCATTTATCAATTCGTAATTATGCATTGATAGATATGCTGGATATTGACTTTCCCTCCGGTATGGTAACTGTTACAGGTGAAACCGGGGCTGGTAAATCCATAATTTTAGGAGCATTAAAATTAGTCTTAGGTGAACGGGCAGATTACAAATCTTTGAAAAATGTCGAAGAAAAATGCTTCGTAGAGGCGGAATTTACGTTGGATAATGAACTATTTGGTAAATTTTTTATTCAAAACGAATTGGATTTTGATTCCAACACAATTATAAGAAGGGAAATATTACCCTCCGGTAAATCAAGGGCTTTTATTAATGATACTCCGGTTACATTAACTATATTACAATCTTTGACCAAAAAGTTAATTGATATTCATTCTCAGTTTGATTCATCAGACCTTATGAATGAAAAATTCCAACTTCATCTATTGGATAATTATTCGGGCACTACCTTAGATTTGAAAGAGTATCAAAATGTTTATCATAAATACGTCTTTGAAAAAAATAAGCTCACCTACTTAAAGGATAAATTGATTTTAGGTAAGGAAGAGATTGATTATAAAAATTATTTATTAGAAGAGTTGATCAACTCCCAATTAGATTCAATCAATTATATTGAATTAGAAAATGAGTTGAATTTAATGAAAAATTCAGAGTATTTAGCTCAAATATTAACTGAAATCAAACAAATTCTTAATAATGATGAACTTGGTGTTTTAAATCAATTACGAGAAATATGTTCCCGTATGGATAAAGGTTCTCAGTATTCTTCCGATTTAATGAAATTATCAGAAAGAATAAGTAGTATTAGGCTGGAGTTACAAGATATTTCTTCTGAATCCGAATTTTTTCTGGAAAAATTAGACTTTAATCCGTTGCGATATGAAGAACTTATGCAAAGAATTGATTTAATTCATTCTTTATATAGTAAGCACAAAGTAAACAGTATAGAGGAATTGAAAGAAATACGTGATTCTTTATCCAAAGATACCTCTGATTTGCTGAATTTGGAAAATCAAATCCTAGCATGTCAAGAAAAAATTAAAGCACTTTCTTCACAACTTGCTAATTTAGCGGAGTTTCTTCACAACATTAGAGCTAAACATATTCCTGAATTAGAAAACAAAATACTTTCAAACCTTTCTTATTTAGGAATGGAAAAATCCAAAATTGAAATTTCCATTCAAAAATCGGATAATTTTACTGTATATGGCACAGACATCGTTCGTATTTTATTTTCCGCAAATGCCGGTATACCTCTACAACCAATAGCTAAAGCCATATCAGGCGGCGAACGTTCTAGAGTTATGTTAGCCATAAAAAAAATTATGTCTGAAAAAGAAGCATTGCCAACTTTAATTTTGGACGAAATTGATACCGGTGTTTCTGGTCGAATAGCAAATGAAATGGGAAAATTAATGCAGCAAATGGCCTCATCCATGCAATTAATTTCCATTACCCATTTACCTCAAGTAGCTGCAAAGGGAAACAGTCATTTTAAGGTTGAAAAAACAGAAAATTCGGGAGAAATTCAAACTCGAATACGTTTACTGAATCACGAGGAAAGAGTAGAGGAAATTGCACAGCTAATAAGTGGTTCAAATATCACTGAAAATGCTAGAAAACAAGCTCTTGAATTACTAAAATAATATTAACTTATTATTTTTTAACATATGTATTAATCCATATTTTCAAAAAACTATAGCAACATTATAGTTGTTGTTTTATTTCATTCAGACATGATATATAGAAATTATACTCTCTAATTCAAATAACACCCAAATAAAGAAATAAAAAAAGGCGAAAAAGGCCGATTACTAGCGCATTTCAGATTGTTTTTACCTCGAAGCCATGAACAAAACAAAAGATACATTAGGATTAATAAAATACCTATGTAGCCAAGCTCCTGCATAACAGGGCAAAACCATGTAAAAACGGCTTAAAATACCGTTTTTTTGTTTTCTTACTATCCCCATTCCTTATACCTTGTTATGTATAACCCGTTTGCATGTTTACAACATACCTGATTTTTAATACAAAAAACATACAAAAAATGATTTGAGTTATAGGAGTATGTGTACAATAATGACACAAAATGGAAAATAAAAAACAAGTATTTCTCACTTTTTATCAGCTTAATAAGAGTGATTTTTGTTTTCTATATTTATCTATAGAATAATACTCATTTAAAAATTGAATTCAAATTTATGCCTCCATAATTTCCTGAGCTCATCATTAGAAAAACAGAATTAGTTTTATCAATTTCTTTTAAATATTTTTCCAATGATATAGAATCACTAAAGACTTTTAAACCACTTTTTTTAAAAGAATTTTTAATTAATTCTTCTGAAATCGGCTCCATTCTTTTAATTTTCAATGCTTCTTCACTATAGAAAACAATTGCTTCATCAGCTTCTTCTAACGAATATTTGTATTGTTTTAAAAATTCAGGATTTAGTGAGCTGTAAGTATGTAATTCTAAACAAGCTACCAGGCGCTTATGGGAAAAATTTTCTTTAACTGCTTTAACTGTTGCCAACACTTTTGAGGGAGCATGTGCAAAATCTTTATATACTATATAATCTTTTGTTTCATATATTTTTTCCAGTCTTTGAGAAGCTCCTTTAAAAGATATAATTGCTTCATAAAATTCTTCATTCTGAATACCTATTTGATTACATACCAGCCGAGCTCCTTCCAAATTCAAAAGATTATGTCTTCCAAATAAGGACAACTGTAATTCTCCCTCAGATGTTTGCAAGTATACTTTTTCATCTCTTATTGCATAACCGGGTGTGTGATAAGGAAATTTTTTTATATAATTATTTGATTGCTCCACAACGTCTACGACTTCTTTATCTTCTTCGTTATAGATTAAAGCACCTCCTTGACTTACGCTACTTACAAAAGATATAAATTGTTGTTTATAAGTTTCAAAAGTTGAAAAAACATTGATATGATCCCAAGCGATCCCACTGATTAAAGCAATATTGGGTTGGTATAATAAAAATTTGGAACGTAAATCTATCGGTGAAGACAAATATTCATCTCCTTCTAATACCATAAATTCATTATGATCTGTTAGTTTAACCATAGTATCAAAACCTTCCAATTGAGCCCCAACCATAAAATCGACATCTACATGATGATAGTTTAGAACATGGAGAATCATAGAGGTTATAGTGGTTTTGCCGTGAGAACCTGCAATTACCACCCGAGTTTTATTTTTAGATTGTTCGTATAAAAATTCAGGATATGAATAAATTTTTAAATTTAATTCTTTTGCTCTTCGAAGCTCCGGATTGTCTGAGTGTGCATGCATACCTAGAATTACAGCATCTAGATCCGCAGTAATCTTGCTTGGAAACCATCCCAGTTGATCCGGTGCAATACCTTGTTTTTTTAATCTTGAAAGAGAGGGTTCAAAAATCGCATCGTCTGAACCTGTAATAGTATAGCCTTTTTGAGCTAAGGCTAAAGCCAAATTATGCATGGCACTTCCACCTATCGCAATAAAATGTATTTTCATTTATCGATATTTTTCAAAACAAAGATACTTTTTTAAACTAAAAATGACAGTTAAATATAGTTGTCTTTTTTTATCTTAGTGATAAATTAAAGCTCAAAGAATGATCTGGTTTTTTCTTCTTCCCTTTCTGCTTCTAATTCCTCAACTGTTTTGACTTTTAAAAAACTTGGATCTTGCTCTATTGCTATCATAATTTTTGCCAGTATTTCATTTGCATTTTCGTTCTCATAATCTATCTCCAAAGGGGCTTTAAATGTCATTTTAGGTTCAACTCCCCGTTTTTTTACTATCAGACCTTTTTTATCAAAAGCCCTTCTAAATCCATCGATTACAACCGGAATTACAATGGGCTTATTTTTTTTAATAATTTTTGCAGCCCCTCTTCTACCGGGAGACCAAGGGGTTACGGTACCTTGTGGGAATGTAACTACCCATCCACTATTCAAAGCCTTCAAAATATTATCAATCTCACTCATATCCACTATTCGGTTTACATTTTTGCCGGCATCTCTCCAGGTTCGTTTTACGGTTATAGCACCGGCCAAGGAGAATAATTTTGCTAGTATTCCCTTATTCATGGTTTCTTTTGCCGCCACATAATATAGATCTATTTTGGGGTCTAACAGATATATGGGATTTTTAATTGTGTCAATATAGCCATGCTTTACGGCCCCAAATACATGGTACATAGCAAATACATCCGCAAAATAGGTTTGATGATTGGATACAAATAATACATTGGTATCCGGGAGTTTTAAAAGATTTTCTGTTCCTTTAAGTTTCAATTTATTAAATCCGTTGAACCTATTATAAGATATTACCCCAAAGGTAAATATGAGAAATCTTTTTAGGACAAACCAGTGACCAAATGCATCTCTAAATATTCTTTTCTTCTTCTTTCCTTTTTCCATTTTTTCATCCAGATTTTAAAAATTGCAAATTTATTACTTTTTAAAATTATAACTTGTTTTGTCCATTTCATTATAAAATATAATGACTTCACAAAATTATAATTTATATGCAGAATTTTTGTTAATTAAATATTAATTAAAATATATGCATTTTACAATTTGTCAATTAATTATTACTATATAAAAGTCTATTTTTACACAATAATATTATTTATATCTTATTAATTATTGATAAATAAATTTTTTATTATTTACTCAATTACTATATTAATTTCAATTAAATCGTATTAAAATTAAATGAATAAAAAAAATTATGATATATAAATCTTGAATTACAAAATCTATTTCTTCGAGGTATAATAAAATTCAGATCTAATTTTCTATTTAAAATTTTATTAGACTATTTTAATATAGAAGATCATAGTTCGGTCTAATACCTATCCATTGATATAAAATATCACTAATTTGCTGCCTCATGGCCTGATTCATATTTTTGATTCTAGCAGATGCGTGGTTAGCTCCGACAAGTTCCAATATAATGGAATTGGTATTGTGTGTAGGTATAACTTTTGTGGCACTCCAGGTGTCCAATTCTCCATAAATGTATATGAAATTATTCCCATTAGAATTTAACCAATTTTTTAAGTTCGCATTGAGTTTCGACGAAAAAGTTATTTTTCCAGCTTCTTTAGGTGGAAATACTGCCAAAGGATTTTCATTAAAATAATTTAAATAGTCTTTAAATGGTGAAACATCATAACCGTAATATCCCATTTCCACGGCTGCCTGATAATAATGGGGGGCATATTGTTTTATTTCCTGATCACTAAAAAAACTTATATCAACTGAATTAATAAGATAATCTACTCCTTGGGCAATATCGATTAATTGAGATATGGAATCACATGAATATCCCCATTGCCAAAATGAAAATGGATATTCCAAAACAGTATATTCAAATGCTTTGCCTATTGATCCTACATAATTATATGTAAGACCTTTCATATCAGAATATGCTTTTACGTATTTTAACGCTTCTTCTTCATTACGTAGTAAAAACAGTTGAAAATCTTTAATTTTTTTTCTGCATTTTTCAGTACCCACATGGTCTAAAAAATCATATATTCTGGGATCTTCTAGTGAATAATTTATGGGAGCCACATAAGGAATAGATACATCTACGTCCTCCGGAAAAAAATACCGATAATAGATTGTTGTTTGGCCACCTTTACTAATACCTGTACTTATCCATTTTTCTCCATATATTTTTTTAAATATTTCATTTATATGATGTAAATCATGAGCTACATTATTAAGAGTCAAATATTTCCAGCTAAAAATGATTGAATCGGGTGTGGACTCTCCAAAATATCTATGTTCTATATTTAAGAAATTTGAATTTAATATTTGCTGTAACTCGTTTTTAACATTATACATCTGATAACCTTGCGTGTCCATTACCATGGGATTATTAAAACCTGTATGCGTCAAGATGACCTGTTGGTTAAAATAATTTTTAAGCGGATCCGACCAATCTAAGGGTTGTTTAATTGATAATTTATATTTTAAGGGACCACCTTTTAAAGTTTCTATTTTTTCAAATGTTAAATCTTGTTGTTTTGATAAAAATTCTTCTAGTTTTTTCCTGTCTGATTCTTGACCTGATAAAATATAAAAGGAAAATAGTATAATAATGAATAAATGTATTCTTTTCATATTAACATATATTAAATGCTTGCTTTTATGATGTATTATTTATATAATAAAAAAGTATTACATGAATACAACCGCAAACATCAGCTATATTATTTTTTATAATTCTAATGCCTTATTTATATTATTATTCATCAAGCGTTCCAAAGGATTTTCAAGAGCATCTTTCACTGCTACCAGAAAGCTAACTGATTCTTTTCCATCAATAATTCTATGATCATAAGAGAGAGCGATATACATCATGGGGGCAATAACAACTTGTTTATTTTTAACAACAGGTCGCTCTATAATGTTATGCATTCCAAGAATTGCACTTTGTGGTGGATTTATGATAGGTGTGGATAACATGGATCCAAAGACTCCTCCATTAGTAATAGTGAATGTTCCTCCGGTCATTTCATCCACGGTAATTCTTCCGTCTCTGACTTTATCTGCAAGATTCTTTATATTTTGCTCCACTCCCCTAAATGTCATCGTTTCTGCATTTCTAAGCACCGGAACCATCAATCCTTTAGTACCGGATACAGCTATGCTGATATCTTGAAAATCATAGGTGATTTTATTATCCCCGTCAATCATTGAATTTACATCCGGAAAAAGCTGCAATGCTCTTACAACAGCTAAAGTAAAAAAAGACATAAAGCCTAAACCTACATTGTGTTTATTTTTGAATTCCTCTTTATATTGATTTCTTATACGATAAATTTCACTCATATCCACTTCATTAAAAGTGGTCAACATGGCGGTTTGGTTTGTAACGGATAC
The DNA here is from genome assembly GCF_001418685.1 of Apibacter mensalis. Lineage (GTDB taxonomy): Bacteria > Bacteroidota > Bacteroidia > Flavobacteriales > Weeksellaceae > Apibacter > Apibacter mensalis. The sequence continues at coordinate 34,644 of NZ_LIVM01000002.1, forward strand.
CAATCTTTCAGCTATTTTTCTTCTAAGAGCCGATAACTTAACTGATTGATAGGTCCTGACTCCATTACCTGTTGAGTTTCCCAGGGACGGTACAGCTTGTAATGCATCATTCTTAGTAATTCTTCCATCTTTTCCTGTTCCTTGTATATCGGCAGGGGAAATATTTTTTTCTTTAACTATTTTTCTGGCAGCCGGTGAACAGGTTCCTTTTGCATAAGAATTTGACGGTAATTCTTGATAGTTTCCAGAATCTTTTGTATGAGCAGCTCCTTCTTTTTCATTTTGTATAGTATCTATATTGTCATTTATTGTATTAACGGTATCCGTATCGATTAAGCATATAATATGTCCTACCTGAATTGTATCACCTTCTTGAGCTTTCAAAATTATTTTACCTGAAGCTTCCGCCGGAAGGTCCAATGTGGCTTTATCACTGTCTATTTCTGCTATAGTCTGATCTTTTACCACGTAATCTCCATCTTTAACCAACCAGGTTGAAATTTCTACTTCTGTTATTGATTCCCCGGGAGAGGGAATTTTCATTTCAAATATCATAAGTTCTAATATTTTATTTTAAGGGTTTATTTTACATTTTCAAACACAGAATTAATCAGATTTTTCTGTATTTTATCGTATCTTTTATGAGAGCCCGGTGAAGGAGAACTACTTTCGGATGTATATATACCTTTTATATTAAATTTTCTAAATTCTTTAAGTATATACCACCATGCTCCCATATTCTCCGGTTCTTCTTGTGCCCAAATTAATTCTTTTCTAAAAGTATATTTATTTAATGCCTGATGTATTTTATCCCAATGTAAGGGATATAATTGTTCTAAACGCACTATGGCAATTCGTTCTTCATTAAGTTCATCTCTTTTCTTATCCAATTCATAAAACAATTTACCTGAACAAAGAACTATACGGGTTACTTTTTCTACATCAGCCTTTGCATCGTCAATTACTTCCTTAAATCCTCCTTCAGCTAATTCATCTAAGGTAGACACTACTTGAGAATGTCTTAATAAGCTTTTGGGGGAGAAAACAATTAACGGTTTTCTATAATTAGTTTTCAATTGCCTTCTTAATGAGTGAAAGAAATTTGCCGGAGTAGTTGCATTTACCACATACATATTTCCATTAGCACATAATGACAAAAATCGCTCAATCCTCGCCGAAGAATGTTCTGCACCTTGGCCTTCAAAGCCATGAGGTAACAACATTACTAATCCGTTTTGCATTTTCCATTTATCTTCTGCAGCCGACAGGTATTGATCAATCACAATTTGTGCTCCGTTAGCAAAATCTCCAAACTGCGCTTCCCAAATAGTAAGCGAATAAGGAGAAGTCATAGCATAGCCATATTCAAATCCCAAAACTCCATATTCTGATAGTAAAGAATTATAAACATAAAATTTTGCTTTTGTATTTAAGCTATTTAAAAGAATAATTTCTTCTTCTGTATCTTCAGTTTTTATTACCGCGTGTCGATGTGAAAAAGTTCCTCTTTCAACATCTTCTCCGGATAATCGAACATGATGTCCTTCTGTAAGTAAAGTTCCGTAAGCCAGTAATTCTACCATTCCCCAGTCAATTTTATGGGTAATTTCTATCATATCCCGCCTTTGTTTCAGTAAACGTTTGGTTTTATTAAAAAGGTTCTTTCCTTCAGGAACTTCGGTTATTTTATATGCTATGGAACGCAGTTTATCCAATGGAAAAGTGGTATCTACGGAAGCTAAAAGCTCAGTGGCTCCTACTCTATCAAAGTCTTTTCGTTCATGTTGCATGAATAATTCAATGGTAGCTTGTTCTATTTCTTTAGAAACTTCCAAATTCTTATCCAGCAATTTTCTATATTCTTCATCACTATCAGCTACCATTTTTTTGGTAATGATATCATCTTTTTCAAGCTTTGCCCGGTAAATCTCTCTGGGATTCGGATGATTTTCAATTATTTTATATAATTGTGGTTGTGTAAATCGTGGCTCATCGCCTTCATTATGTCCATATTTTCTATATCCTAGGAGGTCAATAAAAACATCTTTGTTAAAAGTATTTCTATAATCGGATGCAAATCGTATTGCATGAATTACTGCTTCCGCATCGTCTGCATTTACGTGCAGCACCGGACATAAAACCGTTTTGGCAATATCTGTACAATAGGTGCTGGAACGTGCGTCTAAATAATTGGTGGTAAACCCTATCTGATTATTGATTACTATATGAATGGTTCCTCCTGTTTTATAACCCTCCAAGTTCATCATTTGGATTACTTCATACACAATACCTTGTGCGGCGATTGCAGCATCTCCATGTATAAGTATAGGCATTACTTTACCGTAATCTTCTTGATAGTCATGGTCTGTTTTGGCTCTTACGATTCCTTCAACAATAGCATCCACTGTTTCCAAATGCGAAGGATTAGGAGCTAAACTTATTTTTACGGTTTTACCTTTTTTTGTAATATAATTATTAGAGGCACCCAAATGATACTTTACATCTCCTGAAAATATAGTCTCTAAGTAATCTTTCCCTTCAAATTCAGTAAATATTTGTGAATATGATTTATTAAATATATTGGCTAAAACATTTAATCTACCTCTATGTGCCATTCCGATAACAATTTCTTCAACTCCCAATTCTGATGAATGATTAATAATTTCATCTAATGCGGGAATCAAAGTTTCTCCTCCCTCTAAAGAAAATCTTTTTTGACCTACAAATTTGGTATGTAAGAAGTTTTCGAAAGCAACGGCATGTGACAATTTTTTTAATATTCTTTTCTTCTCTTCTACATCCAATACCGGCTGATTAAAGTTTTGGTTTATCCAATTCTGAATCCAAAGAATTTCTTCGGGTTTTCGAATATACATGTATTCTATACCAATGGAGCTGCAATATTCTTTATTAAGTATATCAATTATTTCCTTTAGGGTATATTCGCCTTCCACCCCTATTATTTTACCATTAACGGGTACTGTTAAATCTGACTCACTAAGACCGAAATTTTCAATACTTAAATCGGGAGTATAGGTTCTTCTTTGTCTAACCGGATTCGTTTTAGTAAACAAATGACCTCTTGTTCTGTAACCATTTATCAAATTTATTATTTTAAATTCTCTTATTATATCTTCCGAAATTTCGCATCTATTAAAAGAGTTAGTATCGTTATTCAACTTATTGATAGATATTTTATTATAGAATTTGTTTGCAAAATCAAATCCTTGAAAAAAACTTCTCCAGCTGGGTTCTATGCTATCGGGAAATCTTAAATATTTTTGGTACAATTCATCTATATGTTCTAAATTGATTGCATTTAAAAATGAAAATTGGTCCATTTTATTTTTTGCTTTAAACGGGTATATTTTATTTACTGAACAGGTTCAAATCTAATGATTTTGATAATACCTTCAAAGTAAATATTTTTTATATTATAAATTATATATCAATTAGTAAGTAATTATTTAAAAAAAAATAATCTTATTTTTTAATTTATAAGTATATTGATATAAATATATTCTACATGTATATCATATTAAATAACTAATTGATAACTATTCTAATTTTATTATAATTTAAACTATTCTGGAGTTTATCTAAACTTTAAGTGAACTAATTGTTTCACTTAATCGGAAAACTTGTAGAAATGTAGTATAGTATACTTCTTAATTTATTATGCATAAATTACGTGATGGAATATTGACAATAAGCAGCACAAATTATGAATGTATTAATTATTTTAACCTACTAACACCTTAACTGATTTAGGCAATAAGCAAATATTCAGTTTTTTAGTTGATTCGGGTATATATTCACCATCAATTTGTAAAAAATTAGAATCAAAATAAATTTCTAATTGATTGGATTTAAAAAACATTTTTTTCTTACTCCCTAAATTAGCTTTAAATAAATATCCTATACCCAGTAAACCAAATACACTCCAGGAACATTGAGCTATCAAGTTAATATCAAATTTTCCATCTTGTAATGAGGCATTAGGTGATATGGAAAAACCATATCCTAAACAATTACTGTTAGAGATATTTAACATCATAGCTTTTCCCTTATAATTTTTTACTTCAGAATGCAAATCAATTTGAATGGGCTTAAATTTAAATATACTTAGTATTGAACTTTTAACATATCCCAATAATTGCCTTTTCTTTTGGTGTGCATAAACATTCACGATGGTGGCATCAAAGCCTATACCGGCATTACTAAAGAAATACTTATCGTTAATCTTTCCACAATCAATTGTTTTTATAATTTTCTTGGAAGATTTTATCAATTGTAAAGAATCTTCAAAAGCAAGAGGGATATTTAAATGTCTTGCCAATCCATTTCCGGATCCTATCGGTACGATCGCTAATGAGACTTGTTTATTTACTAAGGCTGTTGCAACTTCATTGAGGGTTCCGTCTCCACCACAACTGACGATAATGTCAGCCCCATCTTCAATGGATTGCAATGCATAGTTATACCCATCATCTTTTTTTCTTGTTACTTTGATTTGTTTATTGTAGTTTACAAAAATTTCTTCAATCCTATTTTTTACCTTACTACCTATTCCTTTACCGGATATTGGGTTGATGATAAAATGAATTTTTTTATCTTTCATTAAAATTTTCAATGAACTTATTTAGTACTTATTTTTAAATCTTTTATCATTTGTAAAGGATCTTTAGCATTAAAAATACAACTTCCGGCAACCAATACATCTGCTCCGGAATCAGTAAGTTTTTTTGCATTTTCTAAGCAGACTCCTCCATCAACTTGTATCAATGCTTTGGAATTTTTTCGAATAATAAGATCCTTACAACTGGCTATCTTTCTATAAGTATTTTCAATAAATTTTTGACCGCCGAATCCGGGATTTACACTCATCACTAACACTAAATCCAAATCATCAATAATATCTTCCAATAAATTTGTATTAGTATGAGGACTCAACGCTACACCGGCTTTCATATTCAAATTTTTAATTTCTTGAATAGTTCTATTTAGATGTATACATGCTTCATAATGGATAGTTATATAATCTATACCTAACTTTTTAAAAGTTTGAAAATATTGATCAGGATTAATGATCATTAAATGAGCATCCTTAATCTTTTTAGCTTTTTTATTGATTGCTTCTAAAACCGGAAACCCAAAAGAGATATTAGGAACAAATACCCCATCCATAATATCTATATGAAACCAATCGGCTTCGCTCGAATTAATCATATCCAAATCTTTATCTAAATTACCAAAGTTAGCAGAAAGAATGGAAGGTGCCAATAATGCCATTTTTTTATACAAATTTAAAAAACAATTTATTATCAGGCACTGAAATTTATCTTATAAATAAGAATAAATGTTAATAAGCTTTACTTTATATTGATGAATTTAGGCATTACATTTGTATAAAATTTCAAGTATGACTTTATATATTAAAAATATGGTTTGTGCTCGATGTATTCTTGCAGTTAAGGAAATTTTGAAAGAAATTCATATAAAACCTGTCAATATTGAGCTGGGAGAAGTTACTTTAAATGATGAAATGAGTGATGAAGAGAAGCATATATTTAACATCAAATTGGAAAAACTTGGTTTTGAACTTATTAGTGATTCTAATCAAAAAATAATTGAAAAGATAAAGTCAATATTAATTTCTCAAATTCGAGAACATAAAGCACAATCTATTACCTATTCAGAATTTTTATCTGAAAAATTAAATAAAGATTACTCTTATCTAAGTAAACTATTTTCAACTATTGAAGGCATAACCATCGAACATTATATTATCCTACAAAAAATTGAAAAGGTAAAAGAATTATTGTCTTATAAAGAATTAAATTTATCAGAAATTTCTTATAGGTTAGGATACAGCAGTGTGGCCCATCTTTCTGCTCAATTTAAAAAAATGACCGGACAAACTCCTTCTCAATTCAAATCTCAGAAAATAAAAAAAAGAAAAAGCATAGATAATATAATATAATATTACCAAAATATTATGACATATTACTTTTTATTTTAAAATATTGTACTATATTAGCAAATAAATTTTAATTAATATAACAATATACCAATTATCAGGTATTAAGATTATGATATCTGTTTTTTTTATATAATTTAATATATAAAATCTAACTTGTTAAATAAATTTTTTTATAATACACTTAATAATTTGGACATTTAGTATTATATTTATAGTTTTGCCGTCGCTATTTTAATTGCTTTATAAACAATGAACAGGAATAAGACTTTTGACTCTTTGAAATTTATATTAGTTTGTATTGTAGTATATGCTCATACTACTGAAAATCTTTACAAAGATAGAGGAACAGCAGTCTTAGTTAGTTTTCTCTCGACTTTCACTATGCCACTATTTATATTTATATCCGGCTATTTTTCAAAAAATGTTACATGGGATAAATATAAAAGGTCTTTTAAATCTTTAGGTCTCACCTACTTAGCAGCCCAACTAACCTATTCCATACCTTTTATAATTGTACAAGCGGTAACACTTCCGCCTGAACGATTTAATATTATTGAAAAAATCATTTCTATTTTTATTCTTCCTTATGGAGGACTTTGGTATGTAGTTGGACTCTTAGTTTGGAGATTACTTATATACTATATTGCAAAATTTAATTTAAAATTCCCTTTAGTATTCAGTGTATCTTTAATCGTACCTTTATTATTTGGTTTTATTGATATACAATTAAATGCATTTAGAGTTATAACCTTTTTCCCGTATTTTGTTTTAGGTTATTATTGCAATGAACAAATGTTCAATAGAATTAGAAAAATTAAACCCATATTTCCAATTATTATATTATTGATAATATTTATTGGTTTATTTCTGAGTAAAAACCTATTTTATTTTGTAATGTCTACTTTTGGAGAGGGTTCTTATAAATCTACTTATCCAACTGTTTTCCAAGGATTATTATATAGAGCTTCTTTCTACTTAATTAGTATAATCAGTATTAATTGTGTGATAAATTTGGCCACAGATTATTTCTATAAATTAGGGAAATATTCTTTTGGTATATTTTTAGTGCATCCTTGTGTTATATTTACTATCGCGGGAATCAGAATGTATTTGCTTCCTCCAATAAACATATCTTATCCAATTCTTTTTGAGTTTCCATTAGCAATGGTAATTGCGATTATAAGTTTATATTTATCTGAAATAAAGCCGATTCAATATTGGATGAATCCAATTATGTTTTTTCAAAAAAAATAATAAAAATGTCTGTAAATTATTACAGGCATTTTTATTATTAATAATATAAATATAATTTCATTGATATAATACAATTATGAATTGATTCAAATATGCATTTTATAAAAATTAATTTTAGATGCATAAACTTGATTTATTCTCTTTCACAATTAGAGTATCAACACAAGTACATATAAATTATAATATAAAATCAACATGATCATAATTTTACAATTGTGTATGCAATTGTTAACAATTTGACCTTATTATAAATATTCATTCATACTTAAAGCTTCTTTACAATAATATCAAGTTTTAATTTAACTTGTCATATAATTTACTAAATCTAAAAAAATATATTTTAAAATAGTATTTTTACAAATAATTATATTAAGGTATAAATAATTTATATATTTTTTAAAAGTTAATTAGATTAATCGTATGCAGAATTTGAAAAAATAGTAATTGGTAAAATTCAATAAAACTTATTGCTAAAGAATTCAAAAATTTATCCTAAGTTCAATGAGAAATATAATTAAAAATCAGTAATTTAGCAATTCATTATGATATTAGTTACAGGAGGTACGGGTTTAGTAGGTAGCTACCTATTACTAAAGTTAGCCGGTAAATCTAAGCAGGTTAAAGTTTTATATAGAACTGATTCTTCCAAACATGAGGTTTATGACTTGTTTAGATTATATGAGCCAAAAAGATTTAAAAAATTATTTGAATCATTACAATGGGTAAAAGGAGATATTCTCGATATTACATCTTTACAAGAAGCTTTTTCCGATATAACAGAAGTATATCATGTAGCCGGAAAAGTTAGTTTTGAAGAAAAAGATAAAAAAGAATTACATAAAATAAATATTGAGGGAACTCAAAATATGGTAAATTTATCTATTAACAATAATATATATAAATTTTGTTTTATCAGTTCTATAGCTACATTAGACTCCAATTTTGAGCAATTATATATCAATGAAAATGCTGAGTGGAATTTTAAATTCAATCATTCTTCCTATGCATGCTCAAAATATGGAGCTGAAATGGAAGTATGGAGAGGATCACAAGAAGGATTAAACGTATTGGTTGTACATCCGGGTATAGTGTTAGGTTCGGGTAATTGGAAGCGAGGTAATGGGATACTTTATGACAGAGCATATTCAAATCGAGCATATTATACAACAGGTAATACCGGGTTTATTGATGCTTCAGATGTTGCGGAAATATGCATTAGGCTCATGGATGATCCAACTATACACAATGATAAATTTATTTTGACTGCAGATAATGTCTCTTATATGGATCTCATGTTCATGTTAAGAAAAGAGTTTAAAAGAAAACCTCCCGTTAAAATATCCAATTTTATGCTTAAAAAAATATCTCTTTTTTCTCATTTATTACCCATTAAGAGAAAAATAAGTAAGCCTGCCTTTTTAGCTTTAACTTCTCAAAACAAATACTCTAATGACAAGATAAAAAAAGTGTTATCATATCCATTCATACCTATTCAGGATTCTTTAAAAATGCATGCTAAAAATTATCTACAATATAAAAAATTAAATAATGACTGAAGAAAATTTTATCCCATATGAATCGTATAAAAATATTGAACATGGAGAAATTAAAGCTAAATGCAGTTCAAACATAGCATTAGTCAAATATTGGGGTAAATTTGATATGCAATTACCTGCAAATCCTTCTATAAGTTACACCCTCACCGAAAGTTTTACAGAAACTACTATTAAATTTAAAAAATCAGATAACTTTTCTGTTAAATTGTATCTTGATAATCAAATTCAAGAAGGATTTGCTTCAAAGATATATACTTATTTTCGTTCCATTAAAAAGTATTTACCATTTATTGATAATTACTCATATACAATACATACAAAAAATTCTTTCCCTCATAGTAGTGGAATTGCCTCATCAGCGTCCGGTTTTGGTGCATTAGCATTATGTCTTATGAATATGAGTGAATTATTAGGAGAAAGTAATACTAAAGAATTTAAGTTAACGAAAGCTTCTTTTTTGGCTAGGCTAGGGTCAGGAAGCGCGTGCAGGTCTATTTACAAGGGTCTGGTTGTATGGGGAAAAAGCCCGGATATTATTTCATGTTCCGATTTATATGCCATTCCTTTTCCCTATGAAATATCCCCCATTTTTAAAGAAATTCAAGATACAATATTATTGGTACATGAAGGAAATAAACAAGTTAGCAGCTCAATTGGCCATAGCTTAATGAAAGAGCATCCTTATGCAACTTCACGTTTCAAACAAGCAAGTAAAAATTTATCTGAAATTTGTAAAATTATACAATCCGGAGATTTGGAAATATTCGGTGAAATAGTTGAACACGAAGCGTTAACACTTCATGCCATGATGATGACCTCCTCTCCTCCCTATATTTTGATTAAGCCTAATACATTAGCAATTATCAATAAGGTTTGGAAATTCAGACAAGATTCTAAATCACATTTGTATTTTACCCTTGATGCCGGAGCTAACATTCATTTACTCTATCCCGAAAGAGAAAAAGGAGTGATTAACAGTTTTATTAAAAATGATCTTATAAAATATACAGAAAATGGTAATTTAATATCAGATAGGGTTTTATTTTAAATATAAGGGATAAATAAATAGCATGATTATTTACTTAAAAATGTAAAGTATTCTTTATTAGAACGAAAAAAAGAGAGAATATGCTTGTTTTTACCAAACAAAATACTACCTTTGTTAAATTAAGATAAATAACCTTATTAAAATTAAATCATCATGAACAAATCAGAACTAATTGATGCAATTGCAGCAGATGCTGATATTACTAAAGCGGCAGCAAAAAAAGCTTTAGATTCATTTTTGAATAATGTTACTAATGTATTAAAAAAAGGAGATAAAGTTACTCTTGTAGGTTTTGGGACTTTTTCAGTTTCTGAAAGAAGCGCAAGAGAAGGAATTAATCCTCAAACTAAAGCTAAAATTAAAATTCCATCAAAGAAAGTTGCTAAATTTAAAGCAGGCGCAGAATTATCTTCTGCAGTTAACTAGATAAGCTAAAATAATTAAATTTAAAAAATAAAAAGGGCTGTTTAAACACAGCCTTTTTTATTTTTATACTTAATAAATTATAGATATTTCTTCTAGCATTACTAAAACCCAATTAAATTTTATCCTATTCAGTAAAATTATTTAAAGCTTTTGCTTGATTTTTATTACGAATATTTGATAAAACGTTTTTACCTTTTGATAGTAGCATCGGAGTTATATACGAAGAAGCTAATAGAATTAATTTTCCTGATAGGGTTTTCTTATTAACAAACTTTGATACCATCTTTTCAGTACCGAATCCTATTGCAAAATTAATCAGCAAATTTAAGAGACTGGGACTGTTGACCAGATGTAAAGCCTTATCTCGTACATTATCACTAATTAAACCTAATGCTTTGGGTAAATGCTCTAGTGAAAGTTTATTCTCCATATCAAAAATCTCATTTTTTAATACGCGCTTACGTAATAAAAAGTCATCATATGTGTATTTTCCGTTAGTTTTTGTCATTAAGTTCATTTTCTTTTACATTTAAATGCAATTCAATGATTTTTTTCATAATATATTTTCTAATATTTGAATAATTGGAAAGAAGAATAATAAAAATTATGAAATATATACAGGAAATAAGTAAAATCCCTAAACCCATATTATTAAAATGAGTACCCATCATTATACCAAAAGCCAAACTGGCTAAAAACAGAAACATCATTCCTATACTGAATATTATAATGATGCAAATTATTATACTTAATAATCCGGAAATGGTCTCTGTCAAATCCAATTTTAAAAGTTCAATTCTGTTATTGATATATTTTTTTAAAAAACCTAGCATAATTAAAATATAGTGGTAAAACTAAAAAAGAGTCATTAAAACAGACTCTTTTTAATTTTCAGTACTTATTTTTTTGTCAATTCATCGTATTCCTCTGCAAGATGATCAATTTTTTCCTCTTTTTTTCTATTAAACTCTTTTTTGTACTTATCATACCCTTCCCTCAGCTCATCTTTATATTTATGATAAGAATCTTTAAGGCTATCACCCAAATCTTCTGCTCTACTTTTTATCTTTTTACGGGTATTTTTTCCTTTATCAGGTGCTATTAAAACTCCTGCAAGCAGGCCTCCAATAGCACCTAAAATCATGCCGGTTAAAACATTTTGAGCATTTTTATTTCCCATATTAATTACTATTAAATATTATTATAATTTTATTTTTAAATTTTAATCCAATATATGCTTAAAATAAGTAAGATTTATAATTATTCAGCTTACTATATAATTTAACACTAATTTGTTTTAGCTATCATAAATTATTGAAACTTATTTTAATTTTTTTGTTGCCTTAAACAAATTTACTCAATAAATTTGTAATTTCCAAAACAATATAAAAAATTATGCCAAAGTTCTCTTCACGAGGTTTAAATATGCCTGAGTCTCCTATTAGAAAACTAGCTCCCTATGCAGTAAAAGTTAAAGAGAAAGGATTACATGTATACCATTTAAATATTGGTCAGCCGGATATCAAATCTCCACAAACAGCAATAGATGTTTTAAAAAACATAGATTTAGATATTTTTGCATATACCCCTTCTGAAGGAAATTTTGATTACAAGGAGACTCTAAAAGAATATTATCACTCTTTAGGTTTTGAAGATTTAACCAGAGATAATTTTATAATTACTAATGGAGGTTCAGAAGCATTATCTTTTACTTTAAGTTGCTTATGTGACAATGAAGATGAAATTATTGTTCCGGAGCCGTTTTATGCAAATTACTATAGTTTTGCCGAATCTATTGGCGTTACTATTGTACCAATTGTTTCAACTATTGATACCGGATTCTCACTACCCGATATTGAGAAATTCGAAGAATTAATTACATCCAAAACACGTGCAATTTTAATTACTAATCCGAGTAATCCTACAGGATATCTTTATTCTAAAGAAGAATTACAAAAATTGGCCGATATTGCGGTTAAACACGATATATTTCTTATTTCTGATGAGGTATACCGAGAATATGTTTATGATGGGTTACCATTCCATTCTGTACTGGAATTTCCCGAGCTTAAGGAAAATGTAATTGTAATTGATTCGGAATCTAAACGATATAGTCTTTGCGGAATACGTTGTGGTTTCTTAGTTAGCAGAAATAAAAAATTTTTGGAAATTGCATTAAAATTTGCACAGGCTCGTTTGAGCCCTTCCTTAATTGGTCAGATTATTGCGAATGCTGCACATAAGCAACCTATTTCTTATATTGAAAATGTAAAAAAAGAGTATTCAGAAAGAAGAGATTTATTAGTAAAACTACTTAATGAAATACCGGGGGTTGTTTGTCCTAAACCTAAAGGTTCTTTTTATTGTACCGTAGAATTGCCGGTTGAAAATGCAGAAGATTTTTGTCTATGGATGTTAAAAGATTTTGAATATGAGAACGGTACAGTTATGCTTACTCCTGCACAAGGTTTTTATTCCAATCAAGAACATGGGAAAAGACAAGTCAGACTTGCTTATGTTATAAATAAAGATGACATTACCCAATCCATTAAAATTATCAAAAAGGGCTTAGAAAAATATAATACACTTCAATGATTATTCAGGAAAATATTGATATCAAAAAATTTACGACCTTTCATGTATCCGCAATTTGTAGATTTTTTACAGAAATATTTACACTGGAAGAGCTCAATGAAGCTTTGAATTTTTCTGTAAATAATAAATTGCCCGTTTTATTTATTGGGGGTGGAAGCAATATTTTATTTACTAATAAAACTTTTAACGGATTAGTTATTAAAGTTAATTTAAAAGGAATTCAAGAAACCTTAGGTAATCATAATAACCAAGTTTTTGTTTCTGGTATGGCCGGTGAAAATTGGGATTCTTTTGTTAGTTATTGCATAAATAAGAATTACGGTGGATTGGAAAATTTATCATTAATCCCCGGTAATGTAGGAACTTCTCCAATACAGAATATTGGTGCCTATGGAGTTGAAATGAAAGATTCTTTTTACCAACTTAAAGCCCTTAATCTTACAACTCGTGAAATTGAGATTTTTTCTTTCGATGATTGTAATTTCGGATATAGAGAGTCTTTTTTTAAAAATGAGGGTAGGAATAACTATGTTATTCTTGAAGTAACTTTTCAATTAACCACTAAAAAACATAAACTTAAACTATCTTATGGAGATATAATGGATGAGCTTAATAAAGATAAAATATCTGAACCAAGCCTAAAAGAAATAAGAAATCAAATAATAGCAACCAGAAAACGGAAACTTCCTGATCCTGAAGTTTTGGGAAATGCAGGAAGCTTTTTTAAAAACCCTATTATTCCGATCTATCAATTAATTAAAATTCGAGAAAATTACCCGAATATCCCCTTCTATACTATTTCTAATGACTTTGTTAAGCTTCCTGCTGCATGGTTAATTGAAAAGACCGGATGGAAAGGTAAAAAAATAGGGAATGTCGGAGTACACGAAAAACAACCACTAGTTTTAGTTAATTTGGGTACTGCTACCGGAAAAGAAATTTTTTCATTATCCAATTCTATAATAGAGGATGTTAATAAAATTTTTAATATTCAATTAGAGCGAGAAGTAAATATCATTTTATAAATTTATATTTTTGCTTCATAATTTAAATATGAAGATATTCCTTTATCCCTTTGCCGGTCTTTACTGGCTGATTACATATATTAGAAATAAATTTTTTGATTGGGGACTTTTACAATCAAAAAGTTATAAAAAACCAATTATCACAGTTGGAAATTTAAGCGTTGGAGGTACCGGTAAATCTCCCTTCGTAATATACCTTATAGACTTGTTGAAAGACTCTCATCTTATAGGCGTTATGAGCAGAGGCTATGGTAGAAAAACTAAGGGCTTCCACTTTGCAAATTATACAACTAGCTATGAAGATATTGGAGATGAGCCTATGCAATTTTTTTTACGTTTTAAAAATAAAATTATTGTAGGTGTAGATGAAAAGAGAATACATGGAATTGACAATCTAATTAAAGATTTCAACCCTAATCTTTTTATCCTGGATGATGCTTTTCAACATCGCTACGTAAAAGCCGGTTTATATATTCTATTAACGGATTACAGTCATCCGTACTACGAGGATCAAATTTTGCCTTTAGGTCGTTTACGTGAAGGAAGATACGGAGCTAAAAGGGCTCAAATAGTAGTGGTAACGAAATGCCCCGAAGATTTAGCTGATGAAAATAAAAGGGTTATCGAGAGAAAATTAAACTTACAACCTTATCAATCGTTATTTTTTTCCACTATCATATATGAAAAACAAATCATATCCTCTACCCTTACTTTACCTATTGATGATTTGCTCTCTTACCATATCCTTTTGGTAACGGGGATTGCTAAGTATCAAGATATATTGGAATTTGCAGAGGAAAAATTTTCATCGGTTACCCATTTACAATTTAAAGATCATCATAATTTTTCTGAATTCGATATTGTGGAAATCGAAAAAACATATCAAAATTTAAATGAAAAAGCTATTATTTTAACTACTGAAAAAGACTTTATGCGTTTAAAGCATTTTCAACAAATTAAAGATTTCCTGTTTTATCTTCCTATAAATATTAAATTAGATAGACCGGAAGAGTTTAAAAAGCTAATTAATAAATTCGTCGGATAAAAAAAGAATTAAAATTTTAAAAATAGATAATTATCTATATTTTAATGGATTTCCTTATCTTTATAACTTAATTTACCTTTACATGAATAAAAAAATATTATTTTGGGTTTTTCTTATTACAGGAATAATATGGATTTTAGGAGCTGGTTATTGGTATATATGGATTGAAAATTTAGATTTAATCAAATTAAATTTAAGTAGTAATGACCCAAATACTAAAGCTTTTTTAAAAGCAGT
The DNA here is from genome assembly GCF_001418685.1 of Apibacter mensalis. Classification (GTDB taxonomy): domain Bacteria; phylum Bacteroidota; class Bacteroidia; order Flavobacteriales; family Weeksellaceae; genus Apibacter; species Apibacter mensalis. The sequence continues at coordinate 49,813 of NZ_LIVM01000002.1, forward strand.
TTCGGTGGTGTTCATACCCTTATTAATTACTGCTTTGCTTTTTTATTTTATAGGTTTGTTGTTCGGTAAAAAAGAGGGAAAATATTTTACAGAAATAGAAAAAGAAAATGAACAGTTAAAAAACGAAATAGCCACTCACATTGATAAGATAGAAACAATGAAAGTTTTATATACCGGTGGAAAAATTAGAAGAAGGAAGCTAAATACAATTGAGAGCTTCTCTCCCATCTATGCTAAAGAAAAAGAAGAAGAAAAAGAAGATAACGATAATAAAATCAACGCTCTAATAAAAAAAGATGATTTAAAAGTTATTGAAGGTATCGGTGAACGAATTGAATTCTTTTTAAATGAAAGTGGTATCTATACTTGGGAACAACTTTCTCAACAATCTGTTGAATCGCTAAAAAATATTCTTGAACTCTATGAAGGAGCTTCTTATCGTATACACACCCCAAACAATTGGCCACAACTTGCAGAATTGGCAGCAAAAGGTAAATGGAACGATTTCCATGCTTTGCAAAAATTGATTTAAAGAAACGCTTATTCATTTTATTTAATTTAAAAGGTTGAACCTTCCGGACATTTACTATAATGAAATTTTTTTTAACAAAAAGGAAATTAGAAAGTCGAATTATTTTTGATTCTATTTACCTCTAACTATATTTACCAATAAATAATCTTTCTATTTTACAGATTTATAAATTTTTTACGCATACCTATATAAGTCTATTATAAGTTTATTAAAGTTAGTATAGGTATTTTCTCACTTTTAATATTCAAGTTATTGATATAGTTTAATTTCTAGTATTGACTCTCTCTCTTAACCTGATAAATCCCCCTCAAATTGTAAAAATATTTACCTTTTAATTTAAAAATTTTAATTAATATTTGTATTGAATGAAAATTATTGTATATTTGCAATCACAAACATCGCGGGATGGAGCAGTAGGTAGCTCGTCGGGCTCATAACCCGAAGGTCACAGGTTCGAGTCCTGTTCCCGCTACCAAGTAACAAGTAAGAGAATCAGAAAACTGGTTCTCTTTTTTGTATTCATCAATGAACTAAATCTTTTTTATAATTATTGATATTTAATTTTGCATATTATTATTTTTAATCTGAGATATTTTGCTTGCACTCAGTAAGGAGAAATCAGTTTAAGTAAAATGGATAATCTGTCTACTTAAGCTACTAAATCTAATTGTATTAATACGCCTTTGAGAGGGAATGATAATGCATTAAATTTTAATGAAAATATTTAAAAGACCGGGGATTGTGGCTTATCAATGTTTTCTATATTGGTTAGATTACCATATAGAAATAAAGAATGGATTCTCATAAATATTTTAATACTTTTTGTATAACCATACATTTATTTAAGATAATTGTAAGTTAGCTAAAGTATGCTTATTTAGTTTTTATATAAGAAACTAAATTATATTAATATTTATTATGTTAGTTTAGTAATAGCTAGGCTATAATTGTGTTGGATTTAGACACTTTTTTCCTCTTCTATATCAATAATTTTTGAATCTATAATATATTTGTATACTGTTAAAATATTATAAGATGATACCTTTATCTCGCCTTTAGCATCATATCTTCTTTTAGTTTCTAATTCACAAATTACTTTTGAACCATTCTTAAATTCAATTGTCCCTGCTTGAATTAAGCTTTTAAATTTATTTGATTCCATTCTTACATTAGCTCTATTACCATTTATTAAAACTTTCCATGTATAATTAGCTCCTTTTTTTAGAACAGGCGAAACGATCTCTATTATTACATTATTTTCAATAAGCGGTTCTAATTTTTCATTTGTTACTATATAATTTTTAAAGAGCGACTTATCAACTATAAATTCTTCTGTTCGTGCTTCTTTTTTAAAGTTATATATTTGAAAACCTATTTTATCTATTTTATTGTATTTATCTGAATTTTTATAAAAATTTGAAACACTATTCTTTACATCAATATTTTCTTTAAGTGTATCATTTTTTTGCAATAATTCTATTCTCTTATTTTCAATTTTAAATTTTAGCTCTTCTAATTCAAGTTTTTTTATCTCATTATTAATTTGCTTTGTTTCATTGTCTAATTTTTTATTTTTTACTTCTTCTTGATATAATTCTGAAGTAATATAATGATCAAATATTTTAAGAATCATTTCACTGGGTGTATTAACAAAATATGAGGTTGCTAATGTGATTATAATTGCAGATAATACAGAATTTTCTTTAGGTGATTTAGTAATTATTTTTAACCAAGAAATTAGTCCGCCTTCTTCTACTGGCTCTATTTCAATATTAACTTCAATTTTAAATGAATCAGCTATTATTCCTATAACTTTTAAAATTTCTGCAATATTTTTATTATAAATGATAGCATCCATGGAATGAGAATTATCATTAAAAAAGTAATGTAATTCTAAATATTCTTGATTTAAAAATTTATTATCCATTTTAAAATTATATGATTGTTTTGTAAAAGAACTAATTTTAAAGATAAAATTAAAAAGATTATCCAAGATAAACTTCATGTATTTATAAAAAGATATTAAGAAGTTATAAACAGTTGAAAATAAATTTTAATTTTTGTGAAGTGATAAAACAGCGAATAAAAATTTACATAAAAAAAATAAAATCATTAAAATTTAATAAAATACTAAAACAGGAATAATATATAGCAATTACAAATTTATTTTTACTTATTTATATAACATATATTTATATATTGATAAATTAAAAATACTAATGAATATTATCAAATATACGGATAGAATGGATATTTATATTGAAGAAGATAGAAATATCATTTGTATTCAGGAAAAATGGGAATATAATTGGTTAACTAAGGTTACTCCCTGGACTTTAACTGAAAAAAGAAAATTTCATGAAATGGCTGATTCTAGAATTTGGAAAAACTGGGGAGGATATTTTAAACTGAAAGTGAAAGGAACTTCCTCTTTTGCTTTAAAACATAAAAATACTATTTTTACGGTAAATTTTGATATCAAATGGGTGTTATTGAACTCTCATTGGAAAGTTAATATTACTAAAATTGCTCCGGGAGGATTTGAACGAAGTAATGTTAAATGGAATGAAAGAATTATTAATCTAGATACAGAAGATACTAAATTGATTGGTAAAGGTGTCTATGCAGGAACTAGTTATTATCAATATCCTATATCACATGAATTCGGGCATACAATTGGTAATAGTTATCATGCTTTAAAAGGAAGAAAAAGTGTGCATGGAGATGAATATAGTGCAGACAACAGAGTAAACGGTGGATTTAGATTAGATTATTTTAGCATTATGAATATTGGAAATGAGTTACGAAACAGACATTTAGATTATATTTTAGTCCAATTAAATACTATGATTCCTAATACAACTTTTTATATTGTCTAAATTATGAAAAATGTTTTATTAATATTACTAATACTACTTACATTCTCTTGTAATAAATCTCAAATTAAAAATCCAAGAAATATTAATAAAAGCTTATCAAGAAAATATCAATCAATCCAATCACAAAATAGAATGCAAACTAAGCTCATTACTTATGAACGGATAAAAAATATGCCTATGGAAGATGCTACCATAGCATATCCGCCCATTGAAGACGAAACCTTTATTCTCGGTAAAGAAGGAGGATTTATAACTGAATTTCGGATAGGATTATTGAATCTATTTAAAGAGGAAGAAATCAAAAATAATAATATAAAAATAAAAGAAATTACATGGAAAATAAACGTTAAACAAAATTTAACTATTTGGTACCAAGAAATAAATAACAGGTGGAAACCTATTGACCATTTTATCTGGGATAAAGATGCTGAATTTTAAATTATTACTTACCTATTTTTAATAATTAATGGATAATTTACAATTATTAATGAAAATTATTATGTAAAATTTCAATCATTTTACTACTATAAATATCCGGTAACTACCTAATAAAATTAGATGTATTCCTAAGGAATGCAAAACAAATTTATGTATTCAATAACTTATCTATCAAATCATTTTTTTCTTGAATCATGCGTTCATATGGTTTTTGTTTTCCCTTATATAATTCTTCTTTTTCGGTATAAATTTCAATGATTTTTCCAATAGGATTAAATATACATCTATAATGAAAAGTTTCAACCGTATTTGCAATAAAGTTCAAAGAGCCTTCATCATTAAAATTTCTATCGCATCCACAGGTATTTTAAGAAAGTATATCTTTTTTAATTTCTTCTTTGGATTCCAATTTGAATACTTCTGTTCGAATTATGTGTAATAATAGTTTATCTTATCTATTTATAATTAATTTACTTATAAAAAATATAATTATTGTTAATAACAAGTTCTATTAAATATATATAAGATTGGATCAATAAATTAAAAAAAGAGCAAGTTAAACAATTTATAAATATGGATATGGGAAGTTACAAACATTTAGTGTTGACTATTCTTTCAATGCTAACTATTTATCAAATTCTTTTGTTTTCATTGGAAAGCAATACTTCAACGGAGTAACATGAATTACGGATTGATATTTATAGCTTGCTGAAATTAATTAAAAAACTTCTTCCCTACCTCAAATTTGAATTTTTAGATACAATTTTACGGGAAAATTAAATATTTTAGAGTAAGTTAAACTGCATAAATATTTTTAATCAACAGTATAACTCTTTGAGCGGAATAATAATTCAAAGAAATTTTATTATGGGGTATATCTATACTCTCAACTTTCCATATATATTTATTATACGATTGAATTTTTATTTCCAATGCAGTATCTATCAACAACCCCAACAAGGCGTTTTCAAATGAATTGATTTTGGAAAAAATTTCCAATACTTGCGATTCTAATGCGGGTAAAGCCTCTTCTCTTTTAATAGAAAATAATTTCGAACTATTTTCTATATAAATTGAAATCATTTTATGAATTTATTTTTATGTTTGGTAAGAATATGAAAACGCCATAATAACATTACGGCAGCAAATCCTAATCCAATACACAATCCTACCCAGGTTCCTACAGCTCCTAGTTTTCGATTAATACATAAATAATAACCAATAGGAATTGCCAATACAATATACGCTATAAAACAAATTAAAGTAGGAATTTTAACATCCCTCATGGCTCGTAAACACCCCAAGCTTACCACTTGTATTCCGTCAAATATTTGAAATAACGCCGTTAAAATGACCAATTTGGACGCTATGGATATAACTTCAATTTTACTTTCATCAAAAAATATCAAAGGAAGCTGATCTTTAAAAATTATAAAAAGTATACCACATATCGTCATAAAACCAACTACCAAATAAATATTTGCCATTCCGGCTTTTTTTAAATCTGCCATATTTTTTACTCCGTAATACCCTGCTACCCTCACTGTTGCCGCCACACCGAAACCGGTACATACCTGAAAAGTTATAGATGCTAAATTGGAAGTTACAGAATGTGCTGAAGTATCTAAATAACTATGCATCCCTGCTATAAAAGCTGCAAGGGCAAATGAGCTTATTTCAAATAAGGATTGTAAGGATGACGGCAATCCTATTGATATGAGTTTACGAAAATAGGCTGCTTGAAAATTTTTCCATTGAACGCCTTTAAGATAAAATAAAGATTTTTTATTACTGTATAAAACCACAATAATAATGCACATCATTAAAATACGTGCCAATAAAGTAGCCGTTGCAGATCCTTTTAACCCCATCTCTGGCAAACCCCAATATCCATAAATTAACCCAAAATTCAATACAATATTTACAATGTTAGATATAATTGTAGCCACAGTAACTAAAATAGTCATGGAAATACCTTCAGAAAATTGCCTGTAAGACTGAAAAATCATTAAAGGCAGTAAACTCCATGCACTTATATTAAGAAAAGTAATTGCATCGGGAATAACAGAGACATCTTGTCCAGTATCATACATCAACGGAGAGCATAACTCAAGTAAAAGAATCACCCCTAAGGCCAAAGACACATTCAGAACCATTCCATGTGTAAATATTTTTTTTACCCTATCTGTATTTCCATTAGCTACTGAGGAAGATATAAGAGGCGACATGGAGTATGAAAATCCTAAAAGGAAAACCAAAAATATGAAAAATAAACTGGTTGCCAATGAAGATGAGGCTACTGCCCTTTCGCCTAAATTAGCTATAATAATTATATCAATAAAATTCACAGAAACTTGACCTAATTGAGTTATAACAACAGGTAGTGCTAATTTTATATTTGCTTTAAAATGTCCCTTCAGATCCATTTGTTTTTATTAGAGCCTGCAAAGATAGTAATTTTACAGAAATTCGTTTAATTCAAATTATGAATCTTTATACTAAATACTTAACTAATTTTAACATTACTCAACATAATTAAAATTATTAATAGCATTTTGTTTTATATAAGAGTCAACTTTAAAAATTCTAAAAATAATTTCTGAATGTACAAAACAAAAGATGTACCTTTGAAGAGCCGGGCATTATGTCCTTTATAAATGTAATACACTAATGCATGAATACCCCTGCAAAAGAAAATTATTTTTTTCAAAAAATTGTGGTTATTGTCGGAACGGCACTATTCATTATTAAAGTTATTGCTTGGCAGCTTACTCAGTCTATAGCAATTTTAACTGATACTTTAGAAAGTATTATTAATGTTGCTGCGGGCCTATTTTCTTTATACAGTCTCTATATATCCTCTAAGCCAAAAGATCGAGATCACCCTTATGGACATGGTAAAATTGAATTTATCTCGGCGGGAATTGAAGGTAGCCTTATTACTGTAGCAGGAATATCAATCATTTATGAATCTGTAATTGGTATTTTCAATGTCCATGAAATAAAAAAGCTGGATTCTGGGATCTTATTAATTGCTATTGCTGGATTTATTAATTATATTTTGGGAGTTACAGCAATTAGAAAAGGTAAAAAAAATAAATCTTTGGCTTTAATATCGGGGGGTGAGCATTTAAAATCAGATACCTATTCCACTATCGGTCTTGTTTTAGGTCTTTGGGTTATATATTTTTTTAAAATCTACTGGCTGGATAGTTTGATAGCCCTAATTTTTGCTATGATTATCATCTATACCGGGTTAAAAATTATTCGTAGATCCTTAGCAGGTATTATGGATGAAGCAGATGAAGAGCTTATTGTTCAGTTGGTTGAAACTTTAAATAAAAATAGAAATCCTAATTGGATTGATATACATAATGTGCGATTTATTAAATACGGCAGCAGCTTACATTTGGACTGTCATTTAACTTTACCTTGGTATTTTAATGTAAGGGAAGCTCATCAAGAATTAGATAAACTTAAGAAGGTTATTATTGATAATTTTGGTAATAGTTTTGAAATGTTTGTTCACGTAGATGATTGTTGCGAAACTATTTCTTGCAAAATTTGTAAAAAGGCAAATTGCCCTTATCGTAAATACCTTTTTGATAAGGAGATTTTGTGGACAAAGGAAAATATAGAGATGGATAATCGCCATAATTTAGATAAATAAATATGAGTAAGAAAAAAAATTTTTTATGTATAGAAGAATCCGTTTTTAAGTCTTTAGGAAAAACCGGGTATATCATAATATTTGTTGGTATATTTTCACTTTTGATGGTTTTGGTAGATTTTATACTTCATTGTTTTGTAGATAATCATTACACTTCCCAATTTTTATTTTCCGGAGAAATTCCTTTTTCAAAATGGATAAATCTTATGTGGAAAAATTATTCTTACTCATCATTTAAAATAGTTTTTTTCGCTCTTATATTTATTATCCTTGGTAGTTACAGAAGTAAGATTTTAACTAGTGAATTTTCCAAATAAATTAAACAATTAAATTTATAAAAAGATAAAAAGCTGCTCCAATTATTGGTAGCAGCTTTTCTTTTCTAAAACTATTATATTATTTATAGTATTATTTATTAGCTAAAACATTAGATACTATAGATTTTATAATTTCTGATTTTTTTGCCAATTCTTCATCTGTCCATAATAAAGAAATAGGAATAGTTACCGTTTTGCTAATAATAACATCAGATTGTGAAAAATCTGCATTGGCATAATTGGGTAATAATTCTTTATGTTCTTTATAAAGAGGTGCTAATGTTCTTAATAATTTTAAATGATCCCATTTTCTAATATAGTGCCAATTGTTATCATACCAATACGCATTTCCTATACCTTTACTGCTTAATTCAAGAGATACTTCTTTGGCCAAATCTTTATTCGGTAAAAATATACTTAAAAAAGAAGCATTATCACCGGCTTCATCCGGTAATATTCTGAAATTAACTCCATCAACTTCCTTTAGAGCATCTTTCAATACTTTTTTATTTTTACGTTGAATAGAAAGTATTTTATCTAATTTTTCAAATTGAGCCAGACCAACAGCTGCATGTAATTCAGAGATTCTATAATTCAATCCTAAATAGGGATGATTTTCTGCTCCTCTGTTATTTCCGAGGTGGTCATGTCCATGATCAGTATATTGGTCGGCATTCACATAATACTCCTCCTTATTAGTTAAAACAGCTCCTCCTTCCCCACAAGTTACAGTTTTAACAAAATCAAATGAAAAACACCCTAAATCGCCTATAGTTCCGAGGTATTTTCCTCTATAGGTACCCCCGAAAGATTGACAGGCATCTTCAATTAATAATAAATTATATTTTTTTGCTAATTCCTTTAAAGCTGAAACATCCGCCATGGCTCCGCACATGTGTACGGGCATAATTACTTTTGTTCTGGGAGATATAGCTTTTTCTACTGCTTTTGGATCCATGGTTAATGTTTCATCGATATCCACCAAAATCGGAATAGCTCCCGCACTTAGAACCGCCTCAAAACTAGCCACAAAAGTAAAGGTTGGTAATATAACTTCATCTCCGGCTCCAACTCCGGCAGAATTCAAAGCAGTCAATAAAGCTGTAGTACCACTACTGGTTAGCTGAACATGCTTTACATGCATTCTTTTTTGAATCGCCTGTTCAAACTCCCTTGCTTTCCAATGATTATTCCGTACAGACTCAAAGTTATAACGCATAAGAATACCACTCTCAATTATATCATTCAGGTGTTTTTTTTCCTCTTCACCCCAAAGCTCATATCCTGGCATAATAAAAGTATTTTATATTATTTTTTTTTAAAAAATGTTAAACAAAGGTAACAAAATGACTGAAAAGAATCTTTAAAAAACAAATAAAAAAACGTTAATAACCGGACTGTATAAAATTATAATTTTTACTCTTCGTAGTTGTTTAAATGTATTGTTATATAAGACAAGAGGAAATAAAACTTTTTTATATTGTTTCGATTACATATAAGATCTATTTGTGGTATGTTAACTATCATTAATTAATTTACTTATTCTAAAATTTTATTAAATAACAATTTGGGAAATATTGAAATATTTTCAATTTTTCATCATGGATTTTTATTTTATTTGAGAAAAAAATTGTAATTACATAAAAATAAAAGTTAAAAATTGTTAACTTTGTTATACTAACATTAACATTAAAAAGAATATGAGCACACAAGCTCCTTACCATTTTCTCTTTTTGATATTCTTTGGAATATTCAATTTAACCCCTGCCCAAATTATGACGACACCTTCGGTGACAATAAAAGATCATAATGACAACAAGAGTCCTGTAACCATTGATTGTAATTATAAGTTTAATGAAAATCATAAAATTCTATTAAAGGCTGAATATCCGGAACTTAGAAGCACTTCTTCATATACCGTTACATCTATTCCCTATAATCCGTTCGGGAATTTTTCTGATGGCGAAGAAATTACAATCGATAGTGATGATAAATGGAGTAATGTACAAAATCTTCCTTTTAAATTTTGTTTTTTTGGGAATATCTATAACTCCATAATCTTAGGAGATAATGGAGTGATCAGCTTTGATACTCAATATGCAGGAACAGAATGTCCCTATGCCATAGCCGGATCCTTACCTAGCCCTAATTTAATGCATAATACTATATTTGGAGCTTACCACGATATGACCAATGATGGTGATGTATTCGGTTGCACTTCTGACTGTGGTAAAATTACTATGTATACTACAGGATTAATGCCCTTCCGAAAAACAATTATCAATTATTATAATATGAATCATTTTGGGTGTGAATATTCAAAATCGACCCTGCAAATAATACTTTATGAAACTACTAATGTTATAGAAATATATATTAAAGACAAACCTTTAACTTGTGATATTGGTAATGAAAAAAGGGCTCTTATTGGAATTTCCAACTCCGACGGCTCTAAGGGTATCTCACCCGAAAAAAGAAACACCGGAATTTGGGAGGCCCATAATGAAGCATGGAGATTTTCCCCTCAAGGCACTGTTACCATACCCAACGTAGAATGGAGAGATTCCAATCAAACAATACTTTCTTCTTCTGAAATTAGTCCTAAAGAGTCTACTACCTATTATGTCAATGTATCTTATGCCGGATGTACGCCTGTTACCCTCAATGATAAATTTCAAATTATCTTTTCACCGGACTATCCCAAAGTGAAAGACTTGATAGTAAATAAATGTTATGAAGGAACAAATCCTAATGAAATAATTGATTTGGAGGAATTGATGAAAGAAGCTTCCGAAACCAATCCGGATATTATTACTACATTACATCTGAATATGGAAGATGCCAACTCAGGGCTAAATCCCATATTTAATTTAAATTCCTATCCCATAACTTCAAATTCAAAATCTTTTTATTTACGTGCTTCAAAAGGTAAAGAATGTTATTCTACTTCGGTCATAACAGTACACTTAAAAAGAAAACCAAGACTTAAAGAAATGGAACCTATAATTATATGCAGTAATAATACTAATGATTCCGAAATAATATACTTAAACAATTATAATGATCAAATTAAGGGATATGAAGAGTGGATGACTCTAGATTATTTTGATTCCTATACTAATGCTCTTAATGGAACTAATCCAATTAGCACCCTTTCCCTGTCATCGACAGTTACCGTATATGCTAAAGCAAGTAATAAAGAATTTAATGACTGCTTTTCGATAATTCCTGTGACTTTCAAATTTCAAAAAACGATAGTTTCTCGACCTCAAGAAATTATTCTCTGTAATAAAAATTTAAATGGTCAAGAAATTTATAATTTAAGATTATATGAAACCTCTATAACGGGATACGAAAAACTCTCTTTTAACTATTATAATTCCAAATCCGATGCTTTACAAAACAAAAATCCTATACTAAATCCCGATTCATATTCGGTAAAAAATGAAGAAATAATTTATGTGGTTATATCCAGTCCCGGATATTGCTCTTCTATCAATACCTTATCTTTTACTTTTAAAAATACCTTAGTGCAAAATATGCATAAATATGTATGTGATGATAAATCGCATGAAATAAATGTAAATCTCTTAGACTTTTACAACGAAATGAAAAGCGGGCACGATATAGTTCTTGACGGAATATATTATAGTTGGCAAGCAGCTATGGACAAAGATCAATCACAAATCATTTCAAATTTAAGGAATTACACCGTAAAATCCCCATTTTCAATAGTTTATGTGCGTTTTTATGATAATAGAACCCAATGTGAGTATATTCGTGAAATAAAATTGGAAATTAGAGATAAAATAGAAAAAGATCCAACTTACAATGTGTGTGATTTAAATAATTCAGGGGAAAGTAATTTTAATCTTAATACATTACGACCCATTTTTCTTGCCGGATATCCTCCTTCCTCAATAGCATTTTATGAAACTTTAGAGGATTACAATAATGAAACTAATCCCGTTACAGAAACAATCATAAAAGGCCATAAATTTATTTACGTAAAAATTAAAGTTGATGACGGTTGTAAATTCTTTCATAAAATTGATCTGATTTTAAAATCTTTAGAACTATCCGAATTGCAAAATATTTCTCTATGTGATAAAAACAATGATGGAATAGAAAACTACAATTTGAACGATTTGATAGGCTATTTAAATTTATCCGATTATAGTTCAGTGAAATTTTATAAATCTGAGAACGACGCTTTTAAAGAAACTAATCCAATAAACAATATAAATCAATATCCCATAAGTATAACTCATGATAATAAAGTATATGTGCGAACTGATTATGAAAAAAGTTGTCCCGGTATCGTACCGGTAGAAATAAATTTACTTGAGTCTGTAATGGTCTCAGATTTAAATCCGATAGAGATATGTGATATCGATAATAGTCATAACAAAACCGTTAACTTAATTTCTGCTATTGATGAGAGTGGTATAGATAATACCCAGGTTTCAATGGAATTTTATCTTACTCAAAAAGGCGCTCAAAACCAAAATAATAATGAAAAAATTTCAGACCCCACCTCATTTTCTCTTTATAATACAACTACAGTTTTTGTGCGTTTTACTAACATAAAAACAAAATGTTATGAGGTAAAGCCTTTGAAATTAAAATTAAATCCATTTCCTCAGGTGTTGAAATCAAATTTAGAAATATGTGATTTTAATAATGATCAACAAGAAGAAATAATTTTGAGTGATTTAAATTCTCATTTAGTTAATAATTATCAAAGTTTTACCTTCTCCTATTATTATACTGAAAAAGATGCATTAAATAATATAAATAATCTGATCAAGCATACTATTAAGAGCTCAACGGAATTGTATGTTAAAATCTCTTCCGGGAATGAATGTCAGGTGATTCAAAAATTAGGATTTACATTAAAATCATCTCCTCTAGTTCATAATAAAACAGTAGAAATATGTGACAATAATGCGGATGATACGGAAATAGTTAATTTAACCCTGTATGAAGATTTTTTAATTGATGATTCAAAATCAAATTACAATTATTCCTATTTTACCTCTTTCGAAAACGCTTATAACAATAAACTAATGATTTATAATACGAAAGAATACGTAATTCAAAAATTTCCTTCCACCATTTTTGTTAGAATTTCAAATTCATTCGGATGCTTTTCCATAGCTGAATTAACATTTAATAGTGCAGAAAAGACACTGGCTCAAAATAAAAAAATTCATATTTGCGATGAAGGTTCAGATATGCAAGAATATGTAAATTTAACTAAATATATATCTGAAATTTTACTCACTTCTGAACAAAATTTAATCATAAATTATTATAAAACGGAAAAAGGAGCCAACAATAAAGATGTACAAACTCTTATAAAAAACCCTGATCGTTATTCTGTAACACTGGCTAAAGATTATGTTTGGATTCGTATGGACAATCCTACTACCGGTTGTTATACGGTCAGATATTTAGAAATTAATTTGGAACCTCTTCCAAAACTCATTAATGCTAAGTATTTAGTTTGTGATAAAGACTTTGACGGTATATATAAGATAGATTTAGATGAACTTCGCTATACGGTAATATTCAACCCTGAAGGGTATACTTTTTCTTATTACCATACTCTTGAAGATGCCACAAAAGACATTAACATAATTGAAAATATACATTCCTATACTGTTAATAGTTTTAATGAAAAAATAGTTTTAAAAGCAACCAATAACTATGGATGTAGTTCCATAAGAACGGTAACTTTATACACCAAGGATAAAATAAAAGTTAATTCCAATTCTATTGAAATTGAAAGTTGTGATGATGATTTTGATGGATTAACATTATTTAATATTACTACAAAAAATTCATCTATAACTAATGATCCAAAAGCTACCTTTGAGTATTTTAGTAACTTAACCGATGCCCAAAATCAAACCCATCCTATATTAGATCCGTATAACTATAAAAATGTAGTACCTTATCATGATAAAGTATATATACGTGTATCCTCTCCCGATTATTGCCCTTCATTAAGCATACTAAATCTTAAAGTTTTACCGGTTCCGGTGAGCATATTGCAAAAAGATCTGAAAATATGTCCCAATGGCACCCTCAAACTATTTGCAGACACAAAAAACCCGAAAGATTTTTATGAGTGGAGCACCGGAGAAAAAGGATATGACAAGCATACTATTACGATTTCTAAAGCAGGAATTTATACGGTAACCATTACCAATACAAAAGGATGTAAGTATACTTATACAACGAATGTAACGGAATATCCTAAAACAAAAATCACTGATTTAAGGGAAGGTAATGATTATATCACAGTCATTGCCGAAGGGGATGCTCCTTTAGAGTATTCAATAGATAATAAAAATTGGCAATCCAATAATACATTTTATAATCTACAACCGGGCATATATACTTTTTATGTCAGATCACTGGCCAATGGTTGCTTTTCTCCTGAAAGGAAAGGAGTTTTATTTAAAATAAATAATGTGATAACTCCTAATGGAGATAATTTCAACGACGCATGGAGATTATGTGGTTTAGAACATTTTGACTCACTTCCTTCTCATATTAAAATCTTTGACAGATATGGTAAAGTGGTATTTTCACAAAGTTCTAATACTTGCTTTGTATGGAATGGATATTACTTAGGTCGCCCTTTACCAACTACATCCTATTGGTACGTTATCGATATTGCCGATGGAAGACAATTTACCGGCTGGATAGCTTTAAGAAACCATAACAACCAAGTTGATTAATTGATGAATTGTTCTCATAAAAATTTCAATCTTTAAAACATTTACAGGCATATAATTTATTATTTAATTTACATACTAAGATTATATGTCTGTATATTTTATGAATTTAATCTAATTTATACAACTTCAATAGAAATAATAATTAATGTAAATTAGGTAAGAAATTATAAGATCTGATGTTATAACATTAAATTTTATAGCTTGCTATCCATAAAAATAAACCATTCTAACTCGGTCAAATCAATCAGAAGTCTTATATAAAAGTAGATAAGATTAAAAATTTAAAACCATTAAATTAAAATTTTTATAGACACGACCAATAATTAAGAAGTAATAGAGTGGTGAAATGTATATATTTATTATTTACTACTCATTTTCAAATATTTATATCATTTTATAGTAAAAATAAAAATAATTTTCAAAACCTAATTTAAAAACGATCTCGTTGAAATTATACTTATCAAATAATAGCGATTGTTGAGCTTCTATGATTTAAAGATCAGAGATATATGTTATTTGGAAAATTTTCTTTTATGTTTTTTAACAAATTTCATTTAATTCTTTATATGAAACATAAAATCATTATGAATAAAAATAATACATTTTTCTGAATATATTTATGCATGTCGATTGATTGAAATAACTTTTCCATTTCATTTACCTTATTATTCATTATAAAAAGTTTCCAGAATTATATAATTTAATAGTATTAATTTAAGTTTAAATTTGTAATAGCAAATAAATTAAATGAAAAAATGAAAAATGAATTAAAGTTTAAAACTAATATAGATTGTGGGGGGTGTGTAAAAGCAGTAACTCCATTTTTGTCTAAAGTGGAAGGTATTTCAAAATGGCAAGTTGACACGTCCAATCCAGATAAAATATTATCTGTACAATTGGATGGAGCTACAGAAGAAGATATACTAAGTGCAGTAAAAAAAGCTGGTTTTTCTATTGAAAAAATTTAGTTTTTCAATAAAATTGCTCAAAGAACCTTAAAAAAAATAAAGGTTCTTTTTATTAATATCTAAGTTATATTTTTAATCCTATTATAATTTTAATTTAACTTTACATTTTAAAAAATTTTGTATGTAACTCACCTATCAATGACAACTAGGATCAAGAAAATTTTATCGCTTACCAATTATTTTAATTAGGAAATCTACATGAGAATCTACTTAACAGAAAATTGTATTATCGAAAAGTTGGATATGCCTTCATAATAATTTATTATTCATAATTTATTAGCGGAACATTCAAACGGAATATCCATGTAGAAAATTTTACAAAAAATACATAGAGATATTTCTGGAATAACTGGATCGATCTATCGAAATTTTATAAAAATATTTGTAATTAAAATCCATGCTGAAAAAGATCGTCTAAAAAATTTATATTAATTATGCAGTAAAGAACTACATTCTAATAAATAACGAAAAAGATAGTCTATGCAATATGCAAAATCGTTGCAGAAAGACTATTTGAAACGTAACTTAATGATTTGTTTAACATTATTAAGACTATCCAGAAAATATTATTGAGTCTAATAAATAGAGATCTTATTTGAACCTATTATTATATAAAAGATTAAAATTTATAAATTATTAATGTAATGTAATTATTTCCAATTTTTTAAGATTTAAAAAATAAATTAATAGTTAGGCTAAGTATCTGTACTATCAGTTTATCCTAATTTAAATCAAATTATTAAATAGGAACATTGGCAAATAGTATAAAGTAAATTAGAATAAATCATACTGAAAACTCTATTGCTAACAAATCATAATTTAACAGCTTCAAACATTTGTGTCGGATTTACAATTTCATCTTGAGCTGCAACCACTTGCAATTCATATTCTCCTTGTCTATGAGTTTCTAACATAACGGCATAAACAGCTGCTGTCGTGTGTTCTAATACATCTTTATAAGTTTTTCCTAACAACATATTAGTTAGTAATAAACCGGAGGTAAGATCTCCTACTCCAACCGGTTGACGAACCCCAAAATCAACTAAAGGACGAGATATATGCCATTTCGCTTCAGAGGTAGATAAAAGCATTTCAAATTTATCTGAACGATACCCTGCCCTACTTAAATGCTTAACTAGTACTGTTTTTACTCCTTTATTATGGATTATATCAACAGCAGAAATCACTTCAGCAACCGAAGTAATCATTTTACCGGTTAAAATTTCCAATTCTAATAAGTTAGGTGCCATAATGTCACTTACTCCCATCGCTTCATTTTTGAAAAAATCCGATACACCGGCAGCAACGATACAACCTTTTTCCGGGTGCCCCATAACAGGATCACAAAAATAAATGGCTTCCGGATTTTCTTTTTTTACCTTCTTAACTATTTCCAAAATTGATTTTCCTTGTTCAGGAGAGCCAATATATCCATTTAAAACTGCATCACATTTCTTTAATTGATGGATGTTGTCAATTCCTTGTACAATATCCAGCAAATGTTTTGCAGACATTACATCACCCGTCCATTGCCCATACTGCGTATGATTTGAAAATTGTACCGTATTTAATGACCATACTCTAACCCCGCAACGTTGCATTGGAAATTCAGCCGCACTATTTCCGGCATGGCCATACACTACATGAGATTGGATAGATAAAATATTTTTCATTAGTTTTACAATTAGTATATACAAATTTATAAACTTTAATCTGCAATAAGCAGTAATTTAAAAGAATTGTTCAATATATATATATTTAATGATGAAGGGTAAAAAATTAATAAACCATATAAATAAAGATTAATTTCTTGTTAAAAACCGTTAAAGCAGCAAAATAATTGAAATTTGGTATTACTTTTGAAATAAAAAATTACAGTATTTATTTAAATTAAATTGTACTATGAAAAAAAATAAGTTTGAAATTAAAAAAATAGGTTCTTATATTTTAGTAGGTATGCTAGGTGGATTAATTTCTGCAGGCGCAATTTCCTCTATAACAAAAAATTCGAATTTAAACGATTTTGAAATATTTAAAAATTCTACTAATAACGAAAAAGCTTATTTTACTTCAGCTACTACAACCAATAGCGTTGTTGGATTAAATCCTCCTGATTTAACCATTGCAGCAGAAAAAACAGTAAATGCCGTAGTAAGCGTAAAATGTTATTCTTCCTATATGCAGCAACAACAACGACGTTCATTAGATCCATTTGATTTCTTTTTTGGTGATCCGTTTAATTCCCAAGGTCAACAAAGACAACAACAAAATCCAAAAGATACTCCTAATGGTTTAGGCTCAGGGGTAATTATTTCTAGTGATGGATATATTGTTACTAATAACCATGTTATTGATGGAGCTGATAAAATTGAAATTACTCTTAACAACCAAAAAACATATATTGCCAATTTAGTCGGAACCGATATAAATTCAGATATTGCTCTATTAAAAATAAATGAAAAAGGGCTTAGCTTTTTAAATTTCTATAATTCCGATAACGTAAGAGTTGGTGAATGGGTATTAGCTGTAGGAAATCCATTTGGATTAACTTCAACAGTAACTGCTGGTATCATCTCTGCTAAAGGTCGTAGTTTGGATTTATTACGTTCAAATTCCAGAAGTCCTATAGAATCTTTTATTCAAACTGATGCAGTGGTAAATCCCGGTAACAGTGGGGGGGCATTAGTTAATACAAACGGAGATCTAATAGGTATTAACACTGCTATTGCCTCTCATTCCGGGACCGGAACATTTGAAGGATACAGTTTTGCTGTTCCTTCCAACATAGCTAAAAAAGTAGTTGAAGATATTCGTAAATATGGTTTGGTTCAGCGTGGATATTTGGGGATAGGGGCTCTAGATTTAAGTGATGATTCTGCAGTTAAACAATACAATCTACAAAACAAAACCAATTATAAATCTCAAGAAGGAGTACTTATTACCGAAATTCAAAATGATGGGGGAGCTAAAGATGCCGGTTTGAAAAAAGGAGATATTATCAAGCAAATTGATGGAACCAATGTTAAAAACTTTCCTACACTTTCTGGAATTATCGGAGAAAAAAGACCGGGTGATCAAGTCAAAGTTACTGTTTTAAGAGACGAATCCTATAAGTCATTTAATGTAAGAATTAAAGATGCAAAAGGTGGTACTTCTGTTAAAACTAAAAACGATTTAAGTGTTGCCGAAAAGTTGGGTGCTGAATTTCAAGAATTGAGTGATGACCAGAAAGTTAACTATGGTTTAGAATCCGGTATGGTAGTAACCAGAATTGATTCTAATGGAAAACTAAAATTAGCAGGAGTTGGCGAAGGATATATTTTGATGGAGGTAAACGATAAACCTGTTAATAGTGAAAAAGATATTGAAAAAATATTAAAAAATTATAAAGGGACTGTTTCTGTTAGATATGTTGATCCTTATGGTAGAATTTATCGAAGAGGATTTAAAATGGAATAAAAAACGCATAGTGATTAGTATATAATTAATTAGTAAATTGAATTGCAACTTTTTAATTAACTTAAAAAGTTGCAATTTTTTATATACAAATAAGTATGATTATTTGATTTTTACTAATGTAATAATTTCCAAAGTTCATCTTTTAATTGAATAAGATTTTCTCCCGTTATAGCAGAAATAAATAGTAATTTAAAATTTTCTGGAAAAGTCTTTCTTATTTCTTCTTTCAATTCTTTATCTAACAAATCTGATTTTGAAATTGCAAGTATTCTGTCTTTATCGTTCAATTCCGGATTATATTTATTGAGCTCATTTAACAAAATTTGATATTCTTGATAATAATCCTTTGCATCTGCCGGAATCAAAAATAATAAGATTGAATTTCTCTCTATATGTCTTAAAAATTTGTGACCTAATCCTTTCCCCTCGGATGCTCCTTCAATAATACCGGGTATATCTGCAATTACAAATGATTGGAAATCCCTGTATTTAACTATTCCTAAATTGGGAACCAGAGTGGTGAAAGCATAGTCGGCTATCTTGGGTTTTGCTGAAGTAATAGCAGATAACAGTGTTGATTTTCCTGCATTAGGAAAACCTACCAATCCTACATCGCCCAATAATTTTAACTCTAAAATAAAATTAGCTTCCTTACCCGGTAAGCCGGGTTGAGCATAACGTGGAGTTTGATTTGTTGGAGATTTAAAGTGTGAATTTCCTAATCCTCCTTTTCCTCCTTCTAATAAAATAAATTCTTCTTTATCTTTAGTTATTTCGCCAACAATATTTCCGTTTTCATCTTTAACTATGGTTCCAACAGGAACCTCTATATACAAATCGGCTCCATTGGCACCGGTTAATTCTTGCTTTCCGCCCGGTTGACCATTTTCAGCTTTATTATGCTTAGAATATTTTAAAGCCAATAATGTCCACAATTGAGCATTGCCCCTTAAAATTATATGTCCTCCTCTTCCTCCGTCGCCTCCATCGGGACCTCCTTTAGGTATATATTTTGCCCTGTGAAGATGTGCAGAACCTGCACCGCCATGTCCACTTTTACAAAAAATTTTCACATAATCAACAAAATTCGACTGCATAACTATCTTTTATTTTTGTAAAAAAAGGATTATTATTTTTCATAATAATCCTTTTTTATAAGTAGGTACGTACATGTATGTACTCGTTAAATAAACTTTTCTATTTCTTTAGACAAAGCTGCTGTAATCTCTTCAATATTTCCTTCTCCATCTAATTCTACCAACTTATGTTGTTGTTTATAATAATTAGACACAACAGCTGTCTTTTCATAATATTCATTGATTCTGTTTCGAATTATACTTTCATCTGCATCATCTAAACGTTCGCTGGCCTCACTTCTTTTTAATATTCTTTTTACAAGAATTTCATCTTTTACATATAGTGCTAACGTCACATCAACTTGAGTTCGAAATATGGTATTTAATAATTTATCAAGCGTTTCAGCCTGGCTTTTAGTTCTTGGATACCCATCTAAAATAAATCCTTTTTGACTTGAATTTCTTCGAAGTTCGTCAATCAGCATTTCGGTGGTAAGTTCATCCGGAACTAAATTTCCCTTATTTATATAAGATTGGGCTTCTTGTCCTAATTTCGTATTATTCTTTATATTATATCTGAATAAATCTCCGGTGGAAATGTGTTCTAAGTGAAATTTTTCTGATAAAATTTTTGCTTGTGTCCCTTTTCCACTTCCGGGAGGGCCAAATAAAACAATTAT
Source organism: Apibacter mensalis (assembly GCF_001418685.1). GTDB lineage: Bacteria > Bacteroidota > Bacteroidia > Flavobacteriales > Weeksellaceae > Apibacter > Apibacter mensalis. The sequence goes on from NZ_LIVM01000002.1 coordinate 70,584, forward strand.
ATTCATATTTGAAATTCTGTTTATTCTCCTTTTAATTGGTATAAGTCTTTAAAATTTCTTCCTAATCCGTTATAGTCCAATCCATAACCTATTACGAATTTGTTAGGTATATTCATGCCTATTAAATCTATATTTAAATCCTTTTTGTATACATCCGGTTTAAAGAACAAGGTTGCTATTTTAATGCTTCTTACAGGTTTTATTTCTAGTAATTTATATAGATATTCCAGGGTATTTCCGGTATCAATAATATCTTCAAGTATTATTATATCCCTGTTTGTAATATCTACTGTCATATCCGCAATTAAATCCACAGTGCCTGAACTTTGCAATCCACCCTTGTATGAGGATACTTGAAGAAAGCCAATTTCACAATTACCTTTATAATTTTTTAAAAAATCACTGAAAAACATAATAACTCCATTGAGTACCCCTATAAAGACAGGTATCTTATCTTTGTATTCTTCATACAAAGTATTCGTCATCCTTTGTATGGAATGGTCTATTTCTTCTGAAGAGATAAAAGAGGTAAAAGTTTTATCCAGAATCTTAATTTCTTCCATAAATAACTATCTTTACTATGCGCAAATATAATGATATTGACAAAATATCAAAGTTTGAAGTCTATATTTTTTAATTTTAGATAAATTTACCATCTTAAAATATTATATTATTTTTCGTGATGATGTTGATTGGGGGGAACAATAAGAATGGGAACTTTAGATTTATTAATAACATTTTTTGAAACACTACCCAGAATTGCTTCCATGAGTATACCTCGTCCATGTGACCCCATAATGATAAGATTAGCTTTTCTTAATTCTGCCTCTTTTAAAATTATGTCTGCCGGAGTACCTTGTTTAATTACAATTTCTACTTCAATTCCTTGTTCTTTGATAGATTTTTCATATTCTACTAATTGTCCGGTTTCTTCCTTCATACCCGCTTGTTCCAATTCCGGGAGATATTGAAAACCGATATCCCCTATAATAAAACCCAGATCTAAACTGGCAACATGTAAAAGGCACATTTTACTTCCGGTAGCTTTAGCGTAGATGACAGCTTCTTTCAAAATATATTTTGTAGAAGCTGAAAAATCTACAGGTACTATCATCGTTTTCATAACCCTATTGTTTTATATATACAGTTTAAAGTTAATCAATATTTTTATTTTTATCATAAAATTTCTATATAATAAATTTTATTATTTTTGCAAACTAAGTTTTATATTGAACATGCATATATTTATCCAAATTGCCCAATTATTATTATGTTTATCAATTTTAGTTGTATTTCATGAAGCGGGGCACTTTTTAGCGGCAAAATACTTTAAGACAAAGGTTGAAAAATTTTATTTATTCTTTGATCCCTGGTTTTCTTTATTTAAAAAGAAAATAGGCGATACTGAATATGGAATTGGTTGGTTGCCTTTGGGGGGATATGTTAAAATAGCCGGTATGATTGATGAAAGTATGGATACTGAGCAAATGAAAAATCCACCTCAACCTTGGGAATTTCGTTCTAAGCCGGCTTGGCAAAGGTTAATTATAATGCTTGCCGGAATTTTTGTAAATATTCTGTTAGCCATTGTCATTTATGCAGGAATTTTAATGACAACCGGTGAACAAACTATTAATACTGATCAACTAAAAGACGGGTATGCTTTTTCTGATGTAGGAAAAAAATTAGGCTTTAAAAATGGAGATATTATTTTAAAGGTTGATAATAAAGCGATTCCTACTTTTAATTATTTACCTGTTTCACTTTTATTCGGTGATAATGTAACAGTTAAGCGTGATGGAAAAATTATTAAATTCAATCTTCTTCCTGAAGAAAAAAAAGATGTTTTAAAGCAAGAAGGAAGAGGTTTCATTTCGCCACGAATAATTGTAGATGTGGATTCGATTTTACCTAATTCATTAGCTTCAAAGTATCTTAATAAAGGAGATGTTATTTTCAGTTTTAACGGACAATCCATTAAATATTTAGATGAATTTAAATTTGAACTTAATAAACATAAAAATGACAGTATTACTTTAGGTATAAATCGAAATGGGCAAAATATAAATGTAAAACTTTTTGTGCCTGATAGTACCGTACTTGGATTTGTCCCTAGTGCTTCAAATTTAAAAAATGCAACAGCCTATAAAAAATATAATTTTATAGATGCCATTAAAAGAGCTCCAGTATTATCTTGGGAAATGTTATTGGTACAAATAAAACAATTCAAACTTATTATAAATCCTAAAACTGAAGCATATAAACAAGTTAGCGGACCATTACGATTATACAAAGCCTTTTCACCTGAATGGAATTGGGGACAATTCTGGAGTTTTACTGCTATGTTTTCCATCTGGCTTGCTTTCTTAAATTTATTACCTATTCCAGGGTTAGACGGGGGGCATGCTCTATTTACTATTGCTGAAATGATTACAGGCCGAAAATTAAGTGATAAAACCATGGAAAAGATTCAAATGGTTGGCATTTTTATTCTTCTAGGACTAATGATACTGGTATTTGGAAACGATATTTGGAATATTGTACAAAGTATTATAAACAAATAACTAATCCAATCTATATTATGACTATGATTAAAATTTAAGAATAATAATACAATATTTTATTAAATATCACAATTATTCAACTATAATTACAAATTCATAAAGAAAGGTTGCATATTAAAAAATATGCAACCTTTTTTAAATCAAAACTAAAAAATAATCCTAAAGCTAAGCATAAATTATATAGCATTCAATTGCTTTATCTTTATAATATATATAAATAATTATCTTTTTATTATTGAAATTAGATAAATCAGAAATTTAGATTTAAAAAAATTTCTAATTCATTTTTTTTAAATTTATAACTTCTTTAAAAATACTAAATTTAAAAAACTATTTAAATATTTTTAATCTACAAATTTATATAAAAAAAATATAATTAAATGATAATTTATTATTAATAAATATAAATTAAAATTTATAAAAATCTCTCTTTATTTATATGAATAAATTAAGAAATAACTATACTTTATATATAATAAAATAATTGTATTTTATATTTTTTTATTAAATATAATATTAAATTTTATTTTTTTTACTATAATTTAATAGTATATTTGCACATTATATTTATAATTTACATGAAAAAGATAGTATTAGTTCTTTTTTTATCTCTGTGTTCATCTTATTTATTCTCTCAGGAAACTATAGATAATCAAAAATATGTATTAAACAATTTTTGGGATAATTGGTTTTTTAATTTCGGAGGTGGTAGCGGTGTATATTTTGGCGGTAAGCAACATAAAGAAGCTAACTTTATTGAAAGATTAAATTGGGCTACTACATTAAGTGTCGGAAAATGGTTTTCTCCATTAATAGGAGCAAGATTAACATTACAAGGTGGAAAAAAACATACTTTTAACGTTAATGGAAAACCTGTTTACGATATCAACACTGGAGAACCTATTGATTTAAATACACTTGATCCTAGCAAAATACATCATATGACACGAGGATATTATATTACGGTACATGCCGATGCAATGTTTAATTTTTCAAATTTATTGTATGGTTATAAAGATAAAAGATTTTATAACTTAATTACCTACGCCGGAGCAGGTATGGGTACGGATAGGAATTTAATAGACAATAATTCACCGGTAATTGTTTTGGGCTTACTTAATACTTTTCGCATTAACGAAAAATTAACTTTTAGTTTTGATATTTCAGGTCAAACTGTACAATCCAAATTTAATGATGCTCAATATCAAAGAAAGTGGGTTAAATCGTATAAAAAACAGGATTGGAATTGCATTGGCTCAGTAAATTTGGGATTAATAATAGGATTAAGTAATAAACAAAAATTTGATAAAATAAGTTGTGATACCGTTAATACAATTAAACCTGAATATACCATCAAAGAAGCGCTATTAAGCAATTTATCTAAACAATTAGATTCATTAACTAAGGAAAATAGAAATTTACTTCGAGAATTGGAAAATCAAAGAAATTTGCAACCTAAAACTGTATATATTAAAGATCTGATAGTTAAAAATAATTCATATTCTATTCAGTTTGACATTAATAGCAGCTCTATTGATCCTAAACAGGAAACTCTTATTTTTGATATAGCTGATTTCCTTAAAAAGAATGAAGATTTTAGTATTGAAATAGTAGGCTTAGCTGATAAAAATACCGGCTCATCTCAATTCAATGAAGCATTGTCCATTAAGAGAGCTAAAGCTATTGAAAATAAGCTAATTAGGGATTATGGTATTTCTCCTGACCGTATTTTTTCATCAGGTAAAGGGGATACAATTCAGCCTTATCCTAAAAATTATTATAATCGTGTAGTTATTTTAACCCTAATTAATTCAAAATAATTTTTAAAAAGGTTACTTTATAAGGCTACCCTTTATGAAATAGGATTAGCTTTAATCTGAAATTATTGAAATAGAGAACTTATTTACCTTTACCTTGAATCATAACAACTAATGTTAAATATATAATTTTTAAATCAAAAAAGAAATTCTCATTTTGAAGATACAATAAATCATATTTTAAACGTTGAGCCATTTCTTCAACATTTTCTGCATAACCAAAATATACTTGCCCAATTGATGTTATGCCGGGTTTTACTTTATGTAATTTTTTATAATTAGGATCTAATTTTGAAATTTTATCAATAAAATATTTTCTTTCGGGACGTGGACCTACTATAGACATTTCTCCTTTTAGTACATTAATAAACTGTGGAAATTCATCTATACGGTATTTTCTCATAATTTTACCAATAGATGTTATTCTCGGGTCTGAATCTGAGGCTAATTTTGGACCACTATATTCTGCATCAGTATACATAGACCTGAATTTCATTATTTTAAATGGTTTACTATGTAAACCCATTCTCTCTTGTTTATATATAATGGGGCCTTTTGAGGTTAATTTGATTATCAAAGCTATTATAGGTAATAGCCAACTTAATATAAATATAATGAAAATCAATGAAAGTGTTATATCAAATATTCTTTTAAAAAGTTTATTAAATAAATTCAATTTTCTTCTATAAAGATAAATAGGTAGAGTTTCAAAATAGTTTAAACTCGAATTTTTATAAAATTCATAGGATAAATCCGGAATAATATAAATCATGTATTTACTGTCTGAAAATTTAATTATGGTGTCCTCTACTTCTTTACTTAATGCCCCATTTAATGAGAAAACCAATATTTGTATGTTATGATTTTTTATGAATAAATTTAATTGGTTGAAATCATATTTATACTGACCTTTTTTCTGAGGAAATTTAACAAATTCTCCAAAGTTTCGTATCTTTTTTCCATGTACAAAATGCTTAATGATATTATTAGTGTTATTATTAGTATCTATAAATACAGCCCTGGAAAATTTTTGTTTTTGATAAAGATCTGCCAGAATATGGATTAAAGTGATAGATATTAAAACCGTAATATTATATAGAAATGTTATATTGTTATTGAATAAATATTTGCTTTTTAATCCTGATATTGCAAATACTATTAGTGCATAAAAAATTACTTGTATAAAAATTTTTCTTATTAATTCAAAATTGTTACTATTTTTTATTTTATATAATCCTGTTTTTTCTGAAATAAAATACCAACTTACAATGAATAGCAATAATGCTTTGTGGTGATTTTCAAATAATAGCAGTAGATTCCATTTATCGCCTTGCGTTTCATATTGGAATTTTAAAAAACGGAAGAACAAATAAATAATAATAAAAATATCAATTAGAAATTGAATCACTGGTATAAAAAATTTATATGGATTCATTACAAGATGTTTATGTTATTACTTTAACACTCTTAAAATTCTTACGGCTTTGTATCTTGAAACTCTTTATATTTTTCTAATACAAATTTTTTTATTTTATTTTTAAATTTTTCTTTAGAAAAATTTAATGCATGATCTCTTATTTTTTTATAGTTAAATTCTATTTTAGAAAATTCTTCTAAAGCAGCCTTTAAACTTTTAACGCTTTGTTTATTAAAAAACACACCCGTTTCTCCAGGTATGATCGTTTCAAGTGCTCCACCTTTTCCTAGGGCTATAACCGGAGTTCCACATGCTTGAGCCTCAACGGGAAATATACCAAAATCTTCATCTGCTGCGAAAATAAATCCTTTGGCTCTTTGTAAATAAAATTTTAAAGTTTCATTGGATACAAACCCTTTAAGTTCAATGTTATCCTTTGCTATACTTGCTATTTTCTTAAAATCTGGTCCATCTCCTATTACTATTAATTTCTTGTCCGGCATAGTGTTGAAAGTTTCTACAATTAGATCCATCTTTTTATAAGGAACCATTCTTGAGGCTGCTAAATAAAATTCGCTTTTTTGATCATAATAGCTAAAAAATTCTGTATCAATGGGCGGATATATAACTTCAGAATCTTTATTATAAATTTTTTTTATCCTTTTTGCTATATTATTTGAATTAGCTATAAAATAATCTACTCTATTGGAAGAAATCACATCCCATATTCTAAATTTGTGAAGAATATATTTTGCATATAAACCTTTCAAACCTTGATTTAGACCTGATTCCAATAAATAATTTTGGTATAAATCCCAAGCATATCTTGCCGGAGAATGGCAATAACATATATGTAATTGATTAGTGTGACTTAACACACCTTTGGCGATAGAAGAGGAAGAACTTATAATTAAATCATATTTACTTACATCCAGCTGCTCAATAGCTTGGGGATATAATTGTAAGAATTTTCTATGATTTTTCTTCGCCGTAGGTATTTTCTGTATAAAACTAGTAGTAACTTTTTTGCCATTTAGTATTTCATCTCTTTTTTTATCATCAAAAGAATCTACTAATGAGAAAAGATCAAAATCGTCCCATATCTCATTTAGGGCTTTTACTACCATCTCTCCACCACCTATAGTACAATACCAATCGTGGACCAATGCTTTGTTCATATTAAATCAATGAATATCTAGTTGCTAGTGATTGCAATTTATAAAAAAATTACAATAATTTCTTAAAAATATTTAAATGTATTTTGGCAGACTCTTTCCAAGTATATTCTCTATATTTTTTGTTCCCTTTAATTATGAGTGAGTTACGCAAATATTTAGATGAATATATCATATTTATTTTTTTTGAAATATCGATAATTGAATTCGGGTCAAAATAGAGAACACTATCTCCGCATATTTCTTTAATAGATGGTATATCTGAAGCTAATACCGGACATTTTACCTTCATAGCTTCTAAAGGAGGTAGCCCAAAACCTTCATATTTAGAGGGAAATATTAAAGCTATTGCTTCAGAGTATAATTTATACAATTCAATATCTGTAATATAACCTGTAAAAACAATAAAATTTTTTAAATTGGGTTGTTCGTTTAATAGTTCTTCTAATCGATTATTACTTCCATTGATAAATCCGTCTCGTTTTCCTACAATTTTAAATAACGGTTTTATCTTATCTTCGGGATGGTTTTTTAAAAAAAGAGCATAAGCTTCAATGGCTCTTTCTAAATTTTTATGTGGTTTTATATTCCCAACATATAATAGATATGGAATGGGTTTCTTGTTTAATTCATTCGGGTAGTTAATTAATTCTAATTTATTATCTGAAACTCCATTATACACAACCTCTATTTTATCTTTGTATTTCTGATCAGTATAATGCAAAATCTCTTTTTTTGAAAAATTTGAAACTGTTATAATTTTATCAGATCTTTTTAAGGCTGAATTAATTACTTTCTTAGCATATATTTTTTGTAATAGAGATAATTCTTTACAATAGGCTAAATGATAAGCATCATGAATAGTTGCAATCCTTTTTTGGGAATTAATAGGTAATAAGGGAATATTAAAATGTGGAGACCAAAATAATTTCGACTCAGGTATAATTTTCCTGTATCCCATTTGTTCTTGTATGGAATAAATAGGTGCATCAAATTTTATAACTTTAGCATCATAGGGTAATAGATCTTTTTTTTTACCTAATAAGACCACATCTTCTTTAAGCTCCTTAATTATATACGGTAATAATTCTGAAATGTACCTCCCTATTCCTGACATAGAAATCATTCTACAATCTATACAAAGTAATTTTCTCATCTTATAAACATTACTAATTTAATTACTTATAAATAAGCTATTTATACTAATTTTCGACGACATTATATTTTTTAGATAACTCTATTGAAATAAGGTTTTTCTTTTCAACCTGTTTATTTAATAGTATGTGATTGTTAAAATTTTATATAAGTATTTTACTCTTTAAACATGTAAGAGGCAATAAACCAATAAAAAGACATAACCGGAATTAATAATATTGCACCGTCTGAAAAACAAAGTATCATATATAGAATTAATCCCCAATAAAGATTACTGGTGTTCTTCTTTAATTTGTATATTATTATTGGAGATGATAAATATAATATAAATAGCAAAAAACCAATAATTCCAAATTTATCGATAATGGTTAGATAAACAATTTCAGCAATACCTTTGAATGATCCCTGTCCAAATAAAGAGGCATTTTTCAAAATATTAAGTTGATATCTTCTACCACCTAAATTACTATCCATGATAAAACTTATATCCTTATTCATAAAACTTAATAAATAAGGGAAACCAACAATTAAAACTAGAGCTACGAATATTATGTAGAATATATTTTTACCTTTTGTAAAATTTTTCAATATAAAAAATAAAAAATAGATGATTATTCCTATCCAGATTGTTCTTGATAACGTCAAAAAAAGTGTAATAAAAAATAATGCACGATAAATATTGTTTTTTTCATGTTTTAGAAATAATGGTGTTAATATGATCATGCATATACCATATAAATTTCCATTATTATATGTTGAGTATAATTTTGATATTCCTGATCTATTATTGTGTTTTTCTTCCATATTATCATCAAAATTAACTGTTAGATAAGGTATCTCTAAATTAGTACCCAAGTATAATCTATAGAAGAATAATAATAAGCCAAAAGTAACCACAATTCGTATTCCCCATAAGAATATTTTAGGAAATATTTTATTAAAAATGTTACTATCTATAATGTTATCATATAGAATTAGAAATACAAAAGGTAAAATTAATAAGCTCAAAAAAAACGATAAAGTATAACCTAAATTGATTTTCTCCATTCTTAATAATACTACAATAAATGAATATATTATAAATGGTAAGGTTAGAATAAATACTTTATATCTATTTTTATTTATATACCTATTTTTACTTAATAAACATATGGGTATTGAAAATATTAATAGCAAATATCCCCAAGTTATAGGAATATCTCCCACCTTAAATCCACCTTTTGGAAATATTATTAAGAAAATTAAAATTAATATTATATATATTTTTTTAAAAAACATTTCTAAAAATATTATGGAATTCTTATCATATTGATTTTTATAAAAATTAATATGTTATAAATATTAATTATAATACTGATATTCTATACTGAAATAAAGATTTTTTGCAGAAATTTCTTTATTTATAAAAATATGTTTAAATAGAGATTTATAATTCATAAATAGCTAGTTTAAATATTAGTTTAATTAATAAATAGTTATTATAAAAAAATTGATAATAATTTCATAGATTTTGAATGATAGTTTCATATTCATCTAACATTTTATCAACATCTAAAAAAGATTCAACGCTTTTTCTAGCTTGTGCTGATAAACTATTAAATAATTTTTTATTTTTATATAATTCTAAAATAGCTTTTCCTAAAGAATTTTCATGATCAGGATCTATTAATATTCCATTTACTTGATCAGTTATAATTTCAGGTATCCCTCCACGCTTAGTTGCAATTACAGGTATACTGTTTGCAGTAGCTTCATAAGCTACTCCAGGTAAATTATCTTCACATATAGAGGGAAGACAAATTATATCTACTTTTTTATAAAATTCTGAAGAATCAACATATCCTAAAAATTCAATTTTATTGTTTGCAAGTTTTTTAAGATATTTTTCATATATCAATTCTCCTTTACCTGCAATTAATAATTTTGCATTAATATTTAACTGATTAAATTGGGTAATCAACCATTCAATACCTTTTGACTTGGTTAAAGATCCTATATAACCAATTTTAAGTACATCTGTCCCATCCCATATTTTTTCTTTGTTTATATATTTAATATTTTGAGCATTATAGATTACTTGTTTTTTAACTGACTTAAAATAATTGTAAGAGGACATTTTATGGATTATAAACTGACTAACCCCTACTAAAACATCAATCTTTTCTGATTTACCTTTATGTATTTTTCTTAGTACTTTACATATGGTGCATTGCTTTTTACAAGTATGATCTTTTCTAAACATCGTACTATTAGCACACAATAAATACATATCATGTAATACTTGAATTATTTTTAAATTATTTTTTTTTATTTCATCCCATATTGAAATTGAAAATCCAGCTAGATTATGGCATATGACAATATCAGGATTCTCCATATCCAAAATTGAATTAATGTACTTTTTCATTTGTATATTATAAGAATCTCTTACATGCCAAAATAATTTAATTAATTTATTATTTGATTTATTATTTCCATAATGCCAATAAAAATTTTTTATACCCGCTCTATATATTACAATATCATTTACATATTCTTTAATTAAATTTTCGTTTTTACCTGTTGTTAATACACATATTTCATATCCTCTTTTTTTTAAACCTTCCACTTGTTGTTGGAAAATTATTTCTGCACCGCCACCAATATATGGATGATATAAAGTATTAATTAATAAAATTTTTTTCATTTTTTTATTATTCCACATAATTTATTAATTAAAACTTGCGAATTTTCATTAAATTTTCTAGCAAATATTTTATTCGAAGTAATCAATTTATTATAATCGCTCATATCCAAAAAAGCAGGTCTGCTGCCTCCCCTATAGGTCCAATCTATATATCTTAAATTATCATTAATAATGTCTTTTAAATAGGGTGAATTGACTAGAATTGTTTGAAAATATATTTCATCCGGAAGAAGGGTATGGTTTAATCTATTTATTAGAAAAGAATTATTTTCACTTTCTTTAATAACATATAGTAAAACTTCTCTTGTTAAACTCCACCACATACTGCCTCCATATAATTGAGGTAAGTGTTCACCATAAGGCCTCGTAATGTTCATTTTTTTTTGAAAATGAACCAATAAGTTCAATAATTTTCCACGTCCGTATTTCCTTGCATTAAAGATATCATTAAAATGATAATAATGTACTCGATCAAGTCCTCCATTTCCATCCCAAACTTTCCTAGGCAATTTTTCAAACGCTAAATAGTTTTTATTTTCTCTAGCTAAATCATAAAAATAATCTAATGGTTTAATTGGAAAATCTTGTTCACTGATCAAATGAAAATATTTATTATTATCATTTTCTAATGCTTTTTTAACTAAAAATAATGCAACTTTCATAAAGAAAACTCCTCCCCAATTCACTACATATTTTCTGTAAATATTTATTGATTTATTTTTGATCGTATAAAGTTTTGATAAATCGGCTTTACTTTTTTTATCTATATGAATATAAAATTTAAAGTTATCATCAAAATAATGTATTATTCTAATTAGGTTATTAATATCTTTATAACCTAATATTAATATCGCTTGTTTCATAGTTAATTTTTAAAATTTAAAATTTTTAAAAATCTTTTTATTAATGATTGAATAGTACTTAAAATAATTTTATTATTATTAATTTTTGCTTTTTTAATTGTATTAAAAAATTTTTTAAATCCATAATTAATTGAAATAACTATGTCATCACCTAATGGTATTTTATATCTATCTTTACCTTTATCGTCTAGGTAATTATTGATTCTAATTTTTGCATTAAATCTTTCATCAAAAAAAGTTTCATTGGTTATAGAAAATGTCAAACTGGTAATGCTATAGGTAACACAATATATCGGAAATTTATCTACAGCAATTTTTTTTGCATTGATACCAGATTCTAAAACAAATAATGCATCATTTCCTACTTTTACTTCTTCAAAAAATAAATTCTTATGTTTTATAAAATTATGTTTAAACATTTTGCTCCAAGGCGTCCAATTCTTAAAAATTAAATTTTCTACAGTTTTATACTTTTCTTTATTAAAATTATTAATTACTTTTACTATATCTTTGTTTCTATTTGCTATTTTTCCTGTTTTATTGTCTATACTTGATGCCGAAAAATATATTACATCGTTATCTGAATTTAGATATTTATCAATAATATCAAGAAATCCTTTATTAAAATAATCATCAGCATCTGCAAATAATAACCATTTTCCTTTCGCACAAGATAATCCAATATTTCTTGCATATCCTGCTCCTTTACCTTCTTTAGTAAAATATACTTCAGTATTTTTTTTATTTAATCCCGGAAAATTAATTGTGTCGATGTAATCACTGTTATCATCAACAATAATTATTTGTATATCATCTCTTTCAGGGATGGAATCTAAACACCTTTGAAGGTATTTTGGAGTATTTTTATGTGGAATTATTATAGTGTAATTGATCATTTCATTTATCATTAAAACTAAATAAGTTACAGAATTTCATTAAATTAATTAACAATTTATCTAAATATAGTATTATCATATAATTGTTTAATAATGGTTTTTTTGAACAAATTATATCTTATTTTATATAAAATATTTTATCTTTACATAATTTATCAACGTCGTATTCAGAAAATTTGGATTGAGCGTATTTTATCAGATCTTGATCCTTTTTTTTATATGCTTGCCCCCAAATATCTAATAGATATTGTAAAATAAAACGTCTTAGCTGATTAGAATGATGAGTTATATTTAATAATCTGTCCATGGAATAAATTCTATCTTTTATGTTTTTAATACTACCCCCAGTCATGGTAGAGTTCTTTCTATATCTTCTATGGTATCCGTTATATTCTATATAATTTATTTGGTTAGTATTGGTAATACACTTCAACCAGAATTCTACATCTTCGCCAAATATACCTTCCGGAAAATAAATTGTATGTTTTTTTATAAATTCTGCTGAATATAATTTTAAACATGGAGAGATACATGGTGCTAAATATTTAATATGATTTCCTTTTTTTATTTCACTGATCAGATCATCATTATTTATTTCAAAATATTTTGAGGAAACAATTTTACCTGATTCGTGCATAAATGAAATTGCATTAAAAACACAAATATGATTGGTGTGTATTGATTTTACCAAAACGTCAATAGTATGTGATTCAATAAAATCGTCTGAATCTAAAAAATAAATATACTCTCCTAAAGAATTATTGATACCGATGTTTCTTGCTTTACCTTGACCACTATTATTAATCGAAAAAAATTTTATCCTACGATCGTTTTTTTTATATATTTTTATAATATCTTTACTTCGATCTGTAGATCCATCATCTACAATTATAATTTCAATATTAGAATAGGTTTGCTTGATTACTGAATTCAAACATTCATCCAGATATTCTTCAACGTTATAAACAGGGATAATTATCGATACGAGCGGATTCATTTATTCAATTTTAAAATATTTAAAAAATAAACAATTATGGTTTTTAATTTATCTCTTAAACTATATTATTGAATCCACGATTTATTAATCTTTGATTTAATTGATGGCATAAATTTTTCATAGGATATTAGTATATAAATATTAATTAATCTTTTTTTAGAATAAAATTTTTAAATAGTTTAAACAAATTTTTTTTGACCAATTTCAATTTTAAGAGCATTTAAGTTTAAAGTAGCATTAAGTTTGTATAAATATTTGTAATTACTCATCATACTTTTTTCTCTTTGTAGATAATAATACACTGTTTGGTATATTGGTATACTTCAGCAATTTTTTATTATAAAATATATCAGGATATATAATTCTTCTTCCTTCATTAAATCTTTCAATAGAAAATTTTAAAGAATTCAATATCTCTTTCGTAAAATTTTTTTATACTAGGACATATTTAACTAAACTAAATTTATTATAAAAATGATCGAAAACTTTTACTACTAAAAAAATATTTATAGTAAAATCATTAAAGTGAATGTTTTTCAATTCATCAAAGTTTGAAAAACATTCTAAATCACAAAATGATAAATCATTACTTAATTCGATCCATATTTTATTTTGTACAATATTTCATAAATATTTATATATAACTATAAAATCATCACTGTCTTTAAAATCTAAAAAATTTTCATTTGCAATATCTAATCCTGCATTTCTAGCTCCTGATAATCCTTTTTTTATAAATTACTTTAATTCTATTATCATGTGAAGCAACCTATCACATATTTTCCCGATACAATATGTTAATCCTCCATTTACAAAAATAATTGATTCCCAAGCCAACATACATTTGATTTATTAAAAGATATATACATTTTGAAAGATATTTTTCAAAATTGTAAATTGGAACAATAATTAAAAAAATGCTTATATCTCATTCGTTAAAATTTCTGAGAAAATTTATTAATAATTAATACATAAAGATCAGACGCATAAAACCCAAAATCAAAATTTTTACTATGGATAATCAATTCATAAATTAAAAATTATTTTAATAAGTTTCAATTTATTCAATATTTAAACAAAAAATAAATGCTAATAAGTTAAATGGTATAAAATACAAGAACATAATAAGGCAGTCATAATATAATTTTTAATAATGAATTAATTTTTTACTTTACATATAAAATTATTGATAAATTACATATTATAATTAGTTGCACAAATCTAATACAAATAAATTAAATTCATAATTATATATTTTTATTTATTAAGAAATTTTTTAAAAAAATAAGTTTATCCATAATTAATTTTATTATTTTCTTTCTAATTTTCCTATCAAATAATACAAAAAAACTCAATAAAGGGATTATTAGTATCGATAATAAACAGGTTGAAATTAATCTTATCCATCCTTCCGGAAAACAATTGTGAATGTAAATTAGAATTATAGAAGATAGTACAACCATAATCAAAGATAAGATAGCATTTTTTAAAGATATAATACTATATGAAAGCTGGGGCAATAGGTAATGCAACACTAAAGTTACTGCAATGTAAAGAATCATCATTAAAACGATATTCAATATATACGGAATTATAGGTGAAAATCCCATTTTAAAAAAAAAGTAAGAAAAGGGAATTACTGATAAATAAATTGTTCCGGTAATAAAACTAAAACTTTTTATTTTTCCTGAAGCATGAATAGCAAAAACCATAGGGGAACATAATGTGTATATTAAACTCGGTATTAAATTTAATTGAGTAAAAACTAAAGCATATTCAGGAACCTTTTTCAACCATAGATGTAGAATAAAATTACATTCTAATATAAAGGGAAGTTCTAATAGATACATTAGAATAAAAGCAAATTTTGATGAATTATTCATTAAACTTCTCATTTTTTCTATTTCACCAGACGCAAAATATTTCATAACCTGCGGTCGTGTCGCCAACAAAAAGTTACTTGAAAAACTATTCACGGCACCCTGAACTTGATTAGCTATTCCATATGCAGCATTAACTAATACCCCAAAAAATAAATTTAGAAGCATATTTACGCCTTGTGTTTTTGCAATTACACTCATATTACCATATAAATCCCAAGTAGAAAAATTCAACATGGGCAAAATAACTTCCTTATTCCATTTCAAATTAAATTTAAATGGACTTATAATCTTTATACAACATATTCTATAGATAATCGTAATGATAGCAGATACGCATAATATTAAAAAAGCATATAATATTAATTTATCATAATTTAAAATATTTAATAATAAAATAATACCGAGTTTTAGTGAACTATTAAAAATTTCTATATAAGCATAAATATTCATTTTTTCATGCGCTATAATAATCGCATTATACGGCACTTGTATAATACTAAATATAGCACTTATAATTGAAAATTGATATACCCATTGTGCTGCATATAATTTAGTTGGACTAATAACTAATTTAGTATTCATCCACCATAAACCAAAAGTTTCTCCTAAAATAAGTATGATTCCTGCAATTATAAAATGTACGGTTAAAGAAGCTGAAAAAGTTTTTAATAAGCTCTTTCTATTACCTTTTCCAAGTTCAAATGTTAAGAACCTGGATGTCGCTCCACTCATTGAAGCATTTAAAAAGCCAAACATTACAATCACTCCTGCAACAATATTATATATCCCATAATTCTCTATTCCTAATGTCTCTAATACTAAACGAGAAGTATATAGATTCACTCCCATAGTGAATATCATTCGAATATATAGGAAAAGCGTATTTTTTATTATACGTTTATTATTGTTCATAATTTAGTAATTAGTAGTTGGTTTTGTCTGGATTTAAAAAAGTATTAATCTTAAATTTGAATCATATATATACATATTTCATCTTTAAAAATTTTATGATTTTAATATATAATTGTTTATAAATCTTTTAAACCAAGGCTTTTTTGTTTCACCATATCCATATGTATAAGTATATCCATACCCACCTTTGGAATCTACATTATTGATCAAAATAGCTGTTTTATGAAGATTTAATTTTCCTTCTCTTTGCAATTGTACTAAAACATCTAACATATTCCTTTGCAAATAATTAACGCGTATTAGATATAAAACCATATCAGCATAATTATTTATTAATAAGGTATCAGTCACTACTCCCACTGGAGCTGTATCTACAATAACATAATCATAATTATTACGACCAAAGTCAATTATATCCGCAAATTTTCCATTCATTAATAATTCTGAAGGATTAGGAGGTATCTTTCCGGAAGTAAGTATATCTATTTTTAAGGAAGATAAGGAATTTTTGTTATAAGAATAAAAAATTGATGTTATTTTACTGGATAAATCTGTAATATTACCAGATAAATATTCTGAAATACCTTCTAATTTATCTGTTATACCTAAATTTTCTCTAACTTTAGGTTTTCGAATATCGCCTTCAATCAACAAAACTTTCTTATTAGCTAGAGCTAATGTAAATGCTAAATTTACTGAAGTATAGGTTTTTCCTTCTCCGCTAATAGTAGAGGTAACATATATGCATTTAGTTGGATATTCAAATTCAGGAAGTAAAAAATTTACATTTGTACGTAATATTCTAAATGCTTCAGCAGAAGATGAATTTGTACTTTGGATATCTACTATATTAGTTTCTGCTTTGGGTATATAACCTATAAATGGAATATTTGGAACCACTTTTTCAATTTCTTTTTTAGATTTTACTTTATTATCAAAAAAGAAATTTATATACAAAATACCCACAGGAATTATAAAACCAATTATGGAAGATATAAATAAAATAATATATGATTTAGGATAAACCGGATTATTAGAATAAAAGGACTTATCAACCACTTTGATAACATTAGGTGTTGATGCTGTAGTTATTTCCATTTCTTCTCGTTTTTGAAGTAACAATAGATATAAAGCCTCAACAGTTTGTTGCTTTCTAAAAATATCTTTAAATCCTCTTTCTTTAGCAGGCAACTCTGAAATATTATTTGAAACTTGATCCATTTGCTTTTGCAAATTTCCAATAGCTATGCTTGTTGAATTTCTATAATTTCTTAAACTCCTTCTTAAATTATTATTATAATCGCGAATTTGTATATCTAAATTTTTTACTATAGGATTCTCCTTTGTTGAACTTTTTAACAATTTATCCCTTTCTAATACTAATTTATTAAATTCATGGGTGGTAGAAATTAGAGATGCGTCCGTAAGCCCTATATTTGAAGGTAATAAAGAATTGTTGTTAGAAGTAATAAATTTTTCCATATAATCAATTAGACTTAATTGTATAGAAAACTGTTTTAATTGCTCTTCTATTCTTGAAGATTCTTGAACTTCCTTACTACCTTCAGTCTCAACACTAATAATCCTTTTACCCGATTTATATTTTTCCATATTATGATCTGTATCACTCAGATCTTTCGATATCAATGACAATCTTTCATTTATAAATGATATAGTATTTTGCCCTATTTTATTTCTATCATCAATTATATCATCTTGAAGTTGTAAAACTAGTAGATCTATTAATTTATTAGCGTTTTCAGGTAAAATGCTTTGCATTCCAACGCTAATTGTATTGCCATTTTTGGTTATATTTTCAATTTCAAGTGCGCTAATACACTCTAAAGTAACATCAATAATTGGTCTGATAGTTATAAAGACTCTATCTCCGGGTTTTGATATGGGTTTACGTAAAAAAATGATATCGCCAAAAGGAAATTTAACAGGTTTTCCAAAATTTCCATGAAATTCATTCTTAGTATCAATATCTTTACATATAAATTTATCGTTATTAAAAATAACTACTTCAAGATTTGTTGATTTATCAATTAAATACTTCGATTTTTCATCAACAAATTTTATATAAACACTTGCATCCTTCTCATATACTTGTTTGGATAATAATCCATTTTTTTCTGCATATTGTATATTAAGATTTAATTTTTCAATTACCTTAGATAACAATCGACGTGATTTTAACATTTCAATCCAATCTTCTAATTTACTTCTCGATAAATCGGAAAAATCAGATATTTCAGGTAAGCCGGAAAAGATTAAATTTTCATTATTCCCTGAATTGATAAGAATTTTTGATTCAGATAAATACTTTTTTGGAGTAATTTTTAAATATAAATAACCTATTCCTGTAGTTAATATCATAGATAAAATTATCCATTTCCAATATTTTAAATAACGATAGGCTAATTCTTTTATATCTAAATCATTATCATTTTCAAAATATAAATTTTTATGATTTTTTTTCATAATATTAAATATTTAACGGGTAATAATTGAAATAACAGATAAAATTATTCCTGCTAAAGATATAAATATAGAATTTGTAGCACTATAGGCTGAGGAATTCGTTTTCGCACCGTTAGGATGTACATATATTATATCATTCTGCGATAAATAATATACAGGGGATTTAAATATATCATTAGTAGTTAAATCAACATGGGTAAAAGTTTTATCCCCATCTTTATCTCGAATTACCATAATATCTTTTCTTTTCCCATATATGGTTAAATCACCGGCTAAACCTAACGCTTCTAAAATCGTAATTTTTTCATTGGATAACGTATAAGTTCCAGGTTTAGCTACTTCTCCTAAAACAGTAATTCTAAAATTGGAAATATGAATATTTACAGAAGGGTCTTTAATATAAACTCTTAATTTATCTTTCATAAAATCCATAGCTTGAGATCGAGTTAATCCACCTAATTTTAATTTTCCAAGTACCGGAAAATCTATTTCTCCATTTTCATCAATTAAATATGTTTTCAACCTTGGATTGGTAGAAGTAATACTTTCTGATCCTGAAGAGCTTACATTATATGGACTTTGTTGATTAAATGGAAGTGTCGATTCCATATCCAAAGCAGAAATAGTTATAATAAGCAAATCATCAGGTTTTAATGTGGGAGTATATTTATAAACTTCGTTTAAAACTGTTTCATTTCCTTGAAAGTAATAAAGATTTTTTTTTGAAGCACAAGACAGTAGACTAAAAATAAAAAATAAAATTATTAAAGGAACGATAAAAGAACTAGTTTTTTTCATTATTTTATTAGTTTTACAATTTAAAACTTATTAAAAAATAATTTATTATTTAATAGTTTAAAAGAAATTATTTATATATATTATGATTTTATTCTTTCTCAATTTTAAATACCAATTACAATCATATTATTTACCTCAAAATACAATACTTAAATAATTTTTATTTATGGATAATATTAATAAACAATTTAACCTAAATTTTATGTGCCAAAAATAATCTATTTTATTAATAATTTCAAAATATAAATCTAATTAAATGATACATTATACTTTTTGGTTTAATTATATAAAACAAAAAACCATCACATTTAATTTAATGCTGAAAATTCTATTTTTTAGCCAATTTTATTATATACTATAAATTAGTATAAATTAATATTTTTCACAATATGAAATTAAATTTTTATTTATATTCCATTATTATTCTTCATCTTATACATTAAATTGATCATACCATCAGCCAATCCAATTTTGGGAACGTGAATACGGGTAGAATGTGCAAATTTCATCACTGAACTATATATTAACAAAGCAGGAACGATTACATCAGCCCGATCGGGTTTCATATTAAATTTTTCAATTCTTTCTTCATATGTAAGGCTTTTATATAACTCGTATTGATGATGTATATAAGTCGATGAGAGGAATTTTCCTTCTTTTTTTCCCGAATTTTTAAATATAAAATTAATATTTCCTCCCGATCCTACTACATCTACAGACTTTCCTTTAGTTATTTTTGTCACCCATGGTTTAACAATATTTGTCAAATAACTTTCGTCGATCTTTTTATCCAATAATCTGACTGATCCTATAGGAAAGGATTGACTGTAATGAACTTTACCTTTATTTAATAGAGATATTTCTGTGCTTCCTCCTCCCACATCTACGAATAAGTAATAATTATCTGAGTATAAAAAATTTTTAAGATCAGTACTAAATATCACTTTTGCTTCTTCTTCTCCTGATATAATATCTATCTTTATTCCGCTTTTTTCTTTTATGTAATCTATAACATCTTTTGAGTTTGAAGCTTCTCGCATAGCTGAAGTTGCAAATGCTCTATATTTATCAACATTATAAACCTTCATCAATAGGCTATAGGCTGTCATAGCTTCATTTAATCTATTCATCGTTTTCTTGGATATTTTTTTTTCTGTAAAAACATCCTGCCCTAATCGTATAGGTACGCGTACCAAACTCGTTTTATTAAATGTTACTGTTTCCTGGGTTTCATAAATAGTATTTATTAGTAGCCGTATAGCATTAGACCCTATGTCTATAGCTGCATATGTTAGTATATTCATCATTTATTTAACTCTTTGATATATTGATAGATTGATTCTTGAGATCTGTTTTTCTTTTTTCTATTTTTTTGATACGGTTCTTCAAAGCCTTCTTTAATTAAGCGTCCTTTAACATTATCATTAAATCCTAGCTCAAAAATTTTCATAATTTCATGTTTATTTTTAATACTGGTTACCGGACAAGCTACTTCAACTCTGTAATCTAAATTTCTTGCCATAATATCAGCAGATGATATGTATATAAGGTCATCTCCACCATTCTTAAACCAATAAATTCTTGGATGTTCTAAAAATTTATCAACTACACTAATTATTTTTATATTTTCGCTTAAACCCGGTACTTGAGGAATTATTGAGCAAATCCCCCTTACCACCATCCTCACCTCTACACCCACTTTGCTAGCCTCATATAAATAATCAATTATTTCTTTATCACATATACTGTTCACTTTTATATTAATTTGTGCCGGTAAACCATTTTTCTTATTTTTTATTTCACGTTCTATGCCAAGCATGAGTTTGCGACGTATTCCCCATGGACTTACCGCTATGTCTTTATAATGTTTAACTAAATAATTTGTATTGAAAAAATCGAAAACTTGATCTACCTGTTTAACTATAGCTTCATTTGCTGTAAAAAGAGTAAAATCAGTATATAATCTTGCTGTTCCTTCATGAAAATTCCCAGTAGAAATAAATGCGTACTTAGTTGCAGCACCGCGTTGAGGTTCTCTTTCAACAATTCCAATTTTAGAATGAACTTTTAATCCGGGAACTCCAAAAATGACCTTTACTCCCTCATCCTGTAATTGTTTAGACCATTTTATATTATGAGCCTCGTCAAATCTTGCTCTTAATTCCAATACTGCAGTTACCTCTTTTCCATTTCTGGCAGCATTTAGTATAGCACTAAGAACCTGTGAATCTCCGGCAACTCTGTAAATAGTTATTTTTATTTTTTTTACCTTGGGATCTATAGCTGCACCTCTAAGAAATTTTAAAAAAACAGAGTAATCATAATAAGGAGTATAAAGTAAAGTATCTTCTTTTGCAAAAGCCTTAAAATAGTTTTTTTCACCTTTTAAAATTTTAGGAATAATCGGATCTATTTTTTTATATTCAAGATCCTGTCTACCTAAAGTAGGAAATTTCATAAAATCTTTCTTATTATGATACTTTCCTCCGGGAGCCAAACTATCGTATTCATCAAGATCAAACATTTTCTTTAAGAATTGAAGAGTTTTAGAATCTATAGTTTTATCATATACCAATCTAACCGGTAATCCCTTTAATCTTTCTTTTAAAGCCCCTGCTATGCTATCTACATAACTGACTTGCACATCATTATCTATGGATAAATCTGCATCTTTAGTTAATTTTATAGACTTACCTTCAATAGTCTCGAATTTAAAAAACTGAAATATATCTCTTAAATGATACCTGATAATATCCTCCAGAAATATTACATAATGCTTATCATTAATATCCGGTAATACCAAAAAACGTGAAAATCTATCGGAAGGTACTTCAATAAGTGCATATTGCTTATTTCCATTTTTTTTTGTCATGGTTACTATTAAATAAAAAACATTATCTCTAAGATTGATCGTTTTATCTCCTTGTTTCCAGTACAAAATTGTTAGATTATGACTTAATTTATTTTCAAAAAAATTTTGAACAAAAGGTTTTAAACTTTCAGGTAAGGTTTTATCATCTACTAACAAAGTTTTTTCTTTGGCTAATTCTTTTATGATCTGTTCATACAACTTATCATATTTTTCTTGTTGATGAGCAACTGTCATATTAATTTCTTCCAATAAGTTAACATCCTCTTGTTCCTCAACAATATTGTTATATTTTCTATTGAACTGAATCATTCGCGCTATATAGGCATATCTAACTTTATAGAATTCATCTAAATTATTCGAATATATTCCTAAAAAACGAAGCCTTTCCAATAAAGGATTTTTCTTGTCCATTGCTTCCTGAAGTACACGAGAGTTAAATTTAAGCCAACTTATTTCTCTATTGATATAACGATTATTAGATTGACCCATAACTTAAAAATTATATAATTATATTTAAAAAATTTACTTTATTTTCAAATAAATTTAAAAAAAACAACCCATAAAATCTATGGATTGCTTTCAATAATGTCGTTCAACTATTTTTTTGTTATAATGTCGTTTAAAATATTTACAGATTCTTTTAGGTTAAAATCTTTTCTCATTCCTTTATACCAATCTTCGCGCTTTGCTTTAAGGACAGTGTCTTCCTTAAACTTGACTAATTCATAGGCCGGAGCCTCAACTTTAATTTTAGCATCAAAATTTGTTTCTTTTTCAAATTCTTTTCCTTGATTAATCCTTTTTGTCATTTCCTGCATAAATTTATCATATTTAAGCGGAATTTTATCGACCTTTTCCAGTTCTTTTGTCCACTTACCTGCTTTCTCAATAGATGAAACATACGTACTACCCTTTAACCTTTCTGCACTTTTTGCTTTTAAATATTCGTAATCTATTTTCGGAGTACCTTGCCAAGTGGTGTAATTAGTTGGAGCTATTTGATCCCAAGGCAAAGCATATTCTTGAGTTTTTTCGAATATATCGGAGTAAGAAAAAATCCCAGGAATAACAATATCGGAATTAACCCCTTTCAATTGGGTAGAACTTCCGGTTATTCTGTAAAATTTCTGAATAGTTACTTTTAAAACACCGAATTTATCGTCTTTCATACCAAATCTATCTAACGGAAAAATGGTTTGTACTGTTCCTTTTCCATACGTTTGATAAGGTCCCACTACAACAGCCCTTTTATAATCTTGCATAGCTCCGGCCAGTATTTCTGATGCTGAGGCTGAAAGCTCATTGGTCATAAGAATTAATGGACCATCCCATACAATATCTTTTTCTTTACTGTTTAATACTTTAATTTTTCCACTGGTATCTTTAACTTGTACTACAGGTCCCTTTCCTATAAACAAACCGGTTATATCTACAACTTCAGATAGTGATCCTCCTCCATTGTTTCTCACATCCATGATTAAACCGGTAATTCCTTGCTTTTTTAATTCATTAATTTCTCTTTTAATATCATCGGAACAATCTCTCCCTTTACTGTTATTATCAAGATTGATATAAAATTCTGGCAGATATAAAATTCCGAATTTATTACCTTTATCGTCTGTTATAATTGCGCTTCGAACGAAAGTTTCCTGAATTTCTATTTCTTCTCTTACCAGAGAAACCGTCTTGGTGCTTCCGTCTTTTTTCTCTAAAGTTAATACTATGGTTGTTTTTTCTTCACCTCTTATTAATCGTATGGCATCATCCAACAACATCCCTACTACACTTACCGGATTACCGTTTTTACCTTGTTGCACTTTTATGATTTTATCTCCTGCCTCAATTTCCTTAGATTTCCACGCCGGACCGCCAATTACCAATTCTCTTATAGTAGGATATCCTTTAATATCTTGTAAGGTTGCTCCTATTCCAATAATTTTACCACTGATTGAACTATTAAAATTTTCTTTATCTTTAGGTGAAAAATAGGTTGTGTGGATATCAAAAACCTCTGTGTATGCATTAATAAATATAGAAAATAAATCCGATTTTTTTCTAAGTTTTATTTGTCTAAAATATTCTGACAGGTTTTCCTTTACTTTTTTTACCGCATCAGCTTGTATTTCTTCTTTTGTTTTAGGCTTTTCTATTTTTTTAATATTTTTTTCATTAACAAAATCAGTTTTTATCGGATTAACGGTATTGATACTATCTTTTTCCCTTTGGCTATTAAATATTTCTTGCAACACTCTATATTTAATATAGGATTTCCAATATTGTTTTGCTTGATCTTTATTTTTTGGAAATTTTCTTTTTTTATCGTCTGTATAAAAGTAATCATCATCAGTAAAAGTAATCGGCTTACTGAAAATATCATTAACATATTGTTCAGTTTCATCAATCCTTTTATATAACCTATCAATGGTTAATGTATAAAATGAAATATCGTTATTAATAAACATATCACTCATTTTATCTTTATATTCGGAAAACTCATCCATATCGGATTCTAAAAAATATCTTTTAAAAGGGTCTAAATCTTCCATGTATTTTTTAAAAACATCTCTCGAATAAGCCAAATCCAAATTTTTAGGAGCATAGCTTGTATAAAGCAATGTTTCTCTAACTCTTTTCATTAACTCTTTTTCTCTATCATCATGAGAAGAAGCATTAAAACAAAATACTAACAGGCTCATGGAACATAGCGATAAAAATATCCATGTCTTTTTTAAATTAAGCATCGGTTTACGTATATTATTTATAATTTTAAAAAATAAATTCAAAGATACTATATTTTTACAACTAAAAATCTTAGTTTTGTTATAAATTTTAAATTTCATTGAAATCCTATGGAAAAGCCTTTAATACTAGTAACTAATGATGACGGTATCAATGCTCCAGGTATCCGTGAACTGATTGACATAATGAATGAAATCGGTGAAGTATATGTAGTTGCTCCGGATAAACCTCAAAGTGGAATGGGACATGCTGTAACTATTCATTCCACTATTCGGGCTGAAAAAATGTATACCGAAAATGATACACGCAGAGAATGGGCTTGTAGCGGCACTCCTGTAGATTGCGTTAAATTAGCCATTGATCAATTATTACCTAGAAAACCGGACATTTGTGTTTCAGGGATTAATCATGGTTCTAATTCTTCAATTAATGTAATTTACTCAGGGACTATGTCTGCAGCAATTGAAGGAGGTATTGAAGGAATTCCATCGGTTGGTTT
Source organism: Apibacter mensalis (assembly GCF_001418685.1). GTDB lineage: Bacteria > Bacteroidota > Bacteroidia > Flavobacteriales > Weeksellaceae > Apibacter > Apibacter mensalis. Next base: position 96,341 of record NZ_LIVM01000002.1, read on the forward strand.
TTCTCTTTGCGATTTTTCTTATACTGCGAATTTTAAAGCAGCAAGAAGGCATATTAAATCTATTTGTGAAAATATTTTACAATACGGATTACCGGAAGGGATTGTTCTAAATGTGAATATTCCTAAAGCCGAAGAAAAGGATATCAAAGGGATTAAAATTTGCAGACAGGCAGTTGCGCATTGGGATGAAGAATTCGATCGTAGAATCGATCCTAAAGGAAAAACTTACTATTGGATGACCGGAAACTGGTGTAACACTGACAAGGGAGACGATACGGATGAATGGGCTTTGAATAATAATTATATAAGCATAGTTCCAACACAATATGATCTAACAGCTTATCATTTTATTGAAAAAATAAAACAATGGAATTTTAAAATAGAATAATGTAATTTAGTTATCTTTAAAAGGTATTGCATTATCTTAAAAAAATAATTTAAAAAAGATGGTTGTTATCGGTATTTGTATTTTTGCAATTTTGGGAGTAGTTTTATTTGCTATATTAAATAATAAAAAATAGAATTAATTTTATCATTTTTTCGATATCCAATCTTTAAATCCTATTAAAATTAAGGATCAAATTGCAATAAGTTATAAAGTTCTTTCTTAACATCAACTTTCTGAAGTTCTTCTTCAACTTTAGGAAATAAAAACATAGTATTAAATATTCCCAATCCGACGGTACTCCACTGATCATTATATAATATTTGTACGGTAGAAAACAGAAAATAATTTTTTCTTCGTACATGAGTATCCATCATATGAGTGATAAATTTATCGCCTAAAGACGGGAATATATTCTTACTTAAATTAGCGAAGAATTTAATATTGGGATCTTTCGTTTTTATTAATTCATCATCCATTTTTTGATTCACTATAGATATAAACTTCCCCTTTATAAATGTTCTATGCATCTCATTATCAGGATTAGTAAAAAAAAGTATGCCAGCCAGTATAATAAAAACAGGAGTAAACAGATATCTTAGTTTCATAACTATATAAATAAACTGTTACAAATTTACTCTAAATTTATAAAAACCTATTTATAACCAACTTAATTTACACTTATATTATCGTATTTACAAAAAAAATTACCTAACAAGATTGGCATTCATTTTTTAAATAAAAATTTTAATAAAACTGTCGCATTGCACTGATTAACAAAATAATTCTACGATAGGTTAAATAAAAAATTCCACTTTTAATTTAAAAAAACTCATATTTTTGTGTAAATATTATTCGAAAATGGGTAACTATAATTTTGATCAAATTATAAACAGAAAAAATACAGATTCGCTAAAATTCAGAGCACTAAAAGAAAGATTCGGAAGAGAAGATCTAATTCCTCTCTGGGTTGCAGATATGGATTTTCAATCTCCACAGGAATTAGTGGATGCTATGGTTGAAAGATCAAAGAACGGAATTTTTGGATATCCTTTTGTTTCAAAAGAATATTATCAATCAATTTCTAATTGGCAATGGCAACAACATCAGTGGAAAGTTAGCGAAGAAGAGATTAGTTATTTACCCGGTGTAGTAAAAGGAATTGCGTTCGCTATTGATGTTTTTTCTGACAAAGGTGACCAAATTATTATTCAACCACCCGTTTACCATCCTTTTCGAATTATTACTCAATTACACGAAAGAGAGGTCGTTATTAATCCTTTAATTTTAGAGGAAGATCAATACAGAATGGATTTGGATGGATTGGAAAAATTAATAACAAACAAATGTAAAATTTTATTACTATCAAATCCTCATAATCCAGGAGGAAGGGTTTGGAATCGGGAAGAGCTGAAAAAACTTGCAGAAATATGCTATAAAAATAAAGTTTTGGTTATCTCGGATGAAATTCATTCCGATCTTGTTCTTTTTGGTAATAAGCATATTCCTTTTGCAACGGTTTCCAAGGAAGCAGAACAAAACAGTATTATCTTAAGTGCACCTTCTAAAACATTTAATATTGCCGGTTTGGTAACCTCCTATTCTATAATTAAAAATAAAAATTTAAGAGAGCGCTATCATAAATATTTAGTTAGTAATGAGTTGAATCAGGGAAATATTTTTGCCTATATGGCAATACAGATTGCTTATGAAAAAGGGGAAGATTGGATGAATGAATTAAAGCATTATATAGAAGAAAATATAAAATTTGTTGATAAGTATTTAAAAGCAAATTTTCCAAGAATAAAGGTTGTATTACCGGAAGCATCTTTTCTTATCTGGTTGGATTGTCGAGAATTAAAGCTTTCCCAAAAAGAATTAAATTCTTTTTTTATAAATAAAGCCCGTTTAGCGCTCAATGATGGAGCCATGTTTGGTAAAGAAGGAATAGGATTTATGAGGATGAATGTAGGATGCCCTCGTACTACATTGGAAAAAGCTTTGAAACAACTAATGGATGCCACCCATTCACTATTTTAAATTAAATTTTATTGACTTAACAATCAACTAATTTATAATTAAAATAAATTAAAACCTCATAACTTAAATTTATATTCACAGTGTATCACTGAATTAGATCAAAATTCAATAATTTATGTTAAAAATCATATAAATAAAAAATGATAAATTGCTTAGTTTTATCCTTGAAAAAGAAGTTATATGAAAAACATTTATATTATATTACTAACTTTTATCTTATTAACACCAATTATTGTTAACTCTCATATTTTAAGTTTAAATGTATTAGTTACAACTAATGAATTAAATCAAAAAAATTTATCGCTATCAGATTTTAATGAAATTAAATCAAAAAAAACTAGACAAGAAACATCAAACTCTACTAATAAAAATAATGCCCCTGTCAAATTTATTACACAATTAGGCTTATTATTAATTATTATTTATTTTGGAATAAAAAAAGGGGGAGTTTCATTAGGTTTATTAGGAGGTTTGGGAGTAGCAATTTTAGTTTTATTATTCAGAGATTCACCCGGATTCCCCCCTATTGATGTAATGCTAATTATCCTGGCTGTAGTTACCGCCTCATCGACGTTAGAAGCCACCGGAGCATTAGGTATGTTGGTAAATTTTGCAGAGAGAATTTTACGTAAAAACCCAAAATATATTGTTTATTTAGCTCCGCTATCCACTTTTTTATTAACCATGCTCGTGGGAACCGGACATGCAGTTTATCCTTTACTACCGGTTATATACGATGTATCTTTTAAGCAAAAAATAAGGCCGGAAAGACCTATGGCTGTAGCCTCTATAGCCAGTCAAATGGGAATCACGGCCAGTCCGATTGCAGCTGCCACAGCAGCAATGATAGGAGTAGCATATAAAGCAGGAATTACCATAAACTTAATTGACATTTTATTAGTTACTGCTCCTTCTTGTTTTATAGGGGTTATGTTAGCTGCAACTTGGAGTTTAAACAGAGGTAAAGACCTCTATAAAGATCCTATGTTTTTAAAAAAAATGGAAGATCCCGATATGAAAGCTTATATTGTAGGTGATTTAGAAAGATCAGTAAATATAAAACCTTCAAAAGATGCCAAAATTTCTTTAAGCTTATTTTTTATTGGAATCTTATTTATTATACTAATTGCATTATTTCCTGATTTGATTTTACCGAAAAATAACGGTAAAACTATACCCATGACCAGCGTATTGCAATTTACTATGTTAGGAGTAGGCGCTTTAATTGTACTAATAACCCGAGTTAAAGCTAAATCGATATCGGATACCAAAGTCTTTAATGCAGGAATGATTGCTGTAATAATGATTTTCGGTATTGCCTGGATGAGTGAAACTGTAATAAAAAATAATGAAACCTACTTATTATCTTTAATAAGTAATATGGTAAAAGAACGCCCTTGGACCTTTGCCATAGCCATGTTCTGTGTGTCCATGTTTTTAAAAAGTCAGGCAGCCACCCTCTTAGTCATGATGCCCATAGGATTTATGTTAGACATACCTGTGTCTATTTTAATCGGATGCATTCCAGCTTCTTACGCTTATTTCTTTTTTGCTTTTTATCCTTCGGATTTAGCCGCAATAAATTTTGATAGAACAGGAACCACACATATCGGTAAATATATTCTTAACCATAGTTTTATGATTCCGGGATTAATTGGTGTAATTTCAGCAACTGCAATAGCATTGTTTTTATCCAACTATGTAGTCAACTAATTGCTTGAAATTTCTAAATTCAAAAAATTGATAACCTCTTCTATAGAAGTAAAGCAATACTCAATTTCATTCTTATCAATTAGATGAAATATAGAATTTTTTTCAACTATTTGGATGGGAGCTTGATCGGAAATAGTAAAATTATTTTTTATCAGGGCTTTTTTTAACCAATAAATAGCTGGTGAATTGTTATTTATTTGTATAATTTTATGATTATGAGAATTTAAAAAACAATATTCATTAGCCTGATAATCAAACCGTACATTATCATTGGTAAAATAATCAAATAGATTGTGCTTAATAGCAATATCTTCAGTAAATCCTGTATGTAAAAAATTATCTTTTATAAACCATAACTGATCAGATATAGCAAGGCCTAAAGCTAAATCATGAGAAGTAAGTAAAATGGATTTTCCTTGATCACGAGCATAAGCTTTGATAATTCTCATTATTTCCAATTTATTATTTATATCTAAATGTGAAGTAGGTTCATCTAAAATCAACAATGGGCTATTTTGAACTAAAGCCCTGGCAATCATTACCTTTTGAAGATTCCCATCGGAAAGATTAGTAATATAATATTCCCTATATTGGTTAAGATTCAAAATTCGTAATATATGGTTAATACCATCCATCTCCATTTTTGTAAGTCTTTGATACCATTTTTTATAAGGATACCTACCCAAAGCGACTAAATCAAATACACGTAATGAGGGATTAATTGGATTATGTGAAAGAACTACCGCGATGTGCTTGCCTATTTCCATAGGAGAAATTTCAGAAATGTTTTTACCCTCTATTTTTATCTTTCCCTTTAACAAAGGAATTTCACCATAAATAGATTTCAATAAAGTTGTCTTTCCACTTCCATTTTTGCCTACTAATAATATAATTTCTCCTTTTTTAATTGTTGTATTTATCCCGGAAAGAATCGGTGATTGATAACCTATGGAAAGATTATTAATTTCAAGTATAGGATTACTATTTTTTTCCAAACGATTAATTTTTAACTCTGTATTTTAAAATGATAAATAATATGGTAGGTACTCCAATCAAAGAGGAAAGTATATTTACAGGCAATTGCGTATAACTCATGATAAGGCTTACCAATAACATGAATCCGATCCCGGTTAAAATATTTAAATTAATTTGCATCCAAAGCGCTGCCGGATTCCATATCTGTCGGCAAAAATGTGGAATAATAATACCAACAAATACTATTGGCCCCAACATAGCAGTTGTACTTCCTGTGAGTAAACAAACTGCTATCAATATATTAACTTTAAGTTTAGTCATATTTACACCTAAAACCTTTGCATATTCTTCCCCCATGAGAAAACCTATTAATTTTTCTACCGATATAAAAGCCGAAAGCAAGCCTATTATTGTGCAAATTGTAAAAACTAAAACTTGTTTTCCGGATAATCCTTCAAATGAGCCAAAAGACCAATATACATATTGTTTAAGGGATTCAGATTGTGAATAAAATTGTAAAGTACTGATCAAGGAGCCGCTAAATGAAGATAAAAGAAAACCAATAATAATAAATGTGGAAACATTTTTTATTCCTCTAGCAATAAATAACAACAATAGTGAAGTTAGCAACGCTCCAACAAAAGCACTTACTATTAGTAACCATCCACTTAACCATTGATAATGTAACAAGACAACGCCTCCGCCTGAGAAAATTACCAAGGCAACTGCTAATGCAGAGGCTGATGTTATCCCTAAAACAGAGGGTTCTGCCAATGGATTTTTAAATAATTCTTGAAGTAAAAATCCGCTTACTGGCAATGAGATTCCTGCCAATACTACAGCTAAAGCTCTGTTAAATCGATAAGATATGATTAAATTTTTAGTCTCTTCTTGAGTAAAAAAAAGATCATATAAAGTTATATTTTCAAATCCTGTCAATAAATTAACCATAAATAACAATATACAACTTATCAAAAGTATAATTATAAGCAGCATAAACCTTTTTGAAAACATACATACAAATATAAAAAACAACCCAATCATTTGTGGAGAATAATCTATTAAATTCTCTAATCAAATTAGTACTTTTGCAATGAATTTTTAACCATATGCCTGATTATATTGAATTTTTTATTGAATTATTAGGTCCTGAACATTGTTTCAACGACGAGCAAAGTCTTGAATATTATTCACATGATCATACTGAAAATTTAAGATTTAAACCTTCATTGGTCGTTAAACCTAAAAACGCGGAAGAAATTTCTCAAATAGTTAAATTCTGTAATGAAAAAAATATACCTATTACGACCAGATCCGGAGGAACCGGACTTATGGGAGGAGCTTTACCAATAAACGGAGGTATCGTTTTATCCGTGGAAAGACTTAATAAAATAATAGATATTGACACTCAAAACTTTCAAGCGACCGTTGAAGCAGGGGTTATAAATTTTCAACTTCAACAAGCATTAGAACCGTACGGGTTATTCTACGGTCCGGACCCATCCAGTTGGGGCAGCTCTTATATAGGAGGAAATATAGCGACTAATGCCGGAGGATTACGAGCCGTGAAATATGGTGTAACTGCTGCTGCTGTATTGAATTTGGAAGTAGTTCTCCCTAATGGAGAAATCATATGGACGGGAGCCAATACTCTTAAAAATTCAACCGGGTATAATCTTACCCAATTGTTTGTTGGTAGCGAAGGTACGTTAGGAATAATTACTAAAGCCGTTTTGAAAATACTTACCAAACCCAAAACAGACATTACGTTACTAATTCCCTTTCATCACCTTGAAGATTCGGCAAAGGCTGTAACTGAAGTTTTTAAAAGCGGACTGATCCCCTGCTCACTTGAACTTATGGAAAGAAATGCCTTGGAACAAACATTATTGCATTTAGAAGAAAATTCTATTTCTTTACAGAAGAATGTTCAAGCACATTTATTAATTAATTTTGATGGTAATTCTCATGAAGAATTGTTACCCTTGATGGAAAAAACTATAGATGTTATTAAACATTACCCCACTGAAGAAATTTATTTTGCCGACAATGAAATAGACAAAAATCGTTTATGGGAATTGAGAAGAAAAGTTTCTGAAATTGTAAAATTAAACGGATATACCATAGAAGAAGACACCGTAGTACCAAGAGCAAAGTTACCTGATTTAATAAAATTTGCTCATCAATTAGCAGAAAAAAATAACATGAAAGTAGTATGCTACGGACATGCAGGAGATGGTAATTTACACATGAGATTCAACCATCCCGAATATAAAAACTCATACCAAAATCCCAACATTAATGCCATGCTTAAGGAACTATTTGAGTATATCCATATGCTTGGAGGAACTATTTCCGGAGAACATGGAATTGGATTGCTTCAAAAACCTTTCTTGCCCATTGTTTTTTCAAAGGCAAATCTGTTAATACAAAAAAACATAAAAAAAGCTATAGATCCTAAAAACATTATGAATCCTGGAAAATTAATCCCCGATTAAAATAATCCGAATTCTATTTATGTAACAAAATATTTAATGTAATTACTTATAATTTAATAACTAAACTTGTGAAAAAAATTGAATTAGAATTTTCGAAATTAATTGAAAAAAATCAGGGAATTATTTATAAAGTTTGCAGAATTTATGCAAACAATGAAGAAGATTCTCAAGACTTATTTCAAGAAATTCTATTACAACTTTGGAAATCATATAAAAGTTTTCAGGGAAATTCTAAATTCACTACATGGATGTATAGAGTTGCACTAAATACAGCTATTACGCTTTTTAGAAAATCAACTAAAAGCATCAATACTCAAGAGATTGATAACACCTTATATAAAATCTCTGAAAACGATGATTTTAGCGAAAAACAAGAGCAAATTAATAGACTTTACGAGGCTATTAAAAAACTTTCTGAAATAGAGCGAGCATTAGTATTGCTATATTTAGAAGATTTATCCTATAGAGAAATTTCTGAAACACTGGGTATTACAGAAGTCAATGCTCGTGTAAAGATGAATCGCGTTAAAACCAAATTAAAAGAAATAATGAATAAAAATGAAGAATGAATTGGATATAGACAGTCTAAAAAAATCTTGGCAAAAGCAAACTGAGACTAATCAATATTCTCAGGCAGAATTACTATTGATGCTTAATAAAAAATCCCGTAACAATGTTAAATACATTGTTATCATAAGTATTATTGAATTTATAATTTTAATGACCTCACTCCTTTTTACTGCAGCGGATATGAATCTTATCATGCCAAACTTGGGAGGTGAAGCTCTAAAAGTTTATATTCGTAATTATCACATAAGTAGGTTGCTCATCTATTTTAATCTAATTACCTCTATTGGATTTATCTTTTATTTCTACAGATGCTATAAAAAAATTAATCTCCTGTACTCTACTAAAGATCTAATTAACAATATATTAAGATTTAGAAAAAGTGTAAATTGGTTTATTATCATTAATATTTTTCTAGGATTACTTATACTTATTTTAACCGGTTTTTATGAATTCATGTATGGAAAAAGATTGGGTCGAGGATTTAATTCAACAGATATTTTAGACATTGACCAAATTCAACTAAATTTTTCTTATCCTGAAAATATATTTGTATTTATTATCATTTGCATAATTTTATTTTTAATAATCATTGCATATTATTTACTAATTTATGGGATATTACTTAAAAAATTAAAGAAAAATCTTAAAGAAATTCAAAAATTGGAAAAAGTTAACTAATGATTTATTATAAATACATAAGGTAGACACTTACAACAAAAGCTATTACAAAATCATATACAATATACTATTTGTTTATGATTTTTTTTTAACTTAAAAATTGTACTTTTGCATATATTAGTTGGAAAAAAATGAATCAAAACACTCAGTATACCGAGGATAATATTAAAACTCTTGAATGGCAGGAGCATATACGTATCCGTCCGGGAATGTATATTGGTAAATTAGGTGACGGTTCTTCCCCTGATGATGGTATCTATATTCTATTAAAAGAGATTATAGATAATTCCATTGATGAATACGTAATGGGGGCTGGTAGAAAAATTGATCTTTCTCTTGATAATACTATAGTAAAAATAAGAGACTATGGAAGAGGAATTCCTTTAGGAAAAATGGTTGATGCGGTTTCCAAAATGAATACGGGAGGAAAATACGATTCCAGAGCGTTTAAAAAATCTGTAGGACTGAACGGAGTGGGTACTAAAGCTGTCAATGCACTATCATCCTATTTTAAAGTAAAATCCATTCGTGATGGGTTTTCACGATATGCTGAGTTTTCGAAAGGAGTGCTTACCTACGAAAGTCCTCAAATAGAATCCAAAGAAAGAAAAGGTACTGAAATTTCTTTTGAACCGGACTTTTCCATATTCGGAAATTTTAAGTTTAGGAAAGAATATATAGACAAAATGCTTAAAAATTATGTCTATCTCAATCCCGGGTTAAAAATTTTCTTAAATGGAGAAGAATACTTTTCGGAAAATGGTTTGCAGGACTTACTTCAAGATAATATAGAAGGAGATACCATCTATCCCATCATACATTTAAAAGATGAGGATATAGAAGTAGCTTTCACTCATAGCGAACGTTCTCAATCAGAAGCATACTTTTCATTTGTCAACGGGCAGCATACTACACAAGGGGGAACTCATTTAAATGCTTTTAAGGAAGCCTTTGTAAAAACTATACGCGAATTCTATAATAAAAATTATGATGCTTCCGATATTAGAAAATCAATAATAGCAGCAGTCTCGATTAAAATCATCGAACCAGTATTCGAATCACAAACTAAAACTAAATTGGGAAGCAGTGAAATGGGCCCTGATTTACCTACAATTCGAACCTATATAAATGATTTTCTAAAAAAGCATTTAGATAATTTTTTACATAAAAATTCGGAGGCAGCAGAAGCCTTGCAAAGAAAGATTATTATTTCCGAAAAAGAAAGAAAAGAACTTTCCGGCATTCAAAAATTGGCAAGAGAAAGAGCAAAAAAAGTAAGCTTACATAATAAAAAATTAAGAGATTGTCGTCAACATTATAATGATCAAAAGTCCCAAAGAAAACTGGAATCCACTATATTTATCACGGAAGGAGATTCTGCTTCAGGATCCATAACCAAGAGTAGAGACGTGGAAACACAAGCTGTATTCAGTCTTCGTGGGAAACCATTAAATTGTTACGGATTAACCAAGAAAATAGTATATGAAAATGAGGAATTTAATTTACTTCAATCTGCATTAAATATTGAAATCAGTTTAGAAGATTTAAGATACAATAATGTGGTAATTGCAACTGATGCAGATGTTGATGGAATGCACATTAGGTTGCTTATGATTACTTTTTTCTTACAATTTTTTCCGGATTTGATCAAGAACGGACATTTATATATTCTCCAAACTCCTTTATTTAGAGTTCGAAATAAAAAAGAAACACGGTATTGCTATACAGATGAAGAACGATTAAAAGCAATCCACGAGTTAGGAAAAAATCCGGAAATAACTCGTTTTAAAGGCTTGGGGGAAATTTCACCTGATGAATTTAAAAATTTTATTGGTAAAGATATTAAACTTGAGCCCGTTATGCTAAGTAAAAATACTCCCATAGAAGAACTATTAGACTTTTATATGGGAAAAAATACTCAAACCAGACAAGAATTTATAATCAATAATTTAGTAATTGATAATTTTTAGTGGTATAAACTAAAAAACATATGTGAAGAATGACTTAAAAGCTAGTTTTTATGAAATTTCAAAACCCAAAAACCAAAAGTAAAGTTGCAATTATAAATATAGTAATACTAATTATTTTTTTTACAAGCTTTGTATTTATCTATTTAAATATACCTGCTTTTGGAAGAAGTGATGAATTTGTGTTATTAATAAGTCTATTATTACTTATTTATTTAGCTTATCTAGGATGTCCATTCTTTAGATATGATAGCGATGGAGAAACTCTAATATTCCAAAATGAAAAATCACTTCCGATTTCCTTTTTAGTCAAAGAATCATTATCTGATTTCCCTAAAAGAAAACTTATTAAATTTGTAATAAAAAATAAGCCCTTATTTAAAAAAGTATTGGAAATTTACATCTCAAGCAAACGGGTGAGTTCGGGACTATCTAAAGTGAATTTTGATATCTCTTATCTTGATTCCAAACAGATAAGAGATATACGAATTTCCCTCAATAAGGTAATTAATGAAAATAAAAAAGATACTTTTCAATAAAATTTTAAAATCATAAAAAAACACTTTTAAACTAATAATGAACAAAAACAATCAGGAAAACATAAATAAAGATAATTCTAATACTGAAACTATACAAAAAATATCTGGTATGTACCAGAATTGGTTTTTAGATTATGCTTCTTATGTTATTCTTGAAAGGGCTATTCCTTCTATCTTCGACGGTTTAAAACCCGTACAAAAAAGAATACTTCATTCTATGAAGGAATTAGAAGATGGCCGTTATAATAAAGTTGCCAATGTGGTTGGAAATACTATGAAATATCATCCACATGGAGATGCTGCTATTACTGATGCAATTGTACAAATAGGACAAAAGGAATTATTAATTGATACTCAAGGAAATTGGGGGAATATATATACCGGTGATAGCGCGGCAGCTGCCCGTTATATCGAATCTCGCTTAACCCCTTTTGCCTTGGAGGTTATCTTCAATCCCAAAACAACAGTTTGGAAGCCTTCTTACGATGGAAGAAACAAAGAACCTGTAAACTTACCTATAAAATTCCCTCTACTTTTATCTCAAGGTGTTGAAGGAATTGCTGTAGGCTTGTCTACAAAGATTTTACCACATAATTTTTTAGAATTACTCGATGCTTCTATAGCAATCTTAAAAGGAAAACCTTTTACCCTATATCCTGATTTCCAAACGGGCGGTTTAATTGATGTTACAAATTATAATGATGGAGAACGAGGAGGAAAAATAAGGGCTCGAGCCAGAATTTCAAGTTATGAAAAAGGACTTCTCTTAATTAATGAAATCCCATACGGAACTAATACAGGATCTCTAATAGACAGCATTCTTAAAGCCAATGAGAAGGGAAAAATTAAAATAAAGAAGGTTGAAGACAATACTGCTTCTGAGGTTGAAATTATAATTCATTTTCCTCATGATGTTTCTCCTGACAAAATGATAGATGCCTTATACGCATTTACAGACTGTGAAATTTCAATTTCACCCAATGCTTGTGTGATAAATGTAGACAAACCTGAATTTTTAAGTGTTTCGGAAATATTAAGAAGAAATACCGAAAATACAGTAAACCTTCTTAAACAAGAATTAGAAATTGAGCTTACAGAACTGCAAGAGCAATGGCACTTTGCTTCTTTAGAAAAAATTTTTATTGAAAATAGGATCTATCACCAAATTGAAGAGCTTGATAAGTGGGAAGATGTGGTCTCTACTATCGATACAGGTTTAAAACCCTTTACTTCCCATTTGATAAGAAAAGTTTCCGAAGAAGATATTAACAAGCTGACAGAAATACGAATTAAAAGAATCACTCGCTTTGATCTGGATAAAGCAGAAGAAAATATTATTGCATTAGAGGGTAAAATAAAAGAAGTTAAATATCATTTGAATAATTTAATTCCATATGCAATTGATTATTTTATCAACATAAAGAGAAAATACGGAAAAGACAAAGAAAGAAAAACTGAAATACGGACCTTTGATACAATCGACGCAGCAAAAGTTGCGGTAGCGAATATTAAATTCTATGTCAATCGTGAAGAAGGGTTCATTGGATACTCCCTCAAAAAAGATGAATACCTTTTTGACTGTTCAGATATTGATGATATCATTGTGTTTAGAAAAGATGGTGTAATGTTGGTTACAAAAGCAGATGCAAAAACCTTTGTTGGAAAAAATATTATTCATGTCGGAATTTGGAAAAAGAATGATACTCGTACCATTTACAATATGATTTATCGGGAAGGAAAATTGGGACCCTGGTATATGAAAAGATTTCCGGTTACCTCTATAACCAGGGATAAAGAATATAATTTAGCTTCTTTAGTTAAAGGTTCAGAAATTCAATATTTTACTGCTAATCCCAATGGAGAAGCAGAATCGGTTTCCATTTTTCTTAAGCCCAATCAAAGATTGAAAAAACTAAAATTCGACATTGATTTTTCTGAATTGGCTATAAAAGGAAGAAGCTCTAAAGGAAACTTGGTATCAAAAAATTATATAAAGAAAATTGAATTAAAAGAATCAGGAATTTCAACCTTAGCACCCAGAAAAATATGGTTTGACGAATCTGTGCAACGCCTAAATGTTGAAGGCCGAGGTAAATATCTAGGTGCATTTAAAGGATCGGATAAAATATTAACCCTTTCCTCTACTGGCATTGCTAAGCTTCACACATGCGATTTATTAAATCATTTTGATGATGAATTTTTAATTCTTGAAAAATGGAATCCCGAAAAGCCTGTTTGTTGTATATACTATGATGGGGATAAATCCATTTATTATATTAAACGTTTTTTATTAGATGATACATTGAATCCTCAACCATTTTTCATTTCAGAAAACCCAAGATCTTTTATAGAATGGGCAGGAACCGGATGGAAATTAATTGCTGAAATCAATTTTGGAAAAGACAAAAGTCAAGAAATTATCAATTTAGAAGAATTTATAGCAATTAAAGGTATAAAGGCTCAGGGAAATCAAATTTCTAAAGAAAAAATAAAAAAAATTACCATAACAGAAGAGTATTCTGAGCAGGAAAATGAGGTAAATTCCGTTGCTGAATCTGAAGAATATTCTACTAAACACAAGAATTCTCAGGATAATAATTTAGATTCAGAAGGAGAGCAAATTAATCTATTTTGAAAAACTTTTTTTATATCTTAGTTACTAAAAATAGTAACTATCTGTTTTGATATTAATTTTAAATATCTATATCAAATAATATAATACCATTGATGAAATCTTATTGCTAAATTTACTAGATTTGTTTAATAAATTTAAAAACTTAAGTTAAGTTTAATTATTAATTAAAAACAAGAGAATATGGCATTTGAATTACCTAAATTACCGTATGCATACAATGCACTAGAACCTTATATTGATGCAAAAACCATGGAAATCCATTATACTAAGCATCATGGTACATATACTACTAATTTAAATAATGCTATCGCTGGCACTGAACTTGAAAATTTACCTATAGAACAGATTATAATTAAAGGTTTTGATAAAACTCCTATCCGAAATAATGGAGGAGGTTATTTGAATCATTGTTTATTTTGGGAGTGGTTAACACCTGATAGTAAAGGTAAGCCGGAAGGAAGTTTAGCCTCAGCAATAAATGAATCTTTTGGTTCTTTTGATGCTTTTAAAGAAGAATTTTCAAAAACAGCTGCAGGAAGATTTGGATCTGGATGGGCTTGGTTATTATCCAATAACGGTAAATTAAGTATTGGATCAACAGCTAATCAGGATAATCCCTTAATGCCTGGAGTGGGTGCTACAGGAACACCTATTCTTGGTTTAGATGTTTGGGAACATGCCTACTATCTTAATTATCAAAATAGAAGAGCTGATTATATCAATGCTTTCTTTAAGGTTGTTAATTGGAATAAAGTTGCTGAACTTTTTGAATCAAGTAAATAAGTATTTGTAAAGCATAATTTAATAAAAAGCCGTCTTTTTTAGATGGCTTTTTATCTTTTATTAAAAATTGACACCAACAATAAAAGTGCAATTGCTCCTACGGTCGACATGGCCAACATAGCCGTTTTACTGCCCTCACTCACTGAAATTTGTAGAAAATTAAATATCCAGTTTCCTAAAAAACTGCCAACAATACCTACCAATAAATTTCCAAAGCATCCAAAACCTCGACCTTTAATTAAAATTCCAGCCAAAAAACCGGCTAATATTCCTATAATTATTGTCCACATTATTTTTAAGGGTATTTATATCATCAAAATTATGGATTATTTTTTAGTTTTAAATTTTGTAAATGAACAAGCTTTTTCCAATCCAAATAGCCAAAAATTGCTATAATAAATAGAAATATTGTCAAAATAGAATATAATATTAACCCTTTATGTATTAATAAAGGAACAGATATAAAATTACTTATATTTAAAAAAATCCAATTATCCAGCTTTCTTTTTGCTAACAACCACATACCGGCCCAGGCAAACGCGCTGACTAATGAATCCAATACAGGAACATCTGAATTGGTGTATTTAGTAAGGAAAAAATATAAAAGTATCCATGAAAAGATCACTATAAAACACGCTATTAACCTATCTTTGGTAGTACATAAACTTACATGGTTTGTATTATTTTTTTTACTAGCCCATATAAACCATCCATATAAACTCATTACAAAATAATATCCCTGTAACAATATTTCTGCATATAAACGGATATCTAAATAGATATACATGGTAACAAGAATATTAATTAATCCGCAAGGATACAACCAAACCTTATTATTTTTAGCGAGAAAAGCTTCAGCAACACCAAAAGCAACTCCTATAGCTTCAAGATATGAAATTTGATAAAATTGTTGTTTTAAAATTAACCACCATTCACTTATTGAAACCATATAAACTCATTTATTTAAAAATTTAAACTTTAACGATCTTATAATTTTATACGTCTTTAGTTTTTCACGATTTCAATATAATTTTCAAAATAATGTTCAACTATTTTTACAAAAATTAAGCATATTAATCAATAGATAATATTTCTGAATTCGTATACTAATTTAATTTTTTACCTGCAAAGATATTAAAAAGTCTTACTTTAATTTGTATTCTTTTATGAATAACTAAAATGTAGATTATTTCAATAATTTTTATGGCAATAAATTTAATGTTTTTTAAGTTTTTAATTAGTAATATAATTCAAACAATAGTATGATAGCAAGTATGACCCAAGAAAAAGGAAATTCAGATAATAATATGAACATTTTAAAAAGATGTAAAATTATACGTGAAAAGCATACGAAGTCAGCTTATTTAAATATTAATATTTCAGGTGAGTGGAAATTATATTCTGGAGATTCAGTACAAACTATTAATACAGAAAAACCGATAGCTCAAGGTAAAGATTATGGAATCTATCCCTTATATGTGCTACCATCCAAAAGAAGTTATTTTAAATTAGAAACTTCGGAAGGTTCGGCTATACTTGCAGAAACACATCTTCCTATGGAAGGGGGATATAATTTCAGAGATTTAGGAGGTTTAGAAGCTAAAAATGGAAAAAGAATAAAATGGGGTAAATTATTTAGAACTGATGATTTATACAATTTAACCCATGACGATTTAACCTATTTATCCAGTATACCTGTTATTACTATCGTTGATTTTAGATCCAAAGAGGAATATAACGCCTTACCAGACAAAATTCCCGCAGGTGTTAAAAATCATTATTATTTATGTATTGAGCCCGGACGTTTAAAAGAATTTGCTAAAAGTGTCCATACAAACAAAACTGATGTCATCAATGCGATGAAGCATTTATACAAAATTTTAGTAACAGATGATAAATATATAAACGCATATAAAGAATTTTTCACTTATTTACAAGCTCAAGAAAAATTACCTATCCTTTTTCATTGTTCAGCCGGGAAAGACCGTACAGGTTTGGCAGCGGCATTGTTGCTTTATGCCCTGGATATTCCAAAGGAAACAATTATTAAGGATTATTTGGCATCCAATGATTATCTAATTGATAAATATCGTGCATTAATTGAACAAAATCCTTTCAATAAATATTTATATACTGTTATTCCTGAATATTTAGAAAGTGCTTTGAACGAAATTGAAAAAAATTATGGTACGGTTCATAACTTTCTTATACATAGAATGCATTTAAATACGGAAAAGTTAAAGCAGAATTTATTGTATTAATTTTTTAGCATTTTAATTAAAATTAATTGATAATTTAGAGCATTTTTTCGTAAAAACAGTGTGGGCAGATAAGTAAATAAATTATTTACTTACCTGTTCTTAGCTATGTAAATATTTATTTTTAATTGTGAAGTTACTATTTACCCAAGTTGGATTTTTGCAGTCGAACTGCATTTAATATAGCTAAAAGAGCTACCCCCACATCTGCAAATACGGCCTCCAATAAATGGATATTACCAAATATGCCTAAAATCATAATAATAATTTTGATTCCAAAAGCTAAAAACACATTCTGCCATACCACATATTTAGTTGCTTTTCCTATTTTAACAGCAATTGGTATTTTAGAGATTTGATCATCTTGGATGATCACGTCAGCCACTTCGATCGTTGCATCACTACCAAGCCCTCCCATAGCTATACCTACATCACTTAATGCAATAACCGGTGCATCATTAAATCCATCACCTACAAAAGCTACTTTTTCGGTAATAGAGGATTTTATTTCTTTCATTTTAGAGACTTTATCTTCAGGTAAAAGCTCACCATAGGCATGTTCAATCCCTAAATCTTTTGCTACTTTTTGTACGATTGAACTTTTATCACCGCTAAGAACTGTTAAACCTATACCTAATTCATGCATACTTTTAATATCTTCTTTAGCTCCTGATTTGATTTGATCTGCTATTACCAAATACCCGGCAAATTTATGGTTTACTGCAACTAAAACTACCGTATTAATTATCTCCTTACTATTACTAGGATAAGAAATTCCATAAGCTTCCAGTAATTTAAAATTACCAACTAATATTTCATTACCCTCAATTTCCACTTTTATACCTTTACCCGGGAAGTCTTCCATGGTAGTAATTTTAGTTACATCCGGCTTACAGCCAACATATTCAAGAATAGCAGCAGCAATGGGATGATTACTATGAGATTCTGCCATATTTATCCATTGTAAAACTTGAGTTTGTTCAAAACCCGGTTCAATGTGTACGGTCTCAACAGAAAAATTTCCTTTTGTTAAAGTACCTGTTTTATCGAACACAACTTGCTTAACATCTGCCAAAATATCCAGGAAGTTGGATCCTTTAACCAAAATCCCATTTCTGGAAGCTAAACCTATACCTCCGAAATATCCTAAAGGTATTGAAATTACTAAGGCACAAGGACAGGAAATAACTAAAAATATTAATGAACGATACAACCAGGTTTCATATACATAATTCGTGACAAAAAAATACGGAAGTATAAATACCATTAAAGCTATAAAGAAAACGAAAGGAGTATAAATCTTAGCAAATTTTCTGATAAATAACTCAGTTTTTGCTTTTTGACCGGTAGCGTTTTGAACTAAATCTAATATTTTGGATAATTTACTATCGGAATAGGGTGTGGTAACTTTTACAATGGAAGAAGTAGTTAGATTAATCATTCCCGCTAATATAGTTTCTCCTTTTTCCTTAATTTGAGGGGCACTTTCTCCGGTTAGTGCCGAGGTATTGAAAGTAGCTGAACTAGAAAGTAACTCTCCATCCAAAGCTACTTTATCTCCCGGTTTTAACTGAATTATTTCTCCTACTTGTACATCATTAGCTTTCACAACTCTAACCGTTTGATTTTCTATTACTGTGGCTTCATCAGGTCTTTGATCCAATAAAGCGTTAATATTACTTTTTGCTTTAGCCACCGCTAACGATTGCAAATTTTCTCCTATGGAATAAAAAAGCATCACTGCTACCGCTTCCGGAAATTCACCTATATAAAAAGCACCTACCGATGCTAAAAATATCAAAGATAGTTCATTAAAAAAATCCTTATGCTTAAACTCTTCCAACATTTCTTTAAACACGGGATATCCCACAGGTAAGTATGCTAAAATATACCCTCCAAGTCTTAGCCAAGATTTAAAAAATGAAGTATGCGAATAATCTAAAATAAGAGCGATAGCCAACAGAACTGAACAGATTATAGCCGGTAAAAATAATTGATAAATATTTATATTGAAGTCGATTTTATGATCATGAGTATGTTCATGATTGGTTTGATAGTTATCATGGGAGTGATTCTTTTTATTATCGTCATCATTACAGGCACAACCGGGTTTATAATTAGACATAATTATCTATTTTTTTAATTATATAACAAAAATAATTCCTCTATGGTGTAATTTGGTTGCAAAGTCATAGATAAATCATATTACTTAAAATTACAATCCAGTAAACAATAAGTCTTTAAAAAATTTAAGTTCCTAGTTCATGATTACTTTTTAATAAAAATACTCTTTAATTTTATATGTATATTAATTTTTTTGATAAGAACTTCTTAAAACAAAAAAATATCTAAAAACATTAAGAGTAAAATATCCAACTACTCAAACTTTACTATACTGATGATCTTTGAGTATATTTTTTCATAAATTTGTATAAGCTTCAAATAGTTTAAAATGGATAAAGCAAGAATTTTAGCCACGTTGAATGAATCTTCACCTAATACCCTGATAGAAACTTTAGGAATCGTATATACGGACTTTACCGGAGATACACTTACTGCAGAAATGGAAGTAAAATCCCATGTATATCAACCCTTAGGATTTTTACATGGTGGTGCTTCTTTAGCCCTTGCAGAAACAGTAGGTTCTGTTTTATCTATTACAACAATTAATTCTTCAGATTATTATGTTTTCGGAACACAAGTAAACGGATATCATCTAAAATCAGTTAAAAACGGAAAAATCTCTGCTACAGCAAAATTTATTAATAAAGGAAATACCACACATGTTGTTGAAATTAATCTCTTTTGTACAGATGAAAATGGAAATATTTTTAAGAATTGCTATGTTACCATGACCAACCGTATAGTTCCAAAAAATAATTTTGAGTAATGATCGTCTCAGAAACGGTAAAAAAATGTATAAAAAAAGATATACCTTTTGCTTTTATACGATTGCCTAAGGATAAAAAAATATACTTAATTAAAGAAGATAAAAACGGAATATACACCTATTCTTTTCAATCTTTTGATGATTCAAAAAAATATACTTTACAATTTTCAGAATTTATTGAGGTTAAAGATATTACTACATTGAATGATTTAATAATCCCTCTTTCAAAAAATGAAAATACACGGGTTATTTCAGAAAATGAATATTTAAGTCTTCTCAAAAAAACCATCCATTATATTTACCAAAAAAAAACAGATAAAATCGTTATTTCACGTGAAAAATGGATTGATAAAGATACGATTAATCCTCTCCAATCGTTTGGCTTTCTATGCAAACGATACCCCACTTCCTTTTGTCATATAAGTTATTGGAATCAAAATGAGATTTGGATGGGAGCTACACCGGAAATTTTGGGTTCTTATGAAAATACCTTATTTACAACTATGGCACTTGCCGGAACTTTACCGGATGTAGATTCAATTCCATGGGAAAATAAAGAAATAGAAGAGCAAAAATATGTTACGGATTATATTGGTGAAAAAATTAAGACGTACGCTTCTAAATTTACTATTAATGGTCCCGAAACACTTCATTTAGGGCACGTTAAACATTTAATAACCTATCTGACAGCGGAATTAAAAAACTCTAATTTACTAACCGAATTGATAACGTCTTTACATCCTACTCCTGCTGTTTGTGGTATTCCATTGGAAAAAAGTAGAAATTACATTTTGAGCAATGAAGGTTATAATCGTGGTTTTTATGCCGGATACATAGGCTTGGAAACTACAGAATACAAAAAGTATTTTGTTAATTTACGATGTGCTCAACTTTATAATAATGGGGCTTTACTCTATGTGGGAGGCGGTATAACAGCACAAAGCAATCCGAAAAAAGAATGGATGGAAACTGAATTAAAGGCTAAATTTATTGGAGAAAGTCTTTGATTAACATTTTTAACTTAGTCGAACAGGTTGAATTAATTTTTATCTATTATTTTATTTTTATATTGATAATTTTTCTTTACTGTATTTTTTATAAAGTTATTACTTGCTACTGCATCTCCGTAAATGTTTTTACCTTATAATTAATAAATAATTGACGCTTTTAAATTTATTTCAGACACTTTTTAACTAAAAGTTTTTCAGCAATAAGATTACTTAATACTTCCGTTCTATTCTGACCAACAATCAAAACAGTAACACTTCCATCAAATTCTTCTACCGATTCTATCTGAAACTTGATTCCTAAATTAAAATTTTTAGAATTCAAATATTTTAAAAACTCCTTAGAACTGTGAATTATCGCGGATAATTCAACAATTTCTCCAATCTTGTATTCATTCAACTTTTTAAAACGAACCCATTCAATATTTCCTTGTTTATCCGGTATAGGTGAGCCGTGAGGATCAAGCTTCGGAAAATCTAACAATTCGTCCATTTTATTAAAAAACTTTTCAGAATGTATATGTTCGATTTGTTCGGCAACCTCATGGACATCTTCCCAATTAAAACCCATTTTTTCAACCAGATACATTTCTGTCAAACGATGCTTTCTAAGAATTAATGCTGCTTCTTTTTTTCCTTTTTCCGTCAGCCTAATTGGTTTATAGCTTTGATAGTATACCAATCCTTTTTTTAAAAACTTTTTCATCATGCTGTTAACCGTAGGCATTTTGATATCTAAGGATTGACTTAATGACAAAGTAGATACTTCTCCCTTTTCGTCAGACAGATTATATAAGGCTTTAAGATAATTTTCTTCTATAGATGAGAACATTTACAAATATATTAAATTATTAATTTTTTTAAATCAAATAATCAACTTTTCAAAAATACAACAGTCAAATAAATTTATTAGAATACTCTAATTTTTTATATTTGTGAGTCTAAATTAATAATTATGAAAAGAGATTTAACTGCACTTTTTGTATTATCCCTTTGCTCATTATATTCCCAAGAGGTAAAAGATTCATTTGAAAATAACAAGGAAAAACATATAGATGATATAGTCATTACGGGAACTTTAAAGGAAGTAAGAAAATCTGACAGTACGGTACCGGTAGAAATTATTACGCCGAAATTTTTCCAGAAGAACCCTACTCCTAGTCTTTTTGATGCTGTCGGAATGATTAATGGAGTTAAACCTCAACTCAATTGCAGTGTTTGTAATACAGGAGATATACATATTAATGGTATGGAAGGTCCTTACACCATGATATTAATAGATGGAATGCCCATCGTTAGCGGATTAGCTACTGTTTACGGACTTAGTGGTATTCCCAATAGTCTGGTGGAAAGAATTGAAGTAGTTAAAGGTCCTGCTTCTTCTTTATACGGTTCGGAAGCCATGGGAGGAATTATAAACGTAATTACTAAAAATCCGCAAAAAGCTCCTAAATTTGCAGCAGATATTTTCAGTACAAGCTGGGGAGAGCTTAGTACAGATTTATCTTTTAAATTTAATGCCGGTAAAAAAGCAGCCGGCTTGCTGGGTATTAATCATTTTTATTATGATAATCCTATGGATGCCAATCACGATGGATTTACTGACTTAACCTTACAAAACAGAATATCGGTTTTTAATAAATGGAGCTTTAAAAGAAAGGATAACAGAATAGCTAGTTTAGGTTTACGATGGGTAAATGAAGATCGCTGGGGAGGAGAAATGAAATGGAATAAAAAATATCGGGGAAGCGATCAGATTTATGGAGAAAGTATATATACGAAACGTGCAGAAATAATCGGGCTTTACCAATTACCTCTCTCAGAAAAAATTTTTACACAATTTTCTTATAATTGGCATAATCAAAATTCATGGTATGGAGAAACTCCCTTCATGGCAACCCAACAAGTTGCATTTATCCAAAGTTACTGGGATAGGACTATAAAAAATCATAATCTTTTAGCAGGAGCATCTTTCAGATATACTTATTTCGATGATAATACACCTGCAACCTCTTCTGCCGACGGTTTGAAAAACAAACCAGCTGAAACTCCTTTACCGGGATTATTTTTACAAGATGAATGGACCATTAATGACAAAAACAAACTCTTGATAGGTTACAGATACGATAACGATAAACATCATGGAAATGTGCATTCTCCTAGAATAGCCTACAAATTTACATTGAATCATTATAATTCTTTTAGAGCCAGTTTGGGTACTGGTTTTAGAGTTGTAAATATATTTACTGAAGATCATTCTGCTCTTACAGGAGCCAGAGATGTGGTCATATTGAATTCTTTGAAGCCGGAACGGTCCTATAACGGAAATTTAAATTATGTCAAAAAAATTATGTCAAAAAATCTGAATGTAAATCTCGATGTTACCGGATTTTATTCTTATTTCACCAATAAAATCATTGGAGACTTTGACTCTAATCCAACTAAAATCATTTATGATAATTTAAACGGACATGCAGTTTCTCAAGGAATATCATTAAATACAGAATGGTTTTTCTTAGTTCCATTTAAAATTATAGCAGGTATTACTTATATGAATGTTTACACCAAAGAGAAAAATGATTTTAGGAACTATTTCAGAATTGAACAGCTTTACGCTCCCAAATGGTCCGGAACATTCGTCATGACCTATACCTTCCCTCAAAACTTTATTTTGGATTTTTCCGGACAATGGAATGGAAAAATGAGATTACCTATTGAACCTAATGATTTTAGAAATGAGTATTCACCGTGGTATTGTATAGCAAATATCCAATTAACCAAAAAATTCGATAATGGAATGGAAATTTATGGAGGAATTAAAAATTTATTTAATTTTACCCCTAAAAATCCTATCATGCGCCCATTTGATCCGTTTAATAAAGACGTAGATAATCCGGTTACCAATTCTAATGGTTATACTTTCGACACTTCTTACAATTATGCTTCGTTACAAAAATTAAGAGGTTTCATAGGTATAAGATATAACTTTTTTTGATTATTTTTAAAATTATAAAAAAGGTAAATTTCACATGAAATTGATTACTTGTATAATAAATTAAAATAGGAAGATTGTATTAATTTTTATGCTAAATTAGCACTCTCATAAAGAATAACTATGATTGTCTTACCTTGTTTTTATTTTCCTCCCATTTCTTATTTTGAAAGTTGGATCAATTCAGAAAAGATATATCTGGAGCAATGGGAAAATTTCATTAAACAAACTTATCGTAATCGTTGCATCATTCAAGGAGCTAACGGAAAACTGCCCCTGATTATTCCAATAGAGCATTCAGGAGCCAGGATTTTAAAAGATATAAAAATTTCCTACGCATCTTCGTGGCAAAAATTACATATAAAATCATTACAATCCGCCTATCAAAGCTCTCCTTATTTTGAATATTACGAAGATAAATTAATAAAGTTATTGATAAAAAAAGAGACTTTTTTATTAGATTTAAATTTAAAAACATTGGAATGGGCATGTTCAATTTTAAATTTAGAATGTACCTATACACTCACCGAAGAATATGTAAAAAAAACCAAATTTACAGATGCTCGTGAAGCATTTAATGCAAAAAAAGAAAATTCCTATAATAATAAACCATATATTCAAGTGTTTTCAGACCGATTCGAGTTTATGAAAAATCTTTCAATTATTGATCTTATATGTAATCTTGGCCCGAAATCTGCTAGCTACCTTACTAATGTCTAATATTAATTAAATAAAATTAAATGAAGATAAAACTATTAAGCCTAAGCTTCGCTTTTACATTCATTACTGCCATTACATTTGCTCAAAATAATGTCCAGGCGGTTGATTCCCTTGCTTTACAAAGTTGGTATCACCAAAGCTATGAAAAAACCGGCATTTATGGCGTAGGAACTATTGACGCTTTAGAATTTTTAAAGTCTAAAGGTCTCAAGCCCTCTCCTATTATTGTTGGTGTTATCGATAGTGGAGTGCAAATTGATCATCCGGATTTAAAAAACAATATTTGGATAAACCCTAAAGAAATCGCTAACAATGGTAAAGATGATGACGGTAATGGCTATGCCGACGATGTTAACGGATGGGATTTTATTGGTGGGAAAGATGGAAAGGATGTTGACCATGACACAATGGAATCAACCCGTATTGTCTCCTTATACGAAAAATTATTTGAAACGGGTGATCTTAAAATCAATGAAAGAAATCGGAAAAAATTTCCTAACGAATTCAAAGAATATCAAAGAGCTAAATTTATATATGATAAGGACTTGGGTGAAGCTAAGGAGGCATTATCCCAAATTGATGAACAAAAAGCTTTGATAAAACAAATGGCTGCTGAATTACAAAATGCACTGGGAGATAAACCTTTAACTCTTGAAAATGTAAATGAAGCAACTTTTACCGTTCCACAATATAAAGCAGCTTTCATTCAGATGATTGAAAATAACAGCGATCTGCAAGGAAAAAATGCTACTCAAATCAGCATGTTAGCCGATAGTGAAATGGGTGAAGCAGTAAAATATTATTCCGGTAAAGTAGACTACATGCTTAATAAAAGTTATGATTCTCGCTATATAGTGGGCGATAATTACTCAGATATAAAGGAAAAACACTACGGTAACAACGAAGTGGAAGGTCCTGATGCCTTACATGGAACACATGTATCCGGTATTATCGCTGCAGAAAGAAATAATAAAATAGGTATGGACGGTATAGCCGGAGATGTTGCTAAAATTTTGGTGGTTCGGGCTGTACCGGATGGAGATGAAAGAGATAAAGATATTGCCAATGCCATTTATTATGCCGTTGATAATGGTGCCAAAGTAATTAACATGAGTTTTGGAAAACCTTTTTCTCCTAATAAGGAAAGAGTTTGGGAAGCTATGAAATATGCTGAGAAAAAGGGAGTATTAATGGTTCATGCTGCAGGAAATGATAATAAAAATGTAGATACTGAATATAATTATCCAACCAACTTTAAAGATAATGAAAATAAAACTTTTGTAAACAATTGGATTACGGTAGGGGCAAGTACTCGTTACAATAATGCATTAAAAGCATCATTCTCCAATTACGGTAAAGAAAAAGTTGATATATTTGCGCCCGGTTTAGAAATTTATTCCACCGTTACCGGAGGAAAATATAAATTTTTACAAGGAACCAGTATGGCTTCTCCTGTTGTTGCAGGATGTGCAGCATTATTATGGTCTTATTTCCCGCAGTTAACAGCTGAACAAGTGAAAAATATATTATTTGTAACTGCTAATAAATCTACCCAAGCAGTTAAAGCAGGTGGAGAAAGTGAAGACAGCCCTATGATTAATACAACTTTTGATCAGCTATCAGTTACCGGAGGTGTAGTAGATGTTTTCAGAGCCGTAAAATATGCATATGAAAATTTCAATCCCGAAAAAAATAGTAAAAAAAGAAGATAATAAGAATAAGTTTAAATAAAAAAAGCTATTTTAAATAAAATAGCTTTTTTTATTTATATTTTAAATTTCAATTTTATGAAATTTTTGTGATACCTTCCGTTAAAGATTGAATCAAATTTTTCAATGGTTTTTCCACCATAGCAGATATAAACATGTTAAATTTACCATCAAAAGTAAATTGTACTTCACATGAATTTTCAGTCATTTTTTCAATCAAAAGACTTAAATCAAAATTCAACGTTTCTTTAGCTGAACTCAATATAATTTTTGAAAAAGGAATCCTTTCTTTCATTTTCAAGGCTATTTCAGGCATTCCTTTTAATGCAAAGACAAATCCATCCTCATCTGCATCGAACTTATCAATGTTTTCAGGCATAAATTTTTTGAATTCAGAAGGCTGAGATGCTAACGTGTAAATATCCTCTGCCGATTTATTAACCAGTATTTTTTCTCCTTTAATATTCATTTTTGTAATTTTGGTAAAAACAAATACAAATGTACAAAATTTCTATAAACGAAAGATTTCTTACCATTGGCAAAAGGAAGAAAAAAGAGGCTGTTAATCTACCTTATAAAAATCTGAAAACTGTATTAAATGCTCTGGATATTTTGTACCATACAAAAGTAAAATCTATTCATATTTACTCTTCTGATACAAAAAAAATTTGGGAAAAATTAAAAAAAACAGCCACACCTGTATATGCTTCGGGAGGAATAGTACGTAATAATAAAGACAATTATTTATTTATAAAGAGAAATGGTTTTTGGGATTTACCAAAAGGACATGTGGAGGAAAACGAGACCTTTAAAAAGGCTGCCAAACGAGAAGTGGAAGAAGAATGCTCGATTTCCAACTTGCATTTAAAAAAATATATAACTACTACTTACCATGTATATCAATCAGAACAAAAATACTTTTTAAAAATAGTTCAATGGTTTGAAATGGAATACAAAGGTAAAGAAAAACCCCAACCTCAAATTAGTGAAGGAATTGAAAAAGCCAAATGGGTTAGAAAAAAGGAAATTCCCAAGCTAATGAAGAAAACCTATATTAATATTAAAGAATTAATCAGCAATTATGTGTTAAATGAATAATGAATTAAAAAATAGTATATTATGATTCCACAAAAAAAGGAGTAATTAAAATTACTCCTTTTTTATTATTAAATTATATTGCTTAGAAAGTAAATTGCATTCCGAATTTTATTCCGAACTTATTTACATCCGGCATGTTTAAATAATTTCCTCTCCAGTTAAAATCAATTCTGAAAATTCTTAAATTTCCAAAACCTATATTTTCAATCCCAAAACCATATTCATAATAGATATCTTTATTAGGTGCTACATAATTTATATTAGAAGCATTCATGTTTTTGGATCCATCGGATATATCCCCCCAAGCACCCCTGAAAATAATTACTTCCCTTAGTTGTAATTTTTTCAATAATGGTATATAAGAAAATATCCTACCGTTGAAATGATGTTCAACATGTAGAGCAGTATAAATATCGGTTACGAAATCATAATAATCTAACTGAGAGAAAGTATTATTAACGATACCGTAGGATTGGTTTCCGGGTATTATTCCTAACAAGGATATAGGAAGCTTATTGAAAGCTTTCCCAAATTCAAAGGTAACATTCGTTCTACCGATCGGTCCCCAAAGAATAGGGTGATTATATAAAAATTGAATTTTATCGTAGTTAAAATCTCCATCCAGTACTCCATTCAATCCTTTAATATATTTTAAAATAAGAGTTGGAGATAAAGTAGTATGTTCATATCTATCTAATCCAAAACGAGAATATTTAGCCCCGGGCCTCATCTGAATGCTAAAGGTCAGATGTGAATCATACAAATCGTTTTTAATTTCTCCTTTCTTATTGTAATATCCTATATTAAATTTAGTGGGATTTGAAGATTTTATATATTGATACGTTCCATCTAATCTTAGTTGCACATTTTTCCACGGTTCTATGGATAAAAATGCATTGGTCTGGTTAACCGAACTCAAAAATTCATTACTTCCTCTTGATATGATGGATGAAGATGCAAAAGAACGGGTCATGATTCCCTCATTTTCTGTAAGAGAAGTTCCTAATTGGGTAATATCCCTTTTAGTTCCTACCCCTAATGTAAAACGGTTGTATTTATTTAACATCAATCGTCCCTCTAATCCATATTTAAATTGCTCGTCTTTAAAGCCATATGCGGTGTATCCTTCTACTCTCCACATATCATTGGAAGAGAAAAAAGTTCTGGCTCCTAGACGGATTCTGGTTCCTTCCACATCGTTATAACCTAAAGTTTGATACAAGTTTCCAATATCAATAGCATTACCTACATTGACATATCCCGATGAAAGAATTTGTACTGCATCGACAATGTTTCTAAATAGACGTGTTTTGGATACTTTATCTACCATCTCATAAGCCTTTTTATCATCTTCATTGAGACGATCCGGACGATTGTCCGCCCAAAACTCATCCTTCCTGTTATAGGCTCCTTCGGATATGGGTTCCCATTGCTGATCTAAGAGCTTTTCCACAGCATCTTGCGGTTCGTTGAACTTATAATCATTATAGGTTAAGGTTCTTTTAGCAAACATTCCCTTTCCACTTTCTTTTTTAGTAATTAAGGACATATCCAATACTGTATAATTACGTAAAGGTATAAAGATTGAATCGTTGACATTATCATAATTCAATTCCATATATATGTCTTTAACAAAGTTTACATTAATACCAGAAGTAGATTGTAAAGTTACTTGCTTTACTGCATAAGTATCTTTGGTGATATATAAATCTCCTTTAAAGGTAAGCTCGTTGTCTCTTCGAGGTCTGTACTTTATATAATAACAATCTACACCATCCACTGAAACCGTATCAGCTAATAGATAATCGTATACAGAAAATCCAATAGTAGCTACCGGACTGGTAAACCCTTTATTAAAAAAGTTTAAAACATTATCGTATATGTTGACATCCTTATACAAATTTTTAACCGTATTGGCTACAATATCATTATTTGGAATTCCGGATGCTTGGTTTCCTCTTAGAAAAGTTTTTTCTCGTTTGGTAGGACTGTTTTGTCCAACAATATCTGAAAGAGATTCATTAAGAAAAACCGGAATGTACGTTTTACCGGAAATATCTAAAGTATCAATATCTTTTGCAGAAATATTTAATTTTTTAAAAATTTTTTTACTTATAAAAGCACTGTCAACATTGTTTAAATCAAATTCAATTTTCTCATATTCTTTATACTGATAATTCTTAAAATTGTTCAGCCCGTTGGTCCTTCTTCTTTTCCAAAGTTCCCGTAAAATTCGATAAGCCGGATTTTCTTTTTTAGGTAAACGTTTTTTAGGAAAAGCAGTAACCACAACTTCATCGATTTCTTTCTCTTTACTTACCGTTCCCTGATCAGTTGGTTTAGTAGCATCTTTATCTTTAAAATAAAAATTAAAAATTAAGCCTAAATTATCCCCTCTTTGTAAGGGAATGTATTTGGTAGGATATTGATCCGTAATTATTTGTAATGTGTCAATATACTTATTGGATTGTAATTCAAAAAAACCATTGCTGTCGGAAGTGGCATAAACCTGAGTATTCTTCAAAAAAATATCGGCATCAGCAATAGGCTTTTGTGTATCTCCGTCAATCAATTGACCGGAAACTTTTACATAATTTACTTGTTGATTTGCAGACCAAGAGCTTGTGTCTGTATCGGCTTTAATTTGATTAGTAACAGAAGGCGTAATTGTGGATGCAGCTATCTTATCTTTTTCAGAAAAATTAATTATTAGATTTATGTTCTGATTTTTATTAATAGGAATTGACTTTTTCTTATAATTTACAACCTGAACAACTATAGAATCAAAGTTTTTTTTAGATTCCAATAAAAAATATCCCATATTATTGGAAAAAGTTGATATTTCAGGAGCTTTAGGAAAAGATATTTTTGCACCTTCAATAGGACGTTGTGCGTCTTGATCTATAATTACCCCGGTAATTTTAACTTGTGCATTATAAGATAAACTCAATAAAACTGCAACCAAAAAAAGTAATTTATTACTCATTGAACGTTATTTAAAAAACAAAAAACTTTCGTTTGTAGATATCAATCAAACGAAAGTCTCAGTATAAATATTATAGTATATGTATGTGGTTATTAACAAAATAAGGCTTTACCGTTTTTCAAGAACTTCATCAATAAGTCCATAGTCTTTTGCCTCTGAAGCAATCATCCAATAATCTCTATCCGAATCTTTCTCAATTTTTTCGAAAGATTGACCGGAATGTTCAGCCAAAATTTCATACAACTCAATTTTTAGTTTTAAGATTTCTTTTAAGGTTATCTCCATATCAGAGGCTTGTCCTTGAGCTCCTCCTAAAGGTTGATGAATCATAACTCGGGAATGTTTCAGTGCCGATCTTTTTCCGGCAGCACCGGCTGTAAGCAATACCGCCCCCATGGAAGCTGCCATACCTGTACATATAGTGGCCACATCCGGCTTAATAATCTGCATCGTATCATATATACCTAGACCGGCATAAACACCTCCTCCAGGAGAATTAATATATATCTGGATGTCTTTATTGGCATTTGTACTTTCCAAGAACAATAATTGTGCTGTGACAATATTGGCAACCTGATCGTCTATTCCTGTACCCAGGAATATAATTCTATCCATCATTAAACGAGAGAATACATCCATTTGAGCTACGTTTAATTTTCGTTCTTCCGTAATGTATGGAGTCATCGAATTTACATATTGATCAACCACCAAGCTATTAATTCTCTGGTGTTTTACTGCATATTTATGGAACTCTTTTCCTAAATCCATTTTTTATAATCTTTTTCTAAAATATTTTACTAATTTTTTTCACTAAAACTATACCAAACCAGGGCCGCTACAGATAAGACATTATTTTGTCAGCAATTTCTGTAAATTCTTCCGAACTCAGGATCAATTTATTGCCAAAATTTATATCTTCGACAGCATTTAAAGGAATTAAATGAACATGAACATGAGGAACTTCCAACCCTTGTACAGTCATTCCGACCCGTAAACATGGAATTGCCTTACCTACTGCCTGAGCAACCGTATAGGTAAAATCCATTAATTCATCATATTCCTCTTTGGGTAAATCAAATAGTTTATCGGTTTCTTTTTTAGGAATCACCAAAACGTGTCCTTTAACTATAGGAAAAGCATCTAAAAAAGCAAGGTGTTTTTCGCTTTCTGCTACTTTATAACACGGAATTTCTCCTGCCACAATTTTTGAGAATACACTGGACATAGTTTATAATTTCAGTTATCATTCCAATGAAATTTCTAAAATTTCAAAATTAATACGATTACCGTTTGGTAAATTTATTTCGGCAGTTTCCCCTACTTCCTTACCTAAAAGACCCTTAGCTATCGGAGTATTAACAGAGATTTTTCCGGATTTTAAATCGGTTTCCGTGTCCGGAACTAATGTATATTTCATCTCCTGTCCATTGGCTGTGTTCTTTATTTTAACAGAACATAAAATAGCTACTTTAGAGGTATCAACTTGTGATTGATCTATTATTTTAGAATTAGAAATTATATCCTTAAGTTTTGCTATACGCATTTCGAGTAACCCTTGTGCCTCTTTAGCCGCATCGTATTCCGCATTTTCAGATAAATCGCCCTTATCCCTAGCTTCAGCTATTTGCTGCGTAATTTTAGGTCTTTCCACTTGCTCCAACTGATCAAGTTCTTTACGTAATTTATCTAGACCTTCTTTCGTTACATAATTCATGATACTATTTTTTGTAATTTTGCGTTATAATTATAAATATAAAAAAAATAACCCGACACTTGACGGTCGGATTATCCGCATGCAAATTTAGCAAATATATTATGATTAAAAAATTAATTCTTTATGTATTATTAATTTCACTGTTATCCTTCTTCACACAATGTGAAAATGGAAACAAAACAATTAACTGTTTTCCGAATTCTTCTATAAGTTATTCTGCCGATTTGAATTTACCTCAGTTTCAAAAATTGGCCGGTATTAATGGCTATGTTTATATTGAAGCTGGTCCCTTAACCGGCACTAAGGGTTTAATTTTGGTTAAAATTGGTCCCAATGAGTTTAAAGCCTACGATAGGAATCCACCGCATATTTGTCCGGGTTCTAACACCGGATTGGTAGTTAAAGATGATATTTACCTCTATTGTCCTGAAGACGGAGCTAAATGGATTTTAACCACCGGCCAACCATTAGAAGTAGCTAACCGATCCCCTAAAACCTATAACGCACAACTCGTAGGAAATACGGTCATAATATCTTATTAATGTTACATAATAATTCTATTATGTATTGGTTATGTTATACATAAAAATTAAAAGCATTGCCTGAGCAACTGTGAATTGTTTTTCAAATTTATTCTACCTATTTATTCCTTATTTTCCCCTTATTTTAGGATGTGATAATAAGGAATAAAAATTATTACTTTTTGATAATATAAAATAGCATATTTATAATTAAATCTTATAATAAAAGATTCCGAAAATTATTTTTTTGTATAATAATACATCTTATTTTATATGATGAATAATCAGAAGATTGTTGTGAATTGCTTTCAAATTTTTATATTTTTGTGATCCGTCACACCATTTAATGATAGATATACTTTAATAGTATTGTTGTGAATTGCTTTCAAATTTTTATATTTTTGTGATCCGTCACACCCGGCAACTCCTACCCCTAATGACTTTATAGGTTGTGAATTGCTTTCAAATTTTTATATTTTTGTGATCCGTCACACCTTCAAAAGTTAATCCATTGAAATTCAATGGATTTTTTTACATTATTCGAATCAAAAAAATACATCTTTTTA
The DNA here is from genome assembly GCF_001418685.1 of Apibacter mensalis. GTDB lineage: Bacteria > Bacteroidota > Bacteroidia > Flavobacteriales > Weeksellaceae > Apibacter > Apibacter mensalis. The sequence goes on from NZ_LIVM01000002.1 coordinate 129,585, forward strand.
TCGTTTTACAATGATAAATACTTACTTTCTCCGATCCTAATTTCAACTAGAAGGTAAAAAGCTTCCAAATCAGAACACAAATAATTAAGTTATATACCCGAAAAAGCAGTAAATTCGAAAATCGAATTTAAAATAAATATATAGTTACTCATAGAATGCTTAATAATAAGAATCCATATAAAACTTCTATTTCAGAGTATGGTGAGTTTGGACTGATTAACCATCTTACTCAAAATTTTATTCTCAATAACCCATCTACTTTACAAGGAATCGGAGATGACGCAGCCGTGTTGGATCCAAAGGATAAAAAAATATTGGTTTCTACCGATACATTATTGGAAAACATTCATTTCAACCTGGCTTATACACCTTTAAAACATCTGGGTTATAAGTCCGTAGTTGCTGGACTGAGCGATTTGGTTGCCATGAATGCGATTCCGGAACAAATACTTATTTCCATAGCTGTTTCCAATCGTTTCCCGGTAGAAGCATTAGAAGAAATATATACAGGAATCAACCTTGCCTGTAAACATTATGCCGTTGATTTAGTCGGCGGAGATACTGCTTCTTCTAACTTAGGACTGGTAATCAACATTACTACCGTGGGGTATGCTCATAAAGACGAGATTGTTTACCGTAAAGGCGCTAAACCGAATGACTTATTGGTCGTCAGCGGGGATTTGGGCGGTGCTTACTTCGGATTACAGGTCTTGGAACGGGAAAATTCGGTTTTTAAAGTTAACCCTAATCTTCAACCGGATTTATCGGGATATACCTATATCCTGGAAAGGCAATTAAAGCCCGAAGCACGCACGGAAATCAAATCCTTACTTAAAGAAATGGATGTGCACCCAACTTCTATGATTGACATTTCCGACGGATTAGCCTCCGAAATTATTCATCTTTCGCAACAAAGTAAGGTAGGATTTTCTATTTACGAAGATAAAATTCCCATGGATAATCAGGTGATCACCACTGCAGAAGAATTCGGAATTAATCCCATCACAGGGGTATTAAACGGGGGCGAAGATTATGAAATTTTGTTTACCATACCTATTGAAGACCATGATAAGATCAAGCATAATCCTAATTTTACCATTATCGGACATGCTACCGAATATGTAGAAAATGTACTGATAACCCAAGGTAATGCTCAACGCATTCCTTTAAATGCCCAAGGTTGGAATGCTCATTTTTCCAAAAGCAACTAAAGGTATAGGCATTAATTTCTATACAAAATTTGCAGTAATAGTAAAATAAACACTATATTTGCAGACTCAACTAATAATATGGGACGGGATCCCAAAATAAAAAAATTATGGCAGTAAAAATTAGATTACAAAGACACGGAAAAAAAGGAAAGCCTGTTTTTCACATTGTTGTGGCAGATTCAAGAGCTAAAAGAGATGGTAAAAACATTGAAAAATTAGGAATTTACGTTCCTACCACCAATCCTGCAACTGTTGAATTAAATGTTGACAGAGCAGTTAGTTGGTTGGAAAAAGGAGCTCAACCATCAGATACAGCAAAATCTATCCTTTCTTACAAAGGAGCTTTATTAAAAAAGCATTTGAACGGAGGGGTTAAAAAAGGAGCTTTTTCAGCTGAAGAAGCAGAAAAAAAATTCCAGGCTTGGTTGGAAGATAAAGAAAAAGCCATTCAAGCTAAAAAAGATAAATTGGCTTCTTCTAAGCAACAAGCTAAAAAAGATAAGCTTGAGGCTGAAAGAAAAGTAAATGAGAGCCGTATCGCTGCTCAACAAAAAGCAGAAGAAGCGGAAGCTAAGGATGCAGAGGAAGTAGTAGAGACAATCATCGCAGAAGATGAAGCAGCTACTGATGCTCAGGCTGAAACTAATGAAGAACCTAAAGCGTAATATAGATTCATGCAGTTGGAAGATTGTTACTATTTAGGCACAATCACAAAAACACATGGTCTGAAAGGTCATCTGATCGTTAAATTGGATACAGATGTACCGGAAGCTTACAATAATTTGGAATCGGTATTTATTAATATCAATGAAATACCGGTCCCTTTTTTTATAAATGAATGTCAACTCTATAATAAAGATTCACTTCGCGTAAAATTTGAAGATACTTCTATCAATTCACAAGACTTAATAGGAACAAAGCTGTACCTTCCTTTAAATACTTTACCTGAATTAAAAGGAAAACAATTTTATTATCATGAGGTCATCAACTTTTCTTTGGTAGATGAAAACTATCAAAAGATTGGTGAAATTACTGAAATAAATGATAACAGTGCACAAGCTCTTTTTATTATAAAACTATCGAAAAATAATAAATTTATTTACATTCCCGTTATTAATGATTGGATTATTGAAGTAAGCAGAAATGATCAATACATTTCAATGACTTTACCTGAAGGAATTTTGGATTTATAATTCATTGAAAATTTATTTTTGAAAATACCCTATTCTAAGTAGTTTCAAAAATGAGAGTTTAATTTGATTTATTTAAAAATTAATATATTTAGTCACTAATACTCATAAAATGGAATATTTAGATTTTGAATTGCCTATAAAAGAATTAGAAGACCAGCTTAAAAAATGCATCGAGCTTGGTAAAGAAAGTGGAATAGACATAAATTCTGCTTGTAAAGAAATTGAAAAGAAAATTGAAAATACCAAACATCAAATATACGATAACTTAACCCCTTGGCAAACCGTACAATTATCCAGACATCCTTCTCGTCCTTATTCGTTAGACTATTGCAATGCTATTACAGACAATACATTTATTGAATTACACGGAGACCGTAACTATGGTGACGATAAAGCTATGGTAGGAGGATTGGGAAGAATTGACGGTAAAACCTTTATGATTATTGGTCAACAAAAAGGAAAAAATACCAAGGAAAGACAATACCGTCGTTTTGGTATGCCAAATCCTGATGGTTACCGAAAAGCATTGCGTTTGATGAGGGTTGCCGAAAAGTTTAATATTCCTATTTTAACCTTAATCGACACTCCGGGGGCTTATCCGGGGCTGGATGCTGAAGAAAGAGGACAAGGAGAAGCTATCGCTTATAATATCGCTCAGATGTGCCAGATCAAAGTTCCAATTATTTGTGTGGTTATTGGTGAAGGTGCCAGTGGTGGTGCGTTAGGAATCGGGGTAGGAAATAAGGTATATATGATGGAAAATACCTGGTATTCCGTTATTTCTCCTGAAAGCTGCTCATCTATTCTATTCAGAAGTTGGGAATACAAAGAGGTTGCTGCAGAAAATCTTCGTTTAACTCCTAAAAATTCTCTGGAATTGGGTATTATTGACGGAATCATAAAAGAACCGCTGGGGGGAGCCCATTATAACCCTCAAGAAACTTTTATTTCTTTAAAAAATCAGGTTTTAGAAGCATATACAGAACTGTCCAAAATGTCGCCGGATGAATTGGTGGAGCACAGACAAAATAAGTTTATTGATATGGGAGTTTTTAACGGGTAGTTAAAATACAATACTTGCAATTGGTATATTATACATGCGCCCCCATCGTAAAATGTTGGGGGCTTTTTACTTTTGTATAAGCTGAAACAGTTTTATTTATTATTATACAATTAATTAAATTTATGGACCTGTTACAACATAAAATACATGTTGTATTATTTTAACAAAAATTCTATTTTTAATTATGGAGTTAGACGATTCAATACAAACCATTCGAGAGTATATAAAAAATAAACATTCTAAGGATAATAGCGGACATGATTATTGGCATATAGAAAGAGTAGTAACCAATACCCAAAAGATACTTAATTACGAAAAGGCAGATCGTACTAAAGCTTTACTTTCAGCCTGGCTTCATGATATAGGAGATTATAAGCTCCATAATGGAACAGACCGTACTAAGGAATTGATATATCCTTTATTATCTTCTTTAGAGTATCCTAAGAGTTTCATTGAAGATATCATTAAAATTATAAAAGAGGTTTCCTATATGGGTGGATATAATACCCCTCCTACTTCTCCGGAAGCAAAAATAGTTCAGGATGCCGATCGATTGGATGCAATAGGTGCTGTCGGAATAGCCAGGGCATTTGCCTATGGTGGCAATAAAGGCAGGGTATTGTTTGATCCGAACGAAATGCCAACCGAATATACGGAGGGCACTTCCTACCAAAAAAATACATCATGCACGATCAATCACTTTTATGAAAAGCTATTGAAACTAAAAGACTTAATGAATACAGATATTGCTAAAAAAATGGCACAAGAAAGACATAGTTTTATGCAGAAATTTCTGGAAGAATTTTATAAGGAAACGGGATACGATAATTAAACATATTTCGTACAGTATATATACATTATGCTGAAACCACCGGGCATTACGATCACTATATCGCCATATAACCGGCAAATTGAATGAATATTTAGTTTAGTTTAAATTAGGTAAAATAATCTTTACTGCCTTAGTGGTTACTCAGTATATATTTTTTAAAATTTTAAATTAGAATTTATTCCTAACAGGTGCTTGTATTTTACTAATATTGGATTAACTTCCTGATCTAAAAATTCTTCTGTCTGTTCCGGAGCAAAGCCAATGAATTTGGCCGGGTTTATCAGTTTCAGCAATTTTTCTTTATCAATGTTTACATTTTCATCATTGATTATTCGATCAATTAAATCGTTTGACTTTCCTTCTATTTTAACTTTCTTGGCTGCGTCCATGGAATGTTTTCGGATAATTTCATGAAGCTTTTGCCGGTCTCCTCCGTTTTTAACTCCTTCCATAATGATATATTCAGTTGCCATAAATGGCAATTCTTCATTAATATGCTTTTGAATCATTTTAGGATATACTACCAGTCCGTCCAATATATTATTCCAGATTAGTAATATCGCATCTATGGCCAAAAATGCCTGCGGTATGCTCAATCTTTTATTGGCGGAATCATCTAAGGTCCTTTCAAACCATTGAGTGGAAGCTACCATGGCGGGTGAGGAAGCCAATGAGATCACGAATTTAGCTAATGAAGATATTCTTTCAGATCGCATTGGATTACGTTTATAAGCCATGGCGCTGGAACCGATCTGATTCTCTTCAAATGGTTCTTCTATTTCTTTTAAACTCTGTAACAGACGTAAATCATTCGTAAATTTATGTGCTGATTGTGCAATATTGGAAAGCACTTCCAACGTCTGAACATCTATTTTTCGGTCATAGGTTTGTCCGCTTACTTTAAAAACTTTTTTAAAACCAAATCTTTCCGATAATCTTCTGTCTAATTCCTTGACCTTTGAAAAATTCCCTTCAAACAATTCTTTAAAGCTGGCGGCTGTTCCGGTCGTTCCTTTTACTCCTCTGAAACGCAAATTTTCTAATCGAAATTCCAAATCTTCCAAATCTAATAATACGGATTGTAACCAAAGAGTAGCTCTTTTACCTATCGTTGTTAACTGTGCGGGCTGAAAATGTGTAAAGCCTAAAGTAGGATGGTCTTTGTACGTGAGGGCAAATGAATGCAAACCTTTAATTACATTGATCAATTTTATCTTAACCAGCTCAAAACCGTCGCGTATCTGAATAAGATCTGTGTTATCTCCTACAAAGGCAGAAGTGGCTCCTAAGTGAATTATGGGACGAGCTGCCGGTGCAACCTCTCCATAAGCATATACATGAGCCATCACATCATGTCGAAATTTTTTTTCGTATTCATCAGCCTTTTTAAAATCTATATCCGATACATGTTCTTTAAGTTCTTTTATTTGTTGTTCCGAAATATTCAAACCAAGCTCTTTTTGTATTTCTGCTAAGGCTAACCACAATTTCCTCCAAGTAGTAAATTTTTTTTCGGGAGAAAAATTGTACAACATTTCATCACTGCAATAGCGACTTTCCAAAGGGTTTTGATACTTGTCCATTTTATCTTCTTGATCTAATTCAAAAAATCAGCTCAAAAGTAAGGATTTAATTAAGATACTGTTTGAAAATTTTAAAATTACGAAAATTGAATTCCCAACTTTGTTTCTACTCTTTGAATAAATTCTTTGATTTAAAGGTTTTCACCAATATAAAAATGAGATAATAAGTGAATTATAATGTCCCTTTCCCGGCTAAGTTAACTAGTTTACTAAAAAAACTACTTTTCATTACAATAAGCCGGTAAATGAATATGAATGTGATTTTACTTCCGGCTAACCTCAGTAAAGCTTAAAGTTATTTTAGTTCCTTTATTTTCTTCGGACTCTATAGTATATTTTATATGATTTTTTTCTAGTATGCGAAGTGCTATGGATAACCCTATTCCCGTTCCTGAAAACTTTTCAGCATTATCCGCTCTATAAAACGGACGACTTATTTCGTTTAGTTGCTTATGGGGAATTCCAATTCCATGATCCTGTATCAACATATGTAATTTTCCTTCTTTTGCATAAAGCAGGATACGAACTAATTTTCTTTGCGAAAATTTAACCGCATTTCCAATTAAGTTAAATAAGGCCATAAATAATTGGGTTTTGTTTACATTTATATAAAGTAAATCTATGTTTTCGGATGTAATTTCTAGGGTATAATCTATGAACTCACTACAATCGGAATACTTATCCGATATACGTTTAATTATTTCAAAAATAAGTTCGTCAATACGAATCTGTTCAGAAATATCCGTATTCTTACGTAAATCGGAAACAATTAGCAGAATATCCAATATTTCCTGAAGCTGATGTATTTCCTCCATAAGTGTTTCAGCCAATGTATGATATTCTTTGGGTGACCGATTTTTCATGGAAAATACCTCCAAATTCCCTTGAATCGCCGCCAACGGTGTTTTAAATTCGTGTGATACATAATTTACAAAATTTTGTTGTATTTTAATTGAATCGGAAATTTTTCTAAGCAATTCATTAAAGGTTTCTGTAAGGTCATACAATTCGTCTTTAACTGTATTTCTGCTCGTCTTTAATTCCATAGGATTTCCGGGGGTCATATTTTTTACTTGGCTGATCGCTTCTCTTATGGGGCGATAGGCTATATTGGCTATATAACGATTTAGAAGTATGGTTGCCAATAATCCGAAAATAAAAGCGGATACTAATATTCCTATAAGGGGATGGATATATTGATATACATCTTGTTTATTCTCTTTAGCTATTATAACAAAATTTCCTTCATTGTCACTATAATACATTCCATAACATAAAAAGTTTTCTGTGGTGAATGTTAACTTCTCTTGATAACGTATCTTATTAATTACAGAGATAGGTACATCATGTATATTTCCATATTTTAAATGATTTTGATCGTCATATATTTCAAAATAGGGATTGTTAATTTTTTCATATTGTTTCTTAATTTTTTGAAATTCCTTAGCGCTTATTTCATCTTCTTCAAAAAAATAATAACCGATAATTTGAGCAGTCTTTTGTAAATTCCTATAAACGGAATTTTCAATGCTCCTTTTGTAAAAGCTGAATATCAGGAAAGCTACAATTATAAAAACAATTCCCCAAAATCCTGAGCTGAGCAAACTTAGACGTGTCTGTATTTTCATTATTCAGCTTATAAAGATTTAATTCGGTACCCTCTCCCCTTAATGGTTTCAATAATCTTTGTTTCAAACTCGCCATCTATTTTATTCCGTAAATAGGAAATATACACATCAACAATATTGGTATTTATATGATGATTAATTCCCCAAACACTGATAAGGATTTGTGTTCGTGAAACTACTTTATTTTTATTTTCAATTAAGAACTTTAGTAATTTGAATTCAAGATGGGTCAGAATAATTTCTTTATCTTTCCTGAGTATCTTATGTTCATCTAAATACATCTTTAGATCTCCGCAAACAAGTACCTCTGATGAAGATTCGTAATTCATCTTCCTTCTTCTGTCTAAAGCATGAATTCGTGCAACTAATTCTTTGAAGTGGAAGGGCTTGGTGAGATAGTCGTCAGCTCCATAGCTAAGGGCTTTCACTTTATCGTCAGGATCTCCTAAAGCACTAATTACTAAAACAGGAGTTGTTATTTTTTTATAACGGATATATTGCAACAGCTCCATTCCGTCAATATCCGGAAGCATAATGTCTAATAAGATAATATTCCAATTTGTATCATTCAAACGACTTCGAGCGTCTACTCCATTCTCAACCAAAGTGACCGAAAAGCCACTTTCTTCTAATCCTTGGATCATGAATTCACTTATCTTTTTATTATCTTCAACCAATAACAACTCCATATTTTACTTTTTGCTCTATAAAGTTACTATTTTATGATTTAATTTTTCTTTTCTTTCTGTAAGCAAAGTAAAAAACTTGCGGTAAAATAGTAAAGGATAAAAGCATACAAATGATAATGCCTCCTACAATCATAATAGCCAAAGGCTTTTGAACCTCAGAACCCATCCCATTGGACATAGCAGCCGGTAATAATCCCATCGATCCCATAAGGGCAATCATTAATACGGGACGTATCCTGCTTTTAACCGCACTGTCAATGGCAAGTCTTAAATTTCCCGTAGAATTCATCTTTTTCTTCATTAAGGCAATCAGCAAAATACTGTCAATGGCCGTAATTCCGAACAATATAATAAAGCCTATCCCTGCTGAAATACCAAAGGTAGTACCGGTTATCCATAGGGAGATAAAACCACCAATAAAGGCATAAGGCATGGCACTCGCAGCAATTAAGGTGTCTTTTATTGTTCTGAAATTCATATACAATAAGAACAAGATCAATAATAAGGCACAAGGAACAATAATCATTAAGCGTTGAGTTGCCCTTTGTTGACTTTCAAATTCTCCTGCCCAGACCATACGATTTCCACGTCCTAACTTAACTTCTTTATTTACTTTTTCTTGAGCTTCTTTAATTGTTGAACCTAAATCACGGTCACGAACACTAAACCCTACGCCTATATATCTGCTGCTTCCATCCCTATAAATAAAGGTAGGTCCGGTTACAAATTTTATATCGGCAATTTCTTTTAAAGGGACATGTTTTCCGTCCATGGTAGGAATTAGAATTTCCCCAATCTTATCCTCATTATCTCTGTATTCTTTTTGAAATCGTACTCTTACATCAAATATTTTTTCACCTTCGTAAAACTGGGTAGCTGCTTTACCTCCAATCGCCATTTCCACTACAGCTTGTGCATCTGCCATAGATACGGAATAGCGAGCCATACGATCTTCAGACAAACGGATTTGCAATTCTGGTAAACCAATACTTCGGAAAACATTAACGTCTTCTACTCCTTTAACTTTTTGTATTATGGATGCAGACTGATCTGCCAATTGCTCTAATTTTTGGAGGTTATCTCCATATATCTTAATTACCAATGAGCTTTTCACACCCGCAACATACTCCTCTACATTATCCTGTATAGGTTGACTGAAACCGAAAACGGTACCGGGATAAATATCCAAAGAATCTTTCATTTCTCGGATAAGCTCCTCTTTCTTAACTTTTTTCTTCCATTGATTTTCGGGTTTTAGCTGAGCATGGAATTCAATATTAAAGAACCCGGTCGGATCTGTTCCATCATTAGGACGTCCGGTCTGTGATAATACAAATTGAACTTCATCAAAACTCCTCAACTTCTTTTTCATCTGCTGGGTAATTTTTACCGATTCGTCAAGGTTAATGCTGTTCGGTAAAGTAGCTCGTATATATATTGCTCCTTCGTTCATACTGGGTATAAATTCCGTACCCCAAAAGCTAAATCTTAATATACAAAGCAATAATAGTATACAAAAGGTTATAACACTTCCTTTACGATGACGAGATGCAAATAGAAATACTTTGTATAAATTAGAAGAAAAGAATTTGCTGATTACATTTGATTTTTCTTTAACCGGTCGGGTCAGCAGAATTTTACACATTACCGGCACATAGGTAAGAGATAAGATTAATGAGCCCAGCAATGCATAGCCTAAGGTAAATGCCAACGGTGAAAACATTTTACCTTCCACTTTCTGAAATGAAAAGATAGGAAATAAGGCAACCACTAAAATAATTTGAGCAAAAAATATGTGAGAAGCTACTCCTCCTGCACTTTTTTTAATTAGTCCGCCTTTGGCTGCCTTCACAAAACGATCTTCTCCTAACTCTTCCGTTCTCTTTACCATCGAGACAAATATAATTTCTACAATTACCAGCGTACCCTCCAGCAACAATCCAAAGTCAAGTGCTCCCATGGATATCAAGTTAGCCGGAAGTCCTTGTATTCGAAGCATAATAATCGCAAACAAGAATGAAAGAGGAATTACAGTGGCTACAATCAGAGTTGTTCTCCAATTAAACAGGAAAATAAATACTACAATGGATACCAATGTAATACCTTCTATAAGGTTTTTCATTACCGTATGAACTGTTGCGTCAACTAAAGTTGTTCGATCTAAAAAAGGTTCGATTTTTACGTTTTCGGGTAATATACGATCATTTAAATCGGCTATTTTAACTTTTAAGTTTTTAATAACATCTCCGGGATTTTGCCCTCTCAACATCACAACTATTCCCTGAACTACATCATCTCTATCATCCAAACCTACCTGTCCTAAACGAGGTTTTGATGAAACGGATACGTTGGCAACTTGCTTTACTCGTATAGGAGTGCTTCCTTTTACTTCTATAAGTATATTTTCAATGTCTTTTATATTATCCAGCAAACCAACTCCTCGCACTACATATGCCTGACTTCCTTTTTGTATAACATCACCGCCTACATTTATATTACTTTTAGAAATGGCTTCGTATACTTCCAAAGGTGAAAGTCCATAATTTGCCAACTCTGTGGGATTAACTTTTATTTCGTAACATTTTTCTTCTCCCCCGAAACTTACGATACTGGCAACCCCGGGAACAGACAATAATTCTCGTTCCACTACCCATTCATTGAGTGCGGATATTTCACGAACAGGCAAATCACTTTTAATAGTATACCGGTATATCTCTCCTGTAGCACCGGAAGGAGGCTCTATAGAAGGATCAGCTCCTTCCGGAAGATTCATATCCTGCATACGATTCGAGGCATATTGCTGAGCAAAAAAATCGTCTACTCCGTCTTCGAAAATTACGGTAACCACCGAAAGACCAAATAGAGAAGTAGATCGTACCTCCGTCTTTTTTGGAATGGTATTCATTTCCTTCATTATAGGAAGGGTAACAAATTTTTCAATTTCCTCTGCACTTCTTCCCGGCCATTGGGTGATGATCCGTACCCTTGTGTTGGTAACGTCGGGATAGGCCTCAATAGGTGTGTTAAGATAACATACAATACCCGCGATAAATAATAGTACGCTAAGAAATAGTATTAATACGTGATTCCTTAATGAAAAGGCAATACATTTTTCAACAAACTTATGCATGTTTTGTTATTTGTTTTTTAAAGCTGAATAAATTAGTAATTGATTTTTAATCACTACATTTTCCCCGTTGGAAAGTCCTGAAAATATATAAGCGGTTTGTTCATTGTGACCTTGAAGCCGGACTTCTTTAACTTTGAATTTTTCTTTGGACTCTTCTACAATCACATAGTATTTGTCGTCATCGAAAATGAGTGCATTAATCGGAACCGATACTTTCATATTTTCCGTATTGTTTTTAAGCTTGATGGTCATAGACATTTCGGGCTTAAATTTCAAATTCGAATTTTCCATTACAATCCTTGCTTTTAATACTTTTTCTTCAGAATCAAAAACCTGAGAAACAGATTGAATGGTACCTTGAAATACCTCTCCGGGGTAAGATAAAGAACTCATTTCAACCGGTATACCTACTTTTACAAATTGCAAATTGCTTGCGTATACATTGGCAATCACCCATACTTTACTTAGATCTGCAACCGTGAAAATAGGTTCTCCATCCGGAGAAATCGTACTGCCTGAAGTTATATTCTTATTTATAATATACCCGCTCATCGGAGAAACGATTGAAGAGGTACCGTTAGCGTTGGATCCTATTACTGACATGTCTGTATGAACTCTTCCTAAAGCTGCTTCTGCTTGTTTTACTTTTGCTCTCGCTTCAACTAATTCGCTTTCGGAAAGCATGTTGTCTTTATACATGGATTCAGCGCTTTTTAGTTCTCTTCGAGCTACTTCCAATTCAGATTGTAAACCGGACTTTTCGGAGTGCAAAGAGTTTACTTCTAAACTTCGAACATTTGCCAATACTTGTCCTTGTTTTACTTGATCTCCCAAGGAAAAATAAGTTTTCGTAACCACTCCATTAATTAATGGAACATAATTTACAATCTTATCCGGATCGTATTCCACCTTACCGGTAAGGGTCAACTCTTCTTCTTGCGGCTTTAATTCCGCTTTAACTGTTTTTACATGTTTAAAAAATGACTGGTTGATCGCCTTCTCCTCTTGAACTTGTGAATATTTATCTTTGACATCAGTACAGGATATTGTAAGCGCAAGGACAGAAAGTATATATATATTTTTTTTCATGACATTTATCTTATTTCTTTTCCAACAGTATATTGTAATTCTTCAAATTGTATATAAAGATTTTTTTGTGTATGCAAAAGGGTTTCTTTATTAGTTTTATAAGCCTCCATGAAATCTGTAAACTCCAGCATACTTATATTTCTTTTCATCAAGTTTCTAGTATAAGCATCTAACATATGATCCAAATCCTCAGAAATATTTTCTTTTTGTATATCTTTATACAAATGATAAGTTTCGGAATAATTATTATAAGCTTCCGTGATTTCCTGTTGTGCGGTATTTACCATCTGTTTTGCTTGATATTTGCTTTGTTCCCTGTTAACTTGAGCTAATTTGACATTCCCTTGATTTCTATTAAAAAAGGGCAAGTCAAAGCTCACACCAAATCCTATAAAATCTTTCCACGGTGCACTTATACGATCGTAATTGATTGCAAAAGTAAGATCGGGTACTTTTTGTGATTTTTCATAAAGTAAATCTTTATTAAAATAGTCTATCTGAAGATTTGCTATTTTAATATCGGGTCTGCTTTCTGAAGCTTCTTCTAAAATCTTGGGTAATAAGATATCATCCGGATTTTTTACTGTGTTGTCTTCTTCTTGTATCTCCACCGTATCTATAGGGGGAATGTTCAACAAGGTTTTTATAATTTTTTGTTGCTCATTGTAATTGGTTTTTACCTCATAGATTTCTCCACTCAGTTCAAGCTGGGAAGATTGTAATCGAATAAGATCTTTTTTAGCTATATTTCCTTGAGCTACCTGATTCTTATATGCTACGATCAAGTTTGAGAATGCCTCTTGCTGATGGTTTAGTATTCTTTGGTAAGATTGTAAATAGATAAGTTCTTGCAGTGATTTTCTAACTTCCAGTTTTAAGCCCCTTAAGGTTTCTTCAAATTCCTGAATAGCTATTTCTTTGGAAACCTTTTCTCTGTTTATTAATTTTCCCCTTTTCCCGGCTGTCTTAATCATTTGACTAAGTTCCATTGTAAACTCTGTATTTTTAGCAAATTTTCCAAAGAGTGCCGGAATTTGCTCTTGTTCCCGTTGAGATTTTGTACTCCATAAGTTTACATCTCCCAATGAAAAATTAGGGTTATCCCATAGTTTTGCTTGTATAACAGCAGCATCGGCAGCGTCTATATTCATTTTTTCTGCTAATAGCTGTAAATTTTGTTTAAGAAACAAACCCTCCGCTTGTTCTCTAGTTAAACGAATTACTTCTGCTTTTTGTGCAAAAACTATACTTGTAAGGAAGGTACAAATCAGTAAAAAACCGTTTTTCCGCATTATATAAGTATTATTTTTTGTCTTAAGACAAATCTATTCCTCATAAATTAGAGGACGATTTAACCCAGATTATTTTTATATTAAGGGAACATTAGAAAAAAATTAAATAAAAAAATCGTTGAATATTAAATAGTAAATGTTAATTTTTATATACAGATTTTATCTTCGCAGAAGAAAAGAGGGGTTACCTACATATAAACGTTACATTTATTGAATTTTAATAATTTAAATACTGACTGTAAAATTTTCCTTTTCGTCTGCCTCCTTTCTTAAATCTAAACTTCTATAAATACTTTTTAGCTACAGTTATCCATTAAACAACCGGATTATCATTTATAATATAAAATATTATTTTAAATCAAAAAATTAGTATTTTTATATTGCAAATTTTAAAATAAATATTTACATTTGTATTCAATATTATTATAACATAATAGCATACTACTACACTAAAAAACTTATGTAAACAATTTTAGACATATATTTTAAAAATAATATCTAAAGAAAATGTTTAACACTATAAACTATATCAAAAATATCTTAAAAACTATTTAAAATCCTCAAATACATATTTATTTAACACGCAAATCATTAAATGCAACTTATTATATGAAAACTAAATTTATTTTTTTAGGGATGTTATCAATTCCCATTTTAGCATTGAGCCAGGTCGGCATAAATACTAATAATCCACAAGGGATCTTACATGTAGACGGTGGAAAAGATAATCCGGAATTTAATACGCCAAATACTGCTCAAGAAGCAAATGATTTTATTGTTACCTCTAATGGTAATGTTGGAATCGGAACCGTTACTCCCGATGCTTCTTCTATTTTAGAGCTGAATGTGGATGGACTTAATTCCGGAAGTAAAAAAGGTTTTTTAGGTCCTCGAGTAGCCTTAAAATCAAATACAGATACTATTACTATTCCTAAGCCAGCTAATGGTTTATTAGTATATAATTTAGGAACCGATCCCAATTTTGTATATACCGGATACATTTTTTGGAACGGTACAGAATGGAAGTCACTAGATGGTCGTACTCTTAATCCGGGTTCTATTCAAAATCTTACCTGTAATGGAGTAACTGCTATTCCAAGTTCATATACTGCAGGACAACCATATTCAGGATTTTTTACTATTCCTTATACCGGTGGTGATGGTGGATTATATCCTTCACAAACCATTGGGCCAGTAAATGGACTTACGGCAAAACTTGAGGCCGGGCAATTTAATATTGGAAACGGCGCATTACGTTATAATGTGACCGGAACCCCCACTGTAACTAGTCCTGGAGCGACTAAATTTAATGTTTCAATTGCAGGTAAAATTTGTGACGCTACTATTGGTGTAGGAGACGATGTTGCCCCCGGAGAACATATTTATTATAAAACATCTACTGGTATTAATTCCAGTATTGGTGATTTATCATCTAACCAATTCCAGAATTTCGCCAATTATTGGTTAAGTTATTATGTCAATGATTTGCCGGTAATTGGAGGTAAATTAAGATTGGATGCCTATTTATTAAGAGGAGCCAATAATTTGGGTGCGAACACCTCTTATAATCCCAGATTGGTGAATATTACTTCAAGTCCTGTTAAATTCTGGTATAGTGCGATTGCGAGTGCAACTTATAAAAGTAACTCCAACCTAGTATTAGCTCCAGGCGGATTTGTCAGCGTGGATGACGGTGTATGGGCTAATGTTGGAACCAATATGTTAACAAGTAATGGGGGAGCTTCCAATGTTATTCCGGGAATTTCAGACAATGAGGTAATAACTATTGATATTGCACTTGATAATAAATGGTATAAAGTCTATTATTTTGTATATATTGATAATATGGATACTTCTACTGATACAGATAACTTAAGGAAATTTTACATTTCAGTGCAGAGATTGTATTAAATTAAATCGAACATATACATATATTTTAAACTTACAAATGTAAATGAAATAGAAATTTAAAATCTATTATTATATATTACACAAGAAGGAATTCTATTCAACTATGAAAAGAATTCCTTTTTTTACATATACGAATGGATTATTTCACTGATGCCGTTTTCTCTTTTCCTGCTTCCCAAATTTTGTATTTGATTACGTACCCTTTAGGCGCATAAATTACTATCGGCAAATTACTGTTATATCTTACAATGGTTGACTCGGACGAAATAAATTTTTCCTTATTTACTACCTGTGGACATGCCATTAGTGTAGATACAGTCTTTCCTTCTGAAGAAAATTCATAAAAGTTATATCCCCAACCTTCCAACTCTTTTTCTTCAGTTCTTCCCATTAAAGTATGTTTATTACAATCTACTTTCATAATTTTTCCGGGAATAAGCTCTACTTTATACAAATCCTCATCGCTTTTTTTATCTAAAAAAATTACATAACGTACCATCCCCGGTTTGGCCTCAGGAAAGTTTGCCAATTCTTTTCCGGGATCATTATCTTCTTTATTTTTATACATGGTATCTACATTAGTATGAGTGAAAGATACTAATATACTTCCTAAAATAATTCCTGTCAAAATTTTTCTAATTGTTTTCATCATATTTAATTTAATACTTGTTATTTATTTATAGAGATGCTTTTTCATCTATTTTTCCATAAATTATTTTTTTTATTTTTAAAAAAACAACCCTAATACATGTTTAATTTATTGAATTTAAAAAACTTACAACTTTTAACATTCTATTTATTTTTTTAAGTAAAAGAGTAATTTGTCTTTCAAATACCGTTTCTAACTTATACTTTTATAGGTGGCGAAATATTTACCTGTATAAATTTCATTTAAAAATAAATATCAAGTTACCATCTCAAAGTTAGTTGTTTTTTGACAATTATATTGAAATATAATCATCCTGGAACACAATAAATTTAATGTATTCTTATTTTATTAAATAGCTTCAGCATCTCATTAATTCTTATTATTTTTACTTAGTGAGATTAATAACATAAATTTTTTCTCCATTTTATAAATTTACATGTAATGAAAAGACTATCTTTATTATTACTTTTTGAAATATTGGTTTCAATTTCCATTGGATTTCTCATGTCTAAAATGTCTTGGATAGGTCGTATGGGAATCAATTTATTTCGCAATGAATATAAAATTCTAAAGGTATGGTGGAAAACTGCTCTGATTGTTCTTAGCATCCAACTGTTGCTCATACTAATTCAATACATTATAAAACGTACGTGTAAGGTAACGATTTCCAAGCTTCTCTTCTTTTTATTTTTACTAAGCGGATGTATTGGGCTGGTTTACACTTATCATGATTTCTCAACGGTTTATGAACATAGAATCATGAAAGAACGTTTTCATTTGGGTGGATATTTATTTTGGATTGGCTGGATTGCCTCCAATCTGTATTTTCTTGTGACTCCCTATCAAAAAACTGTTCAAATTAATGACTAAAATATAAATCTATTTAGTTAACAGTCTCTAAAAAAACTAATTTTACTATCTATTGATTACCGTATCTATGAACGTATATTATATTTATAAAACTAAAAGTTACAACAGTTGATGAATTTGTTCAATTATTTTTTAAGAATTTAAATTCTGCAACATATATATGAACATCTCGTATAAATAATTTTGTTTACTTGATTCAACATTCGAACTTTTAATAATCCATACGAATAAAAATATTCCAATTATTTTAAACAGTCGAAACCATATATTCTAATAGGTTGCAAGTGTTCTTGGTACCTAAACTTTTATATACATTGCATTCTTCAATAGGTTTATTTTCGAATAAAATCTATAACTTTGTTTCTGCTAAAAATATTTATAGGAGTGATTAAAGATATAGATCCCATTATCTCAGATGCTAATTTAAGCTTTCAGGAATTTAAAAAAGAAGTGCTTAATGATTATAGATTGTGCATTATAAGCCGTTATTGCAGTTTATTGGCAAGAAAGGAGGTTCTTTCCGGAAAAGCTAAATTTGCCATTTTAGGGGACGGAAAAGAGCTTCCGCAAATAGCTATGGCTAAAGTTTTCAGAAATGGAGACTTCCGTTCCGGGTATTATCGCGATCAAACTATAGCATTTGCGATAGGTGAGATTACTATTGAAAATTATTTTGCACAAATATATGCAGATACCGATGATGTAAGAGAACCACAATCTGGCGGGAGAATGATGAATTGTCATTATGCTTCTCATCTGATTGATGAAGAAGGCAATTGGAAAGTCCTTACTGATCAAAAAAATAATGCTGCAGATTTATCACCTACAGCCGCCCAAATTCCGCGTCTATTCGGACTAGCTTATGCTTCTAAAATTTATAGAAATTGTCCCGGGCTTGAAAATAAAATTCAATTTTCCAATCAGGGTAATGAAATAGCTTTCGGAACTATTGGAGATGCCAGTACTTCCGAAGGGCATTTTTGGGAAGCTTTAAATGCTGCTTGCGCATTGCAAATTCCTATGGTACTTTCTATATGGGACGATGGTTACGGTATTTCTGTTGAATCATCTAAGCAAAGAGCAAAGGACGATTTTTCCGAGCTTTTACAGGGATTTAAACGTACTCATGAAGAAAATTCCCGAGGGTGTGAAATCATTACGGCTCATGGATGGGATTATCCAGAACTGATCGAAGCCTATGCACGTGCCGAAAAAATAGCAAGGGAAAAGCATATCCCCGTTATCATACATGTGAGTGAGCTTACTCAACCTCAAGGACATTCCAGTTCCGGCTCCCACGAAAGATATAAATCTGCCGAACGATTAGAATGGGAAAAAGAATACGATTGTATTAAAAAATTCAGAGAATGGATTATTAATTATGAAGCTTATGATCAATCTACCAATCTAAAAATACATGTTGCTACCGAGGAAGAATTGTTGACTTTAGAAAAAGAAATTAAACAATTGGTTAAGGAGCATCAAAAAAATGAATGGAATAAATTCCGTACAGACATGGATGCCCTTAGCAATCATACCCTTTCTTTAATTTCATCGTTAGCAGATGAAAGCGTTAAAAAAGCTTTTATAAATCTGGAAAAAGAAAATTTTCTCAATCTATCACTTCCTTATAAAAAAGATATTTTCCATTTGATAAGGAAGGTTCTACGAATAGTCAGGGAAGAACGCACACAGGCAAAAACTAATCTGCAAAACTGGCTCAACCAACTAGCTGAGAATGAAAGCCATAATTATAATTCCAAATTATATACAGATACTAAGTTCTCTGCTTTACAGGTTCCCTACATTCCCCCTACGTATGATGAAAATGCTGAACAAGTAGATGGAAGAATTGTGATAAGAAATAATTTTGATAAACTTTTCGAAAAATACCCTGAAATCATTGCCTTTGGTGAAGATGTAGGAAAGATAGGTGATGTTAATCAAGGATTTGAAGGATTACAAGAGAAGTACGGTTACTACAGGGTATCCGATACCGGAATTCGCGAAAGTACCATAATAGGCCAAGGGTTGGGAATGGCTATGAGAGGTTTGCGCCCCATCGCCGAAATTCAATATCTGGATTATATACTTTATTGTCTACAAACTATGAGTGATGATTTGGCTTCTTTAAGCTACCGTACAAAAGGAAAACAAAAAGCCCCTCTGATTATCCGTACTCGAGGTCACAGGCTGGAAGGCATTTGGCATTCCGGATCTCCTATGGGAGGAATCATTAACTATATAAGAGGTATATATGTTTTGGTCCCTAGAAATTTCGTTCAGGCTGCAGGATTCTATAATACCATGATACAAGCAGAAGAACCTTGCCTACTTATCGAATGTTTGAACGGTTATCGATTGAAAGAAACCATCCCTTCTAATTTAGGTGAATTTACCACTCCAGTCGGGAAGATTGAAATAACCCGTGAAGGTAAAGATATTACTGTGGTAACTTATGGCGCTACCTGGAAAATCGTTTCTGAAGCTGCCAATGAATTACAGACTCTAGGTATAGATATAGAGATCATTGATATTCAATCATTAATACCATTCGACTTAAGCCATGAAATTGTTGAGAGTTTAAAAAAAACCAACCGTTTGGTTATTGCTGACGAAGATGTTTCCGGAGGAGCCAGTTCGTATATATTGCAAAAAATAATTGAAGAACAAAATGGTTTTCAATATTTAGACTCTGCGCCGAAAACTATAACGGCTAAGGATCATCGACCTGCCTACGGTTCTGATGGAGATTATTTTTCTAAACCTTCAGTTGATGATGTGATTGAAAAGATATATGATATTATGCACGAAGTAAATCCATCCGAATTCCCGAAAATAAGCTAAAATATACATGTATCTAAAAATTCTTAGATTATTTAATTTTAAAAACTTTTCTGAAAAAAATTTTACCTTTTCTGAAAAAATAAATTGTTTTGTGGGAAATAATGGTGTAGGAAAAACCAATGTTTTAGATGCAATTCATTATCTTTCATTAACCAAAAGCTATTTAAACTATTCGGATCAAAACAATATACGTTTTCATGAAAGCTTTTTTTCGGTGGAAGGAAACTTTTGGAATGATACTACTGAGGATACAATAAGAATCGTAGTTCAAACCGGACAAAAAAAAGTTATAAAAAGAAATTTTAAGGCTTACGAAAAAATTTCTGACCATATTGGTAAATATCCTTGCGTAATGATTTCTCCCTATGATCGTAATTTGATTAGCGAAGGAAGTGAGTTTAGACGGAAATTTATGGATGCAATGATCAGTCAAATTAATTCTGATTATCTCCATCTGATTCTTAGATACCAGAAGGCTTTGGCACAAAGAAATGCCTTATTAAAATTATTTTCAGCCAACCATTATTTTGATGCTATTAGCTTAGAAATGTATGATTCCGAATTGATAGAAAACGGAACTAAAATACATCATATACGAAAAGAATTTATCGCCTCTTATGTACCTAAATTCTCTAACTTTTATTCCGCACTTTCACAAGGTGAAGAAGAAGTAACAATTCAATATATATCGGATTTAGAAGATAAAGAGCCGAGCAGCCTATTAAAAGAAAATTTGGAAAAGGACCGAGCAGCAGCTTATACAACCCGAGGAATCCACAAAGATGATCTGATTTTTAAATTATTTCAATATCCCATCAAAAAATTTGGTTCACAAGGTCAGCAAAAATCTTTTTTAGTTGCTTTAAAATTGGCACAACTTCAAACTATTAAAGAATATTCATCTAAAAGTCCGATTTTATTGATGGATGATATTTTTGATAAATTGGATGACCATAGAGTTGCTCAATTAGTAAAATTAGCTCATGAAGAACAATTTGGACAAATTTTTCTTTCAGATACCCATAATGACAGAACTGAAAAAATAGTCCAACAAATCAGCTCTGATTATCTAATTTTTAAACTTTAGTTTTACGCTTTATACTATTGACTAAAATTCATACTATTCTTTTTTTGACGTAATTTTGCCTATAAATCTATAATTTGTATGAGTATAAGAAGAAAAGAGCAAACCAGCAATTCTGCCATTAAAAAACTTATTAAAACATTAGGAATGGAAGAAAAGCTTCTTACTTTTAAAATAGAAGAAAAATGGCGAGAAATGATGGGCAATCCTATAGCCAATCATACCCAAAGAATATTTATTGATAACGAAACCTTATACATTCAGCTGGATTCTTCTGCTTTACGTCATGAATTAAATTACAGCCAAAATAAAATTCTTGCTGAAATTACAAAAGATAGTACACAAACATGCTTTACTAAAATTAAGTTTATATAATATTTGTTCAATTATTTTTAAACATCATATTGTTACATTAGCCCACTCTTCTTATTTTTTTAATATTGAAGAAGTAAAATAATCTAAAGTTATAAAATTAAACATCTTGCGTTTATTTATAAATTATTTTATAAATTACATAAAAATCACTTAAAGCTTTCGCTTATTCTTCCGGAATATAAAAACAAAATTGGAACTTAATTTACAAGTATTAATACTTTCTTAACTTAACTTATTAAGATAATTAGTTAAATTAGCCGATAATATTTATTACCGTATTTATATATTCCCATCATTGGGATAGGAAACCATGGGGCAAGTATAAAAAATCAGTTTTTATTCTGTACGTATGCTTTCCTTTTAAATAATTAATTTTAAATAAATTTTAATGAAAAAAGGTATTACTTTTCTGATTTCTATTTTAATCATTGGTTATACTAGGGCTCAAGATTATTCCAATTATCATCCTTCTGCCACCAGGATTAATGATTTAGTTCATACTAAGCTAAAAGTAGGATTTGATATTCCCAACGAAAAGCTTCTAGGCGAAGCGTGGATTACTTTAAAGCCACATTTCTACCCTACCGATTCTTTAACATTAGATGCAAAAGGTATGGAAATTTCCACCCTTAACTTAAATGGAAATAAAGCATTAAAGTATACGTATAATGATGATAAGTTGAAGATAAAATTAGATAAAAGTTATCAAAGAAATGAAACCTATACGATCTATATTAAATATATAGCAATTCCCGGTTCTATTAAGCAAAAAGGGAGCGAAGCCATTCATGATGCTAAAGGACTTTATTTTATAAACCCCAGAGGAGAAAATAAAGACAAGCCTACACAAATTTGGACTCAAGGTGAGACCGAATCCAACAGTTGTTGGTTTCCGACTATTGATAAACCTAATCAGAAATCTTCAGAAGAAATTTACATTACAATTCCGGACAAATATGTAACCTTATCTAACGGTATTTTAAAAAATCAGACCAAAAATTCTGATGGTACTCGTACAGATTATTGGAAATTCGATAAAAAACATGCTCCGTATTTATTTTTCATGGGTATAGGAGAATTTTCTATTGTAAAAGATAAATGGAGAAATATTCCTGTAGAATATTATGTGGATAAGGAATATGAACCGTATGCTAAGCAAATTTTTGGAGATACCCCATCTATGATTGAATATTTTTCTACCATTTTACAATATCCTTATCCGTGGGAAAAATATAGTCAAATGGTGGGAAAAGATTATGTAAGTGGAGCCATGGAAAATACCACTTGTACCCTTCATGATGAAAATGCATTACAAAAACCCGGTCAACTTATCGATAAAAACAGTTGGGAACCGGTTATTGCTCATGAGTTATTCCATCATTGGTTTGGAGATCTTGCTACTACGGAAAGCTGGTCCAACCTTCCGGTAAATGAATCATTTGCCAATTATTCGGAATATTTATGGTTGGAACATAAATATGGGAAAGATTATGCGGAAGAACATAGGGATAACGAAAGGGAAGGCTATATGTATGGTGGTGAAAATTTCGCCAAGGATCTAATACGCTTTAAATACAAAGATCGAGAAGATATGTTGGATGCCGTAAGCTATAATAAAGGAGGATTGATTCTTCATATGTTGCGCAATTACCTGGGCGATGATGCATTTTTTTCCGGTATGAGCCTATATCTGAAAACCAACGAATATAAGGCAACTGAAGCCCATCATCTTCGTTTGGCTTGGGAAGAAGTAAGCGGTAAGGATCTTAATTGGTTTTTCAATCAATGGTTTTTTGGAAATGGACATCCGAAATTAAAATCAGCTTATACATATAATGAATCTAAAAAAACCGTTACGGTTACGCTTACTCAAAATCAAGAACCCAAATTTCAATTTCCTTTAGATATTGACATATATGAAAATGGAAAACCAACCCGACATCATGTTTGGGTAAAAGCATCAGAAACTAATTCTTTTGAGCTTCCTTTTAAATATAAACCCCAATTGGTAAATATAAATCCAGATAAGGTTCTACTTTGCGAACTCAATGACGATAAAACCATTGAACAATATAATATTCAATATAAATATGCTGCTGAATACAGTTCAAGAAAAGAGGCTATAAGTAAATTAGCTGATGCTCAAACTTCTCATGCAGAAGCGTTGGAAACTCTATTAAAAGCGGCTTCTTCTGATAAATTTGATGGACTGCGAACCTTTGCCATTTCAAAATTAGATGAAACGAATCCTACAGTTAAGCAAAAATCTGCTTCAATATTGGAAAAGATTGCTACTTCAGATAGTAAAACATTAGTTCAGGCTGAAGCTATTAAACAATTAGCAAAAATTGATGCCACTAAGTATAAGGACTTATTTATAAAATCTTTTAATAGTCCTTCCTATAGTGTGAAAGCGGCCACTATACTTGGTGTTTTAAAGGTGGATAAAAATGCTGCTTCAGAGCTGGTTACTAAAATTACTGATAAAAATCCGGGAAATGATTTATCTATTGCTATGGCTAAAACTGCAATTGTAAATAAAGATATTTCCCAGCTTGCTCTTATTTCAAAAAATTTCTTAAACTTGTTACTTAGTGCTGAATCTCAAGAAGAAGCAGATACCTATTTTGGAAGCCTACAGACTATTATGATGGGAGACTATCCTAACGAAACTCAAAATATTGTTGATTCTATATTAAAAATCTATCCTCAAGCTAAAAAATACAGCTTTGGAGGAGTGATGTTGCAAATAATGCAAGGGTCTTTACAAATGAAACAACAAGCTTCGAATGCATCACCTCTTAATCAAAGTCTTGCTGATCAAGTGAAATATATTTCAGATGGATTGAATAAAATGAAATAATCGGTAATTTAAAATTTGTAAAAAAGAGTAAGGATTTCATCCTTACTCTTTTTTTTTATATATTTAAAAATCATTTAATATCCTTAACATGACAATTATTGCAGCTATAGACGAAAATAACGCAATAGGAAATGATAACCAATTACTTTGGCATCTTCCCCTAGATTTAAAAAGATTTAAATCTCTAACACAAAATCATGTTGTTGTTATGGGCAGAAAAACGTTTGACTCGTTAGGTTGTCCTCTTCCCAATCGTCTTAATATAGTTATATCTTCGAACGCAGATTATAAGGTTCCGGAAAATGTTTTGCTTTTTAATTCCTTATCAGAAGCCTTGGAATCTGCGCTTAGTAAAGATTCCAATCCTTACATTATTGGAGGAGGAACTATCTATAGACAAGCGTTTGAATATGCAGATACTTTAGAAATTACATTAGTACACACAAGGATAGAAATGACAGATACTTATTTTCCTAAAATTGACTTTTCTAAATGGAATAAAATTTTTGAAGAATTTCATCCTAAAAACAATAAACACCTTTATGACTTCCGCTTTATAACTTACCAAAAAAAAATATAAATTATTTACTCTTAGTAACGATCCAACCTTTATCTTTTTTATAACTTAAATTAAAAGTTTTAACTATAAAATCAGTATGAGGATTTTTATCATAGCCTACTATGAAAAAGTCGTTAGTTACCTTTTTAAGTGTCAAAACAGCCTTAGCTGTTTTCTTACCGGTTAATTCAATCCTGGCTTGTTCTTTATCTCCTAATTTATATTCCACGGATTTTAATTCAACAGTTTCTTTTTTTTGCTTAAGAACATAAGGGCGGGCTTTTTCCGTAAGCTTAACTTTATAAGTAAAAACACTATCTATACTTAAGAATTTCTTTTTTTGTTTGATCAACATTAGATTTAAATATCCTTTTTCTTCTAAATTTTTATATGCTTTTAGATCATTTTTATCTTTCTTAAGACTAAATTTTACTTCTCCAATGGTTATATTTACTGTTTCATATATAGGATTGGATTTCAGATAGGCTTCTATTGAATTTAGAGCGACATCTTCCGTTAAAGTTGCTTTATCTCCACAAGCTATAATAGTCATACCTACTATCAAAAGAAAAACAGTTTTCCATAAAAAATTATCTAAAATACTATTCTTGGTATTCATAACGATTTTATTAATAAAATAATTAATTAATCAAAAATCATACATTTTCCAGTCAGCTTATGTCAATGATGAAATTTTTGTCCAAAGATATTGTAAATAGCCCCCGATAATATACCAAGCCAAAAGACAACACCTGCAATAATCGTCCAAACGCAAATAATACGAGTAATAAACGAGCAACGTCTTGCTTTGGCATACATTTTTTGTTCCCAATATTGATTAACTCGTAAAGAATAAAATAAAGCAAATATTCCTACAGGGGCAAAGCAAGCCACTGTACAAATTATAGCAAATGCCAGATAATTATCCGGAACTTTATCTTTTAAAATTTGTTCATTTTCCTGATCTATGATTTCCTTGCTCATGGCCTGTTTATTTCGGCATATGAATGTTTATGTAGTAAAACTTTATATATTTCAATAAAAGCTCGAAAGTTTATGTGTAAACTTATACTATTTCCTACCCTCTATTTGTCTCATTACCTCTAAGGCCACTCGTAAGGCTTCCCTTCCCTGCATCAAAGTGACTTTTATCGGTTTCTTGTTTTCGATGGAGTCAGCTAAGGATTCTAATTCATCTAAAATAGAATTATTACTCTCAATTTCAGGATATTGAAATATGATTTGTTTTTTTTCACCTTCAGCGTTTTCAATAATCATATCAAAAGGCTGAATTTTTTCCGGAACTTCCTTGATTCTGATAATTTCAGATTTTTTTTCCATAAAATCTATGGAAATATATGCATCTTTCTGAAAAAATCTGCTTTTTCTCATATTTTTCATAGAAATTCTACTGGTTGTAAGGTTGGCTACACAACCATTTTCAAATTCAATCCTGGCGCTGGCAATATCGGGGGTATTGCTGACGACAGCAACTCCACTGGCATGTATTTCTTTTACTTTTGATTCAACAATGGATAATACAATATCTAAGTCGTGGATCATTAGATCCAAAACTACCGGAACATCCGTCCCCCTGGGATTGAACTCTGCCAACCGATGTATTTCCAAAAACATGGGATTTACAATAAATGGTTTAGCCGCAGTAAAGGCCGGATTAAACCTTTCCACATGTCCTACTTGTCCCTGTATTTTATGTTCTTGGGCTAATCGTATTATTTCGTCTGCTTCTTTTAAAGTTCCAGCGATAGGCTTTTCAATAAAAAAATGCTTACCTGCCTGTATTGCTTTTTTAGCATACTCAAAATGTGCCAAGGTCGGCGTTACTATATCCAGTAAATCAATCAGCTTTAATAATTCATCAAAGTTTGAAAAAAATTTATATCCAAATTCTTTTTCCAGTTTTTTCCCATTTACTTTGTCACTATCATAAAAACCGATTAAATCATATTTTTCAGACTGCTGTAATAATTTTAAATGTATTTTTCCTAAATGTCCGGCTCCTACCAAACCTGCTTTTAGCATAATATCTTATTATTTGATTAATTATTTCATTTTATTTTATCTAAACTATATATTTATAACTTACTGATTCATATCATTTAATAAAATTATTTAAATTCCCGTTTCAGTAACTTCATATATACATTCTAGAATTTTTTAAAAGTTATTGCTTAACTCCTTGTTTCAATCCTCATTTTTTTTCAGTTTTGTTTTGGGGAGGAGTTTTATAAATATGACCATTACTCCTATCTCTTGTTTTTTTATAAGAATATAATTGTAACTGTATTCTTTATCATATTCAGTTAACAAATGTACTATATTTTAATAATAGAACCGTCTTTAAATTATAAAATAAGGAATATTTATTTTAAAAATAGAAAATGAATTTTTATATAAAAATATAGGGTTAAAACACTTGTTTATGTAAAAATTATATCATAGGGTAGACATTGTCTGAACTAATATTTATCTGGTATTTTAATTTTTTAAAGTGAAACATGTATTAACTTTTATTTGATGAATGTATTGATCATCTTTAATTAATTATATCTTAAAGTATTTAAGGTTTTTGATTATTAACTCTTGTTATTTTATAAAACCCAATTATCATGTAAATTGATAGGACTTAATTCCGAGAAGTTTAGAAAGATCTTATAAATGAGAAAATCATTAACAATCCCAGACAGATTCATTATAGTTTTCAATGCTTTTAATGCAAGTGGAAACCCAAGATAAGACAACGTCTGAACTATAGCTGCTACAATCACTTCCTAATTATTACCCATTTTTAGATTTACATAATAATGATAGACAAGCTGATCTTTCACTCCTAAGGAAACTAATACACAATAGCTAATTAATTTTCGAATGGCCGGATCAAGACTCTTTCGTGTATAAAAATCTCCAAAGTAAACTTTCGTAAAAAATTGAGCTACCTCCTTTCCCATATCCCCCGGCAGAGTAGACATTAATTCTTTATTGTAATTACCATATAAAGAAACTTTAATTTTTGTCCTTTTTCGCATCCATTTTCTTCATTTATACTGCTCTAATTTTCTAAGGGCAATTAAATGTTTTTACAATAAAAATTTCATTGATACTTGCTATCGCGTTTAAGATATGGGGAAAACCTATTATGGAAGAACGCTGATAAATAGCTTCTCTAAATTTTATAGAAGATAGATTACGTTTTAGCACGGCATTCATATGAGATTTCAATTAGTACAATTGCTGTAATGGGTTAAGAACTACACAGGTTATCAATTCTCGTGTATTTATATTTCCGATAGTAAATACTTTGCGAAAAATGAATTTTTAAAGAATTTCCATCATTTCCGGTTCATTGTTTTCTCCATTTAAAAATTAACTTCTAACAGCTTCTTGTAATTTTCTTTATAACATAACTCTTCCATTCATACCATTATTTATTATCTATAAAGCTTAATTGAACTCAATAAAATATTAGACTCAATTATTTAAAAATTCGTATACGAGAAACTGGATATAGTGATGATCTGTATTGAATTGGTTTATAAACTATAGTAATTTTACGCTAAATTTAAGTACATTTTTTTACTAAATCTTATACCGGAAAAAATTTATAAATTATGAGATATTAATCCATTGTTTAATTCAACTTAGTTCTTTGAATAAGATCTTAAATTAAAGTATAATGTTTTATGGGTTGTTCACAGAATGTCCACTTGATGAGTAGCTATTTGGTAGTCTTGATCCGTTACAGGTTCAAGCCATGTAGTTTCATTAGTTTCCGGATTACAGATAATGGCTAGATGCGAAAACCAATCATTTGGAGCCGCTCCATGCCAATGTTTAACATCAGGTGCTATTTCAATAACATCTCCAGGATTCATTCGTATTACTTTTTTTCCTTTTTCCTGATATAACCCAACCCCTCCCACTGCAATTAATATTTGTCCTCCTGAATGCGTATGCCAATTATTTCTACATCCGGGTTCAAAAGTAACGTTGAATAATGGTGCATTTAATTGGTTCAGCTTGGTCAGTGGGGCCAGCCAAGATTTACCGGAAAAATATCTTTGATATTCTTTATTTTCATTTCCAAACGGAAATTCACTAATTTTAGGTACTTCTGAATTATTCATAATATAATAATAGTTATTTTGTGATTATGATCATACTTAAATAATAAATGGAATATTTGACTAATTACTAAGTTATTCAACTTATAGAATTTAAAATTTATTAGGTAGTTTTGATAAATTAGTATTGGGGTATAATAAAAATTTTATGATATAACTATTTATCCGCCAAATGATTTATTAAAAATTAGTTACCAAATGGATTCTAAGCATTGATACTAAATTTTATGAGTTTAAACCTTTTGTCGGATAAATAGTTAAAAATTAGATTTCTATATATTCCAATTCTTATCAATTTAATTTATAGAGATTGCATGGTTGGACGAACAATAACCTCACTAACTGATACGTGTTGTGGAGTATTAATCGCATATACCACTGCTTCTGCAATATCTTCTGAATTCAGACCATAACCTTCTGTGTCCTGCATTTTGCGTTGTTCTTCCAATAATTTTTCATCCTTCATTGTTAGGTAAAGATCTGTTCGTACAGCACCCGGAGAAACCATAGATGATTTTATATTATTTTCCCTCTGTTCTTGACGCAATCCTTCCATAATTGCACGAATTGCAGATTTAGTTGCACAATATACTACTGATCCCGGATATACATAATGTCCTGCCACGGAATCCGTAGTTATGATATGACCGGATTTTTGTTTTACAAAATGAGGAAGAACCGCAGCAATCCCATGTAAAACTCCCATCACATTAACATGCAGCATATCATGCCAATCTTGAAGTTTACAGTCTATAAGATAGGATGAAGGCATGGTTCCGGCATTATTGTAGATAACATCTATTTTCCCAAACTTGCTAATAGCTAAATCTACTACTGCCTTTACTTCCTCGAATTTTGCAACATCCGCTACTTTATATTCAATTTCAGCCCCCGGTAGAGAATCTTTTATTGCTTTTAACTTTTCTTCTCTTCTTGCAGAAATTACTAATTTAGCTCCCTTTTCGGCAATTTTCCTTACGGTAGCTTCACCAATTCCACTAGAAGCCCCCATTACAACTATTACTTTTTCTTTCATAACATTTAAAATTAAGATTTTTTAAGTTTACAATTATCTATAAACAAAGTTAATGCCAGTTCGATAATGGGCTTTTGCTGGGATGATTTAAAATTTTGTTCTGAAGTAAGATTAGATTTCTTTTTTAGGAGAATAATCGTATGCTTGCTTTAACGGCAATATAATAATGAGAAATGTTTTTAAAACCTGCTTCCCAACATACATATTTTACATTTAACTTATTGTATTTAAGAATTATAAAAGCAAATTCAACTCATTTGGATTCAATTATTTTTTAGGTGGAATAGAGCTGATTTTTGCAAAATAATGTTTGAAAGCCACTAAACTTCTGTCGCTATAGTTGATTATTTTATTCATGGAAAGATCTTGCCTATAATTTTCATTAGGAAATCTACAATTTCGATTTTTCAAAATTTTATAAATCGAAGAATACCGTATAAAAATTTTCATTACTATTTAAAAGGATAAACTGCTTTTTATCTTTTAATTTCATAATTTATTTAGAAAGTTGTAATGATTTATCAAAATAAAGATTGGAAGCATGAAATAAACTAACGACATCTGAAAGTAAAGATAATCTAAAATCATTTTCCGAAAGCAGAATAAGTTTGTGTAGGTTTTTATTTTTATTAACCATTTTGTAGTAAAAATCACGCAAGAATTTACGTTTTAAAATCATGGTAATTCCTTCGTATTGTTAGCCTCCAAAATAAAATAAATTATCTTTATATATATGAGGGTTTCTCCATACAAATACACAAATGTACCGGATTCTCATATTTTTACTTTTCCCTCAATAATCAACTTTTCCAAATATATATTAATGTGGTATTGAGAGGAATGCATACAGCTGGTATTATTATTGGCATAGATAATAATAGTTAAGAATGTATCTCGGAATATGTTAATAGTTTTCGACATGTCCTTACTAGCGGCATTTAAATTGGACTAAATAAGAAATTTCTTATAGAGTATCAGTCCCTTATTTTTATTTTTTATATCACTTCTTTCTCATTCTCCATCCCCCATTTAGTTAAATAGAAATATAAAATAATGTATCATTTCTATATACATAATTTTTCTATAAAATATTGATGAACTTTAGTTGACTCAGTTAATTCAGGATGAAAAGAAGTAACTAATCTATTTTTTTCCTGTGCTGCCACTATGTGTCCATTTACAACGGATAATATTTTAACCTTATCTCCTACTTGGGTTATATAAGGAGCTCTGATGAATGTCATGGGAATAATACCAACTCCCTCAAAGTTTTCCTCAATATAAAAACTACCCAACTGTCGGCCATAAGCATTTCTTTTTGCCGTAATATCCATAACTCCAAGATGAACCATACCTTCCTCTACCTTTTTAGCCAATAGAATTAATCCGGCACAGGTGCCGAACACCGGCAATCCTTCTTGTATCTCGTTTCTAATTTTATCAAGCATATTCAAATCTCGCAACAATTTACCTATGGCAGTACTTTCCCCTCCCGGAATAATCAAGCCATTCATAGATTGATTAAAGTCTTTTTTCTGTCTTATTTCAAAAGCTTCAACCCCTAATTCCTGTACTTTCCGGATGTGTTCAATAAATGCTCCTTGTACAGCTAATACCCCTATTTTGATACTCATATATTTCGAAAAAAAAGTCATTTTGAAAGTTTAAATTTCAAAATGACCTGTTGTAGCATTATGATATATTATTTTCCTCTTTCTGCCATTAATAACTCAATTTCTGCCTCATTTATTCCTACCATGGCTTCTCCTAAGTTTTCTGAAATTTCCAGTAAAACATTGGGATCATTAAAATTGGTAACCGCTTTAACAATAGCTTGAGCTCTTTTTACAGGATCTCCAGATTTGAAAATGCCGGACCCCACAAATACCCCTTCAGCTCCTAACTGCATCATCAAAGCAGCATCAGCTGGAGTTGCAATACCTCCGGCAGCAAAATTGACTACCGGAAATTTTCCATTTTCATGTACATATTTTACTAATTCATAAGGTACCTGAAGCTGTTTTGCTTCGTAGAAAAGTTCATCATCCTGCAAACCTTGTATTCTTCTTATGTCTTCATTCATTGCTCGTAAATGTCTCACTGCTTGTATTACATCTCCTGTTCCCGGTTCTCCTTTTGAACGGATCATAGAGGCTCCTTCCTGAATTCTTCGTAAGGCTTCGCTTAAATTCTTGGCTCCACATACAAAAGGAACTTTAAACTTGGTTTTATTTACGTGATACTTATCATCAGCGGGTGTTAGTACCTCACTCTCATCTATATAATCGATTTCCAACGCTTCTAATATTTGTGCTTCTACAAAATGTCCAATTCTGATTTTAGCCATAACCGGTATACTCACTGCCGCTTGTATTCCTTTGATCATTTTAGGATCACTCATTCTGGAAACTCCTCCAACTGCACGTATATCTGCAGGAATCCTTTCCAACGCCATAACTGCTACAGCCCCTGCAGATTCTGCTATTTCTGCTTGTTCCGGCGTTGAAACATCCATAATAACTCCCCCTTTAAGCATTTGTGCTAAATTTTTATTTAATTCGTATCTATTATTTTCCATGCTTAATTTTATCTTATATTATAAGTACAAAAATAATATAATATCCGGTTACACTTCATTAATATTCTTATTTTATTTTCTAACGTATTTTACTTAAAAACGGATCTATTATTTTTTTATTTATCAATCATAAATTTCTAGTGTAAAGATCAGAAACGCTTAAGTAAAAATATCAAGATCTTTGTCAAATGATTAACAACTTAATGATAAAGAAATTATAATATGCAGTATTTTTGCTGTACAAGTAACTAAAAAAATATTAAAATGCATAATTCAGAAGAAAAAGAGTTTATCGCCCAAAATTTTAAGCAAAAAAATTGGAATGAAATAAAAACCAGAGATAGTTGGATGCTTTTTAAAATTATGGCTGAGTTTACAAACGGCTTTGAAACCATGACTAAAATTGGTCCTTGTGTTTCAATATTTGGCTCTGCTCGAACTATTTCTAAAAGCAAATATTACAATTTAACGGAAGAAATTTCATGTAAACTTACTAAAATAGGTTTTGGAATTATTACCGGGGGAGGCCCCGGAATTATGGAGGCTGGAAATAAAGGAGCACAAGCTGCAGGGGGAAAGTCTATTGGCCTTAATATTGAATTACCTTTTGAAACGGGAAGTAATCCGTATGTGGATCATAAATTGAGCATGAATTTCAATTATTTTTTTGTCAGAAAAGTTATGTTTCTCAAATATTCACAGGGTTTTATAGTAATGCCCGGGGGATTGGGAACTATGGATGAGCTGTTTGAAGCTTTAACCTTAATACAAACCAAAAAGACCGGAAAATTCCCAATTGTGCTGGTAGGTACTGACTATTGGAGTGGATTGTTGGAATGGATGCGAAAATCAATGCTCGAGGAAAATTATATCAAAGAGATTGATTTCAGTTTGTTCAGGCTAGTAGATACTGCAGATGAAGCGGTGGGACACATACATGCTTTTTATGATAAATACAGTATTAAACAAAATTTTTAGATCTATTTGGCATTAAATTTGTTTGCGTTTACAGAATGAGTGACCATATAATTCAACGCATAATGAAAAAGCTTATTCTTATTGTTTTATCTTTTCTATGTTTATGTTCCTATACTATTTATTCTTCGGATTTTTTCACTTCTATTACCAAGGTGGAGTATGTATCTAGTAGCAAAACTTTAAAAGTTTCTTCAAAAGTTAATCTTGAGCATATTGAACAAGTCCTTGGAAAAAAAGTTAATTCCAATGATTTTGATTTAGCATTAAATAAATATCTTCAAAACAATGTTAAAATTAGTATTAATGATACTGCGGTAAATTTTACTTTTTCATCTAAAAATCCGGACGGAAATGTTGTTTGGATTTATTATGAGGTGCCGGGGATTAATTCGGTTTCTTCCATTACTATAAGGAATTCGTTATTATTAGATATATATCCCGATCAACAGAATTTTATAAATTTCATCGTCAATGGACAAAAGAAATCTTTAGTCTGTAAAAAGGGTTCTGAATCCGGAAAGATCAATTTTTAATAATTTTGATAAAAAAATAATAGTAATTAATTATATATAATTATAAATTTTAAATAAATTTCTTTTATGAAAAAATTAATGATTTTAGGAATTTTGAGCATGTTTATTTTTTACTCTTGCTCTACTTCAAATTCTGTTGCTCTTGATAGATCTTCTCAAAGAGATGTAAGAGGCACATGGAATCTTGATCGGGTTTCATATTCTGAAAATATGGTAAAAGTTAAAGCCTTTGATGAATATGATGCTCAATGCTTAAAAAATAGTGTATGGTATTTTATAGCTAACAACAATAAAGGCAACTTTACTCTACAGGGTGGTAACACATGCCCTGCATTAACACAAAACTTTACTTGGTACATAGATAAACAAAACATGCTTGTTTTAAAATTGCTTAATGAAGGAGACAGAGCAAGAAAAGTAACTACAGGAACTACTTATTTATATGAAATTCTTTCTGAAAATGAATTCAAATTAAGTCAGGTTATCAGCGGAGTTACTATTACCTACCATTTCAGCAAATTAGCATCCGGTAAATTAAAATAAATAACTTGAAAAATACTATATAATTATAATTATGAAATCAATATTTACGAGATTAACATTAATCTTATTGTCTGTAAGCATTCTTATGTCATGTAACACCAACGACACCCAAAAAGGTGCCGGATTGGGAGCTGTTGCCGGAGGTGTTTTAGGTGCTGTAATCGGAAATAATGTAGGTAATAAAAATAATGCTGCTTTAGGAGCTGTAATAGGTGCTGCTGTGGGTGGAACTGCCGGAGGTTTGATTGGTCACAAAATGGATCAACAAGCACGTCAAATCCAAGAAAGTGTACCTGGGGCTTCTGTAGAACGTGTGGGTGAAGGTATCAAGGTAGTTCTTAATGAAAACGCTATTCGTTTTGATTTTGATAAAGCTACTTTAACCCCTACTGCTCAACAAAATTTAGATAAAATTATATCTATTTTTAAACAATATCCCGATACTAATATTGGTATTTTCGGGTATACTGATGCCAAAGGTGCTGATCAATATAATTTAACCTTATCTGAAAACAGAGCTAAAAGCGTTGCTAATTATTTATCCAAAAATGGTATTAACTCCAGTCGTTTTACCATTAAAGGTTTTGGAAAAGCTGACCCAATTGGTGATAACAGTACTGATGCCGGTAGAGCCTTAAACAGAAGAGTTGAATTTTCTATTACTGCTAACGAAAAAATGATTCGTGATGCAAAAGCAGAATCTAACTAATAAATATATTTTATACTTTATATAATTTTGAATAGAAAGGCAAGCGAAAGTTTGTCTTTTTATTTTTCAAAATATAATAATTCTTCATCCATAAAATATTGAATTATCGCTTTTTTCATAAGCAAGGTTTGTTCATTAGGCTTTAAGTCAGGAAGTTTTTCAATTAATTTATAATGTGGCCATTGATCCTTATCGTATCCATCGAGCTTATAATAACCGAAAGGTTCCAACAATCTACAAACAGCTATATGTATCAGATTCATTTTTTCATCTTTTTTATACTTTTTATATCCTAACCCTAGCTCCTGTAGACCTATTAAAAAAATCATCGTATTTAAATCGGGGATATCCTCCTGTGCAAACTTTTCTTTAAAAAAAATTTCAATTTTACTCCATTGTTGAGCTTCGTTCATAATATTGATTGTTACATGTTCTTATAAATTAATAATAAAATATAAATCATTTTTCAAAATTATAAAAATATCTTATTAGTTATGTTATTTTTAAATCTTTAAAAATATTGTTCTTTTTACATATTTATATTATTATTAAATTAAAAAAGACATTTAGTCCAGATATTCTTACTTATATTATTCTTATAATAAATAAGAATTATATGTTTTTTACTCTGTCAAATATACTTCCGGGAGATTAGTTGTGAATTTTTAATTAAACTGAAATTATCTTATTTTTTTTAATATACAGTTAATATTTATAAAGAATTAAAGTTAATTCCAAACTTATTAAATTATTTAACAATAAAACGAAGTACTCACGACCGGATTCGAACCGGCACATCCGTATGGACACCACCCCCTCAAGATGGCGTGTCTACCAATTCCACCACGTGAGTCTTTAATTTTTTAGATGTGATTATCAATTAAATAACATATAAATATATCAATTATTTACATGAAAACCATTTTACTTTTGTCACTTTTTAGTGTATGTGAT
This sequence comes from Apibacter mensalis, assembly GCF_001418685.1. GTDB lineage: Bacteria > Bacteroidota > Bacteroidia > Flavobacteriales > Weeksellaceae > Apibacter > Apibacter mensalis. Next base: position 165,926 of record NZ_LIVM01000002.1, read on the forward strand.
AAATATTTTATGCTAGTCATACTACTAAATAGTAAGGCTGAATAATAATACCTCAATACAACTAGCAAATTTAATAAAAATAATAAAATATAAAATTTTCATTGACATTTAATTTCAAACCGGTTTAATCTTCTAAATTTGAAATTACATGCATTATATTGTCATCCTGTTATACCAATTTCGATAGTACATATAGGAAACTACCAATGGAGTCGACATCTGCTAATACAATTTCATTAAATAATTTTAATCTCATCACTACTAAACCATTCGAATTTTATAAGATTATTCCTTAACATTTCAGGATTATTAGTATAAGCGACAATAGCCAAACTTTCTTTTGCTCTACTACATGCAACATAGAATAATCGTCGGGTTCTATCCATACCCGTTTCTTTTCCTTCTTGAATATTTTTTTCATCATTTGTCGATAAAGGAGTGACCTCGAATAATTTATCATAATTAAACAAAAAGCCTCGTGATTCTTCATCATCAATTACCACCATTACTCGTTCGTACTCTAAACCTTTTACTTGCCGTCAAATTCGACTTGTCCATTACTTATCCATTGATTATCTTTCCACTCACCGTCACACATTTGTACCCCAGACCAAACTACTTTTGATTTTTTGATGTCGATAATGACACATTGATAGTTTTCATGTAGCATACTGTCTTTGTCTGATAATTCAACATAGCCTTTGCTAATAGCATCCATTTTAACATAATGTTTATTTTCAGATATTTTAATATCAATGGAGTAAATGCCTGTATAAGTCGTATCTTCATATTCGTCACCATATCCTTCGATTTTAGATATAACCCCATTTTTATTAAGTCTTGGCTTTGAATAGAGTTTGAATTCTTTATTGTAATTTAAGAAGATTAATTCTTCTTGTTCGCTGATTTTTAGTCTGTAAACAGGTTGTTCTGTTTTTGCTGTTGTTTTTACACATGAGATGTTAAACATGAGTAATGTGATATATATTAAATGTTTCATCTTCTACCTTCATTATTCTTCAATTTATCGTTTTTTTATGTGCTGCAATCCATAGTATAAAAATCTAGAATGGTTAAATACCATTTATTATCCGGTTGTGTAAGATAAAATATGAAAATATTTTTTTCATCATTCGGTAATATATCTGGAAAGTTTTCTATATATACAACTTTAACTGTTTTAGGGGCTATTTTATCGGCAATGGATTGATATTCCTCCCAAACAGGATTTTTTTCAAATTGATAGTGTTTTAATTCCCAATGATAATAATCAAGCGCTATTTTTAAAGCCTCAATATTTTTTTCTTTTGGATTGGCATACAGACCTAGTTTAGTAACTTTTTCACTACATGAATTAAATGTAGGATATTGTTCATATCGTATTTTAGGATTGCCAGATATTGAAACCCCTAGCAATTCATCTTCTACCCAAGACGGTATAGTATTTTCAATTATTTTATTATTCGATTTAAATTGTTCAATTCTTCTCATTGTTGGGCTGGTACTCGCATTATATACAATGAAAAGTCCTATATCTTTATGAATATATTGGTTAATTCCTTCAAAATCCTTTTTATTAAAAAAGTTAATAAGTTGATACACCGTTGGTTCAAACTCTTGTTGTGAGATTGTTTGAGTAACTGCTGGTTGATTTTCTATTTTTTGACTGCATGATAGGTTAGCCAATGACCATAGAATTAGTAATAATATTCTCATTTTAAAATTGTTTCTTTTTATCATTACATCAACCTTTTAATATTATTTAAGACTAATTCTTTTTTATTTCTATTGATTTAATATTTATTCAATAGTTTTTACATCATTAATAGCCAGTAAATTATATCTAGCTCCGTTTGAATAAACCTTTAATAAAAATGCGGTATTTCGTGTTCGTATATTTCTTTTCCTACAATATTTTGTAATTATTTCATGGTTAACAACGGTTAAGTAAATATTTACATTATCTTGTTTAAAGTTAAATGCAGTGGGTTCTGTATTATTCTTTTTATATTGATAATAAAGAATAAATTCGAGTTTTTTAGATAAAAAACCATCCATTTTTTCTTCATCATATATATAGTTTCCTTTTCCACAATAATCAGATAATGTTGCTTCAAATTGCACCTTATCCACTTGTATAGAATCTATATTGTTAGGTATAGCATATATATTTGATAATGAGATTTTTTCACCATTTATTAGGGTAAGGGAATTACTAAGAATGAAGTTTACATCTTCTGATTCTATGTTTGTTTGAACTGGGTTAGTGTTAGACACATTTCCTCCGCTGCAATTAACGATAAAGGGAATGAGTAAACAGAGTGCTATTTTTTTCATTTTCTTTTAGATTTTCTTATTTGGGATACCGTATATTTTTTATATCCGGCATCTGATGAAAAATAGGTATTTCTTTTGTCAGCCACACCTTCTAATTTATATTCTTTGCATTTACAATACAACCTATTTTCATTGGAGGCTCCTACGTTTTTATTTCCCATAGCATTATCATGAAATAAAAAATATTTTCCAACTGAATCATTCCCCATTCCCACTATTACCATAAAATGATCGGTGGTTTTATCCGCATTAGGGGAGCCGGGGTGATTATCAACTCCAACCATTACGGGTATTTTATTTTTAATTGAATCTTTTAAATATTGGATCCCTTTTTTAAATTCTTCTTTTTGAACTCCTTTCTTTCTTCCTAGAATGTCTTGTGCTAAGAAAATTTGAAAAATATCAGGATTTATATTTGTTCCTTTACTATCATCCAGCCTTTAGATTTAAGGGTAAAATTAACTCTCTCCATTTCTGCTAAAGCATAAGCAAAACAGTTTTCTTCAATACCTGGTGTTTTCCCACCAATAAAATCTTCCTTATCAATAAATGAACTAATGTTTGCCCAATCTCCACAAACACATATATCAACCTCGAACCATTTACCTTCTTGATTTAGCCAGACATTTTTTTCAGTATCATTGGCATCATTAGAGCCGCAATAAATAACATTTTCTTCATCTGCCAATACGGTAAGGCTAAGTTGTAATTTCTTCTCTGAGTGTTTTTCAATAGCTTCTTTCCATTTTTTTGTCGTTACTTCATCTTTTCCTTTCAGAGCTATTTTATAGAGTGCAAAACGTTGGTCGTTTATCTCGTTTCTTACTTTTGCTTCAAATATTCCTTTTACATCTTCACCGTTATCAGCAAATTCATTACCAATTGATTTATATTGTTGAAAAGGGATATTACCGGATATGATGTTATTTTTGTCTTTAATGGTAACGGTGATTTTTTTTGCAAATAGATTTGCAGTATCTACTACAATATATACTATATCACCTATAGCTGCTGAATTTATTTTTTTGTACTCTTTAGTTTTAGTATCCTGTTGGGCAAAATAGGCATCTAATACCGTTGGATTATCCCCAAAAGGCGGTTTGTTTAATGTAACTGTTTGTCCCGTTTTCGTTATTTGAATTCTTGCTCCGCTCGATTGCCCTGCATGGGTAGTTCCTTCAATAGACCCACCTATATTGCCTGAGTTTGTTGCCCTGCTGGCATGTGAATCATTAGAACACGAAGTAAAAAACAGACAGAAAAATAGCGCCATAATAAAAGCAGCATGGAATTTTCCTTTTCCGTATTTATTATCTAGTTTTTGTTGTAAATGGTGTATGTGAAGAGTTTTTTTATAGTTTTCTCCAAAAGAGAAATGAATAGATAGAGAGGCACTTTTGACGGATTTATCAGGTTGCAGATGATAGATGCCTTCATAGAGCTCTAGCTTGGGAATATCTTGCTTTTTTATTTTTATTTTTCTGAGCTCAGCTAACGCTTGTAAGTCTGATAATTCGTGTTGTTCTTGTAGTTTTCCGGTTATTTTTATTTCTGTGTCAGTTATTGGTTTACTTTTTTCTTGTAGGGTAAAAAGTATGCTTTCCATTAATTTTACATTTTTTACTTCACGAGGTACTGCGGTGTAAGGAGGAAGTAACAGACCAATTGCACTGTATGAGCATAGGGATGACATTATATTTCTTTTATGGGCATAATAGTTTTGATAAGCCTTAAATAGTTTTTGAGCATTACCTCCTAAGTACTTATGGGAAAGGTCGTTGAGTATCCTATCTGCTTTTTTTTGTATTTCAATGACATTGGTAAGGTCGTGCAGAGTGCCTTGTGGTGAGATTATCATTTGCAAATTGGAAGTAATCAGATCTAATTTCTTATGTAGGATTTTATCGGTTTCAGACATACGAGTGCTCCAATATTGGGGTTTAAAAGTTTCCCAACCTACGTTAAAAAACTCTTTCACCGGGTAACGGGTGCAGTATATGAGTGCGGTTTTATCGTTCTTCTCTTCCATGCCATGGATGAGGGTCTGCTCTTCTTGTAAAAAGCGGTAAAATTGTTGTGTTGTTTTGGGTTTATAGGGCGGTGAGGACGTCATTGGATTTTTATTTTTTCATTTTTCAATTATTTATTATTTCGGTATGGTGAAAAGCTCTTTTAACTCAGTCTCATATAAATCATCAAAATTGTAAATCTTCTTTGAAACAACTTTTCCATTCTTATATTGTGTTACGATTTTATAGTCTTTGCCGAATTCATCGGGATGATAATAGGTGGTTTCGATTAAATCGCCTTTTTCATCGTATGTTTTCCATAAACCAACTTGGATTCCTGTACCATTAAAAATTCCTTGACATCCTGATAATTTTAATTTTCCATTTGGAAAATACTCTATTATAGGTTTTTGACATGAAGCACTATCAGTTGATAAAGTTTTATTAAACTCATGTTTATTTTCGTCTGCAAAACTTGTATTACATGAAATCAATACTATTGCAAATAGTAAATATATATTCTTTTTACAATGACTCATAATTAAAATTTTTTTAAGTTTTTTAGCAGTCCGTCCCTTATCTGAACGGATATTTCATCTATTTTTGTAAACAAAAGTTTTGCATCTTTTGGAGAAGTTACGAAACCTAATTCAATTAAAACTTTTCTTTTAGTTTTATTTGATTTACCCAATACTTGCAATCCTCTTATATCCTGTTTAGGGGAATTTTTCTCCACCTCCACAATATCATAACTGCTAAATATATCAACCGCCAACTCCTTACTTAAACGAATGACTTCATCATTTCCAACGTTCGGGTAAATCACATGAGATCCTGAAGCTTTATATCCTGCAACACCGTCCGCATGTATTGATATAAAATAATCAGCTTTATTATCATTAGCTAAATCGATACGTTTTTTTCGTGTATTTTCATCATCATTACCCGATAATGATCGTCTTCTCTTGTTAAAAGTACGGAATAACCCAATTCTTCTAAGAGTTTTTTTAGTTTTATTGAGACATCATATACTAAAAATTTTTCATTTCTATCAGGATCTTCCTTAGTTGAAATAATTAATGATAAATCATCAATAACATATTGAGGAAGATCTTCTACATTTGAAGTGGATGTTTTATTGTCTTTGGATTTATATGTATATATATAACTTACTGCACCTGTACTTCCTTTCTCATAACCATGACCAGCATCGATAATTATTAAAGGTAATTTTGGTTTTACTTCAAATAGATTTTTTTCTTCATTTAAAAAATCATAATACCTTGATCCCTTAACCGCATCGAATTCACCTGCAAAGAAGCTTTTAAATGTTACCCTAATTGCGGTTGTTTCTTTTATTTTTGCCCTTACAAATAAGAAAGTGTTTTTGGTTTTGGTATTTTTTAACTTTTCTTGTAATTCTTGATATTTTTTATCGTCTTTAGGGCGAAGTTCTATTTCCTTTGCATAAGTAATGGAGCCGTCTAGGGTATATTCCATTTCTGTTTTTTCTTCACCATTGACTAAAAAAGGAACCGGATTATTGGAATACAGGTTTTGGGTAGTATCGGTATTTTCAATTTCCCTAAGACTGAGCACTAATTTACCTTTTCGGGGAGTACCGTAACATTTGGCAACCAGATAAATTTTGTCACCCAAAGAGGCTTGATTTAATTTCACATAGACATATTCATCTTTTTTGTTGAGTACAAGTACTTTACGGGCGAAGTACACGTCGGCTACATTTATGATAAAATCATCCTGATGAACCATATCATAGACAATTTGATTGGGGTTTACTGAATAGGAATCGGTTTGAGGTTGTAGCACACTTTTGTCGGATTGATTGGGTTGTGATTGTTTATTGTCCGGCGAGGTTGCTTCTTTTTCCATTTTGGGTTATAAGTTTATTTTTTTGTTTATGTATCTAACTTTTAATATGATTTATTTTTGACGTTGAAACATGTAGGATCATTAATTGAATTTATGATTAAATTAATTTCATTTCCTTTCTTTCTTGACATACTATATTTACAGATTTGAATAGTATTTCCCGATCGGATTTGTTCCATGGATATTAATTCTAATAAGTTGTTTTTATCCTTTTCAATGATGAATTTATCAACCGTTAAATGTCTGGTTTCTTGTATAATTTCTAAGGTATATTTTTTTTACTTACTTTTGTCAAAGTAAATGTTAAATCATTTCTATCACCATAGTTACTAATTACTAATTTATAATTTTCTTTAAATTTTATATTTCCTTATTCTATTTGAATTATAAAATGATCATACGGTTGTTTCGATACTAATTTTTTATGGAGTTCCCCTGCATTATCAAATTGAATATGAAAAATATTATTTTTAATACTATGAGCTTCGCTCTCATCTTGAATCTTTTGTTTACTATAAACATTTTTAACTTGTCCTTGACAAGAAAAAATTAATAAAATTATTAGAATAAAAAAGATTCCTTTATTTTTTTATTAATACACTCATTATATTTCATTATACCTTTTCATATTTCTGTAAACTTCTTCCTTTCTTCAAAACCATTGGAGACTTTTACATTTCCATTAATTGCTCGTGATACCAATAAAATATGTATGATTAATAGATAAATTAAATCAAAAATAATTATATTATACTAAGCGTGTTTAACAATGTCCTATTTTTCAAATTCACCGATTAAAATCCTTCCCCCTCGATTTTCAGGCTCTGGTTTATCATGGAATGATGCATGAAAAATAATAAACTTATCTTTATAAAACCCAATCGGACGAGAGGCAGAAAAAAAGCCTGTAAACTTTTGTTCAAACCAAGTTTGTCCATAATCATACGAATATCGGATCGACGGATATATAGATGATAAAGATTTATAGTCGCATACAAAATTTTTATAGCGGTAAAAGTTAGCATTATTTGAATCAATTGTGTATAACTCTTTTTCCTCTTCATTATAAAAAGTTGCAGACGTTTTTAACAGGTTAGGTTTACCCAAAATAAAAGTGTCATCTTGATATAGTAAGATATCATAGTTATTTTTAAAACTTTTGATGATTTGCTGGTTTTGGGTTTTAGGGTCATAACTGATGATCTGATTTTTTTGTAAAGTTAGAATATTACCCTGCGCAGTTAAATAAAATGGCTGATTGTTTAAATAGTCTGGCAAGGGGTATTCTTCTTCTCGATTCAATAAATTAATCAGTTTTAAATCGCCTCGATTGGAATATATGACATATTTACCATTAAAATTTTCATAATTGATTTTAGCATCAGAAGCATATTCATCTATTTTAACCAATTTTAGACTCTTATGATCTAAAAGATATTGGGAAATTTTTTTACTGTTATCGGGTAATCTACTTTGAGCTTCTACTAATGAATAATCCTGGCTGGTATCAATCCATTTCATCTCTTGTTCGGGTAGCAATAATTCTTGATAACTTTTGCCCCGATCTTTCGATATATGTAGTACCGCTTGAT
>NZ_LIVM01000002.1:175021-286281 GCF_001418685.1 Apibacter mensalis
CCATTTCATATTTCCTTGTTTAACGGGGTTACAGCTCCATAAGGCGAAGCTTACTAAAATTGTTATTATTGTTTTTTTATTCAAAGGTATCATCCTGTAAAATATATTTTTTAAACAGTCTTTGTAAGGTGGCTTCTGTTATCGACAGATAATCTAAATTTCGAGCCATAATAAGAGCCTGTTTCCAAGTATCTGCTCCCAACCACTCTTTAAAGTCGGGGGTTGTTAATATTTTTATTAAATCATCTACCGGCAATTTTTTCATTTCCTTAGGATTATAGGCATCGGGATGAGTGGCAAAGGCAAATTCTTGAAATCGATCATTATCTAATTCGATATCAGTATAATATTTTTTCATTTTTTTTGCACGAATTTTATCCAAATCATCTTTGTTACATTGATTACACTGTTCTATTTCTTTCTCGGTTAATTCAAAATTTTTATTAAAATTATTTTCCCATTTTCCCAATGTTTCCCAGTCTTCCGGTAATATCGTATCATAATTAGCTCTATAAGATTTATTAATCACCCCTTGTTCCATATATTCTTGCAATTTATATCTTGCTTTTACTAACCACTGTTGCCCTCTTTGGGTTAAGGTTGGCATTAAAACTTTAGAGAAGCGCACGCGATATTTATATCCGTAACTGGTAGCAGGGACCGGTTTATATAAACTACCCTTTTTCTTAACTTCTTTGATTTCCATTTTGTCCATCTCTTCGGTTAAACTTGGTGTCAACCACTCTTTAGCTGTATTAATAAAATCATATTCACTGATTTCTCGCATTTCTCCAAAATAATAAACCGGAGGCATGTGATTGCATAAACTGTGACGTCTGATAAAATCTTCATATCTGAATTTATAAAACTCACAATTGCCATACTTTCCATGGTTGTAACTGATAATTACATTTCTATCACAACCGGTTGCAGTTATTTTTTCTACAGTTGGAATGGGTTTTGCAACTGCTGTGTTCGGGGAAGGATTACAACTTATGTAGGATTCTTTTACTAAAACTCTTTGCTCTTGAACCAGGGTCTTACCTAAATTTTGCCACGGCGTTAAATTGATTACACTTTGACAAGCGGGTTTTTTATCTCCCCATTTGGGATGGTTGCATAAGCCCGGAAATTGCAGATTAATCATGTTATTTCCGTCGCCTTCTGTAGCACAAATGCGATCTTGTAATAATATTTCGTTAGAGGTAACCTTTAGTTTTCCTTCTGCTTGTGCGTACGGACAATATAAAATTGCACCATGTATAACCATTTCTCGTTTTTCTTCCGGTAGCCCTTCCTTGAGGAGCTTATCATTTTCTGCTCTTAATTTATTGGCTATTTCTTCTTTTTGGGCGGTCTCTGTTTTCTCATTTTGTCTTTGCGTACTTTGGGTTAATTCTTTAGAATCTACCCAAAAACCTTGTTCGGATTCTTCGGCTAAAAAGGTAAATTTCTTTTCTTTGTCCATGAGATTGTTTTTACTTATTAGCCTTTGCTTATTTTTACATCATCTCCACCTTGTAAGACAGATAGCGTTGTTCCTCTCATCAGTAAACTGCCTTTTAATGTTTGTATATTTGCATTTCCTGATTCTTGATAATAATAATTTCCAATCCTTTCAGCTTTATTGTCAGATATGCTATTGCTCAAATTTTCAGAATAATAATAAGTGTTATGGTTTACTCTTTCAGTTTTATCATTTTGTACTGAAACATTCATGTTTTCACCTACTTTTATTGATAAATTTTTTACTACGTTTAAAGTAACGTTACCGTCACCTTCAAACTTTATAAAGCTTCCTGCTGCATCTTCTTCTTTTATACTGCCTTCGGCATCATTGACAATTCGTTTAGTGCCGCTTCGGGTTTGAAATACTTTCAAATCATTATTTTTAGTATGAAATCCGCTTTTCTGATTTCCACTGTATAGACTACCTAAAACGATAGGTGCTTCGGCATTATGACCGAAAAAATCCACCCATACCACATGTCCAATTTCTGGTATTACATGCGCTCCTTGTCCCCCCCCCGAATGTCCTTGCATTAAAGGAACCCACAAGGTACTTTCATGTTCTTCTTGCCAATAAAAGCGAATTTTTAGTCGGTTTAAAGATTCGGGGTCGTTATTGTCAACCACTATCGCAATTTGATTATCGATATGCGGGTAAGCATTTTCATCCAAATAAGGGGCTATTTTTTGTTCAAAGGGAATACCTTCACAATGATTGGTATATCCTTCTTCGGTAAAGCTGTGTTCGATTTCTGTGATACGGTAGCTTTCAATGGGTTGAAGTTTATTTTTTTCTTTAGTCCATGCATTCATTTGCATAGTATCGCCTAAACGGAGACGAGGATTATCGGTTTTAGCTGTGGCTAAAATGGTTGATTCATGACTAAGTTTTTTACGTTGTACGGCTCTTTCTAATTGTTGAGCATCCCCATAGAATAAATCGGGAGCAGAATAACCCGATTGCGGTTGTATGGAGTATTTTTCTGATGCACGAACTGATTTGACATGAAAAAGATTTTTTTGATCAGGATAGTAAAGTTGATTTGATTCTTCTTTTATAACCTTATCGTTACGTAAATCATACCGTTGACGGATAAAATGTTGAGGTTTACTGATTACGTTTAAGGAATATTCTTGAAAATCTTCTCCTTCGGATATTTCAGTTCTTATTTGATTGCCTTTACCGAAAACCAAATATTCTCCATTATGATACATATATTCACCATATCGCATGGCTAATCGTTTTAAAAACTGAAAATCGGTTTCGTTATAGCATACTGTATAGGGCAGCACCTCCGTAGTTTCGGGAGATATAAGTACCTGTAAGCGATTATCTTTATATTTATCGGTAACTGCTGTTACAATTTCTTTCAGCGTTTTATTAACAAAGGTTTGGCAATTTATGTTCTTATCCATAAGATGTGTAGCTGATTGTCCTTTCAGAATTATATAAGGATATCCATCCTGAACACGATGTTGAACCCCCGTAATAACACCTTGAAATATCGCCGTTGTTTCATTAAATCGAATCAAATGCACGGAAAAATAGGTATAGTGCAGGTTTTGGCTATTGGTAAGTGGATAACTATTTTTTTCGTTAAAGGCTTCACTTGGACATAATATTTCAAAACGATTATGGGTGAGTAACTTTTGCTTGATTTTCACTTGAATATGATTTTCTCGTGAAATTTCCACTCCATTAATAGTAACTTTTGCATAGGTTTGAAAGGATTCACCTAAAGTAGAACTCCGATATATATTCATAGGATGATTTTTTTGAGATTAGTTTGACTTTAAATAATTGAGAGATCTTAGATCTTCCAGTTTTTTTCATAAACTGATTTAGAATTAAACTTCAGTGTACGTGCTACTATAGTAAAATCTATTTTCATGGGAGAAGAGTCCGTAGAATTGAAGGTTTCTTTGAAATCAAGACAGTAGGCTTTATCAAATTCAATATCATAAAGCTTACTCATTCCATCTCGACGATAAAAAATGATGTTACCCTTTTTAGTACGGTCTTGTGATAAAATCCAGTCAATAAAGTCAGTTTTTCCGTTGCTTTCTATACTTAAATTTATTTCTCCGCCTGAGGTTTCACCTGTTGGTTTTGAGGTTTTATCTCTTTTTTTTTGGAATGAATAATTGCATTCTAATACTGTATAGATTTCTCCGTCCAATTCTAATTTTGCTAAAAATGATGACATAAATACTATATTTTTATTAAAAATTATTCTTCGAATAAGTATCGCAATTTATATGCTCTATATGAAAAATTACTTGTCTTACGCCCGCCTTTACTTTAAATAAAATAACTTTTATATGTATAAATAACTATAGATTTTCATTATAATTACATACAAATTTTTGCTAAAATAATAAATTATTTATAAGTATAAAATAAAGCAATAAGTATATTTATTATTGAATGTTAGATATTAAAAAAACTAATGTTAGGGATAGATGTCATATATTTTATGCTATATATGCTTAATTAAATTAAGCAGAAACTAACAATAAAACGGTTGTGCAAATTAATAAACTATTAACCGGCAAACATGCTAATACATTTTTTGCTGTATATGCATACTGATGATCCGACTTTAAGTTATCCCTTTTATTTCTTTAAATTTCTAAATTTACCTCTTCTTTTATAATCATCTGCCTTTCCTTAATCAAATGATTCATCTGATTAGTAATTATTTCGGGATATTGTTTAAATGTATAGTTATAGTATTTTAACAACTATTGATTATTAAGAAACAGCTAAAATAAATAACAAGGATAAAGTGAAAAGATTATTCTCGGTTGTTGTTTGTAGTTTGTTTAAGCAGTTTAAACAAAAAAGAGCTACAAATCTATTGTAACTCCTTGATTATCAAGTGACCCCGGAGAGGCTCGAACTCTCGACCCACTGATTAAGAGTCAGTTGCTCTACCAACTGAGCTACGGAGTCGTAAACAAAAAAAGCTTGAGATACTCAAGCGCGAATTTTCAATATGTGACCTGGCTGGGGCTCGAACCCAGGACCCCAACATTAAAAGTGTTGTGCTCTACCAACTGAGCTACCAGGTCTCCATAACTCATAACATTTACATGTTAAATATAAACTAGTTATAAATGTGACCTGGCTGGGGCTCGAACCCAGGACCCCAACATTAAAAGTGTTGTGCTCTACCAACTGAGCTACCAGGTCTTTTTAGTGTTCTAGTGTTTGCTAACCATTTTGTTTAGCGAGTGCAAATATACTTACTTTTTTTTGCTATCCAAACATTTATAATAAAAAAATCTCATATTTGTAAAAATTTTAAGTGTAATGATTATTTCTCTACTAGGTTATATGGGATGCGGAAAATCTACCATTGGAAAAAGTTTAGCTAAGACTTTACTCCTACCTTTTACAGACTTGGATAATTATATTTCTTTTCATGAAAAAAAAACTGTACAACAAATTTTTTCGGAACATGGAGAAATTCATTTCCGCAAAAAGGAGAAGTATTATTTAAACGAATTGATTAATCAAAATAATGTTGTATTGAGTCTAGGAGGAGGAACGCCAATTTATTATGATAATATGAAATTAATTACTGATAAAAGTATCTCGTTTTATTTAAAAATGTCTCCTTCGGAGCTATATGAAAGATTAATTACAGAGAAAAAACATCGGCCTCTTATCTCTCATTTAAATGATGAATCCCTAAAAGAATTTATTGCCAAGCATTTATTTGAGCGTTCGGCATTTTATGAACAGGCGGAACATATAATTAGGGTATCTGAAAAAAAACCAGATGAAATTTGTAAGGAAATTATCCATATTTTACAATCTAAAAAATAAATAATGAAACTACTCGTCTTCCCATTCCAAAGTATAATCATCCAACTCTCTCCTATCTTTTTTGGTGGGCCTACCTAATCCTTTTTGTCTGTAATAATTTTGCGTTTGTGTTCTTGTTTTCATCATTTCAATTTGTTCAGGATCTGTTAAGTCTTTAATATATAAAGGGACCAATTTAGCGCCTACTCTATTAGGTGGTATTTGAATAACTTGAATTTTATAGTCAATCTGATTTTTTTTAATCTTATATGTTTCTCCAACTAATACTTCTCTGGAAGGCTTTAACGGAGTATCATCCAAAAATACACGGTTTTTCTTACATTCTTCTGTGGCAATAGCCCTGGTCTTATAAAAACGTACACACCATAAAAATTTATCTATTCTCATAGGTTAAAAAAATTGATCCTTAAAATTAAATTTAATTGTAAATTAGCAACTAAATTAACATATTTTATTTACATGATTAAGAAATCTTTTTTAGCCGCCTGTTTCTTCTCATTATTATTTTTTGTTTCTTGTGGAAGCGATGATAATAATGTTTCTACTTTATCCGTCGATGAGCAAAATACGGCTGATGATATGGCTATTTTAAATTTTTTAAATAATTATTATTTCGATGATCTTGGAAAAGTAACTAAATTTTCTGATACGATTACACCTGACGATAAAGAGCCTTTAAGCAAAAATGCACAAAAATCAACCTCAGGATATTGGATAGTTAAAAATCCTAAAGCGGATCAAGGAATAAACACCGACAATATTGCAGACGGCAAAAACAACATACTCATTCATTATTCACTTCAATATTTTGTAGCCGGTGAAGGAGGAAATGGTTATACGACCTTAAATACTTCTTCAAGTACTATTGATAATTCAGGTGTTGCACAAGAAAATCCATTCTTTTATAAAAAGCCTAAAAACGATACTATTCAAAATGAAAACTATTATGTTATCAGAGGTATTGTTGACGGTTTAAAAGATTTTAAACCTACCAATAAATCAAAAAATGAACTTTACAATGTCTTACAAGGATTAATCATTGTGCCTTCGCGATTGGCATACGGAAGAGAATCTAATTATATAAATAGTAAAGATGCTACATTTATATTAAATTTCGAATTATATAAAGTTTGTTCTCAAGATCAAACTTGTAATTAAATTTGATATTTACATATGCATTTTATTTTTACTATGAGTTATTTTATTACTTTCACTAAAATATATACAGAAAGATAATAAAATTATTATGCTGAAACCATTTCAAAATGAGGGAATAGTATTGACTTTATAAGATATAAACTCAGGTAATCATATTTAATAAATTTTAGGATTATAGTTTTCAGGGTATTTAGCCATTTCCGGTTTATAAAAAATTTCAATTTGATCAAATACCTCTTCTATGGGTTTATCCCCAATGTTAATTATTTTAGATACACCTGTTACTTTATTTTTATAATCTGCATAAGCTAAAGCTATAGGTACATTGGCTTGTTTCGCTATATAATAAAATCCTTTTTTCCATTTTAAAGAACGGGAACGTGTTGCTTCCGGAGTATTTATTAAAGCCATAGATTCAGAATTTTTAATAAGTTCTGATGAATATTGCACTAAATTATTCCATTGACTTCGATCAACTCCTAAGCAACCTATTGCTTTAAAGAAAAATCCATACCAAGGTTTGGTATAAGCATCTTTAATCATAACTTTATAAGGAATTTTCAAACACCAAAAACTGGCCAAACAATAATATAAATCCCAGTTAGAGGTATGTGGAGCACAAATTAATACACATTTTCTTAATTCATAGACAGGTACTTCGTTTTTAAATTTCCATCCCATAACGAACAACATCAAACTTCCTAATAATTTTTTCATATCTTGATTACTTATTGAAACAATTAAAAAGTTCAGCTAATAAATCTTAACTGAACTTTTCACATGTATATAATTTTCTAATTAACTGAACATTGACATTACGTAATCCATAATAACTAACACCATCTTAAAGAGAATTTGTACCATGATCTTTTTATTTTTTTCTGAATTAATTAAAAACACTAAACTAAAAAAGTTATATTCAGGTGCACTACATTATACATGTTATAAAAACCCGAGCTTTAATTATCAGAATCTCTATTATATATATGAACGCCCTAAATTTTTTGCTAAATTAAAAATTTTCTTTGAATTTAACTTAAATTTATTATAAATATATAAGCTAAATTTTACTTAAGCTTTAAATATCAAGCATTCAATCATCTGTTGTAATATAATATTTTTCAATCTCCCTATTCGACCTCTAATTATTTCATTTATCTAAAATATAACAGCTTAAAACCATTTAAATAAAATTATTTTACTTTTGTATTTATATATAAAATTATGAATCCATTTGTATCAGTTATTATGGCTGCTTACAACGCAGAAAAACATATATCTGCATCTATTGAATCGGTACTAAATCAATCCTATGCTAATTTTGAATTGCTGATTGTTAATGATGGGTCTACCGATAAAACTCAATCGATTGTAGAAAAGTTTTGTAAAAGAGATTCTCGAATTAAACTTATTAATAATTATAAAAACTTTTTTGTCATAAAATCACGCAATATTGGAATTGAAAAGGCAAAAGGTAAGTACATCGCAATATTGGACTCTGATGATCTGGCTTTACCCAATCGTCTGGAAAAACAAATAAAATTCCTGGAAAATAATTCTGAGGTATTTTTAATAGGAAGCAGTGCTCATATAATTGATGAAACTAATAAAATAATTTACGATTTTAACGCCACTACCGGATATTATGAACTAAAAAAAGCTATTCACAAAAACAACCTCATCTATCATTCATCAATAATGTTCAGAAATGAGAAGGTTCTATATCGTGAAAAAATGATTTATTCTGAAGATTATGATCTCATATTACGGTTGTTTTCAGAAGGAAAAAAAATTCAAAATCTACCTGATATATTAATTTCCTATCGACAAACAGTCGGTTCCTTATCAAAAACCAAAGAAAGGTTGATCCAATGGTTATTTATTAATAAAGCCCGGAAATTTTATCATGAGAGAATTTTAACCGGGAAAGACAACTATAATAATTTTGATCCAAATTCCTTGATTAACCTATTAGATATTAATTACCCTATCGATCAAAATGATCTGCTTGATGCAATGAAAATTTGTCTTTACAGAAAAGATCGAATACATTTGAAATTTTTACTAAAAAAATATCATAAAAATTATTCAGTGTCTATTCGTTTCATTCTTTATAATCTTTTATCAAAAAATAAATATATTTTTGCTTTAATTAGTACTATTTATTCTAAGCTTTAAAATTATGGATATACTAATAAAATCTTTCAATCGTCCGTTCTATTTGGATAGGTGTTTAGCCAGTATTCAAACATTTGTAGATGGTACATATTCAATTAAAGTCTTAGATGATGGAACTCCTGAAAAATATTTAAACAAAATAAAAGTTAAGTATCCCACGATTAAAATTGTAAAATCTGAAAATTATTTAGAAAAAGAAGAAGCCATAAAACAAAATCTTAAAACAGGAAAAGAAATTGATGGTTTTAAAATTCCTACTCAATTATGGGTTACAGCTGTAAAAGAAGCATCGCCATATTTTATAATTACAGAAGATGATGTTTGGTTTACCAAAGAAATACATGTAAGCGAATTAATCAAGATCATGAAAGAGGAAGATATTTCATTGCTTAGACTTGGCTGGTTAGGGAACGATAATTTTATTAAACAATTTAAACATGTTGAAATTACTCCTTACATAACTGCTAACTACCCTGATCTTTTTACTGCTTCCCCTTTCATTATGAGATGCTTCTTTTATAATAAATTAAAATTTTTCAGCTTATTATATAAATTAGGATTGGTTACCAATCATACTAAAGCAAAATATTGGATATTAAATTCCATTCTTATGGGTATATATAAAAAAGAATATTGGCTTAAAATATGGGATAATATTGACGGAAAAGTTGATGAGAAAAGACAATTATATAACTCGACCATGTACTACCGTAAATATAAACATAACAAAAAAATGATAGCTCAATTAAATGATGAAGTTATGAAAACTACATTTACTTCATCAGCTACCAATTCCTATCATAATTATGGATTCGATTTCGATGTAAATCAATATAATTTTCTAATGAATGAAAAATGGTTTTCCGGTGAATTTGATTCACTACAAAATTTTCCTAAGGATTTTTCAGAAGATTACATTGCATCGTTTTTGAAAAATAAGGATAATCGAAAAATAAAACTCCAAGAGTGGAAAAAATGGTCGGAAAAATTTAAAAATCAATACCGGATTCAAGGCTGTTCTGTTGATGAATAAAGGTTATAGATGTAATTTTTAAGATTGTCGATTATACAAAATAATCTTGTTAGGTTGAATATAAAACAAAGAAAGAATAAGCTGTAAAAACTGCTTATTCTTTTAATAGTATAAAAAAATCTAAGGATGATTAATCCTCATCTTCTTCCTCATATTTTTCAATTTCTGCATCACAAAAATCAAAAGCTTGTTGAATCAAAGAATTTACTTCATTGGCTACATCTTCTTCTTCTCCTTCTAAATCATCAAACCACTCAACCTCTTCCTCCTCTACATTTAAAATAAATCTAGGAAACTCTGTATGTACCACAAATAAATCTTCAGGAAAATCTGAATTGTCTGCCATTAAAAATTTAGGTAATTTCATATTATCTTTATTTAATTTTTTTATTCGTCTAATAATTCTTTTAATTTAATTAATTCTGCCTTCACCATCTCTAAACGAGTAATTATCTCAACTTTCACGGATAAGTTTTGTTGTGACTGTAAAGCAACTTTTGCTCCTTCTAAGGTATATCCTTTTTCTTTTACTAAATGAAAGATTATTTTAAAATTTTCAATATCTTTTGGGGTAAAAAAACGGTTTCCTTTCTTATTTTTTTTGGGGGAAATAATGTCAAATTCTTTTTCCCAAAACCTTATCAGTGAACTATTTACATTAAAAGCCTGTGCTACTTCGCCTATAGAATAATATAATTTTTCAGGAAGCTGTACGTTCATTATTCAAATCTAATATTTTTTAATGCAACTTACTAAATTTTGATTAAAAAAATCGATCTATTTTAAGGACCATTTCAATTTATCAACAACAACTACGATAGATGCTCTAAAAAATAATTATATTTGCTTGAATTTGGTGATTGTTAATTACTAGTTAAAAAACAATCTTAAAAGGGAATTCGGTGTAAATCCGAAACAGGCCCGCTGCTGTAATCTTTAAATATGTTTTAAGAGTTATGCCACTGAGTAATTATTAGCTTGGGAAGGTTCTTAAAATGAAGTAAGTCAGAATACCTGCCAGATTTGAATATAGTTTTAAAAGCTTTCGTGGAATAAGGCTGAAAACATTAAAAGCATTTCAAATTTACTTTTCC
Organism: Apibacter mensalis; assembly: GCF_001418685.1. Lineage (GTDB taxonomy): Bacteria > Bacteroidota > Bacteroidia > Flavobacteriales > Weeksellaceae > Apibacter > Apibacter mensalis. The sequence continues at coordinate 185,829 of NZ_LIVM01000002.1, forward strand.
TGTTTTCTTTTCCGGAAACTAGTTAACTATGCCTATAATTCAAGATACTCGACAAAATGATGAGGAACATCAATCAGAAAAATATGGTATTTGTTTATGTTATAAGCCTGATGAGTTCTTTATCTTATTCGCAAGAAAAAAAAGATAGCCTTAAAATTACTGAATTACAGGAGGTTGTTGCAACCGGGAAAAGAAACGACAAAGGAATAATTCCATACCAAGAATTGAAAGGAAAAGAATTAGAAAATCGTGCTAGCTCTTCTGTAGCTGATGCCGTCCGTTTATTTTCCGGAATACAACTTAGAGATTATGGAGGAGTTGGTGGGATAAAAACAGTTAACATCCGAGGAATGGGAAGCGAACATGTAGGTGTTTTTTATGACGGAATACAAGTAGGAAATGCACAAAACGGAATGGTAGATCTAGGAAAATTTTCTATGGATAATTTAGAATCCATCTCTGTATACAATGGACAAAAAAGTCAAATATTTCAGTCCGCAAAAGATTTTGGCTCATCTGGAAGCATTTATCTTACTACCAAACGTCCTGTATTTACGGAATTAAAAAAAACGAATATAAATGCAACTTATCGTTCCGGATCGTTTCAATTAATTAACCCCTCTATTCTATGGGAACAAAAATTATCCTCTTCAGTTACTTCATCATTAAATATTGAATATATCAATTCAGATGGGAAATATATATATCAGCAGAAGAAAGGAAACTGGGATACTATTGCTATAAGGCAAAATGGGAACATAAGTGCTTTCCGAGCAGAGGGTAGTTTATTCGGTATCTTTACCGATGGAACATGGAATGTAAAAGGATACTACTATGATTCCGACAGAGGAATACCCGGAGCGGTTTTAAAAAATTCTTATAAAAGATATCAATTCGCCCAACAATGGGATCGCAACTTCTTTTTACAAGGCTCATTAGAAAAACTGATCAGTTCAAAATATAAAATATTAATAAATACAAAGTTTGCCCATGATTTTTTGCACTATAAAAATTTAGAAGTTTTTAAAGACCCTAAATGGGGAGATAAATTTTCCAATCTTATAAATAATACGTATAAGCAAGAAGAAATATATATTTCAACCGCTCAACAAATTTCATTGTTCTCTTTTTGGGATATATCTTTATCTGCCGACTATCAGAACAATAGTATGAATGCTGACCTGAAAAATTTTTCTTCTCCCAAAAGAAATACGGAAATGATCGCTTTAGCTTCATCTTTACACTTTGCTAATATAAAACTTCAGTCCAGTGTTTTAGGCACATTTGTGCAAGAAAAAACGAATTCTAACAATAGTACGGGAACAGCTTCAGATAAGAGTGAGTTTACCCCTGCTCTCTTTTTTAATTATAAACCTTTACGATCGATAGATTTAAGTATACATAGTTTTTACAAAAGAATTTTTAGAATGCCAACATTCAATGATTTATACTATACGGATTTTGGAAATTCTAATTTAAAGCCTGAATATACTAATCAGTTTGATGTAGGTCTTAATTTAAATAAAAACTTTACTTCAAGTTTGTTTAGTCATATTGATTTTACCATTGATGCATATTATAATACAGTTAGAAATAAGATCATTGCTTATCCTAAAGGGCAACAATTTCGTTGGACGATGCTAAATTTTGGTAAATCCCGTATACGAGGATTAGATATTTCTACTCAAACTTCATGGTTAATTAAAGACATTCTTTTCTCAACCAGAATAACCTATACTTATGAAGATGCTCAGAATTTATCTTCTCCGGTTTTAAATTATAAAAATCAGCTTCCTTACATTCCTTGGAACAGCGGTTCTCTCGTATTTGGGTGTGTATATAAAGATTGGAATTTTAATTACAGTTTTATGTATACCGGAGAACGGTATAATTCTCCGGCTAACAACATTGACAATCTTGTGAAAGCTTGGTATACCCATGACATACAACTTTCCAAAGAATTCATTTTAACTTATATCCAATGTAAAGCATCTTTACAAATTAATAATATTTTTAATAAGTTTTACGATATAGTAGCCAATTATCCCATGCCGGGTAGAAATTATAAGATCATCATTAAATTTAACATATGAAAAAACTAGTAACTACTAGCGGAGTAGCAAGAAAATTTTTATTACCATTTTTATTTATAATTACACCATTCTTTGTTTCTTGTAGTAATGACGATTCTTGGTCTGACCAGAATACTATTATTGAATCACAACCGGGTGCCAAACAAGGTTTATATATTTTAAATGAAGGCAATTATCAACAAAATAACTCATCTCTATCCTATTTTGATTTTGATACAGCCGATTTTTTTAAAGATTACTTTACCAAAACCAACCCCAATCAAGGAGGTTTAGGTGACACCGGAAATGATTTGAAAATTTATAAAGATAAAATGTATGCGGTAATCAACAATTCCAATTATGTTGAAGTTATGGATGCGAAAACCGCAAAGCATATAGGAAAAATAACCGTTCCCAATTGTAGATATATAACTTTTGATGGCGACTATGCGTTTGTATCCTCGTATGCCAGTGATACTCTAAATGGACCGGGATATGTAGCTAAAATTGATATTAATAACGGTACTATAGTAAATGAAGTTTCTGTTGGACGTAATCCGGAAGAAATGACTATTGTAAATAACAAACTTTATGTTGCTAATTCAGGAGGATATTATTTTCCGGATTATGATACAACCGTTTCTGTAATTGACTTGAACTCATTCACGAAAATTTATGATATAGAAGTGGGTAAAAACTTGCATAGAATAAGAAAAGATAAAAATAATCATATTTGGGTTACCTCAAGAGGTGATTATGGTAATTTCAAACCTTTAGTGGCTGTTATTGATCCTTCTACAGATGAAATCATTAATAAGCTGGATATAGCTATTTCCGACTTAACTTTTTACAATGAAAAAATTTATTTTTACGGATCTGAATATACCTCCGGAAAAACCTTAACTAATTATGGTATAATAAACGTAGATACACAAAAAATCATATCTTCCGAATTAATTAAAGACGGAACAAAGTCTGAAATTATGGCTCCATATGGAATAATTGCCGATCCAAAAGATGGTAGTTTTTTCATAGCAGATGCTATGGATTTTGTTTCTGACGGAAAAATATATTACTTTAGTAAAAACGGTAATCTAAAATGGTGGAAATCAACAGGAATTTCGCCCGGACATTTTGCCATAGTAATTAAATAAAGTCTATAAATAATGTAAGCAATGAAAAATGAAAAGGTTGTGGGATCACAACTTTTTCATTTTTTATTATACTAGTTGTTCATGAATTAATTTATTGGAAAATTTATAAAAATCTACTAAAACAAAAATTAATTTTGAGATAAAATTTGTATAACAGTCTGAAAATTAAATTTTAAAATAACTTACTATATTTCATAAATTTATTAAATTTACTGAGGTATTATATAATACGTTACTATTTTAACTTTTTAATTTTACAGTTTAATCAAAAATTGTAACTTTGGATGCAAAACTTTAAAAAAATACTAAAAATATAATGAGCATCATCATCATTATTTTCGCAGCAGCCATCCTGAGTCTTTATTCAGGTGTTTTCGGGCAGGGGAAATATTCTCAACCATTTGCAATTTTAGGATTACTTATCGCTTTAATCGCTTCTTTTTATGGAGATAGTCCCTTTTTCACGCGATATGCGTCCATGTTTGCTTTTGATCAAACTGCCAAAATATTTACACAAATATCATTATTGGCCACTTTGTTAATCGTATTCTTAGGAAAATATGCATTTCGTCTCATCGATCACCATCAGGCAGAAGTATACAGCTTAATGCTTTTTGCTCTTTGCGGGGGTATCGTACTTTTCTCATATCAAAATTTGATAACTTTATTTTTAGGTATTGAAATTTTATCTATACCTTTATATGTATTAGCCGGAAGTAATAAGAATGATTTGCGTTCTAACGAGGCTTCCATTAAATATTTCTTATTAGGAGCTTTTGCTACCGGATTTCTACTTTTTGGAATAACATTAATTTATGGTATAACCGGTTCTTTTGACCTACAAACTATACGTTTATACAGCATACAGGCAACCCATTATCCCACTCTTTACATAACCGGGATTATTTTACTGCTAGTCGGTTTACTCTTCAAGATATCCATAGTTCCATTTCATTTTTGGGCTCCCGATGTATACGAAGGATCTCCTTCACTTATTACTGCTTTTATGGCATCTGTTGTAAAAATTTCAGGATTTGTAGCCTTATATAAATTGGTTGAAACAGCCTTTATCGGTCAATTAAACCAATGGCAATATATAATATTCTACGCAGCAATTTTAACGTTATTATCTGCAAATATTGTTGGTGTTCTACAAAAAAATGCAAAAAGAATGTTAGCCTATTCAAGCATTTCACATGCCGGTTATTTATTGCTTATATTTTTCAACACAGATGCTAATTCCGTATATACCTTGGCATTCTATTTATTAGCTTATTCTCTTTCTACAATAGGTGCTTTTATCAGCCTTATTTACATCGAAAGAATTTCGCATGGAATTACCGAAATAAATGCTTTTAATGGATTAGCGAAGAAACAACCCATCTTAGCTTTAGTAACTACTATCTCACTCTTATCCATGGCTGGTATACCATTAACATCCGGATTTATTGCTAAGTTTACTTTGTTTTCACAAGCATTGTACACCCAGCCTATTTTAGTTGTTATTGCTATTATAGGATCTGCAATCAGCATAGGATACTATCTTACAATAGTCATAGCTATGTATTTTAAACCCGGCTATAAAGAATTAAACGAGGCTAAAAAAGCTCCTTATATTTACAACGTTATAGCGGTTATATTAGTGATCTTACTCATTCTTTTAGGAGTGTATCCTGAACCTGTATTTTCTTGTTTAGCATCAGCTAATTAAAAAAGTAAACAGTTTTGTTGAGAATTTAAATGGATGGTTTTATTTAATAGAATTACCTAAAAAACAGATAAATATATTTAAATAACAATATTGTAAAAAACTAGAAGGTCGCAAAACGTTGCGACTTTTTAATTTTACCTGAGTATGTAAAATAGTAACATAATCTTTTAAATCTATAATTTACTTTTTACTTCATTTATGTCTTTATTACGATTATTATATTTTATCTATATCGTCTCTAAAAGTATATATATCATTAATTTTTTTTTATTTTCTCATACATACTTGAAAATCAAAATCCTCTCACATTACCTTTAATTTATTTTATACTATCTATATTAAATAGCAGGTTCTTGTTGACTCAAACAATGAAAACTTCCTAACCCCCAAATTATATCTGTGGAATCTATCCCAATCACATTTCTATCTGGAAAGCATTTTTTTATAATAGAAAGTGCTAATTTGTCATTTTCACAATTAAAAATAGGTACTATAACAGATTTATTAGCTATGTAAAAATTTGCATACGAAGCAGGTAAACGACATCCTTCATAATAGACCGGTTTGGGCATAGGTAATTCTATTACACCTAAAGGTGTGCCATCAAGAAGTTTCATTGCCTTTAATTGTTTTAAATTATGCTGCAATAATTGGTAGTTTTCATCATTTTTATCACTTTCTACGACAGCAAGTACAGTATTTTCGTTAATAAAACGGACAGTATCATCTATATGTCCATCTGTATCATCTCCAACTATCCCTTCCTCAACCCATAAAACTTGATTTACTCCATAATAATTTTTCAAATATTCCTCTATTTGTTCTTGGCTTAAATGAGGATTTCTGTTTTTATTTAGCAGACAGGATTTTGAAGTAAGCACTGTACCTTTACCATTAAACTCAACTGAACCTCCCTCCATCACTATTCCCGGAGTAAAAACAGGTAATCTTTCTTCTTTAGCAATATGGAGAGGGATTTCATTATCCAAATTATACGGAGGATACTTATTTCCCCAGGCGTTATAATTCCAATTTATAACAGCTTTTTTATATTCTAAAGAATCAGGATTTATTAAAAATGCCGGACCATGATCGCGACACCACGCATCATTGGTTGGATGAATGTAAAAATTGATTCTATCCGGATTAGCATTTGTTTTTTTAATGTGCATCCATGCAAAGTCTCTCATTTCGACATCAACAACATTTATGTTCACTTCTTCACCTTTTGACAATTCTGCTATAAATAGTGCATAAGGCTCATAAATTTTATCAATTTTACCCGGCCAGGATAATTCTTTATGCGGCCAAGAAAGCCAGGTAGATTTATGAGGATAAAATTCAGCCGGAAAAAAGAATCCCAGTTCTTTAGGGGTTTTATTTAAAAACTCTTGTGGGGTGTATTTCATATAATCTTTAATTAACATATTTATTATATGTTTAAGTTTATAAATATTTATTTTTTCAAAATTACAGAAATAAAAAAATTTAATCTATTTTTGTACAAATTTTTAATACTTTCTATTAAGTGATCACTTCCATAAAAAAGCACAAAAAGCAATTAGTTTTGTTTTTTATAGCAGGAGCATTAAGTGCTGTAATTGAAATTTTTTGTATGAAATTACTAAGCTTGCCTAATATGCTGCCTCATTTTTTTTCTTTTGAAAATAAGTCCAACGCGTATCCATTATCCAACCTTTTATCCACGGGTTCCGGTATTCTTAGTAATTATTTTTTTAGCATTCGTTATGTTTTTGAACGGGGTAAACATTCCAGAAAAAAGGAATTTATATTATTTCTTTCTCTTTCAATAATTACTATGTTTATGAGTTGGGGGGCTTTTGCGTTATTTCATTTCTTTATTAATAAGCCCATTAATTTTTATTTTTATAATGTGGATGATATAGTATTTTGTAAAGCTGCTGCTATTTTCGCGGTGTCTTTAATAAATTACATCGCAAAAAAGAAAATAGTATTTTCTAATTAATGAAAATCAGTACTCTTATACTCTAAATACAGTATTTTATCTACTGTATTTAGAGTTTTATGTACTTATCAAAGCTATAAAACTATGTATTAACTTTATTAGGATTTTTGAAAAGTGTATGCAAACTTTTTAATATATATAAAATTAACACCGATAACCAAAATCATAATTTAATGTAAGATTACTATTTTAACTCTTAATATGTAGTAAAAACGAGACAATTGTGATCTACTTTGAACCCTTTACTTTTTACTTAAACAATATTTCATTACTTAGCTTAACCTTATTATTTTGTATATCCAAGATTACCTTTCCTCCCATCATTAATGCGCGTGTATCAAAAATATGCCCACTGGGAAAACTGAACGCCATAGGAATATTGTATTTTTGAAATCGTAATGAAATAATTTTATAGGCTTCCTGATCGAAAGGATCATGATAAAATTTATTTTCTTCTTTTGAATCCATTTTCGTAAAAGCTCCAACCACTAATCCTTTAATTTTGTTAAGAACTCCTGCCCTTTTCATTCCGATTAGCATTCGATCAATGTGATAATAGTTTTCATACCAATCTTCAATAAATAATATTTTATCTTCAAAATGATCTAAAGATCGACTTCCCAGTAAGCTATATAATACCGATAAATTGCCTCCCGTCAATATTCCTTCAACCTTACCTGTCTTATTATATGTGGTACTGTTAATTTCGTAATGTAATTTTTTATTTTCTAACGCATTGATAAGAGTAGTATACGTTTCTTCTGATTGACCTTGCGGTAATGACTTACATACGGTAGCATGTAAAGTGGGAATTCCCCTCCTGTTAAAATGTTGATGAAAAACTGTATTGTCAGAATATCCAATTAACCATTTAGGGTTTTTCTTAAAATTATTTAATTTTAAAAAATCTACAATTTGTACTCCCCCATAGCCACCTCTTGCAAACCATATTGCCTTAGCCTGAGGGTGATCTAATGCCCACTGCAAATCTTCCAATCTTTCCTTTACAGTTCCAGAATAATTATATCCGAAATAATAATGTTTGAATGTGTTTTTACCTATTTCAAAATTCCAGCCTTGTTTAGTAATTATATCTATAGCCGGTTGAATATCTTCCTTTTGAACCGCGCCTGCTGGTGCTATAATCAAAAATGTATCTCCTTTTTTAATCGGTTTGATAAAATTACGGTATAAACTCATTACTATTCTATATTTTAATTATTTGGTTTTAATACTTTTACCCTATCTTAAATTTATTTTATACTTGCAAAATGCATGCATTTTTAATTCTTTTTACTTAAATTTGATTCAAACCAATGGATTAAGATTTTATTTTCTTTTTCAGATAAAACAGCTTCTTTATGTATCCAAAGATAACTTTTTAATGGCATGTATTTATTTTCAATTACCCGGTAGAGGGCTGAATTTATATGCTCTTTTTGATAGGTATTGTATTTTCCATATTCTGAAAAATTAAGGTATTCTTTTCCCTGATTTACATGTTCCTTAATAAACCAAGAAATAGGAGCAATATTTGAATACCAAGGATATTTTACTTCATTGGAATGACAATCATAACATGATTTTTTCAAAATCTTTTTTATTTCCGGGGTAGCTTGTGTCACATTATTATAATCCATTTCTTTATTTACAGGCGGATTTTCTTTATTAATTTGGATTAATTGTATAAGTAATACAAGAATAACTCCACAAAGCAATATTTTTTTCATCATTCATTAGTTACTAATTATATTTAAAATAGTTTTTACCTAAACTTACAAAATCCAAACTTCATTAATATCCCATAAAGGCCTGACTTCTATTAAATTTGGATATAAATACGTAGGTTCTGCCGGTTTAAAATTTTCTAAATCTGCTCGATCCCAAGTAGCGTTATTATTCTCATCAACTAAAATACGAATCAAGTATTTTCCTGGTCTCATATTTTGAAATATAAAAGTATCTTGTGAACCATAAATATTTTCAACTATTTCATATTTCTCATTTAAAAGTTGAAAAAAGAATTTTGATTCGGGCTTATTTTTTATTTTAATGCTTAAATTCCCAAACTCATTTTGTTTTTTGGTTTTAATAATATAAGACAATGTATCCTTATTTTTTTGATTTAAAAAGTCTTGAAAAGCATTATCTTTTATAGTAACCTTATATTCGGTATCGTAGGATACAGGAAATTTAATGGTAATTTTTTTAGCATCTAAAGAATCTATTTCAGTACTAAAATTTATTGATTTTTTATTTTTAATTACTTCTATCCTATCTTTATTAATCAAATCAATATAATTGGTAGTTTGTAACATAAAATAAGAGGTCGGTGAAATTTCTTTATCAATGGGTTCTAGTGAGAGATGTGAATTTATGGTATTATCGTATAATAAATTAACTGTATCGGCTTTTTGACGAAATTTCACAAGTAATTTTACTTTGAATTTATTTTCTGTTTTTTTAAATTCTTTATTGTTAAAATAGATATATAAGCTATCTGAAAACGGCTGGTGATCAATTTTATAGGAAGGAAAACTTCGATCTACAGGAACAATATTTAACTTGTCAGGATTACCTTTAAATTTAACTTTTATAATGCCTTGTCCTTCTTGTACTGCTCCTATAACATGGTAGGGTTCTTTCACCGGAGATAATATTAAATTATAAGTATCCGCATGTATAGGATTAATTTCTTTGGTAGTAAACCCTACTATTTCTTTATCCATATCAGGAATTAAATTTGAATTCAAATCATTAAATGCTAATAATCTGTAATTTCCTTCATGTAAATGTTCAAATTTGAAATTTCCCAAAGAATCTACTCTAGAAATGTAATAAGGCTTATTTTTTAAATTGATGGAATCTTTCCCTGATTTATCTTTTTCAATCTTATATAAGGATACCAATGTTGGTTCCGCCAGTCCCCTTTTTAAGCTTTGTTTAACTGTTCCATTAACTTGAAGGCTATCAATTTTATCTCCCGTAGAAAACGTATATGAAAAATTATTTAATTTATTTCCTTCATTATTATCTTGAATGCTGGTTCCAAAGTTGATATGATAAGTAGTATTCGCCAGTAAAGGTTCATAAAAACGAACAGTCACATATTTTCTTGCTGAACTTACCGGTGATATTGAAGGTGTGATTCTTGGAGGTGGGGAAATGATGACTTGTTTTGCTAAATCTTTCAAAATCACATATTCATCAAAATTTAATACAATTTCTTTAATATTGGGATTTACATGGGTAGCTAATGTATCCGGCTTAGAACCTAAAAATTTAGGGGGTATTATGTCTTTAGGTCCTCCATTTGGACTACCTACTCTTGCGCAAGAAATTATAAAAACGCTTAATACAAAAATTTTAATTATTTTATACATATATAACACAAAGTTTAGTATAGTATTTACAAATATACTTATTGTATCCCATTGTAAATTATTTAATTGATTATTAATCTTCCTCCAATAACTTTTTTTAATGTTTAAATTAGATTATTAAATTCATTTACGTATAATATAAGGGATTGATGGAACTTTCTTATGTAGTGAACATTAATGATAAATATGATATTATCAATTAACATTCATTGATTAATTAACATTTTCTTAGTTTTTAATTAAAAGAAGATAAAATTAGTAATACTATAAGCTAATTACTTATCCGATATTTATTTTTCATTGTATTAAAGAGTTTTCTTTAGTAAATAAAGAAGGATATTGTTTTTTGTAGTAGCTGACAATCATTTTTGAAACATTATTATAAGCGATGATTCCTTCATTTTGTGAATTTGATTTAAGATATATATTATTCATGTAAGAAAATACATCTGATCCTAAGCCTGACATTCCCAGGTAATACTTTTTTTCTTTCTCTCGATCCAACTTCATTCCTTTTGAATAATTTTTTAAAATTAAATGAACATATGCTGAATCATTTACATATATTTCACGTAATAAATAATTTAAAGCTTTATATTTAACACTATATTGAAAATCTTTATTAGGAGAAGATTCTCCCATGTAGAATGAATAAAAATTCGCTTCATCTTCTCTTGCGACCCCTACCTGGTGGCCCATTTCATGCGCTATAGTAAATGGTATCGAAGTATCCGGAATATCTTTAGCAACTTGCGCTTCTCCCGTAAAGGGATTGTAATATCCTAATATTCCCAATTTAATTATAATAGGATTTAATATAGATTTTTTAATGTTTTCTTTTTGTCTAGGAATACCATAAAAAGCGCTCTGCTCCTGATTAATTATCATAATCATTTTATCACGATCCACCGCAAATTCTCCATTTTTATTATTAGAGACCTCTTCCTTTAACTTTACACATTCATTCAACAAATGCCCGGCAACAATTTTATAATCAATCAAAAATAATTTTTCACGAGAATTTTCAAATTGATAAAAATTACTATAATTATATAAAAGCCCAAAGGATAACATAAACCATCCATACAAGATGTTGATAAGAAATAATATCTTTATAAAACAAGAGGCAACCTTTTCTTTCTTTTTTTTAATATAAAAAACTGATACTTGTATTAACCAGATTATAATAAGTACTAATAAAAATATATAAAAAATGTCTCCTACTGAAATTGAAATAAATCCAAATATTGAATTTAGAAAGAACTTTACTTTTACTATCAAGTGAAAATACCAACTATCTGTTGGACTTAAACTCATTTTAAAAGCCTGAAATATGAAAAATTGTAACAGAAGTGAAGACAATAAACCGCTTATACTTACTTTTATTTTCCTCTTATGTAACATACTTATTGAAATTTTATTGCTTTTATAGGGGATATTTTAGTAATTAAAAAGGAAGGTAAAAGTAAAACTATCCCACTAATTATTAAAGACACTAAAGATATAATAAAAATATAAAAGAAATTTATATAAACAGGAACTGAACTTACATAGTAATTATCGGGGTTCAGTTTTATGATCTCAAAATACTTTTGAATATATAACAAGGCTATAGCCATACAATTTCCCACTAACAAACCCGGAATCATTATGAAAAGGGTGTAATTAATAAAAATTTTTCTAATTTGTTTATTCGAAGCTCCCAATGTTTTTAACATTCCAATTGAATTGGTTCGCTCAATAATCAGAATAAGAAGTACCATAATAATATTTATGACAACCACTACCATCATAATTGACATAATTATGAAAATATTTGTATCAAAAATTCGTATCCAATCATTGATTTGGGAAAATGTTGTGGTTGCTTTTTCCGCATAATTATTAAATCCGGCACATTCCTCTATTTTCGGGAAAACCTTATCTAAATCTTCAATATCTTTGATAAAAACATCGTATCCGCCTATATCTTCCTCATTCCAATGATTTAGTTTTTGAATGTGTTGTATATCTCCTATCAAAAATACATCATCGATTTGCTTTATGTCTGTTCTAAAAATACCTTTTAACGTAAAACGTCTGTAAATAGGTGTTTGATTTTCTCTTACAAAGAACATTACAAAAGAAGAATCAATATGAAGCTTCATTTCTTTAGCTATTTTTTCGGAAAGCATAACCTCATTACTAATGGATTTTTTAGTATATCGGGGAATTTCTCCTTTTATCATGAATTCTTTAAATCGTTTTCGATCAAAATCTTCGGAAACTCCTTTTAAAATTACACCGGCAAAGTTTACTTTTGTTCTAATTACCCCGCTTCTGGTAGCATACTCCTGAATATTAGAAACATCCGGATTCTCTTTTATTTTTTCAAGTTGAACATTTTTTCTATTTAATTTAGAACTGTTAAACGAATTATTACTGTCGTAACTTCTTATAGTTATATGACCATTAAAATCGGCCATTTTCTGTTTGATAGCTTTTTTAGATCCTAGTCCTATAGCCATAGTCAAAACAGAAACTATGATACCTATAGCTATTGCCGCTTGGCCTATACGGATTATGATTTGTGAAAGATTTTTTTTATTACTTTTTGAAAATGCAATTTTTTTAGATATAAACCAGGTAAAATTCAACTCGGAAATTTTTTTCAAATATACTCAATTGTTTACTATTTATACGTTTTTTAGCCTATTTCGTTATATAAATGAGGATTTTAAATTTATGCATGTATATTTCGTATAGTAAAGATAGCTAATCTTTATTTTACTATCATGGTTATCGTATTCTTAATATATATTATTTTAGTAGACCATATTTTAATTTGTCTGATATAAAGATGTTTATTTAATTTTAAAAGTTTAAATCCAGTAGATAAATTTTTACGAATATATATTATTCAAGTTGTATAGAGAAAGATGATCAACAAAAGCTGCTAAATCCATTGATAAAGCATCCTATACATATCTTTTAAAATGCTATAACTTTTTTTCATTGAACAAATGACTCCGAGTATAATCCGAGTATAATAAGTATAAAGAGTAAAAATTGATTGTAATAAATGTAAAATACTATTAGATAAAAAAAATAATAATGCAAATGCATCTTATAATGAGGCGTGCTTTAAAATCATAGTTAATTCCAAGTTCAACTCCAAAATGGGTTGCTAATGCATTATAACGAGTTGGTTGTTCTGACACCATAAATAACATTTTTTTCTAAATCTTTTTTTGACCTATTTTAATAAACTCTTCTAATTCAATCTCAGGTTATTCCTATTTCTTTTTTTACTCTTATTTAATTCGATTTCTCAATATCTTCTTGGTTGCTCACCCAAACATATTCTCCGTAAGTCATAACTCCGGCAATTAACCTCAATGTAGCGGATAATACTATAAATTCCCTATTCGTACTAGTTGTTGTAACTCTTATTATTAACCTGTTAGTGCAAAGTATCCTATCAGTTAATAATGCTGTATATATTCAACTGATCTTATGGACATAATATCTCTACAAGGCAAAAGTTTCTTTCATCATATTTTTTACTACTCAGTTCGTCATATCTTTTTATTAATTAATCATGAACAAATTCTTCTAAAAATTCATAAATCGGCTGCATAAGCTTATATATATTCGTTGTATATGCTATAAAATTTCTATTAAATAGTTTTTCATCATCGAAAGGCTTGACTGTATAAAACTCTTTTAATTTTAAATATTCAGCTGCCGGATTTTCTTTATCAAATCCTACGGGTACTCTTTTTAAAACGTTAGAACCCCTGGATAAATCCCCTATTTCTTTTTTGAATTCACTATCAGATAGTAGTGTTCGAAATTCTTTATAGTTTTTCGATATACCTTGGCGAATGTTTTTTAATTGATGCGAGGTTAAACCATAATATCCGCAACTTAGAAAGGTATTTCCCGGTTCTACATGTATATAGAATCCTGATCCTTTTTTCTCGCTTATCACAGCACCAAAATGGGTTTTATAGGGTGTTTTATCTTTTGAAAAACGCATATCTCTATAAATTCTATAAATGCATTTTTTAGGAATTAAATATCTTGTTTGAATATCAAATTGAGATATTGAATGGATTAGCTCTGACACTAATTGCTCAAAATCTTTATGGGAATTTTCATACCAATCTTTATTTTTTGCAAACCAGTCTCTATTATTATTTTTTTTTAATTCTGACAGAAAAATTATGGTATCTTTTTGCAGCATCCCTTTTAATTTACTATATACAAATATATTAATAAGTATTATAGTTAATTAAAAAAATAAGATAAATTTAGAATTTAAAATTGAATAAAAAAGTCCTGAGTTTAATTTTTCAGGACTTTACGTATAATAATGTTTTATTCCCATTCAATAGTTGCAGGTGGTTTGGATGAGATGTCATAAGTAACACGATTAATTCCTTTAACTTCATTTATAATACGATTAGAAACTAATTCTAAAAATTCATAAGGAAATTTAGACCAAGTGGCCGTCATAAAATCAACCGTATTGGCAGAGCGAATTACTGCCGTATACTCGTAAGTCCTTTCATCACCCATAACTCCAACGGATTTTACCGGTAAAAGAACTACAAATGCCTGGCTTACTTTATCATATAAACCATGTTTAATTAATTCCTCAATAAATATTTCATCTGCTTGTTGTAGAATTTTTACTTTTTCTTCGTCAACTTCACCTACCACGCGAATTCCTAAACCAGGCCCCGGAAATGGGTGGCGATACACCAATTCTTTTGGAATACCCAATTCTATGCCCACTTTTCTAACTTCATCTTTAAATAGTTCTCTTAATGGTTCCAATAATTGAAGATTCAGTTCATCCGGTAGTCCGCCAACATTATGATGTGATTTAATTACGGCTGAAGGTCCCTTTACAGATTTCGATTCTATAATATCCGGATATATAGTTCCTTGAGCAAGGAAATCAATATCTTCCATTTTAAACGCTTCTTCTTCAAATACTCTTATAAACTCATTGCCTATAATTTTTCTTTTTCTTTCGGGTTCATTAACTCCCTTTAGCTTAAAGAAAAATCTTTCCTCAGCATTTACTCTTTTTATATTCATATGAAAATGCTCTCCATACACTTTCATAACCTTATCTCCTTCATCCTTACGCAATAAACCGGTATCAACAAAAATACAGGTTAGCTGATTTCCTATCGCTTTTTGTATTAAAACAGCAGCAACGGAAGAATCTACTCCTCCGGAAAGCCCGAGCATCACTTTTTTATTTCCAACTATCTCTCTTATCTTCCTTACTTCTGTTTCAATAAAATCAGAAATTTCCCAATTCTTATTACATTGACAAATATCAAAAATAAAATTTCTCAAAATGAGTTCTCCATATTCACTATGAGAGACCTCCGGATGAAATTGGACTGCGTAAATTTTTTTGTTTTCATTGGCAATACATGCAATAGAATTACTAGTTGTTCCTATAAGCTCAAAACCTTCCGGTAATTCGGTTACTTCGTCAAAATGGCTCATCCATACTGTAGAGTTTTGTGGAAGATTGGTAAGAAGTGGGGTATCCTTAACAATTTTAAATTCAGATTTTCCATATTCTCCTTTTATTCCCTCAGATACTTCTCCACCTAAAATTTTAGCCGTAACTTGCATGCCATAGCAAATTCCCAAAACCGGTATATTTTGCTCATATAATTGATCTTCAACCAAATGAGCATTCTCTGAATTAACCGATGAGGGGCCGCCAGAAAGTATGATTCCCTTAGGCTGATGAGATAATATTTCTTCTATTGGAGTATAATAGGGTAAAATTTCAGAGTATACACCAAATTCACGGACTCGGCGTCCAATCAATTGATTGTATTGGGAACCGAAATCCAAAATGATAATTCCATTTTTCATTAAGTATCGTATAAATATATTTTAATTGCCAACGTTCACCTTCTTTAACAGAAAATCTCATGATACATATGCTTAAACTATAGTTAGATTTATGTAGCTGAAATTAATGCATATATTTTTTATCACTTGTTTAAATAATTCCAATTGCGTTTTGACTGAATATTTAAATAAATTGAATTTATTTTTTTAAATTTTGCAAATTTAAAAAAATTATCATAAATCTCTACAGCCGGCTTTTATAGCTTGCTAGCATATCACCTATATTTTATAAATATATGTTAAAATATATTCAATTTGATGTGTTTTATCATAATATTCCCCTACTTAAGAAATACCATACAATAGATAAATTTAATACCAATAAACTTATTTTTTGCGTAATAAAAAATTCTTACAAAATATTTTTTGATTTATCTTATACAATTTAAAATTATAGATTTAATAAAATAAAAGTTTTTTAGTTTAATTACTATTAACAAAAATTTATAACATCTTCTTTGATGATAGGATCTCCACCCAAAATAATTAACCTTTCCACAACATTCCTTAATTCCCGAATATTTCCGGTCCATTCAAAAGTTTTTAAAATATCAATAGCTTCTTTATCAAACTTTTTTACTTTAGAGCCGTATTCTTCTGCTATAACTCCCAAAAAATGTTCAATTAAAATGGGTATATCTTCGATCCTGTCTTTCAAAGCAGGAACTTTAAGTTCAATAACAGATAGCCTATGATATAAATCTTCTCTGAATCTTCCTTCTTTAATTTCTTCTTTTAAATTTTTATTTGTAGCAGCAAGTACTCGAACATCCACTGAAATTTCACTATCACTCCCTACTCTGCAAACTTTACCCTCTTGTAGAGCTCGCAGCACTTTAGCCTGAGCTGATAAGCTCATATCTCCTATTTCATCCAAAAAAAGAGTACCTTTATTAGCTAATTCAAATTTACCTTGTTTATCTTTTACAGCTCCTGTAAAAGAACCTTTCATATGACCGAAAAGTTCACTTTCAATCAATTCAGAAGGAATAGCAGCACAATTTACCTCAACTATAGGCATTGCTGCCCTATCACTTTTTTCATGTATGGAATGGGCTACCAATTCTTTTCCTGTACCGTTTTGTCCGGTAATTAAAACCCTGGCATCAGTTAAAGCAATTTTTTCAATCATTTCTTTAATTTCCTTAAGCTTTTTAGAGTTCCCGATCATTTCGTACTTCTTACTGACCTTTTTCTTAAGTATTTTATTCTGAGAAAAAAGCTTTTGGTTTTCACTGATAAGATTTTTCTTATCTAATGCATTTCTTACTGCACTTAATAACCTGCCTAAATCCGGTGGTTTAGAAATATAATCAAATGCTCCTTTTTTAATACAATCAACTGCTATTTCAATAGTACCATGTCCTGAGATCATTATAAAAGGTAGTAGAGGTTTTTCTTTCATTATCAGACAAAGTAATTCTTCTCCATCCATCTTAGGCATTTTTATATCACATATTACCAGATCATACTCATTTTTATCAATTAATTGCTTCGCCTCTAAACCATCCTTAGCTTCATCAATCTCAAATTTTTTATTTTCATCTAACAGTATACTTTTTAATACTCTTCGTATAGTTTCCTCATCTTCAACAATTAAAATTTTTGTCATAAATTAATTTATTTGTACTTACAAAGATACTGCTTTTAGGTTAAAAATTGATTGCTATATAGTTAGTCATTCAGATTTAGCCTGAATAAATAAATTAATTGATAATCTAAATTTCCAATATCAATAATTATATTAATTTTGTTTTTTGTAAATAATGAAGATGAAAAGACAAGCGGAAGCTAAATTACCCACCGATTGGGGGGAATTCAAAATAATAGCTTATTCAGACAATGAAAACGACTGGATGCCTCATTTAGTAATGATTAGTGAAAATACGGATTTAAGCCAAACTGTTAATGTCCGTATTCATTCTGAATGCATTACGGGTGACTTATTTCATTCTAAAAGATGCGACTGTGGAAAGCAATTAGATGCTGCCATTAAATATATTCATGAAAATGGAGGTGTTCTCCTTTATTTAAGACAGGAAGGAAGAAACATTGGAATTATCAACAAACTTAAGGCATACAACCTTCAAGACAAAGGTCTTAATACTGCTGAAGCAAACATAGAATTAGGATTTCCGGCCGATGGCAGAGATTTCAAAATTGCGGTGGAAATTCTGGAAGAATTGGGAATTAAATCAATCAATTTATTAACCAATAATCCGGAAAAGATATCTTTTATCAATGATAGTTCCATACAATTAATAAATAGAATTCCTCTTGAAATAGCGCCGGAAAAAGAAAATTTAGATTATTTGAAAACTAAGAAAAACTTCTTCGGTCATTTTCTAAACAATATTTAATAGGACATCAACTTACTATAATTTTTAAAACTCTTTCTTATGCCCATTTTTATTTAGTTTATCGAATATAATTTTTTTATAAAAATCATATAATCACATTGTATATATTTTGTTACTGGCTACTAGTGGTCATATTAGTCTCATGTTTTATAATTATAGTTAAAATATGAAAATATTTTATGTTTTATTTTATCGTAATGAGATTCAATTAAGTTTTTTTACTTCATTCATATAAGTATTCAAGTTATAAACTTTTACCTAGCCAAATAAAAAAATTAAATATTTATCTATATCATTTACTAATAGTTTTATTACTAAATATATTTTTTTATAAATTTGATAAAATTATCACTATATAATAATGTCAACAAATTTAACCACACTATGGGAAGATAAACTTCTTAATCGTTTTTTAAAATATGTTAGCTTTCACTCTACCAGTGAAGCCGGCGTAGATAAAACACCTAGTACTGAAAGGCAATGGGATATAGCTAAATACATTTTCAACGAATTACAGTCCATAGGATTGGAAAATGTCTCCATTGATGAAAACGGTTATGTTATGGGGTATATTCCTTCAACCTGTTCTGAAGATTTACCAACAGTAGGATTTATATCTCATTATGATACCTCTCCCGATTTTTCAGGTGAAAATATAAAACCTCAAATTTGGAAGAATTATAACGGTAAAGATTTGATTTTAAATGAGCGCACTGGTTTCACTTTAAAGGTTAGTGAATTTCCTGAGCTCAAAAACCATATCGGAGAAACAATAATTACTACCGATGGAACCACTTTACTTGGTGCTGACGATAAAGCCGGAATTGCAGAAATTGTGACCGCTGCCGAATATCTAATCCAACATCCGAAAATAAAGCATGGAAGAGTAGCCATTGGATTTACTCCCGACGAAGAAGTCGGAAAGGGAGCTGATTTATTTGATGTAAAAAAATTTGGTGCAAAATGGGCTTATACCGTTGACGGTGGAGAAGTAGGAGAATTAGAATTTGAAAATTTTAATGCAGGAGCGGCTGTCATATCTATAACAGGTAAAAGCGTACATCCGGGGTCAGCGAAAAGAAAAATGATTAACGCAGGCTTACTTGCTGTAGAGTTTTCAAATTCCATGCCTTCCAACGAAACACCTGCTACCACCGAAGGATACGAAGGTTTTTATCACTTAACAAAAATAACCGGTAATGTTGAAAAAGCACAATTAGAATATATCATTCGCGATCATGATTTTAAAAAATATGAAGCAAGAAAAGCCTTTATGAAGGAAGTTACTAAAAAACTAAACTCTAAATATGGTGAAGAAATTTTTAAAATTGAACTAGAAGATCAATATTTCAATATGCGAGAAAAAATTGAAGATAAAATGTTTATAATTGATATCGCAAAAACGGCAATGGAAATGGCAGGTGTTAAACCTAATATAAAAGCAATAAGGGGGGGTACGGATGGTTCTAAACTTTCCTACATGGGTTTGCCCTGCCCCAATATATTTGCCGGTGGTGTTAATTTTCATGGCCCCTATGAATTTGTTCCGCTTGAATCCATGATAAAAGCTACCAAAGTTATTATAGAAATTACTCAAAATATATATTAAAAAATAAAATTCACTCAGTATGAAAAGAAATTATTTTGTTCTTTTTCTTTTTTCTATAATTTTTATCGATGGTCAAACAGTTAATAAAATTATAATTAAGCTGAAAGATAATTCTCACGGAGAATTAAGTCACGCAAATAAGGTATCTAAAATAAATAAATTATTTTCATCGAATAAAACAGAAAGAATTGTACTGAGCGAGAAAGATAATAATACAATTTACACGATCGAGTTTCCAGAAAATGCAGATATTAAAAAAATTATCGAAGAATATTATAAAACAGGAGAGATAGAATACGCCGAACCGAATTATATATATACAACGCAAACTCAGTCAACATTCATTCGTCCTAATGACCCGTATTATAATTATCAATGGGGATTACATAATGACGGATCAATCTCAGCAGCCATAAAAAATTACCCTTCAAAAAATGGTGCTGATATAAATATGGAAAAAGCATGGGAAATAGAAAAAGGTAGTGATTCTATTATTGTGGCAATCATTGATACGGGTTTGAATGTAAACCATCCTGAACTTAAAAACCGATTTTGGGCTAACATCGGTAAGAATTTTATCGAGAATCAAAACCCAAAAGACTTATCTTCCACCAACGATCATGCTACCAATGTTGCGGGTATAATCGGAGCTAATGCTAATAACGGTATTGGTTTTACCGGGATTGATTGGAATTGTAAGCTTATGATTTTAAAAGTTTTGGATAACGATGGTTCAGGCTATACTACTTCGATTGCTGAAGCGATACATTATGCTGTGGATAACGGAGCTAGAGTAATTAATTTATCGTTGGGTAGTAAAAATTATTCTCAATCTATGAGCTTAGCAATTGAAAAAGCTTTAAAAAATAATGTGGTTGTAGTTGCGGCTATGGGAAATGAAAATAGTATGATAGAAAACTACCCCGCAGCATATCCCGGAGTTATAGCCGTCGGAGCAATAAATGCAGAATCTAATCGTTCTAATCCATTTTATCGCACATGGAATACCGGTAGTAATTATGGAAATCACATCTCTGTTGTAGCACCGGGCGATGTTATTTGCAGTATATATGATAATGCTTCATTTAATCTAAATAATTGTTTAAGTGGTACTTCACAAGCTTCCCCTCATGTTACCGGATTAGCCTCTTTATTACTGGCTCAAGATCCACACAGAACTCCTGCAGATATAAAAACTATTATTGAAAAAACTGCTGATGATCAAATGGGTAATCCCTTAGAGGACACACCGGGATGGGATAAATATTATGGATTTGGCAGAATCAATGCATATCGTGCTCTTTCAGAAAAGTATGTAGATAAAAATACTGATTTAACTGAAAAAAAGGTAAAAGTTTATCCCAATCCTGCTAAACAAAATTTTATATGTGATTTTCCTTCAAATACAAAACAAATTATCATTTTTAGTAATGTAGGGCAAATTATTCAATCTAAAAATATTAATGGTTTAACTAGTGACTCTTTTTATATTTCTGAACCAGGAATTTATTTCATACATTTTAAATTAGATAATGGTAAAAAAATATCTAAAAAAATTAGCATTATAAAATAATAAACTTTAAAAGCTATTTTGTTAAATAACCAATTTTCGGAAAATTGCTGAAAGTTGGTTTTTATTCTATAGGTAAGAAAAAACGGGCTGGATTTCTTATAAATAGTTTTAGTGCTGAATAAAGTATTTTTCCCATTTCTTTAGTGGGGACGTTAACTGATTTCATAGCCACCCATAACGATAATGAAAAGCTTACCAAAAAATTAAATAGTCCTATTCCGAATATTCCTATAAATCCTAAAATAAAATCTCCACAAGAAATATCTAAGTTAAAAAATGATAATGCCATTGCATAATTACCTCCCGAAAAGGTTATGTGACGAATATCGAATGGTATTCCTAAAAAATTACCAATCAAAAAAGCACTCCCTAAACAAAAACCTAAAAAAATATTGCCCGAAATACCTCCAATTTTTTTATTATACCAATTTGCCCAATTCCTTCTTCTTTTTTCATTGATGAATCGTTTTAATAAAGGATGGTTATATAGCCTTTCCGGTATATTATGATAACGGGTATAATTTTCCGTTATTCCCGAAATTAATCCGGATATAAACAAAAATACTCCGGCTATAGAAGCATACCAAAAAATTTTTAAATCAAAGTGTACCACTTCATCTCGAAAATCGGTAGCTTTATGCAAGTTCAATAATTTAATGCCTGTAAAATACGATAAACAATAATATAACAATCCCCCAACAATAAAAGCAGCAAATACATTTCCAATAAAAGCAATGAACTGACTTCTAAATATTCGTGAAAATAATAGACCAAATTCTTTATAATCACTGGCAGATAGTTCATCCTGATTTAAAGCATGTGCCAATGTTGCCGCTGTCATTGCCGGTTGTTTAGTTGCTAAAGTCCAATGTATTAAATATATGGAAACAAAACCCCAAGAATAATTGAGGCTATATAATAATGCTTGAATAAAAGGCGTATAGGTTCGCATACCTATTTGTGCCTTTATAAAACATAATATGGCTACCAAAAAACCACCTCCCATAGCAGAATAAAGCATTTGAATGTATTCTTTTGAAGTATTGGTTATATATTTTTTACCAGCTTGTCTATTATGCCAAGTTACCAGTGAAGCAACTACATAGAGAGTACTTTGAAATGAATTGGTAACACTACTTTTAGTTGAATAAATGCCCAATAATTTTTTAGTAATGTTAGCCATAGACAAGGATAGGGATTTATTATCTAATAAATATAGAGCATTTAAAAGAATTAATATACGATCAAGCTGTTGTCTTAAACAGGTTACTTTTATCGTAATTGCTAAGGATATTCCTTTACTTTCTTTTTGATCAATAATATTATCTAAATAAATTTTACATAGTTTGATTTGTTCGGATAAAGTATCTATTTTTTCTAGATTTATAATTTCATGATCTTGTAATATTTTAATCAGGCTACTTGTTAATTTTTGAAAAGGATTTTCTTCCATATTCCTTATGTAGCTCATTTTATATACTTCCGTATCAGCAGCGCCTCCTATTACCCTATCAATTAATATCAAAGCGCCCTCTCTGAATTGTTTTTTTACGTATCCTCTATTACAAATTACACTATCATCGTTAAATAAAACTTCATAAAATCTCTCCCATCTGTCAAGCGGAATTAGTTTCATGAAATTGTGGTTTACATTAGAATAAAGAACTTCATTGGATAATGAAAGTAACGTTTGATCATCAGAAATTTGTGGTAATATTTTATTACCTATTTGTCTGAAAAATAATGAAATTAATTTGTCATTAGTAAATATTCCAAAATCAGTTAAAAATTTCTGCATATAAATATTCCTAAATAAAGGAATAAGACGCTCAATAAATTTTTCTTTAATGGAGTAATTGGTTTGTAGTAAATGTGTTATATAATCTATAAAGTCAATAGAGTTATGGAAATTTTTCCTACCGTATTTAAGTAAACTTAACAGAAAATTACGTTCTTCTCTATTATTTAAAATCTTTATTAATTTTTCTTCCATCTTTATCTTCAGACTAACTTAATATTTCATTATATATTTATTTTTTATCTTTGAACAACACGAATTTTCGCATACAGTTATATTTAAAAAATATAACGATATACAAGCAAAAATAAATATATTGAATTTATAAAGTTAATATATCTTTTACAATAAAGCTGAAATTTCTTTTAAACCTTGTATTTTCGCATGTATGGCTGGTGTATTTCCTCTTATATCTGCTATCGAGGGATCAGCTCCATTCTTTATTAATAATTTTACTAAAGAAGGTCTATTAAATGAAACCGCATAAGTTAACGCAGTAGCCCCCCAATTATTAGTTTCGTTAACATTTGCTCCAGCACTAATTAATAAATCTGCAATATTTTCGAAACCCTTAAAGCATACTCCCATTAGCGCGGTATTTCCTGAAGTATCTTTTTCATCGACCAAAGAATTCAATTCCAATAAAAATCGGACTATTTCTTCATATCCATAATAAGCTGCTAAAAGTAAAGGGTTATATCCTCGATTGTCTTTACAATTTAACAAAGACATATTTTCTTTCAAAATTTCAGTTATGAGAGGTAAATTATTTTCCCTTATGGCTTGAAATAGTATTTCTTGATTACCCATATTAAATTATATTAAAAAAACTGCCGGATGATTATTCGGCAGTTAAAAAGTTTGTATATTATTCCAGTATTCCTAACGCTTTTCTAACTCCATTTCCGTATTCTGGATCTGCTTGATCAAATAATTTTAATTGTCTTTCAATTATTTCTCTGGAAACACCTTGCATTGCGTCCTTAATATTATTAAAAAGTCTCTGTTTTTCTTCATCAGTAAATAATCTAAATAAGTCTCCGGGCTGTTTGAAATCGCCGTACGTATCATTTTCTTCATATCGATCGATATCGCCATGAATTTTATAGGGCGGTTCTTGAAAGGAGCGATCTTCAACAGGGCCATTTTTAGAATTTGGCTCATAATATGCATCCGGATTTTCATTTAAATTTTCAAAAAAACGCATTGCTCCATCCTTATAATATGGATTATTTTCTACTAAGGGATGATTGGCCGGTAGAAACTCATAATGGGTTCCCAGTCTATAACGATGTGCATCGGCATAAGAGAAAATTCTGGCTTGTAAAACTTTATCCGGAGAAAATGATATTCCTGGGACTATATTGGATGGTGAAAATGCAGCATTTTCAATATATTGAAAATAATTACTTGGATTTTCATTTAATTCCATCACTCCTATTTCCATTAACGGATAATCTGAATGAGGCCATACTTTAGTTAAATCAAAAGGATTATAAGGTGTTTTTAAGGCATCTTCTTCCGGCATGATTTGAGCATAAACCGTCCATTTAGGAAAATCTCCTTTTTCTATTGCCCCGAATAACTGTTCCTGATAATATTCTCTTGTTTTACCGGTAATTTCTTCTGCCTCTTTATTGGTTAAATTTTGTATTGATTGTTGAGTTTTGAAATGGAGTTTAAACCAAAATCGTTCTCCATTATTATTCCAGAATGAGAAGGTATGCGAACTGAACCCATGCATATGCATCGGACTTTTAGGAATCCCTCTGTCTGACATTAAGATGGTTACTTGATGTAAACTTTCTGGGGTTAATGACCAAAAGTCCCACATGGCTTCACTGGATCTTAAATTCGTTTTAGGGTGTCTTTTTTGAGTATGGATAAAATCAGGAAACTTATAACCGTCTCTAATAAAAAACACGGGAGTATTATTTCCGACCATATCCCAATTCCCTTCTTCAGTATAAAATTTTAAAGCAAAACCTCTAACATCTCTGTCTAGATCTGATGCTCCCGATTCACCGGCAACCATTGAAAAACGCGCCAACATTCTGGTTTTTTTCCCAATTTCTGAAAAGATTTTTGCCCTTGTGTAACGGGTGATATCATGAGTCACCGTAAAGGTCCCGA
Source organism: Apibacter mensalis (assembly GCF_001418685.1). Lineage (GTDB taxonomy): Bacteria > Bacteroidota > Bacteroidia > Flavobacteriales > Weeksellaceae > Apibacter > Apibacter mensalis. The sequence goes on from NZ_LIVM01000002.1 coordinate 211,543, forward strand.
AAGCCCCCCAACCTTTAGCGTGAACTACTCTTTCAGGTATACGTTCTCTGTTTTGATTCGCTAATTTTTCAATTAGTTGATAATCTTGCATTAGAACGGGACCTCTTAAGCCTGCCGTCAATGATTTTTGATTATTAGCTATCGGATTTCCAGCAGTAGTAGTCAACTTCTCGTTGCTCATTTTGAATTGCTCTTTAAGTGTTAATAAAGTTTTTTTTTGAGTGTTTAATAAACCTTTACATCAAATCAATTGATTGATTTTAATAATATAGCATAAATATTCCTCATATTATAATATTTGTATGCAATATAGCTATTACTATGCCAAATTACAAATTATTATCCAATAATATTTTTACTTTAAAAATTTAGCATTATATATATAAAAAAATATTAACAATATAATTACTATATTAAAATACATTTACAATATATTATATCTATTATATTTGTAAAATAAAAAATTATAATAATTAAAAATAATTATATGATTTTTATTAGTAATAAAAAATTTTAACGCTTAAATATATTAATTTATTTAAGCGTTAAAAAATATACTCTGAGCAATTAAAAATAGTTATCTCATTATTTATATATTATAACTACAAAACTAAAATATATTCATCTGAAATGTAAGTAAACAAAATATTATGCTTAAAGATTTACTTAAGAAACAAGCGTAATTTTATTTAGGTTGATCAAATAGTGCAAAGATATTTTGTAAATATTTTATATTTTTAAATAAGAAATAAAAAAAACGGCTTTATCCACCGTTTTCTTCTTTTTTTATTTTTTACTATTCTTTATATATTAATGATTTTACATAGTTATAGGTTAATTATTAGGAATATACTTTTAATAAATTATATTTTTTTAACCTAAAACTTTAAGTTTAGCGAATTTCAACAATAACTTTTTATCTCCTTCATTTTCAAAATTTATAAGTGCTTTTGCATTTTCAGGATCTCCCTCTATAGAAACCACTTTTCCTTTACCAAAACGATCATGCAAAACATAATCCCCAATTTTTAAATTAGCAACCGAACCACCTACCGGATTCGCTAGTTTGGCGTTAGAAATAGATTTTAAGTTTTGAGGAGGTTTAATTTGCCCTTTCAACTTCTTATAAACAGGGTCAGAACTTTTTGGATATCTTGGGGCAAAATCATCTGCAAATAAATCTGAATTTAAACCCGAATGGTTTCTTATCGTATTAGTAAAGCTAATATTCAATATTTCAAGGTGCTTTTCACAAATTTCTTCTAAAAATCTACTTGGCTCTCCTTCAACTATTTTCCCCCACCTGAATCTAGTCGTTGCATAAGTAAAATAAGCTTTTTCTTGAGCTCTGGTTAATGCTACATAAAATAATCTTCTTTCTTCTTCTAATTCTTGACGTGTATTTAATGACATCTGAGAAGGAAATAAATTTTCTTCTAATCCTACTATGAAAACAACCGGAAATTCCAATCCTTTTGCTAAATGTATGGTCATTAATGAAACTTTATCATCATGTTCATCTCTTGAATCCAAATCAGAAGCCAACGCAATATTTTCTAGGAAAAAGTTTAAACTGGAATCACCTTCATCCAGCTGTGTCTGCTCATCTACAAATCCTTGTAAACTATTTAATAATTCTTGAATATTTTCAACTCTGGAAATTCCTTCAGGAGTATCATCTTCTTTTAATGTCTTAAGAATCCCTGATGTAACGGCAACTTTCATGGCTACTTCATAAACATTCTCAGTCTTCAATAAAACTTGAAAACTTTTAATCATGGTCCAAAAGTTTGCTAATTTATCAATAGTTGGCTTATTTATACCCAAAGAATTACCCAATAGTTCAATCTGATTTAAAATTTCATCCAAGGACTTTTGTTGCTGATCAGCTCCGACAATAAGCTTATTTACAGTAGTATCTCCTATTCCTCTGGCCGGATAATTTATTATTCTTAATAATGCTTCCTGATCTTTCGGATTCACTAAAACTCTTAAATAGGCTAAAAGATCCTTAATTTCTTTTCTTTGGTAAAAAGATAGACCTCCAAATACTTTATAAGATATATTTTTCTTTCGTAACGCTTCTTCTATAGCTCTTGATTGAGCATTGGTACGATAAAGTATGGCAAAATTTTTATTTTTTTTCTGTTGAGACATTTTTAGTGAAAATATCTCTGAGGCTACATAATTCGCTTCATCTGCATCAGATAAGGCTCTATAAACAGGAATTTTATCACCGGAAGGATTTTGCGTCCAAACATTCTTTTCTAGCTGATCTCGATTTTTAGCGATAACCTCGTTGGCAGCTTCCACAATGATCTGAGTGGATCGATAGTTTTGTTCTAGTGGAATAATTTTTGCATCCGGATAATCTTTTTTGAAATTTAATATATTTTTAATATTCGCTCCTCTAAATGCATAAATGGATTGTGCATCATCTCCAACAACACAAATGTTTTCAAATCTTGATGCAAGTGCTTTTACAATCAAATATTGAGAATGATTGGTATCTTGATATTCATCCACCATAATATAGCGAAAACGGTCTTGATATTTGGCTAAGGATTCCGGAAAACGAGTAAGCAACTCATTGGTTCTAAGCAACAAATCATCAAAATCCATTGCGCCTGATTTAAAACAACGTTCTACATAGGCTTGATAAATATTACCAATTTTAGGACGCATGGCTGCGGTATCTGCTTGAATTAATTCCGGATTATTAAAATATGCACGAACTGTTATTAAATTATTTTTATAACTTGATATGCGTCCTAAAACTTGTTTAGGCTTATATATATCCGTATCAAGCTGTAATTCGTTAATTATTTTTTTTATAACATTTATACAATCTTGTTGATCGTAAATAGTAAAATTGGAAGGAAATCCTAATTTAATCGCTTCTGCACGTAAAATTCTTGCAAAAACGGAATGAAATGTTCCCATCCATAAATTTTTTGCTTCAGTACCCCCAATCAATAAAGATATTCTCTCTTTCATCTCTCGAGCTGCTTTATTCGTAAATGTAAGAGCAAGAATATTAAATGAATCCACTCCTTTATCTATAAGATGGGCAATCCTGTAAGTTAAGACTCTAGTCTTTCCCGAACCTGCACCTGCAATAATCATTAAAGGCCCTTCTATTGTACTAACTGCTTGTTTTTGAACCTCATTTAAATCTGCAAATAAATCTTTCATACGGAGCCAAAGTTAGGAATTATTCGTTAATTTTCTATATTATGTTAAAATGGTTGAATCAATTGTTAAACTTGTAAATTATGATTTTTATAAAGTATTAATTCGAAAAAAATTAATAGTTTTCGATCAAGGTTGGATTGTATGATATTGATTGGTAATGGGTCATAAAAAATTCTCTGAAATTAAAAAAATCAGAGAATTTTAGAATGTAATTAAGTTTGTTGATTATATTTTAGGTCCTGCTGCTACTAATTTTTTACCCTCTTCTGTATCAGTATATTGCTTGAAGTTCTCAATATATTTAGCAGCAAGGTCTTTAGCTTTTGTTTCCCACTCAGATACATTAGAATAAGTAGATCTTGGGTCTAATATATCGGATACGTTTGGTAATTTAGTCGGGAAAGTTAAATTTAAATAGGGTATTTTATTAGTGTCTGCTTTTTCGATAGATCCATCGATGATAGCATCCACTATAGCACGGGTATCTTTTAAAGATATACGTTTTCCAGTACCGTTCCATCCGGTATTCACTAAATAAGCTTTAGCTCCATGCTTTTTCATTTTAGATACTAATGTTTTTGAATACATGGTTGGATGTAATGAGAGAAATGCTTCACCAAATGCAGGTGAGAATGATGGTAGAGGTTCTGTAATACCTCTTTCTGTTCCTGCTAATTTAGATGTGTACCCGCATAAAAAATGATATTGTGCTTGTTCTTCATCTAATATGGAAACCGGAGGTAATACTCCAAATGCATCTGCTGATAAATAAATAATTTTTTTAGCATGTCCGGCTTTAGAAGGAAGAACAATCTTATTGATATAGTAAATAGGATAAGATACACGGGTATTTTCTGTAATAGACTTATCTTTGAAATCAACTTCTCCATCAGATTTTACAACTACATTTTCTAATAATGCATCGCGTCTGATTGCTCTCCAAATGTCCGGTTCTTTTTCTTCGGAAAGATCAATTACTTTTGCATAGCAACCTCCTTCATAATTAAATACTCCGTTATCATCCCACCCGTGCTCGTCATCACCGATAAGATAACGTTTTGGATCTGCTGATAAAGTAGTTTTTCCTGTACCTGATAATCCGAAGTAAATGGCTACATCACCAGCTTCTCCAACATTAGCCGAACAGTGCATAGAAGCCATTCCTTTTAATGGTAAATAGTAATTCATCATAGAGAACATTCCTTTTTTCATTTCTCCTCCGTACCAAGTTCCTCCAATAATTTGTACTTTTTGAGTAAGGTTAAACATTACAAAGTTTTCTGAATTCAGCCCTTGCTCCTTCCAATTAGGATTGGTTACCTTAGAACCGTTCATAATAAAGAAATCCGGCTCTCCATAGTGTTCTAGCTCGTATTGAGATGGACGTATAAACATATTGGTTACGAAATGTGCCTGCCATGCTACTTCCATTACGAATCTAACTTTCATTCTTGTATCTTTATTGGTTCCACAAAATGTATCAACCACATACAATTTTTTATTGGAAAGTTGTTTGGCTACTAAACCTTTAAGATTATCGAAAGTTTGTGGAGTTGTCGGAACATTAATTTTCCCATCCCACCATATAGTATTTTCGGTTACTGAATCTTTTACAATATATCTGTCCTTAGGTGAACGTCCGGTGAAAACTCCTGTTTTAACGGCCACAGCTCCTGAAGTAGTCAATTCCCCTTTCTCATATCCCTCATTTTTAGGATCCATTTCCGCTTGATAAAGTTGTTCATACGTTGGATTGTGAACAATTTCTTTAATACCTGAGATTCCATGTTTCTCTAGAGATTTTATTAAATTTTCCATAATTTAAAATAAATTAATTTTCTTATTTTTTGTATATACAAATCTAATAATATAAATCTACATATTTATATGATATAACTCACAAGTCAAAAATATCTGATTATTTAAAAAAATAAAATGTATGGAAATCAAATGAAAATATAAAGCAATAGTTTAATACTTATACTGAGTATTATATTCTAAATTACCCGTATTTTATCTAACATTAACATAACTTAATCTTTTTAATGTTAACGCGGCAATTACGAAATAAATAAAACACATGATCCACATTTGCAACCAAAGTTCTTTTATTTCTATAAGTGAAGCTCCTGATTGTGTTATCTCTAAGAAACCTTTTACTGCTAAAGTAGATGGAAATAAATAGGAAATCACTTTTATCCATTGTGGAAATGCTAATGTGGGCCAAGATACTCCGCACAAAAATAATGAAGGTATGGAAAAGATAGTTACTATCATTATAGCATCTTCTCTTTTTTTAAAGAAATTCATTAAGAATATACCTAAAAAAGTCACTGAAAAAATAAACGGAATTAAAAAAACAAATATTTCAAATGGATTACCCCGTTGTGGAAATTTAAAAATCCCCATTACTAATCCTACCTGAATTAACATCAATATCATAGATATTAATAAATAAACTCCTGATCTGCCCAATAAAACAGGAATTGATCCTAATGGCTTTTTTATAAAAGGATATAGTTTAGTAAATGATTTTCTTTCTCTTTGTGTCCCGCCCAAAACTCCCATAGCTGAAATTTGTAATGTTTGTATGGCAATCAAAAATACAGCCGGCATTACAAATGTTGCATATCCTGAAACAATATTAAATAGTGGAACCGAAACTGTATCGATTGGTCTTCTTGAAGAAACTGCTTGTTTTTGAGGAGTTCCACCTGCCATTAGTTTGTTAACTTCTATTTGCGCACTATAGGTTCCAATAGAAGCCGTAACAGAAGTCAAAAACTGTTTATAATAGAGCATATATGAGGCATCACAGTATACCGAGATGACAGGAACTTCTCCTCTTTGTAATTTTCTGGTAAAATCATTCGGTAAGAGAATAATACCTTTAATTTTACCTAAGTTAAAAAGGTTTTCAGCTTCTAACAAACTCGTAGCAGAGTAATCAATGGTGACCTGTTGAGATGAATTTAACATTCGTGTAATACTATGTGTCATCTGTGAATGGTCCTGATCCACAACAGCGATAGGTATTTTAGTAATAATTTCATGTGAATATATGTATGAATATAGAAAGCCGACTATTATAGGGCTAATAAGGTAAGATGATTTTACAGCAGCATCTGAAAAAATAAGACGAATCTCATTTATAAATGTTTTGCCAATTATTGATATATATTCTGATAAATATTTAAACATAATATCCCCCTTGTTTTAATAATCGATTGTACTTCGGCATTGAAAGAATTCCTAATAAACAAAATACCATAAAGGCTATTATATAACCGAAGTTAAGGCTTCCAATGGCAATACCTCTTATGGCATAATCAATAATAAATCGCAAATAAGAAGTAAATGGAAACGTATAACTCAAATATTGTATAATATTTGGTAAGCCTTCTTTAGGAAAAGTATATCCTGTGAATGAAAATGCTATAGCTGAATAAGATCCGCCTAACGTAAGTGCCGAACGCAAATCTTTATTAAAGCTGACGTAAAATAGCCCAAATAATTGACAAACTATTACAAATACTATAAAATAAATATTTACTATAATGAAATTACCTCTCAGTGGCACTCCTAATTTATAATATAATAGACTGTTCATAAAAAAGCCAATTATTGAAAATAGAATCGTATACGGTAAGATTTTAGCCCAAAACGATACCCATACATTACCTTTGCTTCTTACAAAAAGTTCTCTGCCTTTTCTGTCTTTTAAAACTGATCCTAAAACATAAATAGATACCACCATCATAATAATCTGCAAGCTCATAGGCATTAAAGCTATAGTAAGATAATAGGAATAGTTTGTATAGGGGTTAAATAGTATATGCTGTTTCGTAATTATTGGAGAAGCAGCTGCTATTGCTTGTTTTTGAGTCAATCCTTTTTGAGTTAAACCGTTTATATGAGCTTGAGCAGCAAAAGAGCCTACTGTAGATTGAAAAGCTTTATTGATAAGCCCTCCGGCTAAGAGATAGTTATTATTATAATAACATACTACTTGAGTATCTATATTTCTATATATATCATCTTCAAAATTTCTCGGAATAATAAGTAGGGCAAATGCTTTATCCGTCCGAATCATTTTCTCCCCATCTTTTTCGTTTTCAACTTCAGCTACAATATCCAATGAAGAAGTTGCGTTTAACATTCTTCCTAATTTTCTCGATGTATTGGATTTATCTTGATCTAACAAAACAACCGGAAATTTTCGGGGAACTCCATCTTGCAAAAGACTTGCATAATATAGAAACAATCCACAAGGTAAAATTACTGCCAAAAATATTAACCTTGGACTAGTCAATAGTCTTTGCATCTCACTTATAAATATGGAGAAAAAGCCTTTTTGCATTAGTGTTTCTTCAAAGAATTATCTTCAACTATGACACTCATACCGGGTCTCAAACCATCTACTTTTTCTATTGGATATGCTTTAATTTCAAAAGTTTTCATATCAAAATCTCCTTGAGTTTTGGTGGCACTCCATGTAGCAAAGTCTCCCTGAGCTGCAATATATCTAACTTGTAATTTTATTTTTTTATTATTTAAAGCGGGAACTTGTGCCCAAAAAGTAGCTCCTTTACTAAAACTTGACATTAAATTCTCTTTAATATTAAATACTACCCAAACATCATTTAAATCAACTAAGTTCACAATAGGATATCCGGCACTTACTACCTCTCCTTTATTGGGAATTATTTTTAAAACTTCTGCCGTTGAAGGAGAAAGTACTTTAGCTTCTTTTTTATAAGCTAATACCTCTTGTATTGCTCCTTGAGCTTGATTAACTTGGGCAGATGCCGCTTCTTTATCTTCACTCCTCGATCCATTCATCGCCATTTTATAATTTGCATAGGCTGCTTTTTCCAACTCTCTGGAAGCCTTACTTTGCGTATATGCTTCATCTCTTTTTTGTGCAGATATGACTTTATCATTATATAAATTCTGCATTCTTTCGTAAGTTTTATCTGCTAATTCTGCTGAAGCTTTTGCTTGTTGCCACTGATTGTAGGCACCTTGTATTTGTTCCGATCTTGTCCCTTTTCTCGCTTTTTTATCTTGTGCTTCTGCAGCAGCCTTAGCTGATTCAGCTTGCACTAATTTAGCATCCAACTCCGGTGTACTTAATACGGCCAATAAATCTCCTTCTTTTACCATATCTCCTTCTTTTATTAAAACTTGTTCAAGCCTTCCTGCAATTTTAGGAGAAACGTTGATTTGTGTAGCATCAACCTGACCTTGTATAGTCGCTTGGATCGGTTTATTCATAAACCAAATTGAAAGTCCTATTATTGCTACAATTATAATAATACTTATGATTGAACTTATAAGTTTACTTTTCATATAAAATGATTATTGATTAGTATATTTTATAAAATCTTGACTCAATCCGCTATATTCTAATAAAGATGCTAAATCGACTACATAATTATAACTGGCTTGTAATTTTTGCAGCTTTATTCCTGACAAATTCATTTCTGCATCGACCACATCCGTAGAGGTTTGAACCCCTTCTGAAAATCCTCTTTTTCTTACTCTTACTAATTCTTCTGCTTGAACAATCTGAACATCTAAGTTTTGTATTTGTTCTTCTTGTTTTTGTAAATCCTGAAATATTTTTTCAATCATGGTCCGTATATCCTTTTTGGATTTATCTTGATGATACACAATACTTTCTTTAAGAGCTTTTGCTGATTTAATTTCATTTTTGTGTTGCATTCCGCTAAAAATATTATAGGTTAACCCTACTCCTAAAGACCACGGTTTTCTATTTCTTTCAGTCCCTCCTATCGGATTATTGTGAATTAAAATTGAATTTCCTAAAGCAGATATGGTTGGATAATATGTTGATTGCTTAGATTTTATTGACTGTTCTGATAATTCGACTTGAAGTTGGAGCTTTTGTAATTCCGGATAATTATCAATTGCGAAGTCCTGATAATAGTGTAAAGGTTGTAAATAAGGAACAATAAAAAATGGGGTGGATAATTCTTCTATAACTTGGTCTACACCTAATGTATTTGCCAAAGCTAATCTAGCTAATTGGGCATCTTTTTGAGCAGCAAGTAACTGACGATTAGCTTCTGAAACTGCAACAACTGCTTGAAGTTTTTCAACAGGGGCTATTACCCCTTGTTGCTCCATTTTAGTCGCATCATACAAATGCTGATTCATACCTTCCAAAACTTGTTTTCTGACATTAACCGCTTCTTCAGCGAGCTTGACCTGAAAATATCTTTCAGCTAATTCTGAAATAAGTTTATTTTTAGTGCTTATTAATTCCTTATTTCCTATTTCTGCCTTAATTTTAGATGCTTCAATCGCTGCATTTATTTTTCCTCCTGTGAATAGTGGCCAAGTAAATTTAATCCCTCCCAATGCTATATCTCTTTTAAGAAAATTTACATCCCAATTTCCAAGTTCTTCTGGATCTGCTAGGTCTAAAATATTAGCAATTTCTGATCTTGCGCCATTTAAATTAGCACCAATTTTTTTATCTCGATATATACCGGCACCGAATAGATCTACTTGAGGAAAGCGCAACCCTTTATAAGATTTTAAATCGAACTGATAGGCTTCTTCTTGCTTTTCGACTGCTTTGATCAGATTATTTTCTTTATACATAATAATCTGAGATTCAGAAAATGATAATGATTGAGAACAGAGTCTTAAAGATATGCTAAACGTTAACACTAATGTCAAGGAATTTCTGATATATCCTATCATACTTTTGTATATATTATATTTACAAAAATAAAATATTTTTTAATATAATTTATTTTTTATTGAAGTATCCATTTTAAAATTATTAACTTTGATTGATATACATTTTAATAAGAGCATCATAGTTATTGTTAGTTATCTAGAAAAACAATAAAAACCTAAATATGTTATATTATGTCAAAATTATTCCAACCTTTAAATCTAGAAAATAACATTCTCAAAAACAGAATTGTAATGTCTCCTATGTGTCAATATTTCGGGAGGGATGGGTTTGCCAATGATTGGCATTTAGTACATTATGGATCTCGCGCTGTTGGAGGAGTTTCCGCAATTATACAAGAAGCTACTGCTGTTTCACCTCAAGGTAGAATAACGTATAAGGATTTAGGTATCTGGAAAGATGAACATATACTTAAATTAAGTAAAATAGTCCAATCCATTCATGACAATAAATGTTTGGCGGGGATCCAATTAGCTCATGCTGGTAGGAAGGCAAGTACTCCTGTTCCTTGGCTCCCAAATGAAAAACTTGAAGACGGATACAGTAAATGGGCTATTGTAGCACCTTCTTCCATTCCTTTTGATATACATTCTCAAAAGCCCAAAGAACTCTCAGTTGATGAAATAAACATTATTATCAATGATTTTAGAGAAGGAGCTGAAAGAGCTGTTAAAGCGGGTTATGATATCATTGAAATTCATGCTGCGCACGGATTTCTAATTCATGAATTTTTATCTCCACTAAGTAATTTAAGAAAAGATGATTATGGTGGCAACTTTCCAAACAGAATTCGGTTGCTAATTAGAATTATAGAATCAATAAAACAAATAATTCCAAAAAAGGTTTCATTATGGGTAAGAATATCTGCTACTGATTGGGAAGAAGGTGGCTGGACGGTGGATGAATCTATAGAATTAGCTGAAATTATAAAAAATTTGGGTGTTGAAGTTTTAGATGTTTCATCCGGTGGCTTAACTGCTCAAGCAAAAATACCCAATAAGCCAAATTATCAAGTACCGTTTGCTAATAAAATTAAAAATAATTCCGGCATAATAACCGGTACTGTAGGATTGATTACCAATGCCATCCAAGCAGAAGAAATTCTTGAAAATAAAGAAGCTGATTTAATATTTATTGGTAGAGAATTATTACGTAACCCATATTTTGTTTTTGAAGCGGCCAATATTTTAAAAAGAGATTTGGAATGGCCTCCACAATATGAAAAAGCTAAATTGCGATAGGTTGTATAAACTTTATTTTTTTGTAAAAATGCAATTTTATTTCCAATTATGTTAGCAGATGGTATTATTTTTGAAAGACCAATTAAGCTAAAGTAAAATTTAAATTAATATCTGTACATTTATGAATAAAACTGCTATGTTAATTATCCTATTTTTTTTAGGGTATTTTATTTCCGCTCAATCTATATCATTTGATCAAGATCAAATCGATTATGGAACAATAAAAAAAGATTCAGATGGCAATCAAATTTTTAAGTTTACTAATACAGGTGATAAACCTTTAATTATTTCTAATGTTAAATCTTCATGTGAATGTTCTGTTCCCTCATGGACCAAAACTCCCATTTTACCGGGAAAATCAGGTGAGATAAATGTTAAGTATAACACAAAAAAACTCGGAAAGTTTTCAAAATCAATTGAAGTATATAGTAATGATCCTAAGGTTTCAAGAAAACTTTTAAAAATTAAAGGACAAGTTCAATGATATAAAAAATTACAGTTAAATAATATCAAACATGAAAAAATTTATTTTAAGTTCAGCATTCCTACTCGGAACATATATTTTCAGTAATGCTCAAGAAATAAAAATTATCAATTATGATAATAATACAGTGGATTACGGTAAAATAAACAAAGGATCTGACGGTAAAAGGATTGTAAAAATTCAAAATATAGGAGATAAACCATTAATAATTTCCAATATAAACACATCTTGTGGATGCACAGTACCTCAATGGCCTACAGAACCGATTGCTCCAGGAAAGAAAGGAGAAATTACAGTAACTTACAATACTTCTAACGTTGGTAAATTCAGTAGAACCATTACTATTTCTTCTAATGATGAGAAAAAACCCAATTTACCCGTTAAAATAGAAGGCACTGTAATAGCTTCTGAAACTTTACCTAATATTAAAAAATAATACCAATTTATTATACTAATAGTAAGGACATTGCATACATCAGTGTCCTTTCTTTATAAAATTAAAAGTCTTTTTACATTTCTGTACATTTTGTTTTTTGTAGCTTTGTGTTTTCACACTAAATTCATTTTTTTACATATTATAACTTCTTATTTATTTACATGAAAAAGATTGTTAATATTTTTCTGTTTTTAGTTTTTTTAATAATTGTTGCCGGTTGCATAATGCCATCATTTCTTCCAAAAAAAATAGAAATTATAACTACCAAAGAGTTTAACAATCCAATTAGTGAAGTATTTGCAGAATTTAATGATCTTGAAAATTACGCATCTTGGGGGCTATTAATTAATGAAGATTCTGTGAACACCAGAATAAATTATTTCTCTCCCTATAAAGGAGCCGGTAGCAGTTTAACTTGGAATAATTCGAAAGATCATACTATTGGTAAAGGAGAATATAAAATATTAACAAGTAAAGTAAACAATTATATAAAATCTCAAATAATTTTTGTTGAAACTGGAGTAGTTTGTATTGAGGATATAAATTTTAAATCGAATGAAGGAGTAACCCGTGTTTCATTCCATCTCAAAACGGATAATTTTACTTATTTTACACGTATTTTTGCTTATTTATATTCTCATAAACTTGAAGAAAGCCTAAATAAAAGCTTTGAAAAACTTACAGTTTTACTCCAAAACGGACGATCTAATAAACAACTCAATGAAGGTGATACCGAGTATTTGGATTTTAAAGGCATACAATTGTTAGCAATTAAAAATGAAACTTCCACCAATTCTTTCGAAGTGTATAAAGCTATGTATAAATCCTTACATGAAATATCTAATTACTTAACGGACAGTTTAAAATTTTCTCACATAGATATTAAAAATCCTATCATATATTACAGTACATATGATACCGTAGCTAAAACTGCTGTTTTTTATTCCGGTTATCCGGTAGATTTAGATTCAAATATAATTCCTGCCAATAACACTATGAGCATACTTTCACTTCCAGCCGGAAAAGCAATTACAACTCCTATAAATGAAAAAGTTCATAATCTTTTTAATGCCCGCTACATATTAGATAAATATGCTAAAGAAAATGGTATTAAGCTTAAAAATATTTACTGGGAAGAATATAAGGATTATCCTTTATCTATTGATGATGATATTAAAGGAAAAGCTTTTTATTTAATTGCCGAATAAATCTAAAATTATACTGATGAAAAAAGCTTTGATAAGTGTTTCAGACAAAACTAATATAATTGATTTGTCTATTTTTTTAAAATCTCAAGGTTATGAAATCATTTCAACCGGAGGGACATATAAATATTTAAAATCCAATAATATACAAGTTACAGAAATAAGTGATTACACCCATTTTCCTGAAATATTAGATGGAAGAGTTAAAACTTTACATCCTACCATACATGGAGGAATACTGGCTTCCAGAACAAAAGAAGATCATATACAATCTATTCATAATCTTAAGATAGATACCATAGATATGGTTGTAGTTAATCTATATCCATTTTTTGATAAACTAAATGAAGGATTACCCGAATCGGAAATGATAGAATTTATAGATATTGGAGGACCTGCTATGCTACGTTCGGCAGCCAAAAATTTTCATTCGGTAACTGTTGTTTCTCAAATTGAAGATTACGCACTAGTAATTAAAGAAATAAAAAAAGAAGGAGACACTTCCCAAAATACACGAAAATGGTTGGCCGGTAAAGTTTTTAATCTTACCTCTTGCTATGATGCAGCCATTGCCAATTATTTATTACGTGATGATTATCCTCACTACTTAACCACTTCTTTTGAAAAAGTAGAAGACCTAAGATATGGGGAAAATCCTCATCAAAAAGCCGCCTTTTATATTGATAAAACTAAAAATGGTGCAATGAAAGACTTGGAACAATTACAAGGAAAAGAGCTTTCATTCAACAATTTCCGTGATATGGATATGGCTTATAAAGTAGTTAATGAATTTTCTGAGACCTGTTGTTGTGCGGTAAAACATTCTACTCCATGCGGGGTAGCATTAGGAAAAAACAGCGCCGATGCATATCAAAAAACTTTTCAATGCGATCCGATCTCTATTTTTGGAGGAATTATTGCTTTTAATCGCTCCGTGGATGAAAACACCGCTCGACTATTGGTAACTGTTTTTTTAGAAATAGTTATTGCACCTTCATTTACCGGCGAAGCATTACAAATATTATCTACCAAAAAAAGTTTACGCGTTATTAAAGTAAACAATTCTTTAACTGATTCAATTGAATTGGTAAAGGTTGATGGTGGTTTATTAGTGCAGGATGTTGATCATGCTACTGTTAATGACTTCAAACAAGTAACTAATACAGCACCGAATCAAAAACAATTGGAAAATTTAATTTTTGCTCAAAAAATAGTTAAACATGCTAAATCTAATGCGATAGTGGTAGCTTCAGAACTACAAGCCCTGGGTATTGGTTCAGGACAAACCAATAGAATATGGGCAGCGCAACAAGCTATTGAACGCGCTAAAGAAAAAAGAACAGATAATTTAGTACTGGCTTCGGATGCTTTCTTTCCTTTTCGAGATGTAGTAGATACCGCTGCCAAGAACGGTATACAAGCTATTATTCAGCCCGGAGGATCCCTACGTGATAAAGAAAGCATTGACGCCTGTAATGAATACAATATTCCCATGATATTTACAGGAATACGACATTTTAAACATTGATATAAAAGAACTTTATATATTACCTATATATTCAACTGTTAAATCAAAATGAATTTTTTCTATCTTTAACTTATGAAATTAATTCAGTCTATAATTCTGATTTGCCTGGTTTTATTTGCAAATCTAAACATCTTTATATACCAAAATTGGTGTCATGGAGAGAATATAGGCTATACTATTAATTTTAAAAAATTTTCTAATGAATTAAAACATTCGAAAAAGAAGGATAATCCTACTTTTAAAAGAGATTTATGCTGTAAGGACATACTAATAAAATCTAATGAAAATACATTTTTCTCATTTGAGACTAATTTTCAACATTTCATTTTTAATTTTATAGGAATCCTTCCCAATTTGAATTGGAATCTATTTAATTGGGCATCTTGTCAAAAAGAAGGTGTCGCGCAACTTTATTGCAACCCTCCCCCTCCTATTTCTCAATTATATAAATTGTATTGCCGTTATACCTACTACGGATAAAGTATATTTTTTCATTGTTAATCTATATTCTATTTTCTTTATGATAGAAATAGTAGCATTATTGTGTATAGTCAATTCTCAATAGTGCAAGTATAAATAATCAATTTTTACAAATAAATGAAAATAAATGAAAAAATATATAAGTATGTTTTTGCTCTTTTATGGCTTATTTTCAATAGCTCAGCATAAAACATTAAAAGGTCGTATATTAACTACTTTAGAAAATGGAAAAAATATCCCGATTAGGGGCGCCAATGTGAATTGGAAAGAACATCCAATTATGAAAACTGTTACGGACAGCTTAGGTAATTTTGAGTTGATGTATCACGAAGGTCTCTTTACTATTGAAACAGTTAAAGAAGGTTTTATTCCCCAAGAAATTAAAATAGAATCTGTGGATCATCCCGTAGACGTTTTTTTAGATGCGGAACCTTCTCGCTCAGATAAAGTATTGGATGAAGTTGTGATACGACAAAGGGCTAATGCGGTGAGCATAAAAGCCAATTCCGCTTCTCTTACTTATACTATTAATAAAACTGAATTGTTGAAAGCCGCTTGTTGTAATTTGGCAGAAAGTTTTGAAACGAATCCCACTGTAGACATATCAACTACCAATGCAGTAACAGGTTCAAAACAAATCAAAATGTTAGGATTAGATCAAAAATATACTTCCATCACAGTTGACAATATGCCGGAAGTAAGAGGATTGTCTAGTGCCAGTGGTATAAATTTTATACCCGGCACCTGGATAAGCAGTATTCAACTTACCAAGGGAGGCAGTACGGTTACTAATGGTTACGAAGCAATTACCGGTCAAATTAATACTGAATTAATGAAGTATAAAGATAAGAATTTCACCACTATCAATTTTTTTGGTAATCATAATGCTCGTTTGGAATTAAATGTAATTAACGCTTCATCTATTTCCAATAATTGGAGCAATACAATTTTAACCCATCTAAGCGGTAGACTGGCTAAAGAAGATATGAATCATGATGGATTTCTTGACAGTCCTATTTCCAAGCAAATAAATATAATGGATATCATTCATTATGATGGAATTAAAAACAATGGATGGGGTTCTCAAATTGGTATTCAAGCGCTTTATGATAAACAAACAGGGGGCGAAAAAAAATTTAGAGAATCAACGGACCGCCTGACTAAAAATCATTATGGGCTAGGTATTGAAAATACACATTTTGAAATATGGAACAAAACCGGATTTGTATATCTTAGTAAGCCTTATCAGAGTATAGGTTTACAAACTAAGTTTATTCATCACAATATTGACAGCTATTTTGGTCAAAGAATTTATACCGGTAATGAAAATTCATTTTTCACCAATTTATTATTTGAAAGTATCATGGGCAACACTAATCATAAATATACGCTAGGTGCAAGTTATCTTCATGATGCATTCAATGAGGATTTTGAAAATACTAATTTTAAAAGAACTGAAAATGTACCGGGTATATTTGCCGAATATACGAATACAGCAATTAAAAATTTAACTTTAGTAACAGGAGTAAGAACAGATTTTCATAATTTGGCGGGGAACCAAGTACTACCGAGAATTAATATTAAATATTCTTTTTTGCCTAAAACCACCCTTCGTTTAGCTGCCGGGAAAGGTATGAGAACAGCCAATATTTTTTCAGAAAATATGCAGTATTTTGCCTCTTCACGTAAGGTATATATTCAATCAAACCATGGCGATATTTATGGTTTAAAACCTGAAATCGCATGGAATTATGGGGGTAGTTTAATTCAAAATTTTAAAATGGGAACTGTCAAAAATACATTTACGATCGATTATTACCGAACGGATTTTAAAAAACAAATTCTTATAGACCTTGATCGATCCTCCCAAGCTCTATGGTTTTATAATTTAGATGGGAAATCATTTTCAAATACTTTTCAGGCTGTATGGGATATTATACCTATTACCAACCTGGAATTACATTTTGCTTATAAATGGTATGATATTAAAGCAGATTATGCTGAAGGTAGGCGACAAGTTCCATTTACTTCTAAAAATAGAGGTCTATTTTCTATATCGTATACTACTCAAGAGACTGAAAATAAAAGTAAATGGGCGATGGATTTTACATGGCAATACATAGGTAAACAAAGACTTCCTAATACCTCTCAAAACCCGATAGAGTATCAACGAAAATCGTTTTCTCCTAATTATACGCTAATGAATGCTCAATTATCCAGATATTTTACAGATAAATTCAGGACTTATTTAGGGGTGGAAAATCTGAGCAACTATAAACAAAAAAATCCAATTATAAATTCTGAAAATCCTTTTGGTTCCTATTTCGATACCTCGATAATTTATGCTCCTATAGTGTCTTCTATGTTTTATTTGGGATTTGATTTTAAATTATAAAGATCAATTGAATTTACTTATAAATAAAAAACGACTGAATATAATTCAGTCGTTTTTTATTCCAGTATTTATTAATAAATGAACCTTTTAATAACTTCTTCTAAAGCTATTTCTAGGTTTTTCGTCTCTTGGTCTAGCTTCTGAGACATTAATAACTTTACCATCAAATTCTTTTTGATTTAATTCCTGAATTGCCGTTTTAGCTTCCGCGTCTGCCATTTCAACAAATCCAAAACCTCTTGATCTTCCGGTTTCACGATCTTGTATTATTTTTGCTGATTCAACTTCTCCGTACTCTGAAAATAAGTCATGTAAATCTTCGTTGGTCAACCTGTAATTCAGGTTTGAAATAAAAATGTTCATATAAAAATTTTAAAAAATTGGTAAAAAATTAATTGAGAAGAAATCAGACCAAAAACTAGCAATTCAAAGTAAAAAGTAGAAGTAAGTATAATAACAATCTCAACGTGCTAATTTACATAATTTTATCAATAAAATCTAATTTTATTTTTTATTTTTTATAAGAATATAAAAATACCTTTCCTACCTACTACCTTTTACATTAATATTAATTTATATAAGGTATTTTATTATTAATATTTTAAGCTAAATTAATATATTTTACCCATTTAATATTTTAAAGTAGCTAAATAAGAAAATGAAAAATTCTTAAAATTTAAAGTAAAAATTGTAATAATCGAACGTTTATTCTTTGTTAAAGCTATAATTTAAAAAAGAGAAGCAAATTTAAAACAGGCGAAATGTTTATAAGTTCATAGTTATTTTTTTTGCAATGTAAGAACCAATAATACAACCAACGCAATCTGCTACCATATCAAAAAATTCAAAAGTTCTTCCCAGTTTCATATATTCTTGTAAAAATTCAATCAAAATTCCATAACAAGTACCTATACATATTATTTGAAATTGGTTTTTTTTCGGAAAAGACATTTTTGCTAAAAAAGCTAATCCTAAAAATGTAATAGTATGAATTAACTTATCATTAAAAAGAGGAAAATATTTTAACAACTTTTTATTTCCTTGAGGAGCACGTAGCAATAACCACGTTAACAAACTAAAATATAAAAATAGTATAATACGTATTTTTTTATAATGTTTAATTAACCAATTCTTTATATTTTTCAGCATTAAATAAATGGTCTATTGTAGTATCTTGTAATTCAATTTTTATAATCCAACCCTTTCCATAAGGATCCGTATTTACTAATGTAGGTAAATTTTCCAGCTCCTGGTTTAATTCAAGCACTTTTCCATTAATAGGCATAAAAAGGTCCGACACGGTCTTTATGGCTTCTAAGGTACCAAAAACTTCATCAATCTTCAGTTTACCACCTATGCAATTTATATCTACATAAATAATATCTCCTAGCTGTTTTTGAGCGTAATCAGTAATACCGATATGAGCCGTTACACCTTCGATTTTTATCCATATATGTTTAGAACTATAAAGTAATTCAGATGGAATATTCATTTTAAAAATTTTTTCTTTACAAATATAATTAATTTCCAAAGGTAAATGTCGCACTTAAGCCGGCTCTTATGGTTGAAAGCGGATAAGCGGTAGAAACTTTATATTTAGTAATCATTTGCTCATAGAAAAATTTAAGATTAAAATTCTTTGTAAAGCTATAATCTGTTGAAAATTTTAATGAAACTAGATTTTGCCCTCCCGTTACCTGTGAATCCAATTCTACCAAACGTCTGATGGTAGTTTTGTTATCTCTAATTGAAACATCACCTCGAATATTCAAATCACCGGTTATTGGTTTAGTAGCACCTCTATAGCGTAACTTCAATTTAACATCTTTCACAATATACCCTAACCCAAATACCACCTCATTGCCATAATCCTCCTGTAAAGTGTAATTAGTTAAGCCTAAAGAATATATTCTATCTTTATTATATGCTACTCTAATTTGAATATTATTTCTCATCGTTACATCAACTCCTGCTAATGGACTAAAACCTTCAGACATGACAACGGAACCGTATGTATAATAATTGTATCTGTTACCATTTAAATCCCGTTCAGGTGCTTTCGTATCGTTTTGTAATAAATAATAATCAGGATTGGTTTGCACTCCATTAATAGTATAATTTGAAATATAACTATGGTTAATTCTAAATTCTTTAAACCAATAATTAATAAATGGAATATTTTTTAATCCTCCGTAGGTAATTTTCCAATTAGGAACCGGCATATTGCGTTTATAACCTATCTTTTGACTATTCGGACTCCTACCCGTGAACGCAGACACAAACGATGGTAATAAAACTTCTGAGTTTGTTAATCCATAACCATCTATATAACCATCATTATTTGAATCAACTAGAGGTTGTCCTTGTATTGCAGCAACTCTTTGTGATAAAATCATAGAATTGCTTATCATTTTATTATACACATATTCTCCGGATTTAAAAGAGGTAGCAAAAGATACAACGGATGAGCTGAACATAGCTGATTGATTTACAAATGTATTTACTAGTTGTCCTGTTATAGGATCAATGGAATTAAATCCTGAATGAGATAATGTCTTTTGATGATTACGCATGATATTTAAATCAATCTGTAAATGATTAATCGGTTCTAATTGTAAGGTAGCGGACAATTGTGAGTTATTTGTTTTTACATATGGACTGGTCATATATTCATTTAAGGAAACCCAGCCTTCTGTTACCGCTTTATTTCTTAAATCAAATTGTGAGCCAAATAAAAATCCAAAAGTTGGACCACTTGTTGAACCGGCATATCTTCCTACTCCGAAAAAACTAGGTTCAGGCAAGAATCCCGGTAAGATAGTTCCTTTGTTTTCATTTACCTGTATTTGACCTCTCTTGAAACTACCTGCTATCATCCATAAATAATCTGTAGTCCTATATTTATTTTTAATAATGTATTTCTTAAATGATTTAGGCTTTTTTAATGCAAAGTTTGTTTCGTAGGCTCTATTTAAGGAGTCTATTTCTCTTTGTCTTTTTCTTCTTTTTTCCTCAAATTTTTTATAGTTTGAAAAATAATTGTAAAATCTATTGAAATCAACATTTCCTATAACTGTTATTGTTTGTGCATTTTGTGCTGTATTTCCTAAACTTCTTTTTCTTGGATCGGTGTTAGTTGGGTCATAAGAAGTCTGAAAATTAGAACCAGCCTGCCAATCATATTGACCTGTATATCCTACTTCCATTGAAGTAAAATCCAAATAGGGAAGCAAATGAATAGGAACTCTATAATTTAACTGGAATCTTTGATTAAAATTGATAGGCCTTCCTGCGGTAAACAATCCATTCCATATCATTCCGTCATCCGGCAATCCGTTTCCTATATCATCCAATATCGTCCTTGTTCCAGATGAAAAATCCAACTTGAGTGAACGTGTAAGATTGAATCCAATATTGTATTGCCAACCAAATAAAAAATTATTGGCAAAAATTGGAGTGTAACTATTGGGATTATTATTGAGATAGGCATTGATATCTCTGTATTGGAATTCATTATAAGTTCTTGCTATGTCTGTTTTAAAAGACAAACGTGTAGGAACCGGATTGAAATTAACTTCTTTTAACCATTTTAAATATTTTGCAAACCTGCTTGTATCTTGTACTACCCCTAATTTTTTAAATGGTTGATAATATATACCTTTTGGTGAGAAATTATAATCTATATAGGCTTGTAAATTTTGATATATACTATAAGTAGTATAAATATCTCTAAAATAATCAGTTGAATAAGAAAAAGAGGCTGATAAATTTTCAACATCGTAAAACCTAGGTTGTTTATTGGTAGTCCTATCTTTTCTTAAATTTGATATTGAAATATTTTTTTGTGAAGAATAGCTTCTTACTACTTTTTTAATTTCATTTTTTCTTGGATCATTTTTCAACTTTACATCATTATCCAACGGATTATATTTTGGATCTATAAAAGTTTCTGACATGCTAATGCTAACCGGTATTTTCATTCCCCAATTTTCTGGAAGAACTCTATCTACATTTACGGCTGCACTAACCATATATTGTTTGGTTTCATCTTGGCTTCTTTCACTAGGTTTGCTATCGATTGCTCCAAAACCAACGGATTGATAGGTTCCGGAAGCAGATATTTGAGCAAAATCTGCCAAATTAAAATTAATACTTGCATTGGCGGCATATCCTCCTTCATTATCAATATCGGACAAACGAAGTTCATCTAACCACAGTACAACATGCTTATCTATACTGGAAGTATTTCGTACCCCCATCATAATTGAATTAACGTTACCTATAGAGGGTCTACCTTTTACATATATAATTTTATCATCACTTCCCGTGACATGACTTCGATAACGAATAGTGCTATTATATAAGTTATTCTTGTCTTTTTCATTTTTAGCAGCCACCAAATCTTTTAATTTTAACTCTATTGTATTTTCAATAGGCCATATATCAGTAGCAGAAATAGCGGTATTGGGAGTATATTTTAATGGAAATTCATATTCATAGTAATTGTCTGACAAATCACTACCAATACGGATAAAAAACTTAGCTTCTTTATCTATACTATTACTTGAGACATCTTGCATGTTTTCAGCATGTACAAACATTTTTAAAGTTTTGTAACGTCTCATGTCTAATGCTATATTTTTATAAATACCTCGGGGTTCCGAATTTTTTAATTCTTTTATTTCTAATTTTAAGGATGATTCATTTTGCATTTGTGTGCCGGTAGTATTGCCTAAAATCTCTCTGCTTATTCCTGGAGGCAATACATACGGAGGACGAGAAGTTGTATTTTCTTCTAAATTTACTGCACTGATAATAACATTGGATACAGGTAAAAGAGTTGCATTTCCTTCCTCTGAATCTTGTTTGCTTTCACCACTAACTGATGAAATATTTTTTTCATATTTTCTCCAATCACTTCTGACTAAATCAAAGGTTGCAAAACGTAAAGTTGCAGTATTGGAAAATCCTTTCATCAACATACGAATGTATCGTACATTATTCAAAATTTCAGCAGATCCAAATTCGTATGCACTAACCGGAATTCGAACTAAATACCAAGTTGTATTACCTTTTTTACCGTTAGGAAGTGATACTTCTACTTCTTTTTTATCTACAACAAATGAGTTTTGGTTACTTCTTAAATCTGAATCTAATAAAGATAGACGGTATTGCGTATAATTTTCTGTTTCGTCTAAGTTGAAATCTTTATTTAAATCTTCAGTATCTGGAGATGCGGAAGATGCATCCATAGAATTAGATGGTGAATTGCCTTCCAAATTTCTGTAATACTTGTACCTGCTTATGATTGAATTTTTTTCATTGGAAGAATCCCACCCCCCATGTAAATAAAATACATAATCGTCTGCGGACGGGTCAACTTCACCGGTTATTGGATTTACATAATTTGCATTATCACCAATATCATATCCTTTATTTTTATAATAATCTGCTTCTTCAAAACTTGTTAAACCGTCATATCCAACGTCTTGTTTTCTTCTGGCTTCACCTTCTGTGTCAAAAGCATAAACTAATGGATAATTTTTGGGTTGTTTTCCTAAGTTTGTTGTTGTCATTTGACTTATATCATCACTAATGCCATTTTCATACTGCATAAAGCCATCTTTTAACACATCTTCAGACACATTACCTAACTGAAGTATCAATTCCGGCTTATTTCCTAAAGGATTAGATCCCGGTGATTTACTGTCAGCATAAGGATCCATCATCCAAAATTCAACATATTCAATGTTTGCTTCAGAAAAATTTGTAACTGATATAGGCCTCATTAGTCCTCCCCATCTGTCTTGCTCAGGATTTTCTTTACGTGTATTAAAATTGTAGGGACCTCTTTCATTCGGATAAAAAGATACATCAAAAGTATTCATGTAAAGCTGCTCACCTGCTATATAATCTCTTTCTGTAAATATTTCTTGGTATTTAACTCTTCTTTGTAAATGTAAAGATAATGCATTATTATCTATACCCGCGGGTTGTCCTCCTCCTATTCCAAAAAATCTAGGATCAATATTATACCAACTCATTAGTGCTCTTCCATCACCATTTTTTATATCATTCATATAGGTTGCTCCAAATCCACCTTTTTCGGGTTTACTGGCTATTCCCCAATACCCGGGTTCTTTTAAGCTTATTTTTGATGCAGTTGTTTCAAAATCATCAATGTAGGAATTATCATTAATTGTTTTATTTTCTCCAGGAAGTAATGCTGCCCCTTCGACTTTAAGGCTTATATTGGATTCTGCTTCCGTTTTTATTCCCGGGATCCAATTCGTGAGCTTCGTCAAGAAAGGAAATTCTTTATTCAACATCATATTAAATCCAATCATTGAATTATTAACCGGCTCTGAACCAAATTGTACTTTTTGTGTTAAAGGTCTTTCTTTATAATTAAGAAAAGTCGCTCCAACTATAAATTCATCATTGAATTTATGTTCAACGTTTAATCCCATAAACCTTTTTTTCTGCATATTGAATGCAAATTGGTTCTCTAAACTTATATTAATTGGAACTCCTGAATTTTTATAGGTTTCATTTATAATGGTTACCATTCCCATTTGGTAATCCACAACATAATCTATACCTTCATTTAACATCTGTCCGTTGGCTGAAACTTTAACTGAGCCTTTAGGCACATTAAATGCCCCTAATGATATGCCATTTCCTATACTTCCTTTAAATCTACCCTCAATAGAATAACGATTTGCTAAAGGATCTGATGTAACTATATTAGCTCCTTTTAGATTTTTATACAATTTATCAAAGATATATTTTTCATCTACAGATTTATTTTTTAAATATTCCCCGAATGGTTCCACCTTGGTAAATATTAATTTACCTTTTTGAGAGTTTATGGTAATTCCTTCTACAAAGTCAAATAAACCATCTCCTTTTCCTGTGTTTGTTGCATCATTATTTTGATTTAATCTATCCCAGTTTAATAATTGCAACAATTGTAAATTTTTTACATTGGGATCTGGTAAATAGTTGATCTTGCCTTGAGAAGCGTCTTGATACATAACATTAACAATAAAACCTTCAGAAGAAATTTGAGAAGCATCCATCGAATAAATATTTTTCATCATCAAATCCCACATAGGAGATTCGGGAGAAACTATCTGATTAGGTTTTAGTAATTTTAAGATCAATACTCCGGTTACCTCATTGGAAAATTCTCCAACTTTATAAATTTTACCTGGATTTTTGGAGTCCGTATATTGAAATGCCACAGCTAAGAGCTGGTCATTATTCAGCTTTTGGTTTAATGAAATATATCCTAATTGAGGATTATATGAGTATTCCGTTTCCGAAAGTTTTTTTACTCTTTTATGAACTACAAATTCTTTACCGCTTTCGTAATTCTTCATAGTAGCGGAAGAACTTAAAGTGGGTACAACCGGCAAGGAAACTCCATTTACTGCATTATATGCTGTTGAAGCATCTCTGATTCCTGAAAGATTTGAAATTGTATTATATAGATTTAAATTTGAATTATCCGGAAGTTGTCCATTATTATTCTCACCTAAATCTCTCAACGCAATAATCGGATGTTGCTCTTGAAGGTTTGAATTACCCAAATCGATTCTCCATACTTCTATCTTAGTAATAGTTATCGTAGAACCTATTACCGGATAATTTTCCAGTGCTTTGTCGTAATTGTTTCTAAAATAATGGGTTAAAAAATAATGTTGATTTTCATCATAATCAATTGCTTTAATTTTGAATGTATTGACTACTCCTCCGCCTTGAACCGTTATATTTCTGGCTTCGGATTGTTGTTCTGAAAAAACGGTTGTTAAGAAAGTTTTGCCAAATTGAAATTCTCCTTTAATTCCAAAAAGTGATTCGGCTCCTGTAATTAAACTGGTGCTCAATGGCATATTTACATTACCAAATTCAATTTTTTTAATTATGTTATCTTCTCCTCCACTTGTGCCATTGGGTAAATTTGCACCGCTTCCTAAACCTGGAATCCATGCTAAATTTAATTTATTTTCAAAGTTAAAACCTGCTTGAGTATCATAATTTACCCCTAAATGTACGTTATTACCTACATTTCCGATAAGACTCATTTGGATTCTTTGTCTTAAATCAATGGTAAAATTCTTTCTGTTCTGTGGTAAAATTTGTGGATTGTCGATTTTTTGATGCAATATTCCTAAATCAAATGAAGCAAATCCTGAAGGCCTTAACTCTATTTTATTACCTCCAAATATTTGCTCGAATAGTTTTGATTTAACTGTAATTCCCGGGATAAAGCCTTTTTTTTCAACTTTTCTCCCTTCTTTATTGGCTCTTCCTACTTCGTCTTGTAAACGTGAACGCTCTTTGTAATATTCATTAAACTTTTGTTGCATTACATAATTAGTATAATCCTCTGCTGTCATTGTTATCGGCGTACCGATAACTACTCCTCCCAGCTTAGGATATAATATGTAATTTCCACTTTTATAATCATAATAAGCTTCATATTTTACGGGATTATCCAGCTTCAAAACTTGTTCATCATCATTTTCCTGTGCAATTAAAATATTACCACTTAAATAAAATATGGCTAAAAATAGCCAATAGTCACGAATATACCTTAACACTTTCAACGTTTATAATTTTTTTAAAGTATCCTTGATAAGTTCTTCAACTTCGATATCCGGATTATTCTTTAAAATTTTATCAATAATTTTTTCAGTAATTTTTTTAGAAATACCTAACACCTCCAATGCACTTAACGCTTCAGATTTGTTTTTATTGCCTAAATTATGATCTAAAGTTTCAGTCTTTTCAAATGTAGAAATTTTATCCCGTAAATCAAGAATTATCCTTTGGGCAGTTTTAGCTCCTATTCCTTTTATTTTTTGCAAAGCTAGATTGTTGCTACTAAAAATAGCTGAAGTTATTTCTGACACAGACATTGAGGATAACATCATAATGGATGAAGCCGGACCTACCCCGTTTACACTATTTAAAAGATTAAACAATGAACGTTCTGTTTTTGTTGAAAATCCATATAAGGAATGTGAATCTTCTCGTATAATTTCTTGAATATATATTAAGGCCTTTTTCTCATTTTGAATGTCTGTATAAGTTTGTAAACTAATAGTTGCAAAATATCCCACTCCATTGCAGTCTATTACTACACTGGATGGGGATATTTCAAAAATAATTCCTGATAAATGAGTTATCATTTTTGTTTATTTAACGGAAATATAATTTATTTTTTTACATGAGCATCTATAGAGGCAAGAGTTGCAAGATTTACTATATCTTCTACACTAGAATTTCTATTGATTATGTGAATAGATTTATCCAAACCTAATAAAACCGGTCCAATACTTTTTATAGATCCTAAACTTTTAGCTAAATTCGTGCTCAGATTAGCTGAAATCATATCTGGAAATATTAAAACATTTGCAGGTTTTGATTCTAATTTACTAAACGAAAATTCACTAACTAATTGTTCATTTAATGCATAATCCGGTTGTATTTCTCCATCAACAATTAAATCAGGATTAGATTGGTTAAGTAATTTAACCGCTTCTATTACTTTTCTAGATAGTTTCGAATTTCCAGAAAAGTTTTCGTGAGATAGCATGGCTACTCTAGGTTCAATGCCCAATTGTTTGACAAAATTAGCTGTAACCTCTGCTATTGCTGCTAATTCTTCAATTGATGGATCTGTATTCAATGATGTATCAGCGATAAAAACAGGACCATTTTTAGAAAGTAGAATCATGGCTGATGATACTTTCTTAGACGATTCAGAATAATCCACAACTTTTAATATCTGATTCAAAGAGTCAGTATAGTTTTTAGTAAACCCAGTTAGAAAAGAGTCTGCTTCTCTCATTTCGATAAGAAGAGCTCCAAAATTATCACTATTTTTTAATAACTGATTTGCTTGTTGTTGAGAGTTTATTCCCTTTCTTTGTTTTTTATTATAAAGATATTCTACATATTTTTTGAAGTCTTGTTGTGTATAAACAGTATCGATATCAAGTATTTCCGCCTCAATTTCTAAATTATATTGTTGCTTTGTTTTTTCAATTAAGTCTCTTCTTCCCAGCAAGATTGGTTGAGCTATCTTTTCTTCTGCTATGATTTGTGCAGCTTTTAATACATTATATTCTTCGGCATTATTTAACACTATTCTTTTAAGATTATCTTTAGCTTTTATTTTAAATTGTCGTATTATTTTTTCATCGGTACCCCCCATTCGATCTAATAATTCTTCTTCATAAGCCTTCCAATCTGTAATGATATGTTGAGCTACGCCACTATCAATCGCTGCTTTTGCCACTGCCATTGAAACTTTAGTTATTAATCGGTTATCAAATGGTTTAGGTATAATATAATCCCTACCAAACTTCATATTTTTAACATGGTATGCTTGTATTACTTGCTCAGGGACATTTTGTTTGGCTAGATCAGCTAAGGCTTTAACAGCAGCTAATTGCATCTCTTGGTTAATATCTGTAGCTCTTACATCTAATGCCCCTCTAAAAATATATGGAAATCCTAACACATTGTTTACCTGATTAGGATAGTCACTTCTTCCGGTTGCCATAATCACATCCTTTCTAGTTTCTAGCGCCAAATTGTAATCGATTTCCGGTGTTGGATTAGCCATAGCGAAAACAATTGGATTTTCGTTCATAGATAAAAGCATTTCCGGTGTAACCAGGTTTCCTTTAGATAATCCAATAAATACATCGCTATTTTTCATTGCATCTTCTAATGTTCTGTCAGGAGTATCTACAGCAAATTCAAGCTTTTCATCATTCAATCCGGTTCGTCCTTTATATATAACTCCTTTGCTATCACACATTAATATATTTTGTGGGCTGGCTCCCAATGCTTTATATAATCTTGTACAAGATATGGCTGCTGCTCCGGCACCACTAACTACTATTTTTACTTTAGCGATATTTTTTTTGGAAATTTCTAAAGCATTTAATAAAGCAGCGGCTGAGATAATTGCTGTTCCATGCTGGTCATCATGCATAACCGGAATATTTAATTCCGCTTTTAATCTTTTTTCAATTTCAAATGCTTCAGGTGCTTTTATATCCTCTAAATTTATACCCCCAAAGGTTGGAGCTAAAGATTTAACAATTTCAATAAATTTGTCCGGATCTGTTTCATCTACTTCAATATCGAAAACATTAATACCGGCGAAAATTTTAAATAATAAACCTTTTCCTTCCATAACCGGTTTAGAGGCATCAGCACCAATATCTCCTAGCCCCAGTACAGCTGTTCCGTTAGAAATAACTGCTACTAAATTACCTTTAGACGTATATTTATAACTATCTGCACTATTTTTTTGTATTTCTAAACATGGTTCTGCCACTCCCGGAGAATAGGCTAATGATAAATCAGTTTGAGTAGAATGGGGCTTGGTAGGTATAACTTCAATTTTACCTTCTGGTTTGGAACTATGATATTCTAAGGCGGCTTCTCTTAATTTTTTTTCTCGTGACATCGTTTTATTTATATTTTGACATACAAAAGTAAATATTTTTATTTTATAACACAGAAACTATTTTAAATCTTTAGTTTATGTGATAAAATATATAAGCAAAATATTTTATTAACTTAAAGACAACCATTCAATTAATTTATTTTTAAGTTAAATATTACAAATTAAAAATTTTATATTTATGCGAAGAATATTAACATTAAAATTATATCATAATAATAACAAAAATTAATTTAAAAACAGTTTTTGTATTTTACTTTTTTTTATTAAACTTACCCCTATTAAATACTTCTAAATATTTACATTATAGGTAATATTTGTGTAATTTTGCAGGTTAATAAATTATTCATGAAAACAACTTTAGAAAATAAAATTGAAAAATTAAAGAAAAATGGATATGATATCTCTGTAAATAAAATTATTACAGATGGATTTTTAGCTTGGAAAAATACTATTTTTTATGGGATTTTTTGTGTTATTTTCACCTATATATTTAATAATTTAATTTATAATTTACTTAGCAATTATTTGGGAACTAACTTAATTGATTTAGAATTAGCAAAAGCTATTAGTAGTTTAAATAATGATTCACAATCGTTACAAAAATTAATTTCTCTATTTCAAGACTATATACATAATCCCCAAATAATTATAAAAACATTGCTATCTTCACTTATAGGACTTCTTTTATATCCTTTAAGTGCCGGAGTTGTTTATTGTGCTTATCTTGCAGATAAAAAGGGAAATACAAGTTTTAAACATTTCATAAGTGGATATCAAGGAACTAAATTTATAAAACTTATCGGGTTGGTATTTATTCAAATAATTTTAATTAGCATAAGTATGTTGTTGCTGTTTATACCCGCCCTTTATATTATTCCGGCTTTCATTTTAGCCGGATCTTTTATAATTATTGATGATGCTCCAATAATTCAAGCAATTAAATATAGTTTTATAATTGTAAATAGGAAATTTGGAAAGATATTTTTAATATTAATGATTTCTTTTTTTATAAGTAAATTTTTAGGATTCTTAATGTGCATTATCGGCCTGATTTTCACCCTTTCTTTTTCTCAAGCCATTGTTTATTCAATATATAAAAATACAGTTGGATCAATAGACGTTGATGATGAAATAAATGAAAATTAATGTATCCTTTAAAAATTATTTTGAATCCTATATGGATTCAATTAAAAAACTACGTATAAAATATAATATCGTAATTAGAAAATTCAGGAATCAAAATCCTCAGACATTTATATATTTAGCCAGCATTTTAATTGGAATAATAGGAGGAATAAGTGCTGTAATTTTAAAAAACTTAGTAAGTTTAACTGAAGAGCTGATTTATCATAATAAAAACTTCAACTTTAATTATTGGACCATATTTTTTCCAACTATTGGAATTATCTTAACAGTTATTTTTATTAAATATTTTGTTAAAATGGATATTAGCCATGGGGTTGAAAAAGTTTTGCTTGCTATTTCTAAAAAACGCTGTATAATAGATCAAAAAAATGCTTATAGTTCGATTATATCCAGCTGTTTAACAATTGGTTTCGGTGGATCTGTAGGAACCGAAGCTCCAATAGTATATACGGGAGCAGCTATAGGCTCCAATATTGCACAAGAATTTAAACTTAATTTAAAATTAAGAACTTTATTTATTGCTTGTGGATGCTCAGCGGCAATTGCCGGGATTTTTAAGGCCCCGATAGCTGCTATTATTTTTTCCCTTGAAGTTATAATGATCGACCTGAGTATGTGGTCGTTAATACCTATTTTAATATCTTCTACTACGGGTGCTTTAATCTCTTATTTTTTATTGGGCGATAATATTTCGTTTTATTTCGCAATTTTTGAGCCGTTCGACAAATCAAAAATTTTCTATTATATAATATTAGGAATTATCTGTGGTTTTTTTTCTCTTTATTTTATTAAAATAAGTCGTATAATTGAAAAGAAATTTTCAGCTAGTAAAAGTATATACTTCAAAGCAATGTTAGGCGGTTTAGCGGTAGGAACACTTATCTTTATTTTTCCTCCACTTTTTGGCGAAGGTTATATTGGTCTTCAGCATTTAATGAGTTCCCACCCCGAAAGCATAACAAAAAATTCATTCTTTTATTTATTGAGGGAAAATGATTATTTTCTTATCCTTTTTTTATTGGGAATTTTATTTTTAAAAGTAGTCGCCAGCAGCATCACCACTTCTTCCGGAGGTATTGGTGGAGTATTCGCTCCTGCTCTTTTTACCGGAGGAATTTTAGGATTTGTGTTTACAAAAGCCATTAATCTAACCAGCTTAACGAAACTCTCCGAACATAATTTTACTTTAGTAGGTATGGCAGGTGTTATGGCAGGTATCATGCATGCTCCTATGACCTCCATTTTCCTTATCGCTGAAATTACGGGTGGGTATAGTTTATTATTTCCTCTTATTATAACTTCGACTATTGCTTATCTCGTTAAATATCATTTTGATAAACATTCTGTGTATACCTATAATTTGAAAAGAAAGAATGAGATGATTACTCATAATAAAGATAAAGAGGCTATTAGAAGAATGAATATCAAAAATCTTATTGAAAAAAATTTTGTTAAAATTTCTATATCTTTATCTTTTGCTGAATTTATTAATAATGTTATTCCTTCTTCAAGTAAAAAGTTTTTTATCGTGGAAGATACAGATCAAAAATTCAGAGGTTATATTATTTTGGATGATCTTATAAATATTTTGCTTCATAAAGAAAGTTATGAAAGTTTAAAAATAGAGGATCTGATTACCAAGCCTTCTGAGTGTATTTCTTTATTTGATGATAACGAAACAATTTTTAGAATTTTTGATAATTCAAAATCCTTATACCTACCGGTTGTTGAAAATGATAAATTTATTGGTATGCTTTCCAAATCAAAATTATTGGATAAATATCGAAAATTAATTGTTGATTTTTCTGAGGATTAAATAATACATTACCGGAATTAAAAAAACATTTAAATATATAGATTTCTTATGTTGCTTCGTATGAAGTGTAATATCGGTAATGTTTTATTTAATTATTTCGTTTGTATTATTTATTTAATTCTAAAAACACATCGGAAAGACACTGTATAATGCCTTGAGCAGTCATAGATTCTTGAGAAAACTTCTCGTATGCATAATCCCCCGCTTTACCATGAATATATACTCCTAATATCGTAGCTAATTTGGAGTCATAACCTTGCGCCAGTAATCCAGTAATAATACCGGTTAACACATCTCCACTACCTCCTTTAGCCATGCCTGCATTACCCGTAGCATTATAATAACAAGTTCCTTCTGGTAATAAAATTGCTGTATTATGTCCTTTAATTACAATAACAATTTCATATTCTTTTGCTTTTTTTCTAGCTAGTTCACATTGCTCTAAGGTAGAATTAGTTTTCCCAAACAACCTTTCAAATTCTTTTGGGTGCGGTGTAATTATAGAATATTTGGGAATTAGATTTAATAAATCTTTATTTTCTGATATAATATTTAGTGCGTCAGCATCAAGAACCATAGGATTGTTTTCATTTTCCAACATTTTTTCAAATGCCATTTTTGTCGTTGCCTCAGTACCAAGTCCAGGTCCTATCCCTATCGTGTAGTTTTCAAAAGGTATTTGAATATCTTCTATATATTTATCTCCACAGGAAAAAAACATGGCTTCTGGAGCAATCGTTTGGAGCACCAAACTGCCATACTCAGGTGCTCCGGTAAACACCAATCCAGTACCCACTCGCAAGGCAGACAAGGTTGATAAAGTTATAGATCCTATTTTACCGTAGCTTCCTCCAATGATGATTGCTTTTCCAAAGTTACCTTTGTTACTAAAAGGATTTCTTCTTTTGTAATTTTTTTCAAAATGGCTATATTCTATAAGGTAATTATCGGTCTTTTCATTTTCAATTAAATTTTTATCCAGACCGATATCAAGTACATGTATTTTTCCGGCATATTGTGCTGCTTCAAGGTGTAAAAAAGACCTTTTATAAAATTCAAATGTTAATGTTTCATCCGCTCTAAACACAATTTGATTTTCTTCGGGAAGTGAATCTGCAAATAAACCTGATGGTATATCAATTGAAATTTTTATAGCATTAATTTCATTTAATTTCGAAACAATTTTTTCTGCTTCCCCCTTCAATTTTTTATTTAAACCTGTACCAAATAAAGCATCAATAATAATGGCTTTTTCTTCAGTAACTTCAAAATCATCTCCTTCTATAAAATATACAGATTTTGGAAATTTATCAAAATTAATTTGTGTGTCTTCTGAAAAATCTGCAGAAGATTGTATAATGAATGCTTCAACATTAAAATTTTCATTATATAATAATCTGGCTAATGCTAAACCATCTCCACCATTATTTCCTTTACCACAAAAAATATAATAATTATGTTCATTCGAGTATCTGCTTTTTAGCCATTCAAAACATGCCAAAGCTGAACTTTCCATTAATTCTAATGACGTAGTTATTTCACTTTGTATGGACTGATTTGCACATTCTTTTATTTGCGTTGATGTTAATATCTTCATAAGTATTGTTAGTTTCAAGTTATTATAAATCTCCAAAGTTTATTTTTCCATATATCCCCTGCATAGTCTATTCCTACTCTTACTGTGGTAATAAAATTTGGTTTAATTTGAGAATCTTCTACCCAAATTTTTCTAGAAGAAGCCAAGTCTTCTCCATAAAAATCTTTATTTAACTGTAATAATTTGCCAACCCGTCCCGGACCTGAACATTGCTCAACCCCTCGTATTAAAACAGCTTGAGGTTCGTTTTCTTTTCCGGTGACAAAATTTAGCATCCAATATATTCCATATATCAGATAAACATATACTTTTCCTCCTTCATGATACACAATCTCTGTTCTTTTAGTTCTGCCTTTGCTTGCATGGCAGGCTAAATCCTCTTCTCCACCGTATGCTTCTGTTTCCGTAATAGTATATTTAACTATTTCTCCGGAATTATAAGCTCTCACAATTTTTTTTCCTAATAATTCCTGCGCAACAAAAAATGCTTCTTTATGAAAAAATTTAGTATCGATTCTCATTTTATCTTCACTTCGGTAAAAATAAGTACTTTTTTTGAATTATAAGTTATTAAAATAAAATTTGATTAATAAAAACAACAATTTATTTGATTAATCTAAAATCACGTTTTAAATTCAAGTTTTTATTAATTGATATATTAAACATAGATTAAATTAATTATAATTTAAAAAAAATACTTAAAATATATTTTATTTTTATAAAGATATATATCTTATTTTTTATCTTGCCTAAAGTAAATACTCAACTTATTATCACTTCAAATTTTAATAATGAAGATAAAATTTCACTATCTATACTAATTCTGCCGCTTTATTGTCAATACTATTACTATTGCTTAATTGTCTTAAATTATCCAAAGTTACAAGTGCTATTTGTGTTAGTGCTTCTTCTGTAAAAAATGCTTGATGTGCCGTTACCAATACATTAGGAAATGAAAGCAATAATTGTATTTTATCATCTTTAATAATTGTTTCAGATAAATCTCTAAAAAATAGTTTATCTTCTTGTTCGTATACATCAATACCTAAAGCTCCAATTTTTTTTGATTTTAATCCATCAATAATATCAAGAGTATTTATTAGTCCCCCTCTACTTGTGTTTATTAAGTAAACACCGTTTTTCATTAAACTAATCGTTTGTTTGTTAATTAAATGATGTGTTTCAGGAGTTAAAGGACAATGTAATGAAATTATATCCGATTGTTTTAAAAGCTCTTCTAAAGTGACATATTGAAATCCTTCCTTTTTTAGTTCTTCGTTAGGATATAAATCATAAGCTATTACGTTTGTACCTAATGCTTTTATCGTTTTACAAAAAACTCTACCTATATTTCCGGTACCTATAACACCAACAGTTTTTGTATAGATGTTGGTACCTAACAACCCATTTAATGAAAAATTTTGCTCTCTAACCCTATTATAAGCCTTATGTGTTTTCCTATTTAAAGTTAAAAGCATAGCCAATGTATGCTCGGCTACTGCTTGGGGAGAATAGGCAGGAACCCTGCATACTTTAATTTCATATTTTTTAGCTGCTTCTAAATCTACATTATTGAATCCCGCATTTCTAAGTGCTATATATTTAATTCCCCTTTTTTTTAATTTTTTAATGACCCCTTCATTTAACTTATCATTTACAAAAACGCAAATGGCATCTGTTCCCTCTTCAATTATATTTACTGTATGTTCATCCAAATTGGGTTCAAAATACTCTAAATCAAAATTAAACTTTTCATTACATTCATTAAAGAATTTAATATCATAGGGTTGTGTTGAAAAAAATGATACCTTCATATTTAAATTTTTATCATTAAACTTAATTTTATACAAATGCAAATATTATACAAAATTATGTATAATTTTTTTTTAGTATAAAGTTTATTTTTTTTAGATAAAATATAAGTATTTTATAAAATCTATTAAATTATTTAAAAATCAAAAAGTTAACTAACTTAAGAAATCATTTATGGTGCTTTAAAAATAAAAAAAAGAACCGTATTTTCTACGGTTCTTTTTAAATTATTTTATGAAATTTATATTAAAAAGATTATTGTCCTTCTTCCATTTTTCTTTTTAATTCTTGTAATTCGTCTAAATCTCCTAAGGTAGATTTTTCAACGCTTTGATTTTGTGATTTAACTTGTTTTTCAGTTTCTTCTCGATTATCTTCTTCACGGAAAGTACCTGTATGTGAAACCACAACTCTTTTGAATTCTTTATTAAATTCAATTACTTTGAATTCAGTTTCATCTCCTTTTTTAATTTTGGAACCGTCTTCTTTTTCTAAGAATCTTGATGGACAAAAACCTTCAACTTCAACATCTTCAAATTGAACAGTAGCTCCTTTATCGAATAGCTGAACTACTTTTCCTGTATGAACAGTTCCTTCAGCATATTTAACTTCATATTTATCCCAAGGGTTTTCAGTTAATTGTTTGTGACCTAAGCTTAATCTTCTAGCATCTGTATCTAATTCTAAAACTATTACATCTAAAACGTCACCAACTGAACAAAATTCAGAAGGGTGCTTAATCTTTTTAGTCCAAGATAGATCTGAAATATAAATCAACCCGTCTACTCCTGCTTCTAATTCAACAAATACTCCAAAATTTGTAAAGTTTCTAACTGTTCCTTTATGTTTTGAACCCACAGGATATTTAGCTGTTATATCAGTCCATGGATCCAAAGTTAATTGCTTCATACCTAACGACATTTTTCTTTCTTCTTTATCTAAGGTAAGAATTACACATTCTACTTCATCTCCAATTTTAACAAAATCTTGAGCTGATCTCAAATGAGTTGACCAAGACATTTCAGAAACATGTATTAATCCTTCAACACCTGGTGCTACTTCTACAAAAGCTCCATAGTCTGCTAAAACAACTACTTTTCCTTTTATTTTATCACCAACTTGTATGTTCGAATCTAATGCATCCCAAGGATGTGGCTCCAATTGTTTCATACCTAATTGGATTCTAGATTTTTGATCATCAAAATCAAGTATTACAACATTAACTTTTTGATCTAATTGAACTACTTCAGATGGGTGATTAATTCTGCTCCAAGATAAGTCTGTGATATGAATTAATCCATCTACACCTCCTAAATCAATAAATACTCCATAGGAAGTTATATTTTTAACAACTCCTTCTAATACCTGACCTTTTTCAAGTTGTCCGATAATTTCTTTTTTCTGATCTTCAATATCAGCTTCGATCAATGCTTTATGAGAAACAACTACATTTTTAAATTCATGATTAATTTTAACGATTTTAAATTCCATAGTTTTCCCAACATATTGATCATAATCGCGAATGGGTTTTACATCAATTTGAGAACCGGGTAAGAAAGCTTCGATACCAAACACATCTACAATCATTCCTCCTTTAGTTCTTGATTTAACATATCCTTCTACGATTTCTCCTGTCTCATGAAGCTCATTAACTCTATCCCATGCTTTGAGCATTCTTGCTTTTCTATGAGAAAGCTGTAATTGACCGGTCTTATCCTCTCTTTGGGCTACCATAACCTCTACCTCATCACCCACTTTAAGATTAGGATTGTAACGGAACTCATTCAAAGAGATAACTCCCTCTGATTTAAAATTTATATCAACAATAGCTTCTTTGTCAGTAATACGCACAACTCTACCTTTGAAAACCTGATTCTCGTCAAGTTCTCTCAAAGAAGTATCATACATTTTTTCTAACTCAGATTTTTCTTTTCTATCCTCGGCGTTTAATCCGGATTCAAAAGAATCCCAATCAAATTGCTCAGGAGTCACATTTGCATTTTTAAGAGTTTCTTGATCTTCTACTAAATTTTTAGTCTCTTCGGACATTTTTTATAAACATTGTATTCCTTCGCTATTCAATCTAAGATAAAGGCGAAATTGATTGCTAAGGAAGAGATTATACTTGAAATTATTACGATTTTCTTAAGTTCGCCAAATCAAGGCGCAAATATAAAAAAAAAATAATAATTTAAATAAACTTTTATCTTCTTTTTTACTGATTTACTTTAAGTTAATCAATATCTTTTTATAACAACTTACGTTTATTAATTTGAATTTCAAATTATTTAAAAAATATTTTCTGATATATTTTTATTTAGGTTATTGATTGATTCCTTTAAAATATTGATTAAAAAAAGACATAATATTTTTTATTGATAAATCGTAAATATAAATTACAATTATAAAAAAAAGAATTTGTATGATGGTTAACATTTAATTTATTATTTAATTTTATCGCAACAATTAAATAATTATGAAAAAAAATAACAACACAATGTATGCTGTTGCCTATCTTAGGCATATTTTGTTAGGAGATGAGACTTCAGGAATTTTAATTAAAAATTATATTAATGAAGGAAAAAAAATTGCCGATTATATTGATCATATCAATGGAGGTATGTTTTCTGCAAATATAAAGACTCGCGATTACTATTTTAAAAATACACTAAAAAAACATATAAATAATTTTGAACAACTCCTCATTCTAGGAATTGGAAAACATACATAGTATGGGAAGGTGGAACCTTTTATCTTGAATCTGAAAAAGTTATTTCTATACTCGATTTTTTCATTGAACATGTGAATGTTTCTGGAATTAGTCTCGATTATTTAAATAAAGAAGTATATTTTAATAATAACCATCCCTCAAGAAAAATAATTAATAAAGTAACTTCCTTTTTAGAATTAAGTGGTGAACCTTGGTTAGGATTTTTTAATCCCCATGAGTTTGAAATTTTATTTAAAGAAAGAAATTTTACTAGCATTGAAAATGAGCCACATGGTAAAATTGAAAAACAATATAACAACAATCCTGTTATGATAGAAGATTTAAACTACTTTATAACTTGCATTAAATGACTTTAAAATCAATCATAATCATATAAAGCAAAGTAATATTTAATATTTTATGAGCAGCCTTCCTCTTATGTATAATAGTATTATATAATAAATATTAAATATCATATTATTCAAATAATATAATAGTGATTTTTAAGTTTTTAAAATATAAAAATAGATTAAAGTCATGTAATTCTATGATAAATAAAAAAATTTTATAATAGTAATGTTAACGTTATTATTAGGTGAAAAATTTGTACTAAATTTGATTTATGGATTGGTTTGCAGAATGGTTTAATACTCCTTATTATCATATTTTATATAAAAACCGTGATGATAAGGAAGCTCAAGAATTTATTACTAATTTATTAAAATACCTTAATTTACCTGCTGAAAGTAAAATTTTGGATTTAGCTTGTGGCAAAGGCAGGCATAGTATTTTTTTTAATAAATTGGGATATGATGTCACAGGCGTTGATTTAGCTTCCAAAAGCATCAAATATGCCAAGGAGTATGAAAATGAACATCTTAAATTTTTTGTAGGGGATATGAGAAAGCCCAATTTTCCTAATCATTTTAACGCAATTTTTAATCTATTTACCAGCTTTGGTTATTTTAGTGATGATATAGACAATTTAAAAGTTTATCAATCTATTTTTGAGCAATTATTATATAAAGGGATTTTTGTGATGGATTTCATGAATGTTTCATTAGCAATGGATAAACTGATTACACAAGAGGATAAAGAAGTTGATGGAATTTTATTTCATTTACAAAGGAAAATTGAAAATGGCTTTATAATTAAAGA
Source organism: Apibacter mensalis (assembly GCF_001418685.1). Lineage (GTDB taxonomy): Bacteria > Bacteroidota > Bacteroidia > Flavobacteriales > Weeksellaceae > Apibacter > Apibacter mensalis. The sequence continues at coordinate 250,976 of NZ_LIVM01000002.1, forward strand.
TATTAAATTCCAAGATCAAGGCGAAAACTTTCATTTTCAAGAAAGAGTAAGGACTTTTAATTTAGATTATTTTGAAAATCTTGGTAAAAAGGTAGGATTTTCTTTAAATAACGTTTTTGGTGATTACCAGCTACATCCATTTAATGAAAAACATTCTCCCCGACTAATTTTAATTTTTGAAAAATAAATGGACTATGTCGTATTGATTTCTGCTGTTATTATTGGAGCGGGAACAGCTTATTTTTTCCAGAATAATTCAAAATTCAGCAAACAACTTTTAATGTTTAGTGCCGGTCTCCTTTTGGCGATAACTGTGTTGGATATGTTCCCTTCCCTCTATATTGACGGCGGATTTAATGCCGGTATATGGATTATTATCGGTGTGGGAATACAATTAATTTTAGAAGGCTTATCTAAAGGGATTGAGCACGGTCATTTACACAGCTCTGATCATCATACCGACAGCGTTATTCCGGTAAGTATTATGCTGGGATTGTTTATTCATTCCTTTTTAGAAGGAACCCCACTTGAGGTTCATCATTTACATAACCATGATGTCCATGATCATCATCTTCATTCTTCAAACATCTTATGGGCATTGAGCATTCATAAAGTATCAGAGACCATAGTCTTATCAACATTTTTATTTTCTTTACATATTAAAAGAATATATGCCTTTTCCATTCTTATTTTATTTGCCGTTTCAGCTCCCGTAGGCGCCTTCTTGGGTTCATTTTTAGAGCCTGATATATACCCTAAATTATTAGGGATTGTTGCCGGTATCTTTTTACATATTTCTTCTGTTATTATATTCGAAAGTAATGAAAAACACTCTTTGAACTGGCAAAAACTACTTTTAGTTTTTAGTGGAATGTTTATAGGATTTTTAATTTCAATAATTTAAATATTGTTTCCATATAAAAAATTCTCCTAAAAATTAGGAGAATTTTTATTTATTAACAAAATAAGATTAATTAATCGGTATATCTTTATTTATATTTTTACTTCCGATTAATGCATAATAAAGGATATAACCAAATTCTATTATGATCAGCCAATAACTGGATAAAAAACCAAATAAATCAGCAAAATAATTTTGTATAAGAGGCAGTATACCTCCTCCACATACCATCATCATAAAAATACCGGATGCTGCTGACGTATATTTACCTAACCCTTCTACAGCTAAATTAAAGATACCTCCCCACATTACAGAAGTACACAACCCACACAATATAAAAAATACTATGGTAGTAGGTAATTCTGCAAAGCCTAAAGATATATCTGATTTAAATACCGGCATACTTACAGTTGAAGATATAGGACTAAGGATAGCTAATAATATAAATAGTAATCCTAAAAGAGAGGTAAAAGCCAACATAGCCTTGCTGGAGATACGCGCTCCTAAAGACGCTCCTACCAATCGTCCAATCAGCATCAAAAACCAATAAGTGCCGACCACAGTCCCTGCAACAGTAGTATCAATTCCTAAACCTCCTTTGTCTGGAGCAGAAGTCATAAACAAATTTGCTGTATTTGGAATCCCTACTTCAATACCAACATAAATAAATATAGATACAACTCCTAAACAAAAATGTCTAAAAGAAAATGCGCTATATTTTCCTTCTATTTTCTCTTTTTTATCTAAAAAAGGCTCCGGTATATTTACCAACAATAGCACAATAAATGCTAAAACAAAAATCCCCATGGCTAAGAAAAGAGCCGGATTTGCTTCTTTTATGGTAGCTCTTGAAGCATTTCCAATTAAGTAGCCCACCAATACCGGTACAATGGTCGCACCCATGGAATTAATAGAGCCCCCCAGTTGTAACAAAATATTTCCTTTTTTACCTCCACCACCTAAAGTATTTAACATAGGATTTACAACGGTATTTAACATACACATGGAAAAACCAGAAACAAATGCTCCTATCAAATAGGTAACAAAACTTTCCATTCCTCCGGATAGATATTGAATTCCAACGCCAAACAAACCAACAATAATGGCCAGTAAAGCTGTTTTTTTATATCCTATCTTTTGTAAAAGAATACCTGCCGGAATCCCCATAAATGCATAGGCGATAAAGTTAGCAGCATTACCTAGCTGAGACATAAAGTTTGAAGCCCCAAATTGATTTTTGACAATTATTCCCATAGGATTCTGCAAGCCCGTTACAAATGAAATCATAAAAAACAGGGCAAACATCATTGTTATAGGTAATGCATAATTTTTTTCTTTATTAGTCATATTTAGTATTATTTTAATTATTAATTATGTTAAAAGGAATATTTAAGACCGAATTCTACCGTAAAAGGACGTATGTATGTTCCTGAAAGAATAGTTCCTTCCTTCTTTTTTGCTTCTTCTGAGGTTAAGATTAAATCAGAATCTCCCATATCACCCTTAGCTCCTCTTTGATTAAATAAATTTATAAAGGTGGAAGAAAAGCTTAAATTTTTATTGATCGAATATTGTAATCCGGCAAATGTTTCCCATCGACTAGCAAAGTATATGGTGTTGGGTCTATTTGCGTATTGTTTACTAAAATATCTTGCACTTGCCCAAACTCTTAAATCTTTCCAAACATAACTGGGATCAATTTCTATTAAAACTTTTGAAATACCGGTAACATACTTATCTGTAAAATCATATTGGGATGTTGATCCGTCTTTAAATTTAACTTCTCCTACAAAATTTTTATATTTTGGACTTTGTAAAGTTAATAAAAAATGTAACTCAAAATTTTTTATAGGTTTGGATATTATATCTGTAGTCCAACCTATAGTTTCTATGTCATACTTAGTAGTCTCTCTTTTAACCTCTCCCGGATTGTTAGGATTGGAAAAATTAACGGTAGAACGGTATTCATCACGAGTTATGTAAGTTGCTTTGGAAACTATACTTGCTATAGGGTGATTATAATATACTCCAAAACCGGCAGAAGGTATTTTAGATTTTTTTATCTTGGGATCAACTCCTATATTATAGTTTTCCAAATGGCCTGCTTGTTCATTATAATTTGCTTCTCCAAGTAAACCAAATTTTTTTGTCATTTTATATACTGTACTCAACATATAGGATTGATTAACCCAATCTTTATTGATATCGGTTTTAGGACCTGATAAGGTTAGTAAGCCCAAATTTCTGTCTTGATAATCTCCTCGCAGAGATTGATATTCGATACGCCCTCCCAGATTTAATTCTAATTTGTCTATCAATGACCATTTATCTAAAATATACAATGCTAATTTGTTCTCGTTTCCATTATGATATTCTAACCCTTGATTTAAATTAAAATCCCCATTAGCATTTGCAGTACTTCCTACCTGAATTAATTTTCTTGGATTAGGAGCTACTTCTTGAAAGTACATAGCAGATTCTGTAGTATATTTCTCCACTTTATAATGCCATTCGTTTAACCCGACTTTTAAATCGTGATTCCCTATTTTTTTACCTAATTCTACAGTACCGGTTATAGATTTAACGGGTGTTCTCCTGGTTGCTAATATTAATATTCCTTGTGCATTATTTCCCATATAAGCTTCTCCTGTATCAGCATATACGTATTCTCCCGATTTGGCTGCTGATACTCCTGCCATAACAGGTATGTAAATACCAACTTTTGATGAGTGATAACGAACTATATAATTTAGATGAAAATCATTATCAAATTTGTTAGTCCCTAATAAATCAACTGTATGAGATTCTGTCCCAAAATCATCTAATATATCTTTTTCAACCAAATTTCCTGTATAGGCATCCATTAATGTTATTTTTCCCGATCTTTCATGATAAGATTTTCGTCCGATTTTAAATCCCGGTATTTCACTAACATCTCCATCCTTACCATAAATAAAGGGACTATAGTTGTAGTTTAAATTTTTAACATTAACATATTTGTATAATACTGAAACAGAACCTTCTCCTCCTGTATATTTATAATCTTGAGTTAAGGCTATCTTATACATTTGGGTTTTATCAGCATAATATTTATCAATGATTGATGGTTTGAATGTTCCGGGATCAAAGCTTAGATAAGCACCGACTGAATATTTTAGTCCCTTATTACTAATAGGCCCACTTACATTGGCACTTCCTCTCATTAATCCAAAATGATTAGACTCTAAATTTACATTACCCAGGAGCTTATCCGCACCTAGATTATCAAAAGTATTTAAAGAAAAACCCACATCTCCAATATTGATAAAGGTTTGCCCTAAATCAAATAAACCTGTACGATTGATCGTAACGTCAGATCTCCATGCTTTTGTGGGTAATTCAGGCCAATAATGAAATACTACCGGCAAACCATTCTCTAGAATGGTGGTACCTCCTACAGAAGCAGGCAGACCTATATTAACATCTCTTGGACCGGTACTATTCGCTGCATTCAACATGACATTCCTATCATTTTTTTGATCTATGTCTACTTCTATTGTATCTTTTTTCGTTTGATTTTGACTATATATTTCATTGGTACTTAACAATAATAGTAGTACTGACCATAAACATATACTATTTTTATTTCTCATCTTTTATAAATTTTATTTCAGTGGTTCAGTGGTTATATTTTCTACTTATTTATGAATTATAGAGTTTAATGTTTATTGAAATAGATGAATAATTACAGTATCAAGCAAGCACTAAAATTTTATAAACTGATTCAATTATATTTTTATATGAAAATTATGTTTTACAGGTAAATTAAAATATTTATACTACTATATGCTTGCATATAAAAACATCTTATTCAATTATTAACAAAACAGTATAATTTGGTTATCCCTTAATCATCAATTAATTTTTATTTACCTAATACCTGTTTACCTTTTTCAACATAACTCATATCTCCAAAGGATTCTATCGTAAACTTACCGTCCTTATATATTACTTTAGATACAGCTGCATTACCCATGTGCGTTCCGGATATTTTTTTACCGCCACTGTCTAAATCAGAAAGAAAAACGCTTATAGCCATTCCATGAGCCACTACCAGTATGTTTCCACCTCCCGTTAAATATTCCTTTTCAGCTATTTCACGAATGGCTTTTTGACCTCTTGCTTTAACATCTTCATAATTTTCTCCAATTCCTAATGTTTCCAATGTTTTAAAAGTATTCATTGCTCTTTTCAATATTTCAGGATTTTTTGACATATCGGCAAAAAGTTCTTTTGATGATTTATAGTGTAAATATAAAGCTGCATCTCCCCACATTTTTGAATTTAAGTCTCCTTCATAACTTCCAAAATTAGTTTCTCTTAATTGGGGTACTTCGGTTATCCCTAAGTTTTGCTGCCCTTTAGTATCTAATACTATACGAGCTGTTTGTCTGGCTCGTCCTAGATCACTTGAATAAGCAGCTTTAAAGTTTACATCTTTTATTCCTAACCCTAGAAATTTAGCTACTTCCACTCCTTCCGGGGTTAAAGGGGTGTCTGCCCAACCTTGTACTCTATCCATGGTATTGAGTATGGTCTTCCCATGCCGGGTAACATATAGAACTACCGTATTATTTTGTTTTGATGTTTTTTTATTTTGCCCAGAAACTTGTGGGCTAATTGATAGGGTCAATAGCATCAGAGCTATTAATTTAAATTTTTGTAGTACAGATTTTTTCATTTATTTACATTTTATTTTTTTATTTAATTAATTTTCTTTCTGTTTTTCCGTACAAAGTCTCTAAACTTGTTATCTTTATATATCCTTTTATTCAATACAGAAGTTGAATTAAAATCTTACATAAATAAACATTTATCATGAAACGAATTTGATTTTTTTTGTTGCTAAAATTAGGTCTGCTTTACACCCTCTTTTTTGAGTTGAAAAAGGGTAAAAAAACTTTCTATTAAATGAAATCCTTCAATTTCTACTTCTATAAAATCACGAATATCATAATCTAATACCCGATATAGATTCACTATCGGGTATTTTGAATTTATAGTTTCCGGAAAAGTTACAAATCCATCATTTGATAGCTCTCTAACAATGACATAATAAGAATTCCCATAATTTTCGATTAACTTCCTTAAATTTTTCAAATTCGCTCCTTTTGGAATAAATTCATAAATCCCGGCTATAAATCCTTTACTTTCCTGTAAATGCGAAATATCCGAATCTTGTTTTCCAATCCATTCTGCAACTTTGGATATATATTTTGTTAAATTCTGTATCATTCTCTAATAAACATTATAGTTAATCAGATTCCTGAATTTATTTTCGATATAGCCTTATGCTTGGACATAGCTTAAAAGAATTAGAGAAATTGTAAAAAAAACCACTAATATTTGCAATAAATTCAATATGTATTTTAGAATTTAAATTTAGTTTTAAATTCTAGGGTGAATGGCCGGATGTAGGTACCTGCCACTGGTTTATTATAATAAGGGGCAGGATCTACAGCAGTATTGGTTCCGGATATAGAGCCCTGTGCTCCACTTTGATTTAATAAATTAACTGCACTAACCCCAAAGCTCAGATTACTGTTATATTTATAATCTATACCCGCAAATGTTTCCCATCGTCCTGCAAAAAATAAAGAATTGGTATAATTTGCATATTCTTTACTAAAATAACGCGCACTACCCCAAAACTTAATTTTCTTCCAACTATAGCTTGGATCTAGTTCTATAATGGTTTTAGATACACTTCTGGCTATATTTCCATCATAATCATATTTAATGTCATACGCTTCAAATTTGTAATTTTTGTATTCAGGGTTTTGAAGGGTGAATAATATATGTAATTGAAAATTTTTTAACGGTGTAACCAATGCATCTGTAGTCCATCCTATGGTTTTTACATCATAACTTATAGTTTTTTTCATGTAATCGGTTGGATCTTTAGGATTGGTAAAAGTGGAATTATTCATAAAATTACTTCTCTGGATGTAGGTAACTTTGGATACTACTCTTACTAAGGAATGATTAAAATATGCCCCGAAAGAAGCTCCGGGTATTTTAGATTTTTTTATTCCCGGATCGTCGGAACCTGCATAATTACTTAATTTGCCACCTAATTCAGAATAGGTTGCTTCTCCTTGAAGTCCAAATGAAGGAATAATTTTCCATAGAGCATTAACTGTAAAAGTTTTATTTATCCAATCCTTTTTAACTTTTGTTTTATTTCCGGATACCCAATTAGTACCTGATAATTTTCTATCTTCTCCTTTATACCATTTCCCATTAATGTTTTGCCATTCCAATCTCACGCCTCCTCCTACTTCAATTTTATCGGATGGAGTCCATTTTTCGGTTCCATAAATCGCCATTTTATTTTCTCCTCCGGTATAGTATTGCATAACCCCGTTATGATTATACCCTCCAAATTGGTCAGAACCTTTTCTTGGGGACCAAATGCCGGTAAGAGGGTCGTAATTTTCCTGTATTAAAAGAGATGGATTTGGTACTACTTCATGATAATATGAATAAGATGCAGTATTATAGTTTTTAACATGATAATACCATTCATTAAATCCAATGTTCCAATTATGCTTAGTATATTTTTTGCTTAATTCTACACGGCTCATATAAGTATTGAAGGGAACTCGTGGAGTAAAAAGCATCAAAACTGATTGTACTTTTCCATTGTAAATATTATCGGAATCTGCATAACGGAAACGGGTCTTACCTTCTACAGGATTACCTATTGAAGAATAATATGGATTAAAATATCCTGATTCTGCATACTGATACCTTAAAATATAATTCAGCTTCATTCCATTGTTAAAATTATTTTTACCTATAATATCAAAGATATGGTTCTCTGCTCCACTGCCTTTCACTATATCTTTGGTAGTATATTCACCAGTAAGGGGGTTTATATAATGCACCAATCCGGATTTTTCCAAATAGGAATCTCTGCCCAATTTAAAACCTTCCACAGCATCTACTTTTCCATTAGAACGATAGTAATACGGATTTTGTTTAGTTGAAATAGATTGAGAACTTACAAATTTGTATTGTACTCCAATTTCTCCTTTTCCGTCATAATATTTTTTATTTACAAATACTTTATAAATTTGGGTCTTATCTAAAAATTGTGAAAAGGCTGACGTAAATGTTCCTGGATCCATATTAGCATAAGCGCTAACCGAATAATAAAATCCATTTTTCATGGGTCCGCTTACATTGAAGCTTCCCCTTAATAATCCGTATGAATTGGTAACAAATTCACCTTTACCTTGTAGTTTATCTGTACCTTTATTAGTATACGTATTTACTGATACACCTACATCCCCGACACTTAAGGCGGTTTTTGCAACATCTTGAACCTCCAGTCTCTCAAAACTAGAATCCGACCGCCACGCTCTTACCGGCATCTGTACAACATAATCCATTACAACCGGTAATCCGTTTTCTAAAATGGTGGTTCCTCCCACACTGGCCGGTAATCCAATATTTACGTTTCTTGGTCCATTATCGGCTGATGCGTTCAGCATCACAGATGTGTTCTGATCTTTTTTTAAATCTGTTTTAACTCGTAAACTATCAGATTTATTCTCTTGTGCATGTATCAAATTCATAATAGAAACAATAGCAAAAGCACTAAGAGACTTCACTGCTCTTCCCATACTTAATATATTTTTTGTGGTTTTAGTTAGATTATAATTTTACATCATCATAATTTTGTTTTAATACTTTTAGCAAAGCTGTATCTAGTAGTATATCTATTTTTTTATACCATATTTTGCGGTCCTTTCATCTTTAATTACTCCTTTCCAATTCAATCCGTATCCGAAGTTATATACATTCCCTTCAGTATCTTGATGACACTCCATATCAAAGGGTACATCTTCTTTCTGATTCTCTACAGTAAACATATTTGCCGGCATTTGTAATGGTAATAATCCGGATGGTTCATATTTACCGGAAATGATATCCATTACCGCTTGTTCACCAACACCAAAACGTGCGATGATCCCTTCCACCCTATTCTCAAATTCATTGAAGACCATAGGGCGGCTGATATTCGCTACTACTATTACCGGTTTGTCTTCCATTTGATTTTTAGTAGTTAGAATTGTTTGCAAATCCATTGCGTTGGATACGTTTACAGTTTTTCCTTTATATGAGCGGTCTTTGATAGAGGGGTCTATAACCGGATCACCTGCAGCAAGACTATGATCCCGAGCATGGGTAGCTGTGTAGCTATTATATTGTAATGAAATAGGGACATATCCATTGCCTCCATTTTTTCTATCGTTACCATCATAACCTCCACCATCATTATTGCTATAAGGGCTTGATACAAATACTATTGAAAAATCGGCTTTTTTAGGATCTTCTGTTACATTATAATATTTCTTTACTAATTCTAAATTTATAGGATAATCCAGACTAGAGGTTGACCAATCACCCCACCAATCTTTTGTAGATGGATAATAGTTCTTTGGAATAAATACGGTTTTTCTACTTTTAATCGGTAAAATATTGGCTTTATTTTTTAATAAAACTATTGATTTTATTTGTGCTTCATATCCTGCCTTCATAAATTCAGGATTTCCTACTAACTTGGTACTTTCAGTCACATCTAAGTAAGGGTTCTCAAATAAACCTAATCTGAATATATTCTTTAAAAGCCTAACTGCTGATTGCTCGAAACGTTTTCTCATGAATGATTTTCCATGCTCCTTAAGTCCCATTTTATACGCTTCAAGAACGGGTTCTATATCATTATTACCTCCAAATTGATCCATCCCTGCCATTAAAGCAATATAGTGTCTCTGAGATATTGTTTTATTCTCAACGCCCCAAGGCTTTCCCTTAAATTCATCAGGGGTTTTACCTTCGTTTGCAGTAATTAACCAATCGGTACATAATACTCCATCATATCCAAACTTTTCTCTCAATAAATCAGTAATTATATATTTATTAAATCCATTAGCATAATTACTCCCGTCTTTTGATTGATTATAAGAAATTGTATAATAAGGCATAACTGCTGATGCTTGGGAAGTTTTACCATCTAATTTGAATGCCCCTTCCACAAATGGTCTTAAATGAGTTTCAAAATTATTTCCAGGATAAACTGCAAATTTACCAAATGCCCAATGCCCATCACGCCCACCTTCTTCAGGTCCACCGCTTGGCCAGTGTTTTACCATGGCATTAACACTTTTGTATCCCCATCCGTCAATAATCTCATCTTTACCAAAAGATGTTTGGAACCCATCAATATAAGCTCTTGCCATATCTGCAGAAAGTTCAGGACTTTCTCCAAATGTCATATAAATTCTATACCACCTTGGTTCTGTTCCTAAGTCAATTTGTGGAGATAAAGCTGTTGTTATTCCCAATGCTCTATATTCCTGTGCGGCAATATTTCCAAACTTACGCACAACAGAAGGATCAAAAGTTGCAGCTAACCCTAAACCGTCTGGCCAAATGGAAATATCTCCTCCTGCACCGGCATTAAATTCCGCTTTTGTATTTCCGGTAGCCAATGCTGAATGTCTTGGATCTGAACTGGTATTTCCTGGAATTCCTAAGCCTATTCCTTCAACAAAAGCTTGCATTTGATTATTCCAACGAGCTGCGATTTCAGGACTTTTTACAGAGGTTATTAAAACGTGTCTCAAATTATCTTTTTTAAGAAAAGTTCGTTGCTCATCAGATAATACCCATGGTTGCTCACCGCTTAAAGAAAACGGTTTTCCATTATATTTCCCGGATCCAAATCCACTATCATTTGATGGAATAGCTTGATGAATACTGTATAGCATTAATCCTGCTATTTGCTCCAATGACATTTTTTGAGCTAAATCTTTTGCTCTTTCATCAATGGACAATCTCCAATCTTCATACTTATCAAGTTTGCCATTTTTATTAAGGTCTTTAAATTTCAATCCATCAATAGTTAAAATTTTTACTCCCGATAAGGGTGAATACCCTAACTTAACGCCATTGCCATTATCAACCACTAAAAAATTTAATTGCTGTGCTTTTGAAAAAAAAAGAGACAAGATTGTTAAAATTGTTAAAATCTTTCTTCTCATATATGTAATATTTAAATTATTTTTTAAAAAGAATATTGTAAACATGTAAATTTATCGTGTTTTTACAAATATAAATTAAATATCCTAATATAAGATAAATTATGGAAAATGTAGAAACATAGTACAATTAATATGTTTTTTAAATAAATCATTATCATATAATTAACAATATCACAATTGACTAATATCATATTTCAAAATGGTTATTTTTATCTTAATTTAAGACTAAAATAAGGTATTCAATACTCTTTAATCTTAAAAATTTGACATGATAAAAGCATTTAATGCTAATTTTTTAACAATTTATCATTCTTACTTAGATAAAAGATTATAACTCACGTTTAATAAAATGAAATATGTTTATGTATTATTTTAACTTATTTTTTATATCCTATTTATATGATATAAATCAACTATTGATAAATAATTACTATTTTAATTATAACTTTTATTAATTTTAATATGTAAAGAAATATTTAATAACACTTATAATAATACTTATTCAAAGTATATACATTTTATTGTTTGCAATAAATTTACTGTACCAAACAATCAATACAACATAAATTTATTTGCATTTATTGAATATATATTTTTATAACAAATATTTTTATTTTGTACTTTTGATACTATAACTAAAATTAAAAACAAAAAATATGATTCTTCTAGCAGATTCAGGTGCAACAAAGGCCGATTGGATTGCCATTGATACTAAGGGTAATCGCATATTCTCTACACAAACTAAAGGTTTAAGTCCCGAAGCCATAAATAAAGAGGAAATGATTAAAAGATTAGATGAACGATTTGACATTTATCAAAATAAACCAGCAGTAAAGAAAATATTTTTCTATGGAGCAGGTTGCGGAACTGATAATATGAAAGATATCGTTAAAAATGCTTTAACAGAATCTTTCCCCAATGCTGAAGAAATTGTTGTAGAAGAAGACACCTATGGAGCTGTCTATGCAACTACGCCTCCGGGAACTCAAGCTATTGTATGCATATTAGGTACCGGATCCAATTGTAGTTATTACGACGGAGAACTTTTACATCAAAAAGTATTATCATTAGGATATTTTTTAATGGATGATTGCAGCGGAAATAAATTAGGTGCTGATTTGATACGAGCTTATAATTTTAAAACACTCCCTCATGAGTTATCAGTAAAATTATCTCAAGAGTATAATATGGACATAGATTTTATAAAAGATAACTTGTATAAAAAACCTAATCCCAATGCATATCTTGCCACATTTGCAAAATTTATTATTCAAAACAAAGATCATGAATTTATCCGACAAATAATCGATAAACAAATACAGACTTTTATTGATTTTTATATAAAGCAGTATGATAATTGTACTGAAATTCCCATCAATTTTAATGGATCTATTGGTTTTTATTTAAAAGATGAATTAGAAAGAAAATTGTCTGAAAATGGAATGAAAATGGGTGTAGCTATTAGAAGACCTATTGATGGATTGATTGATTACATTTGTACTCATAGGCTGACTTAAAATTTATGAATTTTAGTAAAAATTTTTAAACAGGAAATGTTCTTCATGTCATTTCCTGTTTTTTTTTAATAAGACTTTTAAATTAATTTTATTTTTGTTTAGTATTAAACTTCAAAAATGTCTAAAACAATTATAATTACAGGAACCTCTTCAGGAGTAGGATTAGCATTGGGAAATTATTTATATGAAAAGGGATATAATGTTTACGGATTGAGCCGTTCTGTACCCACAAATGCAAATTTTTCAACAATTCCTACAGATATTACCCATGAAAAGGAAGTAGATGATGCTATTGACCAAATTCTAGCTAAAAATTCTAAAATAGATCTTTTAATTAATAATGCAGGAAGAGGTATGGTCGGGCCGGTTGAAAATGCTACAAAAAATGAAATTTTAAATTTATTTACATTAAATATTGCAGCCCCAACCTATCTTATTTCAAAGGTCTTACCAATTATGCGTAAGGTTAATAAAGGTAAAATTTTTAATATATCCTCTATAGGTAGTGAAATCGGTTTACCTTTCAGAGGTTTTTATTCCGGTTCTAAATCTGCCTTGGATATGATAACAGAATCCCTACGTTATGAGTTAAAAAATACAGATATAGAGGTATGCACCATTAATTTAGGAGATATACGTACCGATATAGCTGATCATAGAATTAAAAGTTCAATTTCAAATGTTTATATCAAAGATTTTGAAAAAGTTTATACTCATATGAATAATGACGTAAATAATGGTTTAGCTCCTGATATTATTGCTCCCTTTATTGAAAAATTGTTTACCCAGGAAAAAAAATTAAAACCCCATTATTATTTTGGAACTGCAATTCAAAAACTATCCCGCTGGGTTAAACTCATGATACCACAAACGTGGTTTGAAAAAATTATAGCTAAATATTCCGGTTTATAATAACAAAAAACCTCTTTAAAAAAAGAGGCTTTTTTGTGTACTCAATTTATAGTTATTTTGTTGAAGCGCGAAGCATCCATGCCATTGATTCATGTTGTTCCATAACTCCTGTTAAAAAATCACTTGTTCCATCATCATTATTTTTATCAGCAGTAGGTATAAATTCTGATCGAATTAAGCGTATAATCGTCTCATGATCCTGACACAATTCCATCAGTATTGTTTTTTCATCTTCCACTTCTTCCCCATCATGTTCAAGTAAGTCTACAACTGCACTAAATTGTTTGAATGAACCTAATGCATAATGACCTAATTTTCTGATTCTTTCTGCTACTTCATCAATTATCTCTGCTATTTCTTTATATTGATCTTCCAATAATAAATGTATAGATCTGAAATGAGGGCCTTCCACATTCCAATGAAATTTTCTAGTTTTAGTATAAAGAAAATATTCATTAGCTAGCAACCTATTTAGTCCATCCGAAACTAATTGCTTATTATCTTCACTAAGTCCTATGTTGGCTTCTATATGACTGACTTTTTCTGACACAGGTTTTTTGGTTTTTGTTTTCAAAATAAATTTATGTTTATGTTTATAATATACTTTGAAGAATTACTGTAATCTTTTTAATCTATATAATAATTGTTGTATAGCTTCTTGGTAATCGTCAAATATGGACAATGCATAATCATCAACAAATAATTCTCTACCATCTTGAAGTAATAGATAAAAATTCTCACAATTTTTAATAATATCTTTAGGGGTAGGAGTTTCTTTTATAGTGATTTCAATATCTCCAAATTGGGCATAAGCTGTTTCAACCAATCGGTCAATAATATCTAAAACTGAATCTATTGCCTGATCTAAGGCTATATGTGCAGCATAACTTCCTTTACCGGTTACCTGCCAATGGTACAATTTTAAACTACTGTTATATGAAAAAATTTCTCCAAAAAATTTACCTAATTTTTTGTTTTTTGAAGAGTCGTTGTAAGTGCTTTTCACTACATTTTGTTCTTTAATCATAATTTTAAATTTTTAGTCTTCTATTTATTACTATTAAATTTTTGGTTCGTAAACTATAAAATACAAATATCAGACCTAAAGTATTTAACTCTATACTATTTTAATCAACCTGTATTATACTTGTTATTAAATTAAAGGAATTACTTGGTAATCTACTTAATTTATAAATAAAAAAGATCGCCCAACATTAGACGATCTCCTAGTTAAATGCTTATATATGTTTTTATCTCATTTTTTTGTACGCATTTATTAATCCATTAGTTGATGAATCATGAGTTGTAATTTTTTGATCTCCTGATAATTCAGGCAGAACTTTGTTTGCCAATTGCTTACCTAATTCCACCCCCCATTGGTCGAAACTAAATATATTCCATATTACTCCTTGCACAAATATTTTTTGTTCGTAAATAGCAATTAATTTCCCCAATAATTTGGGTGTTAAAATTTTGTACAAAAATGAATTGGTTGGACGGTTTCCTTCAAATATTTTATAAGGTTTTAGTTTATTTATTTCTTCATCACTTTTTCCTTGTTCTTTTAATTCTTTAATAACTGTATCTTCTGTTTTACCGAAAGCTAAAGCTTCTGTTTGTGCAAAAAAGTTGGAAATTAGCTTTTCATGGTGATCCGAAACTTGGTTCAATGTTCGGGCACCTGCAAAAAAATCACAAGGGATAAGCTTAGTGCCTTGATGTATCAATTGATAAAAGGCATGCTGTCCATTAGTACCCGGTTCTCCGAAGATTATTGGGCCTGTCTGATAATCTATTTTATCACCGTTTCTATCTATATATTTACCGTTAGACTCCATATCTCCTTGTTGAAAATAAGCTGCAAACCTATGTAAATACTGTTCATAGGGAAGTAAAGCAACATCTTCAGCTCCGAAAAAATTATTATACCATATACCCAATAAGGCTAAAATTACAGGTATATTTTGATCAAATTTTGTATTTCTGAAGTGTAAATCAACTTCATTCCCTCCCTCTAATAATTCGGTAAAATTATCGTAACCGACAGCTAAGCAAATGCTAAGTCCAATTGCTGACCAAATAGAGTATCTTCCCCCTACCCAATCCCAAAATTCAAACATATTATCTTTATTGATTCCGAATTGGGTCACTGCTTCTTGATTGGTTGATAATGCAACAAAATGTTTTGCTACTTCGGACTCTAATTTAGCTGATTTCAAAAACCAATCTTTTGCCGTTTGCGCATTGGTCATGGTTTCTTGGGTTGTAAATGTTTTTGACGCAACAATAAACATAGTTGTTTCGGGATTTAACGGTTTCAGGGTTTCAACTATATGAGTTCCGTCAATATTGGATACAAAATGTAAATTTAATCTGGTTTTATAATATTTTAATCCTTCTACTACCATTAAAGGACCCAGGTCAGAACCGCCGATTCCTATATTAACCACATCTGTAATTGCTTTTCCTGTATACCCTTTCCATTCTCCAGAAATTACAGACTCTGAAAATTTCTGCATTTGTGACAAGACTCTATTTACTTTAGGCATTACATCTTCTCCGTTAATCAAGACCGGTGTATTTTTACGGTTTCTTAACGCTGTATGTAAAACCGCCCTATTTTCTGTCTCATTTATTTTATCTCCACTAAATTGCTTTTCAATAGCTTCTTTTACATGGGTTTCTTCTGCAAGCTGAATTAATAATTTCAAAGCTTTTTCATCTATTCTGTTCTTAGAATAGTCAAATAAAAGATCATTAAATTGAATTGAAAATTTTTCAAATCTTTGTGGATCTTCATTAAACCACTGACGAAGGTGTTTATCTTTTATTTGGTCGTAATGTTCTTTTAATAAATGCCATGCTTGAGTTTCGGTAGGATTAATTTTAGATAATGCCATAATAGATTTATTTAATATTAAATAGTAACAAATTTACTTATTTATCACATGTTTTCAACAAAAAAACCTCTGAAAAAATCAGAGGTTTTTTTATATTAATTTTTTGAATTTACTATTTAAAAACTAAATTTTTTGGTCACTCCTACGTGAATAGATTTTCCAAAAGTTAGATCAAAATCTTTGCTTTTGTTATTATTTGTGTAATCTAAAGCCACGTTTTCTTTAGTATCATTCCACTCAACTCCTCCAAAAGACACATTTAAACCAAAGTTGTTTTTAAAGTTAATAAATAGAGCTGGCGCAAAATCAATATAGTATCCATATCCCCTAACTCTATTTGCCACTATCATGTCTGCCTCGTTGTAAATTGAATTACCAGGAGTTTTTCTACTATCTGAACGATATTGTTGATATCCTGCACCTAGATCTGCATACATACCAAAGGTTTCATTAAAAGGTTTATAATAACGAATAAAACCACCAACTTTAGTCTCATACGATTTATCTTGTATGCTTGAAGCTGAAATAGTAGCATTTGAATAAGTGTGTTTATCAAAAGATAAGCTGGTTTTAGCTCCCACAAACCAATTTTCAGCTACTTCGTAAGCTATTACCGGTGTGAATGTAACATTATTGGTTTTTTCATCATTATAACCATTTACTCTTTTAAGGCTGAAGTCTGTACCCAAAAGGATAGAATTCTTTTGAGCTTGTGTTGACAACACACTAAAAAGAGTAAGGGTTGCTATTATAATTTTTTTCATGCTTTTTCTTTTTAATTAGTTAGATAACTTTCGTTTAAAAATTTTACTCTATAACTTTTGAATTATAGTGAAAAGTTTTTAGAAATACCAATGTTGAACGCATTTCCAAAAGTTACATCAACCCCATTTGATTTGTTTTTACTACCTTTTTCTTTTAAGTGGTTATATTCAACTCCACCAATGCTAAAATTCAATCCAAAATTATTTTTGAAATTAATAAATAAAGCAGGGTTAAATCCGATGTAAAATCCATCTGCTTTATTTTCATATTTGGCTGATTTATCATATCCTTTAGTTTTTTCCTCTTTCCAACCTGCACCTAAGTCAGCATATACTGCAAAGGTTTCACTTAATGGTTGTGAATAACGTATAAAACCTCCTATTTTTGAAGTCTTTGTGTCTCCATCAATTAATCCGGAATTTTGAAGAGCTTTACTATCTAAATCAGCTTTTGTAAAAGCAACTTTTGCACCAATGGTTAAGTTATCGGTAAATTGATATCCTAAATATGGAGCCCATTCGTAAGTGTCCAATTTTTGTTTTCCTGAATTTCCTCCAAATTTGTTTTCGGTATGGTTGTAACCTACATTACCCCCTAATAAAATACTGTTTTTTTGTGCATTCATAGTTGATAATCCAAAAACTACTGCTGCAAACAACACTAACTTTTTCATAATTTTCTTTTTTGTAAAATAATTTAATTCAAAATTTATTTAATTTTTATTCTTCTACTCAAAACGTAGTAGAATCTAAATTTATCTAATTTCGCGTTTAAAAATATACTAAATACCGTGCCAAAATTAACATTTTATTAAAAAAAACATTTTATATTTTATTTATTTATATTACATCAATATACAACTAAACTAATTTTGCATCATTTTTTCGTCTTATTTTTTATATACGAGATTTAAATTTAGCATGCAAATATAAATAAATACTAATTTATATAGTAATTTGATCTTTAATTTATTTTTTTTACTATACTTATCGGTAATTATCATTTAAACAAATCTTAATTCATTTACTAAAAATCTTATTAAAATAAAAAATAAATTAATTATTTAAGCAAAAACTCAAGCCTTTTTATGCGATTGTATATTAAATTGAATATATAAAATTTTTTTAAAAATTTTATGTACAGCACATGAAAAATTGAAAATAGATTATATTAGGTTAATTTAAATTTTAATTTTTCTATTAAAAAAGTTTACCAAATAGTTGTCTATCATAGTACTCTCATTATATATTTTTATTGAGATAACAATAACTCCAAGTGTTGTTTTTTTTGCTGTGATTTAATAATCTCTTCTTTATGAGTGGTTTCTTTAAACCCTACTTGCCCATTCATAAGTATAGGCAATAGCCAATCGCGAAGGGAGGCGAGTTTTTGGTTTTCATTAATTATAAAAGCTTTTTTTTCTTCAATTATTTTAATTTTATAAGCAAATTTTTTTTGAATGTCTATATTTGGAAATAACAAAGGATAATATTCTATCCCTTTTAAATCTAAATGCAATACATTTGTTCCTGAAGCATACCATTTTATAAAATTGTGATAATAATCAGTCATTAGTGACATGTATAGATAGTTTTGCTTTAATTTATCAGTAATTATTTCCATTTTTGCCAAATCCATTGAAAATACATATTCTTCGTATTCTTTTGGTACAGATATAGGAGAGCCAATTATATCAGCATTTCTTGTTAAATCAGTACAGGCAATCAACATATCTCCAAATGAGACTTTTTTATTGATATTTTTACCGGAATAAAATTTTAATTTAGATCGATATTTTCTATCAACTGTAATTGAAGATAAATTAATCATAGGAATGCCATCATTATTTTCAATTTCTTTACTAGTATATGATATTCCCCTTTCAAACTTTACATTTCCTTTTAATTGTTTCACTTCCCATCCTTCAGGAATCTCTCGTTTTAATTCTTCACTATACACCATTTTTCCGCCTGACGATTTATAAGGATTGCCATTTTCATCAGGAAAATCGAATTGCACAAACCAATAATCGTAAAGCGTTTTTGCCATCGCTTCTAATTCAGCATTGATGCGGTTGTTGAGCTCGATTTTATCGTCTAAAGCAGAAAGAACAGAGGCTATGCGTTGCTGGGTTTTGATATTTGGCAATTTAACTTTAATATCATAATAAGTAGCTTGAGTCATGCTTGGCAAGGCAGATCCAGAATCTAAATGAGATAAGTTGAGCAAACCTAAATATCTGTATAAATAGTACGGGCATGCTTTGTTATTAGTTGTTGCATAATACATTGTATCAATAACCCATATTTTCTGATTGCTGTACATAATGTTATTTAAAGTCCCTTTTCGAGGTAAAAGAATCGCTTCCCGATCATAAAGAGCTTCATTTACATAACATATTATACCTCCACTTCCGTATACAGGAATAATTCCATCGGACAAATGTGCATAAGGTCTTCCATTATGGATGTGGATTAAATCTTTTAACTTATATTCATTCATACCTCAACCCTCTCAATTGTTTTTTAATTTCTTCTTCCAAACGGTGTGATTCGGCAAAAAGCGAATCAAGTGTATCCGTATAGCTTTTCATCTTTTCGGCAAACTCTCCTGCCGTAATATCCACATATTTTATTTTTACTTCGAAATATTGCCCTGCACTGAATGAGTAATTTTTTGTTATAATCTCATCCGCTGTAACTACAACCGAAAAGTCTTCTTCTGCACGTTTTTCATTCATTACATCAATAATTCGTTGCTCCTCATTAGGCATAAGTACAGTGCGTTGATTTTTACCCTCCTTTAAAGTTTTACCCAGTTTTGATGCGTCTACTAATACTATTTTATTAGGATCGGCTTGTTTATCTAAAAACAAGACACTGACATTCGTCCCCGTACTGGCAAATATATTGCTCGGCATGCTTACTACTCCGCGCAACATTTTACGACCAATCATCGCTTCACGTATTTTCTTCTCAATACCGCTTTGTGCGGTAATAAACCCGGTGGGTACTACAACGGCTGCTTTTCCTGTTTCATTCAGGCTATGCATGATATGCTGAATAAACATCAGGTAAATTGCCATCGACTCTTTCTTGGCTTTGGGAACTTTGGGAATTCCGGCAAAGAATCGTTCTCTAAAACTATCTTTTTCCAATTCGTCCCGAAAATCGGAAAAATCGAGTTTGAAAGGAGGATTGGAAACAATATAATCAAATTTTTTATTAAGATAAAACGGTTGGGTAATAGTATTGGTTTTTATTACATTAGGTATGCTGTGTGTAAGATTGTTCAATATTAAATTTAACCGTAACATCGTACTCGATTTTTGTGATATATCTTCCGAATAAATGGTGCAGTTGTTTTCGCCTATTTTATGGGCAAGGCTCATTAACAAAGCTCCTGATCCCACGCTAGGATCATAGCATCGTATTTGTTTAACATCCCCGGCTACTAAAATATTAGCAATAATTCGTGCTACCGCATTAGGTGTATAATATTCAGCATATTTTCCGCCCGAGTCAGAATTATAATCCCTAATCAGGTATTCAAAAATGTCTTTGAAGAAATCGTACTTTTCCTGAAAGTAGTCTTCGAAACTCTCATCAAAGCTGAATTCGAACAGCTTATTAATTATTGCTCGACAAAATGCATCGCGTTGTGAAGGGTCCGTAATAAATTGACTTAATTCATCAAATAATTTATCTTTAGCTCCTGAAGAGGATTTTATAGAAAAAACATCAGCATTTTCTACACTGATTTGACGTAAGGTATCGTCAAAGGTTTTTCCGAAATTGTCTTTATTCTGCCTATTATATAGATAGGAAATCAATTGATGGGGTTTTAGTCGTACTACGCTAGGATCTAATCCAGCCAATAAAAAATTATACTCTTCCTCTTCCATTGCTGCCAATGATTGAACTAAATTTTCAACTTCAGCCAGTTTGGGTTTTTGTTTCTTTAGTTCGAAACGAAATTTATCATTGAGATATTTGTAGAGGAAGACCTGCGTAATGATTTTAAATTCATTCCCATCGTTTCCCAAACCAAAGTTAGCACAAACATTTTTTAAGCTGTCAATCAACTGTTTAGTTTTTGTTGAAAAACTTACATCTTGTGTCATACTTATCTAAAATCTATCATTATACTGTTTCATATATTCTCTTACGATCAGTTGCTTGATTTTTTCGGTAGTATCAAAGTCTATCAAAAAGTTTTCTTTATTTTTAAATTCTTTTACCACCAATTGCATAATATATTTAACAAAATATGGCTCGTTATTTACAATATCTTTTTGCTCTTCAATCCTGTTATCGACTTCGTTTTTTATCTGCATGAGTGCTCGGTGTAACTGCATTTCTTTGACATTTAATGTATCTTTTTCTACCAAACGTTTATGTATACGGGTATATTTCTCATCATTTTCATACTTGGCTTTCAGCAGTTCATTTTTACGATTTAATTCTTTTGCTTTTTCATATATCTGACGAAACAAATGCATATTCTCTACCATTTCAGTTTGCGTTGTTTCCGAAAGGTTTTTCTTCTTGAAAATACGCTTCAATTCTTCGCTCAAGCTCACAAAATTAGGGTCTGACGGATCAAAGTTATGTTGTAAGGATTCGCGAGTTTTACGAATCAATTCATTATATTCATCAGCCAATTTCAGTTCTTCTTCTCCTTTTTTGAAAAACTGGAAAACAATAGTTTCTAAAGCAGTGCTTAACAGCTTTAGTGGGACTTCCCCATTGCTCATATTTTCCATAAGATTGAGATTATCTAACCGACCCTGTACTTCAATTAACAAACGATTCAACAGTTCAAAGTCGGTTATAGCCTTTAACTTTTCATAACGGTTAAGGGCTATGATATTCTTCAATTCTTTGGCAGTTCGCAACGCTTTTATCAAACGCAGCAACTCTACTTTGTCTGT
This sequence comes from Apibacter mensalis, assembly GCF_001418685.1. Taxonomy (GTDB): domain Bacteria; phylum Bacteroidota; class Bacteroidia; order Flavobacteriales; family Weeksellaceae; genus Apibacter; species Apibacter mensalis. The sequence continues at coordinate 272,998 of NZ_LIVM01000002.1, forward strand.
GATTTGAGCAATTTGTTGCGAAAAAACTTCACAATTAGTGGTATCGTAATTAAAAAGTGTTTCGTTGATTTCCTGTAATTCTTGTTTTATTTCTTTTTCTGATTTAAATAAGTGGGTATAAAATTGAACGTCATCTCCCAACTCATTTTGCAGCTCATCAAAATACATACGATTAGTACGATCGAATGCTTGGGAGATATCTGCAAAATCTACCACATATCCATATTCATATTTTTTATACGGACGATTAACTCGGGTTAGTGTCTGCAATAAATTATGATCCTGAATCACTCTTGCCAGATAAAGTTTTTTTAACCGTTTCGCATCAAAACCGGTAAGCAACATATTGTACACAAACAATAAGTCAATTTTACCTGCTTTGTAGGCTTTAATGAGTTTTTCTCGAATAGTTTTATCATTTTCATCATGAAGAATAAGAGCAGCTGTAAGTTTTTTCTTTTTTCTATTGCCATAAGGTACAGAAGGTTCTGCTGCTTCGGACAACTTTTCTATGTTAATTTCTTGTATACCATATTTTTCCTCAAACAGTTGAAAGAGCATTTTGGCTTGTTTGGAAGAGTCGCAAACGACCATACCTCCCAGAGTATCATCTTGCCAAACTTCGCGAAAGTCATCCAGGTCTTTCGTTATGTAATCCAATAATCCTTGAGAAAAACGTCTATCAGCATAAACATCAGAAGCTTTTATTTCTCCCTGTAATACCTTGATCCGTTGCATTACTTCTTTCATTTCCATTTTAAAGCTGCCTTCAATTTCTTCTCGAATTAATCGAAGTGTATATCCGTCAGCAATGGATTGATTGTAATAGTATTTATGAATATAGCCTCCAAACAATAATTTTGAATCGTACTCTTTTGCTACTTCTCTCAACAGAGGGGTTCCTGTTAGGGCAATAATAATTGCATTTTTATCGGAATTTATCAGACTTGCGAGATAATTACCTTTGGGATGGTAGCTCCGGTGTGCTTCGTCGATAAAATAAATACGTTGTGTATTTATATCATAATCAGTCATTTTAATCACAACCGAATCTTCGCTGAACTTTTGGATATTTACCACGGTTATTTCAGCTTTTCCACTATCGTTATGAATAGCTCCAACCACTTTTATGTCTTGAATAAATTCTTGTTTAGAATTTACGAGATTCACTCTCAATCCTCTGTTGGAAAATTCAGTTGATGCCTGTATGAGCAAATCCAACCGATCTACAATGAAATAGAATTTTGGAATTATATTTTGTCTTTGGTAGTAATCGGTTAGGTGTTTTATATTGTAATAAGTCAACGCGGTTTTTCCTGAACCTTGTGTATGCCAAATAATCCCTTTATTCCAGCCTTTCTCGAGTTTGGAGATGATCGCTATAGTTGCAAAAAGCTGTGGATAACGCATAATCTGTTTCTGCAATCCGCTGTTTTCTTCTACATAAGCAATAGCATAACGCAAAAGAAAGGCAAAACGCTCTTTACTAAATAATGAAGTCAGTATTCGGTGAGTTGGCGTAGTAGGTTCTTTATTCGTCTTAAATTCAGGACTATATTTAATTTCCAATAAGTCATTGTCTATCAATACTGTATTTTCTTCCTGTTCAGTAATGGGACGTAAAGGTTGCTTGACCGGATATTCTTCGTCTTCTCTAAAATAATTGAATGATAGATCCGTATAGGATGAAGTAGCATAATAGGCTCCCAAGATTGGTTCAAGAATTTCATCTTCATATTCCATGTTATTGGAAAAGACCATCAATTGCGTGATATTAACAAAACGTCGGAAATGTTTGTTTTTGAAACGATCATTTATACGATTTCGTTCCGCAATAATTCCCTCTTTGTTATGTGGCTTTTTAACTTCAATTAAAGCAAGTGGCATTCCATTTATGAGCAATGTTATATCCGGACGAAATTCGTCATCGCCATTTTTATACGTCAATTCTGTAGTTACGTGAAAACTGTTATTATCGAAGTCTATAAAATCAATCAATTTTATACCTGAAGTAGCAGTCAGGTGTTGATAAAATGTCTTTCCCAGATCCTCATTATTCAATTCTAAGCTTATTTCGTCCAACGTACGATATAAATCTTCTTTGGTCACATAAGGATTAATCCGTTGTAAGCTTTCTATAAAAATATCTCCAAATATATTCGTATCCTCTCTATGATTGTGTTGTTTTAAGGGAATATATGTATACCCTAATTGTAACAGATGCAATAAGGCTGGAATTTTAACTCGTGAATTTTCATTAAAAACCATATTCTACCTCTTTGTTTCGAATCAACAAGTTCTTTACATCGATATAGTAATTTCTAAATAAGATCAAATAACCTCTAAGCTAGTTTATTCTGGCATACAAGTCTAGCCTAAAATAAAACAAAATTTTTAAGACTAATAATTCATTCAAGTTAGTGTAAAATATTTTTTCAAACAATTTATCTTATTCTGTATATAGTAATAAAATAAATTGTATATATCTTATTTAAAAAATATGGCAAATATATCGAATATCTTAATATAAAATAAATATTTTTTTAAGCTTACTTTTTTCTTTTCATTTTAATTGTTAATACTTAGATGTTTGTATGCTTTTCATTCTCTTCACATCCATAACTTCTTTTTTTAAGCTGTAATTTAAGGGAAAGTAATTTTGAAAAGTCATAATGAATGGGTACGTAATTATAAATATTTTTTAAAAGCGCTAACAGATGGGTGTTATCATTCGATTATCGATGTATGTTTTGTTTAATGAAATGAATAGAACGGTAAATAATTATTCTTTCACTCCATGTTTTCAAGTGGACGTTAAAAATGGATTGGTGATAAAATTAATATAAAGACCCCATAACAATTTTGTTTCTTGTATATTATATATAGACCTAATTATTTAAGATTTTCGTTTTTTTATTTTTAAGAACAATTTTTTTATGACTGGTGTATATCTATAAAAAAACCTCAGATTTCGGCTCTGAGGTTTTTTATTTATATTAAATATTACTCTTACTATTACTTCACTTCTTCAAAATCTACGTCTTCTACATTATCTCCACCTTGATTAGATCCTGCGGAAGATCCTTCTCCTCCGGCTTGAGCACCAGGGTTTGCTCCTTCTGCAGTTTGACCGGATTTATATAAATCTTCTGAAGCGGAAGCCCATACTGCGTTTATTTTTTCCATAGCGGCATCAATAGCAGAAATATCTTTGCTTTCATGTGCTTTTTTCAAATCTGCCAACGCATCTTCTATCGATTGTTTTTTTTCTGCAGGTAATTTTTCTCCAAATTCTTTTAATTGTTTTTCGGTTTGGAAAATCATTGCATCAGCTGAATTTAATTTTTCAACTTCTTCTTTCCTCTTTCTATCTGCTTCGGCATTTGCTTCAGCTTCTTTCTTCATTTTTTCAATTTCTGCTTCACTTAATCCGGAAGATGCTTGTATTTTTATGGATTGTTCTTTACCAGTTCCTTTATCTTTAGCAGATACACTTAAAATACCGTTAGCATCAATATCAAAAGTTACTTCAATTTGTGGAACACCTCTTGGTGCAGGTGGTATATCCACTAAATCGAACTTTCCGATTTCTTTATTATCATTGAACATAGGTCTTTCTCCTTGTCCTACTCTAATAGTAACTGCCGGTTGATTATCTGCTGCAGTGGAGAAAGTTTCAGATTTTTTAGTTGGTATGGTAGTATTAGCGTCAATTAATTTGGTAAATACTCCTCCGTATGTTTCTATACCTAATGAAAGCGGTGTAACATCTAGCAATAAAACATCTTTTACATCTCCTGTTAATACTCCTCCTTGAATGGCTGCTCCGATTGCAACTACTTCATCAGGATTCACTCCTTTGGAGGGTTTTTTACCGAAGAATTTTTCTACTTCTTCTTGAATCACAGGTATACGTGTAGATCCACCAACTAATAATACTTCATCTATATCTGAAGTTTTTAACCCTGCATCTTCCAATGCTTTTTTACAAGGTTCCATAGATCTTTTAACCAAATCTGCTGCTAATTGTTCAAATTTTGCTCTGGTTAGAGTTTTCACTAAGTGTTTGGGACCAGAAGCTGTAGCGGTTATATAAGGTAAGTTGATTTCTGTTTGAGTAGAAGATGATAATTCTACTTTGGCTTTTTCAGCTGCTTCTTTCAATCTTTGTAATGCTATTGGATCCGCTTTTAAATCAAGACCTTCTGCTGATTTGAATTCCTCAGCTAACCAGTTAATTATTACATCATCAAAATCATCTCCTCCTAAATGAGTATCACCGTTGGTTGACAATACTTCAAATACTCCGTCTCCTAAGTCAAGGATAGAAATATCAAAGGTACCCCCCCCTAAATCATATACAGCCACTTTTTGATCTTTATGAGCTTTGTCTAAACCGTAAGCTAAAGCAGCTGCAGTAGGCTCATTTATAATTCTTTCAACTTTTAATCCTGCAATTTCACCTGCTTCTTTAGTTGCCTGTCTTTGTGCATCATTAAAATATGCTGGAACTGTAATTACAGCTCTATCAACTGTTTCTCCTAAAAAATCTTCAGCAGTCTTCTTCATTTTTTGGAGGATCATTGCTGATATTTCTTGAGGAGTATATAATCTTCCGTTAATATCTACTCTTGGAGTGTCGGAATCACCTTTTACAACTTTGTAAGGAACTCTGAAAATTTCACTTGTATCTGAGGAAAATCTAGTACCCATAAATCTTTTTATGGAATACACTGTATTATGTGGATTGGTTACTGCTTGTCTTTTAGCCGGATCCCCCACTTTAATCTCTCCATCTTCCATAAAAGCAACTACTGAGGGAGTTGTTCTCTTTCCTTCAGCATTTGTAATAACAGTAGGATCACTACCTTCCATTACAGCTACACAAGAATTCGTTGTTCCTAAATCAATTCCTATAATTTTACTCATGTTTATATTTTTTCTTTAATTACTTATTTTTATTAATTATACTAAACTTAATTATATAATTGCTTATTTAATTTCAATGATTATGCCATGAAGCATTATACCATAATTTGTCATAATTATTGTTTAGTTAACTGACATATTGTCTAATTATTTTTACATAATCCGTAATTTTTTAACTTTAGTAAATCAAAAACAAGGAGTTAAATTGCTGTAAATAAACTACTTAATTAATAGTAATAGTAATATTAAAAAGTTTTTTTATCTTTTGGATAAATCTATTACTGCATTTAATAAAACATTTGCGCCCGCGCTCATCCACTCCGGTTTAATTTCTTCTTCTTCATTGTGGCTTACACCTTTAACGCAAGGTATAAATATCATGGATGTTGGGGCTATTTTAGAAATATTACAGGAGTCATGTCCGGCACCTGAAACCATAGTTCTATGTGGATAGTTAAGTTTTTGGCTTACTTGACGAACTACTTCTATACATGTATCATCAAAATGTAAGGGAGACAAGGAAAGTATAGGGGTTATGTTGAATTTTAAATTTAATTTTTCAGCAATTTGTTTTATCTTTTTAGATAATTGTTGATCCATCCTGTCTAATCCTTCTTGAGAAGGATGCCTAAATTCAACCGAAAACAGGGCTTTATCGGAAATTACATTTCTGGAATTAGGGGTATTCTTTACCATTCCTACAGTGGCTCTGCCATCAGGATATTCATTTTTACCGATTGTATTGATTTCGATTACTGCCTCGGCTAAACCTATTAGTGCGTCTTGGCGTACATCCATAGGAGTAGTTCCGGCATGTAATGCCATACCTATAAATTCTACATCGTACCATTTTTGCCCTAATGCACCGGTTACTATACCGATTAATTCATTATTATTTTCTAAAATCGGACCTTGTTCAATATGCAGCTCCAGCGAAGCATGAATTCTATAGGATAAAAAATTATCCTTTCCTGCATATCCGATTCTTTTTAATTCCTCTCCTATAGTCTTACCGGAAATATCTGTACATGCCCATCCTTCTTGTAAAGAAGTTAATCCTGAAAAAACGGCTGAACCTATCATTGCGGGCGCAAAACGTGAGCCTTCTTCATTAGTCCAACTAACTATATCTATGGGACGATCCGTTTTTATTTTATGATCATTTAGTGAATAAACTGCTTCTAACGCTGCCAATACTCCATATATCCCATCGTATTTACCCCCTAATGGCTGACTATCTATATGAGAGCCTATAAGTATAGGATTAAGACTATCATCCTCGCCCGAACGTCTTGCAAAAATATTCCCCATCGCATCTATTTTAATTGAACATCCGGCTTTTTTCGCCAACACTACAAACCAATCACGAGCTTGCTTATCTAAATCTGTAAGCGTCAAGCGATTTACCCCTCCTTTTGGCGTTCCTCCTATTTTAGCAAAATCAGTTAACCAAGATTGTAATCTTTCCGAATTTATATATAATTTATCATTCATTGGAGTTTTCTGTTTTTCTTTTTTCTAATTTATAGTGAAAATCACAAAACCCGTCTCCATTCATTATGGTATGTGGGCGGGTTAACTTCACATCCGGAGCATAGCCTTCGATAAATTTAGCATCTCTGTTGCATGATAGCAAAAATCCTATTTCTCCCAATCCCATTTCATGATACATTTCTGCATATCGGCATCTTTTCACATTATACTCGTATTGAACCTGATTATTAAGTATTACTTCTGTTTCTAATGCATCATCTTTTTCCCACAAATATTGGAGAGCTACAAAGCTTTGTACAGAGGTGGGGCCATCTTCTTTTTGGGCAAACTCCTTCCCTGCCTGAATGGCGGCATTTGCAACGGCTTCTTCTATAATGGTTTTTGCCTGTTCTGTTCCATATTCTCTTTTTAAAATATCATATATAGGTTTAATTATTTCTGCTTCTATTTTCCTTCTTTGTAAAATACCTATTTCTTCGTTTTGATTTTTCATATTGGTACGTGTTTACTTATGTTTTTTATATATTATATTCAACGAGAGCTACATTTCCGATAAATTTTAATAATCTCTCATCCTGGGTTTTCTTCATTTGTTGTGGATCTTCATTGTATATAATTTGTCCGGACTCCATAAAAACAATCCTATCTGAAACTTCAAATGCAAATTTCATTTCGTGAGTAACAATTATCATAGTCATTCCTTCATTGGATAATTCTTTGATAACTTTTAAAACCTCTTGTACTAATTCCGGATCTAAGGCCGAAGTGGGTTCATCAAACAACATAATGCTGGGTTGTATAGCCAACGCCCTTGCTATAGCGACACGCTGCTGTTGTCCTCCTGAAAGTTGATGGGGATATTTATTGGCATGGATCAGCATTCCGACTTTTTCCAGCATCGCTAATGCATGTATTCGTATTAACTCTTGATCTTTATTTTTTTTATGATATAAAGGTGCTAACATAACATTTTCTAAAACTGTTTTGTGAGGAAATAGGTTATAAGATTGAAAAACCATTCCTATCTTCAGCACTTGCAATTTTTTATTTGATTTTTTTATTTTGTTGTTATTTTTAAACATAAATGGTAAACCACCCATTTCTATATCTCCTGTGTCAATCGATTCTAATCCATTTATTGATCTTAATAAAGTACTTTTACCTGATCCTGATGGACCTATTATACTTATTACTTTTCCCCATGGAACGCTTAGAGATATATCATTTAATACTAAAGTATTTCCAAATACTTTTTTTACATTTTTTAATTCTAAAGCGATTTTACCTTCATTCTTGTTTTTTATGTTTGAATATTCTTTTAATTTTTCATAATCTACTTGTATAGTTTCATCGGTATCCGTGTTTTTTTTATGAACATCAAATTTTTCTTCAAACCGGTTGATTATCCATGTAATTATGGTAACAATCAAAATATAATAGATAGCTACTGCTAATAGGGTTTCCATTACTAAAAAGTTACGAGTATACAATTGCTGCCCAACTAATAATATTTCTGTTAAAGAAATTACCGATACAAGTGACGTTAACTTAATTATAGTTACATATTGGTTAGCTAATGCCGGTAAGGCTATCTTAAATGTTTGAGGGGCAATAATTATTCTCATAACACCCCAATAGGATAATCCAAGCACTTTTCCTGCCTCATACTGACCTTTTGGTATTGCTTGTAACGCACCTCTGTGTATTTCTGCCATATATGCTGTCTCACTTAGGACTAATGCTAGTAAACCTGAAATAAAGGGATTCGATAGAAGTACTGAGCTTTTGGGCCATAATTGAGGTAGATTATATACAAATATTAATAATACTAATAAAGGTAGACTCCTGAAAAACCAAATATAACTTTTGGAAATAGTTCTTAGAAAAGAAAAAGTGCATTGTCCCAGTAATGCCACAAAAAAACCTGACACTACCCCAATACACCAAGTTAAAGAACTTAATTCTATAACAATTACACAGGCTTTCCAAAAATCTGTATTAAATAGTTGATCTTTAAAATAATTCCAATTAAAACTTCCGTTCTTTATGGGTGTTAATTTAGCTTCTCCTTCCCATTGATATTTATTCAATAGTTCTTGACTTGGATAAGCCAAATTATATTTATCCAACAATTGCTGATATTCGCCTGAGTTTCTTAATTCTTGTATTACTTTTGCTATTTGATTTTTTAATGTACTATTTTCTTTTTTAAAGGCTAAACCTATTAAGACGGGATCAATCATTTCTTGGGTAGAAATCTCTAATTTATCACCCAATTTATCTACTAACATTTTAGCTACAGCAGCATCTTCATATTGAACATCAACTCCTTTGGATAAAAGCGCTTGTGTGGCTTCAGGAGCACTGGGATATTCTTTAATTTCGATAGTTTGTTTATTCTTTTTAAAACAAAAATTCTTAGTAACTTCATTTAATTTAGGAATCCATGCAGCACCTTTCATGGATGAAATTTTCTTTCCGCAAAGGTCTTGTAAAGATAACGGACGATAAGATTCTTCTTTTCTTACCACCAATACCCCCCCGGTTTGAAGATATGGTAAAAATAATACTTGTTGTGCTCTTTGGGGATTTACATACAAAGCAGAAGCTATTACGTCATAATGATCTGCATTTAAGCCAATAATTATATTTTCTATTCTGGTATCTTTAAATACTACCTTGAGGTTTAATTTCTCACCTACAAGTCTCATTAAGTCAGGATCAAAACCCCTAGGAGTTCCTTGTAAATAAGCATAGGGCGCATAAGTAAGGTCAATACCTACAGCTAATTCTCCTTTTTTTAAAGTTTGTGCATAATAATAAGTTGTATTGCAAATTAGGAAAAATAGTACACATACATATTTAAAAAATACAGTAGGCAATAGAAAATCTATTTTAAATAAATTGTTATTCACAAGCTTTTATTATTTTAATTAGTATAAAAACCACCTAGTTTAATCCCTATAAAACTGATGGGTAAACTTACTTATTATTTAATACATAATAAAGTTATTTTTTATCTTTTTATAAAAATATATTGAAATGAACTTTTTACTTTATATACAACTTTTTTACTGTGATATTTATAATTTATGAAATAAGTATTTAAAAATAGAAATGAACTTATAAGAATTTAAAATTAAATTTATTCTATATATACTGGGAAAAATTATATTTATAAAATATAAAAATAATTATTATTTCCTATATTTGATAAATTTATAAAAAAACATGATTATGAAAAAATTTACCTATTTATTATTATTATTATGCTCTACAGCATATTTGGTTTCCTGTAATGAGGATTCATTAAACTCTGATATTTCTTCAGAAAAGAATATTACACAAAATGAGCATTTTTGTTTGGATGCTTATTTACCGGATGAAATTATTCAAAAGCAAGATTCTACCCATGATGTATCTGTTAATGGAGTAAGTAGTAAATACAAAAAATGGAACGTCGGACAAACTATTAAAATTAAATTTTTAAACGGAAATTCTTTTTTACAGGATAAAGTGAAACAATTTGCCAGTGAATGGTTAAAATATGCTAATTTAAATTTTGAATATGTTGCTTCTAATCAAGATGCTGATATTAAAATTAATTTTGATAATAGTGGAGGATCTTGGTCGTATGTTGGAACTGATTCTAAATATATTGCCCAAAATACTCCGTCAATGAATTTTGGATGGTTTACCAATTATACCTCCGATACAGAATTTTCAAGAACCATAATTCACGAATTTGGTCATGCACTGGGATTACATCATGAACATCAGAGCCCTACTGCAAATATACAATGGAATAAAGAGAAAGTATATGAATATTACGGGGGAGCACCTAATTATTGGAGCAAAGAAACTGTCAATCATAGCATTTTTGAAAAATATAGCTCCACTACTACTAATTATTCTTCATTTGACAGTCAATCAATCATGCTTTATTCTTTTCCTGCATCTTTAACTCTTGATGGGTGGTCTAGCGGATGGAACGTGGTTCTATCTCCAATGGACAAAAGATTTATATCTGAACAATATCCGGGTAAAGTTAGTTATGTAGAAACTAAAAATTTTTATAGATATTATATAAATGGACAACATTTTTATACTTCTAATTATAACGAATTAGGCAATAGATTTTATGAAGGAATATTAGGAAAGATTTTCGCCAATCAAACTGACGAAGCCTATCCTATTTTTAGATATTATAATTATAAAAATGGAGATCGTTTATCTACATTAAATTGGAATGAATTAAAAAATGGTGGACAAGGAGGATGGATTTACGAAGGAATATCTGGTTATGCATATAAAACTCAGAAACCTAACACAATTCCTGTATACCGTTTTTTTAAAGCCCTTAATAAACCAGATCATTTTTTTACAACAAATTATAGTGAAATTAAATTTCCTCTCGACAATTTATATACATACAAATATGAAGGCATAGCCTTTTATATTTTAAAATAATTCCACATCATTCAAGCTATTAATTATAAAGAGAGTTATCAAATATAACTCTCTTTTTTTTTGCATTTTAATAATAATATTATCTTCTTAAAATTCGTTGGTAAAATGAAGTTTTATGGATGGAAATTTTTCAAGTGTCATACTTATGCTAAATGCAGAATCGGCTAAAAACACTAACTGTCCAAACTTATCTTTAGCTAGAAACTTTTGCTTAACTCGTTTAAATTCTAAAAATTCTGTTGATTTTTCATCATCCGTTTCAACCCAGCATGCTTTATGAATATGCACGGGTTCGTAACTACATTTAGCTGAATATTCATGTTCCAGTCGATATTGTATTACTTCAAATTGAAGCGCACCAACTGTTCCTATTATTTTCCTGTTATTCATCTCTAATGTAAATAATTGTGCTACTCCTTCATCCATTAATTGGTCTATACCTTTTGCCAATTGCTTGGTTTTCATAGGATCTTCATTATTTATATAACGGAAATGCTCCGGCGAAAACGATGGAATACCCTTGAAATTCAACTTTTCTCCTTCAGTTAATGTATCTCCAATTCTAAAATTACCAGTATCATGTAAACCAACAATATCTCCGGGATAGCTCTCTTCTACTACTTCTTTTTTATCTGCAAAAAAGGCTGCGGGACTGCTAAATTTCATCATTTTATTCTGACGAACATGTAAGTAATTAGTGTTACGTTTAAAAATTCCTGATACAATTTTTACGAAAGCCAACCTATCTCGATGTTTAGGATCCATATTGGCATGAATTTTAAATACAAATCCCGTAAAATTAGTTTCTTCCGGTCTTACCAACCGAATATCACTCATTTTTGGAAGCGGATTAGGAGCAATTTCAACGAATGCATCCAACAATTCTTGAACTCCAAAATTATTCAATGCTGATCCGAAAAAAACAGGCTGTAAAGTTCCGTTTAAGTATTCTTCTTTAGAAAATTTTGGGTAAACCGAATGAATCAATTCTTGTTCATTTCTAAGATTTTCTGCCGCCTGATCTCCAATAAAATCATTAATCAAGTTGTCATTAATATCTTTAATCTCAATGCTATCTCCTATTTTTTGTTTTTTTTCTTCTGTAAAGAATTTTAAATTATTTTCCCACATATTGAAGATACCTTGAAAATCCAATCCCATTCCAATAGGCCAAGATAAGGGAGTAACTCTTAAATGTAGCTTTTGCTCAACTTCATCCAATAAATCAAAGGCATCTTTACCTTCTCGATCCAATTTATTTATAAAAACCAACATAGGAATATTCCTCATTCTACAAACTTGTACTAATTTTTCTGTTTGCTCTTCCACTCCTTTGGCTACATCTATAACTACAATAACAGAATCTACAGCAGTCAACGTTCTATAGGTATCTTCGGCAAAATCTTTATGTCCGGGAGTATCTAATATATTTATTTTTTTTCCTTTATATTCAAAAGCCAATACCGAAGTTGCAACAGAAATACCTCTTTGTCTTTCGATCTCCATAAAATCTGAAGCAGCTCCTTTTTTGATTTTATTGCTTTTTACAGCCCCGGCTTCTTGGATGGCTCCACCAAATAATAATAATTTTTCAGTTAAGGTTGTCTTTCCGGCATCCGGATGGGATATAATTCCAAAGGTTTTCCTTCTTTTAATTTCTTTTTCTAGAGTTGTTCCCATATGTTATAAAATGTTTGCAAATATAGAATTTTTAAAATTTTTATTTTTAGTGTAACTATTCAGTTTTTTATGGAATTTAAATTACAAATAGGTATAAAAATTATTACAATAAATGAAGTAAATTTAATTTCAGTTTTATTAATATCGGAAAAAATAACTATTTATCTAATTTTACTCCTCAACTTACTCTCAAATCTCCTGTTTTTTTATTTAAACAAAGCAAATTAACTATTTAATTTAATAATACTCTTCTAAATTCTCATCTTAAGAATAAAATGAAATGTAATTATTTAATTTCAATTTAATATGGAATAATATTCACTGATCTATTTAAATGAATTATTTTTGTAGTTCTTTATCAGGCAAATTTATGACGATTAATTTAAAACATGCAGTAATTTCAAAATTAACTTTACAATTTTCCGGTAATAAACTACGAGAAGAAAAAAATATCTATGCCGGGGATTTATTCCATCTAAACGAGAAAGAAGAAGAAGAAATGCAACCCTATTTCCTTTCTCCCTTTAAAAAAAATCTGGAATATTTCCAATTCACACATTATACGAAAGACATAAATTTTAATATTTTATATTCTTTATGTAAAGATATTTTTGAAGATACCATCGATTTTGTTAGTTTTTCAGATAAAGTGTTGGATCATCTTTTTGAAAGATCCAATCATCCACAAATTAAAAATGGCGAAATTTTTAT
>NZ_LIVM01000003.1 GCF_001418685.1 Apibacter mensalis
TCCTTATTGGAAAAAGGTACGGTTGAAGTGAGCCAAGCTGTGGAAAGACAAAAGCTTAAACGCCGGCACGTGTTGTTTTTAGAAGCTAAGACCAATAATCCTAACTTACGTTTGGGAGACATCGTGAAGCTCAAAGCCTGGATGCCTAAAAGTGGGCTGTTTAAGGACGGAGAAGTTCCTTTGGAGCAGTACAAGATCATAGAAATCACCCATTATCAAGACATTACCGAAGGTTATTACAATGAATTGGTAGGAATACCTGTCCATAACATCGTTCCGGAATATATGGACGAAGATGCTCTGCCGCTATGCGAAGAGCAATCGGCCATAGTAACCGATAACAACGATCCGCAAGGAATGAGCAGAATACGAGTACAATTTCCCTGGCAGAAGCCCTTTAACGGAATGACCCCGTGGATCCGCTCCATTACTCCCTATGCAGGGAAAGGAAAGGGAATGCACATTGTACCGGAGATAGGCGAAGAGGTAATCGTTACTTTTGAAAACGGAAATGCCGAAAAGCCGGTGAGCTTGGGTGCCATGTTCAACGGGGAAGCTAAATCCGGACATGGGGGTGCCGGAAATTATATGAAAGGCTTGCAAACGGTCAGCGGAAATAAATTACTAATGAACGACCAAAAGGGTTCTGTTTTATTGGAAGATCATGGGAAAACAAGCATGAAATTTGACGGTGCGGGCAATTCTTCTATAGGTACTTCGTCTTCTCAAGTTATTACGGTTGGAGGCTGTAAGGAAGCTCCGGATGGTAAATCTTTACTAAAAATGGACAAGGACGGCAATATCAATCTGGAAGGAAAAACTAAAATTACTCTTAAAGTTGGGAATAACACCATTACCCTGACAAAAGACGGAATATTCACCAAGGCAGAAACAGGGGAAGTTAAAACCATTGCAAAAGCAGGTTCGGTTACCATTAAAAGTGAATCCGATCAAATTACCATTAGCGCCTCAACCGCTAATACTATAGAAGGTGCGGATATACAGATTTTTGGTAATGGAAGTATAATAGTAGATTCCCCCGACACCGACATAACCTAACCCAAACACAGGAATATGCCACATGAATTAGAATACATAGTCGATCAGGCAGTCATGTTATGCGACGAAGGAATAAAACCCGATTACTTTAACAGCACGCATAATGCCAATGTAAAAATAAACGGATGTAAAGTCTGCACCACCGCCGATAAAATCCCAATAACCAATATACCCGCATTTGGGATATGCCAAAAAACGCAACAACCCTGCGTACCGGCTCCGTTAGAATGGAAAGACACCTACAAAGTAAAAGTCAAAGGCAACCAAACCCTACTCTATAAAAGCACCTTACCGTGCAGCTTAGGCGGCAAAATAGAATTTATAACCAGCGGACAAATCCCCGTAAGCCGAGAAGACTTAGATAAACTGACCGAAGAAAACGCCGAAGACCCGCCGCAAGAAGAAGAGGACGGCTTAAGTTGGTGGGATGTAGTAGAAATGGTACCCTTTATAGGCGGTGCGGTCGGTATAGTACGTTCAGGAAGTAAAGGAGACTGGGTAGGCATTGGATTGAGCGCAGCCTCTTTAGCACTAGATATAGGAGGAGTATTTTCCTTAGGCGCAGGAAATGCCGCTTCAGCAACAGTAAAAACAGGAAAACTAGCAAAAGCGGCCAGTAAAGTAGGCAAGGCAGCATCCAAAATAAGTAAAGCCGCCCTGACCGCAGGCGGAAAACTGCTAACCAAAGCAAGCGCTAAAGCAGCAGCCAAAGCCCTTGCCAAAAAAACCGACGACATAATCATACGGTACGGCAAAGTATGCGTATTTGCCTGTTTTCCTGCCGGAACGCCTGTTCACACACAGCAAGGCATAAAAAAAATAGAACAAATACGCGAGGGCGATCGGGTATGGTCGCAGCACCAAACCAGCGGCGAAATAAGCCTGAAAAAAGTAACCGCCATTATCCGCAAAGAGATAGACACCACCGTACAAATAGAACTGGAAGGCGAAACCATAGAAACCACCGCCGAACACCCCTTCTATACCAAACAAGGCTGGAAAGATGCCGCCGACCTCACCGAACAAGACCACATACAAACCAAAAATAAAAAATGGTACCGCGTAAAAGGACAAAACTTTCTTTATACTAAGAAAAAAGTCTATAATTTTGAAGTAGAAGACTGGCACACCTACTTTGTGGGCAAACTCGCTTGGTGGGTGCATAACGCTAAGCCTTGCTTGAGCAGTATAAAACATTTACCAGAATGGTTAAAAAAAATAGTAAAAGGAAATTACTTTAATTATATTAGGCAAAGTTTTTATAAAAGGATCGGCGGTTTTAATGAGGTTGTTTTACAAACAGGCAAAAGGCTTGACAGCTACATACCCGGTGTAGAAATAGTAAGCCGAAAATTTACACAGTTAGGGAAAGTAACAGAAAGAACAGCAAAAAAATATATTGATGAAATCACTAGCAAATACGCCCCCGGTACGGTTATCAAAAACACCAAACGTAATGCGGAAGCCATTGCAAGAGGAGGAGACAAATTGAAAGGAAAGATGATTTTAGAAGTACCTAGACAAACAGAAAAAATTTCCAAAGAAGTTTTAGAGTACGCGGCTAAACGTAACGTAACAATAAGAGATGTATCAGGTAAAATATATAAATAAATCAAAATAAAGGAAATAAACTATGATAGTAAAGTATTTAGGGTTTTTTATGCAAAAAATAAAAGATCAAGGTAGCTCCGTTGCACTATGGGACACATGGAATAATACTAAATTTGAGAAAAAAGTAGAAAAAGGCAAACTCACCTCTGAAGAAGTCGCTAAATATAACCACGAGCATTTATTGGGATATGAGTTTTGCGTATTACACTCCGAAAAATCACTTTACCCCTATTGTTACGTTACGATAGTGCCTAGAAATAAACATGTTGGCGTTGATTTTATCGATAATGAAGGTCGCAACTATTTATCTTATCTTTTTAATGAAGTAAAAGAAGACCGCACCTTATTTTTAGAAGAAGTTTGGTTTTATCAATTTATCCCAGGAAACAGCAGCGAAGACCAAGAGTACCGTATGCACTTTGCATTTGATCAGGACGGAAACTATGCTGCCCGAAAATATATCGATTCTAAGGGGAAATACGAAGATTACGAAGGCAATCAAAAACTCGACTTTTCAGGCTTATACGAAAAATATCCCGAATTTGGACAATACGAAGGCATAATCCAACTCGAACGCCCGGTGTTGAATGATATTATTTCTTGATATAACAAATCAAAAATAGGCATCTGATAAAGCTGTACGTATACTAGATGATATTTCTAAATTACCCGGATTATAAAATTAATTAATAATATTAAACATATGTACACATTAAAATTCGCACAATACAATAACACTATGAAAGAAGTAATGTCTGAAGAAGATACTTTAGAGAATATAGTAGATCTTAGCCTTGATAGGAAACCAACAGCAGAAGACAAAAAACATCTCAAGAATGCAGAAGATTGGGCCAAGTATGCTTTTGATAATGATAAAGAATACTATGTCACCTTTTTTAAAGGTGGTGAGCCTATAGCATGCGTAAATAATTATTTTGAAACGATAAGTATTGATTTTCTAACTTATCATAATGGTGAATTGTTTATTTATCTTTTTATGGTTTATGATAAAGAAAAAGGATCGCATAATAAGGATGTGGATGGAAAAATATTTTTACGTCAGATTAATTTATATGATGAAGATGCAGATAAAAGAATAACTAATGAAATTTTTTTTAAGGATAACGGCATTATGAATGTTGAGACCATTACAGAAACAAAAAGACCGGAGTTTAGAATGGATTATGAAGAAAAAGAAACCCAAGTAAACTTATCACATAATTGGCTAAGAAAACCCCAAAATTACACAGATTACGAATACTTATTTGATTATCAAAACATTTTAAAACCTGAATATTTAGATTTACCATAATATTTTATTGTGCATTCTTGTAGTTATTAAAAACCCCGAACGTAATGCGGAAAAATTTCCAAAGAAGTTTTAGAGTATGCGGCTGAAAAGGGTGTAACAATAAGAGATGTATCAGGTAAAATATATAAATAAATCAAAATAAAGGAAATAAACTATGATAGTAAAGTATTTAGGATTTTTTATGCAAAAAATAAAAGATCAAACAAGTTCAGTAAGCAGATGGGACACATGGAATAATACCAAATTTAGAAATAAAGTAGAAAAAGGCAAACTCACCTCTGAAGAAGTCGCTAAATATAACTACGAGCATTTATTGGGATATGAGTTTTGCGTACTACACTCCGAGAAATCACTTTACCCCTATTGTTACGTTACGATAGTGCCTAGAAATAAACATGTTGGCGTTTATTTTATCGATAATGAAGGAAGAACATATTTAAAATATCTTTTCGATGAAGTAAAAGAAGACCGCACCCTATTTTTAGAAGAAGTTTGGTTTTATCAATTTATCCCTGGAAACAGCAGCGAAGAGCAAGAGTACCGTATGCACTTTGCATTTGATCAGGACGGAAACTATGCTGCCCGAAAATATATCGATTCTAAGGGGAAATACGAAGATTACGAAGGCAATCAAAAACTCGACTTTTCAGGCTTATACGAAAAATATCCCGAATTTGGACAATACGAAGGCATAATCCAACTCGAACGCCCGGTGTTGAATGATATTATCTTTTAATTTATTTATAAATATAAAAATATGATTAGTTGTATAAAATACGATTCGAAGCAGAGAAAAAGAGAATATTTTGAAATAGATGATTTAGAAACTCTAATTATTCAATTTGAATCATTACCCGATTATTCAGGAACCACCCTTGAGTTAAAAAAAAACACTATTAAATTAAAATTTCAAGTAACCTATGATGATTATTATAGAATCACCTTTTACGTAGAAGAGCATGATAAATCTATTTTGGAGAAAAAAGAATTTGGGCTTAAATGCATAACTTTATTTTTTGAAGATGATGAAAAATTTAAAGATTTAGCTGAAAACCCTTTAGAGTATTTCAAAAAAGACAGAAAGGTTACTAGATCAGAAATTTTTAATGACCAGATAAATACTACTGTTATATCACAAACTAAAAAAAATTTAATTAATGCCCAAATTTACAAAACCTATAAAGGAAAAAACTATACTAAAGAAGAATGGGTAAAATTAGAACAAAAGTTATTCGAAACTTATGCCCAAAAAAATAATTTGAGAACCGCTATAGATATAGAAAAAGAAAAGAGGAAAAAAGAAGGAGGCTTTTTCTTAGGCGAGAAAGAAGTAAAGGATTAATTAATAGATATAAGTAATATCAAACACAGTGTAGTTAAGCGGTTAAATTCTGCTTAAACTAAATAATAGAAACGAAAGTAAAAACATGCATTAATGGAACATACTATAACAGAAGATTCCGTATTGCAATGTAATATGGATACTACCTCATCCCAATTATCAGTAACAAGTCAGCAATTGTTTTCAATAGATAATAAATTCGTCGCCACATAAAAAGATAAACAACCCATACAAAATATAAAACTCTTCGGAAAGTGCAAATTAAAACCAACTGCAGGTGGATATTTGCCATGTATGCCTAGTCCTGAGTGTTGGAAACAAACATCTAATAAAAATAAAATTAATGAATCTTTATTATTGCTTAATACATCCATCTGCACCTGTTCAATGGGCGGGACAATTACGATTAAAAATAAAGGGTATACAGGAGATAACTTATCTGATTGATACTAATTTTGAGAATCAAGTAAAGTAAAGCTAAATTTTTATAGAAAAGTAACGGAATGACCCCGTGGATTCTATCCATTAGTCCCTATGAAATATCCTAACACTTACCCAAATGAATTAACAGACAAAGTGTTAGATTATTATCATGAACATGGTTTATGGGAGGCTAGAAAAATAGAAGAACGGTGAAAAATCAAGGAAGAGGAACTATGGAAACAATATGCCCAAAAATATAATTTAAGAACCGCTATAGATGAAAAAAAATATTAAATTATTTTCTGTTGTCTTACATTTTAAAGAAATCTTATAGGTAACGGTGATAGTTTAAATTGCTTTTTTATCACACATAAATCACCTCCAAATCTAGTGAAGAGATATATACTAATAATTTACTTTCAACTTTTTTACCCATGCCAACTAAGACTTGTTCGTATAATTCAATTTGTTTTTTATGTCCGGGTAATTTTTCTCCGGTTTTAAAATCAATGAGTATTAACGAATCTTGCTTTTCAATGATTCGATCCGGACGATAAATTTTTCCTTCGTATATAATTTCTCGTTCTTTATAAGAAACGATTCCTTTTGAAAAATATTTTTTTAATTGAGGGCTAGAAACCATTCTATGAACAATCTTTTCAATTTCCATTTCCTGACCCAATTGAATCATTCCTGATATTGCTAATTTTTTAATCACAAATGGCAAATCATCCAGCGTGTTGATTTCTGCTAAAATAGCATGTACACTATTTCCATAATGGATTTCCTTATTTTCTTCACTATAAAATTTATGGGCTTCGGAACTTACCTTTATTTTAGAATTCCAGCTTTCTGAGGTCCATTGAATTTCTTCTTCCCGAATAATACTTTTTTCGCTTTTTTCTTTCTTTTTCTTGAAATCGGAGGTTGGATACATCTCAATTATATCTTCAGCACATATACCCTGTTTATTTAAATATTCACCTAATGGACTTAATTTATCTTTTTTTTCTTCCAGTAAAAATAATTGTTGTGAAGCTCGTGTTGTGGCAACGTATTGTATACAAAGCTCATCTATTTTATTTTCAAATTCTCGAATTGTTACTACTTCCTTTATATTTTCACCGGTATCATCTAATCCCGATTTTGAAGAAGTATAAAATTTATCGAAACCAATGTACAATTCTTTTTCAAGAGGAAACCAGTATTCTTCTTTATTAGAATTGCTTTCGATCATAGGATAAATTACTACTGGAAATTCCAGTCCTTTAGACTTATGTATAGTCATGATCTGAATAGCGTTTCTATTATCGGGAAACCGTATGGACAGTCCCGGGCTTTTTAATTCCCAATTTTCTAAAAATTCCTCCAGACTTATTACTCCCTTCTTTTCCAGCTGAACAATCAAATCTAATAAGGCTGAGATATACAAATCTTCTTTTGCTCCAAAACCCAGCGAATTAATAAATTCTTCAGCAAAATCATAAAAGCTTAAATGATATACTTGTTGATAAGGTAAGGGAATATTCAGTGTTTCGTGAAACCAACTAACTATATTGTCAAAGTCAAGATCTTTTATATTACTAATTTCTTCAGTAAAATCATCAAATTCTACTCTACCTAATGTATGGAGAAGATGTAACATTCTTACCAAGTTTTCTTTATCTTCCGGGTTGGAAATCCATTTTAAAGCATAAATTATGGCTTGTACTTCGGGTGATGATATAACTAATAAAGCTTCTTCCGTCAAAATCGGATACCCTTTTTCTGCTATCTTATCTACAATGGAAATACTATGTTTTTTATTTCTGACTAAGATAGTTATATCTTTAAAAACAAAACCATTCTGCAAAGATTCTTCAATTATCTCAACAATTCTCTCTTCTAATTGATTTTCTTTTTGAGGAGAGATAAATGACACCTGCACCCTCCCCCCTTCTTGTAAATGGGAAATCTGCTGTGCGTGAGTACCAAATAAAGAACTATATTCAGAATTATTTACTAAATAAGTGGATAAATATTGATAATATTTATTATTAAAATCAACAATATTGGGTAAGCTTCTAAAATTATTCTGTAAAGTTTGTACCTGTATCCCCTTTTCTTCTGCCAAGGCAATAAGGTTAATTAATATTTCAGGATTCCCGGAACGAAATCTATAAATTGCCTGTTTAGGATCTCCGACAAGAGTTATGGAATTTCCTTCAGAAACTTTTGCATTATCTAAAAGCGGCACCATATTATTCCATTGGAGTTGTGAAGTATCTTGAAATTCATCTATAAAATAATGATTATATCTGCTTCCTAATTTTTCATAAATAAAGGCAACAGGTTCTTCTTTTAAATGGGTTCCTATAATAGGATTTACATCTGAAAGAAAAACTACATCATTTTCTGTTTTTCTCTTATGCAAAAATCGGTTTATTTCTGATTGCAATTCAATGGTAATCAAATTTTTACGAACTGAATCATCTACTTTAATTCTAATAATCGCTTGTTTTATTTTATAAAAGGCATCTATAATTTGCGGAGCAATGGCTTTAATATTTTCCTCTTTTGTAGATTTAGATTTTGCATATTTTTCTTCATCACAAAAAGCTTTATAGTAGGAAGAAGAAATGTTAACACTGAGTATTTTACTAGGATCATGCATTTTATAAAAAAAACCGGCCATACCTCTTGCTCCTTGATAAAAATCTCCCACTTCCAAACTGTTAGATTCAATGAGTGCTATAATAGCAGCTGCAGTTTCTTGAATTAAGGTATAATTTTCCTTAACTCGCTTAATTAGCAGTTGATTTAATCTTTTAAAATCATCCAACTCTTTTGTAGTTAATGAATTTATCTGTTCGAGGTTTTTTTCCTTCATAAAGTTTTGTGAGGAAGTAATCAACTCCTTTCTGATGTCTGTAGTAGATTCGTTCTCGAATTTCCAAAATATATAATTTAAAATAACTTCTGCAAAAGGGTTTTCTGTACCTAATTCGTCTACTAATTCATCAATTGATTGTTTAAGATAATCGGAAGAATCCAGTTCCACCGCAAAAGAATACGATAATCCCAGTTCTTTGGTAAAAGCCTTCATCAACCTTAAATTAAATTTATCAATGGTGCTGATTGAAAACAATGAATAGTGGTGTAGTATATAGGATAATGCCTTATAGGATCGTTGATGTAATTGGTAAATATCTAAGTCTAATTCTTGAGATAATTGCTGTAAAACTATATTGGATTTATATTTTTTTTCATCAGAAAAGTCTTTTAACCATGAAAGTATGCGCGTTTTCATTTCGTTGGCTGCTTTATTGGTAAAAGTTATTGCTAATATAGATCGCACAGTCTCGACAGAATCATTTTGCAATAATATATAAAGGTAGTTTTTAACTAAAGTGAAAGTTTTTCCTGCACCTGCTGATGCATTGTATATGGTATAGTTTGAACTCATTCTGCTGAAAATTAAAAAAAGGATTTAACAAAATTAGTTAAATCCTTGGTACCATATAATTTTATAAATTATTTAAGCTTTATTCTATCTTCTTTTTTGAAACGAATAAATCAAATGAAATACTCCCGGAAGAATAAAAATACTTCCTAACATAAGTGCCCAGGCTAACATGGCTATGGTTTTATGAATGTATTGATCTTCGATCAAAGATAAACTACCCTGTTTTAATATAACTAAGTTGGGATAATGTTGATAAGTTACCGCAAATAATATGGTTAGCACCTGAAACCCGGCTAATACCCGTATCCAAGAATATTTTTTTTCTTTAAGGGAATATAAAGTACCGAAAACAGAAACAGTTGCCAAACTTACGGCTATCCATCCGACTGTTTCCCCAAATATCCATTGAATTAGTGGAACGCATGAAAAATAAGCACATACAAATACTAATCCTCCACTTGCTATCACTACAAATAAAAATATTTTAAGCTTTTTAGTCAAATACTCAAGATCATCATAATTTTTAACCTGAGATAATGAATAGGACACTGCCAAATACCCACAAATGCTACAAGTAAAAACTCCCAGTGCACATCCAAACGGAGTAAGCCAACTCCATATATAGGCCGCCATAAAGTCGTTAGTTTTTACATCAATAGTTCCGGAAACAGTTGCAGCGGCTATCATTCCTAAGAAGAAAGGGGTTATTACACTGGAATATCTAAATATTTTATTATAAACATATTGCCAATGATCTTTAACTGCATCGTAATTTCGAAAAGAAAATGCTGTGCCTCTGGCGATTATTCCTATAAGCATTAATAATAACGGTATATGCAAATAGGTTGATAGTACCGCATAGATATCAGGAAACCCTACAAAAAGAATAACGATTACAATAATCAACCACATATGATTGGCTTCCCACACCGGACCCATTTCTTCGTACATGATTTTTTCAATTCTTTTTTCATTCTTATGCTTACTGAATAATTCTAAAATTCCCACTCCAAAATCTGCACCTCCTAATAATAAATACAAAGCTATGGCTGTCCAGAGGAAAAAAATTACTACATATAAATAAAACATACTCTATTTCTTATTAGGTTTATAATTCTTATCAGTTGAGTCATATAGTACAGGAACCATCTTCATTTGCCTATATAAAAGAAAAATCACGATTGCTGATAAGGAAATAAAAATGGCTGTGAATAAATAAAAAGAATAAGCAATACCCGGCATGGGTGTTACCGCATCGGCAGTCCTCATTATTTTATAAATAATCCAAGGTTGACGCCCAACTTCAGTTACTGTCCACCCGGCTTCTAACGCTATATATCCCAGTGGAGTCGCAACTACAAATAGTTTATAAAACCATTGCTTAGTAAGCCAGGTTTTCGTTTTGAATGTTGCCAATATATAAATGACAGCCAGTATCATTAAAGCTACTCCTAACATAATCATAATTTGAAAGGAGTAATGCGTTATAGCTACAGGAGGTCTGTCTTCTTTAGGAAAATCTGTAATTCCTTTAACCGGATCTTTTACATTTCCATAAGCTAAAAAGCTTAGTAAACCCGGAATTTTTATGGCATAATCTACTCTTTCCTCCTTTTCATTAACAATGCCTCCTAGAATAAATGAGGCTGGAGCTTCCGTATGGAAATGCGCTTCCATGGCTGCTAATTTTTCAGGTTGTCTTTTGCTCACATCTTTTGCGGAGATATCTCCACTTATAGGTTGAATCAAAGCAGCAATACATGCACAAGTAGCAGCAATTTTAAATGCTTTTTTATGAAATTCAATATTCTTTTTCTTTAAGATCATAAAAGCATGTAAACCTGCTACAGCAAATCCGGTAGCAACAAATGCTGCTATAATCATATGTAAAGCTTGGGAAAACCATGCATCATTGAACATTGCTTTTACAGGATCTATATTTACATAGTTCCCATTTATATAATCGAATCCGGCAGGGCTATTCATCCATGCATTAGCAGCCAAAACCAGTATACCTGACGACAATCCGCTAATTCCAACTAATAATCCTGTTAACCAATGAAACCAGGGATTAAATTTATTCCAACCGTAAAGAAAGAAACCTATAGCTATAGCTTCAACAAAAAAAGCAGTGCCTTCTAGAGAAAAAGGCATTCCAAAAATAGGACCTGCATGTTTCATAAATTCAGGCCACAGCAATCCTAATTCAAAAGAAAGCATAGTACCAGAAACCGCTCCGGTTGCAAATAATATTGCAATTCCTTTGCTCCACGCCTTAGTGAGACCTTTATATACTTCATCTCCGGTTTTTAAATATTTGTAATGTGCAATTGCCATAAAGAAAGGCATGACCATACCTATGCATGAAAATATGATATGGAATCCTAACGAAACTGCCATCTGAGATCGAGCAGCAATAAAATCATTCATCGAAAAAACAAATTAAAGGCTGCAAATTTATAATAATTCTTAACTTTTTAAATCATTTCGTAAAAAGTTTTATTAAAAGTTATCATTTACTTTACCACTATATTATACCAAATTAATTACTATTATTAAATAATTATACTTTATTATTATAAACAAATCATTAGCTTTTTCTTATTAAAAAAAACATTAAATAATCATTGCTATAAAATAAATAATTGAATGCAAGTAAAAAATCTATGTTAAAAATCAGTAGTACAAATTTTATCATCTTAACGTAGTAATAGTAAATAAAGGATACCTACTTTTTATTGATACTAAAATTATAGTAATACAAAATAATTCATAAGAATGCTATTATGTTATTAAACTTGGACAATTATAATTAGTATTTTTGTAATTATGGATAGATTAACTAAAGAGCAAAGACAAAAAAATATGCAAGCCATAAAAGCTACAGGCTCAAAAATTTAGGCTAAACTGGCAAAAAGTTTATTTGTACGTGATTATCGTTATCGAAAGAATGATAAATCTGTATTTAGAAAACCGGATCTAACTTTTAAAAAATATAAAATTGCAATCTTTGTTGATAGCGAATTTTGGAATGGTAAAGATTGGAGTACCTGTTTAAATCATTTAGACATATACTTCCACGGATTTCGTTTAAATTCTTCTTTGCAGTGTGAACTGCAGAAGCCATACAACTTACCTTGATAGTTTAAGGTATCATTTAAATTATTACTAGTGGGCATTTCACAAACAGGGTCTAATTCATTTACAATATTAACATTTGAAATGGTTTCCCCTTCCATAAAATGATTTTTATTCTTTAGCTCACAAGAATTCGTCAATAGCATTACAAAAATACTAAGCGCGATAAAATTTACTTTTTTTTTCATTGTACAAAAATTTTAATATATCCGGTTTTATTTTGAGTTCCATAATCGAGCTAGATCTATAAAGTCATCTACCGACAATTGTTCAGCACGAAGATTTAAAAATCCATGTGATTCAAGACTTGGTGGAATGCTTAAGACTTTTAACGCATTTCTTAATGTTTTCCTCCTTTGATTAAATCCTGCTTTAATTAATTTTAAAAAAAATTCATCTTCTACTCCCTCAATATTATCCCTATACCGTATTAATCGTATAACAGCCGATTTTACCTTAGGAGGAGGTGTAAATACGTTTTCATGAACGGTAAATAAATATTCTACGTTATAATATGCTTGTGTAAAAACGGATAATATACCATAAGTTTTATTACCCTTTTGAGCAGCAATTCTTTCAGCTACTTCCTTTTGGAACATACCTACCATTTCAGGTATTTTATGTTTATTTTCTAAAATTTTAAAAACAATTTGAGATGAAATGTTATAGGGAAAATTACCAATTACAGCAAAATTGTCTGAACATAATTCATCAAATTCTAATTTCAAAAAATCTCCAACAATATTTTTTTCCAGTTGAGGATAATTTATTTTTAAATAGTCAACAGACTCCTTATCTATTTCAGCAACATATACTTTCACCTGTTTTTGCAGTAAAAATTGTGTAAGTACTCCCATACCCGGACCTACTTCCAATACCAAATCATAAGGATGATAGCTCAATGAATCCACTATTTTAGAAGCAATATTCCGATCATTGAGAAAATGTTGCCCTAAATGCTTTTTAGGTTTAACTTTCAACTGTATATTTATTTTAACAATAATTTATATTCAAAATTACACTAAAATAAATGAAGTTTTTATATTTTAGCGAATATTTTGAATATATATGGCCAATAAAACAGACAAGCTAAATAAGGGGAGGTTACGTTCTTCGAACATTACTGTAGTCATAAGTATTTCTTTAGTCTTATTTTTAATTGGAATCATTGGCATGATTATAATTAATGCCAATTCTTATATTGATTATTTGAAAGAACAGATGGTGATTGAAGTATTTTTTAAAAATGACAGAAATAAAAATAATGTAATAAAAAACGAAAAAGCTCAGCTAAATTATCTTGATAGTATTAAAGTTAATTCCTATGTAAAAAAAGCTAAATATATATCTAAAGAACAAGCAACCTACACCGCAAAGAAAGATTTAGGGGTAGATTCACAATCCCTTTTTGAAGAAGATATATTTCCTGCTTCCATTACTATTGCTTTAAAACCTGAATATACGGATTCAATTCACATTGAAACCATAAAGAAACAGATTCAAAAGAATACGTTGGTAGATGAGGTAAAATCTGACAGTAATTTGTTAACCCAGATGAATAAAGGAGTTCGAAAAATTACTTTAAGTATTTCCATACTTGCCGGAATTATTTTATTAATTGCAATTTCTTTAATTAATAATTCCATACGATTGAAAATTTACGCTAAAAGATTTTTAATTAAAACTATGCAATTAGTAGGTGCAAAACGTTTTTTCATTACAAAACCTTTTTTAATCCAAGCAATAATTTTAGGTGCTATAGGATCTGTAATAGCATTGCTATTGTTATTTGCTGTAAATTATATGCTCATTCGATATAATATACTTCCACCTATTGTTGATTATACCAATCATATTATCTTGTCTTTATTTATTTTACTTACAGGTGTTTTAATTACAACTGCGAGTACTTGGTTTGCAACCTGGAGGTATTTAAAGCTCAAGATAGATGATCTATATTACTCATAATTATTTAATTGGCATAAAATTTAGTTTTGATGAAAAATAAGTATACAAAAAATATATATTCTGAATCTGATAAACCTTTTTTATTTGGAAAAAGAAACTTTAAATTCATGTTTATCGGATTAGGTTTAATTGCGCTGGGTCTTATTTTAATGACCGGACCGGATGCTAATACGGTAAATGGTGTTTATGATAAAAATAATTGGAACGAAGATATTTTTAGCTTTAGAAGGATCCGATTGGCTCCTATTCTTATTGTTTTTGGATTCATTGTTGAAATTTATTCAATCATGACAAACTCAAATTCTAAAAAGAATCATAAATGAATACTTTAGAAGCAATTATTATTGCTATCGTTGAAGGTTTGACAGAATATTTACCTGTTTCTTCCACTGCTCATATGATTTTTACAAGTTCTATCTTAGGAATACAAGAAGATAACTTTGTAAAAATGTTTGAATATTGTATTCAATTGGGAGCCATTTTAGCAGTTGTCGTTTTATACTGGAAAAAATTTTTTGATTTTAAAAGATTGAATTTTTATTTAAAATTAATATTTGCTGTTATTCCTGCTTTAATTTTAGGTAAATTATGCAACGAAAAAATTGATGCCATTTTAGAAAAACCAATACCCATCGCGATTGTATTAGTTATAGGTGGATTTATACTCCTATTTATTGATCGTTTTTTTAAAAATCCTACGATACTCAAAGAAGAAGATATTTCTATTAAACAAGCTGTAATCATAGGTTTTTGGCAATGTTTGGCAATGATGCCCGGAACCAGCCGATCTGCTGCATCGATCATTGGCGGAATGCAGCAAAAATTGAATAGAAACGTTGCCGCAGAATTTTCTTTTTTTCTAGCAGTTCCTACTATGTTAGCCGTAACAATATATTCTCTAACTTTAAAAACATGGGAAGAAAATGGCATTGAAATGAAAGGTTACGAACTATTAGCTTCAAACACAAATCATTTATGGATCTTCTTATTAGGAAATTTAGTTGCTTTTATAGTCGCTGTCTTTGCCATCAAATTTTTTGTAGAAGTCATAAAAAAATTTGGGTTTAAAATTTGGGGATATTATAGAATTATTATTGGTACATTATTATTAATTTATTTTATTTTTTACCAGCAAGTTTAAAAATATCTATTTATTTTTTCATTACAAACTATTTTCTTGAAGCTAATAAATATACATAAAAGATTAAACTCTTATAAGTGTATACAAATTCACTAATAGTTTATTAAAAAATTGTTGTCCTAATAATCTTTCGCGAAAAAAATATGGACAAATTGATGAAGATTGAGATTCTGATTTGTTTAACTAAATAAATATGTAAAAAACTTAATTGATTTATGAGCGATATATTACATATAAGCATACAAAGTTTTTCATATAGAAATGGTTACCCAGAAGATGTTTTAAAAAATGGAGGAGGATATGTTTTTGATTGTCGGGGGATTCTTAATCCTTACCATTTTGGAAACCTTCGTTTTTTAACCGGAAAAGATAAAGAAATAGAAAATTTTTTTTTGTTAAAAACAAAAATGCCTAAATTTTTAAATCTGATAAAAGATATAATTTCCATTTCAATTAATGAATATTTAAATAGAAGTTACCCCTATCTACAAATCAATTTCGGATGTACGGGGGGGCAACATCGTTCGGTTTTTTCTGCTGAACAAATCACTAAATTTTGTAAGGAAAAATACCCACAAACGAAAGTTACACTTCTACATACTAACCAAAATAATTGGCTAATTAAAAATTAAATACTAATTTCTATGAAATTTTTAAAAAAACTATTTTTAATATTCGTTTTAACTTTATCTTTTTTCATGGATCAAAAGAATAGTTCTACACAACAATTAGGATACTATACTAACAAAACTTACATTCAAACAGTAACTAAGTTTCAATGGGTAGAAAAACAAAGTTCCAATATATTAGAATTAATAAAACAAAACTCACAATATATTCTTATAACTAGAGTCAGTGTAAATAATCGTTTTCCGGTTACCTATAAAATTTTTGATGAATTGAATCTTAAATTCGACGATTTAAAATATAAGGGTACTTAAAATAGTGAAAATATCCCAAACTTAAGTTTTATTATTAATTAATAATCTTTATACTAAAAAAATAAACTTATTCTTAAAACATTAAAAAAACTATAAAAACCAATTCCTATTTTAAATAAAAAATAAAAAGCAAATAAAACCTATCTATACTATGTTTTATAATATTCTTCTAACAATATAAATATAAAAGAAATTGATTTCACGGCTAAAAGTAATAGAAAAAAGACAATTTTGATATCAATGAAAATCTCTTTACCTACCTATTATATGATTATTCATGATAAATAAGAGAAAGAAATATGAGTGATACACTTCTAAAAATAAAAATGAAGACTAATACCGTTATAAATAGTATTATAGAAAATAACATAATTACAACAAAACCTGAATAAAATGTCTATACATTCGAATATCAAAAAAGTAACTACTGAAACTTTCAAAAAAATGAAAGCATCGGGAGAAAAAATCTCAATGCTTACGGCCTATGATTTTACTATGGCAAAATTGGCAGATGAAGGAGGTTTAGACGCTGTATTAGTTGGAGATTCTGCGGCAAATGTCATGGCTGGACACGAAACTACTCTGCCAATTACTTTAGAGCAGATGATTTATCATGCCCAATCAGTATCCAGAGGGTTGCAAAGAGCCATGTTAGTGGTAGATTTACCCTTCGGAACTTATCAATCTGATCCTATTCAGGCCTATCATTCGGCAGTTAAAGTTATGAAAGAAACCGGAGCTGCTGCAATAAAAATTGAAGGAGGTTTGGAAATTAAAGAATCTATTAAGGCTATATTAAATGCCGGTATTCCTATAATGGGACATTTAGGATTAACCCCTCAATCCATCAATAAATTAGGTTCTTTTAAATTGAGAGCTAAAGAAAATGTTGAAGCTGAAAAATTAATTTCTGATGCGAAATTACTTGAAGAACTTGGTTGTTTTTCTGTTGTATTAGAAAAAATACCGGCTCAATTGGGAGAAAAAATAACCCAAGAATTAAGTATCCCCACTATTGGAATCGGCGCAGGAAACCAAACCGATGGACAAATTTTAGTGATTCACGATTTGTTAGGGTTAAATAAAGACTTTAAACCTAAATTTGCAAGAAAATATTTACACTTGCACGAGCAAATAGTAGAAGCTGTTTCACTTTATGTAAAAGATGTAAAAGATCAAGAATTTCCTAACAAAGAAGAAAGTTTTTAAATAATTTAAATTATTGAAAGAAACATCATAAAAGAATTTATTATGTATAAATTTCATTCATTCTTTTATTTATCAGCTAATGTAAACACACCTATTACTTAAAACAATTTTAATAAATAATTTGAAATGAAATTTTTATTGTAAATAGTATCATTTTTTAATATAATTTTGATTTATAGCCAGTTATAAAAAGGGTAAACTAATTTCATAAAGATAAATCGTAATTACGAAATTTCCAATATATAACTGATAACAATTAGGTAATAAATTTAACTAATTTGGAAAGATCTAAAATTTAATCGATTTACACTAAGAATAATTTATTAAGCTATGCTCAATGAAAAACAAATTCTTTTTGAAGATAACCATATCATAATTATCAATAAAAAAGCCGGGCAGATTGTTCAGGGGGACAAAACAGGAGATATATCCTTACTGGATGAAGTTAAATTTTATATCAAACAAAAATATTTGAAACCGGGGAATGTTTTTGCAGGGCTGGTTCATCGGATCGATCGCCCTACTTCGGGCATTGTTATAATCGCCAAAACTAGTAAAGCGCTGACACGATTAACGGAAATGCTCAAAAAAAGAGAAATCAAAAAAACGTACTGGGCAGTTGTAAAAAAAAAAGAGATTCCTGAAACTCAAAGATTAGTTCACTATTTAAAAAAGAATGAAAAAAATAATAAGGCAATTATTTATCATGATCCTAATGCTAATACCGGTTCTAAAGAAGCTATTTTAACATACAAAATGATAAAGAAATCAGACCACTACCTGTTATTGGAAATTGATTTGGAAACCGGAAGACATCATCAGATACGAGCTCAACTCAGTGCTATTAAATGCCCCATAAAGGGGGATTTAAAATATGGCGCTGATCGTTCAAACGGTGATGGAAGCATACATCTGTTAGCCAGAAAAATAGAGTTTATACACCCTATAAAAAAGGAAAAGATTAGGTTGGTAGCTCCTGTTCCTGAAAATGATAATTTGTGGAAAAGCTTTGAGCGTTAATGTTTTTTGAAATGGAAATATACTGCAATCATATTGTAAAATCCGGAATATATATAAGCTAAACCGGTTGCTATTGCCGCTCCTAAAATTCCATAGTGAGGAATTAATAATAAACCCGTTAGTAGCTGTATGCTAATAGCTCCTACGGAAGCATAGATATTTTTTTTTAGTAAACCTAATGCGGCTGTAATATTTCCAAAAGGAATAAGTACAAGTAAAGAAAATACAGTTATGAGGATCAGGATATAAAATGCTGAAGTTGCATGATAATTACTCCCAAACAATAATTTAATTATAAAATCTCCATATAAAAAAAATACCGCTATAAGTACAATTCCCAAACTAAAAAAAATAGTAAAATAATTTTTTATATATGTTTGAAAGTATTTTTTGTTATTAAAATTCTTTATAAAATTCGGATAATCTGTAACAATAAACATTTGAGCAATAAAAAATAAATTAAATGGAATAATTGATGAAATTCTATATTCTGCAATATTAATAGCCGATAGAAAGTACCCTACCATAAAAGTATCAATAGATGAAATGGATGTATGTAAAAAATTGGCAATCGAACTACCCAAAGAATACTTCCAAAATTCTTTTTTGGAAACAGGAAGATTGGTGATGGCAACAAATTTAAGAGACTTTTTTAGTACACAATAAAAAAAGATACAAGATAATGATAATGAACAAACATATCCATATATCCCAAAGATTAAGCTAAGTAAAAATGAAAGTACTAATGTACAAACGTTAAACATCATATCCGTGATTGCATATCCAAAATTATTATTTCGTATCTGATAATCTATCCGTATTTGAAAAAAAAAAGATAGACTAACCAAACGTAAGCTAAGAATCCATGAGATAGTTGTCAGCAATTTATATTTTGTAGCAAAAAATAAACAAATAATAAGAAATAAAAATATTGTAATACCATTGAGCTTATTACCCACATTAAAATTATAATAGCTTAATACATCCTTTGCCTTATTGGTAGAGGCTAGAGATCCAAATCGAAGTAAACCATTTTGACTCCCCATATTTATAAAAGGCATAAGAAAAGACAAAATAGACAAGGCTAACGTAACCGATCCAAATTCCTCTTTAGTAAGTATTCTGACTATAAAAAACGAGTTGCCAACCATAGCCAATTTACTTACCACCTGAGATATTGCAATATATGCTCCCTTATTTTTTTTAAATTCAATTAAAAAAGATATTATACTTTTAATCATTAAACATTATTTAGTGCATAACATGAGTATAAACTCTATCAAATTTTTTAGCTACATTTTTTATACTGAAATTCTTTTTAGAAAATTGATGCATAACGTCGGCTTCAGCAAATTCGATTGTACCTTTAATACATCTTTCCATTGCTTCATATAATTGATTTTCATTTCCTTTTTCAATAAGAATTCCAAATTTTGAAGGGAATAACTCAGATATTCCTCCCACATTAGTCGATATAACCGGTAATCCGCAGGAAAATGCTTCATTAATTACACAAGGTTGACTTTCCTTATTACTAAACATTACGAATGCATCTGCATTTTTCATTTTATTTGAAACCTCAACTTCAGATAAGGCTCCAAAAGTAAAAATATAGTTTTCTAACCTATTATTTTTAATAAATTCTTTTATCATAGAATTATCCCCATCGCCTCCTATTTTAAGAGTAAATCTATAACCTGAATCGACCAGCCTTTTAGTAACATTCAAGATCCCAATTATGTTCTTATTTTCATTGACGAGGTTCGAAATATGAAGAAATACATTTTTTTTGCTTTTTTTACTTGAAGGTTTAAAAACTTCAGTATTTACGACATTGGGAATACTAATAAAATTTCCTTTAATCCCTTTTTTTCTCATATTTATTCCTAAATCTGTACTTACCGGAATTATGTAACTTGCTTGAGAGCAAATTAATTTCATTATTATATTATAAAATCGACGGGATAAACTCAAATCTTTAGTGATCCAACGTGACCAATGCTCGGTAACGACAAAATTTATATTTTTTTTTAACTTAAAATAACAGGCCAGAATTGCATAATAATGTAAGACATGAATGTGAATTAAATCAACCTTTTCTTCAATTAATTGGAACCCTTTACTATATGCTTTACATTTTTTCCAGGTGTTAAATAGCTTACAAGGACTTCCTCTATAATAGATTCTTAAGATAAATAAGTTATTTTCTCTATCGGCAATAAGTTCAAATTCATTTTTTAATTTTTCATCTCTTTCAATGAAAAGAATACTTACCTTATGTAAGGTTGCAATGGCTTGAGCATGTCGTAAGATAAAATTACCATTTTTAGGATTTTTTTTCGAAGGAAACCAATAAGGTAAAAAAAGAATATGTAATTTTTGCCGCATCATTAAAAGAGAACAAATTACAAATATATTATTTTTATTTTTGTCAATTGAAATGGCACAACATAAAAAGGTATTAGTTTCTGTAATTAATAATATATCTACGGATCAGAGAGTAGAAAAAGTTTGTAATTCCTTATTTAAAAATGGTTATGAAATATTAATTATCGGAACTAATTATAATGGAATGCCTCCATTAAATAGACCTTATTTTACTCAACGTTTTAAACTGATATTCCAAAAAAAATTTTTATTA
The DNA here is from genome assembly GCF_001418685.1 of Apibacter mensalis. Lineage (GTDB taxonomy): Bacteria > Bacteroidota > Bacteroidia > Flavobacteriales > Weeksellaceae > Apibacter > Apibacter mensalis. Next base: position 21,251 of record NZ_LIVM01000003.1, read on the forward strand.
TTCGCTGAATTTAATTGTAAATTATTTGTGAAGCTGCTTTTTCAATCAGATAAAAATACCCTATTATTAGCCAACGATTTAGATACACTTTTGCCTAATTATTTAGTTTCAAAAATTAAAAAAATTCCTTTAGTCTTTGACAGTCACGAAATATATTCTGAGCTTCCATCCATACAAGGAAGATTCGCCCAAAAAGTTTGGAGAAAACTTGAAAAATATCTCATACCAAGAGTGAAACATTTCTATACCGTAAGTGAAGGATATGCAGATTTTTTTGAAAAAAAATACGGTAATCGTCCTTTAGTTATAAAAAACGTGCCTTTGCTTAATATTGCTTCATGTAAAGAAAAAAAGAGAACCATTGATCTACCGGAAAACACTCAAAACAAAAAAATATTATTATATCAGGGAGCTATTAACTCATGTAGAGGAATAGATAAAATGATCGAAGCAATTAATTTCATTGAAAATGCACAACTTTGGATTATAGGAAATGGCCCTTTAAAAAAAGATTATGAGAAATTATGTATAAAATTGCAGGTTGAAAATAAAGTTTATTTTTTTGGTGAAATTCCTCCGAAACAATTGAGACAAATTACTCCAATGGCTGACTTAGGGTTAAGTTTAGAAGAAGACGGAGGCTTAAGCTATCGTTATGCTCTCCCCAATAAATTATTTGATTATATCCACGCAAAAATACCTATTCTAGGAACATATCTTCCTGAAATAAAGAATATAATTAATGAAAATCAAATTGGAGAAGTTATTTCTGATCACTCAGCGTTTGAAATTTCAGAAAAAATAAAATTCCTAATTTCTAAAGGAAAAAAATATTATTTAACCAATTTGGAAAAAACTTCTGTAAAATACAATTGGGAAGCTCAGGAAATCATTTTATTAAATATTTTTCATCAGGCCAGTAAATAGCATAAATACCCTATTTTATATAATTGAAAAATTTTTAAATCTGCATTCTCAGATAATAAATTCTTTTTCATAAAATTGCGGTTTTTTTTGAATAGGTATTTAACAAATTTGACCCCATTTATCTTTTTTAAAAAAAAATAAAAATTAACCACTTTGATCCTTTTACACAAAATTTCTTCTTTTGATATTAAGGCAGCTAAATTTCTTATCGATTCTTCAGTCTTGTTTAAAAATACTGAGTTCACTTCAATTCCCTCATGATAAACAGGATTTTCAATAAATTCAAGTTTAATATTGTTTGTTTCAAGGGTTAATCCAAATATCGTATCTTCATATCCATAATTTTGCTCTAAAACAGGGAAAAGGATGGATTGGAAGACGCTTTTTCTGACCATTAAATTGGCCGTTTTTAGATACAAATAGTTAGATTTATGATTTCTTTTTACAGAAATTTCTTCATAATTAATCCCGTATTTCCAACGTAAACACTTTTGAGTATTTTTATCCAAATTTCTTCTATATACTATAGCTCCGTAAAAAACTTGACTATCATCATGGATAGATAAAACAAAAGTCTTCAGATAAATTGAAGTTACTGGAATAACATCTGAATCCATAAACAATAACCATTCGTATTTAGCTTTTTGAGCTAATAAATTTCGAGCTTTAGCTCTTCCCTTGTTTTCATGGGAAATGATATATGAAATATTATTATTTTCACAAAATAACTGATTACTTTGGGTAATTTTACAATTGACAGAGGCGTCATCAAAAAAAATTATTTCATAAGGAACTTTTAATTTTGCCCCTTGTTTTAACAATTCTTTACCTAAATTTATTATGGAATAATTATAAACCGGAATAAGAATCGAAATCATAAAAAATAGATTTTACTATTCCAACTTCCTAAAACCTAGATAAAAAGATCATTGGAATCACCATGATAAATCTTTCCATTTTCACATTTAATAGTTTTTGCCGGAAAGTTCTTTATCATCGAATAATCATGAGTAGCCATTAATATTGTGCAATGATTTTGTTGAGCAATACCTTTAAGCAACAGCATAATCTCATTGGAAGTTTCAGGATCAAGATTTCCTGTTGGCTCATCAGCTAAAATTAAAGCCGGGTGGTTTAATAAGGCTCTTGCAATGGCTACCCGTTGCTGTTCACCACCAGAAAGCTCATGTGGCATTTTATGCTTTTTAGTTGCCATTCCGACACTTTGTAGAACTTCCTCAATTCTTTCATTAATGGCATATTTATCTTTCCATCCGGTCGCTTTTAAAACAAATAATAAGTTCTTTTCTACACTTCTATCTGTCAATAGTTGAAAATCTTGAAATACAATACCTAATTTTCTTCTTAAGGTCGAAATTTCACTATCCTTCAAACTAACCAAATCAATATCAACTACTTTCCCCTGCCCCTCAAGCAAAGGGATATCTCCATATAAAATTTTTAACAAAGAGCTTTTCCCACTTCCTGTTTTACCAATGAGATAATAAAATTCTCCCTTTTCTAAGTTCATATTAACATGGCTTAGAACTAGAAAATTTTTTTGATAAACATTAGCATTTCTTAAGTACAAAATAGGCTCACTCATTGGTAATAGTTATAAAAGTATTTATAAAGAGAATCAATTTCACAAAAATAACAATTTAAAATATATGGGTTATTTTACTTCATCTTAAAGTTTTGTTAAGAATCACTTATATAACAATTTTTGACTATTTTTGAATGAGATTTAATTTGGTAATAATGAAAAGATTTATATTGTTTATCACAACAGCACTTATCCCTTTTACCGGAACATATGCCCAAAAACATGGAATTAATGAACAATACATGGACAAAAAAGTAAGACCGCAAGACGATTTTTACAATTACGTTAACGGAAATTGGATGAAAAATACTCAAATTCCCTCCGACCGATCAAGATGGGGAAGCTTTGACCAATTACGTGAATTTACAGATTCTATATCACTTACCATTTTAAAAAAATCAATTAATCAAAAATACCTAAAAGGATCAGAACAGCAGAAAATTAAAGACTTATATAATTCATTCATGAATATGGATGCTCGAAACAAACAAGGTATTACTCCTATTTATCCTTATTTAACAAAAGTAGATCAAGTAAAAAATATTTCGGATTTACAAAAGCTGCTTATTGAGTTTACTCCGTTAGGAATGAATCCTTTTTATGAATACAGTGTTCAATCGGATTTAAATAACAGCAATAAAAATGCGGTATATTTAAATGATGTAACTTTAGGCTTAGGTAGGGACTATTACCAAAAAAATGATGAAAAATCTAAAAAAACATTACAAGATTATACCAACTATTTATCAAAATTATTTAAAGTAATTGGATACAAACAACCGGATAAAACCGCATCAGATATTGTTGCATTTGAAAAACAATTAGCGTCCAATCTTTTAACTGTGGAGCAAATTAGAAATGCCCAACTTCAAAATAACCCCTATTCATTTACAAGTTTATCCAACTTGTCGAAAAATATAAATCTAACGGATTATTTCTTAAAGCTGGGAGTACAAGTAGACACAGTTATCATTCCTGAAAAAAAATATTTTGAAAATTTAGACAAAAATCTTACTGCACAAAATATTTCATTATTAAAAGACTATATAAAAATAAGCATAGTAAGAAATGCTGCCAACAGTCTAACGAAAGAACTTGATGATATACATTTCGATTTTTACGGCAAAACACTAAGTGGGCAATTGGAACAAAGATCAATGGAAAAACGTGCTCTTACTAGCATCAATTCATTAGTAGGTGAAGCATTTGGAAAGCTCTATGTAGCCGAAGTATTCCCGGAAGAAGCTAAGAGAAATGCTAAAGAACTAATTGAATATTTAAAAAAATCTTTTGCCATCCATATCAATAATTTAAAGTGGATGTCTCAACCAACAAAACAAAAGGCATTAGATAAGCTAAGTAAATTTATGGTCAAGATTGGATATCCTGATAAATGGAAAGATTACTCCAATTTAGAAATAAAATCTATTGAAGAAGGGGGATCTTACTTCCAAAATCAATTAAATGCTGTTGTTTTTAATTACCAAAGAAATAAAAATAAAATAGATAAGCCGGTGGATAAAACTGAATGGCTTATGTCTCCTCAAACTGTAAATGCATATTATAATCCTTCTTATAATGAAATTGTATTTCCTGCAGCTATTTTACAACCTCCATTTTATAATTATACAGCAGATGCTGCTGTAAATTTTGGTGGAATTGGAGCCGTAATCGGTCACGAAATATCTCACGGATTTGATGATAGTGGCTCTCAATTTGATGGTGATGGAAATTTAAAAGACTGGTGGACTCCTATGGATAAAGAAAAATTTGAGGCAGCCACCCAAGCACTTGAGAAACAATTCAATGCTTACGAGCCCGTTTTAGGTTTGCATATAAACGGAAAATTAACATTAGGTGAAAATATAGCCGATTTAGGAGGAGTTGCCATTGCTTATGATGCATTGCAATTATATTTAAAAGATAAAGGTAATCCCGGTAAAATTGATAATTATACTCCGGAACAAAGGTATTTTTTATCTTGGGCAACTATTTGGAGAACAAAAAACAAAGATGAAGCTTTAATCAATCAAATTAAAACAGACCCACATGCCCCAGGTTACTATAGAGCTATGGCGCCTTTAGAAAATGTTGAAGGATTTTATAAGGCATTTAATGTCCAAAAAGGAGATAAAATGTTTAAACCCAAAAAAGAAAGAATTATTATTTGGTAGTTATGGATTTAAAAGAATTTTTAAAAAAAAGCACCGTAACCCTTCTAGACGTTAGAGAAAAATATGAGCTTATTAATGAAGGTCATGTTGAAGGAGCAGTTTTAATTCCCATGAATGAAGTACCCTCAAAAATAGAAGATATACGTAAATTTTCTACTCCAATTATAGTTTTTTGCAGATCCGGTATACGATCCGAAAAAATAGTTAATTATCTAAAAAATAAAGGATTTAAAGAGATATATAATGGCGGAGGATTTAAAGAAATTAATAAATTATTAAATTTATCCTGAAATCATACTTTGGCAAAATATTTGAGATAACGCTTTAAAAAATCAAAGAAGGCTTAAAAAGCTAAAAAATATAATTTAATATAATATATGAAAAATTTAATTAAAATTAGTATTACCAGTTTATTCTTATTATTTTTAGGTACTACGTTTCAAAGTTGTAATTCTACAAAACATGTCGTACAAAAGATAGATGATAAAGAATTACAAAATAAACTAGGGGGTACATGGTATCTAACGTCTATAGATGGTACTTTGGCAACAGAATCATTTAAAGGAAAAATTCCTACTTTAAATTTTGATTTTGATAAAAACAGAACCAATGGTTATTCCGGGTGCAATCAATATAATGGTTCATTTGTTCTAACTGGAAATGTGTACAATCCCAGTCCTATGATATCAACACTTATGGCTTGTCCAGAATATAACCAAGAGCCTAGATTTTTAGAATTAATGGGTAAAAGAAGTTCTTTAGTATTTAGAAATTATACTTTACAATTTGTTCAAGATGGTAAAGTAGCACTTGAATTTACTCAATTAACAAAAAATTAAGAGGATTATATTAAGAGATTCATCAAAATATAATAAATAAGAGTATACTTTCACAAAATCACTCTTATTTTCTTTACAACTAAAAAAGTTATATATTTGCTGCTCAATACATAATAATCATTAAAATAATATTGGCATGTATCTAACATCAGATGTTAAAAAAGAAATTTTTGCTAAACACGGTAAAGATGAAAAAAATACCGGTAGCGCCGAAGGGCAGGTGGCTTTGTTTACCTTTAGAATTAACCATTTAACCCAGCACCTTAAAAGAAATCATAAAGATTTCAACACAGAAAGAGCATTAGTGGCATTAGTGGGAAAAAGAAAAAAATTGCTTGATTATCTTAAGAAAAAAGATATTAAAAGGTATAGAGCAATTATTGCAGAATTAGGTATTCGTAAGTAAAAAAATTTTAAAGAGGCAATTAGTAAATTGCCTCTTTTACTATCTTTTGAAAAAGTACAAAATGAAAAAAGGTTTAATTTTATAAGTTATATATTTTATATATTTTAACACACTGAGCACTGAATTCCATTAATCTTTATTATTTTAACGGACTTGAGTGTTCTCTGGTGTTTTCCTATTTAAAATTACTAATTATTATACCATTAACATCTTTTCTTTTTGCTTTATTATATTTTTTATTAACAAATTTTTTAATTTTTTATGAAGATTCCAAAAGCAATTACCGAAAAAATTGTCTTGGATGATGGAAGAGAAATCATCTTAGAAACTGGAAAACTTGCAAAACAAGCAGATGGCTCTGTTGTAGTAAAATGTGGTGGAACCATGTTATTAGCTACAGTGGTTGCTGCAAAAGAGGCTAATCCCGGAGTAGATTTCCTGCCACTTACAGTAGATTATAGAGATAAATTCTCTGCAGGAGGACGTATACCCGGTGGGTTCATGAAAAGAGAAGGAAGACCAACGGATGAAGAAATACTAACCATGCGCTTAGTAGATCGGGTATTACGCCCATTATTTCCCAGTGATTTTCATGCCGAAATACAGGTAATGATTCAACTCATTTCGTATGATGACTGCATACTTCCGGACTCATTAGCCGGATTAGCAGCTTCAGCTGCTTTAAGTATTACAGATATCCCTTTTAATGGACCTATATCAGAAGTTAGAATTATTCGTCATAACGGAAAGTATATTATTAATCCAAGCCTAGCTCAAATGAATGAGGAATTTGATCTTGATATTATGGTGGGAGCATCTAAAGATTCAATCGTTATGATTGAGGGGGAAATGAGTGAAATTTCCGAAAAAGAAATGCTTGATGCTATTTTAGTAGCTCATGAAGCCATCAAAATACAAATTGAAGCTGAAGAAAGACTAGCTGCTAAGATTGGAAAATCACAGCCAAAAAGAGAATATTGCCATGAAACTCATGATGATGAATTGAGAACCGCTATTACAGATTTCTCATATCAAAAAATTTATGAGGTGGCCAAAACCCCTTCCGAGAAACAAGTGCGAAGTGAAAAATTTGATGCCATTTTAGAGGAGTTTTTGTCAAGATATTCCGAAGAAGAATTGGAAGAGAAAAAATCCTTAGCCGCCACCTATTTTCATGATGTTCAAAAAAACGCTGTTAGACAACTTATATTAAATGAAGGTATTCGTTTAGATGGCAGAGATACTAAAACTATCCGACCTATTTGGTGTGAAGTTAATTATCTTCCAGGTTCACACGGATCGGCCATTTTTACTCGTGGTGAAACTCAATCATTAACCACTGTTACTTTGGGTTGTTCATTGGATGCTAACCGAGTAGACAATGTAATTTCTCAACACGAAGAAAAATTCTATTTGCATTATAACTTTCCTCCATTTTCAACAGGTGAAGTTAGACCGGTAAGAGGCGTTTCGAGAAGAGAAATAGGTCATGGTAACTTAGCACAGAGAGCCTTAAAATATGTTATCCCTGCAGATTCTCCTTACACCATACGTGTAGTTTCCGATATTTTAGAATCTAATGGATCTTCCTCTATGGCTACCGTTTGTGCAGGAACTTTAGCTTTAATGGATGCAGGAATTAAAATAAAGAAACCTGTATCCGGCATAGCTATGGGGTTAATAACAGATAAAGAATCAGGTAAATGGAGCGTTCTCTCTGACATTCTTGGAGACGAAGATCATCTAGGGGATATGGACTTTAAGGTAACAGGCACAGCCGATGGTATTACCGCTTGTCAAATGGATATTAAAATTCAAGGACTTTCCTTTGAGATAATGGAAAAGGCTTTAAATCAGGCGAAGGAAGGTCGTCTACATATTTTAAGTAAAATATTGGAAACCATCTCGACTCCTAATGCTCAATTGAAACCTAATGCACCTAAATTAATATCTTTGGAAATTCCTAAAGACTTTATTGGTGCAGTTATAGGACCTGGTGGAAAAATCATTCAACAACTTCAAAAAGATACCGGTACGGTAATTACGATTGAAGAAAGTAATGACGTAGGAAAAGTAGAAATATCAGGTATTGATCAAGCAAAAATTAATGAAGCTATTGAAAAAATAAAGCAAATAGCTTTTGTTCCAGAGATCGGAGCTATTTATAATGCTAAGGTAGTTTCTATTAAACCTTTCGGTGCATTTGTAGAAATTTCAAAAGGAGTAGAAGGACTGGTGCACATTTCTGAGTTGGAATGGAGGCGATTGGAAAAAGTAGAAGAATCAGTTATGCTTGGTGATATTATTAAGGTAAAATATTTAGGGGTCGATGACAAGAAAAAGATTAAGCTTTCAAGAAAGGTTTTATTACCTAAACCTGAAAAAAAAGAAACTGAAGGTAAAAAATAAACCATTATAAAAAAAACAGGTTGATAAAATTTCAACCTGTTTTTTTATTAAGCTCATTAAAAAAAGTATACATCATCAACCTTTTTATAACATTTTATTTACACAAAATCTTTTTGTAATAAAAATTACAATAAATTAAAAAAATTTAGATAATTCTCATCTCCTTCTATTTACCTTAAATCCTTTAATTGGAAATAATTTATTTTGAACTTACAATACTTATAATCTTAATAATTTATATTTTTATAATTTAGTTTCATTTTCATGAAAGAGTATAGACCCATATTTATTAGCTTATTTAAATTTTTTTCTGTTTATTTAGTATTAACAGCATTATATTATTGGTATCTTACTTATTATCAAAATGAGCTTAAAACTTGCGATGAGTTTACCTATAGGGTAGCTAAACAATCTTCCTGTTTGTTAAATTGCATAGGAATTCCCAGCCAAGCAAAACATATAGACCAGGAAAATTACATGCGATTTTACGTCAATAATAATTTCATAAGTATAGTTAACGAAGGCTGCAACACTTTATCGATAATCATTCTTTACATTTCGTTTATAATAGCTTTTGCAAATTCTTTGAGAAAAACATGTATTTACTTGATTATAACCGTATTACTTATATATTTTACTAATATTATAAGAATAAGTTTTATAAATTATATATTTTATTATTATCCGGAATATGGTAAATTCAGTCATGATTATCTATTTCCGACTGTGATTTACGGATTAATAATGGTTTTATGGATTGTGTGGATCAAATATTTCATATTTAAAAAGAACAAATAAATATGAAAAAAACTAGTAAAATTATTGGAATTATACTAAGCATACTGTTGCTAATTTTAGTACGAAAATTCGAAATCACAATGTTTTATGATCCCTTTCTTTCATTTTTTAAGCAGAAAGATTTTAATCATCACATTCCTCCTAAATTCGGCCTTATAAAACTTATCGTTTCGCTGATCTTAAGATACGGCTTAAATTCTCTTTTAACACTTGTAATCATACAATTATGGTACAATGACAAAAAAATTACGAAGGTATGTTTCCATATCTTAGTTTTTTGTTTTATTTTTTTTACAATCCTTTATATATTTTCTCTACTTACCAATTTTAGCTTAGGTTACATGCCTACATTTTATATAAGAAGGGTGCTAATTCAGCCTATATTATTACTATTACTTATACCTGCAATTTATTATTATAAGAATTTACCCACTAATTCACGTTAGAATAATTATTATTAACTGGAGTATCTTGATTTTGTATTTTATTTCTCATAACCTCTCTTTCGGCTTCTCTAGCTTTCCTCTTAATACTTTGTGTTTTACTACTATAGCCGCTAATAGCACCTAATATGAGCCCTAAACCCGACCCTGCCAACAAACCTATAACCAAAGTAATTGTTAAAATAGGTTCTTTAGATCCATTGCACTGTATATATCCTAAAGCTATTCCTAAGATTAAAAATAGAATACCGATAATTATTGAACTTTTCATTATTATAATATATTTTAATTTAATAAATTTATAGAAATTTATTTTTTTGAGTTTAAATTTTGCCTGACCACCTCGTATAAAAAGGCACCACAAGCCACTGATACATTTAAAGAATCCGTTTTACCATAAATAGGCAGCTTTAATTTAGCATCGGAATTCTTAAGCAAATCTCTCGAAATTCCTTTTTCTTCATTTCCTACAATTACAGCTAATGGAAGTTCCAATACTTCATCATATAAAATAGTATCAGTTTTCTCAGTAGCACCAACAACTTTTATACCACTAAGCTTTAGAAACTCCAGTACTTTTAATAAATTCTTCTCTTTGCAAATTTTCAAATTATAGATAGCACCTGCAGATGTTTTAATAGAATCCGAATTAATTGGAGCTGAACCTTCATCAGGAATAACTATAACATCAACCCCGACAATCTCTGCAGTCCTACATATGGCTCCAAAATTTCTAACGTCGGTTAAATGATCTAAAATAAGCACTAGTGGCATTTTCCCATCATCAAACAATTGGGGTATCACATCCTCAATATTAAAAAATTGTACTGGAGAAAGAAAAGCACACACTCCTTGATGATTCTTACGTGTTAATCTATTTAATTTTTCTACAGGAACATATTTTACACGAATACTTGCCTGTGAAAATTTCATTTTCAAGACCTTAATATTATCTCCCAATAAGCCATTTTGAATGAAAACCTTATCAAAAGTCTTTCCTGCTTCTAAGGCCTCCATAACCGGTCGTATTCCGAATATAAAATCTTTTTCCATAAAGTAATAAGGATAAATTATAAATATCTATTCAATCTTATGATAATTATTTTGTTTATTAATTAATCACCAAAATAAATATTATTCCTAGCCAGATATTTATTGGTATCTTCAATAAAAGAGAGTATTTCTTCTTTTCCAATTTTCTTTTCAGAAGAAGATTTAAACATTTCTGGAAGATCATCCCAAGTTTTACGTAATTCTTGAGAATACTTTTTAAAATTAAAAGAAAACTCCTTTTGTGTAACTTTATCCAACTTAGTGAAAATTAATGAAAAAGGAATTCCTTCTTCTCCCAGCCAATTTATAAAATCTAAATCAATTTGCATAGGTAGATGACGGGAGTCTATCAATACAAAAAGATTAACCAAATTTTTCCTAAATAACACATATTTTTCAATCATTTTAGAAAATGCAATCCTGCTTGATTTAGAAGCTTTAGCATAACCATATCCCGGTAAATCCGTTAAATACCAACTATCATTTATTAAAAAATGATTAATCAATTGGGTCTTCCCAGGAGTGGATGAAGTTTTAGCTAATCCTTTCTTATTGGAAAGCATATTAATTAAAGATGATTTGCCCACATTAGATCTACCTATAAAAGCATATTCCGGCTTATCGCCTTCAGGACAATCTTCTATTAATTTACTGCTTTTTATAAACTCTGCTGAATATATATTCATAGTTGATTTTCTACAATTTCATCTCTTTCAGCCAATTATAAAGAATATTGTTAAATTCATTCGGTTTTTCCATCATAGGTGAATGACCACATTGATCGACCCAAAATAATTGAGAATTAGGAATACCTTCATGAAATTCTTCTGCGACTTCCGGTGGAGTTACATTGTCCTGTTTTCCCCAAATAAGACAAGTAGGTTGATAAATCTTTTTCAACTCTTTAGATAAATTATGCTTCATTGCACTTCTTGCAATATGTATTGTTTTTAAAACTTTACTCCTATCAGACAATGTTTCGTATACTTCTTCTACTAATTCTTGGGTAGCTATCTTAGGATCATAAAAAACTTCTTCTGATTTCTTTTTCACATAATCGTAGCTGCCTCTTTTAGGATAAGACTCTCCAAAGCTTCTTTCATATAATCCTGAGCTACCGGTTAGTACCAAAGAATCAACAAAATGAGGCTTTTTTAAAGATATCATTAGTCCTAAATGTCCTCCTAAAGAATTTCCTAAAATAATAGACGGCTCATCAACAATTTTTTGTAGAAAGCTAATCACATAATTAGTTAATCCCATTACATTAGTCCTTAAAGTTGGAAGAGAATATAAGGGAAGTTCAATAGAATACACCTTGTAGCCATTTTTAGAAAAAAAATCAACTTGATCCGAAAAATTGCTTAAACTTCCCATTAAACCATGCAATAAAACTATTGGTTTACCTTCTCCCCTTACCGTATATGCAAATTTTTTTTCTTTACGAAGATTAAAAATCATTAGTCCATCTTATTGCTGTGCAAATGCAAAAATACATCATTTATTACTAAATAAAAACATTATTTACTAATAACTTTCCTTCTTCTTTATGTATAAAAAATGCTTTTTTATCTTATTATTTACCTCACAAAAGTTATTAACAAAAGTGGGTGAAAGTGGAATAAAGTGGAAAATAATTTCTACTTTTGAAGACTAATATGGTAAATCTTATCGGAACATATGAATGCACCCTTGATTCAAAAGGAAGAATCTTGCTCCCTTCAGCTTTGAAGAAGCAATTGGACACCCTTTTGCAGGAAGGTTTTGTACTTAAAAGATCCGTATTTCAGCCATGTTTAGAGCTTCATCCTATGTCTGAATGGAATCAGGTAATGAATAAAATAAATAAATTAAACCGTTTTGTAAAAAAAAACAATGATTTTATCCGTCAATTTACAGCCGGTTTAAAAAATGTGGAAATTGATACCAGCGGACGATTGCAGATTAGCAAGGATTTGATACAATTTGCCAAGCTTGAAAAGAATATTGTAGTTGCAGCTGCTATTAATGTTATTGAAATATGGGACAAAAACCTTTATGAAAATTCTGTTAATGTAAACGATTTAGACTTTGCCAATTTAGCAGAGGAAGTAATGGGTAAAATATCTGAAGATGAATTATCATAAGCCTGTATTGTTATATCAAAGTATAGATGCATTAATATCTAATCCAAAAGGTATTTATGTAGATTGTACTTTTGGTGGTGGAGGGCATTCTCATTTAATTTTGGAAAAATTATCTCCTGAAGGGAAATTGTTTGCTTTTGATCAGGATTACGATGCTACGGCCAATATCATCCACGATACCCGCTTTACTTTTATTCAACAGAATTTTCGTTATTTAAAAAATTCTTTACGATTCTATAAGGTCGATGCAGTGGATGGTATACTTGCCGATCTAGGAGTTTCGTCCCACCAATTTGATATTCCGTTAAGAGGTTTTTCAACTCGATTCGATGGTCCTTTAGATATGAGGATGAACAGGAAACAATCCCTAAGTGCAAAAGATATTATTAACAACTACACAGAAGATCAACTAGCAGAAATTTTTTATTTATATGGAGAATTAAAACAATCTAAAAAAATTTCAAGAGAGATTGTAGAATCAAGAAAGGAAAAACCCATAGAAACAACCTCTGCGCTTAAAGAGATATTGGAAAAAAGTATTCCGGCTTATAAGCAAAATAAATTCTTTGCTCAACTTTTTCAAGCGCTTAGAATTGAAGTTAATGATGAATTAAATGCTTTGAAAGAATTATTAATTCAAAGCTATGAAATACTTAAACCGGGGGGAATATTGGTGTTTATCTCTTACCATTCTCTGGAAGACCGATTAGTGAAAAAATTCTTAAAAACAGGTTTATTTAATGGAGAACCGGAAAGAGATGTTTTTGGAAATTGGAATAAACCTTTTGACATACCTTCCTCAAAGGCTATAATTCCAAACCATGAGGAAATTTTGGAAAATGCAAGAGCACGAAGTGCAAAGATGAGAATAGCAATTAAACGGGAAAATGGTTAAAAAAAGAACTAAAAATAAAAAAGCAAGAACTATTATAGACATACTAAAAGGAAAATTTTTAGTAGAGGGAGACGCTTTTTCCGTTTGGAAATTTATTTTATTTATGGTGATATTATCTTTAATTTCAATTTCTTCTTCTCATATAGTTGACGAAAAGGTTGTTGAAATTTCAGAATTAAAAGAAAAATCAGAAGAATATAAAGCTAGATATGCATTAATACATAATAAACTAATGAAATTAAAAGTAGAATCAGAGTTGGAAGACATGGTTATCTCTGATTCCCTCTATGCATTAGACAAACAACCCTATAAAATTTTGGTACCCAAAGTTAAAGATGAATAATGAGCGGAAAAAAATATTAGCACGTGCTTACTTGGTTGCAGCACTTATTTTATTATTTTCGGTGTCCGTGTTTGCACGGCTTATTTACATTCAAACTCATGACACTGAAAAATATAAAAATCTCGCTCAAACAACCAATTTCAGAAATGTTGAGGTAGTTGCTGCAAGAGGAAATTTATATGCTTCCGATGGAATTTTACTTGCTACCACGATCACTAAATATGATATATATATCGATATGAAGACTATTCGTGCTGAATTATATCAAAATAATATTGGCGCATTGTGTGATTCTCTGCAAAAAATGTTTAATAAACCAAGCTATTATTTTTATTCGAAATTAAACGAAGGAAAGAAAAAAGAGAATCAATATTTAAAATTAGCCAAAGGTCTTGATTACGAACAATTTGCAAGAATTAAAAACTTTCCGATCCTAAATAAGGGAAAAAACAAAGGTGGCTTTATAGTTGAAAGAAGAAGAGAAAGAATAAAAACCATTTCAGGATTTGGAATTAGAACGTTAGGATTTGATGATGAAAGGGGAAAATCCGGATTAGAAGGTGCTTTTTCCTGTTATTTGAAAGGTAAAAACGGTAGAGAAATTCAACAACGAATTAATCAAAAACAATGGAAACCCATTAATATTGAATTGGAACCTCAAGATGGAAATGATGTGTATACAACTATTGACATGAGGATTCAAGATATTGCTTACTCAGCTTTACAAGACCAGCTCGAAAAATCAGAAGCTGATCACGGTTGCGCCATAGTAATGGAAGTTTCTACCGGAAAAATCGTTGCACTTACCAATCTTCAACGAACTAAAGAAGGGGGATATGATGATTTGCGAAATTTTGCTGTATGGGAAGCTGCAGAGCCGGGATCAACATTTAAATCTATATCTATGTTGGCTCTTCTTGATGACGGATATGTAGGACCCAATACTACTGTTGACATCGGTCCGGGTTATTGGAAATATTACAAACACACCATACGAGATGATCATGGAAGCGGTATTATCACACTTTCACAGGTCCTTTCTCAGTCGAGCAATGTCGGAATATCTAAAATGATAGATAAATACTTTTCTAAAAACCCGCAAGATTTTCTAAATAAAATAAATTCTTGGGGAATAGATAAGAAAACATATATAGATATACCTGGAGAAAGTGTACCCTATATACCAAAATATGGTAAAAAATGGAGTCCTATAACTCTTGCTTGGATGTCATTCGGATATGGGGTAAAACTCACTCCGCTGCAAATCCTTACTTTTTACAATGGAGTGGCTAATAACGGTAAATTAATGAAACCTCAACTTCTTTATAAAATTGAAGCGAAAGGTATTCTCATCGAAAAATTTACACCTATTGTAATTAATCAAAAAATGGCTTCTCAAAAAGCAATTAACGATTTAAAAAAAATGTTAACCTATGCAGTAGAAACCGGTACTTCTAAAAGTATTTATACTCCCAACCTGTCAATGGCCGGTAAAACAGGTACCGCTCAGGTTGAATACTGGAATAAAGGTAAAGGCAGACTATATCAAGCCTCCTTCTGCGGATTTTTTCCAGCAGATCAACCAGAATATTCTTGTATTGTAGTTATTAACAAACCCAAAAAAGGATTCTATGGATCACAAGTCGCTGCTCCTGTTTTCAAAGAAATAGCAGGAAAAGTATATCTTAAGAAACCATTAAATCTACCTAAAGAAGATAAATCAAAAGAATCACAAAAAATAAATTTATTAATAACAAAAAACCGAAAGCTAACTATTAACCCATCTACTACTCTGGTTCCAAACGTTATTGGGTATTATGGTAAAGATGCGATACCTGCTTTAGAAAACCTGGGATTGAAAGTAGTTTATTCAGGAAACGGAAAAGTTATTGAACAATCTATTATTGGCTATCCTATAAAAAAAGGTATGACTGTATATTTAAAATTAAGCGCATGAAAAAGCTTTCAGACCTATTATATAAAGTATCTATTGAAAAACTCATTGGCAATGTTGGTTCTTCAATCAAAAATATATCATTCGATTCAAGAAAAGTTGAACAGGATTATATTTTCTTTGCTATAAAAGGACATGATTTAGACGGTCATAAATATTTATCTCAAGCTATATCTAAAGGAGCTTCTGTTATTATATGCGAAGAACTTCCCGAAGAGTTATTAGATCATATAACCTACATTCAAGTTAAAAATTCAAGTATAGCATTAGGTATAGTTGCTTCTAATTTTTATAACAATCCATCCGATAAATTGACACTTATAGGAATTACAGGAACCAACGGTAAGACCACAACTACAACTTTACTCTATAATTTGTTCACACAATTAGGATTTCGTTGCGCTTTACTGTCAACTATTGAAAACAGGATCTCTGATACAATTTTAAAATCTAATCATACGACTCCTGATCCCATAACTATAAATCAATTATTGGCACAAGCGGTAGAGAATGGTTGTCAATATGCATTTATGGAAGTCAGTTCACACGGTATCTATCAAAATAGATTAGCAGGGCTAACTTTCAAAATCGGAGCTTTTACTAATATTACTCATGATCATTTGGATTATCATCAAACATTTTCCAATTATATAGCTGCAAAGAAGAAATTTTTTGATGAATTACCCAAGACTGCTATTGCTGTCACTAATATAGATGATAAGAATGGTCTTATAATGCTTCAAAACACAAACGCTAAAAAAGTCACCTATTCTTTAAAATCGAATTCAATTTACAAGGGTAAAATTATTGAGAGCAGATTAGACGGAATGTTGTTACAATTTAGAAATCAAGAATTTTGGACGGTTTTAGCCGGAAAATTTAATGCATATAATGAGCTTTTGGCTTATACGATTGCCTCTGAATTAGGTTTTGATCCCATAGTTGTAGTAACTGCAATAAGTAAATTGCAACGAGTAAAAGGACGCTTCGAAACCTATGTAAGTGATGAAAAAAAATACATTATTGTAGATTATGCCCATACTCCCGATGCTTTACAAAACATTTTGGAAGCTATAAATCAATCGCGCACTAGGAATGAAAAATTAATTACTGTTTTTGGTTGTGGTGGACACAGAGATAAAGAAAAAAGACCTAAAATGGGAAATATTGCTACTAGGTTATCTGATTTAACTATTATCACATCAGATAATCCTAGAGATGAAAATCCCGATGAAATTATAAATGAAATTAAAGTAGGAATTGAGCCTCAAAATACCAATAAATATCTTACCATAACAGATAGAAAAGAAGCCATACAAACCGCCATTAAGATGGCAGAACCAAAAGATATAATCCTGATTGCAGGAAAAGGACACGAAAATTTTCAAGAAATTAATGGAAAATATTTTCCATTTGATGATATGAAAATAGCTAAAGAATTAATAAAAAATACATAAAAAAGATGCTTTACCATTTATTTGACTTTTTAAATGTGCATTATTATATACCCGGAAGCGGATTATATAAGTATATTACATTCCGAGCCTTAGCAGCGGTATTAACATCTCTATTTATCTCTTTAATTATTGGTAAAAAAATTATCAAATTCCTTCGAAAAAAACAATTGGGTGAAATGGTAAGAGAACTCGGCCTTACTGGACAAAAAGAAAAAGAAGGTACTCCAACTATGGGGGGAATTATTATTATCTTGGCTACGTTAATTCCGGTACTTTTATTTTGTAAGTTAAATAACATCTATATTATTATACTTGTAATATCCACTATTTGGATGGGTATTATTGGCTTTTTAGACGACTTCCTGAAAATTCATAAAAAGAATAAAGTTGGATTAAAAGGAGAATTCAAAGTTTTAGGTCAGATAAGCCTCGGTATTTTTGTGGGAATATTATTATATACTAATAAAGATATTGTTATCAAAGAAAAAATTGAGGGCTCACATAATATTGAATTTGCAAAAGACTTTTATCCTAAAGAAAAATCATTTAAGACTACTATTCCATTTTTAAAAAACAATCAATTTGATTACGGAAAAGTATTAAAATGGATTGGAATTAATGAAAATGAATCAGAAAATTTAGTATGGATTATTTTAATTCCTGTAGTTATCACTATAGTAACGGCTGTTTCTAATGGAGCTAATCTCACGGATGGAATTGATGGATTAGCAGCAGGAAGCTCAGTAATTATTGTTGTCACACTAGCTCTCTTTGCTTATGTTTCCGGAAATATAATGATGGCTGATTATTTAAATCTGATGTACATACCTAATTCAGGCGAAATAGTAATATTTTCGGCAGCTTTTGCCGGTGCTCTGATAGGTTTCTTATGGTATAATACCTATCCGGCACAAATTTTTATGGGTGATACAGGAAGTTTGACAATTGGAGGACTCATTGCCGTGTTGGCTATAGTTTTGAGAAAAGAACTTTTAATTCCGGTATTGTGTGGAATATTTATAGTTGAAAACCTTTCAGTAATAATACAGGTAAGTTATTTTAAATATACTAAGAAAAAATATGGAGAAGGAAAAAGAATATTTTTAATGTCTCCTCTTCACCATCATTTTCAAAAATTAGGATATCACGAAAGTAAAATAGTAACCCGTTTTTGGATTATTGGAATTATGCTGGCAATATTTTGTATCATAACCCTAAAAGTAAGATAAAAAAATACATGAAAAAGCTAGTCATATTAGGAGGCGGAGAAAGTGGCGTGGGTGCTGCTATCTTAGGAAAAAAAGTAGGATTTGACGTTTTTCTTTCCGATATAGGTTCTATAAAAGAGGAATATAAAATAATTTTATCGGAAAATAAAATTCCATTCGAGGAAAAACAACACACCGAGCAAATAATTCTCAATGCTGATTGGATTATAAAAAGTCCGGGAATACCCAAAAAATCAAATTTAATTCAAAAAATCATTGAAAGAAAAATTCTTATTTCATCAGAAATAGAATTTGCCGCTCAATATACAACGGCTAAGTTAATTGCAATTACCGGCTCAAATGGAAAAACAACCACAACTTCTCTTACTTATCATATTTATAAAAATGCAGGATATAATGTAGGATTGGCAGGGAACATTGGTAAAAGCTTCGCTTGGCAGGTGGCTGAAGAAAATTTTGATTATTATATACTTGAAATCAGCAGCTTTCAATTAGATGACATTCAAAACTTCAAACCGCATATTGCTATGGTTTTGAATATAAGTCCCGATCATCTTGACCGGTATGAATATAACTATCAAAATTATATAGATTCAAAATTTACTATAACCAAAAATCAAGATAAAAACGATTATTTTATATATAACGAGGATGATCCAATGACAAAAAATTGGTTTCAAAATCATAACACTAAAGCTGAAAGGCTTCCATTTTCATTAAATAAAAGAATAGAAAACGGTGCTTTTAGCGATAATGAAAACATAATCTTCCACATTAACTCGAATACTTTTAAAATGAAAATTAACGAATTAGCACTTACAGGAAAACACAATATTGCCAATTCAATGGCGGCAGGAATTGCAGGAAAGCTTTCCAAAATTAAAAATGACTTTATTAAACAAAGTTTAATGGACTTTGAAGCGGTAGAACACCGTCTAGAATTTGTTTTAAAAATTAATGGAATTAATTTTATCAATGATAGTAAGGCTACCAATGTAAATTCTGTTTATTATGCTTTAGAAAGTATGAATACTCCAGTTATTTGGATTGTGGGAGGAACTGATAAAGGAAATGATTATAGCGAGCTAATTACATTTGTACAAAAAAAAGTTAAAGCCATAGTTTGTTTAGGAATTGATAATGAAAAAATTATCAATACTTTTCAAGATATAGTTTCTGATGTAGTTGAAACCAAATCCATGAAAGATGCAGTAAATGCAGCATACAGCCTAGGTTCTAAAGGAGATTCTGTTCTTCTTTCACCTGCTTGTGCAAGCTTTGATTTATTTAAAAATTATGAAGATCGAGGAAATCAATTTAAAGAGGAAGTCAGAAAACTTTAATAAATGAGAAAATTAAAACAATACTTTAAGGGGGATATAACCCTATGGGCGGCAATTTTTCTAATTTCGTTAGCATCATTTCTACCCGTATATTCAGCCAGCTCTAATTTACAATACGTAGTTGGACAAGGATCTGTATTGGGGCATTTTGCCAAACATACCGGGTTCATCATAGTTGGTATGGGTATTGTTTTTATTTTTCAAAAAATTGATTATAAATATTTTGGCGGATTTTCCAAGTTACTGTTACCGGTAGTTATTTTTTTATTGGTACTTACTTTAATGCAAGGAAAAAGTATTGACGGAGCAAATGCTTCCCGATGGTTAAAGCTTCCGGGCGTCCCATTCGCCTTTCAAACCTCAGTATTTGCAGCCTTAGTTTTAAATATATACGTTGCCCGATATCTTGATAGAAATAAAGATAAAGAAATAACATTCAATAATAGTTTTGTCCCTATATTACTACCTATATTTATGATAGTTGGACTTATTTTTCCTGCAAACGGATCTACCGGTATTTTAATATTTTTAATGGTTTTAGCTTTATTATTTATCGGTGGATATCCTATTAAAATATTACTCTCAATTATCGGA
Organism: Apibacter mensalis; assembly: GCF_001418685.1. Classification (GTDB taxonomy): domain Bacteria; phylum Bacteroidota; class Bacteroidia; order Flavobacteriales; family Weeksellaceae; genus Apibacter; species Apibacter mensalis. The sequence goes on from NZ_LIVM01000003.1 coordinate 41,847, forward strand.
ATTGGTATAATTGTAGCTATTCTTTTTATAACTGTGGTGTTGAAATATCCGGATATGTTTTCCGGCCATAGGGTTCATACTTGGAAAAATAGAATTGAAAATTTCGCAGGAAAGGATGGAGAAGAGAGTTATCAAGTACAACAAGCTAAGGCCGCAATAATTCAAGGCGGCATAATACCAAGAGGTCCAGGAAAAAGTGCATTTAAACAATCATTACCTCAATCTTCTTCGGACTTTATATTTGCTATAATAGTAGAGGAATACGGTTATGGAGGTGTGTTTTTATGTTTTTTCCTTTATTTACTTATACTTTGGAGAATAATTGTTATTGCCACTAAGGTAGAAAATATATTCGGCACCTTGTTAGTAGTAGGTATCGGTCTACCGGTTATATTTCAGGCATTTTCTAACATGGCTGTAGCCGTTAATTTAATTCCGGTTACGGGACAGCCACTACCCATTTTAAGTTATGGAGGAACATCCATGTGGGTAACTTATATAGCTTTAGGAATTATAATTAGTGTAAGTCGTGATATTGTTTCTAATGAAAACACAAGTAAAGAAAATAATAAAGAAGATGTAAATTATGAAATCGCCTAGATTTATAATAAGCGGTGGAGGAACCGGTGGACATATTTTTCCTGCAATTGCCATTGCAGATGAAATAAAACACCGTATCCCCAATGCAGAATTTCTGTTTATAGGATCGGAAGATAAAATGGAAATGGAGAAAGTTCCTCAAGTCGGTTATAATATTGAAGGATTGTGGATCTCAGGGATTTCAAGATCGTCAGTACTGTCTAACTTTAAATTTCCTTTAAAAGTTATTTCCAGTATTTTAAAATCACGAAAAATTATTAAATCTTTCAAACCGGATGCGGCAATAGGTACAGGAGGATATGCATCAGGCCCTGCCTTATATGTTGCAGCCAATGCTAACATTCCCACATTTATACAGGAACAAAATTCGTTTCCCGGTATAACTAATAGAAAGCTCGCTGCTAAAGCAAGAGGAATTTTTGTTGCTTATGAAGGTATGGAAAAATATTTTCCTAAAGATAAATTATATATTACGGGAAATCCGGTTAGAAAGTCTTTATTTGCTAATAAAATATCACAAGAACAAGCAAAAATAGAGTTAGGACTTAATCCATTAAAATTAGTGATTTTGTCTATAGGAGGATCTCTGGGTTCAAGAACTATAAATAATTTTTGGAAAGAGAACTCCAAAATAATTGCGAATAACGAGGTTCAAATAATATGGCAAACCGGTAAATCTGATTATTCTGATATTATTACACATAATAGTTTAAAACATAACAATATATTTATTTCAGAATTTATTAAAAATATGTCTATTGCCTATGCTGCTGCTGATATTATTATATCTAGAGCCGGTGCTATAGCCATTTCGGAATTAACCTTAGCGGGAAAGCCCACCATACTTATACCTTTTCCTTATGCAGCTGAAGATCATCAGACTAAAAATGCACAGCAATTGGTCAACTCAAAAGCAGCAAAAATGATAAAAGATTCAGAAATTTCTCAAAAATTATTGAATGAGATACAACATCTTTGTAACGATAAAAAAGAAAGAGAATTTTTGGCTAAAAATATTCTTAGCTTAGCTAAGCCTAATGCAACTGAACAAATTGTAACTCATATAATAAATGAATTAAAATTTTAATATAAATGAAAAATATTCATACATATAAAAACTATTATTTTATAGGAATTGGAGGAATCGGAATGAGTGCTATAGCTCGTTATTTCAAATTTTCCAACGCAACAGTGTATGGATATGATAAGATACCTACTAAGCTTACTCATAACCTTGAAAATGAAAACATACCTATCATTTATGATGATAATATTTCATTGCTTCCGAATACTATTTCCGTTGAAAATACGATTGTTATATATACACCGGCTATACCCGAAAATTTAAAAATTAAAAATTATTTTATTGATAATGGTTTTACACTTGTAAAACGATCTCAAATTTTAGGCGAAATCACCAAAAGTACCAGGTGTATAGCTATAGCAGGAACACACGGAAAGACAACAACTTCGACTTTATTAGGCCATATATGTAAATATGCAAATCTTCCTGCAACAGCCTTTTTAGGAGGGATTTCTGCCAATTATAAATCTAATTTTATTTATAATGGCTCAAAGATTTCCATTGTGGAAGCAGATGAATTTGATCGGTCCTTTTTGACTCTTTATCCCAATATAGCAACCATAACATCCACTGAATCAGACCATTTAGATATCTATAAAAATCATGAAAGTATTATAGATTCTTATAATCAATTTGCTGACTTGATTCCTGATAACGGATTTTTAATAGTGAAAAAGGGCTTACCCATAAAAGCTAAGCATCTTACTTACTCAGCCTATGAAAAGGCTGATTATTATGCTGAAAATATTCAACTAGTTAATGATCATTTCAAATTTGATTTAGTAACGCCTCATCAAATTATAAAAGATTTCATATTACCCATACCTGGAAAACACAATGTTGAAAATGCAATAGCCGCTTTAGCAATCGCTTTACAGTTAGATATTGAAGCTGAGGTATTACGCAGAGCATTAGCTGATTTCAAAGGTGTTTTACGCAGATTCAACAAACATGTATTTGAGAATAATAAAGTTTACATAGATGATTATGCACATCATCCGACTGAAATTAATGCAGTACTAGATACAATTAGAAATTTGTATCCTACAAAAAAATTGCTTACTGTATTTCAGCCTCACCTTTATTCCAGGACAGCAGATTTTGCTGAAGATTTTGCTAAAAGTCTCGGTAAAACGGATAAGCTTATTCTATTAGACATCTACCCTGCCAGAGAAATACCAATAGAAGGAATAACCTCCGAATGGCTTGCTGATAAAATACCACTTGATGATAAGGAAATAAGCTCGATAGATAATGTTTTAGAAACTATTAAGACAAAAGATTTTGATGTACTCTTAACCATAGGAGCCGGTAACATAGATACTTTATATGATCCCATAATAAATTGGCTTAATGAAATTAAAATATAGATTTATAAAAATTTCTTTATTAGTAATACTATTAGGATTTATGATGAAATTTGCAGTACGAAGACATAACGAAAAAAATATAGATAACGTCAATATTCACATTGAAAATTCTGACTATGTACATTTCATTACAAATGCTATGATTACTGACATTATCAATCAATCATCAAAAAATGGAAAAAAAATTATTAAAATAAAAGATATTGATATTTCAAAAACCGAAAAAAATCTGGATACTGTACCTTTTATATCGAATAGCAATGTTTATATAGACTTAAATGGATCCATAAATATAAATGTCGGTCAAAAAATTCCTGTTGCAAGAATTAAAACGCCAAATGAAGAATTTTATTTAGATCAATTCGGCACTAAATTTCCTTTGTCCAAAAACTTTTCATTACCCTGTTTAATAGTATGCGGAGAAATCAAAGCTGAAGAATATAAGAAATTAGTAAAGCTGACTCGATTAATAACAGAAGACGATATTTTAAAAAATCACATTATAAGCATCGATAAAGATAAAAAAAATAATTATAATTTACTTTTAAATGTAACAGGGGGATATATAGAATATGGTGATCTAAAAAACAACCATCAGAAACTTACGAATTTGAAAGAATTTTATAAACAATATCTAGATTACGTGGGGTTTGGAGTTTACAAAAAAATAAGTTTAAAGTATGACAATCAAATAGTGGCAACAAAGAGATAAATATGAACGACAACAATATTGCAGTAGGTTTGGATATAGGCACAACAAAGATTGTTGCTATAGTTGGTCAAAGGAACGACCATGGTAAATTGGTTATTCTGGGAATGGGAAGAGCTAAAAGTTTAGGGGTTCATCGGGGTGTAGTAAATAATATTACTCAGACTATTGATTCAATTAAAAAGGCTATTAATGAGGCTGAAAAAGCCGCAAATTACAAAATCACCGATGTTACCGTAGGAATTGCAGGACAACATATTAGAAGCCTTCAACATAGCGATTATATTTCCAGACCTAACTTTGAAGATGTTATTGACGACACGGATATTGAAAAATTAAAAGAACAAGTACATAAACTGGTTATGTTGCCGGGTGAAGAAATCGTACATGTTCTTCCGCAAGAATACAAAGTAGATTCTCAATCTGAAATTATTGAGCCGCGTGGTTTTCATGGAAGCAGATTGGAAGCTAATTTTCATGTGGTAGTAGGACAAATTTCTTTAATAAGAAATATTGCCAGATGTGTTAAAGAAGCCGGATTAAATTTAGTTGGAATAACTTTAGAGCCTCTTGCATCATCTGATGCTGTATTGAGCCAAGAAGAAAAAGAAGCCGGTGTAGCTTTGATTGACGTGGGTGGAGGTACAACGGATATTGCCGTTTTTAAAGATAATATCATACGTCATACTGCAGTAATTCCTTTTGGAGGTAATGTAATTACAGACGATATCAAATCAGGTTGTTCAATAATTGAAAGGCAAGCAGAAATCTTAAAAGTCAAATACGGATCTGCCTGGCCTTCAGAAAATAAAGAAATAGAGGTCATTAGTATACCCGGATTGCACGGAAGAGATCCAAAGGAAATTACGGTCAAAAAATTATCTCAAATTATTCATGCAAGAGTGGAAGAAATAATTTCATTAGCATACATGGAATTAAAAAATTACGGATGTGAAGAGCAAAAGAAAAAATTAATTGCAGGAATTGTAATGACCGGAGGTGGTTCTAAATTAAAACATTTACGACAATTAACGGAATATACTACAGGAATGGATATACGTATCGGATACTGCAACGAACATCTGGCCGGGGGACAGCCTGAAGAATTGGCAAGTCCAGAATATGCAACAGCAATAGGACTTTTAATGACCGGACTTAAAAACCTTGATTTAAAGAAAAACAAAATTCAACAGGAGCCAAAAAATATAAAGAATCCTGAAGCAATTGCAGAATCTCCTAACGAAAAAAATAGTCCAAATAATACTTTAAATATTGATCAAAAAAATTTGAACGAAGAAAAGAAAAAAAATAAAGATAAGAAAAAATCAATATTTGCTTCTTTTCAAGAAAAATTTATTAAATATATTAACGATACAGAATAAACCGATAGAAAACAATGGATAATACAGAGAACAATAAGTTATTTTTTGAGCTGCCCAAAAATAAAACTTCTGCCATCAAAGTTATTGGTGTTGGAGGTGGTGGTAATAATGCTGTTGGATATATGTATGATCAAGGGATTACAGGGGTAGATTTTATAATTTGTAATACAGATGCGCAGGCATTAATAAATAACCCTATCCCAAATAAAATTCAACTAGGAAATACAATTACGGAAGGATTAGGTGCGGGAGCCAATCCTGAGATTGGTGAACAAGCTGCACTGGAAAGTATTGATGACATTAAAAGTGCTCTGGGTGAGCACACAAAAATGGTCTTCATTACTGCCGGAATGGGAGGAGGAACCGGCACAGGAGCTGCTCCAATTATTTCCGGAATTGCGAAAGAGATGGGTATTCTAACTGTCGGAATAGTCACTATTCCGTTTTCCTTTGAAGGTAAAACCCGATTGGAACAAGCGGAAAAAGGTCTTGAAAAAATCAGGAAAAATGTTGACTCTTTAATAGTCGTTAAAAACGATAAGCTTAGGGAACTATACGGAAATTTGGGCTATAAATCAGGATTTTCAAAGTCAAATGAGGTTCTTAGCACTGCAGCAAAAGGAATCGCTGAGGTAATTACCAAAAATTACTCCATCAATATAGATTTACGTGATGCTAAAACCGTTCTGGCAGATAGCGGAACAGCTATTATGGGATCTGCTATTTCTTCCGGCCCTAATAAAGCTCAAGATGCAATTATGACTGCATTAGATTCTCCTTTGCTTAATGATAATAAAATTACAGGTGCTAAGAATGTATTATTGCTTATTGTTTCCGGTGATGATGAGATAACTGTAGATGAAATAGGAATTATTAACGATCATATTCAATCTGAAGCCGGTAATAATACAAATATTATTATGGGTATAGGTGAAGATGAAAGCTTAGGAGATAATATTAGCGTTACCGTAATTGCAACTGGATTCCCGGTAGATGATGAAAGAAACAGCGGTAAAGAAAAAGAAAAAATCGTACATACCTTAACAGATGATTTACCCACTTCCAACTCTTTGAATTTGGGAAATGGAAAAGCTACAGATTTTTATAGTCAGAAAGATAATAGCACTGTTGAGTCTACAATAATTCCTTCAATAAATAAAAAAAATTATGTTCAGGAAAAAACTGAAGAAAAAAATATTCAAAAAATAATAACTTTAGAAGATGAAGAAGAAATAACTAGTTTTGGAATATCTAACCGACAAGATCCCACTATACCTTCATTTCATATCGATGAGGAAATAAATATTATTAAAAAGGATGCAATTTCTACTAAAAATAATGAAACAACTTTATTTTCTAATATAGAAAATATATTCCAGGAAATTAAAGAAGACAAACTTCCAGAGTCTCTTGTAAACTCATCTACTATATTCACATTAGATGAGGCTGATGAATTTACTCAAAAAGTAAATTTACAAACAGAAACAGAAGAAGGAAGCTTTAATACTAGTAAAATTCAGCTCCCTGAAGATAAAAAGATCAGTTTCACAGAAAATCAAACAGTTTCGGAAGATAAAAATTATTCTTCAGAGTCTTTAAATGAGCTTATGGAAAAGAAAATTCAGGAAAGGAGAGAAAGATTGAAAAAGCTTAATAGCAAATTTCAAGGATTATCTAAACAAAATGTTGATGAAGTAGAAAGAGTTCCTGCTTATAAAAGACAAGGTATTAATTTAGACGAAAATATAAATTCCAGTAAAAGCTCAGACATGTACTTCAATAAAAAAACCAATGAAGTTCAAATTCGACCAAACAATTTTTTTCATGATAATGTTGATTAATCCATAACCTAAAGAAATAACATGAGCTTAGAAACTAAAATAATGAATGCGATGAAAATCGCTATGAAAGATAAAGATAAAGTAGCATTAGAATCTTTACGAGCTATTAAATCACAATTATTATTACTTAAAACTGATGGCAAGACAGAAGCTATTTCTCCTGACCAGGAAATAGCTTTATTACAAAGGTTAGTTAAGCAGAGAAAGGAAGCTTATGAACAATTTTTAACAAATAATAGAAATGAATTGGCTGAAAATGAATTAGCTCAAGCAAAAGTCATTGAGCAATTCCTCCCTACTCAACTTACTTTAGAAGAATTAGAAAAAGAGCTAAGAAAAATTATTGCAGAAACCGGTGCCCAAGACATCAAAGACCTTGGTAAGGTTATGGGAATAGCCTCCAAAAAATTACAGGGAAAATCAGAGGGAAAAACAATATCAGAAACTGTTAGGAAGTTGTTATCCTAATTTATCTTTTATATTAAAGCCGATTGATTCAGTCGGCTTTTTAATTTATACATAATCTTATTATCTATTTATCGATCTGCTTCATTATAATTTCTTAACATAACCCGACCTATTATTTTATATAATTAAAATACTGTATGAACATTTTAAAGATTTAAAATTAAAATATGTTCTATAATTGAACTTATATTTTAATATAAAGATTATCTGGTAAATCATTCAATCGATCATAGATAATTGAATCCTCTTTCGTTCATAATCTATTTCTATTATTTTTACTTCAACATACTGATGAAGATGCACAACGGTGCTGATATCATCAATAAATTCTTTACATACTTTGGATATATGCACTAATCCATTTTCTTTTATCCCTATATCTACAAAACAACCAAAATTAGTGATATTATTAATTATCCCAGGAACCCTCATTCCTAATTTTAAATCATCTATCGTTTTTAAAGAAGGATCGAAGGAAAACATTTTCACTTGGTTTCTCGGGTCTAATCCCGGTTTCTCCAACTCTTTTAAAATATCATTCAAAGTAAAAACCCCTACTTCTTCGGTGATGTAATTTTTACAATTTATTTTTTGAATTTGTTCTTTATTCCGGATTAAATCAGACAATTGAATTCCTAAATCTTTAGCCATTTTCATAACAATAGGATAGCTTTCCGGGTGTACCGAAGAATTATCTAAAGGGTTATCAGAAGTTGGAATTCTCAAAAAACCGGATGCTTGTTGAAAAACCTTTTCACCGAGTCTGGGTACTTTTTTTAAGTCTTGCCTAGTTGAAAATGCTCCCATTTCTGAACGATATTGAACTATATTTTCAGCCATCTTTTCCCCGATACCGGATACATAGGACAACAAGGATTTACTAGCTGTATTAAGGTTTACACCCACAGTGTTTACACATGAAATAACTACTGCATCTAATTCATTTTTTAATAAAGTTTGATCTACATCGTGTTGATATTGCCCAACCCCTATGGCTTTGGGGTCTATTTTTACCAGTTCAGCTAAGGGATCTGACAACCTTCTGCCTATTGAAACTGCTCCTCTTACGGTAACATCATAAGAAGGAAATTCTTCCCGAGCTAGTTTAGATGCAGAATATACAGAAGCACCTGCTTCATTTACCACAAAAACTTTTAAAGGGCGATCAAAAGCTATGGATTGTATTAATCGTTCCGTTTCTCTGGATGCTGTTCCATTACCTATAGAAATTGCATCAATTTTATAGGCGTTCACCAAAGATTTTATTTTTTTAATCGATTCTTTACCTTCTTTTTGGGGTGGATGAGGATATATCGTATCATTATGTAATAAATTCCCATTTTCATCCAAGCAAACCAACTTACATCCTGATTTGTATCCCGGATCAATAGCTAAAATTCTTTTTTCACCTAAAGGAGATTGCAGTAACAGCTGCTTTAAATTGGATGAAAAAACCTTAATGGCTACATGATCAGCAGACTCTTTCGCTTTCCGGAAAGTTTCATTACTTAAAGCCGGTTCTAACAAGCGTGAAAAGGAATCTTTTATTGCTAAAAGAAGTTGATCTTTAATTGTTTTTTCATTAGTTTTGATTATATGCTTACTTATAATATGTAAAGCTTCATCTGAATCAACTTTAACTTTTACGCGTAAAAACCCTTCTTTTTCACCTCGTAAGATCGCTAATATCCTATGGGAAGGCGAACGTTTAAAGTTTTCAGAAAATTCAAAATAATTTGAAAATTTTTGTGCTTCTTGTTCCTCTTCTTTCCCCTTTATCAACTTAGATTCCAGTATTGCTGTTTGTTGAAAAAAACGCCTTAAACTTGACCGTACGGAATTATTTTCGTTGATCCAGTCTGCAATAATATATCTGGCGCCTTGTAAGGCTTCCTCTACCGATGTTACATGATCAGAAATAAACTTTGAAACTAAAGTTTTTAAATCCGAAATTGCTTTCTGCGTCATTAAAATTTTTGCCAAAGGCTCTAAACCGTTTTCAATTGCTACAGACGATTTTGTTTTCCTTTTCTTTTTATAGGGTAAGTAATAGTCTTCTAAAACAGTAAGCTCAAAGCAACTATCAATTTTTTTTCTAAAATCTTCGGTTAATGCTCCTTGCTCTTCAATGCTTTTTATGATAAAGTATTTACGTTTTTGAATTTCTTCAAAATTAGCTTTTAATTTGGATATGCTGAATAATTGAATCTCGTCCAGGTTTCCGGTCATTTCCTTTCTATAACGAGCAATAAAAGGTATCGTATGATCTTCATTTAACAATCTTACAGTATTTTCTATACTTTTTGGTGAAATATCAATCTGTTTCTGAATAAATGAAATCATATTCATAGCAATTATTTTGTATCTAGGAATGGTTTGTATACTTTTTTATTTTATAAAAATAGGTATTATAAATTAATTGTTTTATCAAAAATTGATTTCATTTTGTATATTATAAAATTTATTTAAAAAGATAACCAAAATAAAATTTATTTTTACTACTTGTACTTTATAAATTTTGTTAATTATCTTTAAAATGTCTATTATAAAATAGAGTCTTATATTGTTAAAACTTATATTTTTGTATATCTATTAATACCCATGACAAACTTGATACAAAAGTATTTTCCGGAGATAACTGAGAAACAAATGCGTAGTTTCGAAAAACTTCCTGATTTGTATACAAAATGGAATGAAAAGATAAACGTGGTATCAAGAAAAGATATAGATTCTTTACTTGAGAAACATGTACTCCATTCTTTGGGTATTGCAAAAGTAATCAAGTTTACTCCTACCACCAAAGTATTAGATATTGGTACTGGTGGCGGGTTTCCCGGAATTCCTTTAGCAATACTTTTTCCAGATTCACAATTTACTTTAGCAGATTCTATTGGAAAAAAAATCAAGGTTGTTAATGATATTGCTCAAATTTTAAATTTAAATAATGTAACCGGAATACACTCACGTGCTGAAAAAATTAAAGAAAAATTCGATTTTGTAGTAAGCAGGGCAGTAACCCAAATGCCCGTGTTTATGTCCTGGGTTAAAGGCAAATTTATATCTAAAAATATCAATAGTTTACAGAATGGCGTTTTGTATTTGAAAGGCGGAGATTTAACTGAAGAGCTGAAAAATTTTCCCGAGGCTACTATCTTTGAATTAAAAGATTATTTTGATCAGGAGTTTTTCAAAACTAAGAAAGTCGTTTATATTAAAAATATGCACTAAAATTATGCGAAAAAAAATCCAATGGCTTATCCCATTATTAGGAGCAAATTTATTGGTAAATGCTCAATTATCTGAAATTTATTACAACAATTACCAGATAAGCAATGCTAAGGAATTATATGATAATGAAGCTTATAGAGGAACTCAATATATCATTAATGATTTAATTAACTTTTCTAATCTGAGATCTTACCAATTGGAAATTGCTAATTTTTATGATGCTCTTATAAGCCTTATTTTACAAGATGAAGAAGCTGAAAAGAAATTTGATTCATTTACCACTAAATATCCGCAAAGTGTTTTAACTGAGAGAGCTCACCTTCAATTGGGAAATTACTATTTACTACATCAGGATTATTACCGTGCTGCAGAAGAACTTTCTAAAGTAACAATTGAGAAACTACCTCCTTATAGAAGAGCCAATCAATATATTAAGCTTGGATATGCGCAATTTATGAATCAGGATTTCGAAAATGCAGAAAAAAATCTTGAAAAAGGATCTTACACCAATCAATACAAAAATCAAATAACCTATTTATTAGGACACATAGCTTATGCAAACGGAGAGCATATAGTAGCCAAGGAAAAATTTACTTCCCTATTAAACCAGCCTGAATTTTCTGAAAAGATCAAACCTTATATGGTTCAAATTTATTTTAATGATGGAGAATATGATTCTGCAATTACTACAGGAAAGACTTTATTAGCATCTAATCAACATCCGGAACTAAAAAATGAAATTACAAAAATTATTGGAGAAAGTTATTTTAAAAAACAAAAATATGCTGAAGCAGAACCTTACCTTTCTTCTTATATAAAAAACAGCACCTCTCTAACTTTAAGCGACTATTATCAAATGGGATATGTATTATATCAAGCCAAGAAATATGAGGAAGCGGTTACCTATTTTAATAAAATTACCATAGGAGATATTTCACCTATTTCACAGAATGCATATTACCAGTTGGGTAATTCCTATTTAAAAACGTATAAAAAGAAAGAAGCATTAACTGCTTTCAAAGCGGCTTCTGAAATGGATTTTGACAAAAAAATCCAGGAAAATGCATATTTAAATTATGCTAAATTGAGCTATGAAGTGGGTAATCCGTATGAATCTGTATCCAAAGTTTTAAATACGTACCTGAAAAAATATCCTAATTCCAAGCATCAATTTGAAATCAATGAATTGTTAGTAAAATCATATATTAATTCGGAAAATTTTTCGGAAGCATCAGAGCTTCTTTCATCCATACCTAATAAATCTTTGGAGTTAAAACTTAAAGAGCAAGAAGTTGCTTATGCATATGGAGTACAATTATATAACCAGGGTAAGATTGAATCAGCCTCTACAGAATTTGAAAAAGCAATACTTTTAAGAAATAATTCACAATTTTATGCTCGATCTCTTTATTGGTATAGCGATTGTCAATATCAATTAGGAAATTACCAAAATGCTATTGATAAGTTACAAATTTTGCAAAATTCCGGCATAACCATACCGGAAAGTTCTCAAGTAATGTATCAAAAAGGATATTCTTATTTAAAACTAAAGAACTTTGATCTTTCAGCAACTGCATTCCAGGATTATCTTATAAATCCAAAACAAGAATTTAAAGCGGATGCTGAGGTACGACTTGCTGATGCTTTACTAGGTAGCAACCAGCTTAATCAAGCAATTCAGATGTATGATAAGGCTTATTCATCTAATATTGATGACAGGGAATATTCTCAATACCAAAAAGCTATCGTTTATGGCCTACAAAAAAATTATAAAAGCAAAATAACCGAGCTTGAAAAGTTCATAAAAGAATATCCTAAATCTGAAAAAATTACCGATGCTTACTTTGAACTAGGTAGAGCATATGCTGAAACTGAAAATTATCATAATTCTAACAGTTCTTTTCAAAAAGTTATCAATTCTTCCAAAAATAATGATTGGGTAGTTATGTCATATCTTAATATAGCTGATAACTTAACCAGCTTAAAAGAATACCAGAAAGCCATTGTAAATTATGGAACTATTGCTGACAATTACCCAAAAACTGATTATGCTTTACAAGCCATAACCGGTGCAAAAACTGCATTTATAGAAAGTGGTAAACAAAATGAGTACATTGAATGGGCTAAAAGAAAAGGTTATAATATGGATAGTACGGAAGCAGAAGAATTAACTTTTATGTCTGCACAAAATAAATTTTCAACTAAAGATTATTTAGGGGCTTCTCAAGAATTTGCTACTTTCCTATCTAAATTTCCAGATACCAATCGTAAAATAATTTCTTTATATTATTTAGGGGAAAGTTATTTTCAGCTGAATAATTATAATCAAGCTATTGGTGCACTAAAAGAAGTTTCAGAATCTTCCAATGAATTTCAAGAAGATGCTTTGATTAGACTATCCCAAATTTATTTAAAACAAGAAAAAAATGAAGCCGCTCAAAATTCTTTGGAATCTTTGTATAAAATTACTTCAAATCAGAATTTTAAATCTTTTGCCGAGCTGGAGCTCATGTATATCTATTCTGACCATAAAGAGTATAATAAGGCGAATGAAATGGCTATAAAAGTACTGAATAATTCAAAAAATCCTTCCACTGTAAAAGAACAAGCCACTCTTATTAAAGCTCGAAGCTTATACATTTCCGGAAAAACAAATGAAGCAAAATCAGTATTTGCAACTTTAGAACAATCTAAAAATAATGCTGTAAAAGCAGAAGCTCTATATTATAATGCATTATTTAAAAATAAGAATAAAAAATACGATGCTAGCAATTCAGTTATTTTTAATTTGACATCAAAATACTCTGATCAGCAGTATTGGGGAGCTAAAGCTCTACTCATAATGAGCGACAATTATCTCAACCTTAAAGATAATTATCAGGCTACGTATATATTAGAGCAAATTATAGAGAATTACAAAGAGTTTCAAGATGTTGTACAAGAAGCCCAAACTCAACTTAATAAAATTAAATAATTACATCTAGCTTAGAAGTTTATGAATATTCAATATAAAATACTGACTCTCATCATATTAGCAACCATCTTAACCACAACAGGATATTCTCAGATTAAAGAAGAAATATTAACTATTGGAAAAAAGAAAAATCCGGATGTTAATGTAAAAAATATAGAGAAAAAAAAGACTGAACCGGATAAATATCCGCCTTCCAATGAAAACAACTCAATAAAAAAGGATTCATTAAATTATTCTATTATTGATGTTCCTGCAGTTTCTGAATTTCAGACTTCTCAACTCTCCCCTCAATCTTTAAATACTGATTTTACTAATTCTTATTATGATAATCATGCAAAGATTGGATATGGAACTAGAAATACGGTGCTGGGTGATCTATATTTTAATTATCCGGTAAATAATAATTTGACCGGTATAAAAGTGTCTGCACTTTCTACTGATGGTCCCAAAAACAAATATGATTGGAAGACCTCTTCTTCTACTATAGATGCAGAAGCTTTTTATATTTTTAAATTAAAAACCGGAAAATTACATTTTGCTGGAAATTATACCTACAACGGAACTAATTATTATGGTCTCAATACTCCTGAAATACATGCCAATCCCGGAATGAATTTAAGACAAACTACCAATCAACTTACCTTTAAATCCGATTATAATATGTATAGTAATAATTATCTGGATAAAGCCTTCTTAAAAGCCGGATATATGTGGGACAAATTTGATTCCAATGAAACTTTTATAGATCTCAAAGCAAAACTGGCCAAGAGTTCAGAAAATGCAAATCTTATGCTTCCCGGATTAAATTTTGGAGTAGAAGCTGATGTTTTGTTTAACTATACCTACACACATTTCGGATTAGATACAAAAAATAAATATTCTTTCTTAACTGCCGGATTTTCTCCCGTATTACGAATTTCCAGCCAAGGTTCTTATCTGAAGGTTGGTGCTAATATTGCTTATAATGGTGAATGGGAAGGTAATAATACTAAAATTTTCTTCCATCCTAAAGCGGAATTTTTATTCAATGCTGCTAGAGAAATCAATGTATATGCAGGTATCGATGGTGGATTAAAACTTACTAATATGTCCGACTTATTTTCAGAAAATCCTTATTTATATTCCAATCAACTGCTCAGACCTACCAATATTCTTTATAAAGTATATGGAGGGGTAAAAGGTGATATAGATGAAGGTATTAAATACGAAGCAGAAGGATCCTTTAGTAAAGCCGAAAATCTTTATTTTTATATGAGAAATCCTTATGATCTTACTTTCCCTTCCATTTTAAAGCCTTATAACAGATTAAATACTTTTAATGCAGTTTATGATGATGGTAATATTATTACCGTTAAAGGTGCTTTACAATATTTTTGGAAATCAGACCTGGGCATTGGATTGGAGGGAGAATATCATAACTATGATCTTGATGAACTTAAACACGCTTATAATTTACCCAATTATAGGGTTGGTATAGACGCAAATTATAAAGCCCTAGAGGATAAATTAAAATTAGAAGCAAAATTGTTTTTTACCGGTGAAAGAAAGAGCAATTATTTCTACTACGACATAACCTCTTTATCGATTAAGGAGGGAATAACAACTTTAGACAGTTATATTGACCTTAATTTTTCGGCTTCTTATAAATTGTTAACCAATTTCTCAATTTTTATAAACGGGACCAATTTATTCAGCAAAAACTATGAAAGATTTCAAGGCTATAAAGTCTTAGGAGCCCAAGTATTGGGGGGAATTTTGGTTCAATTTTAATGTATTTATGACATGAAAATAAATAACATAAAAATTTTATTCTTTTATTAATTTAAACAGATATTTATGATAGAAAAATTACGTACCCTATTTGAAGCAAACGGATTTGAAGTAATTTCCCGTGTTTCGGAAAAATTCGGCGTACGGGCGTCCAAACTAAGGCTTTTATTTATTTACCTGTCATTTATTACTTTAGGGGGGATTTTTGCTTTATATCTTACCGGTGCATTTTTTCTGTGGATCAAAGACAGCATTGTCACTAAACGACCTTCCGTATTTGACCTATAACTGCTCCTGATTTTTTAAAGAATCGTTTTCATCAACCTTATGGAGATCGTTACCTTTTTTTGTTTCAGAAGTTGGATTAGATTCTGATGAATCCTTGTCATGAAAATATTCAGGATACTCCATTTGGTATATTTCCCAAAGTATTTCATCTTCAGATTGATCATATTCTTTCTTTTCCCAATGAGGTTTCTGTCTTTTTTTTCCAAATTTCCTTAACATATAAGCTAATATAAACCCTGTTGCAGCCCCTGAAAGATGACTTTCCCATGAGATATGTCGTTCATCGTAAATACCAAAAAACTCCCTGGGAAATATTCCCCAAACCATACTGCCATAGAAAAAAACGACTATCAATGATACAGCCATTAATGTTTTTTCATATCTAAAAATTCCGCTAAAAAAAAGAAATGAAGCCAATACATAAATAATTCCGCTGGCTCCTATATGACAGGACAAAATTGAGGAATCCATTATCGAGAAATTTGGTAATAGCCAAACCACAAAGCCTGATATTAACCATCCATTTAGTAATACAAAGTAAGCTAATCTTTCATAAAATTGAAAAGTAAAAAATGTTAATACAAATAAGGGTACTGTATTACTTAGTATGTGTGTGAGGTTTCCATGAAATAATGGTGCCAATATGATCCCCCTTAACCCACGAATGTTAAGAGGAATTATACCATAACATTCTTTGAAAGCTATCAGACTTTGTATTAGAAATATAAACCAAATTGCTCCTATAAGTATAGTTGGAACAATAATCGCTTCTTTACGTATAGGAAATTTATGCACTTACCTACATTTACAAATTAAAATGTTTTTTACAATACTGTAAAATCAGAATATTTTAAATTACTTAATAATAAAAACGGTAAGAAATATCTTACCGGTCCAGTTTTTTTTATGTTAATAACAAACTATAGTATCTTTTTCCATTCTTTAATAGCTTCGGTATTTATTTTGATATAATCCTTATTTCCTTCTTTTTGAGCTCCTTCTAAAGATTTTTCAGCAGATTCAATAGCTCCTTTTATGTCTCCCAATTTAGCCTGAATTTGTGATTTAACTTTAAAAAACCAATAGGGGGATTCTCCTTGTTTCAATTCAATGGCTCTATTGATCCAATTCAAAGCTTTCTTCATATCTCCGTTGGATTGCAAATAATAATTTGCTGAAGCATAATAGGCATTAGCATCTGCTCTAGGGTTGGATAAAATACCATCTATACTTGCATTAGCTATTTTTTGTGTTGGTACATTGAAAGTTACATCTACCAGTACTTGATCCCACATAAATTGTAAATGTGCTGAGTTATCTGAAAGATTATTAATGCCTATAGTAAATGATTCAACAGATTCGGCTAATTTTTTTACCGGTACAGTTGTCTTTAAAACTACCTTATTATTGTCCCATTTTTCAGGAGTTCCCCAATTTTCCGAATCTGAATAAAAAATTATCTCCCATTTATCTTCATAGGGTATCGTATATATAGCATATTTACCTTTTGGAATAGTTTTACCATCAATTTCAATATCATCTCCAAACTTGATGGTCGTATTCTCATTGGCACCTGTTCTCCATACTTGTCCATAAGGTACCAGTCCGCCAAAAATTACTCTTCCTTTTTTATTAGGTCGAGAATATACATATTCTACATCTGTTAAACCAACCATCTGCTCAACTTCCGCTTTTAAACTTGCTGCCGGAGTTTTTACTTGTTGAGCTTCACTAAAAAGTGAAAAAGACAAAAGAACGGTTAGAGCGGTTAGTGAGATTATTTTTTTCATATTTTATAACTTTATTTATTAGCGATTTTAGCCCAAGTATCTTTTAATGTTACTGTTCTGTTAAAAATAAGATGATCTTCCTTAGAATCGTCATCTACTGCAAAATAACCAAGTCTTTGAAATTGATATTTAGTACCAATTTTTGTACCATACAGGCTGGGCTCGGCATATCCGTAAATAGTTTTTAAAGAATCCTGATTTAAGAAATTTAAAAAATCTCCCTCTTGTGTATCCGGAGATTCTTCTTTAAATAGACGATCATAAATTCTTACCTCTATAGGTAATGCATGTTTTACCGATACCCAATGCAAAGTTCCTTTCACCTTTCTCATACTTTCCTCTGTACCGCTACCGCTCTTACTTTTATCATCATACGTGCAATAAATAGTTTGTATTATACCATTTGAATCTTTTTCTATTGATTCAGCTTTAATAATATAAGCACCTTTTAATCTTACCTCTCCCCCTAAGGTCAATCGGAAAAATTTCTTTGGGGCTTCTTCCATAAAATCTTCTCTTTCAATATAAATTTCTCTTGAAAAGGGAACTTCTCTTTCTCCTGCTTCTAGGTTTTCCGGATTATTTTCAATAATAACTACCTCTTCCTTGTCCTCAGGGTAATTAGTAATTACAACTTTAACAGCATTAATTACAGCCATCACTCGGGGTGCAATCTTATTTAAATGATCTCTGACCGTAAATTCTAATAAAGCAAAATCAATAATATTATCTCTTTTAGCTACCCCTACTCGTTCCATAAAATCTTTAATAGCTTCAGGAGTATACCCTCTCCTTCTCATTCCTGAAACTGTAGGCATACGTGGATCATCCCAACCCGATACATAGTTACCTTCTACTAAACGCAATAATTTTCGTTTGCTGGTAATCGTATAACTTAAATTTAATCTGGCAAATTCGCGTTGCTTACTTTTAACTTTTGTAGGGTCATAAACTTGATCCAAAAACCATTCATATAAGGGTCTATGATTTTCAAATTCCAATGAACATAAGGAATGGGAAACCTGCTCTATATAATCCGATTCTCCATGTGTCCAATCATATAAGGGATAAATACACCACCGGTTACCGGTTCTTTGATGATGTTTTTTTAATATACGATACATAACCGGGTCTCTCATATTCATATTGGGAGATTTCATATCTATTTTTGCACGAAGCACACAACTTCCTTCCTCAAATTCTCCCTCTTTCATTCTTTTAAAAAGATCAAGGTTTTCTTCTATGCTTCTGTTTCTATAGGGACTTTCAATACCTTCTTCAAAAGGATTTTTTTTCTGCTCATTGATTTGTTCCGAGGTCTGATTATCTACATAAGCTTTTTCTTCTTTAATCAATTTTACGGCCCATTCATATAATTGTTGAAAATAATCAGAAGCATAGCATTCCTTATCCCAAGTATAGCCCAACCATTCTACATCCTTCCTTATCGCATTTACATATTCTTGATCTTCTTTTACCGGGTTGGTATCATCAAAACGCAAATTAACAGGAACTTTATATTTCTGCCCCAATCCGAAATTTATCCATATAGCTTTAATATGACCTATATGAAGATAGCCATTGGGTTCAGGTGGAAATCTAAACCTCAACTTTTCTTTAGGAAAACCGTTTTCCAAATCCTCTTCAATTATCTGTTCTATAAAATTTAAAGTTTTTTTTTCTTCTTGGTGCATAATATAATATAGTTATAGACCTACAAATTTAATTCATTTTTAAAATTAATCTTCATATAATATTTCAAACATATAAAATATTTCGATTGATTTACTTTCAAGTAAGATAAAATCTAAAAAATATTTAAAATTAGCTAATTGTAACAATTTCATCAGTTAATCAGTCAAAAATGTTTAATTTTGTACAATGAAGGAACGTTTCATCCCCATTTTATCAGGATTAATGACTATTTCCCTTATAGTTTTTGTGGGATTGCAGATTTTTTGGTTAAAGCAAGCTATAGATGACGGAGAACAGGATTTTTCATCTCGGGTTTATAAAGCGTTAAATAACTCTTCCAAAAAAATTAATACAATTGAAATTAACAAATTTTATAAACCTTTTACCAATTTTTACCAGGATATAAATAATCAGAAAGATTCCAGCACTATCCAAACAGCCATGAGTGTTATTGATTCTCAGTCTGTTAAATATATCATTTATAAAAAAACAATTGTAAATAAAAAGCCACTAATCATTCCTTTTTCCAAAAAGGATACGTTGAAAATAACCAATTTATTAACCGATGAAGGAGTTTTAAAAATTAAAAAAGATTCCCTTCATCCTAACATTAAACCGATAGAAAAAAACATAGAAAATAGTTTTGTAAGCCCTAAATTTACCTTAGATGAATTTGCAAGATTAAGTGTAAACCAAATGAGTCTGGAATCTAGAATTAATATGCAGCTAATAGATTCTGTGGTAAACTTAGAATTAAAAAAACATAATATTGATACTGATTTTAAATGCGGAGTTCTTAATAATAAGCTTCAATTGACTAAAATTCATAGTGATGATTTCATCTTAAGTAATAAGTTTACTCAAAATTACAATGTTGTTTTATTTTCTGATGGCAAAGATACTACTCAATATTATCTATCCGTGTATTTTCCTTCTAAACAATATTCCGTCCTTAATCCAATTTTGGGAGCTATTGGAGTAACTGTTGCATCCACATTGGTTATTATTGCCATATACATCGCCTCTATATATTATATGTCTCAGCAAAAAAAGATCTCTGAAATAAAAACAGATTTCATTAATAATATGTCCCATGAATTTAAAACTCCTATAGCAACCATTAATATTGCTACAGATGCGTTGAATTCTGAAAAAGTTCAATCAGAACCGGAAAAGATGAAATTTTATACCTCTTTAATAAAGCAAGAAAATGAAAGAATGAAAAAACAGGTAGAAATGGTTTTGCAAATGTCAAAACTTGAACGCAATGCACTTCAACTTATTAAAAAAGAAACCGATATTAGACAAATTTTAAAAAACAGCATTAAAACTGTTCGCGTACAAGTAGAACAAAGAGGGGGGACTATTAAAGAGCAATACTTAGCTGAAAAATATGTTGGAAATGTAGATGGGTTCCACCTTACGAATACTTTTGTAAATATATTAGACAATGCAAATAAATATTCACTTGAAAAACCTGAAATATCTGTTAAAACTTATAATGAAAAAAATGATTATGTAGTTGAAATAGCAGATAAAGGCAAAGGAATGTCTGAAAACGTTATAAAAAAAATATTTGAAAAATTTTATCGCGAAGAAACAGGAAATATACATAATGTAAAAGGTCACGGTCTAGGATTAGCCTACGTAAAAAATATTATTAACTTACATAATGGTGGTATTAAAGTTGTTAGTAAATTACATAAAGGAACCACCTTTATTGTACGAATTCCTCTAAAATAAAAATATTATGGATAAAAAAGTAAAGCTATTATTAGTAGAAGATGATCCAAGCTTTGGTGCTGTTTTAAAAGATTACCTCTCTATTCACGATTACGATGTAACTCTATCCGTTGATGGTGAGGATGGTTTAGAAAAATTTAAAGCAGACAATTTTGACATTTGTCTATCCGATGTGATGATGCCAAAAAAAGACGGCTTTACATTAGCTAAAGAAATCATTGACATTAATCCAGATGTTCCGATTATCTTTTTAACAGCTAAAAATATGCGCGAGGACATTCTCACCGGATATAAACTTGGTGCTAATGATTATATAACTAAACCGTTTGATTCTGAAGTTTTATTGTATAAAATTAACGCAGTTCTGCAAAGGAATTCTAATTCTTCCACTAGTTCTGAATATGAAGACAAAGAAATCTACGAAATTTCTAATTTTAAATTTAATACCAGGTTAAGACAATTAGAAGTTAATGGTAAAATGCACAAACTATCGCCTAAAGAGAACGAACTATTAAAACTCCTATGCAAATATAAAAACGATCTCATGCCTAGAGAAGAAGCACTTACAAAAATTTGGCATAATGATAATTATTTTACTTCTCGCAGTATGGATGTGTATATTGCTAAAATTAGGAAATTATTAAAAGATGATGACGATGTAGAAATTGTAAATATTCATGGAGAAGGATTTCGCTTGTTGGTGAAAGACTAGCTATGAAATAGATTATTAATTGTCACTTATCAAAGAATTAATAGCCTATTCTTTAAATTTTAATTAACTAACTATTTATATTAAACAACAGACGATCTTATTTTACGAATGGAAGCTATAGATAAATCTCAAAACATATCAGAGTTAGAGAATGAAAAACCTCGAAAACTTATTTGGAAATATGCAATTCCGGCAATTATAGGAACCATAGTAATTGCTTTATACAATATTATAGACAGCATTTACATAGGTCATGGAGAAAATTTGGGAGATCATGCTATAGGCGGACTGGGAGTTCTTCTCCCAATTATGAACCTTATCTCAGGAATAGGTATGCTAGTAGGATCAGGTGCTTCCACACGTACCTCTATTTTCTTAGGTCAAAAAGACATTAAATCAGCAAATTGCGTATTGGGTAATTCCATTGTATTAGCTATAGTATTAACCCTATTATTAATTATAGGTATTTATACCTATATGGACTCAATACTTACAGCTATCGGATCCACTCCTCAAACATTTCCATTTGCAAAAGAATTCTTACTTTATTATCTCCCGGGAAATGTATTTTTAACAGTAAATTATGCTCTCAACAGCATCATGCGTGCTTCAGGATACCCTAAAAAAGCTATGTATATGATGCTTATAGGGGTTGTTGCTAATATTATTTTAGCACCTGTTTTTATATTCATCTTACAATGGGGAATGAAAGGAGCTGCCATAGCTACTAACCTATCAATGGCTATAGGCTTGTGTGTAGTTTTAAAGCATTTTTTTAAATCTAACGCCATTGTTTCATTTCAATGGGACAGCTTAAAACCCAATTTTAAAATCATATGGTCAATTATTAATGTGGGATTTGCTCCTTTTTTTATGTTAATTGCTGCATCTATTGTCGTTTTGTTCATTAATAACAGGCTAAATGTATATGGAGGCAGCACAGCTATAGAAGCTTATACCATAGCCAATCGTCTTATAATGGTATTTATAATGGTATTAGTAGGATTAACACAAGGAATGCAACCCATAATAGGATATAATTATGGGGCTAAAAATATGAGCAGAGTTAAAGAAACTTTGTCTTATAGTCTTAAAGCCGGTTTGTTCATTGGGTGTTTAGGATTTTTATTCGGTTTTTTATTACCGGAACTAGTGGTTACTCCCTTTAACCCATCACCAAAATTAGCAAAAGAAGCTTCTCTAGCTTTACAAATTATGACCATTACTTTACCATTAAGCGGTATTCAAATGGTTATTTCCAATTTCTTTCAATGTATTGGAAAAGCAGTTATTGCTTTTATTTTAAGCATGAGCAGGCAATTCTTAGTACTTGTACCTTCTCTATTTATTTTACCTAACTATTTAAAATTAAATGGAGTGTGGTACTCAATACCCCTATCCGACACCATCTCAACTATTTTAGCTTTGATCATCTTTATTTGGCAGATTCGTAAGTTCAAAAACTTAATATAAACTATTACTAATAAAACGTTAAAATTAGTTTTTTTTGTTTATATTTGCGTTTCGATTCCATCTTTAAAGATAAGTGGAATATGTTTAGTTAATACTGTATGATCCTAGATTATCCTAAGTAGTAAAAAACATTGATAAGTTAAATATTTACTAAATACAATTTTTTTAAGCCATGCAAGAAAAAAAAGAGTTATTTGTTCTTTCTCCTTTTGAATTACCTGACGTTGATCTAGCCTTAAAAACTATTAAAACCGGGGCTTTTCCAATCCTACATTTAGGAAGAGATAAAAACAAAGCTATTCAAAGTTTAAATGAACTTTCTGAAAAAACAAGAGAATCATTTGGAGTATGTTTTGTGTCAGAATCAATGGCTGACCTTCCACTTCCTGAAAATGTAACCAAAGTATTTATTCCTTTTAATTTTAAAATTTCTGTTAAAAAAAATGTAGAAATTTTCCATCAAGTTCACTCCCTAGACGAGGCTGAAGAAGCCATCAAAAAAGGAGTAGAATCTATTATATTAAAAGGAAATGAAGGTGCAGGAAAAGTGGCTTATGAATCTTCATATGTTCTTTTTCAAGGAATTAAAAACAAGCACAAGAAATTAAAAACTAAAATTTATATACAAGGAGGAATGGGTATTCATACCTCTGCTGCCGCATTAGCAATGGGTGCAAAAGGTATCATACTTGATAGTCAAATTGCTCTTTTCCCAGAATGTAGCATTTCTAAAGATTTAAAAAATATTTTTAATAAACTAAGTGGAAGCGAAACTGTTATTATTGACAATTTCAGAATCTTACTTAGAAAAAATTCACCAGAATTACCAATACAAGCAAAATTTGAAGATATTTTACCTTTTTTAGGAGGACTTGATCTTTCTCAAAATATAATTCCCATGGGGCAAGACATTTGCTTATCTGTGGATTTTGTAGAACGATATAAAAAGCTTGAAAATTTAATCGTTGCTTTACAAGAAGCTGCCTACGGACACTTATTACAAGCTAAAAATTTAAATATAATCGGAGAGAATAGTCCTCTTGCCAAAGAATTAGGAACCAGGTTTCCAATTGCTCAAGGTCCAATGGCCAGAGTTAGTGATGTTCCTGAATTTGCAGAAAAAATTGCCAGCGAAGGTGGTGTTCCATTTATAGCTATGAGCCTTATGATAGGTCAGGCAGCTAAGGATGCTGTTCAAAAAACACACGATCTGTTAAAAGATAAGGCTTGGGGAGTGGGTATATTAGGATTTGCTCCCGCACAACTGCGTGAAGAACAAATGAAATATATCCTTGAAAGTAAACCACCGTTTATTATCATTGCAGGAGGACGCCCTTCGTTAGCTAAACCTTATGAAAAAGAAGGTATTAAAGCGTTTTTACATGTACCGTCCGTATCACTATTGGACATGTTTTTAAAAGAAGGTGCCAGAAATTTCATTTTTGAAGGAAGAGAAAGCGGTGGGCATGTTGGACCCTTACCAAGTATGGTGCTTTGGGAAAAACAAATCTATCGATTATTGAAAGACGATCATCCCGGTACGTTAAATATTTTCTTTGCAGGAGGAATTCATGACGCGTTCTCATCAGCATTTATCTCTATTATGTCTGCATCATTAGCAGCTAAAGGAGCAAAAATTGGTATATTGATGGGTACCTCTTACCTATTTACAAAAGAGGCTGTTGAAACAGGTGCTATTTCGGACGAATATCAAAAACAATCAGTAGCTCATGATAAAACTATTTTATTAGAAGCTGCTCCTGGCCAAGAAACCAGAGCTTTACCTACTCCTTTTACAAAATTATTTGACCAAGAAAAACAACGTTTATTTGCTGAAGGTTTAGATTCCAAAGAAGTTTGGTTAAAGCTGGAAGAAATGAACTTGGGCCGCCAAAGAATAGCGGCAAAAGGTATTGAAAGGCAAGGTAAAGAGCTTATTAAACTAACCAATGAAGAACAATTAAATAAAGGGGTATTTATGATAGGTCAAGTAGGCGTCTTAAGAGACAATTCTACTACCATAAAACAGCTTCATAAAGACGTAGCCATAGAAAGTAAAAAAGTCCTTTCACAATTAGATAATCTTACAGAACCAACAAAAGATCCTAGTGGTACTAAGTTAGCAATTGTAGGTATGGCCGGTATTTTCCCACAAGCCAAAACATTAGAGGAATACTGGAAAAATATTTTATCAGGAAAAGATTGTGTTACGGAAGTTCCGGATGATCGATGGAATAAAGAACTATTTTATAATCCCGACACTCGAGACACTGATTTTGTTTCTTCTAAGTGGGGCGGATTTATACCTACTATAGATTTTGATCCATTAGAATTTGGTATTCCACCACAATCTTTAGCATCTATAGAGCCGGTACAGTTATTAAGTCTTCTGGTAGCTAAAAGAGCATTAGAAGATGCCGGTTATGATATGAAAACTTTCGATGGAGAAAATACATCTGTTATTATAGGTGCTGAAGGAGCTACAGAATTAGCATCAAGTTATGGATTTAGGGGTTATGCTAAGCAAGTATTCGGAAATCTTCCGGAAGAACTTAAAAATATGCTTCCCAAATTAAATGAAGACTCCTTTCCGGGGGTTTTATCCAATGTTGTAGCCGGAAGAATCACTAACAGGCTAAACTTAGGAGGTACCAATTATACGGTAGATGCAGCGTGTGGAGCATCTCTAGCTGCAGTAGATATAGGTTGCCAAGAATTACAAAATTACAGAACAGATATTGCCATTATAGGAGGAGCAGATTTACATAATGGGTTAAATGACTTCTTAATGTTCTCAGCTACACATGCATTGTCAAAAAAAGGAAAATGCGCTTCATTTGACGCTAATTCTGATGGAATCGCTTTAGGTGAAGGTATTGGAATGATTGTAGTAAAAAGATTGGAAGATGCAGAACGCGATGGGGACAGAATATATGCTGTAATAAGAGGAACAGGTGCCAGCAGTGACGGTAAGAGCTTAGGTATGACTGCTCCAAATAAAAGAGGTCAGATGAAAGCGCTGCAAAGAGCATACAAACATGCTGGTGTTTTACCTTCAGAAGTCGAATTAATCGAAGCACACGGTACAGGTACTGTTGTAGGAGATAAAACAGAATTAAGCGCATTGACTGAAATGTTTTTAGAGTCCGGAGCCTTAGTGGGACAGACTCATTTAGGATCTGTAAAAACTCAAATCGGACATACAAAATGTGCCGCCGGTATGGCAGGATTGATTAAGACAGCTCTTGCAACTTACTATGGTATTCAACCGCCAACTATCAACTTAACTAATCCAAATGCTTTTTATAACAAGGAAAGCAGTCCGTTTAAATTCAATACTAAGGCAGGAATCTGGAGTAGTGAAAAAAGAATATCCGGAATAAGCGCTTTTGGTTTTGGTGGAACCAATTTCCATGTTGTAATGGAAAATTATAAATCAGAAATTCCATCTACAAGCAGCATGACTTCATGGCCTTCAGAATTATTTGTTTTCAAAGGAAGCAACTTACAAGAAGCTAAACAGATTGCTCAAAAAGTTAAAAATTTAATAGAAGCAAATAGTTCTCTGAACTTAAAAGATATAGCCTATAGTTTAGCTACTGATAACAATAAAGAAATTCAAGCTTCGATAGTAGCATCCAATACTACCGAATTAAAAGATAAAATTGATTCCCTTCTTTCAAGCAAAGAAGAATCCGGAGTTTATCTAAGAGCTCCTAAAGAGGGTAAAGTAGCCTTTTTATTTTCCGGGCAAGGAAGCCAAAGAATTAATATGGCTCGTGATCTTTTTGTTGCATTTCCATCCATGAGATCCTTATTACTTCAAAATAAGGAGCTTGAAAAAATATTATTTCCTCACGCAGTCTTCGATGATGAAAGTAAGAAATTACAACAAACTACAATCACTAAAACACAAAATGCTCAGCCTTCTTTAGGTATAGTAGATTACGCCATAGCCAGTTTCTTACGATCTCTGGGAATTGAACCGGACATGATTGCCGGACACAGTTATGGAGAACTTCCAGCACTTTGTTTTGCCGGAGTATTCAAACCTGAAGAATTAGTTTCTTTAAGTAAAAAAAGAGCAAATGCAATTTTAGATGCCGTAGGACAAGATAAAGGCAAGATGATTGCATTAAATCTACCGGAAGGTGAAATAAAATCATTACTAGAGGGAGAAAAAGAAGTATGGGCTGTAAATTTCAATTCTAATAAACAAACCATTCTTGCAGGTTCTACTGCTGCAATGGCTGAGTTTATGAAGAAGCTAACAGATAAGAAAATTACATTTAGAGAATTAGCGGTTGATTGTGCATTCCATAGCCCATTATTAAATAAATCTAAAGAGTTATATTTAAAAGAGCTAGCCACTGTTGACTTTACTTCTCCGACATTATCCATATGGTCTAATACTACCGCAGAGTTATATCCTTCAAAACCTGAAGAAATTAAAAATCGTTTAGCTGAACATTTAATTAACCCTGTATACTTTACTAAAGAAGTTACTAATATGTATGCAGAGGGCGCTCGAGTATTCATTGAAACAGGGCCCGGTAAGGTTTTAATAAATCTTGTTCAATCTATTTTAGGTAATCAAGAAATTACTGTAATACAAACAGAAGAAAAAGAAAAAGAAGGAATTAGCTTTATGCTTAATGCATTGGCTAAGTATATAGCTACCGGCAGGAACATAAATCTGGAAAAATTATTTGAAGGCAGAAAAGTAACTTCTATAAATTTTGACGAACCTGAAAAATATAAAAAGAAAGCTACCAACTGGCTTATCAATGGCCACTATGCTGTTCCATCAGTAGGAAGTCTTCCTCCCAACGGAGCACTTCCAATCACTAAACCGATTAATTTAAATTTTGGAGCGATTTCCGATACTTATACTATGAATAATAATCTTACTCAAGCTGACCATGTTATACTTGAATACCTAGGTAACATGCGATCTATGATACAAAACCAAAGAGACGTCATGTTAGGATACTTTGGTCAAAATCCTTCAACTATTGCTGCTCCTCAAGCAACAACAATACAAGTTCCTTCACAGAGCACTCATATCGCAACCCCTCAACAAACAGTTGTTGTACCGGCCCAAGTCGCTGTACCTGTACAAACTGTCGCCCAAAGCTCAGCACCCGCTTTATCTATACAAGTTATCAAAGATACCTTACTAGATACAGTAAGTGAAAAAACCGGATATCCAATTGATATGCTTGGTTTAGATATGGATTTAGAGGCCGATTTGAGTATAGATTCCATTAAAAGGATGGAAATCATTGGAGCTTTAAAAGAAAAATTGAAAATCAGTGCTGATTTTGAGGAATCAGAAGATGCTATTGAAAAAATGGCTTCTATAAAAACTCTTAGCGGCGTTATCGGTTGGGTTGAAGAATTAGTAAAATCGGAACAACCGGTATCTCATGAAGTTACTGTAGCTACCCATTCATTACCTGCAGCAGCTCCCACTGCTAAAAAGGAAGCTCTTTCCCTGGAAGTAATCAAAGATGCTCTACTAAATACCGTTAGTGAGAAAACCGGGTATCCTATTGATATGTTAGGTTTGGATTTAGATTTAGAAGCAGATCTAAGTATAGATTCCATTAAAAGAATGGAAATTATAGGAGCTTTACGTGAAAAATTAAATATTACTTCTGATTTTGAAGAATCTGAAGATGCTATCGAAAAAATGGCCTCTATAAAAACGCTAAACGGCGTTATCGGCTGGATCGAAGATTTAGCAAATGGAGATTCTTCTAAAAAAGAAGATAATAAAATTGCAGCAGCACCAGCTGTAAATGAGATATCTTTTGATGCTGAATCAATTTCAGAATTAGAAAAAAATCTTGATTCAGATAAAGAAGAGCCTCTTTTAAGAACTCGTTTTGAACTTGAAAAATATCCTGTTAACAAATCGGATAAAATAGAAATAGAAGGCAAAAAATTTGCTATTACTGATGACGGAAAATCTATGGCTAAAGATCTAAAGAAAGCTTTAGAAGCTAAAGGGGCCGTCGTAGATATCATTACAGACAGTAATACAAATCTTGCTTCTTACGATGGACTTCTTATTTTAGATGTTTCGGAATCATCTAAGCATTATACCATTAAAGATGCATTTACTCTAATAAAAGGTGCTGATATGGATCGCATGAAATGGATCTATAGCTTTAGTGATCTTATGGGAGAATTAGAAGGTAAAAAAGATATTAAAGAATTAAAGAAAATTCAAGGTTTTCCAGGATTGATTAAAAGCTTAGCTCGTGAATATTCTAAAATAAATTGTAGAGCGATTATATCTAACACTATCTTTACTTCTAAAAACTTAACACAGATAGTTTTAGATGAAATACAAGCAACAGATATCTCAGCTGAAGTTATTTATAAAGATACAGAACGTTTTCGTTTAAATTTAGTTCCGGAATC
The DNA here is from genome assembly GCF_001418685.1 of Apibacter mensalis. GTDB lineage: Bacteria > Bacteroidota > Bacteroidia > Flavobacteriales > Weeksellaceae > Apibacter > Apibacter mensalis. The sequence goes on from NZ_LIVM01000003.1 coordinate 71,406, forward strand.
TCTGGCTGTAAATGGAAACTCCAAATTAGAATTAGATAAAGAATCTGTTGTTGTTGTTTTAGGCGGAGCCCAAGGAATTACTGCTGAAATAACTAATCAACTTTCTTCTGAATATCCTTGCCATTATATATTGGTAGGACGTTCTGCCAAACCTACAGAAGAAGATAAAAAATACATTTCATTAAAAGATAAAAACGAAATTCGTAAGTATCTTATTAGTGAAGAACAAATGAAAATACCTACTGAAATAGAGAAAAAAGCTCAAAAAATTGATAAGACTAATCACATTATTCATACCATTACCAATATTGAAAAATCTGGATCAAAAGTTACTTATGTTTCGTTAGACGTCACTGATGAAAAAGGATTAAGAAACTTTATAAAAGATACTTATAAGCAGTATGGAAAAATTGATGGTTTTATTCATGCCGCAGGGCTTCTAGTAGATAAATTATTTGTTCATAAAACTACAGAAGCTTTTGAACAAGTATATACTACGAAAATAAACCCATTACATGTTATGCTGGATGAACTTCATTCAGATATTAAATTCATTATTTTCTTTAGCAGTATTGCTTCCGTATATGGAAATAGAGGACAAACTGATTATGCTGCGGCAAACAGTGTTTTTGACTTGACTTCATGGGCAATTAAAGGGAAAACAAATGCCCGAGTAATAACAATTAACTGGGGACCTTGGAAAGGTGCAGGAATGGTTTCATGTGCACTAGAAAATGAATTTAATAAAAGAGGAGTTGCCTTAATACCGTTAAAACAAGGTGCACAAGAGTTTGTTAATGAATTAAAATATGGTAATGACAACCAAGTTTTAATTATGGGGGGAAGTGAGCAAGGTGTAAAACAATTTTTCGGAATCTGAGTATAATTATGAAAGATACAGATATTGCAATTGTAGGAATGTCTTGTTTCCTTCCAGGAGCAAATAATATCAATGATTTTTGGAACAATTTAATAAAAGGAACCTCTTCCATTACCGAAGTTCCTGAAGAAAAAATTGATTCAATCTACTTTAAAAATAATTTAAATAAATTAGATCATATCTATTGTAATAAAGGAGGATTTATTCCTCCTATTACAATTGATATGAATAAAATAGGAATCTCAACTGAGCAAGCACAAAATTTAGATCCTATACAGCTATTAATTATAAAATTAGTATATCAAGCATTAGAAGATGCTTCTGTATTTGAGAAAAGAATTTCTTTAAAAAAATCCTCGATAATAATCGGAAAAGAAAATTACATTGGTTCTAATGACTTAAAATGTATAGATATTGTCCGTACCAGCGAACAACTTGCATTAGCAATTAAAAATATACTCCCATCAATTTCTGATCAAGAAATTGAAAAGGTTAAAGAAGCTTTTCAAAAAGATAGAAGAGCTCAAGAAAGAGATATAAAACTCAAATATACGACTAAATCTATTGCGGGATTAGTTTCCTCTCATTTTAAAACTGAAGGAGCCGCATATACTATTGATGCTTCAGAAGTAAGTTCATTACTTGCAGTTGAGCAATCAATACAGGAATTACTAAATAACAAGGTTGAAATTGCAATAGCCGGAGGTATGCAGTTTAGTCAAAATTCTCCCTATTGGAGTGTTTTTTCCAATTCCGGTTTATTATCTCACAAACAAGAAATTAAACCATTTGATGAAGAGGCTGACGGTATCCTATTAAGTGAAGGGGCCGGTTTTATTGTTTTAAAGAAATTAAGTAAAGCACTTTCAGATAATGATCGTATCTATGCAGTAATTAAAGGAGTCGGAATAGCTTCCAATGGAAATAATTTTTCAAACGGACAAAAAACAGCTATTCAAGAGGCTTGGAAGAATGCAAAAGTAAAAGCAGATAATATTGGATATATAGAGGCAAACGGCACTGCAATTAAAAACAATGATAAAATTGAGGTTGAAGTGCTTTCTGAACTATTTAAAGATGATAAAGTATTAATTGGATCTGTAAAGTCCAACATCGGGCATACTCTTTCCGCGTCCGGTATGGCAAGTATAATTAAAACTGCACTATCCTTATATAATAAGAAAATTCCGGCAACAATACATTGTGAAAAGCCCAATGATATACTGAAAAACACAAAAATTATGCCTGTTTCAGAATTAACTGATTGGAATGAAAAAGAAATTCCATTAAATGCAGGCGTGAGTACATTTGGAATTGACGGAATGAGTGCACATATTGTCTTACAAGCACATGGACATGCAGAGGAAACTCATAAATCAGTTCCGGTTTTTCAAGAAGATGTTATTGCCATTTCCGCAGCAACTAAAGAGGCTTTAATAGAAGCTTTGGATAAAAGAGATTTTTCAATATCGGATCAAACCGGTAATTATCGATTAGTACTTTTTAATCCGACATCAGAACGCATTGAAAAAGCCAAAAAGTTAATCTCAAAAGATAAACCATGGAAAGGTAGACAAGATATTTGGTTCTCCAATAAACCTCTTTTAAGAAATAATGAAAAAATAGCTTTCTTATTTCCCGGATTTGATCCCTCATCCAACCCTGAAGTAGAGAGTATTGCAAAACACTTTGGTTATGAAGTACCGAAAGAAAGAATTACGGGTAATTTACTCCTTGATCAATCTTTTAAGCAATTCCATGGAGGTGAAATTATAGACGGTGCGTTAAAAAAAATGGGTATAAGACCCGATTTAACTGCAGGGCATAGTTTAGGAGAATGGTTTGCTGCTAAATCCGGAGGTCTCGTTTCAGATGAGTCTGTTGAAAATTTATTGAATTCAATGGATCCTGAAAAATACAACATGGACGATGTATATTTCATTGCAGTAGGTGCCGGTACAGAAACAGTAAAACCCATATTAGATAAAATTCAGGATCTTTATCTATCCAATGATAATTGTCCTAACCAGGTTCTATTATGTGGAACTGAAACAGCAAAAGATCAACTAATACAAATCTTAAAATCTAAAAATATCTTTTATCAAGTTTTAGATTTTAAATCCGGTTTTCATTCTCCATTCCTTAAAAAGAAGCTTTATTTATTAGACGATCTTAATTACATTAAGATTGAGAAAAATGATATTCCGGTTTGGTCAGCAACTACGTTAGATGTTTATCCGCATGATTTTGAATCTTTTAAAGAACTTACCATGCAACATCTTACGCAAGCTGTTCTTTTTCGTGAATTAATTGAAAAATTATATGAAAAAGAAAATGTTAGATTTTTTATTCAAATCGGAAGTGGAAGTTTGATTGGATTTGTAGATGATATTCTTAAAAATAAAGAATATGCTGCTATTTCCTCAACAGGACCTAAACTCTCTACTCTGGAACAATTAAGACGGGTACTTTCTTTACTATTTATAGAAGGTAAAGATATTAATATTTCATTTATTGGTCTTAAAAATGAGGAAGCGTCTTCATTGAATGATGAAATTCTTGTTTTTGAAAACCAATCCTTGATAAAAAACTTTCCTTTATTACAAGAATTATCCCACAAAAATAAAATTAAAACTTCAGAATCAGACTCAATAAATTCTCTTTTCATAAAATCCAATCATCCGGTTGTTCAAGCGATGAATGATTACACCAAAGAACTTATTCTTATGCAAAAAGAATTAACTGAGATGGTTGAAAAAAGGAAAACATTTGCTTCGAATTCTGACATTATTGCTACTAACTTTGTATCTTTAAAAGAATATGCTCCTCAGCCGGTTGTTCCTAACACAGGCACTCAAGAGATAAAAGTAGGAAGCTCTTTTGAAGAGAAGTTAAATATCGATCTAAAGAATTACCCTTATATAATAGATCATTCTTTATTCAAACAACCCAAGAATTGGAAAGTTGTTGAAGATTTATGCCCGGTTATACCCATGACAATGACTTTTGAGCTGTTAATTGAAGCAGCTCATAAGCAAAATTTAAATAAAAAAGTTCTTCGTCTGGGGCCTGTAAGTGTATTTCAATGGATGAAAGTTTATAAACCATTCCAACACACTATTGAAGGAACTTGGAAAACTGAAAATGTGGTTTCTCTAAAAATCAAAAATTTTGCTAATGGAGACGTAACATTAGGAGAATCTTTCCCAGATGTAGATCCAGCTTATCTTGAAAACATTGATTTTGGAGAGAATGAAGTAACTTTACCTACTCCAGAAATTATTTATAAAGATCATATGTTCCATGGTCCCGGCTATCAAGGTATTTTAGAAGTTACAAATATTTCCAAAAAAGGTTTACGGGCTATTGTTAAAAAGTCTTTTGGTAAAGGTTCTTTAATGGATACTATTGGACAACTTTATGGATTATATCTTCAATTAATGGTAGAGGGAGAATCCAAAGTAAGCTTTCCTGTAAAAATAGAAGAAATTAATTTTTATCAAAATGTTGAAGATCAGGAAGGAACTTTTGAATGTATTTGTCTTCCTACTTCATTTGTAGATAAATTGGCAACTGCCGACATTATCATGAAACGCGATGGAAAAATCTGGTGTATAATTAAAGGTTGGAAAAACCAAATATTTGAAGGTTTTGATGCAAAACTATGGAACACCAATATGAGTCCATCGGAACATATTTTAGCAAATGAAATAGCTCCAAATGTTTATTTCTTTGATGATAGATATAAAAAAGCCGTAAATCAAGATTTCTTAATGCATATTTATTTAAATACAGATGAAAAACGTCATTACGATTCTCTAATGTTAAATAAGAAAAAAGATTTCTTAATAAGCCGTGTATGTGTTAAAGATAGTGTTAGAAATTATATTAATAATCAATACGGAATAAAATATTTCCCAATTGAATTTAGTATTCAGCATGATGAAAGGAATAAGCCTTCCATACATGGAGTACCGGAAACAGATCCGTTAGAAATTTCAATTGCTCATAAAGGGAGCAATACCGTAAGCATAGTATCCAATAGGCCGGTAGGAATTGATTTAGAAATCATTGAAGAACGTGATAAAGGTTTCTTAGATATTGCATTCACAGAAAAAGAAATAAACCTTATAAAATCAAAAGATGATATTGCAGAATGGAGCACTCGTTTTTGGGTGGCTAAAGAGGCCTATGGGAAAATGCTTGGCATTGGATTAAACGGAAACCCTAAGCAATATGAAGTAACATCAATTGATGGTGAAAATCTAACCATTAATGATACCGTAATAAAAACAAGTAAACATAATAATAAATTCATAATCGGATGGACTCAATAGAAAAACAAAAAGAAAATATTTTTGAAACACTTAAAAAATTTATAACAGAAGTAATTGGCGAAGATGTAGCTGAAGAATTAACTATTGAACCTGAAAGTGTTTTTACCAGAGATTTAGAAATGGATAGTATAGAAATTGTTTCATTCGCAGAGAAAGTAAAAGCTACCTATGGTGACAATATTGATTTTAATGGATGGTTATCAGGTATGGAAATGGATCAATTAATCAATTTATCAATCAACGATGTTGTTAATTATATTGTAGATGCCAATAATTCAAATAAATAATAGAAGAACTCACATATTAGAACTCAATCAAGGAGCTTCCGATACTATTGTAATGGTTCATGGAATGTTTACCAACTTATCCATATTTTATTTTAATATAGCTCCTGAACTTGCTAAAAAATATCACGTGGTTATGTATGATCTACGTAGCCACGGCCTTAGTGGCAAAATCGATAAAGGTTATGATTTGGAAACTCTTTCAAATGATTTGTTAGAATTATTAAATCACTTAAATTTATCGAAAGTGGATTTGGTAGGATATAGCTTTGGTGGTCTAATATCTTTATATACTGCCATTCATAACCAAGATAAAATCAAAAAAATAGCTATTATTGATTCCCCCATTACTGATAAAAATGGAGATACAGAGTTAATTCTTGAAAAATACGGTAATGAGTTCATTGAGCATTATATGAAAAATTATAGTATTTCAACCAATATTACGCCAAATAATAAGCAACTTGAAAAAAGTAAAAAACTATTTGATTTTTTACTTCATGAAACTTCCATGCCTCAGGATTTAATTAAGGATAAGGAATTTTCATCTAAAAAAAATATGAGTCTCATAAAGAATAAAACTTTATTACTTTATGGAAATGAATCGGATTGTTTACCAGATGGAAAGCTTTTAAATTCCTATATTCCTAATTCAACCTTATTTACAGGAACAGGTGATCATAACATTCCTATTCAGAATCCTGAATGGATTAACGAAAAACTGAGTGAATTTTTTACTTAAAAAACTAATTACTACATGGCAAAATTTACTTTTATTGTTCCCCCTCTCACGGGTCACATTAATCCAACATTAAGTCTTGGCAATGAACTTTTAAAAAGAAATCATACTGTTTCCTGGTTTAGTTTAGACGCTAATTTAAAAGATCAACTACCAGAAAAAGGCCAGTTAATTGTTCTTCCTATTGATATGGATGAAATGGCAAAAAAAAAGCTTTTTGAACATGCACAAGAACTTCAAAAAAAGAAAGTATACGGCATAGATAGTCTTAAATTTTTATACGAAGAAGTTCTCACCCCCATGAATTCATTAATGATGAATGGAATAGAAAATGCATTAGATGAATTTAAACCTGATGTTGTTATTTCCGACCATCAAATTTTTGCTGGCGCAACTGCTTCATTTAAAAAAAATATACCATATGCCACTTCTGTTACAGCTCCGGCATCAATTAAAGTTAATCCTTCTTTTCCTAAAATTCATGAGTGGGAAGGTGAGCAGGTAATTGCTTTTCAGAATAAATTCGGTGTTTCAGGAAATGATCGTCTTGATTGTTCAAAATTATTGACATTGGTATATACCTCAAAAGAATTTTTCGGAGAAACTGATTTACCTTCAAATTATAAATTTATTGGACCAGTATTATCACCACGTTCTCAAAAAATTGATTTTGATTGGATAAAATTCGAAAAGATTAGTCAAAATCGTTCAAAAATATTAGTAAGTATAGGAACAACTTTCGATCATACTCAAAAAAAACAATTTTTCAATAAAGTAGTTGAGGCTTTTGCAGGTGAAAATATTACTGTAATTGTAGTGTCTGATCCCGATTTATTTGAAAATATTCCCGATAATTTTATTATCCAAAAACATATACCTCAACTTGAAATAATTCAACATATGCAGGCAGTGGTATGTCATGGAGGAAATAATACAGTCTGTGAAACTCTATCTTATGGAATTCCTTTAATAGTTATTCCAATTGCTTACGATCAATCTTTTGTATCCAGTTGCGTAACAGATAGCGGAGCAGGAATTCGTTTGAATTTTAATCGCTTTAAAACTTCTCATCTAAAAGAAGCTGTTTATTCTATCTTAAATAATGACTTATACAGTAAAAATGCGAAAATGATTCAAAGCTCATTTGAAATAGCCGGAGGAGTTAGCAAAGGAGCAGACTATTTACAAACATTAGTAAAAAATTAAAAATTATGTCAAAATTCTTATTTGTTGTCCCTCCTTTTTTTGGACATATTAATCCTAGTCTTAGTATAGGTAGAACATTATTAGAAAACGGCCATGAAGTTGCATGGGCCGGATTAACCGAAATAAAGCCTGAAACTATACCGGCAGGGGGTACTTTTTTTATATTAAAAGAATCTTATCAAGAAAATAAAGAAGAAATACAAGATATCATTAAATTACAAGATAGAGGTGCCAACTTACCTGCTTTGGAAGCATTAAAATTAGGTCTCCAAGATACATACATTCCATTTGCAAAAATAATGTATGCTGAGCTTTCAAAATTAGTAGATACCTATAAACCAGATGTTGTAATAAATGACTGTATCACATTTGCGGGAGCATTGGTAGCTCATGTTAAAAAAATTCCTTTAGCTACTATTACTCCTGTTACCCCTAATACACTTCATGATCCGGGAACTGCACCCAAAGTGACTCAATGGGTTCATGATTCCATAATAAATTTACAAAAATCTGTCGGTATATCGGGTGATGAAGAATTAATTTCCTCTAAAGAAGTTAATATGTTTTACACTTCTCAAAAATTTGCAGGATATAAAGATGGTGAATATCCTTCTTATATGAAATTTATTGGAGCTTTAACTGGTCGACCAGATAATACCCCTTTTGATTGGGAAAGATTAAACAAAAATAATAATCCTAAAATTTATATATCTTTAGGTACAGTTTTAGTAAATATTCGTAAAGAATTTTTCACTAAAATGATAGAAGCTCTTAAAGATAAGAATGTAACTGTAGTAGCAGCAACAGACCCTGCTATCATTGAACAATGGCCTGATAACTTTATTGTACAAAGCTATGTACCGCAGCTCGATCTACTTAAACATATTGATGTAGTTATTGGTCATGGAGGACTAAATACCGTTTGCGATACTTATATGAACGGTATTCCAATGCTCATTATACCTATAGCTTTTGATCAATCTCATACAGCAACTTTAATTGAGCAATATGGATGCGGCATAAGATTAAAATACAAACGTATGAGAATTAAGGACATAGAATATGCTGTGGATGAATTACTATATAATGAAAAATATAAAAAAGCTGCCAAAGAAATTCAAAAATCATTTTTGGAAGCCGGGGGAAATAAAAAAGCTGCTGAGCTTATTGAAAATCTAGCTAATAAAAATTAAGTGTAAACAAATATTTAAATTTTATAAGATGGAAAAAACTTCTGAAAAGAATATTTACTTTTTACTATTTATATATGTTTTAAGTATATTATTCATATGCTCAAAGATGTCCCCTCTTTATGTTACCAATGAATGGGCAGATCCTAACATATATTTTAATGTTGCTAAGGGAATGGTAAACGGAAGGGCTTTATATACTGAAATTTTTGATCATAAAGGTCCTTTTATATTTTTTATTTATGCTGCAGGATATTTAATTTCGAATGAAAATTTTTACGGAATGTTTTTAATTGAACTAGTATCCTGGTATGTTCTAGCATTATCATTATACTCAAGTTCGAGATTATTTTTAAATAAATTCATTTCTTATATCATTGCTACAGCTTTCTTTATTTTTTTAATTAAAAGCATGAAAGCTGGTGGGTCTGCAGAAGAATTTATTTTATGTATGGAAGGGGTTACGTTATATTTGTTTTTAAAGTATTTTAAAGCTGACAATCCCATCCATAAACCAAAATATATGTTTATTCATGGTTTGTTAGTCACTGCTGTATTATTTACAAAAATAAACCTGATAGCATTTTGGATTTTTCCTCTTTCCACTATATTTATAAATATATTATATCATAAAGAATATAAAAATTTTATATATAATATTTTAACATTTATTTCGGGAGCTTTAATCATTAGCATACCGGTTGTTGGATATCTTTATTCCCATAATTGCTTAGAAGAAGCCTATAAAATTTATATTGAATTGAATAGTGCTTATGCAAAATTAGGTACCCCTAAAAATATTCTACTCCGGTTACTGTCAAGAATTCTTTATTTATTCTTAGAACCAACTTGTTTATTTTTACTTGCTTTTATAGGAATATTTTTATTCCCACTAAAATATATTAAAAATATATTTGCAAAAGTAGGTATAGTATTATCCGGAATTATTTTATACACAGTTATATTTATGGGTAAATTTCAATATTATTATCCAATCCCTTATTTAATTTTCGGATTTTTAGGTTTTATATATGTTGGAATGATTTTTCAAAAATCTTTTGGATCATTTTATTTAAATTCGAATAAATCATTAATCTTTTCCATGTTGATTTTCATATCCACATGTGCCAGTGTGGCTGGACTTGATAATACACGCGTTGAAGCTTGGGTATTAAGTGGTGAAAATCATGATCGAAAAGCTTTAATGACAATGAAGTTTAAAAATGAAATCATGAAAGTAAATAATCCTACATTATTAAATTTAGGATTCGGTTTGGCAAATAATCTTTTTACAACCTGTAATATTGTTCCTAACATTAAATATTTTGTGACTCCCAATCTCTCTCATAGATTTTATCCTCAGTTAAGAGATGAACAATTTCAATATTTAAAAGATAAAAAAACAGATTTCGTCATCATACAGCAATATATACCTAGTAATGGTTATTATGAAAAAATGGATCCAATTGACACCCCTTATAGCTTGAAAAAAAATCCATTATTATTAGAAAATTATAAGTTAATTCTTACTGATACTATTATTAATACGATTGATGAGAGGGCGGTAGATGTTTATTTTTTATATAAGAAAAAATAGTAACTATTTATAGTTATATATAAAAAGAGTTCAGGTTAAACCTGAACTCTTTTTTTTGGTTATATGTTAAAATATTTTATATTTGGGTAAGACGTAAAGTATTAGTCAAACTATTTGCGAAAGACGGCATAGCATTAAGATTGATTACAAAATCTCCTGATTTTATATAACCTTTTTCTTTAATATTTTTATTAACTTCGACTACCGTTTCATCAGTACTTTTTAGACCCTCATATAAATATGCTTTTACACCCCATAACAAGCTTAGCATATTGATGATTCTTTTATTGGATGTAAACACAATTATATTAGCTAGCGGACGATGAGATGAAATTTGAAATGCCGTATATCCTGATTGAGTTAAAGTAATAATAGCTTTCGCACCTACTTGACCAACCATACCCGCAGCATTATAACAAATCATATCTGTTATATAACGTTCACTACCTTTTTTAGGATAATGTAATGGTATTTGAATATGATGATCATCCTCTACGCTTACAATAATCTTCGACATATTCTCTATTACTTCAACCGGATGTTTACCTACGGATGTTTCTCCACTCAACATAACAGCGTCTGCTCCATCTAATACTGAATTGGCAACGTCATTGACTTCTGCCCTAGTAGGTGTTAATCCGTCGATCATGCTTTCCATCATTTGAGTCGCTATAATAACAGGTTTACATTGAGTTTTACATATGCTAACCAGATTTTTTTGAATTAAAGGAACTTTTTCCATTGGAATTTCAATTCCTAAATCTCCTCTGGCTACCATAATACCATCAACAACATGAACTATTTCTTCAATATTAGTTATAGCTTCCGGCTTTTCAATCTTTGCTATAATTGGAATTTTATGGTTACAATGCTTTTGTATTAAATTTTGTAAATCGATTACATCTTCTTTATGTCTAACAAAAGACAGTGCAATCCAATCAAATTCGTATTTAATCGCAGTCATTGCATCTTTAATGTCCTTTTCCGTTAAAGCCGGTAAGGAAATTTGAGTATTAGGTAAATTAACTCCTTTTTTAGATTTTAATGGACCTCCTTGAATAACTTTTGCTACTACTTTATCTGTTAAATTAGTTTCAACTACTTCAAAAATTAATTTTCCGTCATCTAATAGTATTCTTTCCCCAACTTTTACATCTTTAGCAAATTGTGGGTAGCTCATATAAACTTGTTTTGCATCTCCTTCTATATTTTCACTTGTAAACGTGATTATATCTCCGGCATTAACAATAGTTCCTTCTTTAACAACACCTACTCTTAATTTAGGCCCTTGTAAATCGGCTAATAATGCTACACTAAAACCATGTTCTTCATTAAGGTCTCTTACAGTACGCACCCATTTTTTTACAACTTCTTCTTCTGCATGAGAGAAATTCACTCTAATTACATTTACACCCGCTTTAAACATTTTTAATAGTATATCCTTATCTTCAGATGCTGGCCCAATAGTAGCTACTATTTTCGTTTTTTTTCTAAATCCACTCATTATGTAGGTAATATCAAATTTTCTAAATTTCTTATTTTAATTTTATCTATATTTATTTCACTAAATTTATAAATATTTTTAAGATTTCCCAAATCTATATAGAATTCTTCATCTAATAAGAAGTCTGATTTTAAGAAATAATTGAAATATTTATATTCAGGAATTAAGATTTTAATTTTTTCGATCTCATCAAAAAAACTATCATTTTCATATATAGGTTGAGGGTAGGAAATGTTACTAATTAATTCTATTTTTTGTTTAGTCTTTTCATGAAAAAACCTGTAAATTGAAAAAATATAAGTAATTCCATCTTCTATTATTTGTTGATCATTAACACGCTTAAAATTTAAGTTACAATTCTTATTTAAATAGAATACAAAATCATAATCTTTATTAATATATGATTTAAATCCTAATAAATTAAAATCAAATACCGGGTCATCAATCTCCCAATCTAAAGAATATGTTTTTAATACACTCATTTGCCTTGCAAAGAATTAAAGTACTTGTTTAAACTATGATAGGCTCTTCTAGAAGCACTCTCTTCAGCTTTTTTCTTAGATGTAGCCCTTCCTTTAGCAATAATCTTATTATCTAATTGAATTATGGAATTAAAGATTAAAGATTCTTCTGCATTTTCTTCTTGAAATGTATTAAAGATGATTTCAAATTTATTTTTTTGAGCCCATTCTATTATTAAGCTTTTGTAACTTGCGATTCTTTTTTCAAGCTGTTCAAAATTTTCCTGCTTGATGAGTGTTTCTTTAATAAAATTTCGACAAAATTCAAAGCCACTATCTATATAAATTGCTCCAACCAGTGCTTCATACAAATTTCCATTTATATTTTCACCCAAATTGGTGTTTTGCCTCTTTTGAAGAAATGAGGTTAATTTTAAATCTGCTCCTAACTCATTTAAGAATTTTCTGTTAACCAACTTGGATCGCATCTGAGTAAGATAACCTTCTTTTTTGTCAGGTGCCTGATGATATAAATAGTCAGATACAATACTTGATAATATTGAATCACCTAAAAATTCTAATCTTTCGAAATTTTTATTATCATTATTTATCGAGGAATGTGTAAAACACTCATAAAAGATCAAAATATTGGATGGTTTATAACCAATAAGATTTTCAATTTTCTTTTTAAAAGTTGTTTCCTCTTTTTTTTTAGAATTTTGTTTAAATAAATATGAACATAAAAGTATTCTTTTCCAAATACTCATTTGTTAATAATCTCTTATTTTAAAATTTCTTTAAAATAACACATGCATTATGACCACCAAAACCAAAAGTATTACTCATTGCATAATTAACTTGCTTCTCTTTAGCTACGTTAAAAGTAAAATCTAATTTATTATCAAACTCGTCATCATCTGTAAAATGATTAATTGTAGGTGGAACTTTATTTTCTTTAATAGCTACTATACACGCCAATGCTTCAATAGCACCTGCAGCACCCAATAGATGACCAGTCATGGATTTAGTAGAATTGATCTGAATGTTGTAGGAATGTTCACCAAATAATTTTAAGATAGCTTTAGATTCAGCTAAGTCTCCTAATGGTGTCGAAGTTCCATGGACGTTAATATGATTGATATCTGTTAATTTGATTCCAGCGTCCTCAATAGCATTTTTCATAACATTATATGCCCCAAATCCTTCAGGATGTGGAGCGGTCATATGATAACCATCGGAACTTAATCCACCTCCAACAACTTCAGCATAAATAGTAGCACCTCTTTTTACAGCATGCTCATACTCTTCTAAAATAAGTGTTCCTGCCCCTTCACCCAAAACAAATCCATCTCTGTCTTTATCGAAAGGTCTAGATGCAGTTTTAGGATCATCATTACGTGTCGACATCGCATGTAAAGCATTAAAACCACCTACACCACTTGCTACTATCGCTGCCTCAGAGCCCCCTGTTATAATAATGTCTGCTTTACCTAATCTTAAAAGCATTAAAGCGTCAATTATTGAATTAGAGGATGAAGCACAAGCTGAAACGGTTGCATAATTAGGCCCTTTAAATCCATATTCGATTGAAATAAGACCGGCGGTCATATCTGCAATCATTTTGGGGATAAAAAAAGGATTAAACCTTGGCGTCCCATTCCCTATAGCATATGTAGAAACTTCTTGCTCAAACGTGTTCAGTCCACCTATTCCGGAACCCCACACAACTCCTACTCTATCTTTATTTAAGTCAGGATATTCTAACATTTTACTATCGATTACTGCCTCTTTAGTAGAAATTAATCCAAATTGAGCACATCGATCATATTTACGAATATCTTTTTTTTCAAAATAATCCTCCGGATTATAATTTTTTACTTCGCAAGCAAATTTTGTTTTAAAATTTGTTGCGTCAAATAGAGTAATTGGACTAGCTCCACTAACTCCGCTTAATAAAGCGTTACAGTATTCTTTAAAATTATTCCCGATTGGAGTTATTGCACCAAGTCCAGTTACTACTACTCGTTTTAAAGCCATACTTTAATGTGTCTTTGTGTAAATTATTGTTTGTTTACTTCTTCAATATAAGAAATAGCTTGACCAACCGTTGAAATCTTTTCTGCTTGATCATCAGGGATTTGAATATCAAATTCTTTTTCAAACTCCATGATTAATTCCACTGTGTCTAATGAATCTGCCCCTAAGTCATTTGTAAAACTTGCTTCTGGTGTTACTTCGCTTTCATCTACTCCTAGTTTATCAACGATGATAGCTTTTACTCTTGATGTAATGTCAGACATAACCTTTTATTTTTTTATTATAGTTTAGTCGGCAAATATAAAAATTTTTTTACTATAATAATATTTTTTAATACTTTTTGATAGTTATATATATTCATTAATGATTTTATTGTAATTTTATTAACTTTAAAATCAATATATTAAATCAAATTTAAATATACCTTTAAAATATTAATTATTTTTCTATTTTTCTATCATATTTTGCTCGATTGTACTTATTGTTCATAATGAAATATTAATTAAAAAATTTTTTTTCGATGTGGTTTAGCGAATCATAAACTCCCCTTCCATACTTATATGACGAAATGTAATTCGCTATTTTTTTTAAAGGTAACTCTGCATTATTTACTGCACATCCATAGAATGAATTTCCAATCATTTCTAAATCATTATAAGAATCGCCAAATGAAAAAATTCTTCCATTTGTATTTTTTAAAATCTCTTGTAGTGCTAAGTATTTATTTATTTTTGAAGAAAATATTTCTATATAGGAACCTGAAGATGCAGTTATATGCACTCCTTTAAGATTGTTATTAAAATCACATGTTATATCTTGAATTTGTTTTTCCCCAACAACCAATATTTTTAAAACCTCTTGAGATTTATAATCCGATAATGTCAATGCACGATGTCTAACTCCTTTTACTTCTTTGCGGTATACTTCCGTTTCTAAAGACGAAGCATACCAAGTATCTTTTGTATAGAACCATATATTTGAATATTGATGCTTAACATTTAAAAAATAATTTACGATATCTTGTGGTATGGGATAGGTTTTAAGTGTCTTATTTTTATAGAGAATATGAGCTCCATTTAAAGCTACAATATAATCAATGATTAAGTCTTTATGTGAATACATATTTATTATTCCTTGAAAGGGTCGCCCGGATGCTAAAACAACCTCTCCTAATTTTGAAGCTCTTTGCAATGCTTTTATACCGTATGTGTCTAAAAACGGGTTGCATGAAGCAGTTAATGTACCGTCAATATCTGAAACAAAAATATTTTTCATAATCTTTTTATATTTTTTAAAATTAATCAATATTATCTGAATTATAAGTTTTGATTACCTTTGAATTATTAAATGTAAATTATGTTATCTTCTATTCCTTTAAGACAAATTTTATTTCTTGATTTAGAAACCGTTCCTCAACAAGAAAAATGGAATGAATTATCTGAAAGAACTAAAGTTTTATGGGAGAAAAAAACTCAATTTCAAAGAAAAGAAAATGTTACTCCTGAAGAGTATTATTATGAAAGAGCCGGAATGCTTTCTGAGTTTGGAAAAATTGTATGTTTATCTTGTGGATTAATCATTGACGATAAAAAAATTCGTATCAAAAGTTTTTATGGAAATCATGAAAAAAAAATATTAACCGGGTTTAACGAATTGTTGAAATCAAATTATTTTAAATCAAATTTAATTTTATGTGCTCATAACGGAAAAGAATTTGATTTCCCTTATATAGCCAGACGAATGATTATCCATCAAATGGAATTACCTAAAATTTTAAGATTGCATGGAAAAAAACCATGGGAAATTCCACATCTTGATACTATGGAATTATGGAAATTTGGAGATTATAAACATTATACTTCTTTGGATTTATTATCTCATATTTTTGGGTTGCCCTCTCCAAAAGATGACTTGAATGGAAGTGAGGTTTCTAACGTATTTTATAAAGATAAAAATTTCGAACGTATAAAATCATATTGTGAAAATGATGTGATTACACTTATTAATGTGTTCCGTAAGATGAGAAACGAATCAATTTTAGAAAGAGAATAATATTATTTATTTTTAATTCGTAACATGTTGTTTTCAATAAAATAAAAGCAGGTTTGATAATTAGCTATTGCTTCTTCAGCTAGGGATGAATCAATAGATGTTGATTTATTCATCTGAGTATCTTTAGTTACATTATATTGTTCAATTTTTTGATTAGGAGATAAAACAATTAATTTATTATCTTTTAAATATCCTAATTTTTGATAGGTTGCGATTAATGCTCTTGGTTGATAGGAACTATTAAATACATCTTGTCCATAAAAACGAGAGGAATAAGAGAAATGTAATTTTCCAAAAAGTGTTGGCATGAGATCAATTTGAGAAACTATTTTAGAAAACTTTTCAGGTTTTATAAATCCCGGTGAGTATATAATAGCAGGTATTTTATATTTATCTAAGGGAATATCTTCTTTTCCTGCACTTGAAGCGCAGTGATCTGCTACAAATACAAATACTGTTTTGGAAAACCAGGAACGTTTTTTAGCTTCTTCAATGAACTTACCTATGGCATAATCCGTATATTTTACCCCTCCTTCTCTTGACTTACTTGTATTAGATATATCTATTTTTCCCGATGGAAAGGTAAATGGCCTGTGATTACTTACAGTCATAATATGTCCAAAAAAAGGTGTTTTATGTTTACTATTTTCATCAAAAATACGTATTGCTTTCATAAACATATCTTCATCACATACTCCCCATATATTTGCGAAACTTATTTCTTCTTTTTTAAATGAGTTCCTGTCAATAATGTTATAGCCATTTCCTCCAAAAAAAGTATTCATATTATCAAAATATCCATATCCACCATAAAAATATTGAACCTTATATCCTCTACGTTTAAATAAATATCCTGTAGAATACATATGATCATTATTACTTCTTTTAATTAGACTTTCACCGGGTGAAGGGGGAATACAAAGAGTAACAGATTCTAAGCCTCTAACCGTTCTATTTCCCGTTGCATACATGTTGGTAAAAAAAAGTCCTTCGCTTGCCAATTTATCTAAATTAGTTGTTAAATTATGAGTATTACCAAAATCCTTTAAAAAGTTGGCGCTCATACTTTCTATGGTTACAAGGATTACATTTTTACGAAGTTCGGGAAGAGTATCTTTAATAATTTTAGAATTATTATTTTCTGACCACTGATTATTATAAACTTTAGCAATTATTGAAAAAGCTTTTTGTAAAGGTAATTTTGCATAAAATTTATCGTAATTTAAGGAACTGTCACTATATGCGCTAGAAAAGTGTATTAATCCATTTGCTTGCAACTCATTTACAAAGGTATTATCTGAATTTTCATATTTTTCACATATTTTTAAAAGGAATATTGCACTTATGAATAGTAAAACATAAACTATACCGTTAATTAATTTTATTTTAAAATTGGGTAGATCCGCAAAATATTTCTTAGACCCTTTAAGGTAAAATATTGTAATCAATACTGAAATTAAAATTAATACAGAAAACATAGGAATAATAGGGTATGATTCTAATATATTCCCTATTACCTCATTAGTATAAATTAAATAGTCTACTGCTATAAAATTATATCTGACCCCAAACTCATTCCAAAATAAAAATTCGCTGATAACATTGAAATTAATTATAAAAATGTATAAAAAGAAAATAAAAAAATATACACAATAACGCCATGTTTGCCTTATTTTAGGTATCAATAATAATATGGTAAAAGAAAATGCTTTTATAAGCACAAAAGTTTTAATTATGGTTGGTACAATACTGCCATAATCTTCAAAAATAGTTTTAAATAGAAACAAATAACCTAATAAAATTATAAAAAGCCCTAAAATAATATATTGTAAAGGTGATTTAAATTTTGAATCTGTAATAAAAGTTAGATGTATCCATAGAAAAATGAAAATTAAAACAGATACACCATAATCATTAATTAAACCAATTGAAAATATTTTAAAATAATCAAGAACCGAAAAATTTGAATCAGTAACAGGGGAAAAGAGAAGTACTATTCTTAAGATTAAACCAACTATTATGTAAAAACTTGAAATTTTTATAAAAGGGGCTACTAATTTTATCATTTAATTATTTATCGTATTTTATTTTAATTTTTATTATTTATTAAAATTAAAACTATTATTTTTTTTTCTTATATTATTTAAATTAATGAAAATAATTTATTAATCTTATAATAAGATATGAATTAATATTTATTTCTCGGTTATTGCAAACAATCAAATATATAAAATTATTATAATTCACAAGTTGTTTAAATATGTTTAGTTTAATCAGATAATAAATGGTTTACAAGATTAACTATAACTTGTACAAATAATGACATGAGGATTTATTTTTTTTATACTAAAAATTTATCTTTTTTATCTTACAAACATAATTTATTATCTATTTTTTATAAAAATTTTAAAAATTAGATAGCTATAATTTAAAGTAATACTTAACCATATTTATAAACTTGTTTTTACATTAATTTAATAAATTTTAATTTTAACTTTTATAATTCCATTGTATAACATCAAATAACGATAAAATTTTACATGCAATATCATAGTAAATTACTTCCAGATATGGACTTTTAATATTTTATACATATTCGTATCTACTACTTTCGGACAAATCAATGCCTTATCAATAGATTTTAAAACCTCAACTTCATCAAGCAAAAGTTGAACCAGCACAATCCCTAACTACAACTCCATTACCCTTTTCAGCAGAATCATTAAATATTAGTTAGAAATACTACTTGTATAATCTAGCCCTATCCAATCTACCGTTAACTTTCACTTTTACTTTGGATACTTATATTGTATACTTTAACAAGATCAGAAATATCTATATGTACATACAATAGTAATAAATAATAAGCAGGTAATCCATAAAAACTTTTTTTTCATGTAATCTGGTTTTATCCTTTTTAGCTAATATTAATTATTTTAATAGAATTTTCAATCATATAAATATAGTATTTCTTTGAAAAATCATCTAGATATCACATCTCTATTACAATAAACAATACTCACTTAATATCCGCCTGGTATAAAAACACTATTAGTAATAGTGTCTATATAAAATGTAAGTTTTATAACGCATAACTATAACAAGATGTTACCAAGAAAAATAATGATTATGTACCTTCAGTGCATATGATATCTCAATTAAATCATAACATAGATAACTTAATATGCATCTTATAAATGAAAATTTAAATTGCATAATCAAAAAAAACAACTTATCTTTGTAGGATTTTAAAAAATCGATTTAATAAAAATTTTGTATAATTACACTAATTAAATCTTTTGAATAATTCTGAATCAATACCTGAAATAATAGCAAAAAAAGGAACTTTTACTCCTTACAGGAAATTTATTCACTTACTATTTCAGATTCAGGGCAAGAAATCATTTTTAGAAGATACCGGAAATATTTTTTTTAAATATTCATTTAAAACATCTTATTATTTAATAAGATGTTTTTTTTTATTTTTAAAAAGTATTAGTAGAAATTACTGTATAAATAACGTCAATTAAACTAATATATATATAAATAATGAATCACTTTATCACTTTAGAAAATCTTGATCTGAGTTTGATTGAGGAACTAATAGATGATGCGATAAGCTTTAAAAAGAAAAAAGCTTTTCCCAATCTATCTAATCGTTATGTATCCAATTTATTTTTCGAGAACAGCACTCGAACCAAACTCAGTTTTGAAATGGCCGAGAAAAAAACAGGAATGGAAATTATATATTTCGATGCAGAAAGCTCAAGTGTTAAGAAAGGTGAAACTCTTTACGATACAGTTAAAACTCTAAATTCCATAGGGGTTGAATGTTTTGTTATAAGACATATGCAGGATAGATTTTATGACGATTTAATTACTAAAATAGACGTACCAATAATCAATGCAGGTGATGGATGCGGAGACCACCCGACCCAATCTCTATTGGATTTGGTAACCATATATGAGGAATTCGGTACTTTTAAAGATTTGAATATAGTAATTGTCGGGGATGTAATACATAGCAGAGTAGCACATTCAGATGCTAAAATTTTAAAAAGATTAGGTTCTTCTATAACATTTGCCACTCCTGATTTTTGGAGAGATTCAAGCATGACTATGGGAACATATACCTCTCTTGATTCAGCAATACAAAATGCAGACGTCGTGATGTTATTAAGAAACCAGAATGAAAGACATTCGAAACAATACGATGAAAAAAATTTTTTAGACTTATATGGATTGACCAAGCAAAGAGCTAATCAAATGAAATCTTCAGCTATAATTATGCATCCGGCACCGATAAACCGAAATGTTGAAATAGATGGGGATCTAATTGAATCTCCCCAATCAAGAATATTTACACAGATGACAAACGGAGTATTTGCCAGGATCACTGTGCTTAACTATGTTTTTAATTCATAATTTTATTTAAACCATTACAATAAATTAACAACCCTTGAAAAGAAAATTAGTTTTAGAAAACGGATTAGTATTTAATGGTGAAGGCTTTGGTGGCGATCAATTCACGATCGGTGAAGTAGTATTTACCACAGGAATGACTGGTTATCAAGAAACCTTATCAGATCCTTCATTCCACAAACAAATTATTGTTTTCACTTACCCCTTAATAGGAAATTATGGAATTAATCCCAGCGATTTTGAATCCCTCAATTCTTTTGTAGGCGGAGTTATTGTCCATGAATACGCTAAAACGGAATCTCACTGGAAAAGTCAAATGAACATAGATTCTTTTTTAAAAAAACAAAATATTCCCGGCTTAAGCGGTATTGATACCCGCGCATTAGTAAAAACAATACGAATGAAGGGTAGCATGAAAGGTAAATTCTGTGATGAAAATGAGAATTTGGATGAAGTAGTTAAATCGCTACAGCATACCACGCTAAGACACCACGTTTCCGAAGTATCTACTCCTAGAGCGTATAGCGCTCCTGCAGGAGGACACAGAATTGTATTGATAGATTATGGAATGAAAAAAAGCATATTAAAAGAACTATGCTTAAGAAATTGCGATGTGGTGGTAGTTCCTTATAATACAGATGCTAATTCAATATTAGAATTAAATCCCGATGGAATTATGCTCTCTAATGGCCCCGGTAATCCGGAAGAATTGACTGAATCAATAAATACTATTAAAAAATTGAGTGGAAAAGCTCCTATATTCGGAATCTGTTTAGGTCATCAATTATATGCTCTAGCTCATGGAGCCAAAACATTTAAAATGTTATTCGGACACAGAGGAGCAAACCATCCTGTAAAAGAACTGGCTACCAATAGAGTTTATATAACCTCACAAAATCATGGATATGTAGTAGATGAAAAATCTTTGAAAAACACTACTTTAGAAGTAACTCATCGAGCATTAAATGACGGAACTGTAGAAGGATTACAGGATAAAAAGAATTGGGCATTTACTGTTCAATATCATCCGGAATCCTGTCCAGGACCTCATGATAATGAATATTTATTTAACAACTTTATGACTATGATTGAAGATTTCAAAAATAAATAGTAAAATTCTTACTATTTAAAAAATAAGCAATATTGAATTATTACCAGTTAAAAAGGATTTATGTAAAAGAACTAGTAAAAATTCTTACAAACTGAAGTCACTTCATCAAACTAAAAATTAAAAAACAAAATGCCAAAACGCACAGACATAAATAAAATTCTTGTAATAGGCTCAGGACCTATTATTATCGGACAGGCTGCCGAATTCGATTATGCCGGAACCCAGGCCTGCCTGGCTCTTAAGGAGGAAGGATACCAAGTTGTTCTTGTTAATTCGAATCCTGCAACTATTATGACCGATAAAGAAATTGCAGATAAGGTATATATGGAACCATTAACATTAGACTTTCTTCAACAAATTATTGCACTGGAGCGTCCCGATGCATTATTACCGTCTTTGGGGGGGCAGACCGGACTCAATCTTGCCGTTGAATTAGCTAAAGCAGGAACCCTAGCCCAGTACAATGTTGAAATTATAGGAACTAAGCTTTCTTCCATAGAACAAGCAGAGGACAGGGATTTATTTAAACAATTGATGGAAAATATTCATGAGCCTATTGCGGAAAGTATCATTGTCAATGATGTAGAAACTTCTGTGGAATTCGCCAATCAAATTGGCTATCCGATTATTGTAAGACCTGCTTTTACACTTGGAGGTACTGGAGGTGGGATAGCAGAAAATGAGGCAGAGTTAAGAGAAATTACTGATTCAGGCTTAAAATATAGTCCTGTTCATCAATGCCTTATTGAGAAAAGCATTGCAGGATATAAGGAAATTGAGTATGAAGTAATGAGAGATGCAAATGACAATGCTATTGTTGTTTGTAATATGGAAAATTTCGATCCGGTTGGAATACATACGGGAGATTCTATTGTTTTCGCACCCAGTCAAACATTGGCAGACCAAGAATACCAATTACTTAGAAATTCTGCTTTAAAAATAATTCGTGCACTGAAAATTGAAGGAGGTTGTAATGTTCAATTCGCTTTGGACCCTCTAAGCAGAGATTATATAGTCATTGAAGTCAACCCGAGAGTTAGCCGTTCTTCTGCCTTGGCATCTAAAGCCACCGGATATCCGATTGCAAAATTAGCGGCTAAAATTGCGGTGGGATTAACTCTTGATGAAATGAAAAATCCGGTAACCAATACTACCTATGCTTG
This sequence comes from Apibacter mensalis, assembly GCF_001418685.1. Lineage (GTDB taxonomy): Bacteria > Bacteroidota > Bacteroidia > Flavobacteriales > Weeksellaceae > Apibacter > Apibacter mensalis. Next base: position 94,389 of record NZ_LIVM01000003.1, read on the forward strand.
TTTTGAACCCTCACTGGATTATGTTGTCGCTAAAATCCCGAGATGGCCTTTTGATAAATTTCAAAGTGCTAACAGACATTTAGGCACTCAGATGAAAGCTACCGGTGAAGTTATGGCTATTGGAACTTCTATTGAAGAAGCTCTATTAAAGGCTGTGCAATCGTTGGAAATAGGCTGCTTACATTTATCTAAAAAAGATATGAAGCCATTTGATCCTTCTACTTTCGATAAAAGGCTTAAAAATGCAGATGATGAACGTTTATTTTTAATTGCTGAGGCATTACGTAATGGTATAAGTATTCAAAAAATACATGAAATTACAAAAATTGACATATTCTTCCTGGCTAAAGTTTCACATATAATCAACATTGAAAAAGAAGTAAAAGAAAAACCAGTAAATAGCGATGTTTTAGCAAAAGCCAAAAAATATGGGTTTTCTGATTGGGAAATTGGTCAACTATGGGGAATGGAAGAAAACCAAGTCACTTCATTTAGAAAGAAAAATAATATTATTCCGGTATATAAAATGGTGGACACGTGTGCTGCTGAATTTATTTCGACAACTCCTTATTTTTATAGTACCTACGGCATAGAAAATGAATCTGTAAGGACCGATAAGAAAAAAGTGATTGTACTAGGTTCCGGACCTATACGAATAGGACAAGGAGTAGAATTTGATTATGCTACCGTCCATAGCGTTTTAGCCCTTAAAGAGTCAGGATATGAAGCCATAATCGTTAACAGTAATCCGGAAACCGTATCTACTGATTTCAGCATTTCTGACAAGCTCTATTTCGAGCCACTTACTAGAGAATCAATAACTTCAATCATAGATTTAGAAAAACCGGACGGAGTCTTAGTTCAATTTGGTGGTCAGACAGCCATTAACTTAGCTCAGGCTGCCATGGATGCAGGAGCAAAAATACTAGGTACTTCTCTAGAAGACATTGATCGAGCAGAAGATCGTAAAAAATTTGAAGAACAATTAAACGAATTAAATATTGCTCGCCCTAAAGGAGATACAGTATTTACTTTAAAAGACGCCATACGTGTAGCTAATTCTATTGGATATCCAGTTGTTATTCGTCCTTCCTATGTTCTAGGTGGAAGAGCCATGCAAATTGTGTATCAAGATTCTGAACTGGAAAGGTATATGAAAGAAGCTATCAATGTTCATGAGAAACAACCCATTTTAATTGATAAATACTTAATTGGAAAAGAAATAGAAGTGGATGCAATTTCCGATGGAGAAAACGTTTTTATTCCCGGAATTATGGAACATATTGAAAAAGCCGGAGTTCATTCCGGAGATTCTATTGCTGTATATCCTTCACAAACTTTAACAAAAGAGGAAAAAGATGAAATTATAAGACAAACCCAAGCGTTAGCCAAAGGGTTTAACATCATGGGGTTAATGAATATACAATTTGTTCTAATGAGTGGAAAAATATATGTTCTGGAAGTTAATCCACGTTCCAGCCGAACCATTCCATTCATGAGCAAAGTTACCGGTATTCCTTTAGCAAAAATAGCTACAAAAGCTGTGTTAGGACAATCTTTAAAAGAACAAGGATATGCTGTAGATTGTTATTTGGAACCTCGCAATATATATATCAAAGCTCCTGTTTTTTCATTTGCTAAATTACGCTCTGTAGATATAACTTTAGGGCCTGAAATGAAATCTACCGGTGAAGTTATAGGAAAAGACACGACGTATGAAAGAGCACTTTATAAAGCTCTTAGAGCAGGGCAAATCAATATACCAATTCTCGGAAATGCCATATTCACAGTTGCCGATAAGGATAAAGCAGAAGCTCTTCCTTTAGCCAAAAGATTTTATGATATAGGCTATACAATTATGGCCACTAAAGGAACTGCCAAGTATTTCCGCGATTATAATATTCCTGTTGTTGAAATCAATAAAATTGAAAGTGAAGACATCAATATTGTTAAAATTATGCAACAAGGAAAAGCTCAATTTGTAATCAACACCCTTTCTAATGACGGTACAGCTCAAGAAGACGGATTTTTAATACGACGAAATGCTGTTGAAAATAGTGTAGCCTGTTTCACCTCTTTAGATACCGCCGCTGCAGTGATTCAAGTATTAGAATCTATAGTATTTGATATCAAACCATTCTAATTTTTTATTTTAAAAATATAAATTCAAAAAAAGTCTTGATATTACAAGACTTTTTTGTTTTATAAATTTTTATAATTAATTTATTATTTAGAAAAATCATTATATATAATCATCACATGAAATGGTTAAGAAAAGTAATTTTTGATCATTCATCTAAACCTATCAATTCGTATTGAAGACTTAAGTAATTTATTTAGCAGTTATATGGATAATAAATATCAGAATCTACAATATGATAATATTATTGATTAATCATGTTTTATTTATATATATGGAAAACATATTTTATATTACTTACTTATGACTTAATCAAAAATTATGGTAATAGAACTTTAACTATAAAGAATACAATTTTATTTATAAAAGATAAGCAAAGTATGAAATAAAAAATTTATTTTTGATTAAATTTACATTATAATTATGGCAAAAGAATTGAATTCCGATCTTGGAAAACTCCTATTACGTATTTCAATAGGCGGATTAATGGTCTTCCATGGACTATCTAAATTATACCATGGTCACGACTTTATTAAAAAAATGTTAACTTCTAAAAACTTTCCTGAGTATCTCTGGCTTGGAGTACCTTTAGGGGAAGTAATTGCGCCCATTTGTATATTGATGGGAGTTTTTACAAGAATTTCTTCTCTTTTAATTGCATTTACTATGCTTATGACTTTTTATTTGGTACATGGGATAGAAGGCTTTACTCTATCGCAAACGGGAGGTATTAAAGTTGAGCTCAATTTGTTCTATTTAATAACTTCCTTAGCGCTTTTCTTTTTAGGTACAGGAAAATATAGCGTATATAAAGGAAACAACGGATTTATGATGTAAAATAATTCCTTTTTAATTTTCGTTCATTATTTTTTACTACTATATTACTCCATATGAATTTTGAAAAAATATTTGCCCACAATGATATTTGGATAGCAGAAAAGCTATCCGTAGATAAAGAATATTTTAATAAGTTATCCGAAGGACAGAATCCTGAAGTTCTTTACATAGGCTGTTCTGATAGCCGGGTAGCAACGGAAGAATTACTAGGAGCTAAACCCGGAGAAGTTTTTGTCCACAGAAATTTAGCCAATATGGTTATTAGCACTGACTTCAATGTACAATCAGTTATAACTTATGCCATCGAGCACCTAAAAGTTAAGCAAATTATTGTTTGCGGACACTATTATTGTGGCGGAGTAAAAGAAGCTATGGAAGCTAAAGATCTTGGGCTGTTAAATCCCTGGTTGCGTAATATCAGGGACGTTTATAGAATCCATAAAGATGAATTAAATTTAATTAAAAATTCAGAAGAAAAATATAATCGTCTCATTGAATTGAATGTTGAAGAACAATGCATCAATCTAATTAAAACTGCTGCTGTACAAAAAGCTATAATTGAAAGTAATCTAAAGGTTCATGGTTGGATTTTTGACATTCGATCCGGTAAATTAATTGATATGAAAATTAATTTTAAAAAGATTCTGAAAGAGATTATGGAAATATATAATCTATATGAAGGTAAAAGTTTATTTTAAATAAATAAAAAGAAATGAATCTTTATTTTTGCTCATTTAATTTACGAGATAAAACATTTATTTTAAAATTATTCATAAAAATAAAATAATGGGAGAGTTAACTTTTAGCTAATCTCTCCCAAAAATAAAAATAATAAAGAAAGTAATTATTTTTTTATATTTTAGTCCATTCTATACCAAAAACTAAATAAGCGACAAGTAATGTAAATATAACATTAAAAGTTTGTGCTCCTAAAAACACTAAAGTAGCTTTCCTATTTTCTTTATTAATCAACGTTTTGAAATTAGTTTCTAACCCTATTGATGTAAATCCTAAAGCAAACCATAAACCTTGAAATTTCTTTAATACATTAAGTACAGGTTTATAGTGTTCGGTTGGTATAACAAAAGAGAATAATAAAGATGCCATTATAAAACCTATAACAAATTTAGGAAATCGATCCCAAATAACTTTTAAATTAGGTTTATCAGCAAACTCATTCCCTTCTTTTTTAGTATAGCTCCAATAAACAGCAATTAAAAAAGCAGCAATTCCCAACAATACATTTTGTGAAAATTTAACTATTGTACTAATTTTTAGAGCCTCTTCTCCATAAACAGCACCGGTTGCTGCTACTGCACCGGTTGTATCTATAGTACCTCCAATCCATGCTCCGGCCATTACTTCTCCTAATCCCAATAATTTTGCTAAAACCGGCATAATGACAATCATAGGCACAGCAACCACTAAAACTAACGATACCACATAGGATAATTTCTTTGAATCTCCTTTTATAGCTCCGGCAGTTGCTATTGCAGCAGAAACTCCGCAAATGGATACTGCGCTGGACAACATCATAGACATTTCCTTATCTATATTAAATTTCTTGCATAACCAGAAAGAAAAATACCAAACAGAGAAAACTACTACAACAGATTGTATCAGTCCCAATGCTCCAGCCTGCATAATATCTTGAAAAATTATAGTTGAACCTAAAAAGATCAGGCCAATTTTTACATACATTTCAGAAGACAAACATCCTTTTATCCACTGAGGTGTACCTATAAAATTGTTAATAACTAACCCTATAAGTAAACAAAATATAACAGTTTCAAATCCCCAATAATTCATTACTGAATTCCCTCCAATAATCATTGCGACTATAGTAAGAATAAATAGTAAGGGAAAACCCTTGGCAGAGCTTATAGGTTTACCTTGTAAAATATCCGCTAACAATAATAAAACATAAGAAAGAATAAAAATTACAAAAATGTTTATAAAATTTTTTCCTGTTAAAACATTGGACAATAAATCGTCACCAGTATTCCATTTAAATGTTGGCCAACTTAATGTATAACCTAACAAAGAATATAAAATAATACCTAATACGATGACCAATCCACCGATAACTGTGGTTGTCCAATCTTCTGTTAAACTAAGTTTTTTCATTTTTTATTTTTAATGTTCTTTTACTAAAGTTTTTTAATTTAAAATTAAAACACCGCAAATGTAATAATTCCTATCGAAATAATGGGGATTGAGTTAAATATTTTTACCTTGAATAAGAGTTTGTACAAAATACGCACTTATATTGTTGATAAAAAATGTATTTTTGCATTATTGTAGCAAATATGAAAAACATAAGAAATTTCTGCATCATAGCCCATATAGATCATGGCAAAAGTACATTAGCAGACAGGCTTTTACAACAAACAAAAACTATTTCCGATCGCGAGCTACAGGAGCAAACCTTAGATGATATGGATTTAGAACGAGAACGAGGCATTACTATCAAGAGTCATGCTATTCAGATGGAGTATGAGTATAAAGGAGAAAAATATGTATTAAATTTAATAGATACTCCCGGACATGTAGATTTTTCTTATGAAGTTTCGAGATCTATTGCTGCTTGTGAGGGAGCTTTGTTGATCGTAGATGCAGCACAAAGTATTCAAGCACAAACTATATCTAATCTATATTTAGCTTTAGAACATGATCTGGAAATCATCCCGGTATTAAATAAAATTGACTTACCTTCTGCAAATCCTGATGAAGTTACCGATGAAATTGTAAATCTTCTGGGTTGCAAACCCGAAGATGTTTTACGTGTCAGTGGTAAAACAGGAGTCGGGGTTGAAGAATTATTAGAACAAATTATTGAAAGAATTCCGGCTCCATCCGGAAACCCTGATGCACCATTACAAGCTTTGATTTTCGATTCTGTTTTCAATCCTTTTAGAGGCATAGAAGCTTTCTTTAAAATAGTAAATGGCAAATTAACAAAAGGCCAAAAGGTAAAATTTATGGCTACCGAAAAGAGTTATGATGCTGATGAAATAGGTACGTTAAAACTCAATCAAGTTCCTAAAGATGTTATTCATTGCGGTGATGTAGGGTATATTATAAGTGGTATAAAAGAAGCTCGTGAAGTAAAGGTAGGGGATACCATCACTTCTGTAGAATATCCTGCATTAGAGGCCATTGCCGGATTTGAAGAAGTTAAACCCATGGTTTTTGCCGGTATATACCCTGTAGATACCGAAGAATATGAATTATTGCGTTCTGCTCTTGAAAAACTTCAGCTTAATGATGCTTCTCTTGTTTTTGAACCGGAATCTTCGGCTGCTTTAGGATTTGGTTTCCGTTGCGGATTTTTAGGTATGCTTCACATGGAAATTATTCAAGAGCGTTTAGAACGAGAATTTAAAATGACGGTGGTTACTACCGTTCCCAATGTTTCCTACAATGCATATTTAAATAAGGATCCTGAAAAAGCAATTATAGTACATAACCCATCAGAACTTCCCGAACCCACTACTTTAAATCATGTGGAAGAACCTTATATTAAAGCTTCAATTATCACTAAATCAGATTTTATTGGTGCTGTAATGAACCTTTGTATTGAAAAAAGAGGCGAACTGATTAACCAATCTTATTTAACTACCGACCGAGTAGAGCTGCATTTTGAAATGCCTTTAGCTGAAGTAGTTTTTGACTTTTACGATAGACTAAAAACCATTTCAAAAGGGTATGCCTCTTTTGATTATTCTCCTTGCGGAATGAGAACTTCTAAGCTGGTAAAAGTGGATATTCTTATCAATGGTGAACCGGTTGATGCTTTATCTGCATTAATTCATCAAGATAATGCCTATACTATAGGTAAAAAAATGTGCGAAAAGTTAAAAGAATTAATCCCGAGACAACAATTTGATATACCTATTCAGGCAGCACTTGGATCAAAAATTATTGCTCGAGAAACCATAAAAGCTTTACGAAAAGATGTTACCGCTAAATGTTATGGAGGAGATATTTCTCGTAAAAGGAAATTATTAGAAAAACAGAAAGAAGGTAAGAAACGTATGCGACAAATTGGACGGGTTGAAGTTCCCCAATCCGCTTTTTTAGCTGTATTGAAATTGGATTAAAATTTTAAATATATAAATCAGTAGGCTTAATTCTATCTTTAAATCTATAATTAATGTTTATTAAATAGAGTTAAGAATTTATGAATTATAAATTAAATTAACTATATAAATTATAGCTATATGACTCGTCATTAACATATAAATTATTTTTTTGCTAACTGGAAATATTTTATTTACAGTCAATTATAGTTTAAATTTAATTTAAATTATTAATTAGTATTATTTTAAAATTATTATCTAATATTTTAGATACAAAAATAAGTTGAATATTTCTTTTTATCTTTAAATAAAACCTACAAAAAGTAGTATTCAATTAATTTTATTTATATAATTAAAGATTATGAATCTAAATTTACCTAAATTTTATATCAAATTAAAAACATAATAAACTAAAAAAAACTTACAATTTGTTAGTTATTTTTCAATAAAATATTTTTATAAATAAATTTTCGTAACCAATCTCAATTATATCCTACAAATAATAATAAGAAATTTAGAGTTCTTAGACATTTAAACATATTTAAGATAAAGTATTTATAAATTTTATATAGCGGTTATATTTATTTTCTATATCTAAAGAAAAAAATATTTAAAGAATTCTTACTAAGTAGTATAAATATTATAAAAGCACTCTTAATATAATGAGTATACTATTACATATTTAAAAATTTTTTACATAGCGATTTAAAAACTTTATATACTATGATTTTTGAAAAAATTTTGGAAGAAATAAATGATGTAGTGCCTATTTTTAAAGAGGAAAAGGAATATCTAAAATCTATTTTGAAATTTAAAAAGCTAAATAAAAAAGATTTTCTTTTGCATCAAAAACAGGTTGAAGATAACTATTATTATGTCCTTTCCGGTTGTTTACGAAGCTATATAAATGATAAGAAAGGATTAGAGCATGTTCTCCAATTTACTTCCAAAGGTTGGTGGATAGCAGACAATGAAAGTATTTTATATAATCAACCCTCAAAATTCAATATTGTTGCAGACTTAGATACTGAAATACTAATTTTATCAAAAAAAGCAAAAGAAGAATCCGTTAAAAAATTTCCAAAATTAGAACTTTATTATAATGAGAGCTTAATTCGTTCGGTAATTTTTTTACGCAACCGCTTATACGAAATTTTGAGTTTATCTGCGGAGGAAAGATATAGAAATTTTTGTATAATGTTCCCCGAATTAAAAAATTCAATTTCGCAAAAACATATCGCCTCATACATTGGCATTACTCCGGAATTTTTCAGTGCCATGAAAAAGAAATTAAAAAATAGGCAGATTTGCTTTGAAGAATGTTAATTAATACAATTAAACTTTTAATATTAGATAATAAATATATCAATTTAAAAAAAGGCAGTCAAAGTTATTTGATAAAATAATCTATTTATTTTAAATTTACCCTATGGACATAGTGAAATATTGCATTTTGTTATTGGAAGAAGCCAATCAAGTTACTTTACCTTCCTTTGGCAAATTTGAACTGAAATTTAATTCCGTTAAAAAGGATAAGGATACCTATCAAATCCTCCCTCCCTCCTATTCACTTTATTTTACTCAGCAACACAATTTAAATGATACTTGCTTAGCTGATGTAATTGCTGAGTTGAAACCTACAGATATTGAAAAAGCAAAAGAATTGGTTTATCAAACAATCAGTGGATGGAAAACTATTTTAAAAACTCATCAATATTTAAACATTGAAAATTTGGGTATATTTACTGCTGAAAAAGAAAAGATTATTTTCAATTTAAGCGAAAATAGTTTTACCACCTATAAAAATTTTGGTTTACCTCCTCTATAATTGAATTAAAACTCATGAAAACTAAACTCCATACGGTTTAAAAAACGTAATGACGACCATAGTGCTCACTAATGAAACAGATGCCTATAATTGTTTGAGTGGAAATTTGCTTTTTTTAATGAATCGTACATATACCACATTACTGCTCAAAGATAGGAATGTGCCAAAGTAGTAACCGAGTCCATTAATTATCTCTTATTTTCATGATGTATTCCTTTACACAAAATCCCAGAAACAATTATAAAATTTTCAAAAACTTACTTGAGTTTAATTATGGAAATATTTTATTAATACATGGGAAAATAATGTAATAAATTTTACTAAAACAAAAAATAATAATGAAATTTATACTTTTTTAACATTAAATGAATTCATAAAGCCTGAAAAATTTTGAATTTAGTTTCAGAAACCGATAAAAAAATAGTAAAACATACCGGAGGCCTTTATACGATGGAATTATCTTTACTATTTTCCAAAAGAATTATTACGACAGATACCACTGAATTCAAGAAGATGTTTGAAGTTTAAAAGGGATATTAATAGAGTTTACTTAAAAGTTTGTAAATGTAAATTCCCCCTGTCGAAAACTGCATAAGTATAATAAGTAACCCAATCTCCTAAATTTACATAATGGCTGTTTTTATCTTTGCCAATTAGTAGATCCATGGGTAAATGACGATGTCCATAAACAAAATAATCGTAATGTTTTTCAATTAGCTTTTCTTTAGAAAATACAATCAGCCATTCATGATCTTCTCCTAAGAATTTTATATCTTCCTCTCCGCTTATTAATTTATTCTTTCTTGATAAGTAATTACCTAAAGCAACTCCTATATCCGGATGCAACCATCTGAAAAACCATCTAGCAACAGGGTTCGTGAAAAGTTTTTTCATTCTTTTATACCCTTGATCTCCAGGTCCTAATCCATCTCCATGTGCAACAAAAAAACTTTTGTTATTAATGATAAATGTTTGTTCCTCAATAAAAATTGTTACAGCTAATTCTTTTTGAAGATAATCTCTCATCCATAAATCATGATTACCGGTAAAAAAATATATTTTAACGCCAGAATCTGATAGCTCTGCCAACTTCCCTAATACTCGAACAAATCCTTTAGGTACAACTGTTTTATATTCATGCCAAAAATCGAATAAATCTCCTAACAGAAACAGTATTTGAGCGTCATGTTTAATCTGCTCTAAAAAATTTACAAAAATTTTTTCTCTTTCTCTAGATGATATAACATTAGGAGCCCCTAAATGCTGATCTGAGGTAAAATAAGCTTTTTTCCCTGGTATCAATTTAATTTCTATTGGTCTTCCCTTATCCATTCACCATATGAGGTTTCGGTTTCGTATAATTTAAGCTTCGCTAAAATAATATTCTCAGGAAGTTCCAATTGTATCTTATCGGCAAAATCCATCAACATATTCTCACATGTAGGCTGATAATTCATAAATATAACTTTATGACCTTGATTTTGCAATTGCTCTCCTAATTTTTTATGTTCTGTTTGAGCATTCAAAATAATGGCATGATCTAAGGGATTTATAATTAATTTTTTTACAATAGACTTTAAATCTCCAAAATCCATAACCATTCCATTTTTAACATGATGTATATCGTTGCAAGGTTCTCCTTTAACGGTAACATATAATTTATAAGAATGGCCATGAATGTTCTTACATTTACCATCATATCCCCACAGAGCATGTGCTGTTTCAAATGTAAATATTTTAGTCAGCCTTATCACAATTATATAAATTTGTTTATCTTTGGCAAAGATAATTTAAAATTACTCATGTGGCAAGAAATACTCTCCACACTGTTTCCTAATAGATGTATTGGTTGTGAAACAATTATTCCTTCATCACAACAATATTTATGTGAGATATGTAAAGCTAATTTACCATTTACATATATCCCCTTTAACGATACAAATATTATTCACAATCAAATAAATAATTCCGTAAAAATAAAATTTGCTTCTTCTTTATTATTTTTTTCAAAAGAGAATGTAACTCGACAATTGATTCATCATTTAAAATATAAAAATAAACCTGAAATTGGTTCCTGGTTAGCTGAAATATGGTTTATGCAAAATGAAGGCAATCCTTATTTGAAAGACATAAAAACCATTATTCCGGTTCCTATTCATCCGAAAAGATATAAAAAAAGAAGCTATAATCAAATCATGCTCTGCTGTCAAAAACTGGCAACTTTGTTACATTGTAATCTTGATGAACATTTACTCCAACGAGTTTCTCATACGGAATCTCAAACACAATCGAGTAAAGAAAAGCGTTTAAAAAAAATGAAAAATGCTTTTAAAAGAAATTCTAAAAGTTCCGATCACTATTTATTAGTTGACGATGTCTTAACAACAGGAGCTACTTTAATTGCTTGTACTCAAGAACTTATAAAAACAAAAAATTCCCAAGTAAGTATTTTTACTTTAGCTGCAACTATATAAAATAAAAATTCTGAATAAATGAATAAATCCGTTTTTATCAAACTTTTTAAAGATAAGATAACTTAAAATTATCCTTATTCACAAATAAAAATTAAAATAATTAAATAAAAAGTTGTAAATAATAAAAGTTTGTATTAATTTTATACATTAATTTTTAATGTTTAAAACTATTCTTTTGTCAAGAAAAATTTCGTATATTTATTATTATAATTGCTTATGAAGAAATTTTTATTTTTTATTACATTACTTTTTACAATTAACCTGGTTACGGCAAAAAACTTACCAGCAAATTTTTTAATGAAGTTTTATTTGCAAGAGCAACCTTATACAAAATCAAAATTGTATCCTAACCCGGCTGTAAATTTTATATTGGTAAAGAATTCAAGTTCATATACAATTAATAACATTTCTGTCCTGTCGATGGTTGGCACCAATTTAATTAATAAGGATATAACAGGTTCCAATCTTAATCATGAAATTAATATTTCCAAACTTCCAACAGGGCGATATTTTGTAAAGGTCACTTATTCCGACGGAAGCAGAGAAATACTTACTCTTATCAAGCTATAAACTAAGGTTTTATTTGCTTTCAACCTTAATTTCTATTTGGCATATTAATTGACCTTAATACATGTACAAACTTTAGAGGTTACAACATTTCTTATTAATAATCAATACTATACCCAATTAATATTTACAAAATGTAATTTACTTTTTCTAGATATCTGAAAGTTTGTCATTAAATTTTTAATACGAAATATTATGAAGTTCGACATATTGTCATTAGATCAAGTTATGCAAAATGATGGAGAATTTATTCCCTTATTAAGCCAGGATGAGGAAGATAAAATGATGAATGAAACTTTTCCTACGGTTTTACCCTTACTACCGGTAAAAAATGTAGTGTTATTCCCCGGGGTGGTTATACCCATTACTGCCGGAAGAAACAAATCCATAAATTTATTACAAGAAGCGCAGCAAAGTGATAAAATAATAGCAGTTATTACACAAAAGGATGTTAATGCGGATAATCCGTCTATTAATGATATGTACACTGTGGGCACTATAGGTAAAATATTAAAATTACTTAAAATGCCCGATGGAAGTATTATGGTAATTATTCAAGGAATACGAAAATTTTCAATCAATAATATACTTGAAGAAGAGCCTTATTTAAAAGCAGAAGTTACTTTACTGGAAGATAAAAGGAAAGTTTCCAATAAAAACAAAGAACATTTTAATGTATTGCTGGAAAGCCTGCGTGAGACTGCAATTAAAATTATCAATGAAAATCCGGCAATTCCCTCAGATGCTTCTTTTGCAATTAAGAATATTGAAGGCAGCTCGTTATTGGTTAATTTTGTAGCTTCAAATCTTGATTTACCTATAATCAAAAAGCAGGAATTATTAGAGGTTAACAATTTATTAGATCGTGCTTCCGAAACTTTAAAGCACCTGAACTTTGAGCTTCAAAAAATAACTTTAAAAAATTCTATTCAAGACAAAGTCAATACTGATCTCAGCAAACAACAACGTGAATATTTTCTTCACCAGCAAATGAAAACCATTCAGGAAGAACTGGGAGGTGTTTCTTACGAAGCTGAGATACAAGAAATGAAAGAAAAGGCTTCGAAAAAAAAATGGAACAAAACAATAAATGAACATTTTGAAAAAGAGCTTAATCGATTGGTTCGTATGAATCCACAAACACCTGACTACGGTGTTCAGAGGAATTATTTGGAATTGATGTTGGATTTACCTTGGGAAAAATATTCTAAGGATAATTTTGATATAAATCATGCTGAAAAAGTTCTAAATAAAGATCATTTCGGATTAGAAGATGTTAAGGAACGAATCTTAGAATATCTTGCGGTTTTAAAACTCAAAGGAGATATGAAATCTCCTATAATTTGCTTATATGGTCCTCCCGGTGTAGGTAAAACCTCTTTAGGTAAATCCATAGCATCTGCTTTAGGAAGAAAATACATTCGTATATCCTTGGGAGGTCTGCATGATGAATCGGAAATAAGAGGACACCGTAAAACTTATATTGGTGCCATGCCGGGTAGAATCATTCAATCCATTAAAAAGGCAGGATTTTCAAATCCCGTTGTTGTTTTGGATGAAATAGATAAAATTAGCTCCAGCGGACACGGTGACCCTTCTTCAGCATTACTTGAAGTATTAGATCCTGAGCAAAACAGTACCTTTCACGATAATTTCCTTGATGTAGATTACGACTTATCCAAAGTATTATTTATTGCTACTGCTAATAATTTAGCCACCATACAACCTGCTTTATTGGACAGAATGGAAATTATTGATATATCCGGATATACCGTTGAAGAAAAAGTAGAAATTTCCTATAAATATCTTTTACCTAAGCAAATTCTTGAACATGGACTCAATAAAAAGGATATTTCTATAAGCAAAAAAGAATTGGAATTTATCATTCAAGCGTATACACGAGAATCCGGAGTTAGAGGACTGGAAAGGAAAATTTCGAAAATTGTCAGGAATATTGCCTTACAAATTGCCCGTAATATTGAATACACCAAAAAGTTAAATCAAAATAAAATTATTGAAATCCTTGGACCGCCTATGATGCCGGAAACTTCAGAAACTAATAAAGTTCCCGGAGTCGTTACCGGGTTAGCCTGGACTCAGGTTGGTGGAGATATTCTTTTTATTGAAAGCATTCTATCTAAAGGTAAAGGAAATTTATCGATGACCGGAAACTTAGGCAATGTTATGAAAGAATCTGCTACTATTGCTTTGGAATATATTAAATCTAACTATAAACAGTTTCATATCGATCCTCTCAAGATTGAAGAAAGCAATATCCATATCCATGTACCTGAAGGAGCAACTCCAAAAGACGGTCCTTCCGCCGGCATAGCGATGCTAACTTCACTCGTTTCTTCATTTACCGGTAAAAAAGTTAAGTCTAAGTGGGCAATGACCGGAGAAATTACTTTACGAGGTAAAGTTCTCCCTGTAGGTGGTATAAAAGAAAAAATTTTAGCAGCTAAACGTGCCGGTATTACAGATGTGATACTCTGTGAAGAAAATAAAAAAGATATTGAAAAAATAAATCCCGATTATATTAAAGGCTTACGAATACATTATGTAACTCAAATGTCTGAAGTGATTGACTTAGCCCTATAATAAAATGTAAACAAAGAAACATAAGCCTGATTTTTAATCAGGCTTTTTGTTTATCTATCTTTATATTAATTCATTTTATATACTATAATTATCTAATTTAAAAAGATCCCGCCATCAATAAAAAGATAATTTATAAATTTTATTTCCTTATGTTATTACCTAAAAAAATAAGATTGTAGGAAATATATAAGCCTTAACCCCAACTATTTTATTTTGTTTAACTTTGAAAGTATGAAAATAAAAGATATTAAAAATTCGTACCATTTTCTTATAAATAAAGAGAATAAAACTGTACAATCATTAAAAAAAAAGATATTTATTGTTGCTGCAGTAAGATTAGCGGTAGTACTGTTGGCTGCCATACTTTGTATATTTACATGGAAAAACAGTTATCTTACCGGTGGAATTATTTTTATATTTTTTTTCCTTTTTATTTTATTGTTAAAATTACATCAAAAACTATTTTATAAAAAAAATTATTCGGAAACCTTACTAACATTGGCAGAAAATGAATGTAAAGCACTTAATTACGATTTTTCTTCTTTTAAAGGAGCACCGGAATATATATCAGCAGAACACAGCTTCAGCTATGATTTAGATTTGTTTGGCGATCGATCCCTTTTCCAGGCCATCAATCGAACCTGCACCCCTCAAGGTGAACAATTTCTTGCCCTTCAATTTATTTCTCCTGTTTTAGAAAAAAAAACTATATTAGAAAATCAGGAAAGCATCCAAGAATTAGCCTTCAAACAAGAATGGGTAAATCATTTTAGAGTTTTAGGTACCTTAAATAAAAATTCCGATAAAAAGGAAGACCGTTTTTCTCAAATTTTTTCCAATACATTTTTATTATATAAAAATAAATTCTGGGAAATTATAATATACCTTATACCATGCTTGTATTTCAGTTTACTATTGCTTACAGCCTTCCACATAGTATCTGCTTTATATTTGATTCCTTTATGGATCATAACCTTTTCAATCAACACTTATGCGGGTAGGCACGTAAATCGAATAGTTCACCAATTAAATAATAAAACGGATATTTTATCTACCTATACCTCACTTTTTAAAACCATAGAAGATCAAAATTTTAAAAGCAAATTATTGAAAAAACATCAAAATATCCTTAAGAAGGGAACACCTGCTTCCGTAGCCATTCATAAGCTAGAGCGATATTATTCTCATTTAAATATGGGTTTGGCTTATCCCATGACTTTATTTTTTAATCCTGTTTTATGTTGGAGTGTACGTTATTCCATTCAAATAGAAAAATGGATAAATACATATAATAACCATTTGCCTGATTGGTTTGATTCTCTTTCTCGTTTCGACGCCTGGTGTTCTCTTTCTACTTATGCATATACGCATCCCGACTATTGCTATCCTAAAATAAATACCGAACATTTTATATTTGAAGGTAAGGAATTGGGACATCCTTTACTTAACCGTTCTGCTTGTGTAACTAATGATGTTAAAATTTCAAAAGAAAAGTTTTTCTTAGTAATTACCGGAGCTAACATGGCAGGTAAAAGTACTTATCTAAGAACTATAGGAGTTAATTATATACTGGCTTGTATCGGAGCACCGGTCTATGCAAAGTCTTTAGAAATTTTCCCGGGAAATTTGGTTACCAATTTAAGAACTACAGATTCATTAGTTGATCATGAATCTTATTTCTTCTCTGAGTTGAAACGATTGAAGATGATTATAGATAGGTTAAGATCCGGAGAACATTTATTTATAATCTTAGATGAAATTTTAAAAGGAACTAATTCGGAAGATAAGCAAAAGGGGTCTTTGGCTCTTATGAAGCAGCTTATTTCCTTAAAGGGTAATGGAATTATTGCTACTCATGATTTAGTAGTAGGAACCTTAGAGACGGCCTATCCGGATAATATAAAGAACTATCGTTTTGAAGCAGAAATTTTACAAGATGAGCTATGGTTTGATTATAAATTAAAAGAAGGAATAGCTCAAAATATGAATGCCACTTTTTTAATGAAAAAAATGGGTATTACCGGTATTGAATAAAAAATACCTGCCGGTATGGCAGGTATTTATATATAAAAAATACTAGTATATAGATATTTTCACTATGGTGCTGATGGATATAAAGAATCTTCATCTATATCTAAACGAACGGCAAAGAAATAAACCCCAACCGGCAGGTCACCACCGCCGTTACCTGCTCCCGGTATGGCTGATTTACTTTCCAATTCGTTGGTAGCATTCAAACTTGTACTAAAAGTCAAGGCTATTTCATGTTCATATCCCGGGTCTCCAGGTTTTTTACCGGGAGATTGAATCACTGCGATATAATTGATGTACGGGGTTGTGTATCCTTGACTTTTGGCTTCCGGATATACTCCGACAACTGACATGGCGTGTTGGGATGGATTTCCACCTATCCCTGCACTTGCCAAATACCAATTCTTATTCCATGAACTACATTTACTAGGATCTATTTGAAGACTATCATTAAAACAAGGAGCTCGTTTATTTTTCAATTTATTATCGTTGGGGTCGTAGGAAACAGTACTAAGATCATCTAGATCATGCAGATACGTCCAATATAATTTTCCTTCATCATTACCATGGTTATATATCATATACTTAGCCATAATCATCCACACCCCTGGTGGTAATTTCAATCCTTTTCCCGTTATTGAAATTTCTCTATGATCATTTGCTCCTCTCGGAAAGGGCACGTTCATATTAAAATCTCCATTAATTTCAGCCTGTTTTATAGTAAACGGTTTAGGTACCCAGTTAACTACTCCCGTGTTATCCTGAAACATCAACATGCTTCCTTTATCCTCAGATTGATCACTGATACGAATTCCGTTTATATTACCATCTGTTTTAATATGTACCTTAGCCGTAGGCGTAATAGTTCCTATTCCTAAATTACCACTTTTATCAACAATCACATCATCTGAAGTATTAGCCCCTCCTTGAGTATCTCCCTTGGCATCTACATGAAAAGGACCTTGAGGTTGAGTTGTGTTTATCCCTACTGCAGGTGCTTGGGCAAAAGAGAAATTGAATCCCATACCTCCTGCCACAATTATATATAATAAAAATAACTTTTTCATATACTAAATTTAAAATTCATATGTATTAATTAATCTATTAGTCCTGAATCTAACCGAACGGCATAAAAGTAAGATCCCTGAAAGTAGTCATTAGTTGTAATATATTTATACTGCACATTACTGGTGCTTCCATGTATTTCAAATTCTTGATGACCAACTTTTTGACCATTTTTATCTACTTTAGGTACCACCACTACAGCAGCCAACTGGGGTGTCCCAATATAAAATCCGGCTTGTTCTACAGGTACCCCTAAAATAGTATTATAGACTTTATCATCCAAAGTTGGATGCTCAGTTACATTTTTTAAGTAAATCCATATATTATTTCGAGGTCTGTTAGCTCCACCCGGATCAGCACCATTTCTAACAACAAACTTGGAAAGAACCAACCACCTTCCCGGTTCTAGCTTTAAAGTTTTTTCAGTCAAATTTGTAGAACCACCGTCCAGCCTTAAAGGCAATTTATCGCCTATTGTTCCTGTTCTAATTACCGGTTTTTCCGGAGCTATCCATTTTGCATTTCCTAGAGAATCAGTGCTAACCAATATATTGGTCGCAGCTTCGGTTCCATCTTGTAGCCGAATGTTTCCATTAACATCTAAACCTACATTCGGATTAACTTTTCCTACACCTAAATGACCATAGAACTTTGAAAATGGATTAAGTAATTCATTTTTTCCCGGCTTGAAAACCACATCATCGGATGTATTTAAAGGGATAGAAATATTCCCGTTATCTTTTTTTGCATCAATGTGAAAAATCCCTTGAGGGTGATCGGTATTAATACCCACTCCTTTTTTATCTTGTAAAATACCAATACCTTGTGAAATACCAAATCCTGTTGCTACAACCAAAAGGCACATGGTTAAAATTATTTTTTTCATGATTTTAAATATAAAATTATAATAAAGATCCTATTTTTTCACTTATTTAAATTGATCTAATCGTATAGCTCTAAAATACGGCTTACCGGTAGCAAAACCGGGATAATCATTATCCACGTATACCACTGTGTTATTTGGTATACTGGTGCTGGCATAAGCGTGTACCTCCATTTCTTGACCCGGGTCTATCCTAACCACATGGGTTAACTGAGGGGTAGTAGCACAGGCTCCGACACGTTCAGGTGCAAAACCAACGGTAGTTAGCAGTTTTTTCCCCTTTAGATCATATAATAAGGTCCAAATATATTGATCAAATCCTGCCGGTCTTCCACATCCCTCACGAAAACCATTGGGAGAACTTGATGTACGAGTGGTATATTTAAGCTGAATCAGCCAAGTACCTGCATCAAGTTTTAAAGGGGTGTCTGAAATTTGAACAGCCTCTTTTCCCGGAGTTGCACCAGGATCTCCCGGAGGAAAAGGTTCTGTGTTTTTTAAATTAGGTGCCTGTGTTGAAGTAGCAGTAAGCTTTGTTTCAATTTGTATAACACTTCCTACCTTCAAGTCAGGCTTGGGTCGGGGTGAAATTACAAAATTACCTTCTGCATCCGAAGTAATAATTTCTCCTTCAGTAATTTTACCGGGAGGAGTTACCCGCAATCCTTTTCCTTTAGTACCGATAATGTCCAGCTTTGATTGAGGAGCAAGAGTTCCTATACCCACCTTTCCATCTGCATCTATTATAAAGTCGTCTTGACTTAAATTTTCTTGGGTTCCATTAATATGGAAAACTCCTTGAGGATTTTCTGTATTTATTCCCACTCTTTGCATTTTTTGAGAGAAAGAACAAACGGAAATCACTCCGAGTAATGAACATAATAAAACTCTCTTTTTCATAATGAATTATTAATTAACATATTAACACTTAATTGATTTTCTACTTTTTAATTTTAAAAAATCTATTCTATTTTTAATGATCTCCTCTTTGGTTTCATTACAAAAATTTAGCAGCTACCATAGCATTAAAAATAGATGAACACTTAATTTTTTAAATTTTAAAACTTTTAAACACTAACTTTATGGCCGTAAATATAAACAAAAAAATTTACAATCATAAAGTTTATATAACATTAATTATCTTTATCCTCTTACACCATCATAAAGCTATAAAAAAATTTTTATAATATACAATATTTTATTATTATATTTTTTTAAGATAAATAATAAAGCAATTTATATATTTTAATCTTTTACTTGAGTTAAATGAGGTCTTGTAATATAATACCTGATTTATATACGTACATTAAATCACATCACAGCTATTTTCATTAATTTTTTTTAGAAATTTCTCACTGTTTTAAATATTGTAGATAAAATTTTTTCATGACCCTATTTCTTATTTTAATAACTTCTTTTTAACTTATTCATAAAATTTTTAGCTCATAAAAACATGATTTTTATTATAAACCGGTATTACACCATTTCATACTCTATGATAGTGTGATAAATATATACAAGGTCATTTTTAATCCGTATATTAGTTGACAACTGCATGTATAAAATTATGTATAGATATTGGTTTTAAATTAACTTGGGGTTAAGACCTCTTGTATTTTATCGTAAATCGTGTTTTTATTGCCGTATATTTATTATCCTGAAATTTTCTTATGATACTCTTTTATTAGTCTTTCCCTATTGCTGATTATTGCTTCTAAAGCTTCCATTACATCCATTTTTTCGCGTGAAAAACGAGCTCTTACATTTTCAGGAGTTATATTTAATAATTTAGAGGCTAAAATAAAATCTCCCACTTCTATTTTTCTTTTTATTTGTTTTATTGTCATAACAATAATATATTTTTTGATATCTTTGTTTTATCTCAACACAAATATATATACATTTTGTTTATTTTAAAATTATTTTACACAAAATGTATGTTTTTTTATATCAAACATGGATAAAACTATTATTCTTAACAAAATTAAAAAATACTATGGGTTTACTAAAGACTCTCAATTAGTAAAACATTTGGGCATAACTTCTCAAATATTGTACAATTGGAAAAGAAGGAATTCGTACAATATTAAACTTATATACACAAAATGTGAAATTTTTAATTATGAATGGCTATTAACCGGTAAGGAGCCTATGTTGAAAAAAGATAATATTAAATATAATAATCTTTATTTAGCTGAAGAATCAGAATACAATTTCCATAAAAGTAAAAAAAATCATATTCCTTTATATAACTTAGATCGCAACGGGGGTTTGAGAAATATTTCTGATAAGAAATTCGATCAAAAAGATATTATAGATTTTATAAAACTACCCGATTTAGCTGATTGTGACGGCGCTGCTTACGTTAAAGGAAACTCCATGCTCCCAACAATTCAAAATGGCGACATCGTTATTTTCAAGACTATTTCACCTAAAGACATATTTTGGGGTGAATTATATTTAATCGAGCTAAGCATGGATAATAATTCCTATTACA
Source organism: Apibacter mensalis (assembly GCF_001418685.1). Lineage (GTDB taxonomy): Bacteria > Bacteroidota > Bacteroidia > Flavobacteriales > Weeksellaceae > Apibacter > Apibacter mensalis. The sequence continues at coordinate 115,394 of NZ_LIVM01000003.1, forward strand.
TAGTAATAAAATATATTCAAAAATCTGAAAAAGGAGAACAATTTGTTAAGCTTACTGGACAGGACAGTAAAAACGCTCCTCAAGATATTCCCTTCTCTAAAATTAATGCAATGGCTCTTATTCTTGGTAGTATACGAATCTTTTAGAAAAATTCCCCCCACTCTATAGCCTCATCTTCAAAACGTTTAATATTCTGTTTTGTTTATATTGTATTTATTTAAATAATGTTGCATTGTTATGACAATATGATAATTTTTAATATATTTGTTCAAAAATCAAATAACACATGCAGACGGAATGATTATATACCATTTATTTGATCTTTTATTTATAGCTACAACCTATGGAAAAATCAACCATTTTAAATAAAATAAAATTATTTTATGGGTTTAAAAAAGATTCTGAATTTGCCAGATATCTTGGTATTTCACCCCAAACGTTTTTAAATTGGAAGAAAAGAAACAGTTATGATTCTTTATTGATTCACACTAAATGTCCTGAAATAAATCTAGAATGGTTACTAACTAGCGAAGGCCCCATGATAAAACGTTACATTTCAGATAAAGATATTCCTTTATCCGTACGGGAGCATCCAGCGTTTAAATTACAAGAGAAAAATAATTTTACTATACCCGTTTACAACTTAGACACTAATGGAGGATTAAAAAATATAGTTCATTCAAAATCTAAAGACACATTTATTTCAGAATTTATAAAAATACCAAATCTATCTGATTGTGATGGAGCAATTTATATAAAAGGTGAATCTATGTTTCCACTTTTAAAAAATGGAGATATGGTCATTTTCAAAAATGCATCAACAGAAAATTTATTTTGGGGCGAATTATACATTATAGAAATAGCTTTAACACCATATTCCAATCATACCTTCGTAAGACATATTCAGAAATCCAGCTTAGGCAAAGATCACATAAAATTAGTAAGCGCGAATCCTATGTATGAATCTAAAGATGTTTCTTTAAATACGATTAACGCAATTGGCATAATACGCGCAAGTATCAGGTTCCATTAAATTAATAATAGTAAAGCTAACGATACCCCCCTCCTACTACGCATTTATTAATCATTTATTATACGCTTAAAAGTATTCTTTATCATTTATAAGTAATTTATTTTCAAGTTATTATTAATCAAGAGGCTAATTCTTTATAGATTTAAAACAAACAAATATTCTATACAAAATGTCATTATGTCACGAGCTGCAATTTAATCTTAGTATATAGTGACATTTTGTCTTGAATTGTTTGTTTTTCCTCTCATTGATTTATTAAAAACCTTATTGATGAATTTGGTTTATATTTTGCTGAGATAGAAATGTAAGAGATTAAACAAATATGGATTTTAATAAATTAACCATCAAATCACAAGAAGCCTTGCAACAATCACAAGTGATTGCACAAGGTTTAGAAAACCAGGCGATTGAACCTGCACACTTACTTAAAGCTTTATTGGAAAGTGAAGCTAGTGTAATAACCTTTATATTGAAAAAACAAAATTCAAATTTAGCATATATTAACTCCGAGCTTCAATCAATACTAAATTCTTTACCCAAAGTAAGCGGCGGACAAATTTATCTATCTCAAAATTCTAATAAAGCTTTAAATGAAGCTCAATTAGAATCTACTAAAATGAAAGATGAATTTATAAGTTTAGAGCATATTTTCTTAGGGCTGCTTTCAGTAAATGACAAAACTTCTCAATTATTAAAAAATCAAGGGGTTACCAAAGAGGGGGTAATTAAAGCTATCGAAGAAATAAGAAAAGGAGAACGAGTAACTTCTCAATCTGCAGAAGATACCTATAATTCATTAAATAAATATGCCAAAAACCTTAATGAATTAGCACAAAACGGAAAACTTGATCCGGTAATAGGCAGAGATGATGAAATTAGGAGAGTTTTACAAATACTTTCACGCCGAACTAAAAATAATCCTATATTGATTGGTGAACCGGGAGTTGGAAAAACCGCCATTGCCGAAGGTATAGCACATCGAATCATAAACGGAGATGTTCCTGAAAACTTGAAGGATAAAACTATTTTTTCCTTGGATATGGGAGCTTTAATTGCCGGAGCAAAATATAAAGGAGAATTCGAAGAACGTCTAAAAGCCGTTGTAAAAGAAGTTACTGCTTCTAATGGAAATATTATTTTATTTATTGATGAAATCCACACCTTAGTGGGAGCCGGTGGAGGCGAAGGAGCCATGGATGCTGCCAACATATTAAAACCGGCACTGGCACGCGGTGAACTACGTTCCATTGGGGCAACTACTTTAAATGAATATCAAAAATATTTTGAAAAGGATAAAGCCTTGGAAAGACGTTTTCAAAAAGTAATGGTTGAGGAACCAGATATAGATGATGCTATAGCTATATTACGAGGCATTAGAGAGAAATATGAAGCACATCATAAAGTACGCATTAAAGACGAAGCCGTAATAGCTTCGGTGGAACTCTCCAATCGTTATATTTCTGACCGTTTTTTACCGGACAAAGCCATAGACTTAATGGACGAGGCTTCTGCAAAGCTTCGTATGGAAATGAACTCCAAGCCTGAAGAGCTGGATGCTTTAGACCGTAAAAAAATGCAGCTGGAAATAGAGTTAGAAGCAGTAAAAAGAGAGGTAGAAAGCCCTTCTTCCAATGAAAGCATTAAACAAGCTAATGAAAAAAGATTAGAAAATGTAAAAGAAGAATTATCTCAGCTTAATGAAAAAAGAAATGAGTTGAGTGCATCTTGGAAAGCTGAAAAAGAAAGAGCGGACAAAGTTCAAGAAATTCGTAAAAATATTGAAGAATTTAAGATTGAAGCAGAGAAAGCCGAACGTTCCGGAGATTATGGTAAGGTTGCCGAATTACGATATGGAAAGATAAAAGAACAGGAGGCTGAACTTGCCAAAGCTGAAGAAGAGCTTTCTGATGATCGGCCTAAATTAATCAAAGAAGAAGTAGATTCCGAAGATATTGCAGATGTTGTAGCTAAGTGGACCGGTATTCCGGTTACTAAGCTTGTACAAAGTGAACGTGAAAAATTATTAAATCTGGAATCTGTCCTTCATAAAAGGGTTGTCGGACAAGAAGAAGCCATTGAAGCAGTGGCAGATGCCATACGCAGGAATCGAGCAGGTTTAAATGATGAAAGAAAACCTATCGGATCATTTTTATTTTTAGGAACTACAGGAGTAGGTAAAACTGAATTGGCAAAGGCTTTGGCCGAATTCTTATTTGATGATGAAAATTCAATGACCCGAATTGATATGAGTGAATACCAAGAAAAACATTCTGTCAGCAGATTGGTAGGTGCGCCTCCGGGATATGTGGGCTATGATGAAGGGGGACAGTTAACCGAAGCCGTCAGAAGAAGACCTTATTCTGTTATATTATTAGATGAAATAGAAAAAGCCCATCCGGATGTTTTTAATATTTTATTGCAAGTATTAGATGATGGAAGACTTACCGACAATAAGGGGCGAACGGTTAATTTTAAAAATGCTATAATAGTTATGACTTCTAATTTGGGTTCCCATGTAATTCAAGAAAATTTTGAAAAACTGGAAGGAAATAATTATAAAGCGATTTTAGAATTGACCAAGCAACAGGTAATGGAATTGCTAAGAAAAACTCTGCGACCTGAATTTTTAAACCGAATTGATGAAACCATTGTATTTAAGCCTCTAAATAAAAATGAAATAAGAAATATCATTGATATACAATTAGATTCGCTCAACAAAATTTTAGATAAAAAAGGGATTCACATGAGTATGACCGATGAAGCAAAAGATTACATAATGAGCAAAGGTTATGACCCTGCTTTTGGGGCAAGACCTTTGAAAAGATTAATTCAGCATGAAATTTTAAATCAACTGTCTAAGGAAATTCTAGGTGGAAAAATAATCGACAATGATACTATTGTCGCTGATTACTTCCCGGAAACCGGCCTGGTTTTTAGAAAAGAAAATTATTAATAAAACGGATTAATCTAAATACACGTTTGAGTCTATATAGGGTATAAATTTATACCCTTTTTTACTCAAAATGCTATAAAAAAAGGTTATATATTATAATTTCAAATATATTTTATATTGGAAATATCTTGTTACAAATTATATTATTTAAATTGTATTTATAAATTAATTTTTATTTCTTGTAATTTATTAAATTATTTTTTTTATATTAATTAGACCCAGAGTAATAATTTAAATTCAACAAATGTATTTTTAATTTTAGAGGTTGTATATAAATAGGAGTATTGATAAAATGTTTTTTTCAGATAGCTGTGTAACAAAATAACTAATTATTCTACTTATAATAGTGAAAATTCATTTACATAAGAATGAAACTAAACAACAGCATAATCGCTTTTTTCATAGTCGGATTTATTTCAGCGCAAAAGGTATGGTCTTTTAATGATTGCTTATCTTATGCCAGAGAAAACAATTTGCAAGTGCTTGCTTCAAAACTAAATGAACAAGTACAAGAAAGTAATTTAAAAATTGCTAAAAAGGAAAAGCTTCCCGATCTTAAAGGTACCATAACCAACGGCATAACTTTTGGTCCGTTGGCTACTCAAAAGGTTACCCAAAATGGTATAACAGATTTTACTATCGACTCCTATTATAAATATACGGAAGGATATCAAAACAATCTTGCTTTGGAATCCTCAATGATACTTTATAATAACAGGCGGTTGCGATTAAATGAGGAGAAAAATTCTTTTTTAGTTCAACAAAATCAATATACCACTGAAAAAATTAAAAATGACATTTCATTACAACTGGTAGGAAATTATCTTACAGTTCTATTGAATAAAGAACTTTTAGGGGTTCAATACAATTCAATGGATATTCAAGCAAAAGAAAAGGATAGAAATGAAAAGTTGTATACAGCCGGTAGCATTCCTCTGAGTACATTATATGAATCGAAATCCAATTTGGCTAATGCTAAACAAACTTATGAAAATGCTAAAATTGAAGTAGATCGGTCTCTTATGGTTTTAGCTATGTTACTTCAAAAAGATTATAGGGATTTTCAGATAGAAGATGTGAAAGTATCCGATGATATAGGTATGCCTCTTATCAACTTGGATGATATCATAAATTATGCTTTTAACAATCAACCTTCTATTAAATCGGCAGAATTGGGAGTTGAATCGGCAAAAAAAGATATTGACATTGCAAAAACCGCTTTTTACCCTTCTATTACAGGAGGATATAAGGTAAGTACCTTTTATCAAGATTATTTTGATCGTTCCAATAAATCCATAGATGATCAATGGTATGACAATCACTCTCAAATGTTGTCCGTTGGAGTAAACATTCCAATATTTAGTAAAGGAACAAATAAAATAAAAGTTCAACAATCCAGAATTAATCAACTTTTACAAGAGAACCAACTCGATCAAGAAAAATTAAATTTAAAACAGAATATTCAAACCTCTTACTTTGACGTAAATACTGCATATCAAACATTTACTTCAGCAAAGGAATTGGTATCGTCTACTGAATTATCTTATGAATTTGCCCAAAAAAGTTTTACTGCTGGAAAAATTAATATATACGATTTAAATACTGCCAGAAATAATTATTTTAATGCATTATCTCAAATGCTTCAGGCCAAATATTCATTTTTATTCAGATTAAAAATTCTAGATTTCTATATTGGTAAACCTTTAGAAATATCTTCTGATGAAAGTGTAAATTATAACAACTTAACCCCTAGCAAAGAAACTATTCAAGCAATCAATGATCTGACTTCAACTGATGTAGAAATTAAAAAACCAGAAATTTTAAAACCAAATAATAATATCCCGGAAATAAAAGGTACAAATCTTTCTACCCCAAATACATCAGCTAACATAAAGTCCGGAAAAGCTATTGATGCTAAATCTAAAGATGAATTTAAAACAAGTATAGGTACAGTTAAGACTTCTACTGATATAAGCAATAATGCATCTCAACCGATAAAAAATGCTCCGGCGAATAGTAAAGACATGACAGTTAAATCAACAAATAAAAATTCGTCCGCAAAACCATTATCTAAAACCGAAGCAGACGCCAAACGTGAAGCCTTAATAAAAGAAAGAAGATTAAAATATAGTCAAGGCGCCAGACCTCAATTCCAGAATGACGCTCAAAGAGAAGCTTTAATTAAAGAAAGACGCGCTAAGCTGAGCAAAGGAATATATGACTAACAACATACAACATATGTAAAAAAAAACCTTTAACTTAAGTTAAAGGTTTTTTTTATATTAAGTTCACTATTTATATAAACTATGCAATTTTTGTAGATACTTACCTATTATATCAAATTCTAAATTTACTTTATCCCCTATTTTTAAAAATCTAAAATTTGTATTATCCCAAGTATATGGTATTATAGCCACTGAAAATTCATTATCCTTACTGTCTACTACCGTTAAACTAACTCCATTCACAGCAATTGAACCTTTTTCCACAGTGATATGTTTTCCGTCATATATAAATGTTAATAAAAAGCTTCCTTTTTGATTTTCTATTGATTTCAATTCACCCACTTGATCCACATGACCTTGAACCATATGACCATCTAACCTATCAGATACTTTGACACATCTTTCCAGATTAATGCAATCTCCAACGTTAAGGTATGCAAAATTGGTTTTTTTTAAAGTTTCAGCAATAGCTGTAACCGTATAAAAGTCCTGATTTATATCTATTACGGTAAGACATGTGCCATTATGAGCAATACTCTGATCTATTTTTAATTCATCAATAAATGAAGCGGATATCGATATGGAAAGATTTTCATCCTTTTTTTCCATATTTACAATCTTTCCTGTTTCTTCCACAATACCTGTAAACATATTTAATTTTTATTCAAAAGTAATATTTTAAAATTTTTATTAAAATGTTTACAGACATTATTTAAATAATCTAAAATCACTTTAGATATCTTAATTTTTACGTATTTATAAGTCAAAATATCTTTATTTCATATAGTAATATTTCTATTTTGTTAAATATTTATAAATTAAATATATATTTTTTCTACATTTGTTATAATTAATTTTCCAGTTCATATATGAGCGTTAAAAATCATAAGCTAAAAATAGGAATTAGTATAGGTGACCCTAACGGTATAGGGATTGAAGTAATACTTAAAACCTTACAAAATAAAGAAATCTTGGATTTCTTTACTCCGGTTATTTTTGCATCAACCAAACTATTATCCTATCAAAAAAATATTTTCGGTTTAAACTCTATTTATTTTCAAGGAATTTTCAAAGCTGAAGAAGCTGTTCCCGGAAAAATAAATGTTGTGAATTTATGGAAAGATAATGTTTCAATTAATTTTGGTGTTTCAACTAATGAAAGCATTAAAATATCTAAAGCATCTTTATTAGCTGCTGTTGATGCATTGAAACAAGGTTGGGTTGATGTATTGGTTACTGCTCCTTTAAATTGGGAAGCTATGCAAACTCAAGGATATAATTTTTTAAATCATACAGAATTTCTTGAAGATATTCTGAAAGAAAAAGCTTATTTACTCTTAGAAAATAACGAATTAAGGATTGCGTTTGCTACATATAATACCCCTATCTCCAAGGTTCCCGAAACATTGAGTAAAGAATTAATTAAAAAACAAATTAAAGCCCTACATACAACTTTAATTCAAGACTTTTGTATTGAGAAACCTAAAATTGCGGTTTTAGGATTAAATCCACATGCTGGAGAAAATGGCCTATTAGGTAAGGAGGAAATTAGTTGGATTGAACCGGCAATTAGAGAATCTTTTGATAGAGGTATTCTCTCCTTTGGACCTTATTCTGCCGATAGTTTCTTTTCTCCAAATATATATTCTTCTTTTGACGGAATATTAGCTATGTATCATGATCAAGGTCTTATACCATTTAAAACTCTGGCTTATGAATATGGCGTAAATTTTACCGCAGGATTATCAGTTATTCATACTGCACCAAATCATGGTACGGTTTATTCCATAGCCGGGAAAGGAATCGCTGATGCAAAATCATTTAAACAGGCGATCTTTGATGCCATAAAGATTTACAAAACAAGAAATGAATATGTGAATTTAAAATCTAATACTCTACAAAAAACAAAAATTGAAGGTATTGATGTTACTATTGATGAAGATTTACCTGAAGAGGGTGAAATATAATCAATTAGTTAGGGTATATTATTAAAATAGTTTTTAATTTTAAATAAAAAAAACTTTAAAATTACTTTTAAAGTTTTTTATTTACTAGTTACTTAAACAATCTATCTAGCTATATTAACAGCTCTCGTTTCACGAATTACAGTTACTTTAACCTGTCCCGGATAGGTTAATTCGTTTTGAATTTTTTCACTTATTTCAAAGGATAATTGTGATGCTTTTTGATCGTCTATTTTTTCACTTTGAACCATTACTCGTAATTCTCTACCGGCTTGAATTGCATAAGCTGTATTAACGCCATCAAAACTTAATGCTACATTTTCTAAATCTCTCAGCCTTTGAATATATGATTCTACAACTTGTCTTCTAGCACCCGGCCTTGCTCCGCTAATTGCATCAGCAACTTGAATAATAGGTGCAATTAAGCTTTTCATTTCTATTTCATCGTGATGGGCACCAATGGCGTTAACAACTGTTTGATTTTCTCCATATTTTTCTGCCCATTGCATTCCCAAAATTGCATGAGGATATTCAGATTCTTCTTCAGGAACTTTTCCTATATCATGTAGTAATCCGGCACGTTTTGCGATTTTGGGATTAAGACCTAATTCGGAGGCTAATATTCCTGCTATATTAGCTACCTCTCTTGAATGTTGTAAAAGATTCTGTCCATATGAAGAACGATATTTCATCCTACCGACCATCTTTACTAATTCAGGATGTAATCCATGTATTCCTAAATCAATAATGGTTTTTTTTCCAATCTCAATGATTTCTTCTTCTATTTGCTGCTGTGTTTTAGCTACTATTTCTTCAATTCTTGCAGGATGAATTCTACCATCTGTAACCAATCTATGTAATGATAATCTAGCTACCTCACGCCTTACCGGATCAAAACATGAAAGTAATATTGCTTCAGGTGTATCATCGACGATAATTTCAACTCCCGTAACTGCTTCTAATGCTCTAATATTACGCCCTTCTCTTCCTATAATTCTTCCTTTTATTTCATCAGATTCTATATTAAAAACAGAAACTGAATTTTCAATGGCTTGTTCAGTACCTACTCTTTGAATAGTTTGTACTATAATTTTTTTGGCTTCTGCCTTTGCATTCAGTTGCGCCTCTTCAACTATTGCCTGAATTTGAGCTTGAGCCCTGGATCTAGCTTCCTGCTTTAAAGCCTCTACTAATTCTGCCTTTGCATCTTCAGCAGAATATCCGGAAATTTTTTCTAAAATTTCAACCTGTTGCTGATGCATTTGATTTAATTCCGCTTGTTTTTTGGTTAAGGATTCAGCTTTAATCAGATTTTCATTGATAGCTTGTTCTAATTGTTTTTTCTGATTATTATTCTGATGTAATTCTTCATTAAGCTTTGTTTCTTTATCTTTAACTCTTTTTTCTACTTCAAGCATTTTCTTTTCTCTCTGATTAATTTGCTCTTCGTGTTGTAATTTCAATTCTAAGAATTTTTCTTTTGCTTGAAGCATTTTTTCCTGCTTAATATTTTCGGCTTTAAGCTCCCCTTCTTTTAAGATCGCAGCAGCTTTGTCTTCCGCTTCTTTTAATTTATTTTCTCTATATTTATTTAGAGAACTTTTCGATAAGAAGTATCCTATACATCCACCTATAAAAAGTGTCGCAATTAACTCAAATATTATCGTTACATTCATACAATTAATTTATATAAAAAAACCTACATCAATTCTATTAAACTTTGATTTAAGTAAACTCCAATAAACAGGATTCAAGCTATGTTATTTTCTCTGTAATCTGCTGTTGATATTACTATCAAATCATCCCGAAAGATGAGAGGCAGCCCGCCATTAAAAAAAACAATCACTCAGTCAATCAATTCGTGTTGAGTTTACTAAATTGAGTTAGAATCAATGTAGGTTATATCTTTGTTCTACATTTACCTTATTATTCTAAGATCTATCTGGAAATATGTTACTTTCCCTATAACAATTTACTTATTTTTTTTATTTTAAGTAAAATCTCCTCTTGTTCTTGGGATTTTTCCCTTAAAATGTTTTCTAACTCTGATGCAAGTTGTAAAGCAGTCATCGCTAGAGCATCTTGTTTCTCAGATATGTTATAGTTTTTTTCAAAAGTATTAATGTATTTTTCTATCTTTTTTGCAGCAATCCGTAATACCTCTTCTTCTTCACTTTGTACTACTAGGGGGTAATTTCTTCCCGCTATTCGTATATTTATTTTTTGAGACATTTCTATTTATGAATTCTGCAATTGCGAAATACATGCATCTATTTCTTTAATCATCCTATTCATTTGCAATTTCATCAACTTCTTATATTCTCCACTTCCTGAAATCGCATTGATGACTTTCAATCTTTTATTTTGCTCTTCAATTTCTTTATATTGTTTTTCTTTTTGAATAAATTTATCTTCTTTTTTTAAAAGAGAACTTTCTAAGTATTCATTTTTCCTTATCAATTCTTCATTTTCCTTCTTTAATTCGAGAATCTTGTTTTCCAATTCATTAATTCCCTGAATAATCTCTTCCATATTAGAACGAAAAATTTACTATCCTAACTCTCTTGCAAATATAAGAAATTCTTTTTTAAAAATTAATATCCTATTTAATAGTTTATCCAATAAAATTTTACATGCTTCATTAATAAATTATATCATGCCTAAATTTGTTATTTCGTTAATTAAATTTAAACTTTTCCCCTAATTCTCTTCAAGTTTTTATTAATATTAATTTAGGTTACTCTATCTTAGCTTTATTTTTTTATCCTTTTTAATTATTCATGAATGTAAAGGCATAAAATAATAAATTAGCATTTACATTTAATATAAAACATACGAGAATAACAGATGTAAGTAAATAAATTATTCAAATTTAACTGAAAAAACAATAGCTCTAGTATGTATTGATTTTAATGCTCCTGCCCAGTATGGAGGCGTTCCCGGATTATCTGCAACCAATTCATTATTGAAAAAGAATATTCCTCTTACAGATGGGGTCATTTTAAATCTTTTAAAATAAAGTTCTACACCGGCTTCTAATTGATAGGAAAAGTTATTAGTTTTCATTCGGAAAGTTTGATTGGTATTATCTTTTTCCTTTTTCTCATTACTTTGTAAGTTTATTAACCAACTTAAACCAGCCTGTAAATAAGGTCTGGAATTATACCATCTTTCACCGTGAAAATTTAAAAAAAGTGGAATATCTAAATACGTAGATTTAACGTTACGTTTTACATCCTGTTCAGTATAAGTAGTTTCGAGACCGTTGGCAATCTCTTCATCAATGATCTTTTGAACATTATTAAAAATTAAATCTCGCTGTGTAAAATGCATAGCCGGTTCTAATCTCAAATCAATGTAATCATGAACTTTCATTTTACCAATTAATCCTACCGTAAAACCGCCTTTAGAGTCTACATCAACTAAATACTTGCCGGTATCTTCAAGACCTTCTTTATTGGGATGAATCTTTAAATCAAAATAATTCATTGCGAGATAATATCCCCAGGAAAATTCCTGATCATCAAAATCAGAATATTTTTCCATGACATCTCTTGAACGGAACTGCGCATAAACTCCACAATGTATAAATATTAATAATAAGACTATGACTAATTTCTTCATAGTAGAGAAAACGATTTTTTAATATATTTATTTTATACCCTCATAGACAGTAGCAACTCCAAAAGTCAACTTTCTAAAATTTGCCTCTTTAAATCCATTTTTAAGGATCAGGTTCTTCATATCCTCCCCATAGGGCATAGCATCAACTGAATTGGGTAAATAAGTATAAGCTTGTGAATCTCCTGAAATTATTTTTCCTATATTCGGTAATATTTTCTTAAAATAGAACATAAAGAAGGGAGCAAAAAAACCACTGGGCTTTGAAAACTCTAAAATCAGTAATTTTCCGCCACTTTTAAGAACTCTTCCCATTTCAGATATACCTTTTTCTAAATTTTCAAAATTACGAACACCAAAAGAAACCGTAACAATATCAAATTCTCCGTTTTGAAAAGATAATTTTTCCGCATCGCCTTTGATAAGCTTTATTCTGTCCTTAAGCCCTTTTTTATTTACTTTAACCTGGCCGTAATCCAACATTTTCTGGGATAAGTCCAATCCGGTTATAGCCGCTTTTGTTTTTTTTGCATGCTCTATAGCTAAATCAGCCGTTCCGGTGGCAACATCTAATATTTTCCCGGGATTATATGCCACCACTTTTTTTTCCAATTGATTTCGCCAATAAATATCGATGTTAAATGATAATAATCTGTTTAAGAAATCATAATTTTCAGAAATATTATCAAACATCTGTTCGACCTGTTTCTTTTTACTTTCTGTATCGTTATAAGGCTTTACAATATTCGGCATATTATTAATTTGCTGTTCTTAACTTACAAAAGTAAATGTTTTATTCAAATGTAGACCGATAAAACTCTAAAAATTGGTTTTTTCTAAATAATTTAACCCTTGATTCAATCGAATCAACCTTATTTATTATTTTAGGAAATTTTTGATTAATGTTATAATAAAAATCTTGTATTATTAATTGACTATATTCATTAATTTCTCCCATAAATTCTTTTCCATCAATCTTTCTCCGATGGGCTTGATATAACGAATTCATATTTTTTATATGACCGTAATATCTTCTAAAAGTGAAATAGGTTGATAAGGAAGGATTAATAAGTCCTCTTGTATTTTTAGTGATCACAAAAAAAGTATCTTTTAAAATACTTTTACCATGTATATCTTGACTTGAAATAGTATTCTTACCTGAAATAACAGGAATTGAAAGAGATTGCCCTGCGGCAAGTAAATAACTTTTCCCATTTAATATTACTTTTATTTCATCATTGCTGGGATTATCCAACAAAAATTCATCATTCTTTTCAATATAAATTTTATATATAAAAAATGAAATTAACCCTATAGATATCGCTATACATAATCCTTGTAAGGAATTTTTATTCAGCATATAACCTTACTTTTATACCCAAAGGTAACAATATTGTAGATTTATTAGTAATTATTACATAAATTTGTCGAATTATTATCAAGAATAATATCAAAATTTTAATATGTTGCAAAGTATTATAACTGGCTCTGGATCGTACTTACCTAAGAAAATCGTTCCTAATAGCAATTTTGAAGGAATTACTTTTTATGATGAAAACAGAGACCCCATAACCAAACCTACTCCGGAAATTATTAAGAAATTTGCAGATATCACTGAAATAACTGAAAGACGTTATGTTGACGACAAACATGTAATGAATTCTGATCTGGCAGCTGAAGTAGGTAAATTAGCAATTGAAAATGCAAAAATAAATAAGGAAGATCTCGATTATATTATCGTAGCTCATAATTTTGGAGATATTGATGCTAATGAAAGACAAGTAAGAATAATGCCATCCATATCTGCTTTAGCCAAGAAAAAAATTGGAATTAAAAATATTTTGTGTAAGCCTTACGATATGAATTTTGGATGTCCGGGATGGAATGAAGGAATGATTTTAGCTGACCAACTATTGAAGGCAAAAGTTGCTAAAAAGATATTAGTAATTGGTTCGGAAACCCTTTCCAGAACTGTTGATCCTTTTGATAGAAATTGTATGATTTTTTCTGATGGAGCTGCGGGTGTAGTGTTAGAATCTAGAGAAACGGACAACCCGGTAGGCATTCTCCGGCATTATACTAGAAGCGATAATGGTGAAGAAGTATCCTATATTGCTACAGACTCTTCTTTAAACCCTAATTATGTTGGATCTAAGGCTAATATCCGAATGAAAGGAAGAAAAGTATATGAATATGCATTAACTTACGTTCCTCAAGTCGTGAAAAAAGTAATCGATGATTCAGGATATACGATATCCGATATAAATAAAGTTCTAATTCATCAAGCGAATGCAAAAATGGATCATGCTATACTGGAAAGAATTTTCAAATTGTATAAATTAAATGTAACTGATATTCCGAAAGGAATAGCACCCATGACTATCCAAAAATTTGGTAATTCTTCAGTAGCAACCATACCAACAATGTATGATATGATGGTCAAAGGTAATTTTTTGAATCAAACATTAAAATCCAATGACTTGGTCATATTTGCTTCGGTTGGTGCGGGAATGAATATAAATGCTATTTTGTATAGAATGCCATAAATTAATTACAGAAAGTTTGAAAATACATTGGGCGCTTTAATAGGAATATTGTTTGTCATTTCACTTATTGTTGAATACTATTGTTATCAAGCTATTAAGGTTTTGACAAATAATAAGCTATTTCGACAATATTGGGTGTTTTTTTCAAGCAGTATCTTATTGACTATCCTTATATGGTCCGTATTTATTGATAGGAATAACAAAGGTCAAGTTCATTTTTTATTAGGTTTTTTCATGATTGTTTTTGTACCGAAATTTATTTTGGCAATAACCATAATCTTTGAAGATTTTATAAGAATGTTGACTTTTTTATTTAAAAAAACTTTTTCAAATCCGTCTGTTAATAAAACTTATTTACCTGAAAGAAGAAAGGCTATAAGTACTATTGGATTAGGACTTGCGAGTATACCTTTCTTTTCAATAATTGAAGGCATTGTTTGGGGCAAATTTGATTTTCGTGTCAGGAAAGTTACTTTAAGATTTCCTGATTTACCCGAAAGCTTTGATGGGTATAAAATCGCCCAGCTTTCAGATATACATTTGGGAAGCTTTGACATTCAGGATTTTGATAAGGTATCCAGAGGTATTAAACTCCTTAACGATCAAAATGCTGATTTATTTGTTTTTACCGGAGATTCTGTAAATAATCTTGCTGAGGAAATGGAGCCATGGCTTCCCCTTTTGAAAACTATAAAAGCTAAAGATGGTAAATATTCTATTTTAGGAAATCATGACTACGGAGTATATGCTTTTGGAAATAATAAAATTGCCCAACAAAAGAATATTGATCTGTTACACCAATATCATAAATCTATTAATTGGAAATTATTAAGAAATGAATCTATAAGACTTTATAAAGAAAACCAATTCATCAATATTGTAGGTGTTAAAAATTGGGGCCAAGGACATTTTCCAAAAGATGGGGATTTAAATATTGCTTCACAAAATATCAAAGATGGGGAATTTAATATTTTGCTATCTCATGATCCTTCCCATTTTGACGCCATTGTAAAAAATTTCGCAAAGAAAATGCATCTCACTTTATCAGGCCATACTCATGGAATGCAATTTGGAATTGAAATTCCCGGGGTTATAAAATGGTCTCCTATTAAATACCGGTATCCTAAATGGGCAGATTTATATCAAGAAAATGGTAAATACCTTTATGTAAACCGTGGGTTTGGATTTATAGGATTTCCGGGAAGAGTGGGAATTTGGCCGGAAATAACTGTAATTGAATTAAAAAAAGGTTAATTTTGCAGTTCCTATAATAGCAAACTACATTTAAATTAGCTTACGCTTAGTTAAAACAATATCTTATTAACTATGTTACAATCAATGACTGGCTATGGAAAGTCAGAAGCCAATACAGAAAATTTAAAAATTTCAATTGAAATTAAAACCCTTAACAGTAAATCTTTAGATTTATTTGTAAGGATTTCGCCAAGATACAGAAATAAAGAACTGGAATTAAGAAAAATTATAGGAAATAAATTAGTTAGAGGTAAAATTGATTTTTCCATAGTTATTGAAAATTTAGGTGTAGAAAATAACTCTCGCATTAATGTTAATGCTGTTAAAAATTATATATCTAATCTTGAAGAATTACATATCGAAGGATCCCAACTGGATTTCCTTAAGATGGCTATAAGAATGCCAGAAGTATTTACTAACCAAGAAATAGAAATTAGTGATGATGAATGGTTGCTTGTTTTAGAATGTCTAAACTCTTCACTTGAAAAGGTAAATGATTTTAGAGCTGAAGAAGGTAAATCTTTAGAAATTGTTTTAAAAAAATACAATCAAAATATTCTTAATTCATTATTCGAGATTGAAAAATACGAACAGGAAAGAATTGAATCCGTCAGACAGAAATTGGAAAAACAATTAGCTGAATTGAAAGTCCAATTTGATGAACAGCGTTTCCATCAAGAATTAGTATATTATATTGAGAAGCTAGATATTAATGAAGAAAAAGTGCGATTAAAACAACATTGCGAGTATTTTTTTAAAGTTATTGAGGAAGAAGAACAAGCCGGGAAAAAATTAGGTTTCATCGCCCAAGAAATGGGTAGAGAAATCAATACCATCGGTTCTAAAGCCAATCATTCGGAAATACAGAAATTAGTCGTACTAATGAAAGATGAACTTGAAAAAATAAAAGAACAAACCAATAACGTTTTATAAGTAATTCATGGGATTAATATATCAAAAACCGGGAAATGACACTCTTCAACTCAAGGAATTGCTTCCTGGAAAGCATACTGAAGGTAAATTAATTATTTTTTCTGCTCCTTCAGGTGCAGGAAAAACAACTATTGTTCATTACCTTTTATCAATATTTCCTGAAATTTCATTTTCTATTTCCTGTACAACACGTCCTAAAAGAGAAAATGAAGTGGATGGAAAAGATTATTATTTTCTTACGGAAAAAGAGTTTGAGGAAAAAATAAAGAATAATGAGTTTATTGAACATGAGGAAGTTTATAAAGGACGATTTTATGGAACTCTTCATTCTGAAATAAAAAGATTGTGGAACCAAGGAAAACATGTTATTTTCGATATTGATGTAAAGGGTGGTCTTAATCTTAAAAAACAATTTAAAGATAGAGCCTTGGCTATTTTTATAGCTCCTCCTTCTTTAAAAGATCTTGAGGAAAGATTAAAGAATAGAAATACTGAAAATCTAGAGTCATTACTGGCAAGGATACAAAAAGCTGATCAGGAGCTTTCTTTTGCTAAGGATTTTGATGCAGTTATTATCAATGATAATTTGGAAAAAGCTCAAAAAAGAGCAAGAACTCTAGTCAAAAATTTTCTCTATATAAAAGAGTAAGCTAATTACTACCTTCTGCCTCGAAAAAATTGCATTTATCATCCTACAATTATTAAATTATTATACTCCAAAAATGTATCATCATTTTTGCTTGGGGCAATTAATTATCAATTATCTTAAATTTAGTACTCCCATACAAATTCGAAAATACCTTTAAAAAGTAAAAAATTATTGAATATATAGCTTAAAAAAAGTATTTTTTTAGAATATAAAGCACTTAAAAGATATTTTAATATATTACAGTTTCATATCAAATCTATTTTAGACTCATTTACTTACCGTTAAATTTTTATTTAGCTTAAAACAACTAATAAGTTTTCACTTATACTGATAGTTTTGTTAAATTTGAATAATCTTATTCTTGAGACGAACTAAATTATTCTTAAATATTAAATGAGTATCTTTTTATATATCCATGAAAAGAAGGATAAATAAGAAAAATTGTAAAAATGAAATTCCATATAAACTATATTACTGGTTAACTGGAGCAATCATTTTATTATCTGTGTTCTTTTTTTTTCGAACTTCACTAATTATGTATTATTACATTATAAAAGATAATTTCACTATACATGAATTGGGAAACGGAAATTTTCAAAAAAGTATTAAAATATCTGAAGCCGATAAAATTCAGGCAGTTTTCAAGAAATATAAAAGTTATGCTTTCGGTCTGGATATTAGTCAACATCAGGGCAAAATACTTTGGGATAGTGTTCAATTCATCCATAAGGATATTCCTATCTCATTTGTCTTTGTTAGAGCAACACGAGGAGCTTTTACCCAAGATGCCTTTTTTAAAAAAAATTGGAAAAATCTTACGAAAAAAAAAATACTCAAAGGCGCATATCATTATTATGATGTAAATAAAAATTCTACCATACAGGCTGAAAATTTTATTAAGACAGTTACTTTAGAAAAAGGGGATTTGCCTCCTGTGCTCGACGTGGAAGATTTGCCCAAAAAACAATCTTTAGAATTACTGAAATCAGGACTTATCAATTGGCTAAATCTGGTTGAAAAAAAATATAAAATAAAACCCATTATTTATTCCAATGATTTTAATTTTATCCATCATATTTCTGATCTAGATTTAAAAGATTATATCATATGGACGGCAAACTATAATCCTATCGAAAGTCCTTTGCACCAAAGATGGATCTTTTGGCAATTTACTGAAAAAGGTGTTGTAAAAGGATTTACACAAAATTTTGTAGATATAAATGTATTTAATGGAACTATAGAAGAATTGCAAAAACTTACCCTTTAAAAAACAATAAGGAAAGAAAATATTTCTACCCTTATTGCTCTAACTAAGTATAAATTTATTTGAAAGAAATTTTACTTTAAAAAATTAATTTACTTTTAAATTAGGTGTTACAAATTCTAATTTAGAAATTTTACTGCATAACTAATCAATTACTATTTACTATTTTGCTAATTACAACTGCCATTTAAATTAAAATTTCAAAAAACTTGCCAAAAAGTCCTTTAGATAAACAGATTACAAAAATAAATACTTGACTTTAGGGGTATGCTTATTGTATATTTGTAATCTAAACATAGATTTAATAATGAAAACTTCAGATTTTGATTTTAAATTACCTCCTGAACTTCTTGCTGATAGACCTTCCAAAAACAGAGATGAGGCAAGGTTAATGGTGATACATAAAAACACAGGAGAAATAGAACATAAATTATTTAAAGATGTCATTGATTATTTTAATGAAGGAGATGTCTTTATTTTAAATAATACTAAAGTATTTCCGGCACGTTTATATGGTAATAAAGAAAAAACAGGAGCTCAAATAGAAGTTTTTTTATTAAGAGAGCTCGATGCTGAGTCAAGAATTTGGGATGTATTGGTAGATCCTGCAAGAAAAATAAGAATTGGAAATAAATTATTTTTTACGGAAGACGACAGTCTCGTAGCTGAAGTTGTAGACAATACCACTTCTCGTGGCAGGACTTTGCGTTTTTTATTTGATGGTTCTTATGAAGAATTTAGAAGAAAATTAAAAGAATTAGGTGAAACTCCCCTACCTAAATATATTAAAAGAAAACCGGATGCTGATGATGCTGAAAGATATCAAACTATTTATGCTAAAGAAGAAGGTGCGGTTGCAGCTCCAACAGCAGGATTACATTTTTCTAAACATTTGTTAAAAAGGTTGGAAATTAAGGGAATTGAATTTGCGGAAATTACTTTACATGTCGGTTTAGGTACCTTTGCTTCTGTAGAGGTTGAAGATCTCTCTAAGCATAAGATGGAAAGCGAACAAATTTCCATATCCGAAAAAACCTGTAAAATTGTAAATCACGCCATTGAGACTAAACACCGCGTATGTGCTATCGGCACTACATCAATGAGGGCTATTGAAACATCTGTTTCCGCTAATAAACGACTAAATCCTTTTGAAGGATGGACAAACAAGTTTATTTTCCCTTCTTATGATTTTGGTATTGCCGATTCTATGATTACCAATTTCCATACACCTAAATCAACTTTAATGATGATGGTTTCTGCTTTTGCCGGGTATGACTTAATTATGAAAGCATACAAAGAAGCTATTAAAGAAAATTATAAATTTTACTCCTATGGAGATGCGATGTTAATCATTTAATTATAGTATTATTATAGTAACTTTGAATCAAAATAAGAATAAGAAAGATATTAGAGCCTTAAGTTTACAAGAACTTGAGGCTTATTTTTCATCAATAGGAGAAAAACCTTTCCGAGCCAAGCAGGTTTATGATTGGCTGTGGAATAAAAATGCTCATTCTCTCTCAGAGATGACTAACATTTCTAAATCTCTTCGTGAAAAATTAGAAAACCATTTTTCAATTAAACCGGCTGAAATTCACATCATGCAAAAGTCTAAAGATGGGACTATTAAAAATGCAGTTAAATTATATGATGGAAATATAGTGGAATCTGTTTTAATACCTACCGCTAAAAGAACTACAGCTTGTGTATCTTCACAGGTAGGGTGTAGCTTAGATTGCACTTTTTGCGCTACGGCACAATTAACGCGAATGAGAAATTTGACCGCTGCCGAAATCGTGGATCAAGTTATTCTAATCGATAAGCAAAGTAGAGAATATTATCAAAAGCCTCTTTCCAATATAGTATTTATGGGAATGGGAGAACCTTTACTAAATTATTCTTCCGTAACTGATGCGATCCGAAAGATCACAGAAGATAAAGGGTTAGGTATGTCGCCCAGGAGAATCACTGTATCTACTTCGGGAATTCCTAAATTGATTGAAAAATTAGCTGATGAAAATTTAAAGGTTAACTTAGCCTTATCCTTACATTCAGCCCTCGAGGAAAAACGCAATCAATTAATGCCATTCAGTATGAAATTTCCTCTTACAAGTATTATGGAATCTCTTTCCTATTGGTATCAGAAAACTAAGAGTAGGATAACGTTAGAATATATTATTTGGAAAGGAATTAACGATAGCAATGAAGATATAAATGCATTAATTAAATTCTGTAAATCAATACCGTCAAAAGTTAATTTAATCCAATATAATCCTATCGAAGGAGGAAAATATTCTCAAGCAAATTTTGAAGTAACTCAACAATATGTATCTGTCTTGGAAAAAGAAAACATCATTGTTAAAATAAGAAAAAGCAGAGGAGATGATATTGATGCCGCATGCGGGCAACTCGCTAATAAACATTAATAATAAATTTTAAGGAAAAGTTTATAGTAGATTATAATCTTATAATCAATAAATATAATTTTAAATTAACAAATTGCATCATTTATTAGAATCAGCATTCCATTTATAAATACCTACTTTCATATAATACGGATTGGACAGCAAAAATATAATTGTGTGAAATCAAATTCAATGACAACCCTACTAAATTGCTTATACCCCACAAAATCCAGGAAAAGGGCTGCCTCATTATCATAATAAATTGAACAGATACTCTTATCATATAAGCAATACAATTAAGTAAAAGTATGTACCTTGAAGAGTCTTTTAAAAATATAATCTCCCAATAAAAACATAAGAATTATGTCTGATATGCAGAATAAAATCGTAAATGTAAGGGTTATGTTATTTGTTTTTGATACTCTAATTCCACCTTCTTGATCTTGATTTTTTTTCTTGGTCTATAAAAAAAGCCCGAAGGTATGAGTTATAAAATTATATAGATACTAATATTACCATATAACAGATGGGTATATATTTTTCCAATATTTGGCCGACATTCCTAATATATTGGATAATATCGGTGATCTATATACCAATACATTAACACAAACATAACCAAGCAAAGCCGTTATGGTAAAAATCAGAATATGAGCAGGTGTTTCTTTATGATCCTTCCCCTTATTAAATCCCAGGTAAATAGTAAAAATAACGCAATTATAAACCATATAATTCTAAATATTTTTTGCAACTTGGCTGAAAACATTTTTCTTACCTGTTTAATTTTAATTAGGCTTTTTTCTACTAATACAACCTTCTTTGCTACATAAACTTCCAATAATACCTACCATTGATTCATATGACAGCTACATTTTCATTCAAAATAATTGATGAGGCAATAATAGCAATCAACGGTATAATATGGATATAACTAGCTTATTTTTATTATTTCTTTTTTTTTCATTAATAAATTCTATGTAAAAAAGATCATAGAAGGAATAATTTCTAAAATAAAAGATTTAAAAACGAGCATAGGGGTCTACAATGAATTTTTTTAAAGTTTGATAGGATGTATAAAAAGTTAAGGTAGTAAAGTTAATTTCCATAAGAAAATTTATGTGTTGTATAAAGTATAACATAACTTTTTTTAAACTCTTTAAAAAGAAAGATATAGAAAGGTCAAGAAAGCACAGACATAAAGGTCATCACATCTTCTAAAAAATTTATTTTAGTATGAATACGTCATTGAAAACGACTAAGAATACCTTTAAAAAGCAAATAATACTCCATAAATTAGGCTCTTAATTAATTTTTCTTTTTTTTATATATTATAATTGTCAAAAAGGCAGTTACTATGGGTATGGCTTGAGAATATTAACGATATATTGGAGATTAAAATTATTTTAAAAACTGTATTTTCTGTTATTATAAAGTTCCTCCCCCTTCAAACAATCCTAATAACAAGAATAGTAATTCATATTTATAATTCTTTACAAAATATTATTATAGGAGAAAAAAATATACACATATATAAGCTAATAAAAAACGGTTGAAAAATATCTCACCACAACTTAAATCATTATTTATTAATACTTTGGTATAGATAAATAAGGTCTTTCCCATGTACTATCGGTTAGTAAATCTATAATATAATACTAAAAATTTTTGTTATTCATATTTTTAAATTTTATGTAAAATGAAAAAATAAGTACTGATAGCTTTTTCAAACTATCAGTTACCTCTATTATTCACTAACTATACTGGTTTTTAAAAACTCATCTATATGCTGGGCCGTTTTTCTTCCGGATGCAATGCTTGTTACAACCAGTGATTGTCCACTTACACAATCTCCTGCTGCAAAAATTTTATCAACATTGGTTTTTCTAGTTTCGTCAGTATGTATATTATTTCTTTCATTCATAATGATTTCCATTTCTTCCAAAAACCCTTCTTGAATTGGGTTTACAAAACCAAGTGCCAAAAAGGCTAAATCAACTTTTAAGATTTCCGGTTCTCCCACTTCTTTTATAATAAATTTTCCTGATGAATCTTTTTTCCATTCAACTTCTACTACTTCCACTCCCGTCAACTTTCCACCTTCACCGATAAATCTTTTTGTCTGTAAAGACCATCTTCGTTCACATCCTTCTAAATGAGACGAGGAAGTTTTTAAATAAACAGGAAAAGGAACTGGCCATCTGTTTTCAACTTCTTTTAACTCTTTAGGTTTGGATAATATTTCAATTTGTATGATGTTTGCAGCACCTTGACGATTAGCTGTTCCTATACAATCGGAACCAGTATCTCCTCCTCCGATTACCAAGACATTTTTTCCTTTTGCGTTAATAAATTCTTCTTCGGAAATTGATTCTTTCGCAACGATCTTATTTTGCATTTTTAAATATTCCATCGCGTAATGAACTCCTTTAAGCTCTCTTCCTTCAATAGGTAGGTCTCTGGGTGCTTGGGAACCGATGGCTACACAAACGGCATCGTAATTCTTTAAAATCTCTCTTCCTTTGATATCTTTGCCAATCTCTGTGTTTACTACAAATTCAATTCCCTCATTTTTCATCAAATCAACTCGTCTTTGGACTACATTCTTATTTAATTTGAAATCTGGAATACCGTAACGAAGCAATCCGCCTATACTGGTATCTTTTTCATAAACAGTTACTGAGTGTCCTTTTTTATTCAATTGATTGGCAACAGTCATTCCTGCAGGACCTGATCCAATTACCGCTACTTTTTTTCCTGTACGTGCAATCGGAATTTGTGGTTTCATATATCCTTCCGAATAGGCGTGTTCCATTACGGCTGCTTCATTTTCTCTAATTGTTACCGGTGAATCTTCTATCGCTAATACACAAGTTTTTTCACATGGAGCCGGGCATACTCTGCCTGTAAATTCAGGAAAGTCATTAGTAGATTGTAAACTTCGAGCCGCTCTTTTCCAATTTCCTTTATAGATGAGGTCTTGCCATTCGGGCATTTTATTTCCTAATGGACACCCATATTGACAAAACGGAACCCCACAGTCCATACATCTAGATGCTTGTAAGAGTCTATCTTCTGTATTTAATGTTTGCTCTACTTCTCCATAATCCGAAATTCTTTCATGTATTGGGCGATATTCTGCTTCTTTTCTGTTTATTGTTAAAAATGCTTTTGGATTTCCCATCTTATATTTTATAATATCTTAATAATCATATTCTAATTTTGAAATTTTCTCATTAATTACTCGAATCTTCTCTTCTTGCAAAACTCTTTTATATTCAATGGGCATAACTTTTATAAATGAGTTTACTTCGTTTGTCCAATTATCCAGGAGTTTTTTAGCTAAAGGGCTTGATGTATTTTTGTGATGATTGCTGATAAGATCATGTAATTCACGTATATCGCTGATATCTTCAATTAAGGAAAGTTCAACCATTTCCATATTGCAATAGTAGTCGAAATCACTATCTGGATTATATACATAAGCAATTCCGCCACTCATACCGGCAGCAAAATTTCTTCCGGTCTTACCTAAAACCACGGTTCTTCCTCCCGTCATATATTCACAACAATGGTCTCCTGCTCCTTCAACTACAGCAATGGCACCACTATTTCTTACACAAAAACGTTCTCCTACCTGACCATTAATATATACTTCTCCTGTGGTTGCTCCATATAAAAGTGTATTTCCGGCAATAATATTATTTTCCGGAATAAAGTTGGATGAGCTTGGAGGCAATAAAATAATCTTACCTCCCGACAAACCTTTTCCCAGATAATCATTGGCATCTCCTTGTAATGTAAAGGTTATTCCTTTGGATAGAAAAGCACCGAAACTTTGACCTGCCGATCCTTTAAAGGTGCAATGAATAGTGTTATCTGGTAATCCGTCGTTTCCATATTTCTTTGCCACTTCTCCGGATAGCATGGCTCCCACTGCTCTATCTGTATTTTGAATACTACGCTTCAATGATACGGGCATAGACTTATCAATGGCATTTCGGCAAATGCTTATTAACTCTTTATCTAAAACATTATTTATTTTATGATCCTGAATTTTACTATGTTTCAAAGAGTTATTATTTTTTTCGGAATAATACAGGATTCTGCTTAAGTCTAATTTTTCAAATCTTGGATTTTGTAGAGAGGATTTAACCCTTAATAAATCAGTTCTACCTACAACATCTTCCAATTTTGTGAATCCCAGCAACGCAAGATGTTCTCGTACTTCTTCTGCTAGAAATGTAAAGAAATTTATAAGATAATCGCTTTTTCCGCTAAATTTTTTTCTCAATTGCTCATTTTGGGTTGCCACTCCTACCGGACAGGTGTTTAAATGACATTTTCTCATCATAACGCAACCTAGAATAATCAAAGCACTGGTTGCAAAACCAAATTCTTCGGCTCCTAGCATTGCTGCTATAACAATATCCCTGCCTGTTTTTAATTGTCCGTCTGTTTGAAGGCGAATATTGCCCCTTAGATTATTTAAAACTAAAGTTTGTTGAGTTTCAGCTAATCCAATTTCAAGGGGCAATCCTGCATGTTTTATAGAACTTAACGGGCTGGCTCCGGTTCCTCCGTCACAACCACTAATTAATATTAAATCCGCTTTTGCTTTTGCTACTCCGGCTGCTATGGTTCCTACTCCGCTTTCAGATACCAATTTAACGCTAATAACAGCTTTTGGATTTACATTTTTCAAATCATAGATTAATTGTGCCAGATCTTCAATAGAATATATATCGTGATGAGGCGGAGGAGAAATCAAGGATATCCCGGGTATAGAATGTCTTGTTTTAGCTATAATATTATCTACTTTAAATCCGGGTAATTGCCCCCCTTCTCCCGGTTTTGCACCCTGCGCTACCTTAATTTGTATTTCATCTGCATTTACTAAATATTCTGTAGTAACTCCAAATCTTCCTGAAGCTACTTGTTTGATAGCCGATCTTGCATTCGTGGAAAAACGCTCTTGAAGTTCTCCTCCTTCTCCTGTATTGCTTTTCCCCCCGATAGTATTCATAGCCACTGCTATAGCTTCATGCGCTTCTTTACTGATTGAACCGAAAGACATAGCTCCTGTAACAAATCGTTTCATTATTTCTGAAGCAGGTTCAACCAAGTCTATATCTATGGGTTTATTAGAGGTATAATCGATAAAATCTCTTATAAATATTTTATCCTCTTTATTATCAACCTCTTGCGTAAATTCTTTAAATTTATTGTAATCACCGGTTCTTGTGGCTATTTGTAGTTTTGCAATAGTTTCAGGATTCCAAGCATGAGCTTCCCTTCCTTTTCTCCACGCATACATTCCTAAGTTATCATATATGGTTGAATCATGTACTTCTTCAAATGCTTCTCGAAATGATTGTATAGTGTCGTATGCAATGTCTTCTAGGTCTATACCTTCTATTTTAGAAATAGTATGACCAAAATATTTCGACAATACTTTTGAACTTAATCCAATAGCCTCAAACACTTGGGCCCCTATATAACTTTTAAGTGTAGATATTCCCATCTTTGAAAGAACTTTCAATAATCCTTTGTGTATGGATTTCATATAATTCCGTTCTGCTGTTGAAAATACCATTTGTATTTCACCATTTTGAACCAACTTATTTAACATGGCAAATGATAGGTAGGGATTTACAGCATTGGCTCCGTATCCAAATAATAAGGCAAAATGCATTACTTCTCTAGGTTCTGCTGATTCTACCACCAGATCAATTTGCATACGTTTCCTTTTTTTTATCAAATAATGATGAACTGAAGAAACTGCTAATAGTGATGGTATAGCTATATGCTCAAGATCTGCTTTTCTATCACTCAAAATGATATAATTGCTTCCTTTATCCACAGCTTCTTCCGCAGCTTTACAAAGTTCTTCAATCCCTTTTTCCAATCCGTAAGCATATTCATTGGATTGATAGGTGAAAGTTATGGGAATAACTGTTGATTTAAATCCTTTATAATCTAAGTTCTCTAGCAGATCCAATTCTTTATTGGTTATAATTGGATATGCCAGTCCTACCATCTTACAATGTTCCGGCATGGGCTCCAATATATTTTTATGTAAAGAACCTATATATCCTGCCAATGACATTACTAATTCCTCTCTGATAGGATCTATGGGGGGATTGGTAACTTGTGCAAAATGTTGTCTGAAATAGGAAAATAAGCGATTCGGTCCTTTGGATAATATTGCTAGAGGAGTATCATTACCCATAGAACCTACCGGTTCTTTTCCGTCTTTAGCCATAGGTATTAAAATTTTCTCGATATCTTCTCTATAATATCCGTAAGCAGATAACATAACATCTATATTCGGTACTTCGTATTTTACGCTTCTTCCCGAAGATATATTATCTAAAGAAATTCTGTTTTTATCTAACCATTGCTTATACGGATATGCATTTGCCAGTTCTTCTTTTAATTCTTTATCATATTGAATAGTTCCTGTATCCGTATCAATCATTAACATTTTCCCGGGTTTTAGTCTTCCCTTTTCTCTAATTTCTGACGGATCAAAAGTAACTACTCCGGTTTCAGAAGCTACTACCATCATATCATTATGTGTAATGAGATATCGAGCAGGACGTAATCCATTTCTATCTAATAATCCTCCAGCATATCTACCATCACTGAATAAGATGGTTGCAGGACCGTCCCATGGTTCCATAAGTATGCTATGATATTCATAAAATGCTTTCAGTTCGGATGAGATAGGGTTTTTATCATTCCATGATTCCGGTACCATCATAGCTAAAGCATGAGGCAAAGACTTTCCAGACATTACTAAAAATTCCAATACATTATCGAATGAAGAACTGTCGCTCATTCCCTGCTGAACTATAGGCCATATATCTTCTATATTTCCAATTTTTTCAGATTTTAACACGCTTTCTCGTGCTTCCATCCACAACCTGTTCCCTTTTATAGTGTTGATTTCTCCATTATGCCCTACTAAACGAAAGGGCTGAGCTAAATCCCAGGTTGGAAAAGTATTGGTACTGAATCGTGAATGAACTAATGCGATAGCACTGGTAAAATTGGGATGTAATAAATCAGGAAAATAATGTCTTAGCTGTAAGGATGTCAACATTCCTTTATATATTATAGTTTTGGTTGACAAACTTACCATGTAACATTCGCGCTTATTTATTATATCTGATTCTAATAGAGCTTTTTCAAATTTTTTTCTAAGTAAATATAATTTTAATTCTAAAACTTCTTGAGAATATTCTTCTCCTTTTACGAATATCTGCTTTATAACCGGCTCATTTGCCCTTGATATTTCTCCTAGTATGTCACTATTAACAGGTACATCTCGTAAGGCTAAGAAACTTAATCCTTCTTTCTTGATTAATCTTGATAGCAATTCAAATGCCTTTTTTTCTTCATTTTTTTCTTTAGGCAGAAATAATAACCCGCTTCCGTATCTGCCTTTTTCTGGAACTGGTATTCCTTGTAGGAGAACAAATTCATGAGGTATTTGCACCATTATCCCGGCACCATCTCCCGTTTTATTATCTGCACTTTCAGCTCCTCTGTGGGTCATATTTTCTAAAACTTGAAGCCCATTTTCAACAATGGAATGGGACCTGACACCTTGAGTATGGACTATCATACCTACCCCACACGCGTCATGCTCAAATTCCGGATCATACAATCCTTTTTTACAGTATTCACTTTTCCACATAATTTTAACTCAGAATTTTTTAAGTTATAAAAGTAATAATTATAATTATAATTTATTACATAAATTACATTATAATTTACAATTCGTAAATTAAAAACATAAATTAGATATTATTTTATATCTTAAAAGACATGTTGAGCTTTATTATCAATTGATTTTTTGAATTATAAATAGTTTACTCTTTATATTTTAAATGAAAATAGGACATACTAATATTTTTATATTTTACTATTAATTTAACATTAATTTGAAAATAAGACAATTTTCATGTATTATATTTGTGTTATAAATTACTGTTAACACAATTTTATTAAGATAATCGTAAAATAATTAGTATGTCATTTAAAGCGAAATTAGAAGTAGAAGAAAAATCATATAATATATTGAATATTAATTACTCTTTAGCTCAGGAAACAGATCCAACCGGTCGCCCATCATCTCAAACTAGAGGGGGAAGGATTGAAGTATCTATTGAATCCACAGGCGAAACCGACATTTTTGAATGGATGACTAATAGCTTTGAAAGAAAAGATGGTAAAATAATATTTATAAAAATGGACACCAATACTACTTTGAAAGAATTATATTTTTTTGATGGTTATGTTGTGAAATATAAAGAAAATTTTGATTCTTATGGTAAAATTCCTCTAATAGAAACTTTTACTATTTCAGCTAAAAGCATTAAAATGGGTACCGGTGAACATGTTAATGAATGGATTTAAGGTTATATAACTTATTATTGAAATTAGATGAATTGATGATTTGAATTAATCTTATAATTATTTTATCGTATTTTTATGTAGTTTAAACATTGCATTATTCATCTGTTTTATTCAATTAATCATACTGTTTAACATACGAAAGTTACTATCATATAAAAATACTTTATTTTATAAAAAAAATAAAACGATGAATTTAAAAAAATCATCGTTTTTTATGAGTAATTATTTCATATTTTATTGTTCTGCTAATTTTTCTTTGATGCGGTTTTCTATTTCCTCCAATAATTCAGGATTATCTTTTAATAATTGTTTGACTGAATCTCTTCCTTGTCCAAGCTTCGTATCTTGATAACTAAACCATGATCCTGATTTTCCTACGATTCCCATTTCAACTCCCAAATCTAAAACTTCCCCTACTTTAGATATTCCCTCTCCGTACATAATATCGAATTCTGTTTGACGGAATGGAGGGGCTACTTTGTTCTTTACTACTTTTACTTTTACTCTACTTCCTATTGCATTATCTCCATCTTTGATCGGGGAACCTGATTTACGTATATCAATTCTTACTGAAGCATAGAATTTTAATGCGTTTCCTCCGGTAGTTGTTTCCGGGTTTCCGAACATGACTCCTATTTTTTCTCTAAGCTGATTTATAAATATTACCGTACATTTAGTTTTACTTATAGTGGCGGTTAGTTTTCTTAGGGCCTGAGACATAAGTCGTGCATGGAGTCCCATTTTAGAATCCCCCATTTCTCCTTCTATTTCAGCTCTGGGAGTTAATGCAGCTACTGAATCAATAACTACAATATCAATAGCTCCTGATCGAATCAAATTATCCGCAATTTCCAATGCTTGTTCCCCATCGTCGGGTTGTGAAATAATCAAATCGTCCAAATTTATACCTAATCGTTGAGCATAGGTGGGATCAAAAGCATGTTCAGCATCAATAAATGCTGCTATTCCACCTTTTTTCTGAGCTTCAGCTATTGCGTGTAAAGTTAGTGTAGTCTTTCCCGATGATTCCGGACCGAATATTTCAATAATTCTTCCTCGTGGATAGCCTCCGACACCTAATGCTAAGTCCAACCCGAAAGATCCGGTAGGAATAGTGTCTACTTCTTCTACAGGCTTATCTCCCATTCGCATGACTGATCCTTTACCATAGGTTTTGTCTAATTTGTCTAAAATTAGATTCAACGCCTTTTTCTTTGCTTCTGAATTATTTGCGTCTTTGCTTTCTTTTTCTGCCATTATTTATTTTACTTATATGTATTATCAAATCTTTTAATATAACCGCTGTTTACTCATATCGGAATTCGGTACTAAGATAATTTCAAAGGTTGATGTTTCTAAGTATTTGTTCTGCATGATTCTTGGTCTTTACTTTAGTAATAATATCATTAATTATTCCATTTTCATTTACTATATAGGTAAATCGTAAAATTCCTTCATATTCCTTGCCCATAATTTTTTTCTTACCCCATGCTCCAAAAGATTCTATAATTTTTTTATCCACATCAGCTATGAGAGGAAAAGGAAATGAATATTTATCATGAAATGATTTTTGTTTATCTACTGAATCTTTACTTATTCCTATAATTTTATATCCTTGTTTCTGAAGAGCTTCATAATTATCTCTAAGACTGCAACCTTCAGCTGAACAACCCGGGGTATTTGCTTTGGGATAAAAATATATGATAAGTTTTCTTCCTTTATAATCTGAATACTTAATTGTTTTCCCTTCTTGGTCGATTCCTTCAAAATCAGGAACTTTATCCCCTATCTTTAACATAATCTTAAGTTTAAACTTTTTGATATGTAAAGATATTCATAAAATATATAAGTATCAATTTTTTAAAAATCTAAAACAGAGGCAAACACTAACCAATATCATAAACAAGTATATATCAAATAATTATAATATTAAATTATTATTATCGTTAGCACCTCAATTACTATCTATGTGTTTTCCCCAAAATTTATACAAATGCTACCGTATAAGATCCTTATAATTTTTGATTACATCATACCCTTTATTTTTAAAATATTCTTCCGTAAATTCAAATTTTTCAGCCATAATAAAATCCCCTCCCCAAGCTCCTAGACTTTTAATAAATCCGGGGTAATCGTTGAATAAAACCTTTTTTACAGGATCTAATTTTATAAACTCGGAAATCATTTGCTCATGTTCTGAAATAAGAGTTCTAAATTGATTAAAAGTAATTTTAGAATTAGTAATTTTTTGGGTTATCTTTGAAATATCGTCAATAAGACGTTGAGATTTTTTTCTTTGTTTATAATGTTGTATACCTTCTCTTGAATTTTGCTTTTGATTCAAATAAATAAATATAAGATTTTCTGTTATTTCTGATGATAACTCAACCTTATTAATATTCTTTAATTCGTCTTCTTTGAGTTGATAAGTAATAGGTGTATTGGCATTGGCACAGGCTATATCATAGCCACTCCCTCCAAAAGTTTTTTCTAAAAGTTTATAGGGATTAACTTGTGCCCATTGAGCAATGTTATTGATTAAGGTTGAACTGGTTCCTAACCCCCAATTTTCGGGAAAGTCCAATCTTGTAGTAAACTCATATCCCACATGATTTTGTAATTTTACACTTCTCAGTTTTTGAACTTGTTTAAAAATATGAAGTAATTTTTTTGAAAAATTCAGGTTCGTCGTTTCTTCTATTTTGTTGTCATGTATATCCAAAACAGTTTTAAACCATAATTTTCCATCATTTTTGTAAGCAATCCATACCGTTTTTTTAGGATGCTTTTCCATTTCATATACTTCTAGAGATTGACCCAATCGAGCAGGTAGTGCCAAACTTAACGCACCATCCAGTACTGTATATTCTCCGGTTAGAAGTAACTTACCGTTACTTTTAAATTTTTGTAAAACACTCAAATTGTATGAGTTTATTTTATTTATTTTTGAAAATATTTAGCAAATGATTCATCTAATATTGCCGGCATACTTACACGTCCATTTACAACACTTACTACTTCTGCTTTTGCCTCAGAACATACTTTGTTATCGGATTTGCGTATAATTTTTTGATTAAATATATATCGTATTCCTTCTTTTTCCAATGAATCTATGGTGCAGAAAAATTGCTCTCCTCCTCTTAGTGAGTTCATATAGCGTACATGTATGCTTATTAAAACTAAATCGATTCCTTTTTGATGCAAATCGTAAAAATCAAGCCCGTTATGCTCTAAAAACTCATGACGAGCTACTTCATAATAATGTTGATAATTTGCATTGTTTACGATGCCTTGTGCATCACATTCGTAATCGCGTACTTTCAAATCGATTTCAAAAAGAGGAGTATTCATAATATAACTTTTTACACGTAATAGTAAACACTAATTTATGGAAAATTTTGCTTATAAAAAAGGAATAATAAAAATTTTATTTAATGTTTTTAAGTGAATATATACCAAAGTATTCCTACATTTAAACGAAAATCCGTGTACGGATTGAGTGGTGAACTATAGAATTTATAACCACTAAAACTGGAATTGAAATGTTGTCCTTCTAGTATTATCAACATTCTTTTGACTTTAAAATGCAGAAATAAATCTAAAACGGGATATTCTCCTATATTGTAATTTTCTGTTTTAGATTGTAATCTAAACTCATTAATTACAGGCACAAACAGTCTGGATTGGAATTTATTAAAGTAATAAGCATTTAATCCTAATTGAAATTCTGCATTGTTTTTAAATGCCTTTGATTGGTAATAAATGGTTGCTCTACCTATAAAATTTGGCAAGGGCAACAGTGGTTTATTATCGGTAACATTTTGATAAGCTAAATGAGTTTCTAAGTGGAACTTTTTATATTGAAAGCTGTTTTTTATGCCTACTTGTACTATATCCACAGAGGATGAAAACTGTTTAGGCAGATAATCGCTATCTAAATAAGTATAATTTTTTATATTATAAAATTGTGTGAAAACTCGTGTGTTATATGGCCTAATATGTAATTCTCCGCCTACTTGTACAGTTTTTTCGTTTTCCGGATCTTGCACAAAATAATTCATGGACTTATAAAAGCTTTGATTATATAGCAGGTTTAAGGACGGTAGCTGTGAGTTAACTCCTAGATTAATCCCTACATAATAATCTTTTAATGGACTTATTATTAAATAATTATCTAAGTAATATGAATTTTTAAACTCGTTTCCTGTCATGGCTTCTCCTTGAGTTTTTAATACTATTTCTTTTTTCCAATTGAAAGAGAGTTTTCCTGCTATTCCTATTCGGTCATCTTTTAAATTTTTTGGAAAGGTTATACTAGGATCTACTATTCTATCCAAGTTAAATTCTAAATGTTCATATTTAAATCCTGTTTCCAAATGTAATTTATCATTCCAATCAAAAACTGCCATTGACCGACTGGTAATTTTTCTAAGTTTTTTAGTATTATAATGACTTTTTAAATTATCTGCATTAAAAATCCCTTTTTTATCTGAAAAATAGGTGTTAAGGTTTTTAAATTCTTCGTAGGTATAGTGAGAGGATTCTGCTGTAAAAATATTTTTTATAGATAACGGATATGTGTTTTTTCCTGAATTAATTATCCCTAATTGTTGTCCTAGATAAAATCTCCGTCTTCCGTATTTTGATTGCGCTCCAGTCAGATTTACTTCCATTCGGTCCCGATCTTTGAATCTACTATCTCCATCTTCAAAGTTTTTAGGAAATTGTATTCCTCCATTTTCTTCATCATCTACGTTGGCAGTTATATAATGAGTCCACAAATTATATTTTTGATTTTTAGTATGATAGTTAAGGGTAAATAAAAGTGTATTGTTGGATGATAATTGTTCTAAATATTTTCCTTCTGAGCGTAATCCTCTGTATTGAATGGAGTAATTAAGTTTTGAGTTTATATTATGTGTAAATAAGCTTGATAATGAATGCCCCTGTTTATACCCATTATTGTATTGGAATTCCGTCATCGGTGTTTGAACATCAAAATATCTTACTTCATCTGCTTCAATAAGGTTGAAAGATTTTCCCGTGGGAATTAAATCTATTTCAGAATTAATTTTAGTTGAATATAGTAACGGATTAAAGGCATGTCCTATATTGGAAAACGGCATAGCACCAAAACTATCTTTATGATTGTACATTTTATTTTTATAGTACTTATTTATAGTTAATACAGTATCAAAAACTTCCTTAGTATTATTTTCTGTCCAATATTTATAGGATTGTATGGTAGGATTATAAAATTTTATAGAGTCAGAAACTGAAGTCGTTATATTAGTTGCAGGCAGCTGGTTTGTTTTATCTTCTGTTACCTGAGCAAAAGAAAATATTGAAACTATATTTGAAAAAAAACAGATAAAAAATATTTTAGTTCTACTCATGTACGTAAACAATATGCAAATATAAAAATAAAAAAAAGGCAAAAAAACCGACTGTTTATTCTATATGTAATATTATCCTTAATATCTGTTAAAATAATGCCGAATATCATCATTTATACCCTATATTTTAAGTTTATTTTATTATTATATAGTTTAAGAGATTTATAAAACTATTTGTTTTAAGGATTTATATATGCATATTATTTATTTAAATAAGATTGTTAAACCAAAGCTTAAATCAATAAACAAAAGTTACCTATAAAAAAAACCACCTTATTTAAGGTGGTTTTTATCGTATTTATAATCATTCAATAACCTTTATTTTGTTGGTCTTTGCTTATTCCTGAATTATTATCTATTTCAGCTTGTGGTATTGGAAAAGCTAATCTGTAATCTCCTAATGGCAGAGTGATATCTTGCTCTCCTGTTAAATCTGTTCTAGTTAAGGTTTTATTCCATCTTAATAAATCCCAAACTCTGAATCCTTCTCCTACTAATTCTTTCCTTCTTTCTTCTTTTAAATCATCCATAGTTAGAGTCGTTAATGGCATAATTCCTCTTTGGGCTCTAATTCCGTTAATTAATTCTAAAGCTTCATCATTAGAACCACCTCCTCCCATTAGTATAGCTTCTACCTGATTTAAAGCAATTTCTTCATATCTTACTAACTTTTGATTGGATTCTCCTGTCAATACCGGATATTTACCTTCCATATAGGTTGCATTTTTAGAAGAATTTTGACGTAACATTCCGGTCTTATCTTTATTATCTTTTTTTATTCTAGCTCTAATATCATCAGGGTCATATGCTGAGACTAAACTCGGATTTATTCTGGTATTTGCATATCCATCTAGTGAAAAAATATAACCTACACCTGATGTGCCTATCGCACCTGCAACACCATAGGCTAATTCAAATATTGAGTTAAGCCCTTCAATCCTCCAACTTGTTACATATAACCCTTTGTCGATGGGAGCATATTGGCCAGTTACTTCGCTGGCATATTTATAGACATTTTTATAGTCTTCTTTGTATAAATAGTATCTTGACATCAATCCTGCTATAGCTCCCTTAGTTAATGTTTGCTTAACATCCAGATTGTGCACTGATTTTTCATATGCTTGTTGAAAGTCAGATTCAATTTGAGCATAACATTCTTCTAATGTTGCTCTTGATACTGCAAATGATGCTGGATTATTGGTATTATCTAAAATCAATGGTACTCCTAAATTTTTATCCTGGGTATATTTTTGTCCGAATAATTTAATTAGATCGAAATATGCCCAAGCTCGTATAGCGTAGGCTTGTGATTTTATTTCGTTAATTTTTTCTTCTGAAGTTCCGTCTGTGAGGGTTGCATTTATAACAATATTTGCATTAGATATTACCCGATAAATTCTTTTCCAAGTGTCACTGGCATAACTATCAGTTGCATTCATGGTAAATTGAGAAACCGTCATATATCTTCCTGAAGAACCTGTTGAATACATTTCGTCACTTCCTCTAACCTCCCCAAATACTATATAATTACAACCGTAATAATATTGAGATCTCATCAAAGCATAGGTTCCGTTCATAAACGTTTCCAGCTGCCCTAATGTTGTAATGGGGGTATCTTCTATTATATCGTTTTGCTGCAATTTTGGATCTGTAAAATCATCTGAGCATGATACTGTTGAAATTAATGATGATAAAACAGTTGCTAATATTATAATTTTTTTCATGGTTATCTTCTTATTATTTAAAATCCGACATTAACTCCAACAGTAAATGTTTTTAATATGGGTTGTTCAAAATTACTTCCGCCTCCATTAACATTTTGTTCTGGCTCTAATTTCAGGTGTCTTACTTTACTATCAAAGCAATAGGTCCAAATATTAGTACCTCTTAAATATATTTTAAGATTAGTAAGTCCTATATCATCTAGTACTGATTTTGAAAAAGTATATCCAATTGTTAAATCTCTTAATCTTATGAAATCACCATCATATAAAAATCTAGTTGAAGAATAGTTTGATTTGGAATCGTTGGTAAGTATAGGTTTTGGATTAGATGCATTAGGATTATCCGGTGTCCAGAAATCGCCTTGTTCTTCATAGCCGCCATATATGTGTATATATTGTCCGTCACTAGTGGTATAATTTCTCCATCCATCATATATTTTATGACCAAAGTTACCGCTGAATGTTGCAGATAAAGATATCCTTTTATAGGATAGATCTGTTGAAACTCCCGCCATGTATTTAGGAAGTGTAGTTCCTTGAACAGCTCTCTCTGCCTTATTATATTCTGTTGTAACTTCTCCTCCTTTACCATTCACATACCATTGTCCTTCTCCTGTAGTCGGGTTGACTCCTGCCCATTTTCTCATATACCAACTTTTTACTGCTTCTCCTTTTCTAACAATATTTACTCCTGTAATGGATTCACCCAGTGGTAGGCTTGTTACCTCATTTTTTACATAAGTGAAATTTCCTGAAACATACCAGTTAAAACCTTCCGGAGTATCTGATTTAATTACAGTACCCCCTAAATCTAATTCTATCCCTTTATTTACCATATCTCCAGCGTTAACCAATACAGTAGAAAAACCTGTTGTTAGCGATATACCCTTAGGGAATATTAAATCTTTTGTTTTCTTATGAAAATAAGAAGCTGAAAAATTCAATCTATGGTTAAAGAATTCTGTTTCAAAACCTGCATCAAATTGTCTAATCTTTTCCCAGGTAAAATCTTTATAACCTAATTGATAAATATATCCTCCGGCAGCATCATTATAATTTAGATTATATCCATATTGTGCAAAAGAATTTAAATCGTCATATAATAGTTGGTTTCCTAATTCTCCGTATGAAGCTTTAATTTTTAATAAATTAACGGATGATCCGATTAAAAATCTTTCATTAGAAATATCATAGGCTGCTCCGACTGACCAAAATGTGCCCCATTTATTTTCTGAACTAAAGTTATTCAACGCTTCTCTTCTTACTGTTCCGTCAAGAAAATATTTTCTACTGTAATCGTAACTTATGTTCGCTGCATATGCATTTCTGGTAGCCATATAGCCATTTCCATTTGTTTCTTCGTTTTTAACAAAATTATCTGTAGAATATAACCCTAATCTACCTAATGTTGTATTAGAAGTACTTAAATATTTGTAGTCTTTTTTATAAGCTTCTTGTATAATTCGTGCATCAAAATGGTGATTCTCTCCTACTGTGAAAAAATAATTTAAAATATTCTGTACATTCCAGTTAAAATATCTTACTCTTTCATTGATCATTCTTCCATTTGTGTTTGCCCCGTCTCCATGAATAGGGTTATCATATTTATCTCTTTCGATGTTTATATACTCAGGTGCAAAATTTATAATATATTTTAAATTATTAATGATTTTGTATTGCCCTTGTACATTAGCAAAAACTCTGGCAGTTTTAGTGGTTATATAATTGTTTTCCAATAAATAAGCGGCATTAAACATACCGTTAAACATTCTTCCCCTTTTTCCTAAATTGTAACTTCCATCTGGATTTTTAGCCTGATCTGTTGGTAACATAAAGTATTTAGTTAATAGCGGGTTAGAAAAATATCCCCCGTTTAATACACTATTTTGTTTGGTATATGCGGCATTGATGTCTGTACGTATGGTTAATCTGTCAGTTGCTGTATAATCAGTTGCTAATCTTCCGCTAACTCTATCAAAATCTGTACTTCTTACTGTTCCTTCTTGTGAAAAATAATTAAGTGAGGAAGCGTATTTTAATTTTTCGGAACCTCCGGTTACTCCTATATTAAGACTATTTTGAGAGGTATAATCTCTTTCCACTAGTTTAGTCCAATCTGTAACCGGTGTTTTACCATCCCATAATGGTAACGTTGTTTCTTTGGGAGCTAATTCATTCGTAATATAATCTATTGCTTCCTGTTCAGTTATATTCTTTTTATTTTTGACAGCTTCTGTTAAAACTCTATTCCATGTTCCCGGAGTAATTGATTTAGGTCCTTTTACCGCTTTTTTTCCAAAGCCTCTTTCTAAATCAACCGTAAATTTGGCTTTTCCATTTTTTCCTTTTTTGGTAGTTATCACAATTACTCCTGCTCCTGCATCTGCTCCATATAAGGAGGTTGCTGCTGCATCTTTTAGCACAGTATACGACTCTATATCATTGGGATTGATTGTTGCTAAAACGTTAGTGGACGGATCTGTTTCGGAATTATTTCTATTGTTAGTTAAATTACCTGAAGATATTCTTACCCCATCAATTATATATATCGGATTATTATTCCCGTTTACAGAGGTTATACCCCTTAATCTTACTTGTGCAAGTCCCCCCGGCTGTCCGGTAGATGAATTTACAGATAAACCTGAAACTCTTCCTGCCAATGCTTTATCAAATGATGCAATCGGGGCATTTGATATATCCGATCCTTTTACGACAGATGCTGTTCCTACCACATCTTTGGCATCCCTTATCCTTCCAAACCCTAAGACAACTACTTCATCAATTTCTTTTTCGTCTTTTTTCTCAATTTTTTTCGAAAATTTAAATATTAAATCATCTTTTGCCATTACTTCTTCAGAATCTTCTTCTAAATTAGTAATTACTAAAACATCACCAACTTTCCCTGCAGATAATTCAAAATTACCCTCCTCATCGGTTCTTGTAAAAGTATTCGTTCCCTTAATTTCGACCTTTGCTCCTATGGCAGGTTCACCATCAGCCTCTTGTACGTTACCTTTAATTTGCCCAAAAGCAAATTGTCCGGATAAGCACAAACCTAGCACGCTTAAAATTTTAAGTTCTTTCCTCATACAATATTATATACTTAGTTAAACAACAAAATTCTAACATTTTTTTAATATATCCAAAAATAATATTAAATTATCTTAAAATATTGATTTTTTGTTATAGAATTAGCCAATTTTATAAATATATATTAAAATAACAGTAAAACGAACTATTTTTTTTGAAAGAACATTATAATAATAATATAGATAGCATAAAAATAAAAAAGCTGTATAAAAATTTCATACAGCTTTTTTAGTAGTTATTTATAATTTTACAATTAAATCTTCAATTTTTTCTTTACCTCTACTTCTTCATATACTTCTAATAAATCGCCTATCTGTATATCATTATAATTTTTAATATTCAATCCACATTCGTATCCTTTGCTTACTTCCTTTACATCATCCTTAAATCTTTTTAAACTTTCAAGCTCTCCTGTATAAACAACTATTCCTTCTCTTATAATACGTATTTTAGAATTCCTGTTAATTATTCCATCTAAAACCATACACCCTGCAATAGTTCCCACCTTCGAGATTTTAAAGGTTTCTCGAATTTCAACATTTCCAATAATTTGTTCCCTTATTTCAGGAGAAAGCATACCTTCCATGGCTTCTTTAACATCATTAATTACGTCATATATAATAGAATAGGTTCTGATTTCAATTTCTTCTCTCTCTGCTAAATCTCTGGCACTAAGATTGGGACGAATGTTAAATCCAACTAATATAGCATCTGAAGCTACTGCTAATAAGATATCGGACTCTGTGATTTGACCAACCCCCTTATGAATAATATTAATTTGAATCTGATCATTAGATAATTTTTGTAAAGAATCTGTTAATGCTTCCACCGAACCATCTACATCTCCTTTTAAGATAATATTTAATTCTTTAAAATCACCTAATGCTATTCTTCTTCCTATTTCATCTAAAGTTATATGTTTTTGAGTCCTTATGGACTGCTCTCTTATTAATTGCTCGCGTTTATTAGCAATTTGTTTTGCCTCTTTTTCATCCTCAAATACTCTGAATTTATCACCAGCAGTAGGTGCTCCATCTAAACCTAAAACAGTTACCGGAACTGAAGGCCCAGCTTCTTTCATAGGTTTTCCTCTTTCATCCATCATAGCTCTTACTTTTCCATGATTTTTTCCTGCTAAAATATAGTCTCCTACTCGCAAAGTTCCATTTTGTACTAATATTGTCGAAACATAACCTCTACCTTTATCTAGAGCTGCTTCGATGACAACTCCATTAGATAATCTGTTGGGATTGGCTTTCAGATCTAAAATTTCAGCTTCCAATAAAACTTTTTCAAGTAATACATCAACATTAGTCCCAAATTTAGCGGAAATTTCTTGAGATTGAATATTACCTCCCCAATCTTCGACTAAAAGGTTCATTTGTGACAGCTCCTCTTTAATTTTATCCGGATTGGAATTAGGCTTATCAATTTTATTAATTGCAAATATCATAGGAACACCTGCTGCTTGAGCATGACTAATAGCCTCTTTAGTTTGTGGCATCACATTATCATCAGCCGCAACTACAATTATTGCTAAATCTGTAACTTGAGCACCACGCGCTCTCATTGCTGTAAACGCCTCATGTCCGGGAGTATCTAAAAATGTTATTTTTTGATCATTGGAAAGCTTTACATTATAAGCTCCTATATGTTGTGTAATACCCCCTGATTCACCGGCAATCACATTGGTATTTCTTATGTAGTCTAACAACGATGTTTTTCCATGGTCGACATGCCCCATTACGGTAACAATTGGAGCTCTGGTAACCAAATCTTCTTCTTTATCTTGATCTTCTTCTATAGCGGAATCATCTACTTCTGAATCAGTAAATTCAATTTTATAACCAAATTCATCTGCTACTAATACCATGGTATCGGCATCTAACCGTTGATTCATGGTTACCATAACACCTAAAGAAAAACATGCGGAAATAATTTCTGTTGCTGCAACATTCATTAGACTTGCCAACTCGTTTACTGTAATATACTCAGTTACTTTTATGGTATTATCTTTTCTTTCTTGTTCGTGTAATTCCGCTTCTTGCTCTCTTCTTAAAATTCTCTTATCCCTTCTGAATTTTGAACTTTTAGATTTTCCACCTTTAGATGTTAATTTTTCTAAAGTCTCTTTAATTTGATTTTTTACTTGTTCATCAGTTAATTCTGCAGGACGAACATTTCTGTTAATTCCGCCTGAATTTGTACGTCTGTTTCCTCCACCTTTTTTAAAGTTTTTATTTTGTCCTTGACCAGATCCGCCTTTCTTATCTCCATTGCTATTAATTGATTTGGCAACTGCATTTACATCAACTTTAGAATCTTTTACAATTCTTTTTCTTTTCTTTTTTTCAGAATTTGAATTTTCTTTGTTGACTTTTTTGGGTTTTTGAAATTGAGTTAAATCAATTTTTTGACCTGTAATTTTCGGCCCATCTAATTTCTGATATTGGGTCTCCAACTTTTCAGGTTCGTCATCCTGTGATCTTTTTTCATTTTCTTCAACCTTTGAAGGTGAAGAAACGATTTGAGGTTTTTCTGATTTTATTTCTTCATTAATTTCCTGTTTCGGCTCATCTACAATACTCTTCTCCTTCGGCTTTTTAACAGGATGTGTGGGTTCTTTAGCCCTTTGAAGATCTTCCGGTGATATTTTTCCGACTATTTTAATGCCCGATTTCTTTTCTTCAACTGGTTTTATTTCTTTTTGCTCAAGAATTTGAGAGGGAATTACTTTTACTTCTTCTTTCTCTTTCTCTTTTCGAAAATCTTTTTTTGCTTTTTTATGAGCATCAAGGTCTATTTTACCTATAGTTTTAGGTGCAGCTATTTCATCGGCTTTAACCTTAAATATTTCCGGTTGCTCCACCTTCTCTTCCTTTCTTCTTTCCGGAATTTTATTTATGACCACATCTAAAGACGCATCTTTTTTCATTTTATCTTCTGAAAATTCAGTAACTAAGAGCTGATACGCTTTTTGATCTAACTTTACGTTAGGGTTTTTCTCAATCCCGACATTTTGAGAATGTAAATATTCAACTGCTCTGTCAAGAGAGATGTTAAGGTCTTTTAATACTTTACTTAATCGAATACCCGACATATATACTTTGTTGTTATTCTATTTTTTTTACAAATATGATAATTTATTGGAAGAAATTCATATTATTCTTCAAATTCTTCTTTTAAAATACGGATTACATCTATGATAGTTTCTTCTTCTAAATCCGTTAATTCTAATAAATCATTTACATCTTTTTCTAATACAGATCTTGCTGTATCTAATCCTACTTTTTTCAATTCCTCAATAACCCAGCTTTCTATTTCATCGGAAAATTCTGTCAATTCAATATCTTCTTCTTCAGGTTCATCTCTTCTTACATCAATCTCATATCCTGTTAACCAACTAGCCAATTTAATATTTTGCCCACCTTTACCTATAGCTTTAGAAACTTCTTCCGGTCTCAAGAAAACCACTGCATGTTTATTTTCCTCATCTAATTCCATTGAAGACACTTTCGCTGGGCTAAGTGCTCTTTGGATAAACAATTGCTGATTATTGGTATAACTGATTACATCTATATTTTCATTTCTTAATTCTCTTACAATTGAATGGATTCTAGATCCCTTCATACCTACACATGCTCCTACAGGATCTATCCTGTCATCATATGATTCTACTGCAACTTTGGCTTTTTCCCCAGGTATACGCACTGTTTTCTTTATGGTAATTAAACCGTCATATATTTCAGGAATCTCAAATTCAAACAATTTTTCTAAAAATTTCGGTGAAGTTCTAGATAGAATTATCAACGGCTTTCCACCTTTAAATCCAACTTCCTCAACTACAGCTTTTACTGTTTCTCCTTTTCTAAAGAAATCAGATGGTATTTGATTTTCTTTAGGAAGTATCATGTCATTTTGATCTTCATCCACTAATATAACCTGCTTGTGACGAATGTAATGCACTTCACCGCTTACAATCTCTCCTTCAATAGATTTAAACTTTTCATATAAATTAGAGTTATCGTATTCT
This sequence comes from Apibacter mensalis, assembly GCF_001418685.1. Taxonomy (GTDB): domain Bacteria; phylum Bacteroidota; class Bacteroidia; order Flavobacteriales; family Weeksellaceae; genus Apibacter; species Apibacter mensalis. Next base: position 158,908 of record NZ_LIVM01000003.1, read on the forward strand.
GCTATTTTAGTATTCAATACTTGTTTGAATGCAAGAATATTCCTTCTTCCTAATTCATTCAATTCGATTTTTTGAGTATATTCTTCTCCAACTTCAAAACTTGGATCAATTTTTCTAACTTCACTAATTTCTATTTCTAATAAATCATCTTCAGACATTTCATCTTCGACGATTTTCCTATTCAAATATATTTCCAAGTCACCTTTATCCGGGTTAACAATAACATCAAAATGATCATCTGAACCATATCTTTTTCTTAAAACGGTTTTCATTGATTCTTCAACAATCGCCATTAAAGTAATTCTATCTATGTTTTTTTCGTCTTTAAAATCTGCAAATGATTCTATTAACTCTATGCTATCCATCGGTCCGTTCTAATTTAAATTAAAATTTTATATTTATTGTTGCTCTTTTTATATCGTTGTAGGGTATTTGTTCTTTGACTTCTATAGTTACATTACCTTTACCTCTTTCTTTAGCTCTTCTTTCCTTCCATATAAGATCTACTTTTTCTTCATCTGCTTCCATTATAATTCCATTTAACTCTCTATTTTCTATGGTAATTATCTTTAATTCTCTTCCCTTATTTTTAAGATATTGTCTTGGATATAATAAAGGATTGTCTATGCCATAAGAATAGACTGACAATTCGAAATCCTCCTCTTCTCTATCTAAGTTATTTTCAATAGCTCTACTACAATCTAAACAATCCTGTACTGAAACTCCATTATCACCATCTATGGTAACCTCTATTTTATTAGTTTTAGAAATTTTACAAGATATTAAAAACAAATCTGTCCTAGTTTGAAGAAAATCTTCTAATAATACATTTACTTTCTCTTCTAATGTCATAATAACACCTTCTAATAAAAACTAAATTTCAATCATAATTTACTATACTTTTCTAAGAATAAAGTACAAAAAAAAGCCCTTGTAGATAGGCTTTTAATAATCTTTTAAATCCCAAAAACTTTACAAATGTAACACTTATTTTCTAAATAATAAAATTATACTCTCTATGTATAAGATAATTACACTCCTATATTCTATAAAATTATTTAATAAACTCAGCCATATCAATTTTAACTGAAAATATATTAGAATATAAAGCAATTGAAGAGTTTCCTATATTGGTTAGAGCATAATCTACCGTTACTCCTTTGTAACGAAAACCTATACCCGCATTAGGTTGAATGGTTAATTTTCTTGAATCGTCAAATCGGGTCTCATATTGCATATTATTTAAGCCTGCTCGTACGTACACAACTTGATCATAATCGAACTCTACCCCTATGGAAGGAGACATACTTACCGCATCAGATGAAATCCAATCATTGTTTTTATCAAATTCAAAGTTTAAATCTAACTCTGCCAATAACCCGATTTTTTTATTTAAATCAAATTTTTTGGCGGCTCCTAATTTCAATTTAGGCATGGTAAGCTCTATTTTATCTTTAGGAGCTTCATTAAGTGTTTCCTCGTCTAATTCTAACTTATTTAATTTTTTTTCATTTACAGACCATGCATTAAAAGTTGTACTTATATCTCTGGCCATAACTCCAAAATAAAATTTATCTTGAGTCCGATATTGTAATCCTGCATCTAAACCAAAACCAAATGCATTAGCAAATTTACCGATATGTCTATATACAATTTTTGCATTGGCACCTATCGAAAGATTAGGATCATTAAATAAATTACCGGCATAGGAAGCCATAAATGCATAATCCGCAGTTGAAAAACGGCTTATTTTATTATAATCTATATTTCCCTGCTTATCTATTAATTGAGTAGTATTCATAATATCATCTACGGCAAATCGGTATAGTGAAAAACCAATAGTGCCTTCTGTTCCACTATTTAATGGAATAGCAGCAGCTGCATATTCATATTTGGCGATAGACTGAAAATATTCTGCATGCATCAAAGCTCCTTGCCAGGAATCTCTAACTTCCGTCAGTCCTGCCGGGTTCCAGTATGCGGCATTTACATCAGATATATTGGCTACTACATTATTACCCATTCCGAAAGCCCGAGCATCCGCTCCGATATTCAAAAATTCGTTAGAATACTTTCTAAAAGCTTGTGCATGAAGATTTGCATTTGCGCAAGTAGTACAAATGATAAAGACTAATTTAATTTTTTTTAAAAATTTCCCTTTCAAATAATATTATCTTTTGAAAAAATCAACTATTCTTTAAACGTTAAAAACTATTTTTTTATTACTTAGGTTACTCTGGATTTTTAAAAATAATTCTTACTTTTATAACTTAATTAGCTTTGTATTTGATTATACTTTATTTATAAAATAATAGAAAAATGAAATATCTTCCCAATACACTCACTCTTGCTAATTTACTTTGTGGTAGCATTGCGTGTATTTTAACAATAATAAAAACTCCCATAAATTATATTTTAATTCTGCTTCTGTGTTCTTTGATTTTTGATTTTTTCGATGGTTTTGCTGCTCGTCTTGCAAAGGTTTCAGGAGATTTTGGAAAAGAGCTTGATAGTTTGGCAGATATCGTTACTTTTGGTGTATTACCCGGCTTATTTATGTTTACCATGCTGGGAGGAGATGATTTTTATGCGCGTCTAAATAATTTGTCAAACGGATTTATTCATAATAAATATATAGTACTATTTCCTTTTTTGGGATTGTTAATTACTTTATTTTCTGCTTTACGCCTTGCTAAATTTAATTTAGATGAAGAGCAAAGCTATTATTTTAAAGGATTGCCTACACCTGCAAATACTATATTGATATTTTCATTATACTATTTACATCAGAGTCATACTTTTTTATTATTGGATAATTGCTGGTTTTTATTATCCATTACGGCATTATCTAGTTATTTGCTGGTTGCTAATATTCCACTATTAGCGTTTAAATTTAAAAATTTTAAATGGAAAGATAATTCTCTCGTATTTTCTTTTCTTATAATATGTATAGTTATGTTAATTTTTCTTAAAATATCAGCTATACCATTACTTATTTTAATTTACCTAATTTTATCAATTATATTTAGAAAAAAAATCATTTCTAATGGACCTAAAACTACATAAATCAATCTGCTTTTTCGATCTGGAAACTACCGGAATAAATATAAGCAAAGACCGGATTGTTGAAATAAGTATATTTAAAGTTAATCCTGATCAATCTAAGGAGAGCAAAACTTGGAGAGTTAATCCGGAAATTCCAATTCCTAAAGAATCCTCTTTAATTCATGGGATTTATGATCAAGATATTGTCGATGCTCCTACATTTAAGGAAATTGCCCCTCAAATTCTGGAAATGATTAAAGATTCTGATCTAGCAGGATATAATTCTAACCGATTCGACATCCCCTTACTTGCTGAAGAACTTTTGCGAAATGGGTTCGAATTTGACACAAAAAAACACCGCCCTATTGATGTTCAAGTTATCTTCCATAAAATGGAACCTAGGAATCTTTCTGCTGCTTATAAATTTTATTGTGATAAAAATTTAGAAAATGCACACTCTGCATCTGCAGATACTTTCGCTACCTATGAAATACTAAAAGCTCAACTTGAAAAATATGAGGAAATTCAAAACGATATGAAATTTCTACATGAGTTTACTTTGCAAAGCAAAAATGCTGACTTGGCCGGATTTGTAGGCATAGATAAAGATGAAGATGAGATTTTCAATTTTGGAAAATATAAAGGGAAGAAATTAAAAAATGTTTTCCTTAGTGATTTAGGGTATTATTCATGGTTAATGAATGCTGATTTTCCTTTATATTCGAAAAAAATTTTTACAAGAGCCAAATTAAAAAGTGTTTTATGAAATTTATCTGTGTAGGAAGAAATTATAGTAATCACGCGAAAGAATTAAACAATGAAATTCCTAAAGAGCCGGTTTTATTTATTAAACCGGATACGGCTTTTGCTAAACCCGGTGATGATTGGTATATTCCTGAATTCACTGAAGACCTTCAACATGAGGTGGAAATTCTCATAAAAATTTCTAAAGTTGGAAAGTATATACAACCGGAATTTGCCGGAAATTATTATTCTGAAATTGGTCTTGGTATTGATTTTACAGCTAGAGACTTACAAGATAAATTAAAAGAAAAAGGGCTTCCTTGGGAAAAATCTAAAGCTTTCGATCGGTCTGCTTTAATTGGAAATTTTGTTAATAAAGAAAAGTTCAATTTAGATAATTTGAATTTTTCTTTAGTTAAAAATGGTCAAATTCAGCAGAAGGGTAATACCTCAGAAATGATTTTTTCATTTAATTTCCTCGTCTCATATATTTCACAATATTTCACTTTAAAAATGGGAGATATAATTTTCACCGGAACTCCATCGGGAGTTTCTAAACTTAAGGAAAATGATTTTCTGGAAGGTTATATTGAAGGTGTGCGGTTTTTTGAAGTAAAAATCAGGTAATAATCTTAATCATTAATCTTCAATTTGTAATCTTGGCTTTTAGGTACAATAAAAAATTTATGTGGTGACCATTGTGCAAGGAAAATTTCTGATACATCATTATATCCTTCTTTTCTTAATTCATTCTTTAGCCAATCTTCTGTTTTATCAATTCCTTCTAAATAAACATGATTAATTTTGCCATCAATAACTAATAATACTGCATATTTATCATAGTCATCTGTAAAAGCAGTAATTGAACCGTCTTGCTCCATTTGAGCAAAATACACTTTTGATATATCATATATACCATTATTTTTTAATACGCTGGCATAAGTCATTATATCAATCTTCGCTTTTTTAAACCCTTCTATATTAAATTTTCCTTTTAATATTAAGGGAATAATTGGACCTTCAACCAATCCCCTTAAACGACTAAATTTTTTGGTGAGAATTGCTATTAAATACACTATTAATGTCCAAATAAACAATACTAAGGCAAATTCCATAATGGATATTTTAGGATTATATATGATTCCACCTACTAGTCCTCCTAAGACTATATTTTGAATTAAATCAATTCCTGAAACTTGGTTTAATATCGTTCGTCCTACTAATTTAATATAAATCAATACAGCGATGAATGCTACAACTAGTTTAATTGATATAAAGATATTATCAAATATATTGAAGTTTCCTATAACAGCATTTTTTAAATCCATGATAATTTTATTTGTAATTTAGTGTTATATACAAAAGTATAAATTAATTTGATAATTTAATACATTATTATCTAATTATTTACTATTTTATTTTAAAGAAATATATATGTACATAATTATAATAAAACAAAAAAGCTGAAATTGTAATGCTTTCAGCTTTTTAATAACACATAAAAATATATATTCAGACAATCTTTCTTACAGCGTTTTAGCTTTTTGTAATCAAATAAATATTAAAATTTTTTGGTTCTTTTTCCAATAAGCTAATTTATCTAAATTTTTAGATTATTTAACATTGTAATTTTAAAATTTTCATAAAATATTAATTTTATCGTTTACTATTATTATAAAATATAAGGCATTAATAAATTTAACTTAATTCATTTTAGCATTGTTCACGCAATTCTATTGCTGCACTTACCATTTCTATAAGTGCTTTCTCTGTTTCTTCCCACCCTCGAGTTTTAAGCCCACAATCAGGGTTAATCCATAATTGCTCTACCGGTATGCTTTTTATTGCTTTTTGTAACAAGGAAACCATTTCCTTCTTGGAAGGTATTCTTGGAGAATGTATGTCATAAACGCCGGGACCTATATCATTTGGATATTTAAATTCTGAAAAAATGTTTAATAATTTCATATCTGATTTAGAGCACTCAATAGTAATTACATCAGCATCCATATCTGCTATGTTTTGTATTATATCATTAAATTCTGAATAACACATATGTGTATGAATCTGTGTTTGATCTTTTACTCCGCATGAAGCAATCCTAAAAGCTTTTATTGCCCATTCTAAATATATTTTCCAATCTTTTTTTCGCAATGGAAGGCCTTCTCTAATGGCTGGTTCATCTATTTGAATAACCTTTATACCTGCCCTTTCTAAATCCAGCACTTCTTCCCTTATGGCTAATGCAATCTGAAAACATGTTTCCTTTCTCGGTTGATCATCCCTTACAAAACTCCACTGCAATATGGTTACAGGCCCGGTCAACATTCCTTTCACATGTTTTTTTGTTAAAGATTGTGCATACGAGGACCATTTCACGGTCATGGAATTAGGCCTGAAAACATCTCCATAAATAATAGGTGGTTTCACACAACGGCTTCCATAACTCTGTACCCATCCGTTTTTGGAAAAAGCAACTCCTTCAAGTTGTTCTCCAAAATATTCAACCATGTCGTTTCTCTCAAATTCTCCGTGAACCAATACATCAATGCCTATTTTTTCTTGAAAACGTATTGCTTTTTCTATTTCCTTTTTTATCAACTCTTCATATTCTAAAGGAGTTATCAATCTTTTTTTCAGTTTTGATCTCCAGCTTCGAACTTCAGATGTCTGAGGAAAGGATCCGATCGTCGTCGTCGTAAATAAAGGTAATTGCAATGACTTGGCCTGCTTTTTCTTTCGTTGTGAAAATACAGAATGTCTTTTATCTTCTACTTTTTCTATATTTCTTATTTTTTCTTTGACTTTTTCATTATGTATTAAAGTAGATGTTTTTCTACTGGTTGCAGCGTTTTTATTTTCTTGTAATTTTTTTTGCAGTTCAGGGGTATTTTCATTTTCTGCAAGTCGTTTAAGTGTTACCACCTCATCTATTTTTTGCTTTGCAAATGCCAACCAATTTTTAATTTCTGTTGAAAGAGCTTCGGTGTCTGTTTCCAATTCTAAATCTACAGGGCTATGAAGAAGTGAACAAGATGGAGCTATCATAATACGGTCTTCACCAATTTTAGAAATTGCTTTATGAATTAGTTTCAATGATTTATCAAAATCGTTTTTCCATATATTTCTTCCATCAACGATTCCCAATGATAACAATAATTTTTCCGGTATATTTCCTAAAATTTCATCGAGTTGTTCTGGACAACGAGCCAAATCAACATGTAAAGCTTGTACGGGAAGACTAAAGGCTAGATGTAAATTGTCTTTTAAGCCGTCAAAATAAGTGGTAAGTATTTTATTTATATAAGGAAATTGTTTATGGATTTCTTTATATGCATACTGGTAAGTTTCTTTAGCTTTTGCATCTAAATCCAGAGCCAGAAAAGGTTCATCGAACTGTACCCACTCAACCCCTTCTTTTTTCAACTTATGTAATATTTCTAGATAAACAGGGAGAATATCTTTTATTAAATCCAGTTTGTTGAAGTTTTCCTCTTTTTCTTTTCCCAACAATAAATAAGATACGGGCCCAACAATAACCGGTTTGGTCTTGATGCCTGCTTTTTTGGCTTCTAAATATTCATCTATAACTTTTGTAGAAAACAATGAAAATTTTTGATTGTTTTCAAATTCAGGTACAATATAATGATAATTGGTATCAAACCATTTGGTCATTTCCATGGCTTTTATATCAATACCTTCTTTTTGATACCCTCTTGCCATGGCAAAATATAAGTCTAATTCTGTGTTTGACTTATCCAGTATTACCTGATTATATCTTTTAGGAATTGCTCCAACCATTAAGGACATATCGAGTACCTGATCGTAATAAGAAAAATCATTAGAGGGTATCCAATCAATTCCTAAATCTTTTTGTGTTATCCAGTTTTGATGCCGGATATCTTTACTTGTTATCATCAGTTCTTCTACTGATGCTTTACCTGTCCAATATTTTTCACAGGCCTTTTTAAGTTCTCTGTCACTACCAATACGCGGATAGCCAAGATTGTGTGTCTGCATTTTTATAACTTTTTAAACGATTATATTATAAAAAGCTCTTATTGCTAAACTTCACAATGCTTTCTTTTTTTTATTAAAATTAAAGAAAAATTCAAAATAGGACTGACATATAAGTAAACTATCTAAGTAAATAATATATTCATGAAGTTTCTTATATCCAAATTTTATATTTTGTGATCTTGCTCTTAATCGCGAAAGCATTGTCAATTAAGAATAGGCAGGTCTCCTGGCTCATAACATTTTATCTACCTTCTCACCTTCATATCGGCAATGGTTTTTATTGATAAAATTTTTACTCGTTACTTACAGTTGCGCGTCAGCTCATGATTTTCACATGATTCCCTATTAAGTCGTTTTTACACAGCACCTTATTCTTGTTGATAAAGAAATTAAGTAAAGAACTTGTTTTATACAAAGATAAAAAACCTTTTCTTTTATTTCTTTATTTAAATAAAAATTAAATCCTGATCTCTATTTTTATATTACTGCTATTTTTGTACTTTTATTAATATAATTCTTTTAGTTGATCTTTAGAAGATTCTTTAAGCTTTTATAAATTTTCTTTTTTAATTTTCAATACCCATTTTGGATCTGAAAGTAGTGCTCTTCCAACTGCTATTAAATCTAATGTTCTATTTAATTCATCAAGAGAATTATCGGATGCTTGAAAACTTTGTCCTTTGAATGCCCCTATAAAGTCACCGGTAAGCCCCACTCACCCGACACTTATTCGATGGTTTGGCCGTAATTTTTTTTTTGCCCATCCTGCAAAATCTAAATTTGAATTTTCAAATCCCGGTTCCCAAAATCTTCGTTGAGAGCAATGGAAAATATCTACTCCTGCTTCTGACAAAGGTAGTAACCATTGCTCCATCTTTTCAGGGCTTTTGGCTAATTTAGCTATATAATCTTGCTGTTTCCACTGTGATAAACGCAATTTTATAGGAAAATCTTCTCCTAAAGCATTTCTAACAGCTTTTATTATTTCGGTGGCAAAACGACTTCTTACGGCTATTGTAGTACCTCCCCATTTATCTTTCCGTTTATTAAATTTATCCCAAAAGAATTGATCTATCAAATATCCATGTGCACCATGTAATTCTAAGGCATCAAAACCTTTTTTCTTAGCTTGATAAGCAGATTCAGCAAAAGCTTCTATTTTTCTATATCGCTTTCGCTCGTTTCCTTTCTTCCTTGTGTTTCCGGATTTAAAAGTCCGGAAGGCCCTTTAAAAGACTCTGACGGTTTCCAATTTTTATAGGTTGGAATTATTGCCATATGCCAAAGTTGCAAAGCTATTTCCCCATCATTAGCATGTACTTCCTTAATTACCCTTTTTCATCCCTCTAATACTTGTTCATTATAAAAAATAGGTACATTCGGATCATTGGATAAAGCCATCCTACGAACGAACGTTCCTTCTGTAATAATTAAACCTACTTCTGACTGTGCTCTTCTTTGATAATAATTAGCTACTTGTTTAGGTAGGTATGCCCTCATAAGCAAAAGACCGAGTTATAGTAGTCATTACTATCCTGTTTTTTAATTGTAGCTTTTTCGAATTAAACGGTTGAAATAATGTATGTTCCATTTTAATTTTTGATGGGTGGGGTTAATACTTATTTAATTTCATATTCTAAACGAATAGTAATATTTGCTGTTTTTTTCTTTGAAGATACATTAAATACTCCTCCCCACGAATAATCTTCTTCGGATGAATTTTGGGCAGTTATCTGAAAAACTCCTTGACTGGCATTTTTTAATTTCCCTAGTTTACACCCAGCATTAACTGCTATTTCTTCTGCTCTTCTTTTTGCATCTTTGGTTGCATCTGATATCATTTTTATTTTTAAATCAGATAATCTAGTATAGTAGTATAAAGGAGGACGGGAATATAGTTCTACACCGTTATTGATTAATTCTGTAATTTGACGTGAAAGATCTTCCACTTTCAGCACATCCTTAGATTCTATGGTTATAGTTTGATCTAATTGATATCCTGTAAAAATATTTTGATTTATCCCATCAACATATCTATAATCGTATTGTTTACTTATGTCAACAGATGAAAAAACCATATCTTTATTGGAAAATCCTTTGGACAAAAGATATTCTTTCACTTTTTGTCTATCAACATCCAATTCTGCATAGGCTTGTTTTAAATCTAGATTTTTCTTTGAAAAGTTTGCTTTCCATACTATTAAATCTGATTCAAAATCTTGAGTACCCAATCCCTTAACAATGATCGAGTGGGATTGGTTTCTTTTTTTGTAAGAATTGCCCAGAAAACACGCGGCGAGAACTACTGAAATGGATGCAATTAGTGTTGAAAATATTAGCTGGTTTTTCATACTTCTTTTTTTTTCAAATATACAATAAAAGCACCTTAAATTAAGATGCTTTTATTGTTATAATTAAATTTTATATTTTTATTTCTATAGTGTATTGATATTATTTAAATCCTCGAAAGCTTTTTCTAATCTTTTAGTGAATCCCTCTTCACATTTTCTCATCCATACTCTTGGGTCATAATATTTTTTATTGGGAGCTTCATCTCCGGTAGGATTTCCTACTTGAGTTCTTAAATAATCGATATTTTTTTCTACATAATCTCTGGCCCCTTCGGTATAAGCAAATTGTAAATCTGTATCAATATTCATTTTAACTACCCCATAACTTATGGCTTCTCTTATGTCTAATAGAGAGGAGCCAGATCCACCATGAAATACAAAATTAATTGGTTTAGAAGATCCTCCAACTTGTTTTTGAACATATTCTTGGGAATTATGAAGTATTTTGGGCTCTAATTTAACATTACCCGGTTTATACACTCCATGAACATTACCAAATGCTGCTGCAATAGTAAAATTAGGACTTATTGCACTTAATGCTTTATAAGTCTTATAAACGTCTTCAGGTTGTGTATATAATTTAGAACTTTCAACCTCTGAATTATCTACTCCATCTTCTTCTCCACCGGTAATACCTATTTCAACTTCTAAAGTCATTCCTAATTTAGCCATTCTTTCAAAATATTTTGAAGAGATAGATAAATTTTCATCTAATGGCTCTTCTGATAGATCCAACATATGTGAAGAATAAAGTGTTTTACCTTCTTTTTTATGGAATTCTTCACACGCATCCAATAAACCATCAATCCATGGTAATAGTTTTTTTGCACAATGGTCTGTATGTAAAATTACAGTTGCTCCATAGGCTTCTGCCAATGTATGGACATGTTTTGCTCCAGCAATTGCTCCTAAAACATCTGCTCTTAAGGACTGGTTTTTAAATCCTTTTCCTGCATTAAATTGAGATCCCCCGTTTGAAAATTGTATAATTATGGGTGCATTTACTTTAACAGCTGTTTCAAGAGCTGCATTAATATTGCTAGATCCTATAACATTACATGCCGGTAAAGCAAACTGTTTTTCTTTAGCATAGTCGAATATTTCTTTTACTAGCGATCCTGTTGCTACTCCTGCCGGAAATTTTCTGCTCATGTTTTTATAATTTTTTTTGTTATACTTTTTTAAATTGTAAATGTAAAAACTATTTATATCCCAAAGAGTTATTTCTTGTTGAAATTTCTCATGTTTTTATTTTTTTACAAAAAGTTATAATTTTAATTGAACTCATTGCTTTAATTTCTAATAATACAGCTAAAATTTTAAAAAGAATTGAATTATTTTTTAAAATTTACTGTGCTTCTTTCAAATTAAAAATTTAAATTATATAATATTAATATACATTCTCATATTTTTTCCTACTTACTTCTTTATATACCCCTTGTTAACTGCTAATCTCAATTATCGTACTAGTTTTACATTCTAAGTCTAAGTATTTTGTCAAAAAATAAGTTTTAATACATATGTTTGTATATAGTAAATATTTTAAAAAAAATATTTAAATTAAAGAAGGAACGAAAATAAATGTTTACTGAACTTAATTTTTTTTAATTACAAGCAGATATTAGCAAAAAATTCAAATGCCTCATATTAAAAATATAAGGCATGGTTTATCTAAATTTGTTTTTATTTTAAAATAGCAGCCATCACTTTTTCATAATTAGGCTCATTAGTCGTTTCCGCTACTTGTTCTTTATATATAATTTCACCTGAAACGTTAAGCACAATTACTGATCTGCTAAACAACCCTTTTAATGGACCATCCGAAAATTCTAAATTATATTCTTTACCGAAATTTGAACGAAATGCAGAAAGGGGAATAACATTATCTAAACCTTCTGCAGCACAAAAACGTTTTTGTGCAAAAGGGAGATCTTTTGAAATACACAAAACCACCGTATTTTCCATATCAGATACTTTTTCATTAAATTCTCTGACAGACATGGCACAAGTTTCTGTATCCAAGCTTGGAAATATGTTTAAAATAACTACTTTACCTTTATAATCCGATAATTTTTTTTCTGATAAATCCGTATCCACTAATATAAAATCCGGAGCTTTATTTCCAACTTCAGGGAGAGCTCCCAATGTATGTACTTCATTACCTTTTAATGTTATTGTTGCCATTGTATTATTTTTTAATTATTTTATTATTATTACACTAAATTTATAACGACTAATTTATGAAATAATATTAATTTTGATTATTTGTTAAATATTATATTATACAATCCTCATATCAATTATTTCTATTTAAAAGATTTTTTTACTATTTTGAAAATGATTTATTATAATTTTAATATAAAAAAAATTTTGGTTACACTTTTTTATAAATACTTAATTAAATTTGGATATTAAAACTTATGTAATATGCAACCAATTTTCAAATTCTGTCCCAATTGTAAAAGTAATCATTTAGAATATCCACACGGATCTAAGATTGTATGCTTAGATTGTAATTTTGAATATTATCATAATACAGCCGGAGCAACTGCTGTTGTCATTCAAAAAAAAGATAAAGTATTATTGACTATAAGAAATAAAGAACCTAAAAAGGGTTATTTGGATCTGGCGGGAGGATTTATTGATGCCATGGAAACTGCAGAACAAGCCAGCTTTAGGGAATTACAAGAAGAATTAAATATATCCATTGACACATCTAAGTTAAAATATATAAATTCATATCCCAATACTTATTTATATAAAGATATTTTATATAACACTATTGATTTATTCTTTCTTTATAAAGATGATAATTTATCCGTTGGAGATTTCGATCCTATTGAGTTAAAAGGTTATGTATGGAAAAATTTATCTGAAATAGATCTTAATGAAATTGCTTTTGACAGTCATAAAAAAACTTTATCTATTCTTAAAAAAATAGATTAACTTAATAATTATGGTTATTATAAGGCTATTTATTATTAATAATTTTTTTATCATGAAAAATAAATTCTATTTCTTAACTATTATGGAGCACAAACCAGTCTAAACTAAAAAAGAAATGATTCTGCATGTATTAGAATCATTTCTTTATTTTTGCTTTCGATTTAATAAAAAAACTATTTTATAGAAAGTAAAAATCACAAATTCTCATTTTTTATGATGTGTTTGAAGCCTAAACTCCCTTCTTTGCTAATGTAATGAATTTTATTCTATATCTAAAATTTATTATAAATAAATTAATAATATCAATTTTAATATTTTTTAATTATAAATTCCAATTTGCTGAATAATAGATATATTATCATTTTTTATTACATTTCAATAATTAAAATTAATTATATAGCATTTATTTGCTTACTTTAAAAAACTTTTCATTCACTCCATGAAAACAACCAATTTTTATGAAAAAGTATATCAAATTGTACGAAGAATACCTTATGGTAAAGTAACCACTTACGGTCTTATTGCTGCTCATTTGGGAGTTAAAAGCTCATCCAGAATGGTCGGATATGCTATGAACTCTTCTCATTCTTTACCAAATATTCCGGCTCATAGAGTAGTAAACAGAAACGGAATGTTAACGGGGAAATTTCATTTTCCCACCCCTACACTTATGGAAGAACTTTTACAAAATGAAGGAATCCGAGTTAAAAATGATATGATCATCAATTTTAAAAATTATTTATGGATACCTGAAAATGATTGATATTATATTTTATAATGCAAAAATTTAATTTATATTTGCAAATATTAGAAAAGTCTAACAATTGAGTAAGAAATCTCTGCAAGAAGTTCATGAAAGTATAAATACTGAAAATCCTAAAAAATGGAAAAGGATACTTTCTTTTTTCGGCCCGGCTTACCTAGTTGCTGTTGGATACTTGGATCCGGGAAATTGGGCAACTGATATTGCGGGAGGCAGTAAGTTTGGCTATGCTTTAATTTGGGTTTTATTAATGAGCAACATTATGGCAGTATTGCTTCAAGCTTTAAGTGCTCGATTAGGTATTGTTCGCGGGTTAGATTTAGCGCAAACCAATAGAGAGTATTACCCAAAATGGATGAACTATATTTTATATGGTTTTGCAGAAATAGCCATAGCAGCAACTGATTTAGCTGAAGTATTAGGAATGGCTATTGGGTTGCAGCTTCTATTTGGACTTGATCTTATCTGGGGGGTTTGGTTTGCTGCATTAGATACTCTGCTTTTACTTGTTCTACAACGATTTGGTATAAGGAAAATGGAAGCCTTTATCATCGCTTTAGTTGCGATTATAGGGGGATGTTTTCTTGTTGAGATGTTCTTAGCAAAACCTAATATAATTGAAGTTTCTAAGGGTTTTAAACCAACCCTTCCCAATACTGAGGCTCTATATATAGCAATCGGAATTATAGGAGCAACTGTAATGCCACATAACTTGTATCTTCATTCTGCTTTAGTTCAAACTAGAAAAATAAAAAGAGATTATGAATCTTTAAAAAGAGCTATTAAATATAACTTTTACGATAGTCTCATCGCATTAAATTTGGCATTTTTTGTGAATGCTGCAATATTAGTTCTCGCTGCCTCAACTTTTTATAGTGCTGGATTACATGATATTGATGGATTACATGATGCATATAAAATGTTATCCAATTTATTGGGCCCTCTAGCCCCCGTTCTTTTTGCCATTGCTTTAATTGCTTCCGGACAAAGTTCAACCGTGACCGGTACACTTGCCGGACAAATTGTAATGGAAGGATATCTCCACTTTAGAATGAATCCCGCCTTAAGAAGATTGTTGACACGCATACTTGCAATTATACCCGCTGTCATGGTAATAAGCATATTAGGAGATAGTTCCGTTAATGAAATGCTTATTTTTAGTCAAGTTCTATTAAGTATGCAATTAGGCTTCGCAGTGATTCCTCTCATCCATTTTGTTAGTGATAAAGATAAAATGGGAAGGTTTGCAATCAAATTACCTTTAAAAATTATATCTTGGATTGTATGCATAATCATTATTATTTTAAATATAAAATTAATTTATGATGAGGAAATTAATGTTTATAGTAATAAAGATATATCTTTAAGCGTAAAAATTATTTTAGGGGTTGTATCTATAGGTATATTATTATTCTTGTTTAACATTGTTTTATATCCTTGGATAAAGAGGTCACATAAAAATTAATCTATTATTCATCAATTACTTATCCAAAAAGTAAAAATTAATTATGCCCATTTTAAGTTATCGGTATAGCATCAGATTTTAGTAAAGGAGATCTACGTTTTTCAGTTATTTCCTTTTTCGACGTTTCTACTTTAATGATTGTATTATTTCCTGTCATTAAAATTATATTTGTCAATTTATAATTGAATATTGGCTTATTTAGATAAAATTTAACTTTATCTAAATAAGCCAACTGATTAAAAATTACCTGCTTAAATAAGTATATACACTTGTTGAGGCAAAATTAAGATTTGTTAATCCTGCGATTTTACTTCCTAATTCACGTAATGAAAATAAGATTGATATTTGTATTGATGGTAAAACATTACATTTGGTATTATGACAATAGAGTATGCAATAAAATGATCACTCCTATTTTAGTCGTATATACTTATACTTAAATTATTAACGTACTGCTTATTTTTAATTAATTATTTCTCTTATATGTTTCACATTATTTTAGATTATATACACAATTATATCAAACATCATTTACATCTAACCGTTACCTTGTTTTTTATAAAAATTTTATATTTTGCATAAATTTTATTTAATATTTATCTAAAGTTTACCTTTGCTTTCTAACTTTTACAATTTTTTGCTTTTATAATAGTTATAACCTCATTATTTAAAATTTATGAGATATTTTATTAATTTATCAATTGTTTTTTTTGGTCTTTTTCAGCATTACTACAGAAAGTTATACTTTTATCTATGGTGACGTTCATCCATTAATTTTAAATGAAAAATCTTATTTAAATCGTTTTATTTATTACTACAGTTATTTTACTATTCAATCTAATTTGGCTGTTGGAATTACTTCATTAATATTGCTTTTTAAATCTGATTATTCTAAAAAATGGTTTCGTATTTTACAATTAGATGGTATTATTTGTACAACTATTACTTGTATAGTATATAACATTGTTCTAAGACATGATCATAAACTTAAAGGTATTATAATATTAACCAACGAAGCTTTACACGTAATAATTCCTTTTTTATCAGCATTATACTGGATATTATATGGTTTTGTACAAAAATTAGATAAAAAAATTGCTGTCTTTGCTATTTTTCCTCCTCTCATTTATATTATTTATATTTTTATAAGAGGTCATTTCACAGATATATATCCCTATCCATTTCTAGACGCAAACAAAATAGGTTTACAACAAGCTGTATTAAATACATGTGGAATTATACTCTTATTTTTATTTCTTGAATTTATCTTACTATATATGGATAAAAAATTGAAAAAATGAATAAATTCTAATTCTTAAATTTATTTAAATAATATATATCTAAAATAAAAAAGACTGCATAAATGCAGTCTTTCTAATATATAACTTTTGAATTATAATCTTATAAACCCGGTTATTTTAACTTCAGGATCAATTGATTTCACATAATCTTCAACTGAAATTTTTTCACCCATTATATAATCTTGCTTTAACAAGGTATTATCTTTAAAAAACTTATTTAATTTTCCTTTAGCTATATTTTCAAGCATAGCTTCCGGTTTACCTTCTTGACGCAATTGATCTTTAGCAATTTCAAGTTCTTTTTCAATTACACTAGAATCAACCTGTGTTTCATCTAATGCAATTGGGGTCATTGCTGCAACTTGCATTGAAATATTTTTAGATACTTCAGCTGCATTGCCGAAAGACTTTGATAAACCAACTGCAGAAGCTATTTTATTTCCGGCATGTATATATGAACCTACAAATGGAGCTTCTAATTTTTTAAATCCGGATATTTCTATTTTTTCACCGATTACTCCCGTTTGCTCGATAAGTTTTTCACTTACAGGAATACCATTGAAATCGGCTGCTAATAATTCTTCTTTGGTATTGAAATTTAATGCAAGTTTTGCAAAATCCTTAGCCAATTTAACAAAATCTTCATTTTTTGCAACAAAATCTGTTTCACAGCTTAATTTAATTACAACTGCCTTTGTATGGGCGTCGTTTACTGCAGCTATTACTGCTCCTTCAAGATTTTCTCTATCTGCTCTATTTGCAGCAACTTTTTGTCCTTTTTTTCTTAATAAGTCAACCGCTTTGTCGAAATCTCCTTCTGCTTCAACTAAAGCTTTTTTTGAGTCCATCATTCCTGCTCCTGTAGCATTTCTTAGTTTTGCTACATCAGCTGCTTTTGGTGAATATGACATCTTTATTTTATTTAAATTTAATTTTATTCTGCATTATTTTCTTCACTATTATCAGATACTTCAGAGTCATTAGTATCTTGCATTAAAACGTCTTCTTCTTCTGCTGCGCCTTCTTCTTTTGCCTTGGCTTTTTCAGCTTTTCTCACACTTAACCCTTCTTTAATAGAATTGGTAACTGTTTCTAATATCAAATCTATAGATTTTGAAGCATCATCATTACCCGGAATAGGAAAGTCTACCAACTGAGGATCTGAATTAGTATCTACGATTGCAAAAACAGGTATACCTAATTTTTTAGCCTCTGTCACAGCGATATGTTCTCTTAGTATATCTACTACAAAAAGAGCAGAAGGTAAACGAGTCATGTCAGCAATAGATCCTAAGTTTTTTTCTAATTTTGCTCTTTGACGATCTACTTGCAGTTTTTCTTTTTTAGATAGAGTTTCAAAAGTACCGTCTTTTTTCATTCTGTCAATTGAATTCATTTTTTTCACTGCCTTTCGAATGGTAACAAAGTTTGTTAACATTCCTCCGGGCCATCTTTCTGTAATATAAGGCATGTTTACAGATTCTGCATGTTTAGCAACAATATCTTTTGCTTGCTTTTTAGTTGCTACAAATAGAATTTTTCTTCCTGATGTAGCAATTTTTCCTAAAGCGTTAGACGCTTCATCTAATTTTACAGAGGTTTTGTGTAAATCAATAATGTGGATCCCATTTTTCTCCATAAATATATAAGGAGCCATATGTGGATTCCACTTTCTGGTAAGGTGACCAAAATGCACACCTGCATTTAAAAGGTCTTTTACGTCTACTTTTGCCATATTTTTTTTAGTTTACGTTCCGCTGTTTTTGCAATCAACTTAAAATTTAACTTTTAAGTTTGGATGCTAAACTAAACGACAAGTTAAAATTGTTTATTAAAATCGTTATTTTTTTATATAAAATAACCACTACAATAAAATAGTGGTTATAAGTATTTTTATTAGTTGTATTAACGTTTAGAGAATTGGAATCTTTTACGCGCTTTTTTCTGTCCAAATTTCTTTCTTTCAACCATTCTAGGATCTCTGGTTAAAAGTCCTTCAGGCTTTAAAATCGTTCTATTTTCTTCATTTAGTGATACTAGAGCTCTAGACACTGCCAGTCTAATAGCTTCAGCCTGTCCGGTTACTCCCCCTCCATATACATTTACTTTAATATCGTATTGACCTAATGTCTCAGTTAATTGAAAAGGTTGCGCTATTTTATATTGTAATACTTCTGTAGGAAAGTAAACTTTATAGTCTTTTCCGTTTATAGTAAAGTCTCCTTTTCCTTCAGAAAGATATACTCTTGCAACAGATGTTTTTCTTCTTCCTATTTTATGTGTAACTGCCATTATTTTTAGATGAAAGCGTTAATATCAAATGTTTTAGGTTGTTGAGCAACTTGTTCATGCTCTACTCCTTCATATAAGTATAAATTTTTAAGTACTTTTCTTCCCAATTTATTTTTAGGAAGCATACCTTTTACTGCATACTCCAACAATCTTCTTGGATCTTTTACCTTAATTTCGGCAACACTTGAAAATTTTTGTCCACCGGGATATCCTGTATGTCTCACATATTCTTTTTGTTCTGTTTTATCCCCGGATAAAACAACTTTTCCTGCATTGATAATCACAATATTATCACCACAATCTGCATGTGGAGTAAAATTTGTTTTGTGTTTTCCTCGCAATATTTTAGCTATTTTAGAAGCTAAACGCCCTAATTTTTGTCCTTCTGCATCAATAAGTAACCACTCTTTATTTGCAGTCTCTTTATTTGCCGATATGGTTTTGTAACTTAGTGTATTCACTTTTCTTCTTTTTCCTTTATTAAAAATCGCCCTAAATAGGGTTGCAAATTTAAAAAATATTTTTAATTTAACAAATATCTTATGAACATTTTATCGATTTTATGTGAGTTATTGTATATACCTTTAGTTCTTTAGGTATTTTATATGCTCAATTTATTTACAAAAAAGATGATCGTAAGAATTTTTTTATTTATTAAAAATTTTAGATTTTTTAATTTATATTAATTATAATTTTATTTATTATTTATTAAACTAAATACTAATAATGCGCAAAAATAATTTTGATTTTTTACGGTTATTGTTATCAATTTTAATTATTATAACTCATTCATATGATCTGAAAAATAATAATACTACTGACTTTTTAAGTGATTTTTCTGGATTTAGTGTTGCTTATTTAACTGTAAAAAGTTTTTTTGTTATGAGCGGTTTTTTAGTGTGCAACAGCTTATTAAGGAGTTATTCTTTATTTATTTTTTACTGGAAAAGATTTTTAAGAATATATCCGGGGCTTTTTGCAGCATTATTCTTTACCATTTTGTTATTACCTTTTGCTTATGATAAGAGTTTTTCAGATTATATCACTAATAAGGATGTCTATACTTATATACCTAACAACTTATCCTTATTCAACTTGCAATATACTGTCTCGGGAATATTTGAAAATAATCCGTTTCCTAAAGTAATTAATGGCTCATTATGGACTTTACGTTATGAATTTTTCTTTTACATTTTAATTTCATTTTTATTTTTCATAAAAAAATATCATTTGTTTTTAAAGATATTTTTAATAACTGTTTTATTCTCTAACATGGTCTTATATTTTTATTTTACTGCTCATAATCCCTCTTCTATTCAAATTCACTTTACAGACCTTTCTATCTCTTTCATTTCAGGGGTTTTATTTTCTGTTTTCAATTTCCACAGACTTAATTATAATTATATTAAAATTATTTTTTTTGTTTCGCTATTGTTATTTTTTTTATTTGCTAGAATTTTTGATGAGCACTATTTTTTATTTTGCCAATATTTTATTTTCCCTTTTATCGTAATTTGCTTTGGATTATTATCTATATATCCATTAAATAAAATAAATATCATAGGTGATCTTTCCTATGGAATCTATATTTCAGCTTTTGTTATACAACAATTTATTATTAATTTTTCACCTGAAATTCATCCACTTAATTTAGCTATATTTACTTTCATTTTATCTTCAACATATGCATACTTTTCGTGGCATTTTATTGAAATTAAAGCTTTAAATCTAAAAAAATAAATTTTTCAATATTTTTCAAATAAATAAATACTATTTTCACTAATTTTCCACTAAATCTATTAAATTTACATGCTATATATGTCATTTCTATGAAGAAGTTTACTTTCTTACTTTTATTAATTATTACCGGTCTTTGCCACTGCCAAAGTTCAAGATGGAAAGATTATTTTTCTTATTTTAATGTTAAAGCAATTCAACAAGTCGATAATCTTATTTTCTGTGCTTCTGAAAACGGGTTATTCTCTTATAATAAATCAACCGGAGAATTAAAAAAAATCTCAAAAGCTAACGGTCTTCATGAAGTTAATATTTCTGCTTTTGCTTATAATTCCAGTAATAAAACTTTACTAGTTGGGTATAACAGCGGTAAATTAGATATTTTAAAACAAGATAAGATCCATTTAGTTGTGGATATCCCTTTTGATAAAAATTATCAAGGTAATAAAAAAATTAATCATATATATACTGAAGGCAACTATGCGGTACTTTCAATGGATTTTGGAATAACTTTATTCGATTTAAAAAAACTTGAATTTAAAGAAACTTGCTATTTTAAACAAAGTCTCAATTACTATAAAGTCAATAAAAGCGCAATATTGAATAATAAAATATTCGCTGCCTCAACTAGTGGAATTTATTCTCACGATATAGATAATATGCTTCCTAATTTTTCTGCCTGGACTCACACTAACAATGGAATTAATTTTAATCAAATAGCTAAAAATAATTCATCCTTATTTATTAGCTCTAACAATACTATTTATAAAAGTGATGATGGAGGTATTACCTGGCAAAATAAAGGTAATTATATTGATTTAAAGGATATCGTTTCAATTGATGGTTTCCTTTTATTGATTCAAAAAAATAAAATATTTTTATTAGATAATTTCTTAAAAGTTTTAAAATCAATGGAATTTTCTGATGATCTAAATACCGGTTTTTATTCTGATGGTATTTTTTATGCAGGAACACAATTTAAAGGTCTTATTAGAAACAATACTTACGTGGTACCGGATGGCCCCTTTAACAACCGTTCTTATTCATTAACCATCTGTGATAATCAATTGTGGGTAGCCCCGGGAGGAAGAAATATAGATAATTATTATCAAACGAATCCTAATACCTTTGGTTTTTATCATTTTAATGGACAAAGATGGGATCATGTATCAGCCGAGAGCATTAATGATGAACGATATATTATGAAAGTTATTCCTAATTGTAATAATACTCGTGAAGCCTTCATTCTTTCCTATGAAAATGGTTTGTTAAAGATGGTTAACAATCAATTGAAATTTATTTATAATCGTACTAATTCGCCAATAATTGAATATGAGCGATTGGTTGGCGGTGATTTTGATGCTGATGGGAATTTAATTTTGATTCAAACCTTTGCAGCTGAATCTGCCAATGGGGTAAACAATGCCATTATTATAAAAACTCCAAGTGATCAATTTAAATTTTTAAGCCTTTTACCAAAAAGAGTTAATCTTACCGGAGGAGCTATGAATCCTTATATTGATTCCCAAGGATATATATGGGTACCCTCTCCAAGAAATAATGGACTAATAGTATATAAATATAATCGGACTCCGCTTAATACATCTGATGACAAAATTTATTTAATTGATTCTAATAAGGATTCAGGAAATTTACCCTCTAATAATATTTTATGTGTAAATTTAGATAAATCCGGAACTGCGTGGATTGGAACTGATAGTGGTCTTCGTATATTACGTAACCCATATCAATCATTAGAAACAGGTAATTATAATACCGAAAGGATTGTTATTACTCAAAATGGTTTAGGTGAAGAAGTTTTACGAGAGACTAAGATTACAGTAATTAAAACCGATGCTGCTAACAGGAAATGGATAGGTACACATAGCTCAGGGGTTTTTTATTTATCTGAAGACGGAACCACTCTTTTAAATAGATTTACTGAAGAAAATTCCCCACTACCCTCCAACCTCATCACCGATATACAAATTGATAAAACCGGAGAAGTATATTTTGTTACTCCATCCGGTATTGTTTCTTATAGAAGCGACATTGTTGATTCCGACGATGAATTTGGAGATATTGTTGCGTATCCTAATCCGGTCAGGCCCGGTTATACAGGAAATATAACTATACGCGGTTTAGCCCACGATTCTTTTGTCAAAATTACAGATGTTGCAGGTAACCTCGTTTATGAGACTAAAGCTCCCGGAGGAGTTGCAACTTGGAACGGTACTAATTTTAACGCTAAGCCGGTCTCTTCCGGAGTATATTTAGTGTTAGTAAGCAATTCGGAAGGGAAAAAACATGCTACAACTAAAATTGCAATCATTCGATAAGATAAGTTTAATAAATGATTCAAACCACTAAAGCTATTGTTTTGTCTTTTTTAAAATATGGAGATTCTTCTCTTATTGTTAAATGCTATACTGAAAAATTTGGTTACAAAGATTTTATTTTAAAAAATTCTTTTTCGAAGAAAAATAGAAAAAGTCATTTTATTTTTTTATTTAATGAAATCGAAATTACGTTTTATTCCAATAATAACAATTCTTTAAAATTAATTAAAGAAATTCATCAAGCCCACATTTTTAATACTATTCATACGAACATTATTAAATCATCAATTATAACTTTTATTGGAGAAATAGTGAACCAAACTCTTAAAAAAGAGGATGCACAAGACTTGTCTTTATATAATTTTATAAAAAACAGTTTAATTGATTTAGATGTTAAAGACAGTTATTTTTCTGATTTTCATCTTTATTTTTTACTGCATTTTTCTAAATATATTGGTTTTTATCCTCTGGAAAATAATTCAGATTTCCCTTTTTTCAATATTAAAGAGGGTATATTTTCTCTAAAGGCTGATACTGTTTCGAGGGAAGAAAATGCACATCTATGGAAACTGTTACTTACTTATGATTTCAAATCTTTAAAAAATTGCTTTAATTCATCACAGCGTAAGCAAATGCTTTCTGAAATTTTAACTTATTTTGATATGCATTGGTCTAATTTTAATAAGCCTATTTCATTAAATATTTTAAAACTTATTTTCGATTAATAATTTTAGCTAAATAATTAAGAAATAACCCCACTTCCTATTAATTCGTCGTCAACATACCAAGCGGCAAACTGCCCTCGGGTTATTGCTGATTGCAAATTTTCGAATTCGATATATAGTCTCTTTTCAAATTGATATAAAACTGCATTTTGTAATGATTGTCTATATCTTATCCTTACTCTTACTCTTAAAGTATCTCCGATCTTCATTTTTAAGTCCTCTCTAACCCAATGTACTTCATTTTGATCAATAAATAATGCTTTTCTAAATAAACCGGGATGATTTTTACCTTCACCTACATAAATCGTATTATTTCTTACATCCGTATCAATTACAAAACACGGCTCAACATGTCCTCCTATACCCAATCCTTTTCTTTGCCCGATTGTGTAATAATGAGCCCCTGAATGTTCTCCAATGATTTTTCCATCTGCTTCATTATAATTTAATGGAGTAGACAAATAAATCAATTCTTCTTCTTTGGATTCAAACGATTGTTCTTCTGTTTTATATATAGAATTGTCTGAAAAAATTTCAATTAATTTGCCTTTTTTAGGTTTTAATTTTTGTTGTAAAAAATCAGGTAATCTAATTTTACCGATGAAGCATAATCCTTGAGAATCCTTTTTATATGCAGTGATTAAACCAATTTCCTGTGCAATTTGCCTTACTTCGGGCTTAGTTAAATTTCCTATAGGAAATAATGTTTTGGACAGTTGATATTGGTTAAGCTGACATAAAAAATAAGATTGGTCTTTATTGGTATCTAAACCCGATAAAAGCCGATAAATTGTTTTATTTTCGCCATCAAATGAATTAATTCTAGCATAATGGCCGGTTGCTACTTTATCTGCTCCTAAAGATAAAGCCGTTTTAAGAAATATATCAAATTTGATTTCTCTGTTGCATAAAATATCCGGATTCGGGGTTCGTCCTGATTCGTATTCATGAAACATATAATCAACAATTCTTTCTTTATAAATTTCAGAAAGGTCTACTACTTGGTAGGGTATATTCAGTTTTCGAGCTATCAGCATTGCATCATTACTATCTTCAACCCAAGGACATTCATCTTCAAGTGTAAATTCAGAATCATTCCAATTCTTCATAAAAAGACCTATAACTTCATGACCTTGTTGTTGCAATAAATATGCTGCAACGCTTGAATCTACCCCCCCGGATAAGCCTACTACTACTTTCATTCTATATAATTAAAAGGCATACTCTATTATTATAGAATATGCCTTAAGTTTTATTTATATTCTTTTATTTTTTTGCTGGTGAATTTTCCGAATATCTGGCTATGGATAATTCTCTGGAAATTGCTGATTTTTCAATTTTTATTTTACCGGCCATAGTTTCTATAATTAACCCATCATCCATAATTTCTGCAACTTTTCCATGAATACCGGAAGTGGTAACTATTCTTGTTCCTTTTGCTATATTATCTTGAAAATTCTTTTCTTGTTTTTGTCTTTTTGTTTGCGGCCTAATAAAAAAGAAATAAAACACCACAAATAGGAGTACTAAGGGAAGGAATGCTCCTGCTTGTTCCATGAAACTTCCTTTTGCTTGTAAAATTATTGTTAACATTTTTATTTAAATTTATTTTTAATTAACTTTTGCTTGAAATTTAATTAATTTAGTTTCAAAGTTGCCTGAAATCGCTATAATTTTAACTACCTCTCCCTCAAAATTAGATGAATCGAAAGTAACCGTAACTTCACCTTTCTTGCCCGGATATACCGGTTCTTTAGTATATTTAGGAGTCGTACATCCACAGGAAGGCCGTACTTCTGAAATTAATAAGGGACGTTTTCCAATATTGGTAAATTTAAAAATATGGGTAACTTTTTCTCCCTTTTTTATATCTTTAAAATCATACGTATCTTCACTAAATTTTATAACAGATTCTTCTGTTATTTTAGGTACTTCATGACTACTATTATTTTGGGTATTATCCTGAAGTGTACTTTCTATCTGCTTTTGAGAAGATTTTTTTTTATTGCAACTGAATGTGATTAACAGACCAACTATTAAAAATACTACTGCTGATTTTTTCATATGTTAGAATGTTTAAACTTTATTCATATCTCTTGCGTATCTATCTAAAATACCGTTAATAAATACATTACTTTTCGCACTTGAATAAACCTTTGCTAATTCAATGCATTCATTAATTACTACTTTAGCAGGAACTTGTGGAAAATAATTAAGTTCTGTAAATCCCATTGCTAATATGATTTTATCTATTTCTGCAATTCTATCCAGTTCCCAATTATTTGATCTTTTTTCGATTAATTTTAAACTTTCCGGATAATGCTTTACCGTTGTCCTAAATAGATTTTTTGCAAATAAAATACCTTCATCCGATTTTAAAACTTGAATTAATGTATCAAATGGCGCACCTTCCTCCATAGATTTTATAGTCTTCAATGTCATATTATTTGCAATATGTATATCGTCAGCCCACGAAAGCTTCAATTCTTCAAACCATTCATACATGATATCATTATCTGCTATATGTTTTAAGAATAATTTAAGCAATATTTTTTTCTCAGATTCAAAATCTGTTTCTTTACTTTGCATATACTCTAAATAACTTCTGGTAGTTTGAAATTTTTTAAAGATAATAGCCGGATAATTATTATTTAAATGCCACGATAATTCTAAATGTTTGTCTGAATACTCTTTTCTTGCTTTGTTTTTTTCTAACAACTCAAATATTCTATTATTAACAAACTTAAGATTAGGATTTTTTTCCTCTTCTGTTGCAAAACGTTTTTGCTTTTTCCTTTCAATAACTTCAAGAGCATAATCTCTTATAGCCAATAGAAGATTTAACTGATAAATGTATAAATCATATATCTCATCTATAGACTGAAACATACTTTTTTCAACATATTCTAACTCATTCACACTTATATTATATGCATATAGAACCTGTAGAATTTTTTCTCTAATTTGCCTTCTTCCTAACACATCGATAAATTTTTAAGAACATTATTAATTACTATTTTTAGTGTTAATTACTATAGTGTATTTTATTTTACGTTAGTTTTTGGCAATGCCTGTTCTTGCTGAGTAGTTGAAGACTGATTTGAATTTTTGGTTGGAGTTGATGTATATATAGTTGGCTTTGCAATCAATACAGATGCAAAAATTGATAATAATACTATTACCCCTCCTAAAGTCCAAGTTGCCTTTTCCATAAAATCATTTGTTTTTTGAACACCAAACATTTGTGTGCCACTACCTCCGAAAGTTGAACTTAACCCTCCTCCTTTTGGATTCTGAGATAAAACAACTAATATTAGTAAAATGCACGCGATAATGATGAATATCATTAGTATTCCATATACTGCTGTCATGTTATTTTGAATTTTTTATCTTTTTTATTCTTCTTATTTCTGAAGCAAAAAAACTACTTTTTTCTGGATATTTCAAACTTAATATCTTAAAAGCTGTTAATGCTGTATCATATTTTCCTTGCTCCACATATAATTGAGCTAAAGTAATAGTCATTAAATTCGCAATATCTTGAATTTCTTCTTTTTTAAACTCTACATCTTTACTATATTGCGTGTCTTTTGCGACCGGTTTTATCTTTGGATTATTTTCAATAAAATTTGAAATGATGTTGTTTTGTCTTTCTTGTTGTGGAATTGTTTTTTTAGCTTTTGAAGCATTTTTTTGTTTTGAAAGGGAGATCCATTGGTTGAAAGTTAATTTACCTAATCCTAAAGTAATATTCTCCTTTTCATTTTCAATATTTTGATCATTCAAACTAGCATCTTTGATTTTGCTTTCATCAAACTTTTCATTTAATTCTTCTATATCTGAATTTTCAATTTCACTACCAATTTGCGTTCCGAAATTCGAAGTAAATAAATGAGATATTCCTAACTTTTCTATGTTAGTATATAATATATCTTTATTTAAAAAATTGCTTTTCTTACTGAGTTCTTCTTCATTAGATGAAAGCAATTGAATTTTGGAAGTATCCTCTACTGGTTGAAAATCTAGTTTTTTACTACTATCACTTAATAATTCTTCAGATGTTTTTATTTTATTTAAAATTTTCTCATAATTTACATCTATCTCATTCAATTTTATCAAATTATTCTCTTCTTCCATAAATTCATTACTATCAATACTTTCAAGAATTATATTTTCATCAGCTAATAAATTTTTATTTTCTTCTTCTCTTATTATATCCTCTGTCGTCGTTACTGATTTCATTAACTTCTTATTGTCATCTGTAGATTTTTTTATAAGCTCTCGATAACTTGTATAAATTGATATCTTTTGAAGGTCTTTTTTATTTAATGAATCTGAAATATATCTATTTTTCCAATTTAAATAAACCAAATGAAAAGATTGAGCAAATGGATATTTAGTTATTAAATCTTCAATATAATTCTTATCGGAAAATTTAAGTTTTCCAGGATTTTCTATTAACTGTATAATTCTGCTATTATCCATAAATTACCAATCGGCTACTATTGCTAAAAATATTTGATCTATAATTCTTTGATTAATTTTCTGCGCTAGGTCATCTTGAACATTAATTAATAATTCTTTGCTCGAATAATCTTCATAATCGGAAAAGGTTTTTTCAAAGCTTTTATCTGGCTGCTTTTTATTTTCGTATCTAACTGAAACACTTATTGTCAATCTGTTTTGAGTTGCTTCATCTGAATTACTTTGTATATTTACCGGAGTAATAAAAAAATTCGTTATTTCACCTTCTAAAATTAAATCCGGATCTATATTTGTCTCTACAAGCCTAGTTCTTTGATTAAATCTACTTTGTAAGGCGGTAGTAAAGTCAACACTCAAATTTGGGCTTTGATATGCTGAGTAATTAGGAAATGACTTAATCTCTATAGTTTTTATATCGGGATTCAATGAAATCCCTGTGAATGAATAACATCCTGACAAAGATATAAAAAAAAATCCTATTATAAGTAATATGATTTTATTCTTCAATATCATATTGTTTAATTTTTCTATATAATGTTCTTTCCGATATCCCTAGCTCCTTTGCCGCTAATTTACGTTTCCCATTATACTTTTCTAATGCTTTTTTTATAAGTTCCTCTTCCTTTCTTTGTAAAGATAAAGATTCAGAATGATTAGACACATCTTCATATTCATAATCATCCAAAATTTCATGGTAATCGTTAACAGTTGATTGAACAGTTGGTATAACAGGTTTTTCATCGTAGTATACAAGAGAATCTCCAGATTTAGGAATTTCATAATCTTTATAAACTCTATGAAAAAGATCTTGATCATTGGGTTTTAGTCTCAAATCTCCTTTATTTTTAATGAGTTCTAAAGTCAACGCTTTCAAATCATTGAGATCTTTTTTCATGTCAAATAAAAACTTATATAATATTTCTCTTTCACTGGAAATATCCGAATGGTTTTCATTTTGTTTGGAAAAGTTAATTAAAGATGTTGTATGAGGAATGTCTTTTAAATATTCTTTTACCTTATCTAATGATAAGCTTCTGTTAGTTTCCACTACAGTAATTTGTTCAGTAAAATTTCTTAATTGACGTACATTTCCTGGCCAATAATAATTTTGTATATAAGAAATTGCTTCTTCAGATAAACTTACAGGAGGCATTCTATATTTTTCTGAAAAATCAACTGAAAATTTTCTAAATAATAATGGGATATCATTTTTTCTTTCCCTCAATGCCGGTATATCTATCTGTACCGTATTCAACCTGTAATATAAATCTTCTCTAAAGCTACCTTTTTTTATAGCTTCTAATAAATTAACATTTGTCGCAGCTACGATTCTGACATTCGTTTTCTGAATATTTGAAGATCCTACTTTCATAAATTCTCCGCTTTCAAGAACTCTTAATAACCGTACCTGCGTTTGCAATGGTAACTCTCCAACTTCATCTAAAAAAATAGTACCTCCATCTGCTACTTCAAAATAACCTTTTCGTATTTTATCAGCTCCCGTAAAAGCTCCTTTTTCATGTCCAAAAAGTTCTGAATCTATCGTTCCTTCAGGTATTGCTCCGCAATTAACAGCAATATATTGTTTGTGTTTTCTTGGTGAAAGATGATGAATAATTTTGGGAATAAACTCTTTTCCAACACCGCTCTCACCAATTACTAGAACAGAAATATCAGTTGGAGCAAGTTGCATAGCTTTTTCTAAAGCCCTGTTAAGGGCAAGATTATTTCCAATTATCCCGAATCTTTGTTTTATTACCTGTAATGAATCCATATTTTTATTTATATGATTTCTCCAATTAAGGTAGCTGAAGTACAGCCATTTACCAATACGTTAACAAAATCCCCTACTTTCGTATTATCTGTTTTAGTAAAAACCACCACAGCATTTTGGGAAATCCTTCCGTACCATTGTTCTTTACTTTTTTTACTCGTTCCCTCTACCAAAACTTCATGTACCTTATTAATATACGTTTTCATTCTTTCTAATGAGAGTTCTTGTTGAAGATTTATAATTTCTTTAAGTCTTCTTGACTTTATTTCTGCAGGTATATCATCTTCCATTTTTTTATGAGCTACCGTTCCCGGACGTTCTGAATATGCAAACATATATCCAAAATCATATTTTACATATTTCATTAGAGATAAAGTTTCCTGATGCTCTTCTTCTGTTTCTCCACAAAAACCGGTTATAATATCATGAGAAATTGCACAATCCGGAACAATTTCCCTTATTTTATCCACTAAATAAATATATTCTTCACGTGTATGTTGACGATTCATTCTCTGCAATACCGATGTGCTTCCACTCTGAACAGGTAAGTGTATGTATTTGCAAATGTTATTATGCTTAGCCATCACGTGTAATACTTCTTCATGCATGTCTTGTGGATTAGATGTTGAAAAACGAATTCTAATTTCAGGACAAGCTTCTGCTACCATATTCAATAACTGTGCAAAATTTATCGCTGTTGCTTTTTGCAATTCACTAGCTTTTGAAAAATCTTTTTTAGGGCCTCCTCCATACCACAAGTAGCTATCTATATTTTGACCTAAAAGCGTGATTTCTTTATATCCATTTTCTCTCAATTCTTTACATTCTTTAAGAATAGAATGAGGATCTCTGCTCCTTTCTCTTCCTCTTGTAAAAGGCACTACACAAAAGGTACACATATTATCGCATCCTCTGGTTATTGATACAAAGGCCGTAACCCCATTCCCCCCTAACCGTATAGGACTTATATCTGCATAGGTTTCTTCTTTGGATAATAGAACATTAATAGCATTTCTACCATCATCAGTATTTTTTAGTAAATTAGGAAGATCTCGGTATGCATCCGGACCTACTACTAGATCTACTAAATGCTCTTCTTCTAAAAATTTCGCTTTTAATCTTTCTGCCATGCAGCCAAGAACTCCTATAACTAAATTCGGGTTTTTTCTTTTTATTGCATTAAATTGAGAAAGCCTTTTTCTTACTGTCTGCTCAGCTTTATCTCGTATAGAACAGGTATTTAGAAGAATTAAATCTGCTTCTTCCAATAGAGATGTTGTATTATAGCCTTCGTTACTAAGTATTGAAGCTACTATTTCACTATCGGAAAAATTCATTTGACAACCATAACTCTCCAAAAACATTTTTTTTGTGTTTTTAGTAGAACATTCTTGTACTAATATTTCTCCTTGTCGTTCTTCTATAATTTCTTTTTCCATATTTAATCATTCCCTAACAAAAAAAGTAACGGGACATTACTAAATCAAAATAATTTGCAAAGATAAAACTTTATATACCAAGTTAACAGATTATTATTTTAAATATTTCTTAAAATATATGTTATGTAAATATATTTTATTTATCTACTGGTGAAGACCATTGCAAAATATCCCGTTAAATTTTGCAAAAATAATACCCACATCATATTAACTAGTTCCTACTATTGCCGCATAAAAACCTCCCAAATAAAAATCTGACTGCTTAAGCATTCCTGTGCTGTAAATTATCGCACTCGGTGGAGTCGATACCGGAAGAAATAGACCGCATGAAGCACAAAAACCAATTACCAAACCTATAGGTAGTATTTATTCTGGAGGAAGGACAACTGCTGCAATATTAATTATAATTATTGCTGTTGCTGTGCTTCTCATTATGTTGGAAAATATAATCGTTACTATGGCAAATATCACCATCATAAGATATTCATTAGATGATGCCCTCCTAATAACTCGGAATAATACGGCGCCAATAACTCCTTTATGGCTATCCCAAGTGATAATCCACTCGCAACTAACATTAAGGTGTTCCACGGAAGTTTTCTTATATCTTCTGCTGTTATTATCCCTAACATAGGTAGGAAAATAATAGGTATACCGGAAGTATCTGCACTGGGAATTTAAATTTTGAGCCCATCATCCATAAGAAAACGGTTATAAACAAAATAAGTATTACAAAAAATCTTTGCAATCTAATTTTTTTGGGAATCGGAGATAATTCTTCTAAAAAATTTAAATAAATTTTTTCAACTTTAGATGTATATCTTTACTTTAATAGGGTCCAAAAAAAAGCAACAATAATAATGCTACGGGCAATCCAAGTATCAACCAGTCAAAAAATGAAACTTCTATTCCTTTTGACTTTAAAACATCTACTACTATCAGATTGGGGAGTGAAGATATTAGGCTACCCATTCCGGAAAATGTTGCCGAGACAGGTATACTTATCAATACTGCTTTTGTTATCGGTTAATCTTTCCCTTCCTTATCTAAAAAAGGGATAACTGCTGCTAAAATCATTGCTGATGTTGTTGTATCAGATATTATTAATGATAAACATAAAAAGGAGAAAGAAACTAGGTCTCTAATACTGCTATATCGAGTGAAAAAAAGAATAGTCCGACTTTAGTCTTTATATTCCAAACATCCAAGGATTTTTCTATAAGAAGATCACTATAGACTCTAATATTTGTATTAATCTTTTTAAAATCTTTATCAATTCTATGAAAATCGAAATCCATAATATTTCCCTAAATTTAATTTTATCTACTCTTATAAATTTGACAAACTATTGACTCATTGCTAATTACATTATAAATTTATCACTTTCTCTTACAGTTTACCTTAATTGAGAAAATAATTTTTAAATTTGTATTTTATATTGTACTTGTATAGTACAAGTATAAATGTACATCTAAAATAAATTATGAATAATTTTTCTAAGCTTTGGGTTTTTCAGTCCAGGAGATTTCTTAGTTCTGAAGAAAAACAAGATATTAGCTATACTATTTCTAACTTTTTAAAATCATGGGCTGCTCATGGGGCAGACTTAAAGTCTGAATTTAAGATCATTAAAAATAAATTTATAATTATATCGGTTGATGAAAATCAAACTAAAGCCACAGGTTGTTCTATAGATAAATTAAACCAATGTATTAAACATATTGACTATAAGTATCAATTAGATCTTTTAAACAGATTATGGGTGAGCTATCAAGATGATAGTGGGGATATTGCTACTGTTTCTATGAGTTCATTCAAGGAAAAAATTAAATCCGCTCAGATTACTCCGGACACATATATATATAACCTTGCCATTAGTACCTCTAAAGAATTTGAAGAAAAATTTAAACAACCTCTAAAGGAAAGCTGGGCAAAAATATATATGTAATTATCCTTTATACAAGGAAGGTTATTTTTTTTAATATTTCCATGTGAACTGCTCTCCTCCCGTACATTAAATTTCGTTTTTTTCAAAATATTTAATAAAATTATAGCTTAACATTGAACAAGTATTATCATTTTATATCTAATAAATCTATTTTACCTATTTAATTTATTTTTATTATTATTATTTCAGTTAAATTGATTATTAATATTAATTAAGTCAAAAACTTGCCTTTCATTTCTTACTTAGTTTATAAATTTTCAAAAAAACATATCATATATTTTATAATTAATAAAAATAAATAAAGGATTAAATTATTATTTTTAATTTATAATGTATATTTTTGTTATTATAATAACACTTAAAAAACAGAAATATATGAAAAATTTCTTTTTACTTACTTTTATTTTTTTTCTTGCTATACCCAGTAACGCTCAAAATTATTGGAAAAGAACCAGTTTAGCAGGAAAACAGATAAAAAACGAAAATATTAATTTAACCATTGAAGATCTATATGCACTTGATATTTATTCTTTAAAAAAACAATTAAAATCTTCCCCATTAAGAGGAACGAATAAAGCTCCTATAATAGTTTATATTCCGACAGCAGAAGGTAAAATTGAAAAATTTTCAGTTTATCATGCGCCTGTTATAGATGAAGAAATAGAAAATAAATATAATTTGTATTCATACGTGGGGATTGGATTAGATGATAAAAACAAATATATTAGATTTAGTATTTCTCCTAATCAATTTAATTCCATGATTTTGGATAATACAGGTAAAATACAACTAATTGATCCTTACACTACTGATGGGGAAGTTTATTCAGTTCGCATAAGAAAGGGTCCCGATTTCAAAGATTTTAAATGTAATACCGTTGATGAAATTCCTACTGAAAAATCGATTTCCAATAAAATAGCATCCAGAGATCGAAAATTTCGGACTTATAGATTAGCTCTTTCAGTAACCGGTGAATATACACAACATTTTAATGGATTAAATGGCGCTTTACAACAAATAAATATTACATTAACCCGAGTTAACGGTATTTTGGAAAAAGACCTTGCCGTAAATCTTAAGATGATTAATAATATTTCTCTTATATATGCAGATCCAGATACTGATCCTTATTCAGATTACACTCTTATGGATAATTGGAATATGGAACTTCAAAAAACGCTAACTGCGGTAGTTGGTGAAGATAACTATGATATAGGCCACCTGTTCGGCGCTACAGGAGGAGGAGGTAATGCAGGGTGCATAGGTTGCATTTGCGTAAGCCCCATCTTAGATCAAAACGGTATTCCTGTAAAATTAGGTAAAGGTAGCGGAATTACCTCTCCGGCAAATAATAATCCATCAGGAGATCACTTTGACATTGATTATGTTGCTCATGAAATAGGGCATCAATTGGGAGCTAATCATACTTTTTCATATAAAATTGAAGATACCGGAGTAAATATAGAACCTGGAAGTGGGAGCACCATAATGGGATACGCGGGAATAACGAATGCAAATGTTCAAGAAAATTCCGATGCTTATTTTCACTCTGCAAGCATTCATCAAATAACTTACAATCTACAATCTAAAATTTGTGGTACATCTTTTAATATCCCTAACAAACCTCCTATAGTTAATGTAGGAGCTCCAAGTGTGACTATACCTATAGGCACACGATTTTATTTAGATGCAGAAGGAACAACTGATCTCGAAGGGGATGAGCTAACTTTTTGTTGGGAACAAGATGATAATGCTACTAACAAGGTCATTAAAGTGGATCCGACACAAGATTCCGGTCCTATATTCAGATCTTTTCCCCCAACTTCATCTTCAAGAAGGTATTTTCCTTCTTTAACCACTGATCTACATTCTCCGGAAACATGGGAAACTGTTTCAAATGTCAAAAGAAACCTTCATTTTACAGTAACTGTTCGCGATAATAACCCTAATAAGCCTCAAACTAAAATTGAAACCAAAGAGGTTGTTGTCTCTAATACCGCAGGTCCATTTATAGTAACATTTCCTACAGCTGATTATGTTGCTAATAAGGAAAGTTCTATTAATGTTACTTGGAAGGTAGCTAACACAACGGCTCATCCATTTAATACACAATATGTGAAAATTTCATTAGTTACAGATGATGGTCAAACAATTACTCCTTTGGTTGATAATATTCCGAATTCGGGAAATGCGACCGTTAATTTACCAGCCAATGTAACCGCTAAAAAGGCTAAAATTATGGTTGAGGCAACAAATAATATATTCTTTGCTTTAAGTGATAATTTCTCAATCGGATACGAGCCGGTAGAAATATGTAAAAATTATACTTATATGGGTTCTCCTAAACCTATTCCAGATGGAAAGGGAAATAACGCTTCAGGTGGGTATGCTTCTATGAATATTAATATTCCTGAAGAAGATAGTTACGGTGAGTTAAAAAGTATTAAAGCCACTGTAGATATTGATCACGAAAATATAAGTGATTTATATGTTGTATTACAATCTCCTTTGCCCGATTGGAAGCAAGCAATTTTATGGAATTTGGATTGTTTTTCTAAGTACAAAACTTATTCTGGGTTGCATGTAACTTTTGATGATGCCGGAGATAAAGTGAAGTGCTCCTCACCCATTACAGGTACTATTAAACCTTATAAACCACTTCAAACATTATATAAGAAAAAATTTAGCGGTGAATGGCTATTAGGTGTTGCTGATTATTACCTTAACAGTACTGGTACATTAAATTCCTTTTCTTTAAATGTATGCAGTACAAATTACAGACAACTCAATACTGAGAATATTATTACTGGAACCCCTTCTTTTAAAATCTACCCTAATCCTTCCGGTGGAATTTTAACTATTGATTTAGGGGTAAATCGGTTTAAAGGAAACACTATTCAGGTTAAAATTTATAGTTTGGCGGGAAGCTTGTTATTTAAAAAAGTTGAAAAAAATAAATTATTTACTGTAGATCTCACTAACTATCCTGCTGGAATATATACCATAAATATTTCGGGAAATGGACATTCTTTATCCAAAAATATAATTAAAAAGTAATGGATTAACTTAACATTTAAGCACTCTTTTTTTAAGTATTAAAAAAAGGTGCTTTTTTATTTTTATTAATGATCCTATGTACTTAAAATTTAAATTCTCTTTCAGGAATTTTTTTGTTAACTTCAAGCGATTTAAATATAAGAATAAATTCTGTTTCTTCTTCCCTATTTTTGACCACCATACGACATGGAAAAGTTAATCCTGAAAATACTTGAAAGTCTGAGTATATTTTACTTTCCATATCATTATCTTCTCTAATCAATTGGTACGTGGTTTTATCGAAATAATAAATTTCAGATTCCCTATCTTTAGTAAGTTTTATTTTATAACAATTCACATTTTCAATCTTTTCTTCTCCAAGAAGTATAGGATGAAATCCTTTAATGGAGTAATCAATTAAATCTGACTCAAATGCTTCAGAAATATAATTGTTACTTTCTTCAATGGTATTAGTCTGAAAGTTAAATTGAATAGCCTTCTTTCCGTTGTATCCATTTAAAATAATTTTTTTCTTCTGTATTTGTATAACTGTTTTATTTAAATCCGGCCTTTGCTGGTAAATTTCTATGGGATATGTCTCGTTTAAACCTAAAATTATTTCTCCTGTTATAACTATAGAGTTAAATCCTTTCCATTTGTCTATACCTCCAGTAATTTCAAGATGTTTATTGATAATACGTTCTGCTGTTTGAGAGTAGCCTACAAGTGATAAAAACACTCCTAGAACAAAAAATAACTTCTTCATATTAAACATTAGAAAAACATATTTATAATTTATAAAAAATTCCAAGTAACTACTAGGTAAACTTGGAATTTTATAAAAATATTATACTTTATTAATTTTTAGATACTAATTTATTTATATCCTGACTTAACAATTTGCTGACATTAAGATAAAAAAGATATAACAAGTACGGTTTTATATACTACATTTTCTCATAAAGTGCTCTTAGTTTTTCCTTGGTCATTATTTTCTGCCAATCTTTACCTAAAGCATTTTCCCAAAGAGGAACCATTCCATAAGAAACGTTAATCATAGCATTAAATTGTTCATCTGTTAATCCTTTGCAAATTCCCTGAGGTATTTCAATCTGATTTTTTTCTACCATATATTTAAATTCCTTAACCCCTTCCGGATAATACTCTTCCAACCTGTCAAATACAATGCAATTACCTACTCCGTGATGTATTCCTAACAAGTATGAAAGCCCGTAACTAACTGCATGTGCAATACCAACTTGAGAATATGCTATACTCATTCCTCCATGCCATGAAGCCATCATCAAATCTTCATCGGATTCTTCATCCCATACGGATTTATGAACATATACTTTCTGGCAAAGTTCCAATGCTTTTTCTCCATAACTTTTACTAAAAGCATTAAGATAAGTTCCGGTTAAAGATTCAATGCAATGAATATAACAGTCCATCCCGGTAAAAAAGGCTTGATTTTTTTCGACTCCTTTTACTAAATCCGGATCTAATATTACTTGATCAAAGGGAGTAAAATCTGAATTAATTCCTAATTTTCTTTCCGGACCGGTTAATATACAGGTTCTTGAAACCTCCGCTCCTGTTCCACTAATCGTTGGTATACCTACATGATATACAGCCGGATTTTTTACTAAATCCCATCCTTGATACTGAGAAGAGGATCCTTCACTATTCATCATAATTGCTACGGCTTTAGCGGAATCTAGTACACTTCCTCCTCCTATACCAATAACTCCGGAAACGGTTCCGTATTCCTCTTTTAGGGAATCTCTGATCGTGTCAATTCCTTTCGTTTTTGGCTCATCTGTAGTGTCTATAAATATAACTTTATCTTCTCTTTTTAAGGGAATCCTTTTCTCAAGTTCTTTTCCTTCAAACACTTTATCTGCTAAAAAAATAAATGGATATTCTTTATTTCTTTTTTCTTCAATAATTTCTGAAGTTTGATTAAAACTTCCACGTCCATAAATTACACGTGGAACCATTGGAAAATTTTTAAATTTCATATTTTTATATTTTCTCGTTTATCTGTTCTTTCAAAATTTCATTTGCTTTTTCCAAATCCTCCGGTGTGTCAATTTCAACCCCAACAAAATCAGTCTCTATTACTTTAATTTTCATGCCATGTTCTAAATATCTTATACATTCAACCTTTTCTGCTTGTTCATTTTGTAACATAGGTAACTTCGCAAAATCTAATAAAGCTTTTCTACGGAAAGCATATACACCTACATGTTCATAATAATCCGCAAGAAATGATTTTTCCCTAGGATAGGGTATTACTGAACGTGAAAAATACAAGGCAAAGTCATTCCGATCTTTAACTACTTTGACATAATTGGGATCTTCAATTAATTTCCAATCATCTATTTTACGAATCAAGGTAGCCACATCTATTTCATTTTTTTGATCCTTTTTAAATACTTCAATTAGCTTAGCTAATGGCTCTATTTTTACAAAAGGTTCATCTCCTTGAATATTTATTATAATATCACATTCTAAATTTTCAACAGCTTCAGCTATTCGATCGCTCCCAGTTTCATGTTCCCTACTACTCATAATGGCTTTACCACCATTTCTAGTAATATCATTATGAATTATTTCGGAGTCGGTTACTACAAATACATCTGAAAAAAGTTGAGTTTTGAGTGCATTTTCATAAGTTGACCGAATGACTGTTTTTTTTCCTAACATGCCCATCAATTTTGCAGGGAAACGAGAGGCTGCATACCTTGCAGGAATAACTGCTATTATTTTCACGTTATTTATAATTTAAATACAAAGTTAACTAAAATAGCTTTTGTTCGTTGTTATTATCATAATTAAAAAACATTTCAAATGTGTTTATTTTTTTAACTCTTTCGTCTTATTTATACAGATATCATTTTTTGTTATTAAACATAATATATAAATAGATGATCCTTTTATTTAAGGATCATTAATAAAAAAAGTCATCCAAAATTTGGATGACTTTTTTATTAGTAAAATTTGTTTTGTAAATTATTTTCTCTTATTACCAGGAGTTTTTACTTTAACTTCTTCAGTAATAGAAACTTTTGATCCTGTTTGATCTAAGATCACAACTCTTCTGTTTTCTCTATCACAAGTTTCTTGATCCGGGTAAAGAATGTTTCCTTTTTCATCTCTCTTAGCATTGATATCTGCTTGTTTACATAACAATTCTGTTTTTCCAAAGCCTCTAGCTATCAATCTATCTTTGCTTACTCCATTATTAACTAACTCATTAACAACAGATTGAGCTCTTTGTTTGGATATTCTATTGTTTACCGCTACAGATCCTACCCTATCGGTATGTCCGTCTACAAAGAATTTTTTACCATCAAAGCTTTCATCATTCAACAATTTAGCTGCATCTTTAACTAATGGTAAAGATTCTGCTGTTAATTTGGAGCTGTTAAATTCAAAGTTAATATTTTTTAATCGGAATGTAACGTCTTTAGTTTCCCAAGGACAACCGTTATTTTCAATTGGTCCTTTTACTGTTGGACATGCATCGTCTATATCTGGGATACCGTCTCCATCTGTATCAGGACATCCTTGGAATTGTGAAGGCCCTGCGGCAGTTGGACATCTGTCTTGATCGTCCGGTATTCCGTCTCCATCTGTATCAGGACATCCTTGGAATTGTGGCAATCCCGGTGTGTCAGGACATCTGTCTTGATCGTCCGGTATTCCGTCTCCATCTCTATCACTTGGTGCTTCAACCGGTGGTGGCGGTGGTAATGGTTCTTCTTTCTTAGCACCGAATTTAAATATAATTGAGGCTGAATGTTGGAAGAAATTTATGTAATCTTTAGTATATGCTGTCGCCCAGTTATATTGAGATTCTATATTTATACCGAAGTTTTTAGTAAACCAGAAGTTAATACCTACCCCTCCATTTAATATGAAATTATCATCATGGCCGGTAAATTTCCCTCCTAATTTATAATTTTTCTCAGGGTTATAATCATCATCATAAGCATCTAAATGAGTGGATGGATCATCTTCAACAATTCTAATTCCTTTATAAGAATATTTGTGGTAATTTGCACCTATTCTCACATAGGGGTCTAACCATCTTAATGATTTTGATTCACTAAGTGGAGTAAA
Organism: Apibacter mensalis; assembly: GCF_001418685.1. Lineage (GTDB taxonomy): Bacteria > Bacteroidota > Bacteroidia > Flavobacteriales > Weeksellaceae > Apibacter > Apibacter mensalis. Next base: position 199,446 of record NZ_LIVM01000003.1, read on the forward strand.
TCTAAGACCTAACCCTGCTAAAACAAAGAATTCATCTTTAATTTTTAATCTTTTATTGTCTATTTCTCCAATTGAAGCTTGCAAGTCAACTGCAAAGTTTTTACCAATGCTTCTAGCAACTGTTAATTTAGACAACGGTGGTACAATACTATAATCATCGGTATCAAAATATCCGTCAAAGATACCACGAACAGAAGTATAGTCTACTGCATGAGCTCCAATCCCGATATACCATTTATCTGAAATGTTTTGAGCAAATACAGTAGTTGCTAACGTTGTAGCCAATCCTGTAAGTAACAAATTGAACTTTTTCATATATAAAAATCTAATTTAAAAAATCTAATTTTTAGGTTGCAAAGTAACATTTTTATTATCTAACTCCCAAGAAAAAATTAATATTTCTTTACCATTCTGTTAATATTTCGTTTGGATTCTCTTTCTTTTATTGCTTCTCTTTTATCATATAATTTTTTCCCTTTCGCAAGATATATATGGATTTTCGCTATTCCTTTTTCATTGATATACAATTTCGTAGGTATAATGGTTAATCCTGTTTCTTTAGTTTTCCTTACTAATTTGTTAATTTCCTTTTTATGTAATAACAGTTTTCTTTCCCTTTTTATTGTATGATTATAACGAGTACCGAAATAATATTCATCAATAGTCATGTTTATTACATATAATTCTCCATTAATAAATTGACAAAAACTTTCTGCAATACTTGCCTTCCCTAATCTAATGGATTTTATCTCAGTGCCATGTAAAACTAATCCGGCCTCATATTTATCCAATAGTTCATAGTTAAATCTTGCTTTTCTGTTCAGTATATTTACTTTATTTTCAAATTTCATAATCAAAGTTTTCTTACTACTTTTGTACAAATTTATTAAAGTATATGCTTACAGTATCAAATTTATCTTTACAATTTGGAAAAAGAGTACTCTTTGATGAGGTTAATGTAAAATTTACGAAAGGAAACTGTTATGGAATTATTGGAGCTAATGGAGCAGGAAAATCTACATTTTTAAAAATTCTATCCGGTGATGTTGAGCCTACTACGGGAAGCGTAAGCCTCGAAACAGACAAAAGAATGTCTGTATTAGAACAAAATCACTTTGCTTATGATGCTTATCCTGTACTTGAAACAGTTATTAAAGGGAATCAGAAACTTTTCCATATAAAAGAGGAAATGGATGCTTTATATGCCAAACCTGACTTTTCTGATGAAGATGGAGTAAAAGCCGGAGAATTAGGTATTATTTATGAAGAAATGGGTGGATGGAATGCAGAATCTGATGCTGGTACTTTATTATCAAATCTTGGAATAAAAGATGATGCACATCATAAAATGATGTCCGAATTAGAAAATGCAGACAAAGTAAGGGTATTACTTGCTCAAGCATTATTTGGAAATCCTGATGTTCTTATTTTAGATGAGCCTACCAATGATTTAGACATTGAAACAATCTCTTGGTTGGAAGATTTTCTAGCTGGATATGAAAATACTGTGATTGTTGTATCGCATGATCGACATTTTTTGGATGCGGTTTGTACTCATACTTGCGATCTTGATTTTGGAAAATTAAATTTATACACCGGTAATTATTCCTTTTGGTATGAAGCCAGTCAATTAGCTGCACGACAAAGAGCTCAACAAAATAAAAAGGCTGAAGAGAAAAAGAAAGAACTTCAAGAGTTTATTTCTCGGTTTAGTTCAAATGTTGCTAAGGCTAAACAGGCTACTGCCCGTAAAAAAATGATAGAAAAATTAAACATAGAAGATATTAAGCCTTCTTCCAGAAGATACCCGGCAATTATTTTTGAACAAGAACGCGAAGCCGGAGATCAAATATTAGATATAAAGGGATTGGAAAAAACTAAAGATGGTGAATTATTATTCAGCAATATAGATCTGAATCTAAAAAAAGGTGATAAAATTGCCGTCCTATCCAGAAATTCCTTGGCAATTACTGAATTTTTTCAAATATTATCCGGCGAATCAGAATCCGATAAAGGTAGCTATTCTTGGGGTATAACTACTAAACAAAGCTACCTTCCTCTAGATAATACTAAATATTTTCAATCTGATGATAACCTTGTTGACTGGCTTCGTCAATATGTAAATACGGATGAGGAAAGACACGAAGAATATATTCGTGGATTTTTAGGTAAAATGCTTTTTAGCGGTGATGAGGCTTTAAAATCTTGCAAAGTTTTATCGGGAGGAGAAAAAATGCGTTGTATGTTTTCAAGAATGATGTTATTTAAAGCTAATGTGTTGCTTCTTGATGAACCTACCAACCATTTAGATCTGGAAAGTATTACTGCTCTTAACAATTCTTTGACCCATTTTAAGGGAACTATTTTACTTTCTTCTCATGACCATGAATTATTATCAACTGTTTGTAACAGGGTCATAGAATTAACCCCTAAAGGTATTATTGACCGATATATGAGCTATGATGAATATTTATCTGATGTAAAAGTTAAAGAGCTTAAAGCACAATATTATAATTAGAGATTAATGGGATGAATTTTAAAAACTAATCTTTTTTATTTCACACTTAATAAATAAAACAAAAGAATCTTTTAATCCTACATTAAGATTAAAAGGTTTTTTTATTATAAAAACCTAACTTTCTTAATAGTATGCTTATTATCTAAGCATATATTTTTGATTAATAATTTAAAGGATTCTCTGCGCCTTTTTAAATTTACTTTTCCAATAGGATTCCTCTAATGAACTTATGATAACCCCTTTGGATGTTGAAGCATGTATAAATGAAATTTCTCCTGAACCGGATATGTTATAGACTATGCCAACATGATTTATAGAACTACCACCGGTAACAAAAAACAATAAATCACCTTCTTTTATTCGAGATATATTGATGTTCTTTCCTACATTAGACATGTCAATTGAACGTCTCGGCAATTTTACATCAATTTTTTGATAAGCATTGCAAACCAAACCGGAACAATCAATACCACTGAATGTATTTCCCCCATATTTATAAGGAGTTCCTTTATATTTTTCAGCTTCTTTAAGAACCAGAATTACGTCTGTTGATTTTTTATTTTTATACTCACCGTATTTTTTTGATTCTAAATTCGAATCTTTCTTTTCAAGCCTTATAATTTGGGGAGATTTATAAGTTGGTTTTGATTTTGAAATATGTTTATTTGTGTTATTTGAGTTATAGGTATATCTTTTCGAATGTGCATGTGGTGATTTATATGAAGCAGTTGTCTCGTAAGATACACACGATATTATTAATGAAAAAAACATTAATCCAGACACATAAATTACAATTCTACTTTTCATATATTTTATTTTTTATAATCCTTGTGCTAAATTATGAAATTATGAACATTTTTTTAATTCATAATTACTGGTTTATTAACAAAATGTTCTTTGTATTATTTCTTATAGATTTAACCTTTATTCAAAAATATTTTTCTTCTCTGAAATAATCTTTTCATAGCCTATATCAATAGAAAGAGTATCTCCTTTAGCTGCGGTAGTTGCTAATTGATCTGCCTTTTCATTGTATGAATGTCCATAATGTCCTTTTACCCAATGAAAGGTTACTCTATGTTTTCTATAAATTTTAACAAATCGAATCCATAAATCTGGATTTTTTATCTTTTCAAATTTTTTTTTCTCCCATCCGTAAATCCATTTATTATTAATAGCATCCACCACATATTTTGAATCAGAATATATTTCAACTTCTTGATTGGGTTTATTAATCTTCTCCAAAGCGATAATGACTGCCAGTAATTCCATTCTGTTGTTGGTGGTTAAACGAAATCCTTCTGAAAAACTTTTCTCATAAGTAGTTCCTTTCAGTATCATTATTATGCCGTACCCTCCTTTTCCGGGATTTCCGGATGAAGCTCCGTCTGTATAAATCTCAATCATATCTGTTCAAAAGATATTTTTTAACTCTAATAAATTTTTAATAATAGGGATTTCAGCCGTTTTATGATATTCTCCTTTTTTATAATTAAAATATACCGGATACATCCCTATGTTTTGGGACCCCATTACATCGGCTTCCCAATCATCCCCGACAAATGCAGATTCATTCACTAAAGCATGGGCTTTTTCAAGAGCTAATTCAAATACTTCTTTTGCCGGTTTTCTTTTATTTATCTCTTCTCCGCTGGTTAGGGTTGTCAGGTAATCTTTAATACAAGTTTCTTGAACTTTTTGTTTCGTTTGTTGAATAAACCCATTGGAGACTACATGTAATTGATAACCTTTTGTTTTTAAATAATTCAAAATTTCTTCCGCACCCTCAATCAAATTGTTGTTTTTCATTATTCGGGTTAAAAAATAATCGTTAAAATAATTCCAAATTTTATCATCATCTATATGGAATTCTAAAAATGTATCCTTAAATCTTCTCTCCAATATGTCTTTCTTACTTACTTTATCTTGCCTATATAGTAACCAAAGGTTTTCATTTCTTTCATAATAACTTGTAAAAAAATCTGAAAATATCAATTTATACCTTTCTTCTATTTTTAAATTCTCATAGATACTTTTAATGGTCAAATATGAATTTTTATCTGTATCCCAAAGTGTATTATCCAGATCAAAAAATATATGTTTTATCTTTCTTTTCATGCACAGGTCTTTTAAAGACTTAACCCCATTCCAAAAAAAACTGAAAAAAATAATGCCAATAAAGCGGTAGGTTTCAGATATAAATCCAAATCTTTAGCGTTTTGAGTGTATAGAATTTTTCTACGTAATATAGTATTCGGAATAAATAATATAAAAAATAAAAAGGGTTTTAATGATGACCAGCTTTCCAGTTTAATTACAAATTCATTCTGATGAATTAATAGGAAAATTAAACCAAGAATAAAAGGTAAATTCATCAGCACCATTTGATAATATTTAGCTTTTTGGAATCCCAATCGTAATGCAAGGGTTTTTTTATTACTGACCCTGTCCGACTCAATATCCCTCATATTATTTAGATTCAATACAGCACAACTAAATAATCCGATAGCTGAAGCCGGTAATAAATTATCCCAACTAAAAGTTTTGGTATATAAAAAATCACTTCCTAATACGGAAACTAATCCAAAAAAAATAAAAACGAATACATCTCCTAATCCCATATATCCATAAGGTTTTTTTCCCATGGTATAAAATATCGCTGCCAGTACACAAGCAATTCCCAAACCCATGAAAATAAAAAATTCGTTTTTATAATTGGGAATAAAAGTATACCACAGGAGCACAACCGAAGAAAGTAAGGATAGTAGTATGGTAATAATAATTGCCCGTAACATCGAATGTTGTGTAATAACTCCCGATTGAATAGCACGGGACGGGCCTACTCTTAGCTCATTATCGGTACCTTTAGTTCCATCTCCGTAATCATTAGCAAAGTTAGATAAGATTTGAAATAGTATTGTGGTAAGACAAGAAAGTCCAAAAATAATTCCATCAAAATCTCCTTTCCATTTAGCGAGTAATGATCCTAAAATGATCCCACTTAAAGAAAGCGGTAAAGTTCTTAATCTAGCTGCCTCAATCCAATTTTTCATCTATTTTTTGATCTATTTTTTAATTGATTACAAAAATACACTAATTTATATAATAGATTAAATGCTAAACCTAACTAGAATTAATAACAGTATTAAAAAATAAAAATGGTAGTTAAATCTAAGAGCTTTAAGTCTCTTCAGTATATTAAGGTAAGAAATTCATCCAACGTAATTTTTCCAAAATATATTGATAAATCTACATCTTTTAATGAATCCGCAACGGATATTTTTGTATATTTTTTTCCAATTAATTTATTCTCAATATCTTCAGGATTACCTACTCCAAAAAAATCTCCATAAATCTTTATTGCTGTAATGATCCCTTCGTCCACATTCAATTTTAAATCAATGGATCCAATAGGAAATCGTTGAGTTCGTTCCATATAAAATTTAGGCGAACGTCCGTAATTCCAATCCCAATTAGCATATCTTTGCTGTGATATTTTTTTTATTTGAGCCCAGTCTGATTCTGTCAATTCGTATTTATTAATATCGTCTATTTTATCAACATTAAAAATAGATAATAGAAGCTTATCTCTGAATTCTTCAACAGTTAATTTTGTTGTAATAAAATCAGCTATATTTACAACCCTGCTTCTTATGGATTTTATTCCTTTAGATTCGAATTTATCTTTTCTTACCTTTAAAGATTTAACTACTTCATCCATGTTGCTGTTGAATAATAGGGTCCCATGAGTAAACATTCTTTTATTAGTAGCAAATTGAGCATTCCCGCTTACTTTCCTTCCCTCCACTAATATATCATTTCTTCCCTTTATTTCTGCGTTAACTCCCATTTGCTTCAACGCTTTAATAACCGGATTTAAATATTTTTGATAATTGGAAAAACTATTTCCGTCATTCTTGGTAATAAAACTAAAGTTTAAATTACCCCTATCATGATAGACTGCTCCTCCCCCCGACAATCTTCTGACCACTTTTATATTTTTTTCTTCAACATATTCTGTATTAATTTCTTCTATTGTATTTTGATGTTTTCCTATAATAATGGAAGGATCATTAATATAGAAAAGAAGATATGAATTTTCTTCAATGGGAAAATTCATTACCAGATATTCTTCGATAGCCAGGTTAATTTCGGGATTATAATTGTTTTTATTATCTACAAATAACATTCTCATTTTTTTGGATCAAAAATACAATAAATAGTTTTTACACTCTCTCTACTGAATATTCAAGGGGTCATTAATATTTATTATAATTCAATTAAAGTGATAATAAATATTGTGATATATTTTTAATTTATTTAGTTAAAACCGTAAAAAAAGTACATTTTATGCTTATAATGGAACATATTCAGCGAAAAAAATTATAAATTTGCCTGTTGAAAAATCTAACATATGAATTCTTTTATTGAAGAGTTAACTTGGAGGGGATTAATTCATAATATAATCCCGGGAACAGAAGAACAACTAAATAAGGAAATAACACTGGGATATATTGGTTTTGATCCGACTGCAGACTCTCTTCATGTGGGAAGCCTAGTGCCTATCTTGCTTTTAGTTCACTTTCAAAGACATGGTCATAAGCCTGTTGCTTTAATTGGAGGTTCTACAGGTATGATTGGAGATCCTTCCGGAAAAAGTTCAGAGCGCAACTTACAAGATAGTGAAACTTTACAAAAGCATCTTTTAGGAATAAAATCCCAATTAGAACGATTTTTAGACTTCGACAGCAATAAGCCAAATTCTGCCATAATGGTAAATAATTACGACTGGATGAAGGATGTCAGCTTTTTAGATTTCGCGCGAGATATCGGAAAACATATTACTGTTAATTATATGATGGCTAAAGATTCTGTCAAAAAAAGATTAAATGGTGAATATCAAGAAGGTATGTCTTTTACAGAATTTACCTATCAGCTTTTGCAAGGATTTGATTTTTATCATTTATATAAAGAAAAAGGTGTTAAGCTTCAAATGGGTGGTTCTGATCAATGGGGAAATTTAACAACCGGAACTGAACTCATTAGAAAAAAAATTGGAGAAGAAGCTTTTGCGTTAACTTGTCCGTTAATTACTAAAGCAAATGGAACTAAATTTGGTAAAAGTGAAGGTGGTGAAAATATTTGGTTGGATGTAAACAGAACTTCCGTTTTTAAATTTTATCAATTCTGGTTAAATATAACAGATATTGATGCTGAAAAGTATATAAAGATTTATACATTCCTGTCCAAGGATGAAATTGAATCATTAATTGAAATTCATAAACAAAATCCTTCTAATAGGGTTTTACAAAAGAAATTAGCTGAAGAAGTCACTATCTGGGTTCATGGTAAAGAAGAAGCGATTAAAGCGATAAAAGCTTCCTCTATTTTATTTGGAAAATCTACTAAGGAAGATTTTCTATCATTAGATGAAATTACTTTTTTATCATTATTTGAAGGAGTTCCTCAAAAAGAAGTTTCTTTAGAATCACTAAAAAAGGGAATTTCAATTCTTGATGCATTATATGAAGCAAGCGGTTTTTTATCTTCAAAAAATGAAGCTAAGAGAGCTTTAAAGGAAAATTCCATTTCTGTTAATCAAGAAAAGGTAAGAGAAGATTTTATTATTAAGGAATCAAATTTAATTCAAGGCAAATACATTTTACTTCAAAGAGGGAAAAAATCATATTTTATTCTAAAAGGAATTTAATAAAAAAGTTATTATTTTGAGTAAATAAATTTTATTAAAATAACAGAATATATATTTTTGTAACACGTTATATTTTATATTAACAAATAGATGAAAGGGCTTATTAAGTTTTATCATCCTGATGAAACCTTAGAATATCACATCAGGAAATGTTTTTGTAAGGTAGTTTTTCTTAACAAGAAGAATACTTTAGTAGTTGAAATAGAATCAGATGATGATTTAGATCACGTTGAGGAAGATTCATACCAAAATGAGTACCCACAAGTGTCTTTTTCCATTGAAGATTTTGAAATCCCTGTGAAAACTATCCAACAGCTATATGGGAAGTCATTTCAGATACCTTCTTATGATGAAAAGGAAAACGAAAATGGTGAGGTAGAGGAGTTATATTATACAAATCTGAATTTAAATGACGAAGAAGATTTAGAGACTGACAACAATGAATTGAAATTTGGAAAAGATGAACAGGGTAATTTAAAACTTATATGGCAAGGCTATTGTGAAGATTTCATTACACAAGAAGACCCATTACGGTTTAAGGTATCTTGCTCTTTTATAAACGATATTTTAGAAATAGACGATTAAATTGAATCATATAGAATGAAAAAAATAATAGTACTTTTTTATATTTTAGGATTTATTTCTTTTACCAATGCTCAAAGTTTTAAAGGCATGGGAGATCAAAAAGTACAGTTAGGAATTAATGCTTTTGGATATGGAACCGGAATTACTGGTTCGTATGATTATGGAGTTATGGATTGGCTTTCCATTGGTGCCGGTACAGATTTTTACTGGAGCGATGATGATGATAATTTTTTTATTTTTGGGCGGGCTAATTTTCATTTAAATGATATCTTAGGGCTCCCACAAAATATGGATTTATATCCCGGCATAAATATAGGTGGAAGAAATGAAGGCTTGGGTCTGGGTGTGCATATGGGTTATCGTTATTTCTTTGATGATAAATTTGGTGCTTTCGTTGAACTAGGTAGCCACGGTTCTTTGGGAATTATTTTAAATTTATAAAAATATTTAGAATATTAATTTAAGAAATTTTAATAAATAATATTCCTTTTCTGATGAAATTTACTACTTGCTTTTATTCAAAATAACGAAAAAAAGGATCCGTTGCTAACTCTAACATATTTTTATCTCCTTTACTGTCTCCAAAAGCAAATATTTTGATAAATTTAGCTAATTGAATTTCACTAATAATTCTAACTGCTTTCTGTTCATAATTACAATTAGGTGTTGCAAATTTTCCGGTAAAAACTTCATTAATAAATTCTGCTTCGGTAGAAATCAAACGTAACCCTAAATATTTTGCAAAGGGTTCAACCCATAGGTCAAGAGAAGCAGTAACGACGTATTTATTAGGTTCGTTCGACAATGCTCGTATATATTCTAATGCTTTAGGTCTAATAAGGGTGTTTTTCCTACATTCAAAATAATATTGAACTAATTTCTTTATTTCTGAACGTGTTTTACCCTTTAGAAATTGAGAAATAAATCTTTGTTTAATTTTTCCTGCATCAAATATTTTGAATCTTACTAATATAAATAAAGGAATAAATTTTATGAAAATTTTCTTATACTTGAGAGGAAAAGAAACTTGTAAAAAGTCGAATAAGGTGTCTTTGTTTGTTATGGTTCCATCAAAATCAAATAAATATAAACAATTATTTTCCATCTTTTTTAATAAAATAATATTTTTGAAATAAATAATAATTCTGCTTATCTTTTTCGAAATCTTCTATCGAAATATTCCGTGCATTTATCCCATATTCCTTAAAATAAAATTCCTCACTGTCATAATCAACTTTTATGGGAATTATTTTATCACCAAAACACTTTTTTAACATAGTTAAACATTTTCTTTTTTCGTAACTATTATATATTGTTTTACTATAATTATATCCACCAATTATAAAAGTCATAATTACAACTAAAACCAAACTAATTTGGCTAATAACTTTTAGTATTGCATTACCCAAATAATAACTTACAAAAAAAATAAAAATAGGAAAAATCCATAATTGAGGTATAAAACGAGCCCACCACGCCCCTTGTATGAAGGGAATAATACTAAAAAAAATAAATAGAGTAAATAATATTATTAAGTTCATCTGATCTTTTTTTAAATAAAAAAACATCGTAATAAACAAAATAATTGCAACAATGAAAAATCCACTAAACCAGAACCCCAATCCTGAAAGTCTGGCACAAGCAATAGATGAATATTTTATCTCATAAAATTTAAAGGAAAATGGTATTTTAAACTCTTCAATATTTTCATTTATTGTGTTATTTGACCAAGAATGTGGTGCATGATTAACCCTATAGAAAAGAGATTTAAAAGCCGCAATGATTGATAAATTTCCTTTCAAAGATGGAGGTCTTTGATGCTCAATAATATCAATTTTATTTTTTCCAACAACAGGATATATAGGATTTCCTTTTCTAAGTAAATTTTCTCCAAAAGGGTACCATGAAACAATTCCTATCATTATTCCTGATACTATTAATAATTTAAAATTATGTTTAATTTCTTTAATCCTTTTCGCACTTAATAAGTACATAAAGTAAAAAAAGAACAGGCATATTACTAAAACAAATGACGTCAACTTTATATTAACAAATAATACAATTATCATTAGTAATGTTAAGTCTATGTAAGGCCACTTCTTATCAAAGGATTTTAATATTAAAAGTGATAAACATATTAATAATGACAAGTAAATTATACCATCTACATAAAAGGTAAATATTTGATTAATTACAATAGGATTAACATGTAAAAACAAGGTAAATACTATTGAAAATATATTTCTGTAAAATATTTTCTTGATACTTAAGTATGTAAAACTTAAAGATGATAATAAAAATAAAAAATTAATAATTTTAGAAGATTCTATATTACCCGTTAGACTGTACACAGAATATTGCGAAAATTCTATTCCTTTTACATAATGATTATATACATATTGAAATGGAATATTCTTTGTCATTTCTTCATGTATTGGATTCCATTTTTTACTTATTTCCAAAATAATACCTTTATGGTAAAGCATGCCGTCCTGACTAAAATCAATCATAAAGCTATTGATTAATAATGTTGTTAATATAATAGCAATAAAAAATAGCATAATACCATTTACTTTGCTTATTGGAAATTTAAATAAGGCTAATAAATATGATATAAGTATGGATAATGGAAAAACAAATAAGACAAACTTTAACTTAAAGATTAAACATAAATCTATAAATAAAAAGTTAAAAAATAAAGTTGATATACATAAAAAACCAGTTAAATATATATCAATTTGTTTAAAAGAAAAATATGATATAATGTTTTTCATTTGTTTAACATATCATAAATTACATTTTTAATTTTTTAAATATAAATTCCGGAATATTCTTTACTACAATCATTATGTATCTCCAGATCCCAGTAATATATACTTTATTTTTTTTCTTCTTATATGCTTTATAAATTAGGTCAGCAGCTTTGGACGGTGAAGAAGTCAACAGCTCAGGTAAATCCATTTTTAAGGTCATCTTGGTATTCATAAAACCGGGAACAACCGTCATAACATGAACATTTTTATGATAAAGATAATTACGTAAACCATCTAAATAAACCATAAATCCCGCTTTTGAACTTCCATATATAAAATTACTTTGTCTACCACGAAGTCCGGCAACTGATGATAATCCAATTATAGTTCCGGATTTATTATTTTCAAACTTTTGTGCAAAATAATTTATTAATGGAACCAGATTGGCGTAATTAATAGTAAGGATTTTTTGTGTATTAATCTCATCGTATAATCCCTCTTCTGTATTTTTACCTAAAAAGCCTATTGCACAAAACAAGAGATCTGAATCGATTTTATCAAATACAGAATAATCAAAATCTCGGGTTAGATCAAAATTTATAATCTCTGAATCTTGTTCAAACTTTACTAAGATATGCTTTGACAATCTTTGGGTTTCTTCTGGATTTGAAGTTATTAAGTATATTTTGGGATACCGGTTTTTATTTTCAAATAATAATTTATTGATGAATGCTTGAGAAATATCTGAAGTTGCTCCTAGAATTATCATTTTATTTAAGAATTGTATAATATTAAACTTTTATTTATAATTGTATTGTCTTTTAGGGTGTATTTAATATCTGGATTAATTGATCTGACAATATTAGCATTTATATAGCCTGATTGCAAATAAGGATGAATATATTCTATCTTTTTATTTAGTAACGGAACACTATAAGCGGTATCACTTAAAAAATATTTCAGATTTTTTCTTTCTTTAAAAACCTTCATCACCCTTAGTCTGTAGGATAGATAATTTACAGGAGATTTTAGTAGATACATGGTTTTAATCACCAAAAATAAAATGGTAATTATAAAAATATAATATAATTTATTTAAATATATTTTAAAAAATAATATTAAAAACGAAAAATAAAAACAAAAAAATGTCGGAGCCAACATTTTTGTGTTTAAAGATTCTATTCCCTGCGTATATTCTGAATCAAACATCCAAGTAAAATATACACATGCAATGGTAAGTAACAATTGATTAAATGAATTTATCTTAGCATTAAATGACACTCGGTAAAACCAAACATAGGACATTAGAAAAAATAAGCCTATAAGTACTATTCCTATCATTATAAAAAAAATTATGGATACCGATTCAAGTATTTTAATTGAAAATATAGGATTAACAACACTTAATGTTCCTAATAAATTCTCTAGGGTGTATTTCCCTATATTGTCCAACGCGGGTGCAAATCTATGTACACTCAAAAAACTTCCCAATCCAATGTAATTATAGAGTAAATATATGTATATGCTTAACGAAGATAATAATAAATAATAAAAATAATTCTTGGATATAAGCTTATATCTTAAAGTATAATAGAAAAAGTAAATTAATATAACTACAAGACCATATATGCTAATGTATCTTACCACAGTTAGATATACCGTAACTATAACTACCGAAATATAATTTTGAATCTTAGTTCGTTTTCAGTTAAAAATTTACTCAAATAATAAATTAAAAATTTAAATGTAACTAATATTGCTGTTTCTTTAAAATAAAACTTTTTAACACAGGAAAAGAACATAATAACTACAAAACTTAAACAACTAATAAATCGTTAACTGAAATAAAATTCGTTTGAAAATAAACATCAAATTTTTAATAATATAGGATCTCCTATAGGAAATAAATTAATTTTACAATTCGGAATATCTTTAGCTATTTCAATGCAAGAAATCGTTTTAGAAGTAATACTATCATATGGCCTCAATAAAGGTATTATAGCGATGTTTAAAAGTGAAATTATGATGAGAATCCAATATTTTATTATTTTATAATCAGTCACTATTAAGATAAATAATTATCGATTCTCTTTTGTTGTAAAGAGTCAAATTTACCTGTTTCGGGAACTTTTACATAATCTATAAGAGTTTTTTTTGACATGGAATCTTTTGCTAAATAAATTCTTCCCCCATAATGTTCTACTATTTCATCCAATTCCTTAACTAAAAAGGATAATTTTTTATTGATTTTAAAATCTAATGCTAAGCTGTATCCATCTATAGGAAATGAATTATGAGCTTTTAAATCACCTTTTTTATATAATTTTAAAACAGCAAGGAAAGAACCTTGACCGCTTTTTGCTATTGTTTTTAAAATTTCTGTCATCCCCTCTTTACCAACCTTTTTAGGAATTATAAATTGATATTGAATAAATCCATTTCTACCATAGATCCTATTCCAATTATTAATAGCATCCAGTGGGTAGAAAAAAGTATCATAGTCAACTATATTACTTACAATTTTTTTTCTTTGTTTAAAATAATATAAAAAATTAAATGCCTTTACTGACCATGTATTCAATATAAATGAGGGAAAATCAAAAGGAACATTTAATTTAAATTTTTTCTTAGGTTGCAATGGTTTTCCTTTCCATTGGGTAGGTAATTCTGACAAGGTAGCATGCTCCCCCACCATCAATATAGATCTTCCCATTCGTTTGCCTTTTTGCAAGCAATCAATCCACGCAACACTATAGGTCCAGTTTTCACATTCTTCGAAAAATTTAAATATTTCTTCAAGGTTTTCTGCTTTTAAAACCTTTTGTTTGATATAAGCGGTCTGTATTCTTTTTAAAGTAAATTTAGCAGAAATTATGACTCCTGTTAACCCCATGCCTCCAATAGTATTCCAAAATAAATCCGAATTTTCTTCACGTGAACATTTTTTTATTTCACCATCTTGGGTAATTATATTAAAATTAACAAGATAATCTCCAAAACAACCTTCTGAATGATTATTTTTTCCATGAACATTGGCCCCTATAGCACCTCCAACAGTTATTAATTTAGTTCCGGGTGTTACGGGTAAAAAATAACCTTCCGGAACAATTACATCAAGAATATCAGACAATATAACTCCGGATTCACATTCAAAAACACCCTTTTCCCTATCAAAAGATAGAAACTTATTTAATCGTAATGTAGATAAAATGTTATCACTATTTAATGAATTATCACCATAGGACCTTCCATTTCCTCTAGCAATAATAGAATTGCTTTTTTTTATTATTTTTTCTATTTCCTTTAAGTCTGATGTTACATGAAAATTAGTTTTAACTACCGGATACTTTCCCCAGTTTGTTACATTTTTTTTATTTTCAGTATCATTCATAATTTTAATTTAAATATTTAAGAACAAAAATCATTGCTAACCAAGCTGCTAAATCTATTTGAAGAAATAAATCTTTATATAGAACTTTTGTAGGAGATTCAGTTTTATTATATACAAAGGTTAATTGTAAATATCTTAGAATGCCTATTACTACAAATAAAGCAGTATATACTATATAGTCATGGAAATTCTTTTTTATCACAGGATCTAATGTATACATAATGTAACACATTATAAAACATGTTGAAACAACTGTAATCGAAATATCTACCAATTGAAGATTATATCCATCTAATGCTTTTCTTGTTTGACCCGTTAATTGTACGTTTACCAATTCCCCCCTTCTTTTGCCTAAAGCCAGAACCAAGGCTAAAAAAAAGGTAACTAAAACTGCCCAAACAGATATGGGTAATCCTGTTGAAAAACCACCCATATAAATTCTTAGCAAAAAACCTATTGAAATAATTACTACATCTATAATTGCAATATGCTTTAATTTAAAACTATAAGCTAAATTCATTATAAAGTAAAGAGTTATGATTAATATTACTCCCCATGAATGAATAATCAAGCCCATAAAATAGGCAGCAATGATTAAAAGCAGAAAAACAATAAATGCTTGATTAACTTTTATTTTTCCAGCTGCTAAAGGCCTATTTTTTTTTTCAGGATGCATTTTATCCTTTTCAATATCTGTACAATCGTTAATTATATATATGGAACTTGCTATGAATGAAAACGAAAAAAAGGCAATTATTGAATTCAATACTAAATGTAAATCCAATAATTTACCTGCAAAAAAAATAGGAAGGAATACAAAAATGTTTTTAAACCATTGCTTGATTCTTATTAACCTTAAATAATCCACTATATGAATTTGAAATTATAATTTATAAAGATATGACATTTGTGCTAATTTTAATGATCTTCCCATAAGCTATTAAATCATTATTTTAAAAATTTAATGATAATTGTTCTGGTAATAACTTAAATGACTTTCTATGTAGGTAAGTGATCCCAAATTTTTCTATTGCCTGTCTATGAGCAATTGTCGGATATCCCTTATTATTTTTCCACCTATAATTAGGAAATTCTTCATGGAATTTATTCATTAGGCTATCTCTATGGTTCTTAGCTAAGATTGAGGCAGCAGCAATATTCAAATAGTTAGCATCACCCTTTATCGCACAAAAATGCGGTATTTCTTTATATGTATTGAACCTATTCCCATCGACCAGCAAAAACTCAGGCACTACTTTTAATTGATCTACAGCCAAATGCATCGCTAAAAAACTTGCATTTAAAATATTTATTTGATCAATTTTTTGAGGATAAACTTCTGCAATTGCCCAATCAATTGCATTTCGTCTAATAATTATATCTAATTCTTTTCTTTTTTTTTCACTTAATTGTTTGGAATCATTGATCTCATTGTTAAAAAAATCTTCGGGAAGTATAACCGCGGCCGCAACTACAGGACCGGCCAAGCAACCCCTTCCCACTTCATCTAGAGCAGCTTCAAATTTGTATTTAGAATATTTTATCTTCATTTAGAATATTCTTCGAATTAAACGTAATTGATGAGTATATTTATTAAGATCCGAATTAAAAATTCCTGTATAATCTAAATTATCTATACGTACTTTTCCATGAGCATGAAGTATTTTTTGATCAGTAAGTATAAACCCTACATGTACAATTCTTCCTTCCTGGTTTTCAAAAAAAGCAAGATCTCCCGGTTCTGCTTCTTCAATAAAGCTTAAAACCTTTCCTTCTAATGCTTGTTGACTAGCATCTCTAGGTAATCTGTAGCCGGCTAATTTATAAACCATTTGTACTAATCCACTGCAATCAATCCCATATGTTGTTTTTCCACCCCACAGATATGGAGTATTAATATATTTAAAGGCTAACTCTAAAATTTGTTCTTTTTTTTGTTTTCCTTTTATTAAAACCCCTTCAATTAAAAAATGTTTATTGGGGGCTAATTCAAAAACATTGTCAATAATTGACCCATGAATTTCTGCCCCAATGGTAACCGGAAAAGGCTGATTATTTAGAATTAAAAGGCTAAAAGGCTCTGAAATATAGGAATTATCTTGAGAAAAATTAGTAAACTCTGTTTCACTGAGAAATGAAATTTGTTTATAATCTACCCATCCTTCATAGCCATCAAAAAAAATTTTAATTTTAACCCATTGCTGTTTTACTTCTATAATCTCACATAGTTCACCAAATAACAACTGAGTAACCATTTCAGAAGAATCATAGGGTTCTTTTCGTACCGGAGCAACACTTACTTGGCAAATAGATTTACTCATAAATGCAAATTTATTTTTTTCTAATAATACTTATACCATCTCTGATAGGTAAAATTATTACCTCTAGAGATGAGTCTGATCTGATATATGAATTAAATTCCCTTATACTTTCCGTTTTTTTATCTTTGAAATTCCCAACAACTTTTCCTTTCCATAAAATATTATCTGCAATAATGATCCCTCCTGAACGTAATTTAGGCTTTAACATCTCCACATATTTATTATAATTCTTTTTATCGGCATCCAGAAAAACCATATCAATTTCTTCATTAATTCGTTGTATTACATTGATGGCATCATCTAGAATAAAATTAATCTTTTTATAAAATTCAGACTTTTGAAAATATTTTTTAGGTATATATGCCGTCTCATAATTATTATCTACCGTAATTATCTTTCCTGATTCCGAAAGCCCCTCAGCTAAACACAAGGTTGCATATCCAGTAAAAGTACCGATTTCTATTATTAAACGAGGAGATATTAATTTTGAAATCATACTCAACAATCTTCCTTGTAATAAACCTGATAACATATGGGGCTGTGTAGTTTTTAGAAATGTTTCTCTCCTTAATTCTTTTAATAAAGTTGGCTCTTCAGAACTGTTTTTTTCTATATAATCTTCAAGTAAAGGGGTTAATTCCATTATTTTATACTATTCTTTTACAAATATAATCCGTTTTAAAAAAAACGTTAACATTAAAAATCATTTTATCCAAATAAATTATTTTACCATCTTAACTTTATAATATTTATAATCACAAATTAATATTAACTATTATAAAGTTCATTATAAACAAAATTATTTTCTCAAAAAATAAATTTAATAAAATAAACAATATAAACTATTAACATTAATTATACTATATATAGGGGTTAAAATGAATTGTACATAATTAATAAATTAAAAAAAGCCGAAAAAGCCAATCTAGAAAAGGGATTGAGTGAATTTTTAAAATATTGGCTAGAAAAATGAAATGTACATTTACTACTATTTTACTACCATTTTAACCACCTAATAAACCCGTAAGGTTAATAATAGCCTACTTACTACTACAAAGTTACTAAAACCCTTTTAAAAGCAAGTATAACGTATATATTACAATTAGAATGAGTATGATATTTCATGCTCATTTTTTGTATGTATTAATTTTGTTATAAAACAATAAAAAATAGTTGGGTATGCAGTTGGGTAGTCAGTTGGGTAGTCAATCATGATGTTAAAATAATCAATTTATAAACATATAATTACTTTTTAGCGTTAAAAATACAACTAAAAAACAACAATAGGGCATATATATTCCACAAAAACAATAATATAAATTTTGGTTAAATAATATGACAATCAGTACTTTGAGTGTAAATATGCAAAAAAAACGTGTGTTTTCTTATCTTAATAATTGATATAAAAATTGTTTAATAACTACTTATTTATTTTACTTATTGTTTCCAATGGTTTTGCGACAGTAATATCCTTGACAATATTAAGAGAATTGATTTCTTTTTTTAACGCTTCATTTTCCTGCTCTAACTTGTTTATTTTATAATCTTTAAGTTCCAAACTTTCTTTTAAAGCATGTATAGTATCTTTTAATATAGATATAATTTCAGTATCCTTATTTTTCTCAGCACTATACTCTACCTGAGGCTCTTCAAACTTATATAGTTTTTTATCATTGTGACTTTTCAACATATTCCCTTTTCCCGTTAAAAGCCATTCAGGGTTAATATCTAAACAATTGTCTAATATTTTATTAAGAATACCTTCCCCTAAATCTGATTTTCTTTTTAACTGAATGGCTATATATCCATTAGAAAGATTATTTTTTTTCTCAAATGAACTATTATTAAGTCCCTTATAATCAATATATTGCTTAATTCTATTTATGGCCTTCATAATAAAACATTAAAATATTGTCTAAATATTTATTATATTTAGACTATTGTTTATATATTTGTAACAACATTTATACAAAGTTATGAAAAGAGCGAAGGATGTTAATAAAAACGCACAAAAAATACAATATGGTGATTTTGTAACCCTATCAGAAATGTTGGGATGCACCAGTCAGGCAGCTCGCATGAGATATGAAAGAGGAGATAAAAAAGCTAAAGAAGCATTAAGTATTATTATAGAAACCAGAAGAAAAATAATCAAAGAATATAAATTACAAAATCAATAAGATACGATTAAGCCGGTATTTAAAAAAATAAAAATGGAAGTATACGAATTCTATAACAATAAATGGGGAGTGCTATCAAATTGGCTATTTGAAAAGTCTGGTATTTTACTGAAAACTACTTATAAGACTTTAACCAGAAGAAAACACTTAATCCTTTTACGCAAGGGAGGTAATGGCCGTACAGCTCTAGTAGAATTTGATAGTATGCGTTCTGACATTAAAGAAAAAGTAATTTCTCTAGCCGGAGACCCTTATAAAATTGGTAAAAAATATTCATTCATTGAGTATTTAGAAAAAGATGATAATGCAGAAAAATATTACAACGAGTATATATTGGAAAGCGGGGAATTTCTCCCGGAAAACCGAAAACTTGAATACACCAACAACGCTTCCATATTAAACACAATTTCCAAAATTATAAATGATACCCTTATACGTAGAAGAGCCTTAGGCGGTAATCAAAAAAAAATATGGGAAAATATAGCAGAAATCATAAAAAATTTAGATAAAAGTAAATGGCCGCATTCTTTACCGGAAAATTACCGCCGTTTACGAGAACGATTAAAATTATATCAAAACCACGGATATCAAATCTTAATACATAAAAACTATTGTCATACCAACAGCCAGAAATTAACAGAATCCTCCAAGTTATGGTTATTAGCCAAATGGAGCAACCAAGTAGAACGTATTACTAGCGTTGCGCAATTACATCATGAATATAATCAGTTTGCCTTGCAGGAAGGTTTAAAACCCGTGGAAGAAAAAACCATTTACAACTTTATATATGATGAAGAAGTTATGCCCCTGTGGTATGGTCATAAATTCGGAGAACTTAAATACAAAGAAAAATACAACTACCAGCAAAAAACTAAATTACCAACATTAAGAGATTCGCTCTGGTACAGCGACGGAACTAAATTAAACTTTTTTTACCTCACAGAAGACGGCAAAATGGAAACCATATCAGTATATGAGGTTATGGATGCTTACAGTGAAGTTTTGCTTGGATATCATATCAGTAAAGAAGAAAACTACCAAGCTCAATATTCGGCGTATCGGATGGCAATACAATTTTCAGGACATAAACCTTATCAAATAGGTTTCGATAATCAAGGTGGCCATAAAAAACTCGAAGTTGGTAATTTTTTAAATAAAATAGCTCATTTAACTATAAAGACACAACCATACAACGGTAAATCAAAGACTATAGAAAACGCATTTTGTCGTTTGCAAACTCAACATCTTGCCCGTTATTGGTTCTTCACCGGGCAGAACATACAGGCTAAAAAAGAAATATCCAAGGCAAACATGGAATTTATTTTAGCTAATAAAAGCAGCCTTCCTTCTCTTGATGAAGTAAAAGAAATTTACAAAAAGGTACGGGAAGAATGGAATAATTCCCCACACCCCATAAGCGGAAAAACCCGTAAGCAAACCTATTTAGACAGCCAAAACGAAAAAGCGCCTAAAATAGAAATATGGGATATGGTTAATTGCTTCTGGGTGGAAAGAAAGCAACCGGTTAAATGGTCTTCTTTCGGATTTTCCTTTACTGAAAAAAAGGTAAGCTATGATTATTTTGTTTATCGTGAAGATGGACTGCCTGATCTGAATTTTCACGAAAAAGCCGTCGATCAATCTTTCTACGTAAAACACGATCCGGAAGATATGAGCATGATTTATTTATACCAGAAAGATACGCAAGGACAATTACGATTTGTTAGAGAGGCCGTTTTAAAAACCGAAATACACCGAGGAAAGCAAGAACAAGAAAAAATCGAGGCGGAATGGATTAAAAAGGTACATAATCAAAATAAGAATAAGCGTATACAACGAAGAGATGAGATGGATGATATCCTTAAAAATTTCAATATGGATGCAGAGTCCTATGGATTGGTTAAACCAAATTTAAAAGGTTTAGAAAATTCCAAGGTTGGAAGAAAACGTAAAAAGGTGCAAAGTGAAGACATAGGAAGCTGGCAGAAAAAAGAAAGCGGGTATACCGCAGTAGAAGATGTAAGAGAACTTTATTAAATAAAAAAATCCCCCTAAGGGGAACATAAAAGCAAACAAAAATATGAATAAAGAAGAAAAAAAACAAATTGTTATCAAGCTGGGAGAGCTGGTAAAATTAAAGGGATCGCAAAATAAACTTGCAAATACTTTAAAAATCAGTTCTGCAACCTTATCGCAAATGCTTAATGGGAATTGGTCCCTTATAAAAGACGAAATGTGGCGGGATGTAGCTGCGCAAATCGGTATTAAAAGGAATAATTGGAATATTGTTGAAACAGCTAATTTTAAAAAACTACATACCCTATTTCAAGATGCCGTGGAAGATTCCCAAGTCTTTGCGGTTATAAATTCGGCGGGTAGCGGCAAATCAGAAACGGCAAAAGCATTTGTTGAAAATACACCTAATACCTATCTCTTACAATGTAATGAGTATTGGAATAGAAAATATTTTTTAGCTGAATTATTGACCGCATTAGGTAAGGATTACAGCGGACTAACAACTGCAGAAATGATGATTGAGGCTGTACGTATTTTACAAAAAAAATATAAACCGGGTTTGATTCTGGATGAAGCCGATAAATTAAGTGATCAAGTTCTTTACTTTTTTATTGCGCTCTATAATCAATTAGAAGATCATTGTGCCATTATCTTAATGGCGACCGATCACCTAGAAAAAAGAATAAAAAGAGGTTTAAAATTAAACAAAAAAGGCTATAAAGAAATTTTTAGCCGAATTGGCAGACGTTTTGTCGATTTTGGAGGAATTAATGCTACCGATGTTGCCTCTATATGCTTAGCTAATGGGATAGAAAATAAAAATCATATTAAAGATATATGGCGAGATAGTGAAGGGGATTTGCGAAGGGTGAAAAGAAAAATATATGCTATAAAAAAGATAAATAAAGATACTGAATGAAACGAGCAATATCCATCCATGAGATTTATACTAAAAAAAGAAAAGTATTACCATTTGATGGGATATGGGAAGCGCATATCGGAAAACCCGAATTAAAAGGCAGTTGGATTATTTGGGGAAATTCAGGAAATGGAAAAACCGGCTACGCAATACAATTAGCAAAATATCTTACACGGTTTGGCAGAGTAGCTTACAACGGCTTAGAAGAAGGAAACAGCGAGTCCTTTGCAGAAGCTTGTAAAAGAAATAATATGGATAAATGCAAAAGAAGATTTGTATTAATTGAAGATAGTATAGAAGAGCTGGATAAACGGTTAAATCTACACAAGTCACCGGATATAATAATAATCGATAGTTTACAATATTCGGGAGTTAATTATACAGCTTATAAAGAATTACTAAAAAAATACCCGAACAAATTATTTATATGGATTTCACATGCGGAAGGACGTAATCCTGAGGGACGTGTAGCAAAAAAAGTAAGATATGATGCCTTTGTTAAAATTTATGTTGAAGGATATATAGCAAATGCTGTAAGTAGATATGGAGGAAAGGAAAGCTATATCATTTGGGAGGAAGGTGCAGCTAAATATAGTTTAACAATTGAATAATCTTAAAAAAACAAATAAAAACACAAACATATGTTAAACATAAGACAAAAATGGATTAAGGAATATAACCATTTATATGACTATAACGGAGCATGGATAATAAGCGAAAATGACGGATTTCGTACTCCTATAGCTATAATTCCAGAACCTATAGGAATGAAAAGTTTAAAACAAGCACAAAATGCAAGGCTTATTGAAAAAACACCTGAGCTATTAGAAATTGTTAA
>NZ_LIVM01000004.1:0-158456 GCF_001418685.1 Apibacter mensalis
ACTTTTCCCTTAACTCCTTCAAAAGCGTACATTTCGATATTTTTCAGTTGTGAACAATGGGCCAGATCCAAAGTATTAATGCTGGAATTATAAAACGCCCCTTGACCGATAATTTTTAAATTTTTAGGCAAAACAAGGGTACCATTAAAATAAGCAAAAGACTTGTAAGGTAATGATTCTAGATGATCAGGAAGAGCTACTTTTCCCTTAACTCCATTAAAAGCGTATTCACCGATATTTTTCAGTTGTGAACAATGGGCCAGATCCAAAGTATTAATGCTGGAATTATAAAACGCCTCTTTACCGATAGTTTTTAAATTTTTAGAAATACTAACGGTCCCATTAAAATTAGCAAAAGATTTATAAGGTAAGGATTCTAGATGATCAGGAAGAACTACTTTTCCCTTAACACCATTAAAAGCGTATTCACCGATATTTTTCAGTTGTGAGCACTTGGAAGCATCCACACTAATATTATACGCATATTCGAAAGCTTCTTTAGAAATATTTGTTAGATTAGAAGGAAGAATAATATTTTTGAGTACAGTATTGTTTATGAATGCTTTATAGGGAAGTATTCCATCTGTAATGGAAGAATGGGAAAGATCTAAAACGGATAATTTCCTCATACTATTTAACGTATTTAAATCAGAAGTATTGATTTTTCCCTTGATTTTTAAATCTGTAATAGTATTAATTTCATTACCTAATAGTTTAGATAAACTTCCGGGGTCTTCAACATCAATAACTTTTACTTGACAATGCAAGTAAATTATGGATAAAAAATAAAATAGAAAAAGTAAATAATTTTTCATAAATATACATTTTAGATGATTAGTGATTTTATTTATAAATATTGTAAAGGTAAAAAAAATATTAAAATTATATTTAAATATGCTAAAAGTTATTTAATAATTAAAAAAATAAAATATAATTAGTTTTTAATTGAATTATTGTTAATTTGTTTATGGTTTGATTAATTAAAGTTTTGTTTAAAATTTGAAATTTTAACTTTATGAGGGATTACTAATTTTTTAATGCTATTTTTTTGATATTTTGAAAAAATCATTTAAAAGAGTAGTTAGAAATAGGGATTATAAATACTATTTTATAATTCTTATAATGAATACATATTGAAATTTAATGGATTACTTAACAAAAAGTGTATATTATAATAGATATAAGAAATGTGTGTTTTTAGTAGTTTTGGAAAGAAACTAGTAACCTCTATTATGAAGAAAATATTTGTGTGTATATTGTTTTTAATAGTCTTATTTTCATGTAGAAAGTCGTTCCAAACATCTATAATTTCTAAAAATGAATATGCGACTAATTTTTCAATACAAACTCAAGATAAACAAGTAACTATAATATCTGCGGGTAATTGTGTGGTTTTTCCGAAGGATTATAAAAGTAAAAGATGTGTAATTACCACTACCTCAGCCTCAGCCTACATTGATGCGTTGGGGGAAATTAATTCGATTGTGGGGGTTTGTTCTCCACATTACTTTTATAATCCAAAAATAAAAGAGAAAATTAAAAACCAATCGATTGAAGACATAGGGAATGACGCAACCTTGAATTTTGAAAAAATTTTAGCATTACAACCGGATTTAATTATATCCGGGCATAATCCAACGTATGAAAAAATTTTAAATCAACTGTCTAAACAGGGTATTAAAATTCTTTATGTGGAAGAATTTATGGAATTACACCCTTTAGGTAAAACAGAGTATCTTAAATTATTCGGAACCGTCTTTAAGCAGTACCATAAGGCTGATAGTCTCTATACTTTTGTAAAGAAAAATTATGAAAAACTAAAAGAAAAAGCATCGCATGCTACCACAAAACCTACCGTTTTTACTGGAATTATGTATGGTGATTCCTGGTATATGGCAGGAGGAAAAAGCTTTCTTGCCACTCTTTTTAAGGATGCGGGAGCTCATTATTTGTGGCAAGATAATAAAAAGTCCGGATCAATTCCAATGACTTTTGAAGAAGTACTAAGCAAAGCGAAAAATGCCGAATTATGGATTGGAACCAGTAATTTTAAATCTAAAAAGGACTTGTTGAACGGCCATTCAAATTATGCATGGTTTGAAGCTTATAAATCAGGAAATGTGTATGCTTTAAATAATAGGGAAAATCAATTACAGGCAAATGATTATTATGAATACGGAAGTATTTACGCGGATAAAGTGTTATCGGATCTAATTAAAATCATACATCCCGAAATAATACCCGAATATGAATTAACTTATCTAAGGAAGTTAGAATAATATTATAGTAAAACTCCGCTTAATATGAGTGAAGCAATGGTAAAATAGATTATTAAACCCGTTACATCCACCATAGTTGCTACAAACGGAGCGGAGGAGGTTGCAGGATCCAATTTAAATAATCGTAAAATAAAAGGAATCATGGAACCGGAAAGTGTTCCCCATAATACAATACCAATTAATGACGTAGCAACCGTAATACCAATTAGCAACCAGTGTGGTCCGTAATCATAAAAATTGAGATTTTGCCATATCAGGATTCTGATAAAGCCAATAACACCTAAAGTTATTCCTAATAATAAACCCGAAAAAATTTCTTTTTTCATGACATACCACCAATCTTTCAATTTAATTTCATGTAAAGCCATAGCACGGATAATCAGGGTAGCGGCTTGGGATCCTGAATTTCCTCCACTGGAAATAATTAGAGGTACAAATAAGGCTAAAACCACTGCTTTTTCAATTTCCTCTTCGAAATGAACCATGGCACTGGCAGTCAGCATTTCACCAAGGAAAAGTATAATCAACCACCCGGCACGTTTTCTAAATAAAGTTAAAAGAGGAGTATTACGGTAAGGAATATCCAGAGCTTCTACTCCTCCAAATTTTTGTATATCTTCTGTATCTCGTTCTTTTACAATATCTAAAATATCATCCACGGTAACAATACCTACCAATACTCCGGTTTCGGAAATAACGGGAAGGGTGCTTCGGTCGTAATCTTCAAAAACATGAATGGCATCTTCTTGATTCATCATACTTTTTAAGGCAATAAAATTATCATCACCTAATTCCTCTAATTTACTGTCGTCATCAGCTAGAAGTAGCTTTCCTATTTTAATATCGTCCAGTAACTTATCATTTTCATCAACAATGTATATAAAATTTAAGGTTTCTGCTTTTCTCCCGTATATTTTAATATGCTGTAAGGTATGTTTTACTGTCCAGTATTTCTTTGCTTGTATATAATTAGGAGTCATTAAACGCCCTACACTGTCTTCCGGATAGCCTAAAAGTTGTAATGCAATTTTTCTCTCGTTTTCGTCTAATAAGTTTATGGTATTTTTGATGAGATCATCCGGAAGATCCACAAAAAATTCCGTACGGTCATCGGGAGCCATTTCGTTTAATAAATCAGCAATATCTTTTTTACCTAAACCATGCAATAACTCTTGTTGAATTTTAGGATCCAAATAAGTGAAAACATCAGTTTTTTGATTACGAGGAAGTAGAAAAAAGTTTAATATCCGATCTTTTTCGGAAAGCTCTTCAAGTTGTTCTGCAATGTCATTTGGGTGAAGATCTTCAATAGGAGTGCCTTCAAAGATATTTTTTTCCATAGACTTTTTTTTAGGTTATATTATGGAAGAGTACTGCAAATATAATTCTATTTTATAGAAAAAAAGCAAATTTTTAAAGTATTACCTATATTTATTTATTCATCGAAATCTAATTGTTCATCTGGATTTAATTCTAATGCCTGTATATTTTGAATTGCATTTCCGGCTATTCCTTTTATAGAACCATACATGGATGAAGTATTTTTAATTACTTTTTCGATTTGCTTTTCACGTCTTGACCATATATTCATCATAGCTCTTTTTTCTCTGTTTAGCTCCTCTTGCATTTGAGTAAATCCTTCTACAATTCCTTCAATTCTTAGACGAAATTCATTTCCGGTAAGAAAATCGTATAGCATTTCCATTTTATCGCCTTTATTTTCTTGAGATTGGATAAGGGTGCTGAATTGGATGATGGAATCTCTTAATACAGCGCTCAATCCTTTAAACTCTTCAAATGTACAGATCCATATCCCGTTTTTCATGCCCATACGTTTCATATCTGAGGGCATAACCTCTGTAATGAGGACTCCTGTGTTTGCTTTTTTTTCTCGAATGTCATTCTTAAATTTTTCTATCCATGAATTTTGAAAATCCTTGGTTCTTTTACTTTCGTAATAGATAGAACCACAGTTTTGAATGTCACGAGTATTCACAATTTGAAGACAGTCGGCACCACGGACCCCCTTTTTTATCTCGTTGATAGTGTCTAAGGGGAAATTTTGAGCCAGCCATTCTTCAATTGCCAATTCCTGAACTTCTCCCTGCAACTGCATGGATCCTTGTTCTTGTTTTCGCTTCATCTCTTCGGTTAATCTTTTCTGATCTTCCAACTGTTTAAGTAACTCTCTGATTTTCAATTCATTTTTTTCATTTTCCTGTTTGCGGATTTTTTCTCTTTCTAGTAAAATTTCATCATTTAATTTTTTTTGAGCTTCTGCTTCAAAAACTGCTTTCATTTCTTCTTTTTCTCTACTTAATTTGAAAATTTCCGCCTGCATTTTATTTAATTCTTGAAGCTTTTCGGATTTTTCGGCCAATTCTTTTTCATATAGAAGAATTCGTTCTTGATTCTCTTCCTCAATTTTCTTTTTAAGATGATTTTCAATTTCAAGAGTCTTTTCCTTAGTTATTTTGGAAAGTTTTTCCTGGAAAATTTCATTCTCTTTTTTTTTCTTAGCTTCAAATTCTTCTTTTTGGCGCTCCAGTAAATTATTTTTCTCTTGAAATTCTTTTTGTGAGGAAAGATATTTTTCCTGATATTTTTTCTTTATGGATTCTTCTAATTGGTGCTTAAGGATATCATTAACATCAATTACATTTCCACAATTCGGACATTTTATTTGAGTTTGGGAATTCATAGTAAATTTACTATTTAACCCAACAAAGGTACAAAATAAGAAATAGTGTCAATGAGTTAACTTGATGCTATTTTAAATTTTATTTTTTAAATAAGCAGGCTATATGAGTAGTTACTGGTAAGAATTATAAAATAAAAAATAGTCAGTATGGGTATTATACTATTAATAATTATTTTACTAGTTCTACTTTTAAATCTGTTTTTTGCGGAGTAGCCAGATATTCGGTAGCATCATATTCAATAGAAAGACTTTTTCTGTCTTGAGAAATCACGGCTGAAGAATTGTTTACTTTCTTTATTTCTTTTGGAAAATTGTATCGGATTTTAAATGTGCCTCCGGTAAATAAAGGGAGAATGTTTTGTGCGACAGAATCACTTTTTAAACTTTCAGCTTTAATGGACTTCTTACTAAATTCTTTACCGTTCCAATTATAGGTTGTATGGGTGAGAAATTCCATATTTTTAGATGAATTGTTTTTCGAATTGTCAATAGAATTTAAAGCGGAAAGTGCTGAATTTAAGGAAGTACTGTTGATGAAATTCCCGTAAATTAATACATAAAATTCTCCTTTCTTTTTATCTTGGTGCATCTTAATAAAAAGAGGTTTTAGCGCTTGTAATTTTTTTTGACTTTCGGAAGGTAATTGGGATATGCTATCCTTTTTTTGAGTAAGTAAATCTTTAAAGGAAATAAGAGTGTCTTTGAGCATATTCTTATCCATGGAATCCGGCATTATTTTCATAAATTCACTAGCATCTATTACATAAGAATAATTGAGGCTGCCTTCCTCATTGAAAGTAATTTCTTCACTTATTGAACAACTGATAAGCAATACAGTACAATAACATAGAGTTAAGATAATAGATGTGATTTTCACCATCATAATTGATATTTTATTTTACAATTTCTTGTTTATTTTTCAACCAGCTGTTAAGACCCCCGTCTAAATTATAAATGATTTGAAAACCGTGGTCTTTTAAAATTTTAGCAGCATAAATGCTTCTTATTCCGGATTTACAATATATGGCTACCGGGCTGTTTTTATCTAAGTTTTGAATTTGGTTTTCAAAGCTGGGATCGTCAACACTAATGTTAATAGCATCGTAAATATGGCCACTTTTGTATTCCACTAAGGTACGTACATCTACAATCTGCGTTTGACGTATTCCTATTTCCCATGCAAAAGCAGATACCGGAACGGTTTGAATTAAATTTTCTTCTCTATGAATAGTGTTGGAGAAGGTAGAAATCGTATCCTTAGAATTAACTAGGCTATCTTTTTTTAAAGAAGGGAGCGGCTCTTCTATTTTAGTAGAATTCAACGATGCAGGAGGTTTGCTGTATCGGGGCAAATCGGTGGTAAGTATTCCTACTTCGGGAGGGGTAGTATATTTATTTACTGATTCTCTTTGATGAGTTTTACATGAAAGTAAAATCAAGAAAAGCAGAATTAAAAAAAATAATTTATTCATAGATTTGAAGCGTTTAAAAACTCAAAAATAACTATTTTTACAAGTATATGAAAAGATTTATTCTTGCAATAGTTAGTGGATTGCTGCTTGCTCTGTCTTGGCCTACTTATGGCTTTCCCTTTTTACTATTTATTGCCTTTGTTCCTCTGTTATTGGTTGAGCATGAGATTACTGTAAAAAAAGAAAAATTCTCCGCCTGGAAGGTTCTTGGACTATCCTATTTAGCTTTTTTCCTTTGGAACGGAGTGGCTACCCAATGGCTTCACTTCGCCCAAAATCCGGATGGCTCCAATTCATGGATGGCATTTTTATTTCCTCTTTTCGTGAATAGCTTACTGATGGCTGTTGTTTTTACTTTTTTTCATTTTATAAAAAGAAAAACAGGAACTCGGTGTGGGATTGTTTTCTTTCCTACCGTATGGATTTGTTTTGAAAAATTTCATTTAAATTGGGAAATGTCGTGGCCCTGGCTAAATTTAGGAAATGCCTTTGCCAATTATCCGGAAATAATTCAATGGTATGAAGTCACCGGAACTTTAGGAGGAACCTTATGGGTATTATTGATAAACTTGATTTTCTTTTACTATATTCGAGCTTTCCAGGTCACACGCAGTAAAACCTATATATGGAAGTCCTTATGTTATTCCCTGGCTGCTATAGGAATACCCATTGCCATTTCTTTTCTTAGGTATCAATCGTACCCAAAAAAAACATTAAAAAAAATAGAAGTAGTTTTAGCTCAACCTGCACTTGATCCTTATACGGATAAGTATAATTGGGATGGATCCGTTATTCTTAAGGAATTATTAAGAACAATAGAAAAAGATATTACTCCCAATACACAATTTGTCGTTGCTCCGGAAACGGCTTTCCCCGGGAATGGATTTGTGTTGGTAAATAATCTTGAAAACGATTACTATATAGCACAAATAAAGGAATGGTTAAAAAAGTATCCTCGATTGAGCTTGGTGTCGGGTGTTTCATTAGCAGAATATTTTGCACATCAACAAACATCTACGGCCCGCTATTTAGAACGCCATAATCAATGGATAGACCTTTATAACTCAGCGGTTCAGGTTAATTTAAGTGATCCTGTTCAATAC
Organism: Apibacter mensalis; assembly: GCF_001418685.1. Lineage (GTDB taxonomy): Bacteria > Bacteroidota > Bacteroidia > Flavobacteriales > Weeksellaceae > Apibacter > Apibacter mensalis. The sequence goes on from NZ_LIVM01000004.1 coordinate 7,556, forward strand.
TATAATAAGTCAAAATTGGTAGTGGGAGTAGAGCATTTCCCTTATGCTGCTATATTAAAACCCATAATTGGAAAATATATGATGAATTTTGGAGGATCCATGGAAAGTTTAGGAGTGCAGAAGCAGCCGGATATATTCATAAATTCAAAGAATCCACTAAAAGTAGCTCCCATTATATGTTATGAAAGCATATATGGAGAATATGTAGGTGAATTTGTAAAAAGAGGAGCCAATGCAATATTCATTATGACTAACGATTCCTGGTGGAGAGATTCACAAGGACATAAACAACTGTTAGCTTATGCACGTTTAAGAGCTATAGAAACAAGGCGAGATATAGCACGTTCTGCTAACAGCGGAATTTCGGCGTTTATAAACCAACGTGGAGATATTATCAGTGAACTGGGATATGGTAAAAAGGGAGCTTTAAAAGGAGAAGTCAATCTTAATTCAGAATTGACCATTTATGTGAAATACGGTGATGTAATTGCCAGATTAGCATTACTATTAGCCGGGGTTATATTAGCCTATGCTCTCTCCCCAACTATTTTGAATAAAATAAATATAAATACCGTAAAAAGGAAAACCGATCTTAAAAAATAAAAAGTAAAAAAGTTGTAAGAATCAAAAATAATTTGTTAATTTGCAACCCGATTCAAGGAAAAAGAATATTATTTAGATTTAAGATAATGGCTAGAATTTGTCAAATAACAGGAAAACGTGCAATGGTAGGAAATAATGTGTCGCACGCCAATAACAAAACAAAAAGACGTTTTGAAATAAATTTGATGGAGAAAAAATTCTATTTACCTTCAGAAGATGCTTGGGTATTTTTAAAAGTATCTGCTCATGGTTTAAGAATTATAGATAAAATAGGAATTGAAGAAGCTGTAGCTAGAGCTCGTAAACAAGGTCTTATCAATTACTAAAAATTAAAATTAAAAATGGCAAAGAAAGGTAACAGAGTACAAGTAATATTAGAATGTACTGAACATAAAGAGAGTGGAATGCCGGGAGTGTCTCGTTATATAACAACTAAGAATAAAAAGAATACTCCGGAACGAATTGAATTGAAAAAATTTAATCCGGTACTAAAAAAATATACTATACACAAAGAAATTAAATAATAAATTTTAGTCATGGCAAAGAAGGTTGTAGCAACATTACGTACAGAATCTAAAAAAATGACCAAAGTGATCAAAATGGTTAAGTCTTCTAAATCCGGGGCTTACGTTTTTGAAGAAAAAGTTGTAAATGCGGATAACGTCGACACATTTTTAAAACAGAAATAGTTTTCATAACATAGGTTTTTAAGGTTTTAAAAAAATCATTCACTTTAATGTGAATGATTTTTTTTATTTTTGTTATATTACATATCTATTTGTTATATTATAATCTATATGAGCTGGTTTAAGAAAATTTTCGGAAAAGAGAAAAAAGAAACATTAGATAAGGGGTTGGAAAAGTCTAGTCGATCTTTTTTTGATAAAATAGGGAGGGCTATTGCAGGAAAAAGTAAAGTGGACGATGAAGTTCTCGATAACTTGGAGGAAGTGTTGATCTCTTCGGATGTTGGGATAGAAACTACACTTAAAATAATAAAAAAAATAGAAGAACGGGTAGCCAGAGATAAATTTATGAATACTTCGGAATTAGATCAGATTCTTAAGGAGGAAATTATGAATTTATTAGCCGAAAATAAAAGCTCTGACTCGGAATTTGAAATTCCTCAAGATAAAAAGCCTTACGTAATCATGGTTGTGGGAGTTAATGGAGTAGGAAAAACGACTACTATAGGAAAACTAGCCTATCAGTTCAAACAACAAGGAAAGAAAGTTATATTAGGAGCTTCAGACACATTCAGAGCGGCTGCAGTGGATCAGCTAGTTATCTGGTCTGAAAGGGTAGGGGTTCCTATAATTAAGCAAAGTATGGGATCTGATCCTGCTTCGGTGGCGTTTGATACCGTTCAATCAGCCCAAGCTCAAGGAGCTGATGTAGTATTAATAGACACTGCCGGACGATTGCATAATAAGGTTAATTTGATGAATGAGCTAAGTAAAATAAAAAGGGTAATGCAAAAAGTAATTCCGGATGCTCCTCATGAAATATTATTGGTATTAGATGGTTCAACCGGACAAAATGCGTTTGAACAAGCAAAACAATTCACGACTGCTACAGATGTAAGTGCTTTAGCGGTTACAAAACTTGACGGCACAGCGAAGGGGGGAGTGGTCATTGGTATATCAGATCAATTTAAAATACCGGTAAAATATATTGGAGTGGGCGAAAAAATGGTTGACCTCCAGCCATTTAATAAATATGAATTTGTGGATAGCTTTTTTAAAAAAAATTAGACATTTTAGTGAACGTGAAAAGAATTATCTACTTTCTTATTATTGTAATTACTTGCTTGGCTTGTAAATCTCAGCAGCCTCTATCTGCTAACAATAACAAACTTTGCAAAGTTGAATATTCTAATTACGGAGGCATTCATGGTTGGGAAGAATCTCTTAGTATCACTGAAGAGAATATTTCGTATAATTCTATAAGCAGAAGAACTAATAAAAGCGAAAAAGAGCTTGAAAAAACATCTGAAAATGTTTGGAGAAAATTAGAATCTTCTTTAGATATTCATTTACTAGAAAGAATTAAAAGTGGTGAGAGTACACTTCTGTATGATGGGAAAGATACTAAGTTTAAGATAGTCTTATGTTCCGGAAAAGAATTTTCTTTTATTAATTCACAAGATTCAGATGAATACCAAAAGATGAATGAATTTTTTAGTACGATTTTGGATTGTAGAACTAAAATAATCAGTAAAATAAACAACAATGATAAAATCAACCACTAAAAAAATGTATAAAATAGCATACTTAGTATTATTTATTATGTTAACATCTTGCACAAGTTCTTTTTCATCCTCAGAAAAAGAAATTATTTACCACTCCCCCGATTCACCAGCAAGAGTGTTACAGATCACCAATAAAAATGATTCTTTAATTTTAAGAGCCCCTTCGAAAAATATAAAAAATGTAAAAAAGAATAAAGATATAGAACCCTTAGTAAAAAAATTATATCTAACTATGCTTGAGGAAGGAGGTATAGGAATTGCAGCACCGCAAATAGGAATAAATAAGAATATTTTTTTATTTACCAGATTAGATAAAGAAGAAAATTCCGTAGAAGTAGCAATAAATCCTAAAATTATTTCACACTCATCCGAAATCATTTGCTTTCATAATGATGGATGTTTATCTGTTCCCGACAAATATGGAAACTCAGGGCGTTTTTCTTGGATAGAAGTTGAATATACTGATCAAAATAAACAAAAGGTTACCCATAAATTTTTGGGAGGAAGCCGCTCTGAAGATTACACGGGCATTATTTTTCAACATGAATACGACCATTTACAAGGAAAATTATACATAGATAAGCCGTGTGTTTCTAAATAATTTTTAATGAATTTTAATCATGTTTGAAGATACCATTTGTGCATTAGCCACTTCGCCGGGAACAGCAGCATTGGGAATTATTAGAGTTTCCGGAAAAAATTCTATTTCGTTGGTTAATTCTGTTTTTAAAGGTAAAGACTTAAACGAGGTAAGTTCGCATACTGTTCATTACGGCTTTATTAAAGATGGAAATGAAACGATTGATGAAGTGATGGTTTCTGTTTTTTGGGCTCCTAAAACTTTTACTGCAGAAAATTTAGTGGAAATAACCTGTCATGGATCCCACTATATAGAACAGCAAATACTTTCCCTACTAGTAAAAAAAGGTTGTCGCTTAGCTCTGGCGGGTGAATTTACTCAACGGGCCTTTCTTAACGGACGTATAGATTTAAGTCAAGCAGAGGCAGTTGCCGATTTAATATCAGCCGAAAATAAAGCCAGTCACGATATGGCCCTTTCCCAAATGAGAGGTGGATTTTCCTCACTTCTCCAGGAATTACGAGTCGAATTGTTGGATTTAGCTTCACTTTTGGAACTTGAATTGGATTTTTCTGAAGAAGATGTTGAATTTGCCGATCGTTCACAATTAGTACACTTGATGGACCGAATTTTAGGGGTTATCAATCCTCTAATAGAGTCATTTTCCTATGGAAATGCGCTTAAAAATGGAGTTCCGGTTGCAATTTTAGGGAAGCCTAATGCCGGAAAATCAACCTTGTTAAATGCTTTATTACAGGAAGACCGGGCTATAGTTAGTGATATTGCCGGAACTACTCGCGATACGATTGAAGAATCGTTAATTATTAACGGAATACAATTTCGATTTATAGATACGGCCGGATTGCGGGAAACTGAAGATCCCATAGAAGCAATGGGTGTAGCAAAAGCATTGGAAAAGGCAAAGGAAGCTTCGATTATATTATATTTAGCAGATGTAACGGATTTGGATTGGGAAGTGATAAATGCTGATTTATTAAAATTTCAAAGAGGGGAAATCCGTATCATTATATGCCTTACCAAGCTGGATAAAAAATTAAAATTTACCCGTTCTGACATCCCTGAAGAATTTTTACGTAACTATACAATAGTAATGTTTTCTGTTAAACAAAATCCCGATCTTTCTGAACTTAAAGAAAACATGTATTCCCATATAGAATCTCAAAGATCGACTTCACAAACAATTGTAAACAATGTACGTCATGTGAATGCCTTAATTCGTGCCCGAGAATCTTTATGGTTATGTAAAGAAGGTTTACAAACCGGATTGAGTAGCGAATTGGTCGCTATTGATTTACGGCGTGCCTTAGAATCTTTGGGTGAAATTGTGGGACAGGTCTCTAATGATGAATTGCTCGGAAATATCTTTGGTAAGTTTTGTATCGGAAAGTAAAGTTTGACATATGAAATAGTAAACAATTGTAAAATAGGTAAAATAAATAAATCTGTTTTATGATTTAATTATCTATATTATCTAATCATATAGCAGTTTCTATTTAGTTTAAGAAGATAAAGTTCATCAAATAAAAATCATTTTAGTTATATTTTTAAAAGTGAAACAACCGAAAAAATAGAATAAAAGTTTCTAAATAACAATATACAATTAGTGAAAACTACATTTTTGACTTCTTATTTTATAAATTTAAGAATGCTATGAAATAATATGAGCCATGGTATTAAAATAACTACAAGAAGCCCACAAATTTTTATTTCCTATCACATAAAACCGTTTTTTTGCCCTGGTTAAAGCCACATTCAACATATTAGGTTTTTGAGAAGCCCAATTTCTAGCTCCTGCAGTAGCCGGATTACCCCCTAAAACAAAAAAGACAACGTCGGCCTCTTTTCCCTGAAATGTATGTATGGTTCCGCAAGAAATAGTTTTCTGTGTTTCAAACACTTCCTTACAATATTCGGCAACCGACTTGAAGGGGGAAATAACGTAAATTTTACCCGAATAATGTTTTTGCAATTCCTTAATTTTGGTCTTAAGCAATTCGATTTCCTCCAAAATAACATGTTTATTATAAGGCGAAGAGGCACATTCAACGTGAAACCAGGCGGATGGACCCATAAATTCTTTATTTGAAATTTCATGGACCGCATTTACCATTTGATTACCATATGCAATCTTATTGGCAATAGTAAACATCGGATCCTCACACCTTCTATGTGCACGAAGTGGAAAACCTGTCCAAACTTTTTCTTCAGAATTTCCAACCTGCATATAAGTTCCCGATAAAGAAACCCTATCTGCTAATTGTTGAACGGAGACTTTACAAGGAGACCATGCGGTATCCACCTCACATTCATTCCTTAACCGGGCCACTAATTTTTCGGGGATAGTAACCACGGGCTCTACCTGTAGCGGATCACCTACAATTACGCATCGTTTGGATCGGTGAATCAGTCCTACGGCAGCTTGAGGAGTTGCTTGTCCGGCCTCATCAATTAGTAGCCATCCTATTTGATTTCTATCGATATTTTTGAATAAACGGCTTGCGGATGCTAATGTTGTTGATACAACCGGTACACATAAAAAAAATGTATCCCATAAATTTTGGTACATATCTCCTCTAACAGTAACCCAGCCTGAAAGCATTTCAAAAAATGCGGATAAATTATTTCTTATTTTCTTTGCGTTTACTAAAATAGCATCTTTATGCAACTCAAGTGCAGTAATAAATATTTTACTTCTTAAAGTTGCTATTTTAGGAGAGTGATAGGGATTTAAAAGATGAATTTCATTCAATTCTTTTTGCCAAAAATCGACGTCAACAATATTTTTCGGATCTATTTCGTATTTTTGAATTAAAATTTCTTGAGATTTTTTATATTCAGCGAAGAATGTATTCAGCTCCGATAATTTTTTGTTGATAATTTCTTTTTGGTTTGATAATTCTTCGGATCTATTTCTGTTTAAATCTAGTTTTTTTCTTAGGTTATCTAATGATGTATCCAGCGACTGTAATTTAATGCTAAAGCTTTTTGTTTTAAATAGCCATTGTTGGTAATTGGCAGTTGAAAATAGTCTTTGAAAAAAGAAAAAACTAGGTTTTTGTTGTAAGTGAAGCTTTAATAAATCTTGCACCCTATCAGCATCCTGTTTGGTAACATTCTCTTGTTTTTGCAGATTCGTTTTCTCTATCGAAAGTTCAGATAAATACTCAATAATTTTGGCAAGATCATTTTTGAGATGAATTTCTTTTTCCTTGTTTTGGATATACTTTGGGAGCAATTTATGGAATGAACTTGCCAGTTTCTTAAAGTCATCAAACTCTTTTACTAAAGATTTAAATAACTTATTATGTTTGATAAAAGAGCCTTGGTAGATATGGGTTTTATCATGTGTTGGATCTTTGTAAATATCATAAAGCAAATTATAAAAACCTAGCTGCTCATCCGATTCTTCCGATTTCCAAAAAGCTTTTCTAAACGATTCCCTGTTTTTCATATTTCCCAAAGCAGCTGCGATGGCTCCCCAGTTTTCCTCAGCTGTTAAAGATTGTGAGCAGCCGGCGAAATAATCAACAGCTGGAAAATGGTCTTTATCAATTCCTTTTTTTTGAGGCAGTTCTTTACTTATATTTTCTACTGCCGCATTGTTATTACTGGCTACCACTATGCCAAAATTATTTTTCAGAGATTGCTTTAAATTATAAGTATAACTAACATATCCGCCTTCTTTTTCAATTTTGGTATATCCTTTTTTAAATAGATGATCACATCCTAGGTCCGAAATAATTTTTGCTCTTTCAACAATTATTTCGGCAATAATATCTTTTAATAGGGTAGTTTTCCCTGTTCCCGGAGGCCCATTGAGCCCTTGTAGCCCTTCATTGTTTCTTAAATTTGAAAAAATTGAATTAACAGCACCCATTTGTGCGGAATAAAGCCCATATTCAATATGTGAAGGCCACCTTCCACTAGTTATGGAATTAGGGTTAAAACTGTCAACTAGAAACGCTTTATTTTGAATCAAATCTTTTCTTTTTTCAACAGGCGGAGCTAACTTTAAATAGGCACGAAGAGCGCTTCCTAATTTATTCTCTTCAATATCAGATAGATAGTTGAGGTCATTTAAATAAAAACTATTAAGAAATCCGATATTCATTTCACTGTCTTTAGGGACAATTTCGGCTAGAACATAAATTCCAATAGTGTGTTTCCACCATGTATTGATACCTTTTAAATACTCAATCTCTTTGTGAAGGTGTTCCCATAAAACCACATCACCTTTATAAACCTCTTTTCCGGCAATTTCTACCCATTTAAAGTTATATCTGTCTTGGAAATCGCTTTGGGATACTTCCAAATCATAACTAACAGAGGAAAGATCTGTTTTACGTTCTAACGCACGGATTCCAAATATATAGCTGGCTATTATATAAGTTTCTTGATGAGGGATACCTTCCTCATCTAAAATCAGAGCCGATAAACAAGTAAAACCACTCACAGGCTCTTCCCAATCGTTTGTATCGTCTATTTTTACTAAACTATTGAGATGATCCACAACTACTTTCTTCTTAATTTTCCCAAAAACTAACGTATATCGCCACTTATAATTTTTCTTTAAGGGTTTATTAGGTTGAAGCCATGGAAGAGGATTTCCGGGGTTAATCAAATTGGTATTTTTATTGAAATCCGGAAGATTAAATATCTCTACATTTCTCCAGAATTTAAGTATAGGTTGTGGTTTCAAAGTAAAAGGCGTGTGTATGTTAGTAAATTTCTTTTGTAATTTGTTTTCAAGAGACCGTTTTTTTATAATATTTCCCTTTTATTAACGTAGCAAACTTATAATTTTATATCTTATTATGATTGGTAAATAAAATTTATAAATTTTGCAATACAATAATAATTGAATATAATTTAGATTTCACTCTGAATTTACAATTATTTAACGTAAAATTTGATGATATAGTTTATTTTTAATCAATTTAATTAATATAATTTTTTCACTACTATAGTGTGATTTAACGATAAAACAACTAATAAAGTAATACGATCATATTTTTTTTAGTAATCCAAACTACCATACACTAAAGTACCTACAAAAACAATTATAAACTAAAATTATCTACGATGGTTATGTTTTGAAAAAATTTTGCATTTTTATTTTCATAGTATTTCGGATATATAAAAACTAAAAATAAGGGAATTTATAAAGCTTGTTTAACTAAACTCATTATATATTCAAGGTTATCTGTATTGGATACATGTAGTTCATAATCTCCATTGCCATGATGACCTTTTGAGGAAGCATCAACAGCCAGTTTGCGAGGGTCATTTAGTTCTCCTTTCTTCATATTCAGCCAAAGAATAAGATTTTTATGTTGAATACGAATATCCACAATATTTTTATCTTTTTTAAAAGCGATATACATTTTTTTAGGTACCACCTCGATATCACTTGATAAATTTAATATGGCTAATTTAAAGGTTTCATATAATTCTTTTATTTCTTCCGTTTTTCCTTCTAAATGCATTTCTTCCGTATAAACCTTAATTTGCTCAACTACCTTGTTTATTTCAGAATCATCATTAGAAGACTGTACTTGCTTAAAACTTGGTGCAGCCTGTGATTTTTTTATTGGATTAATTACTATTATACTACTTTCAAACTGTTTGATTTCCCACAACTCAATAGGTAGATTTTTAAAGTTGGAAGATTGTTTTTGAAAGTTTGTGAAGGACGGAGCAACGAATATGATCTTGCTTTGTGACCAATCCACATCATCACGTTTTAGATTTTTATTACAAGACTTATTATATTCTACAATAAAGTCAGATTTATACTCCAACATCAAGTTTAAATATGATATTCCTTGGTCTATTACGCTATAGTTTCGATCTCGCTTGTATTCGATAATAACAAACGATTTGCTTTCCTCATCAAAAGCCAATGTATCGAATCTTACATTTTTCAATGAGAATTCTGTTTTAATAAGTTTGAATCCTGTAATTTGTTCTAAGTTTGCTTCAAATAATCTTTGTATATCTTTTTCCAGTTTAAAAGGTTTTTCTTTTAAACCCGATAAGGAGCCTTTCTGTTTTAGGTAGAGTTGCATAAGAATAAGAAGTTAATTATTTTTATTTACTATAGTTTTTGTTGCTGCAATTTTTTTATCAGCATATAAAATAACATCTCTAATTACTAATTTCTGAATGGCAGAAATAAATGTTTCCATTGCGTCGTAATAAGGTTGATAATTATTAACAGGTAAAAATATTTTATCTATTTGAATCTTCTTATTACTTATACTATCTCCCCAAGAATATTTATGTTTCAAGCTTTTATTAATACAAGTGGCTAAATATAAGTAATTAGATTTGTTTTTTTCTTCTTTCTTTAGATAAAGTGCTAAATTATGACTATCATTTGAATAAAAATCCTTTTCTTGATAGGTTACAGTAAACGTTTTTCCTCCAATAAAAATACAATTACCTTTATCTAAATATTTTTCATCGTAAGAAATATAAGAGCTCACAGCATTATTTGTTATGCTTGCACATAAATAAGGCGTTTTCCCACTATTTTCAACAATATCCCTTGATAAAATATTTCCTGTATTTTTTACATCAAAAATATCAATAACATTAAATTTTCTAAATTTTAATTTTTCAAAATCATCTAAAGCTTGTTGTTCTTCTTTTGTTAAAGTGTAATCTTTTAAACCTGTAACAGATAAATAGGCTTCCAGCTCCGCTATACGCTCCGCTTCCAGCTCCGCTATAAAATTTTCCATAAAATTAAAATCAATCGTATCATTTTTTATTGGGAGTTTGATTTTAATTTTATTTAATTTTGCTTCTGAAACAGTATTATTATAACCAAAAGATAACATTTTTTTATTTAAAGCACTAACGAAAACTAAGCCAGTATTTTTATTTTCTATAAAATTTTCTTTTGCGGTTAATACAAGGACGCCATCTGTTGTAATAAAATCTTTCTCTTGATAATAAACTATACCTGTTTGTCTTCCAATGATTAAAGAATTTCCCTTGAATATTTTATGATTTTGAGGTTTTACTGTATCTACAAAGCCATTATTATTGTTGTTTTGAGCTATGAAGCAAATACCTTTAGAGTCGTGAATAAGTTCTTTTTGGTTTGAAATATTCCCCCGATTAATATCAAATAGATCCCCAATTTTAAATTCGCCCCACTTAACTTCTTGCAGCTTTTTGCTAAGTGAGGCATCTACTTTCCCGGGCTTTCTTCTTCTTTATTTTGTTGCTTTAGTAAATTGGAGACTTCCCAAGCCAAATAGTCGCTAACCGTTTTCTTAAAGTCTTGTAATGTCGGTTTGGTATCGATTGGTGCGCTTTGGTTCCAATCAGCGCCATTTTCAGGATCTATGGTATTTTCGTAATATTCTTTATCGGTAAAAATATTAAGTTTACTCCGGCCAAAACGTACCAAGTTGACTAATTCTTGATAGCGTTCTATCGCTCTGTCTGTATCTTTTAAATTGTTACTTGCTTTTTTGCGGTTAGTTCGTGTGTACCCGTCGTTTGAGAAATCAATAAACTTCACCATTTCATCTTTTTCATGCTTTTCATTTATTTTAAACACATAGATATTTGTTTGTACGCTTGATTTGCCAATAAATAAATCAATAGGCATTTTTATACTGGCCAGAAGCGTATGTTTTTTTAAAATTCTTTGATTGTATTCTTTTGCTTTACCGGAACCGGCGGAATTTTGTATAATTATGGCTGCATACCCTTTATTCATCATATTAAGCGCTTTTTCTACAAAAATCATCCCATTACCTTTTGCAGAATAAGGCGGGTTGAGTATAAAAGCATCTGCTGGAAATTTTTCACTCGGTTTTCCAAAGCCGTAATTACCGTCAAAGTCGGTTAAGGAGTTTTTATTCAGAATGTTTGAGCTTCCGTCTCCCATTAAGATCATATTTAAAATTGCCAACATATATACATTGGAAAGGACTTCTAAACCCAGCAATTGTTCGGCTTTTATTTGAATCTCTTTTTGCTTAAGTTCATCCGGTGATGTAGTAGTGTTTTTAGCATCATTCAACATTTCGTTCATTGCGGCAACAAGTAAGCCCGCAGATCCTGTTGCAAAATCCCAAACATAGGAGTCTTTATTTATTCGTGCCAATTTTACTAAAAGGGTAGCAACATACGAAGGTGTGAGCACTACGTCGTTAAGTTTATCTTGAGTAAAACCTAACCAAGAATACATTTCATTAAAGAGTTTTCCCGTAAAATCAGTCGTTAACCCAATTTTATAATAAATACCTAAATCATCAATAATTTTAGCAAACACTCTTTTTAACTGAGATTCCCCATTGCTGACTTTATTGATGTTTTCGGTAGTAAGAGTATTTTGCAAAGTTCTTAAAATAAGATCTTTTTTTGCTTTAGGGAGCTGTTTTTCTTCCAAAAAGGCTTGGATTTTTCTAACGATTATGTCTCCATCTGTATTACCTTTTTCGATAGACGATTTTAAATCTTCTTTTTCAAGAGGCGCAACTTTGCCTGGTATCCCCAGAGTTGCAATAATAGAAGCAGCAACCAGATAGACTCGATCGTTTTCTCCTAATCCTTTTTCATTTTGGTATATATCATTATTAAGCTTTACCAGACTCGCGTTAATTTCTCTTTCACGTTGTTCTTTGAGTTTCTCAATCTCTTCTTGTGTTAGGCTTAACGATTTTACTTGCTTGATAAAGCTATCAAAGTTTTCCCTTTTCAAAAAAGATAAGTCTGAAAATTCGCCAACTTTTTGGCCAATCCCAAAATTACTTTTTGAAACATAATAAACACCTATTTGATATTGTATTTTTTCATTTTCGTCTTTATAACCAGTCATCCCGATAGCGATAATATCGGTGTAACTGGTATGGTGCAGTATAGCATTAGCATAATGCACGGCACCGTTTACTGCATAGGAATTGATATTTTTAAAATAGGGGTCATTTTTTGCCGTTCTATTCTCAACTTGTCCTTGATTATCAAGCTTTACGAGTTTATTTTTATATCCTTTATATTCAATAAGAATAGGGTAAAAATTCATATTTTCATGTTGTAGCAACAATTTTACATCGGGGCGATTTGCACCGCTTCCGCCGTTTTTAGTAAAGTAATCGGAAAGCGCTTTATCTATTTCAGTATTTAATGATTCTTGTTCTAATTTATAGTCTAATTGATATGATTTAAGCCAACCGTTTGCTAAATCCGCAATATTGGGTTCGATTGATTGCGCTGTTTTTTTTTCTCTCATTATATCAGTATTCCATTTTTCAATGTTCAAAAATACACCTAAAAATTATATTGTTCTAGATAAAATAATACAACTAAAAGAATATAAATTTTTTTTAATAGTACATATATCTAGGTAATTGGAATTATAAAATAGTATTAAAAGGTTAAAATTAAAAGTAGAATATATAACTTTAAAAATTATAGTTTTTTTTTATTTTAATCTAAGTATAATAATTAAAATTATAAAATATTAATTAATTTTGATATAAAAAAATATGAATATTTAAAAATTATGAAAATAACGATCTTACACTATCCCGTTTGCAACACTTGTAAAAAAGCAATCCAATGGCTAAAAGATAATAATATAGAATTTGTAGAAAGAAATATTTCAACGGACCGTCCAACTAAAGAAGAATTAAATGGGTGGTATCAAAAATCAGAATTGCCTTTAAACAAGTTTTTTAACACTTCAGGAAAACTATATAAAGAATTAAATTTGAAAGAAAAAGTAAAAACAAGCAGTGAGGATGAATTGGTGTCTCTTCTTTCTACCCATGGTATGTTGGTGAAACGTCCGTTAGTGATAAACGATGATTTTATATTAGTTGGATTTAAAGAAGAAGAATGGGAAAAAGTATTATTAAGCTAATATTTTTATAAATTAACTCTATATATTCCAACAGCTGATGTATAATATTTAAACTTAAGATACATACACACTTTCAATTTTTTATGAACACTAGTATTTTGTGACGGACCATGAATATTTTATTTTTTGATTTATAAGTAAAATGAATGGATTGCAATTGCAACGATTTTGTAACTTTGTAAGTTGTTAGTAGATTATTTTAGTATTATTACATAATAAATTTTGGCTTAACAGGTTTAACATGGTCACTTATAAGATTACGTGATTATTTAACGCTATTCATAACCATTCTCCCAATAGTAAAGGTTATACCCTTTCAATGAAATGAACAAATTTTATAATGGTAATATTAGAAAAAAAACTAACGGATAATTAATTAATCATTAAAAATATAAGATGACGAGCATGATTCAACGCGATCAACTACAACGACAAATTTGGAAAATTGCCGACGAAGTCCGTGGTGCTGTTGATGGTTGGGATTTTAAACAATATGTACTTGGTTCTTTGTTTTATCGCTTTATTAGTGAGAATTTTGCCAATTATATTGAAGGTGGCGATGAGAGTATCGATTACAGCACATTACCCGACGATGTCATTACCGATGAAGTTAAAAAAGACGCAATAAAAACCAAAGGCTATTTTATTTATCCTAGCCAATTATTTTGTAAAATGGTAGCTCAGGCCAATACCAATTCAAGTTTAAATACTGATTTGGCCAATATTTTTAATGCGATTGAAAGTTCAGCTAATGGTTACCCGTCAGAAAGCGATATTAAAGGATTATTTGCCGATTTTGATACCACCAGTAACCGATTAGGTAATACAGTTGCCGATAAAAACAAACGGTTAGCTGCGGTACTTAATGGTGTTGCCGAACTGGATTTTGGTGATTTTGCAGACCATAAAATCGATCTGTTTGGCGATGCTTATGAGTTTTTGATCTCTAATTATGCCTCGAACGCCGGTAAATCGGGAGGTGAGTTTTTTACCCCGCCGAATGTGTCCAGGCTGATCTCACAACTCGCCTTACATAATCAAAAAAAGGTCAATAAAATCTATGATCCGGCTGCAGGATCTGGCTCTTTATTGTTACAAGCAAAAAAACAGTTTGACGAACATATTATTGAGGATGGATTCTTCGGTCAAGAAATCAACCATACTACCTATAACCTTGCTCGAATGAATATGTTTTTACACAATATCAACTATGATAAATTCGAAATTGCCTTAGGGGACACACTACTTAATCCAAAATTTGGCAACGAAAAGCCATTTGATGCCATTGTTTCTAACCCACCCTATTCAATTAAATGGATTGGCAGTGATGATCCAACCTTAATTAATGATGACCGATACGCACCTGCCGGTGTGCTAGCCCCCAAATCGAAAGCCGATTTTGCCTTTATTATGCATGCATTAAGTTACCTGTCCGATCGCGGTCGCGCGGCAATTGTTACCTTTCCGGGGATATTTTATCGTGGCGGTGCGGAACAAAAAATCCGTAAATATTTAATCGACAATCATTATATTGAAACGGTAATCTCGCTCGCACCCAACTTATTTTATGGCACCTCGATTGCGGTTAATATTCTGGTGCTTGCTAAAAATAAAACCGTCAAAACCACACAATTTATTGATGCTAGCAAACTGTTTAAGAAAGAGACCAATAATAATGTCCTCACTGATGAACATATTCAACAGATTATGCAAGTATTTGCTAGCAAACAAGATATCGAATATTTTGCCAAATCGGTTGATAATCAAACCATTGCCGACAATGATTATAATTTAGCGGTCAGTTCGTATGTGGAAGCCGAAGATACCCGTGAAGTGATTGATATCAAACAGCTTAATGCCAACATTGCCGAAACGGTAAAAAAAATAAACACACTTCGTGCTGATATAGATGAAATAATTAAAGAGATTGAAGCATGAGTAATGATCATATCCTTATTTACCAGGATAATAACCAACCAATTCGCGTTGAGGCACGATTTGAAAACGAAAATATTGGGTTAACTCAACGCCAAATGGTTGAGCTTTTTCAAACTGCGAAATCTACACTAAGCGAGCATATTAAAAATATTTATGCAAAGGGTGAATTACTTCTTGAAGCAACGATTCGGAAAATCCGAACAGTTCAAGAAGAAAGCTGTCGGAATGTCACTAGAGAGTTAGAATATTACAATCTGGACATGATTATTTCGCTGGGTTATCGAATTAACTCGAAAATAGCTGCCCAATTTCGCACTTGGGCAACAAGCATCCTTAAAGAGTACCTGAAAAAAGGGTTTGTGTTAAATGACGACCGTTTAAAAAAATTAGGTGGTAACAGCTATTGGAAAGCACTTCTTGACCGTATCGGAGAGATTCGTTCTAGTGAAAAAGTAATGCATCGCCAAGTGTTGGATTTATATGCCACAGCGATTGATTATGAACCCAATACCAAAGCTAGCGCCGATTTTTTCAAAATAGTACAAAATAAATTACACTATGCAGCACACGGCAATACCGCTAGTGAAATTATACATTTTAGAGTTGACAGTAATAAACCTTTTGCAGGATTAACTCACTTGAAAGGAAGCGGCCCGACACAAGCAGAAGCAAGGGTAGCCCAAAACTATTTAACTGAACAAGAATTACGAGCACTCAATAATCTGGTTCCAGCCTATTTTGATTTAGCGGAACTGAATGCCATGGAAGAACCTAAAATGCGGATGGTTGACTGTGTACGAGAATTAGATAATATTCTTTCATCTACAAGGCGCCAGTTACTCGATAATCCGGCTTCAATTTCTTATCATCAAGCAGAAAACAAAGGCAAATTAGAATATAAAAAATTTAAAGCCCAAACGCTAGCCCCAGTGGAAGTTCCATATCTTAAGACTATAAACGCATTAGAGAAAAAAGCGAAAAAGGAAAGCCGCAAAAAATGAATGATAGACTAAATATGCAAAATAGCATCGCGAAATTACTTGATAATGTTATAGTTGAGTGGAAGACTTTGGGGGAAGTAATAAAATCTTTGAAAACGGGGCTAAATCCACGAAATAACTTTAAGTTGAATACATCCGATGCTATGAATTTCTATATAACTGTTCGAGAAATTCAGAATGGAAAGATTGTATTCCTTGATAAGACTGATAAAATTAATAATCAAGCTTTAGAGCTTATAAACAACCGCTCGAATTTAGAGGCTGGCGACATCTTATTTTCGGGGACAGGGACGGTAGGAAAAACAGCTGTTATTGATGAAAAACCTAAAAATTGGAATATCAAAGAAGGAGTCTATGTAATAAAACCTGTTCAAGAAATAGTTATTTCAAAATACTTATCTCATTTATTTAATTCACAAGATATAGTAAATGAATATAGTAAAAAAATTGTTGGTTCTCCAGTTATTAGTTTACCAATGAGTGAATTAAAAAAAATTCAAATCCCTATTCCTCCCCTACACATACAGACTGAAATTGCCCGTATTTTAGACTCATTCACAGCCTTCACCGCAGAGCTCACCGCAGAGCTTACGGCAGAGTCTACTGCACGGAAAAAACAATACAACTATTATCGAGATCAATTGTTGACCTTTCAAGAGGATGAGGTTGAGTGGAAGGCTTTAGGGGAGGTTGTAAACTATGAACAACCAACTAAGTACTTGGTGAAATCAACAAGTTATAGTGATAAATTTAAAACACCAGTCCTTACAGCTGGAAAAACGTTTATTCTTGGATTTACTGATGAAATTGATGGAATTTATAAAGCTTCAGAAACACCAGTCATTATTTTTGATGATTTTACAACTGCGAATAAATGGGTTGATTTTAACTTCAAAGTAAAGTCATCTGCTATGAAAATGATTACTTCTATTGATGAATCTAAATATCTGCTAAAGTATATTTATTACTGGCTAAATACACTTTCTGATACACGAGCTAATCACAATCATAAACGTCAATGGATTAGTAATTTTGCTAATAAAAAAGTTCCCATTCCCCCCCTCAAGGAACAAGCCCGTATTGTCGAAATATTAGACAAATTCGATGCGCTTACCAACTCAATCACCGAGGGGTTACTGCGTGAGATTGCCTTACGTCAAAAACAATATGAGTATTATCGGAATTTATTATTAGACTTTCCCAAAGTGCAAGAATCATAAGGTAGAGTTATAAAAAGATGAATAGCCCATTAAGGAATATTGCTGAAAAGCTGGATAAAAACAATAAAAAAACCCAATTAATCTATGCCTTTAACGGTACCGGTAAAACACGTTTATCTCAAACCTTTAAAAATTTAATTATTTCGCAACGCAAAGGCAATCAAGAGGATCATGCCGCCTTAACAAGGCATAAAATCCTTTATTATAACGCTTTTACTGAGGATTTATTTGTTTGGGATAATGATAAACACCAAGAGGGTGAACATCAATTAACCATACAACCGAACTCATTTACGGACTGGATTTTGAAAGACCAAGGACAAGACCAAAATATTGTTCGTTACTTTCAATCCTATACTCACCAAAGATTACTGCCGCATTTCAATGAGGATTTTTCCGCTATTACTTTTTCGCTGGCAGGAGATAATGAGCAGCGTATGGATAATATTAAAATCTCCAAAGGCGAGGAAAACAATTTAATTTGGAGTATTTTTTTCACGCTCATTAACTTAGTGATTGCCGAGCGCAATATTGCGGAAAAAAGCGAGCGTTCCACTAATGAGTTTGACCAATTACGCTATATTTTTATTGATGACCCGGTTAGTTCATTGGACGAGAATCATCTGATTCAATTAGCGGTAGATATTGCCCAATTAATCAAATCCAGTGAATCTGACATTAAATTTATTATTACGACCCATAACCCGCTGTTTTATAATGTACTTTATAATGAATTGAAGTTGCCAAACGGTTATATTTTAAGACGATTTGAGGACGGTGAATTTACATTAGAAGAGAAAAAAGGCGATTCAAACCGCTGTTTTTCCTATCATCTTTATTTAAAACAGTTACTGCAAGAAGCGATTAAAGAAAATAAAATTGAAAAATATCATTTCACTCTATTACGCAACTTATATGAAAAAACCGCCGGTTTTTTAGGCTATCCGCAATGGTCAGACTTGTTGCCTGACGATAAACAACTTTACTTAACACGGATTATCAATTTCACCAGTCATTCAACTTTATCCCATGAAATGATTTCCGAACCTTCTGAACCTGAAAAGCAAACGGTTGCCTTTTTACTGAACCATTTACTTGAAAAGTATAATTTTAAATAACTGGAATAGACTATGACGACTTATACAACCCCCATCGCCGAAACCAATAGCTATATTATTTTAGATAAGTACACCAAGCTTGAAGAGCCGGCGGCAGGGTATCAAACAGAAAATGAATTAGAAAACGAATTGATTCAGGATTTATGCCGTCAAGGATATGAATATTTGCCCAACCTAACTACGCACGAAAAGCTGTTGGCCAATATTCGCGTGCAGTTACAAACACTGAACAACATGCAGTTTACTGATGCAGAATGGCAGCGATTTGTATTAGAGTATTTAGATAAACCCAATGAATCGATGGTCGATAAAAGTCGCAAAATCCACCATAATCATATTTATGATTTTGTGTTTGATGATGGTCATATTCAAAATATTTATCTACTTGATAAAAAAACACTTAAAAATAATAAATTACAAGTTATTCACCAATTTCAACAAACCGGCAGCTATGCCAATCGCTACGATGTTACCATTTTAGTGAATGGCTTGCCCCTTGTTCAAGTTGAACTAAAAAAGCGTGGTATTGCCATTCGTGAAGCCTTTAATCAAGTGCATCGCTATAGTAAAGAGAGTTTTAATCAAGACAATTCGTTATTTAAATACTTGCAAATGTTTGTTATCTCAAATGGTACCGACACGCGCTATTTTGCCAATACCACCAAGCGTGATAAAAACAGCTTCGACTTTACCATGAATTGGGCCAATGTTAAAAACGAGCCGATTAAAGACTTAAAAGACTTTACTACCACGTTTTTTGCCAGTCGTACTTTGTTGAGTGTACTTATCACCTACTCGGTTTTGGATGTCAATGATACCTTATTAATTATGCGCCCTTACCAAATTGCCGCCACTGAGCGTATATTATGGCAAATCATCAGCGCTTATCATGCCAAAAGGTGGAGTAGCTTACAAAGTGGTGGATTTATTTGGCACACAACAGGTTCCGGCAAAACACTGACCAGCTTTAAAGCGGCACGGTTAGCCACCGAACTGGAATTTATCGATAAAGTCTTTTTTGTGGTGGATCGTAAAGATCTGGATTATCAAACCATGAAAGAGTATCAAAAATTCTCAAAAGACAGTGTCAATGGCTCAAACAGCACCGCTGGGCTGAAGCGTAATATTGAGAAAACCGATAATAAAATTATTGTTACCACCATTCAAAAACTGAATAATTTGATTAAAAGCGAAGATGACTTAGCAATCTATGATAAACAGGTCGTGTTTATTTTTGACGAAGCGCACCGCTCCCAGTTTGGCGAAGCTCAAAAAAACTTAAAGCGTAAATTTAAAAAATATTACCAATTTGGTTTCACCGGCACGCCGATTATGCTTGATAACGCACAAGGAGCACAAACCACAGCCGATGTTTTTGGACGTGAATTGCATGCTTATGTGTTAACCGATGCCATTCGTGACGAAAAGGTACTAAAATTTAAAGTTGACTATAATGATGTGCGTCCTAATTTTAAATCGATAGAGCAAGAACAAAATCTCGAAAAACTCAGCGCTGCTGAAAATAAAAAAGCATTGCTCCACCCAAACCGTATTGAGCAAATCACACAATATATTCTGAATAATTTTAAACAAAAAACCCACCGCTTAATGGGCAAAAGTAAAGGGTTCAATGCCATGTTTGCAGTGAGTAGTGTCGATGCGGCTAAACTCTATTATGAATCATTCAAAAAATTACAAAAAGGGGCCAATCAGCCGTTAAAAATAGCCACCATATTTTCTTATTCTGCTAATGAAGAACAAGACGCACAGGGTAATTTTGCCGATGAAAGTTTTGAAATAGACGCCTTAAATCAAAGTGCCAAAGAGTTTTTAGCGATGGCTATTGATGACTATAATCAGGAATTTAAATCAAACTATGATGTCAGCAGTGATCAATTTCAAAACTATTATCGCGATTTATCTTTAAAAGTAAAAAATCTAGAAATTGATTTATTAATTGTGGTGGGTATGTTTTTAACTGGCTTTGATGCGCCAACGCTTAATACTTTATTTGTTGATAAAAACCTGCGGTATCATGGGTTAATTCAAGCCTTTTCACGCACCAATCGTATCTATAATGCCACCAAAACCTTTGGTAATATTGTGGCGTTTCGTGATTTAGAACAAGCCACCATTGATGCAATAAAAATATTTGGTAAAAGTAATACTCGTGAAGTGGTGTTAGAAAAAAGCTTTAAGGAATACATGGAAGGGTTTACTGAACAAAGCTCAGGTCAGTTCCATCAGGGCTATCTAGCCATCGTTGCCGAGTTACAAGAAAAGTTCCCACGCCCTGATGAAATTATCAAAGAAAAAGATAAAAAAGCGTTTGTTAAATTATTTGGTGAGTACTTGCGTGCTGATAACATCTTGCAAAATTATGATGAATTTGTTGCATTAAAAGATTTCCAACAATTAGATATGACCGATGCACAAGCGGTTTTAGCGTTTAAAAATAAGCATTATGTGACTGATGAAGATCTGCAAAAAATGCAAGCCGTTAAACTACCGACTGATCGCGCAATACAAAATTATCGTTCAACTTATAATGATATTCGTGATTGGCTACGCCGAGAAAAAGAAGCCAATCAACAAGATCAGCAAAGATTTGACTGGGATGATGTGGTTTTCGAAATTGATCTATTAAAATCACAAGAGATCAATTTGGATTATATTCTTGAGTTAATTTATGAACAAAATAAGCAAGAAAAAACCAAACAGGACATTGTCGAAGATGCTAAGCGATTAATTCGATCAAGCTTAGAAAATCGAGCTAAAGAAGAGCTAGTTGTCGAATTTATAAAACAAACCGATCTTGACGCTATTCCGGATAAAGCCTCGATTATTGATGCGTTTTTCTTATATGCTCAGCAAGAATTGCAGATAGAACTAAATAGCTTAATTGAAGAAGAAAATCTAAACGAAGCATCCGCAAAACGCTATATCGCCTCATCATTAAAACGAGAATATGCAACCGAAAACGGCACTGAGTTGAACGAGATTTTGCCGAAAATGAGCCCACTCAATCCCCAATATTTAATTAAAAAGAACCGAGTCTTTGAAAAAATCGCCGCACTGGTTGAAAAGTTTAAAGGGGTTGGGGGGATTGTAAGATTTATTAATATTTAGATATCTATGAAATAATACTAGATTTAGGATTTATCAGGTATTAAAAAAAAATATTTTGTAGAGTAATACTCACAGTATCATATAAAAATATTAAATAGAAAATGGAATGTTTGGAAAGAAAAATGATTTATAATTGTTATAAAAAAAATGATTGATTAAAAATTATGAAAATAACGATCTTACACTATTCCGTTTGCAGCACTTGTAAAAAAGTAACCTAATGGCTAAAAGATAATAATATAAAATTGGTAGAGAGAAATATTTCAACGGATCGTCCAAATAAAGAAGAATTAAATGGGTGGTATCAAAAATCAGAATTGCCTTTAAACAAGTTTTTTAACACTTCAGGAAAACTATATAAAGAATTAAATTTGAAAGAAAAAGTAAAAACAAGCAGTGAGGATGAATTGGTGTCTCTTCTTTCTACCCATGGTATGTTGGTGAAACGTCCGTTAGTGATAAACGATGATTTTATATTAGTTGGATTTAAATAAAGATAATGGGAAAGATTGTTATTAAGCTAATATTTTTATGAAAATTGCCTCTAAAATATATACTTATTGCTGATATAGTGTCAATAGTGTAATTATGGCTTAATTATTGAAATCTATGTCAAAAAAGTATATGAAGAAAATTTTAATTATTTTATTTACGATAATTTCTTTTCAGATTGTTTCTGCTCAGGCAATAGTTAGAAATATAAGAAATTTTACCGTTTTGCGTGTTTTTGATAAAATTCCGGTAACACTAATTTCTTCTACAGAAAACAAAGTTGAAATAGACGGATTAAAAAAAGAAGATGTAAAAACCGTTAGAAAAGGGGGTGAATTAATCATTATGATGGACAAATTAAAATTATTGAACGATGATGAGGTAAATGTAAAGGTATATTATAAAAAGTTAAAAAGTATACATGCTTGTGAAGGCTCTACCATAACCGGAAATAATAAATTAGAAGTAAATTTATTAAATATTGGGGCTACTGAAGGTTCCAAGATTACAGTACTTGTTGGAGTAAACAGAATACATGCCAAACTAAATTCAAAAGGAGAAATAAAAGTTTCCGGAATGGCTACTCATCAAAATATTAAGGTTTCTTCAGGTGGTAAATACGATGCTAAAGAGCTAGATTCGAATAAAGTTGCTGTTGCGGTTATTTCCCAAGGAACTGCTATTGTAAATTCAAATGGATTGGTAGAAACTAAAATAAAGGATGGAGGGGATATCAATGTGTATGGGGGAGCTGAAGTTATTAAAAAAGGTATTGAAGGTGGTGGATATGTAAATATTTATTAAATAAAAAGGGTATAAAAATATTAAATACAACTATAGATAAAATCTATTGCAAATAATTGTGAAGAAAAAATAATTAAACTAAAATTGTATCCTTTTACACAAGAATTTAAATATTAGTTTAATTAGTTTAGTTTAAATTGTAGCAAAGTTTTTTTGCTGCAATTTTTTTTTAATCATTTAAAATTTTAAAAATTTTCTGACTCTTTTTAAAGTTTCAGACGCTATTATTTTTGTTTTACCTGCTCCTTCTTTAAGTATATTTTCAAGTTCATCTAAATGATTCATATAGTAATTATATTTTTCTCTAGCTTCACTAAATTCACGTAGAATAACTTTAAATAATTCATTCTTAGCGTGTCCGTATCCATACCCTCCTGCTAAATAATTTTGTCTCATATTTTCCACTTCTTGAGAAGTTGCCACCAGTTTATAAATTGAAAAGGCATTGCAGGTATCCGGATTTTTAGGTTCTTCCAGTGGAGTAGAATCAGTTACAATGGACATGATTTGTTTTTTTAATTCTTTTTCAGGTGCAAAAATTTGAATAGTATTCCCTCTCGATTTACTCATTTTATTGCCATCAGTCCCGGGTACGTACATGGTATTTTCTTGAATTTTAGCTTCAGGTATAATTAAAACATCTCCATGCATCTTATTAAATTTTTGTGCCACATCTCTTGTCATTTCCAGATGTTGCAATTGATCTTTTCCTACCGGTACTACATGAGCATCGTATAAGAGAATATCAGCAGCCATAAGCATAGGATAAGTAAATAACCCTGAATTTACATCTTCCAAACGATCGGCCTTATCTTTAAATCCATGCGCTAAAGCTAAACGGCTATATGGAAAATAACAAAGCATATACCACATAAGTTCTGTTACTTCAGGTATGTCTGATTGTCTGTAGAAATAAGTTTTGGAAATATCTAGTCCACATGCGAGCCAGGTTGCAGCTATTTCATACGTATTTTGTTGAAGGACCTCAGAATTTTTAATTTGCGTCATGGAATGCAAATCGGCAATAAAGAAGAAGGATTCGTTATTAGGATCATTGCTTAATTTGATAGCCGGTGCTATTGCCCCTAATATATTACCTAAGTGTGGAGTACCCGTACTTTGTATGCCTGTTAAAACTCTCATCTGCGTATTTTATGTGATAAATTGCAAATTTACATTTAAAATATAAAGTTCAAAAAACTTATGTGTTTTTATTGTACTAAGTTAAGTTTTAAATAACCTGAAGCATACAAAATCGTATAATTTGAGTATAGCTTATTGCATCCACTCCTTAGGAAAAATACCGGGTTTGAAGAAGTAGATAATAATTAAACATATCGCTCCTATGGTAATAGAAGAATCAGCAATATTAAAAATGTAATTAAAGAATTGAATTCTTTCTCCTCCCCAGACAGGAATCCATTGAGGTAAGTAGGTATCTATAAGTGGAAAACGAAACATATCTACTACACATCCTCCAAAAAGAGGAGCATAGCCTTCGAAATTAAGTTTGGAAATCCCCGAATAACCGTACCAATCTTTTACTGGAGAACTGTAGGTAGTACCCGAATCGAAAATTATTCCATAAAATGTGCTGTCAATTAAATTACCTATGGCTCCGGCAAAAATTAATCCGGCAGGAATAATGAAATACCATGTATTAGCCTTTTTAGACCATTTATTAATATAATAAGCCATTAAACCTATTAAAACCAAACGCAATAAGCTTAAGCCTATTTTACCGACAAATCCTCCCAGTTGCACTCCGTATGCCATGCCAGGATTTTCTACATAAGTAAGGTAAAACCAATCGAAAACCTTTACTTCCTCATGAAGATGAAAATGTGTTTTTACGTATAGTTTTGATGCCTGATCTATAAAAAGGATAAAAAATGTTATCCATAAGACTTTCTTCATTTCTAACTATTGATTGTTTTTAGCCTCGATGCTTAAAGTAGCATGAGGAACTGCTTTCAATCTATCTTTACCTATCAATTTACCGGAAATTCTGCAAATTCCGTATGTTTTGTTTTCAATTCGTACCAATGCATTTCGTAAATCACGGATAAATTTTTCTTGACGTGCTGCCAAATGAGAGTTACTTTCTTTGCTCATGGTTTCAGAGCCCTCTTCGAATGCTTTAAAAGTAGGAGAGGTATCGTCCGTACCGTTATTTAAATCATTAACAAAAGCTTCTTTTAGCATGATTAAATCATTTTCTGCTTTTTCTATTTTATCAAGAATGAGTTTCTTAAATTCTTCAAGTTCTTCGTCAGAATATCTAAGTCTGTCTTCAGTCATAATTACACTTTTTTTAGTACAATTTTAATTTTAATTTCATTAATGTCAAATTCTGTCCCGTCGGCAGTGTTACTCACAAAAGTTAATTTCTGTGTTAATGTTTCAGAACATATATATTCCATGTTTTCGTTAACGGATTTTTCAATTTCTTCATTGGCTTGAATTTCTAAAGATATTTTATCGGTAACTTCCAAGCCATGCTCTTTTCTCAAGTTTTGAATTTTATTTACCAGTTCACGCGCAATTCCTTCAGATTTTAATTCAGGTGTAATAGTTATATCTAGGGCAACAGTTAATTTATCGTCATTGGCAACCAACCATCCCGTGATATCTCGAGTGCGGATTTCAACATCATCTAAGTTCAGCTCATAGCCGGATATTTTGATTGATCCGTTTCTTTCCAACTCTTCAATTTGTGAAGAGGATAAATGTTGAAGCTCTTGGCTGACAACTTTCAGATCTTTGCCTAATTTGGGCCCTAAAGCTTTAAAATTAGGCTTTACTGCTTTCACAATAATATCAGAAGCCTCTTCAGGATTCAACAATTGAACTTCTTTTACGTTGACTTCTTGTTTTATTATAGGTATAATAGATTCTAAATTTTCTCTGTCATTTTTACTTAAAACAGGAATCATAATTTTTTGCAAAGGCTGGCGAACTTTTATATTTTCTTTTTTACGTAAAGAGAATATCATAGTGGTCAATTTTTGTGCTAAATGAGTTCTTTGCAGCAACAAATAATCAATTTCTTTTTCTTGCTTAACCGGAAAATAAGCTAAATGAACCGATGTAAAAGGTTCTTTACCCGTAACTGCATTTAAGTCCTGATATAATCTATCGGAATAAAAAGGAGCTGCCGGTGACATTAATTTAGCAATAGCATCCAAACATTTATAGAGAGTTTGGTATGCAGAAATTTTATCATTAGAGTATTCTCCTTTCCAAAAACGTCTCCTTGATAATCGTACATACCAATTACTTAAGTTATCTATTACAAAAGTATTAATTGCCCGTAAAGCTTTCGTAGGTTCGTAATCGGAGTAGAATGAATCTACTTCTTCAATCAATATATTAAGCTCGGAAAGTATCCATCGATCTAATTCATTTCTTTCTTTAAAAGGGATATCATTCTCTTTATAACTGAATCCATCAACATTAGCATATAAAGCGAAGAAAGAATACGTATTATAAAGGGTACCAAATATTTTACGACGTACTTCATCGATACCTTCCAAATCAAATTTTAAATTATCCCAAGGTTGAGCATTGGAAATCATATACCATCGGGTAGCATCCGGTCCGTACATGGCTAAGGTTTCAAAGGGTTCGACGGCGTTTCCTTTGCTTTTAGACATTTTATTTCCTTTTTTATCTAAAACCAAGCCATTGGAAACAACATTTTTAAATGTAATGCTATCAAAAATTAGGGTGCCGATTGCATGTAATGTATAGAACCATCCGCGAGTTTGGTCTACTCCTTCAGCGATAAAATCTGCCGGATAATAGGTACGGTCATCAATTAATTCTTTATTTTCAAAAGGATAGTGCCATTGAGCATAAGGCATAGCTCCGGAATCAAACCAAACATCAATTAAATCGCTTTCTCGTTTCATGGGCTTTCCACTTTCTGAAACAAGTACTATTTGATCTACAATGTTTTTATGGAGGTCTATTTTACTGTAATTTTCTTCTGAAAAATCATCTACCACAAAATCTTCAAAAATATTTTTAGGCATGAATCCGGCTTTAACGGATTTATCCATCTCGGCGATTAACTCTTTGAGTGAGCCAATGATAATTTCTTCCTTAGAATCTTCGGTTCTCCAAATAGGTAGGGGAGTACCCCAATATCTGGAACGCGAAAGATTCCAGTCATTTGCATTTTCCAACCAGTTTCCGAAACGTCCTTCACCGGTAGATTTAGGTTTCCAATTTATATTCTGATTTAATTCGGTCATTCTTTCACGCACTTCCGTAATTTTTATAAACCAAGAATCAAGAGGATAGTAAAGAATCGGCTTATCCGTTCTCCAACAATGTGGATAGTTATGATTGTATTTTTCTACTTTAAAAGCCTTATTTTCGGTCTTTAGAAGTATGGCTATTTCTACATCGGCAGATCTTTCGGGAGCTTCGTTTTCGTTATAATATTCAATGCGTACATATTTTCCTGCAAAAGGTTGGGGTAAACTAGTAATAAATTTACCCTGTAAGTCAACCAAGGGAACAGGATTTTGGTTTTCATCAAGAACTAACATGCCGGGAACTCCATGTTCTTTAGCTACTTTAGCATCGTCTGCACCAAAGGTCGGAGCAGTATGAACTATACCTGTACCGTCTTCAGTGGTAACATGGTCTCCATCAATTACTACAAACGCTTTATCCGAATCTTTATACGGTAAAGTCCAAGTTAGCAATTGTTCGTATTTTATTCCGACTAAGTCTTTTCCCTTGTATTGAGCAAGAATACGGTAGGGAATTTTTTTATCTTCAGGTTTAAATTCAAGAAAATCTTCATCCGATTCAGCAAGTACATATTTACCTGAAAACTGATTTCCCACTAATTCTTTCGCCAAAATTACATTTATTGGCTGAAATGTGTATTGATTAAAAGTTTTAACGAGAACATAATCAATAGAACCTCCAACTGTTAAAGCAGTATTGGAAGGTAAAGTCCATGGGGTGGTTGTCCAAGCTAGGAAATATACATCTCCTTGAACATCATTAAATAAAAGGGTACTATCCTTAATTGTTTTAAATTGAGCAACAATGGTAGTGTCGGTAATATCTTTATAGGCACCGGGTAAACTTAGCTCATGGCTGGATAAACCCGTTCCTGCTTTAGGGGAATAAGGCTGAATAGTATAGCCCTTATAAAGTAAATTTTTATTGTAAATTTGTTTTAACAACCACCAAACACTTTCCATATATTTAGGATCGTAGGTAATGTAAGGATGATTCAAATCTACCCAATAACCTATTTTTTGTGTTAATTCATTCCAAGCACCTGTGTAACGCATAACCGCCTCTTTACAAGCTTTATTGTATTCTTCCACGGTTATTTTTTTACCGATATCTTCTTTGGTAATACCCAATTCTTTTTCAACACCAAGTTCTACAGGTAATCCGTGTGTATCCCAACCGGCCTTCCTATTGACTTGTTTTCCTTTCAAGGTTTGATAACGACAAAAAATATCCTTTATGGTACGAGCCATTACATGATGTATTCCCGGCATTCCGTTAGCAGATGGAGGACCTTCAAAAAATACATACTGAGGTTTTCCTTCGCGAGATTTTATACTTTCTTGAAAAATATGGTTTTTTTTCCAGAAATTTAAAATTTCTTCTGCAAATTTATTTAGATTTAATTCCTTATATTCTTGAAATTTATTGCTCATTTTCTTTTTAAACAATTGCGAAAAAAATTGATTTGCGAATATACGAAAAAAAAGTCTATATTAAATGGGGTTTAAGTGTAAAGTAAATCGGATTTAGTGCATTATTATCAACGATTTATATCTTAAAAAAAATCTTAAATTTCAAAAATATATTCATCAAAGAATATTCCCGGATAATAGTTCTCACTAGTCTGAATACTAAGGTTTAGATAGGATGGTATAAATTGAATTTTTTTATAAAAGAGGAGATATAAGTTTGGCAACGGAATTTCCTAGATCAATCAACTTATTTCTTTTCGTCCATTCCTTATACGATACTTCCGTACTGTTTTCAATGTCTTCCATAAAAGCATCATAAAGCTCTTGATTTATAGTCTCGCTGTAAACTAAGGCGCTTATTTCAAAATTTAAATCGAAACTTCGCATATCCAAATTAGCTGATCCTATGACAGAAAGATTGGTATCGGAAATTATAGTCTTGGCATGTACAAAGCCTTTAGTATATCTGAAAATTCTAACACCGGCAGCCAACAATTCTTTATAATAGGCGCATGAAGCTGCATTAACAATTATGCTATCAGATTTATACGGAACCAATATTCTAACATCCACTCCACTTAAGGCTGCATATTTTAGAGCATTAACAATGGTTTCGTTAGGGATAAGGTAGGGAGTTGTTAAGTAAAGTCTCTTTCTACTAGACATTATAATTCCGTTATATACAAGCATAATGGTTGCCCGATCACTATCCGGTCCACTGGCAGCAATCTGCATAAGCTCCGGATTATCATCCTTACTTGTGATGTCTGTAGAAGGGTGAAAGTAATCTTTATCGAAAGGATCGACGTCTTTTCCTGAACAAAAATTCCAATCCGTTATGAAATTATATTGTAAACCGTTTACTGCTTCTCCTTTCACCATAAAATGTGTATCACGCCAAAATAATTTATTGTTCGGGGTATTAATATATCTATCATCAACGTTAATTCCTCCTATAAAACCAACTTGGGAATCAATGATAATTATTTTACGGTGATTACGATAATTCATTCTGTTAGCAAAAGCATAAAGCTTAATTTTGTAAAAAGCAGCTGCTTGTACTCCGCCGTCGCGTAATTCTTTAATCATTCTTTTGTTTAAAGAATGGCTTCCAAAATCGTCGTATATAAACCGAACAATTACGCCTTCTTTAGCTTTTTTTATTAAAATTTTTTTAATTTCGTTACCTATGTAGTCATCAGCAAAAATATAGTATTCAATATGAATATGTTTGGTTGCTTTTTTTAATTCTTCAATAACCTTTTTGAATTTATTTTCACCATTTATAAGCAATTTTGTATTATCAGCTACATATAGAGCGGACGAAGTATCTTTTAATAGCATTCTGATTGAATGTGTTCTACCCTCCAATAAGTTTTTATATTTACTAATTCTTTTTTCAGTATGTTCATTTATTTGATTTCTGAGTATTTGGTAATAATTTCGGTCGTGTGTGTATTTTATTTTATACAGTTTTTCAAGTCGGTAGTTCATACCTATCGAAAAATATAAAATAACTCCTATAATGGGAAGTATAATAACTATAAGAAGATAACCGATTGCTTTAGAAGGGCTTTCCGTATTTTTTATAATTTTAAAGATGGTATAAATAATAACAATAATATAAAGAACAGCACCTATTATTGATAGATATTCAAAGTTTAATGATTTAAACCATGCTATAAATTTATCCATACACTTTCTAATTTGCAACGAAAAATTATTATAAATTTAGTAAATTTAAATATTAAACAACTTTTATTATTTATATCTATAATTTTCAGTATTTTAAAAATATAATTATAAAATAATTATGTTTTTATGATTATTTTTATTTATATAATAAATAATTATAGTAAAATAAGGTAGCTTGATGGTGCGACTGGATTGGCAAATATTTTGATTTATGGTGAAAAAAATAATAATAGAGAGTGTGTTTTATATGAATTAATTCCTGTTTGTAACTAATAATTTATTCACTATAAATTTAATAGTTGATAAATACATTTTATTATAAAGGATACATAAAAAATCTGTAACCTATAACGGAATGGCATTTAAATAATGATAAAATAAAAACTAAAATAAGTATTAGTTATACGTTGTTTGCTACTTTTAAAAATGAATCTTTATCAAAACATCCATTAATTTATTAGTGAAGAATTTAAGTATAGATATAATATAAACTAGACTGAAATAGCATAGAAGAAATCCTAATTTATATATTTTTATATGGATGCGGTAGTATCCTTGTTTTCAAGATAATCCCAATCACCTTTTACTCTTAATACTTGTTCAATAACATCTCTCACACAACCTTTTCCGCCTTTTTGGGGTGAAATATAATCTGCGATAGAAAGAATTTCAGCACAAGCATCCTTAGGTGCGGCGCCAATTCCAACTTTTGTCATCACTTCATGATCCGGAATATCATCTCCCATATATAAAACTTCATGTGGTTTCAATCCGTATTTATAAAGAAAATCTTCTAAGTCATCCCATTTATTTTTTGAATCAAGATATATGTCTGTAATTCCTAAATAGTTAAGTCGACTAACTACTGAAGCATCTTTCCCCCCTGTGATTACGGCTATTTTATATCCTTTCTTAACAGCAAACTGTAATGCGAAGCCATCTTTAGTATTCATATTTCTTATCATTTCTTTGTTGATAAGAATGATGGATCCGTCAGTCATAACTCCGTCAACATCAAAGACGAATGAATTAATATGATTGAGCTTTTCTTTATAATTTATCATGATAAGTTTTTAAGATGGAATTAGTTAGAAGTGAATACAATTGATATAAATTAGAGTCTGATTCTAAAATAGATAAATGTTTCTGGATAACAATGTTGTCGTTTCTTTTAGCAGGTCCCGTTTGAGCATCGTAAGGAGTAATGTCATCGTTTATTTTTTCAAAAGTTTCTTTAATTAGTGGTTTTAATATTTCAAAAGAAATATCTTGATTACGACAAATTTCATTAGCTATGTAAAATAAATGATTGGTAAAATTATTTACCCATACACCGGACATATGTATCTGTAATCGTTTTTCTGAATCCACTACATAGGCTTCATCAGAAATTCTCTTAGCAAGACTTAGAAGAATATTCTCATCTTCTTTATTTTCTGCCTCAATAAAAAAAGGAATTTTATCATATTCCAATGCTCTTTTTCTTGAGAAGGTTTGTAGAGGATAAAAAATCCCTTTTCTGTATTTTCCTTTAAGTGCAGATAAAGGTATAGATCCTGAGGTATGAACAACTAAACAATCTTCAAAAGGAACATAATAGGATATTTCAGATATAGCCTTATCTGAGGTGCAAATAATATAGATATCTGCCTTTACAATCTCTGAAATTTTATCTGTATAATTTATGTTATAATCTTCTGAAAAATTTTGTGCCTTATCCAGAGTTCTGTTAAAAATCTGTACTACATTTATTGTGTTCTCAAGCAAAGCTCTTGTTATATGATAAGCAACATTTCCCGCCCCTAATATTACTACATTTTTATGCATATTTTTACCATTAATTATTTCTTAATTCAGCATGAAATTGTGATGAAAAACGGTCTAGTAATTTATTCATCACTTTATCAATATCTTGATCCGTAAGAGTTTTATTTTCGTCTTGAAGGAAAAAATTCAAAGCATACGATTTTTTTCCTTCAGGCAGGTTCTTACCCTCATAAACATCAAAAAGATTTACAGATTGTAGTAATTTATTTTCTGCATCAAAGGCAGCCTTATATAAATCAAAATAGGTAATTTCTTTATCTAGCAAAAGTGCTAAATCTCGTGTTGAACCGGGGAATTTTGGTATTTCAGCTAATTTGAGAGGTTTTTTCTTTGACGTAAGATCTACCAGTTTTTCCCATTCCAATTCAGCATAAAATACATTTCCTTTTAATCCGAAATCTTTTATAAGGTTGGGATTTATACTTCCCATTTTACCTATAGAAGATGCATTTACAAATAATTCAATACCGTCTTTATATATAAAATTTGATTCTAAAGGTTTTTCTTCAAGATTTAAATTAAAACCTTTAAGTAATTGTGTTATAATACCTTTTAAATGAAAAAAAGAAGAGATGTTTGGAGGAGTAATCCAATTACCTTCTTGAAAATTACCGTATAAAGCTACCGAAAGTTTTTTACTTTCAATATATGTTCCACTTGCGGTTTTAAAATAAGTTTTCCCAAATTCATAAAACTTAATTGCTTTTTGATTCCGATTACTGTTAAATGAAATACTTTGTAATATTCCGTAAGCCAGAGATTGCCTCATCACACACAAATCTGCGCTTAATGGATTAATCAGTTCTACATAATTTATATCCTCAGTCCTACGAGAAGTTAAAGAATTATTAATTATTTCATAAAATCCATTGTTTTTTAATTGGTTAGCGATGGTGTTTTCAAAAAATTCTTCATCATAAGCCCTTTTATTTTCATAAGCGAATGTAAATTTTTCAGGTATATCAATTTGGTTATATCCGTAGATTCTTGCAATTTCCTCAATAACATCTATCTCTCTAGTAACATCTACACGATATGCAGGGACTATAAGATCAAGAACTTCATTAATATCGCTAATAATGGTAAATTCTAACGATTTTAAAATTTCTTTTATTTGTTCACGGTGAATTTTTTTTCCTAAAATCCGATCAATTTTATGATACCTTAAAATAGTATTAATATTCTTTATAGGATTGGGATAAATGTCTACTATTTCTCCAACAATGGTAGCATTGGTAAATTCTTTAAAAAGCTCGCAGGCTTTTTTCAAAGCAAGGATAGTATAGTTGGGATCTACACCTCTTTCAAAACGGAAAGATGAATCTGTGTTTAATCCTTCTTTTTTGGAAGTTTTTCTAATTGATACCGGATCAAAATAAGCGGCTTCTAAAAAAATATTTTTAGTTTCATTGGAAACTCCGGATTCTATCCCCCCATATACCCCAGCTAAGCATAAAGGAGTATCTTGAGCATCTTTTATGATCAGTTCAGTATCAGATAAATTCCTTTCCACTCCATCTAAAGTAGTGAATTTAGTTCCTTCGGATACAGTACCTACTTTTATTTTTTGACCGCTAATTTTATCAGCATCAAAAGCGTGAAGAGGAAGTCCGTAAGAATGTAATACATAATTGGTGATATCTACGGCATTATTGATGGGAGATAATCCTATGATTCTTAATTGATTTTGAAGCCAATCAGGAGAAGGTTTAATTTCAATATTCTTCAAATATATACCCGAATATCTTGGGCAGAGTTGGTGATTTTCCACCTCAACTTTAATTGGATTTCCTGTTGTTTCATCTAATTTGAAATTTTCGATTGAGATAGGTTGTAATTCAGCCTTTATTTTTCTGTTTTTCAATGCAGCATATAAATCACGGGCTACACCGTAATGAGACATGGCATCGGTGCGATTAGGAGTGAGTCCTATTTCAATGCAGTAATCTTTGAAGACATTATAAACCTTATTCAGCGGGGTACCCGCTTTTAATTCTTTATCCAGTACAAGTATACCTTCGTGACTTTCACCCAAGCCCAACTCATCTTCGGCACAGATCATTCCGAAAGATTCTTCACCACGTATTTTACTTTTCTTAATTATAAATTCACTGCCATCTTCAGAATATAAAGAGGTTCCCAATGTTGCTACAGGAACTTTTTGCCCTTTTTCAACATTTGGTGCTCCGCATACAATTTGAACGATTTCATGACCTAAGTTAACTTTAGTTAATTTGAGCTTATCGGCATTCGGGTGTTTCTCACACTCCATGACTTCACCAACAACTACACCTTTAAGACTGCCTTTAACCGATTCAATTTCTTCAATATCTTCTACTTCCAAACCTATGTCCGTAAGTATGGAAGCTATCTTTTCAACAGATAAATCAGTCTTAATATATTTACTTAACCAGTTATAAGAAATTTTCATTGATTTTACTATTTATATCAAAAAAATCTTATGTAAACTATTAATTTACATAAGAGAGAGAAAAAAGTGGTTTATATTTAATTTATTTAGTTATTTAACATAACAGGCATTACCAGCATCAATATGTCTTCATTTTCATCCAGCCCATCTGCCGGTTTTATAATTCCTGCACGGTTGGGTGTAGACATTTCAAGAGTAATGTCTTCAGATGAAATGTTG
Source organism: Apibacter mensalis (assembly GCF_001418685.1). Classification (GTDB taxonomy): domain Bacteria; phylum Bacteroidota; class Bacteroidia; order Flavobacteriales; family Weeksellaceae; genus Apibacter; species Apibacter mensalis. Next base: position 42,509 of record NZ_LIVM01000004.1, read on the forward strand.
TTAAGCATTTCATTCAAGAATTTGGAATTAAATCCTATTTTCAGTTCTTCTCCATTGTAATCACAAGGAAGGCTCATATCCGCTTTATTGGAAAAGTCAACGTCCTCGGCGCTTAATTTAAGTAAATTTCCATTTAATGCCAGACGGACCTGCGATGTTGATTTATTAGAGAAAAGAGAGGCTCTTTTTAAAGAGCTTAAAAACAATTGTCTATTTATAGTTAATACATTAGGATTCTCTTTAGGTATTACAGCGTCATAATTGGGATATTTACCGTCGATCAATCTACATACCCATTGAGTTTCATTATGGGTAAATCGTGCATTCGTTTCGTTAAATTCAATAATGACCTCATCATCGTATGCAATTAAAGCATTTTTTAATAGAGTAAGCGGTTTTTTAGGCATGATAAATTCTATATCTTCGCCGGCATTAATATCTTTTCGGGTATATTTTACCAAGCGATGCGCATCGGTTGCTACAAATCGACATTCAGAATCAGTAAATTGAAATAGTACCCCGGTCATCACGGGACGCATGGCGTCATTACCGGTTGAAAACACAGTATTGGCAACAGCTTCCCCTAAAACGGAGGCTTTCATGGTTATAGACTTATCTGTGTCTAATTCAGGTATGGTAGGATATTGATCTACATCGTCTAATGCTATAAAATAATTGTCTTTTTCATCCACAATTTCCAGTTGATTTCCTTCTTGAGAAAAGGAAAGCGGCTGTTCGGAAAAAGTTTTTACAGTATCGGTAAGTAGTTTAGATGGGACTGCAATTTTACCTTTATCTGTACTTTGAACTTGAATGCTGGTTTTCATGGTAGTTTCCCCATCTGATCCGTAGATGGTTAATTGATCAAAATCCAGGTCGAATAAAAAATTTTCCAATACAGGTAAAGACGAATTTCCTCCGGTAACTCCACTTATTAATTGTAATGCTTTTAATAATTCTCCGCTTGAAACTATGAATTTCATATATGAATTTTTTCTTAATATTTACAAAATTAGTTTTTTTCATTCTAAATCAAACTCTTTTTTCAATTTTTATTGAAAAAATATTATTATCAAAAAAAAATATAGTTCTTTATGATATATTACATTATTTTCTATTCATTACTTTTATAAATATAATAAGATAATAATTTTAATTTTTTTAAAAATATTTTTCAATCAATTATGTTTTGTAATAGTTTCAAACCAATGAATTTTGTTTTTATTAAATTATAGAAATAATTAAAATTTTTATATTTTATGAATAGCTTATTTTATATAAAAATTAATTTATGTTGTGAAATATTTTTTAGGGAGACCATTTTTCAAATATACTTTTTAAGTATAAATAAAAATGATTATATTTGCTAATTAACATTGGGGGATGACCGGTTTTGACAGCAAGATCAATGGGTAAGTAAGCATGTCGAGTCACGTAATGTAATCTCGTAAATCTTTCGTTACAAACTTATAACTGGCAACGAAGAATACGCTTTAGCTGCTTAATACGACCGAATTACAGTAAGTCCAAGCTATCTCCTTACCAGGTAAGGAAGCTAAATGTCTCTCAAAAGCCCTTCTCTGCGGCGTTTGATTAAGAGGCACGGGAATGCGGAGATAGAACAGAATAGGCATCGGATTTTGTTTGAAAATTTAGATGATAAGCTGCTTGTGGAGTGTGAATTCTCAGCAATCAGCCGAAAATTAATAATTCACTAAGCATGTAGAAAGCTTGCGTATTGCTTGTTTGGACGAGGGTTCGAATCCCTCCATCTCCACTATAAAACTCGCTTATATAGCGGGTTTTTCTTTTATACAAAGGTTTTTATTGAATTTTAGTAATTTTTGAATATGACAAAAAATGCTGTATTATGCCATATTTTTGATACACTTTTTTATATTTGTATCAAATCTTTTGATACAATTCTTAAAAAGTCGCTCCTCTTGGGTAATAATTTCTAAGAGGATTTTTTATGGACATCCGTTTTAAATTATATATGCATTTATTTGAGTTGGGACATTCATAATCATTCACGAAAATGGTTCAAGTCCAAAAAAAAGAAAATCCTACCATTTTATTTTTTCTTTTTACGATAAAAAGCAAGAAAAATTTTCACAGAATACAAGGAATTGGTCTTTAAGATGGACACCCAATTAAAAATTGTGTTTAATGTGTTTAATGAGTCATTTATAGATACACAATCCATAAAAAATTAGTTATTATACAGAATGTTCATCTTTTATTTCATAGTGCCTTCAGATGCTGACCAATTAAGATTAAGAAATAAAAAATTTTTTGAACAAGTTAAAAATAAATATTCCACTTATAAGTATACAATCATGACTGTTGACTTCAGGATAAAGCACACATTCACCTAAGGATAAAAATATAATTCTGATAATTCTAACCGGAACTTTATGTCTCGTGTCTTTAGTTTCTTGCTTATTTAGGTTGATGTTATAATGAGGAAATTGGAGTTTCACGATCCAAGGAAAAGCGAGTTGTTAAAATTTCTCATATCTCAATATCTTATTTTTTTTGTTGTATTGTTTAAAACATATATACGTATAAATAATGTAAGTATATAGGCTATAATGTGCGTTTTTGTATACTTATTAAGTTTCTATTTGTTTTTTTGGCTATATTTATTTCAATAATTAAGTAATTGTTATTTTTGTGTTTTATAAATTTTTAATAATAAATATACTTTTTTCATATGAAAACCACTACAAACTATGAGAAATACAATAATCAATCATTTCAGCTAAACCCGCCTGAAAAAGAACCTCGTTATTATGCTAAATACGGAGGAGTAAAAGATGAAATGTATGGAAATTCACACTTGGTTTCCGTAAAAATATACATAAACGAAACCGAATATTTTACCAAAACCAGCATTAAATTAGAGCTTAAACAAAAGCTTAATGAATTACATACCTTTACTCTGTATTGTGATCCGGATGAATTCGGGGAAAACAAAAAGACCTATTTACTGCAAAATACCAAAGAGTTTTTAGGAAAAAAAATAACCTTTGAATTTCGCCAGTATGGTAAAACGGCTTCGATTTTTACCGGAATCATCACACAAATATCCATGCCTAAGAAAGAAGGCATCCGTAAACTGGTATTTCGGGGTACCTCTCCCGCCATATTAATGGAGAGCGGCTTACAATGCCGCAGTTTTGAAAACCAAACCTTGGAGGAGATCATCCAAGAAGTAATCCGACCCTATCCCAAGAATCTAATGAACTTCCATATCAATCCCAATAAAAAAGAACGGTTGGGTTATACAGTACAATACAACAGTACGGATTTAGAATTTATTCAGCAATTAAGCGAACGCTATGGAGAATATTTTTATTACAACGGAGAACAGTTTTGCTTCAGCTCCTGGGGAGGGAAGATCGTAGAATTGATGGAAGGCGAAGAGATATATGATTATGAGTTAAAGTTGGGGATACAACCCCAGAATTTTAAGTACACAGCATATGATGCTAAACAGAAAACGGACCATACCCTAAATTCCATTCATCAAAACCATTCCCCGTCAACTAATCCCTTTCAACAACATGCCTTGTCGTACTCAAAAAAACTGTATAATACAGTACCGCAATCTCATTATGACTACAGCTTATTACAGAACGGAGCTATGGAAATAGAGCAATCAGTAGAGACAGAAAAAAAGAAAAGGCAGAATTTGGTCTATGTAGAAGCCGTCAGTAACAACCCTCAATTGCGCGTAGGAGATATAGCCAAGATAATGGTATGGATTCCGGAACATGAAATATTTAAGGACGGGCGCGTGCCGATTGAATCGTATAAAATCACGGAAATCATACACACCTTTGCTGACGGAGAAGGTTATGAAAATACCTTTATCGGGATACCCAAAGATATGACCGTTCCACCGTATTATAACGGAAGAACATATTCGAAAGCATCAATACAACATGCCACGGTAACAGACAATCAAGATCCGTTGAAAATGGGAAGAGTGCGCGTACAGTTTAGCTGGCAGAAAGAAAGCAACAGCCAAACCCCGTGGATACAAGTAATACAACCCCATTCCGGAGCAGGGAAAGGGACGTACATGAACCCGGAAATAGGCGAGACGGTTTTATGTGCCTTTCATGGAGGTAATGCCGAAGCCCCCGTAGTATTAGGAACGGCCTATAACGTAGGAGAAATAACCGCCTATTATACCCAAGGCAACGACATAAAAGTGATCCAGACCCGAAGCGGTGTCAAGATTGTTTTTAACGATGCAGAAGGAAGCATCCTATTGGAAGACCCCAGCGGAAATAAAATTTTTCTGGACGGGAAGGGAAATATAAAAGCAGATGCCCCCGAAACTCTTTTTATGAATGCCAAAAATGTGGTAGTATCAGCCTCACAGAATATACAAATGACTGCGGGGGAAAATATTTCCACTACGGCGGGAAAAGATTATACCCTGGCGGCAAACAATATTTTTGAAAGTGTCGGACAAACCAGATTTTCAGATGCTAAGAATATAATTTAAACATCTAAAAAAGGAACATACGGCAGTGAGGAAGAAAATTTCCATTTAAGAAGTGGTAAAAAAGTTAAATCCAACAGTTCTCAAGATACAAGTTTACACTAATTATGGAAGGAGGAAACATAATACGGAAAATAGGGGGAGAGAGTATAAAACAAGCAAAAAAATCTATAATATTAGAGTCAACTCATGATAATTTAACCTTATATTCAGCCAAAAAAGTGGAAATGATAGGAAAAAAGGGCGGAGTAGAATACTTGAATGATTATGTACCTCCTGCGCCTTTACGTGTGGTAAAACTGGACGGTCCTTTTGATGAAAAAGGCCAAAAAGTTACTGTACTGGAAAAGGAAAAATGGTATATATACAAAGTAGTGCAATTTAACAGAGGGGCAAAAGAATATGAAATTAAAGACTTAAAGTGGGCAACAAAATTTGATAATCAACCCCTAAATACAGGTTATTCAAATATACGAGGATTAAAAGAAGTAAAATTTAATATAGATAAAGAATTTAATTACACCAAATTTGTTGTTTATGCTTACTTTGAGAAGCCTATTGATGAGGTGAGTATTGAAAGCAGATTAGATGGTAAATTTTACTATAAAGGCACCAAGCAATGGGGGCAACTGCAAAACGATACCGACAAGGTAAAAGCAATTTTGGATGCCCACAACCAAGAGTTTAGATCCAAAGCAGGAAACTCCGGGCAGGCTGCTATATCCCATCTGGAAAAACTTTCCGAAAAGCAAATTCAGAAACTTTATGAAGGCAACGATTATAAAGGCGGCTTTTTCGGTACCCGAGACGTACTTAAAGAAAATACCGCCAATACCATAGTTCAGAATTTTTATCATGGCAATGGTAAAAAAGTAAGTTTTGGCCCCGATACCGAAATTTCCAAACGCCTGCACCAATTCAAACCCTTTCAGGACTATTTTTACAATAATTACCTGCAAATGATTAAGTTTGTACTGGAAGATCCAAGACTTGATATTCATACGATTGGTAAAGAAGGGATAGAAAGAGTTTTTGGAGAAGATTATTTGGATAAACTTGCATTGTCTAATTTTACCGGAGTTAATTACCGCCCTAAAGAATTGGCCGCAGATTTATACATGCGCACGTACAATGAAGAAGGATTCGAGTATTACGGCTTGATGGGAGGCACGCAAACGGTTAAGGTAGATTTGAAAATAGAAGAAACCCAGCCCGGGCGCTTTAAAATAGACACAACCATGTATATAGGGGATTGGTACGGGTCTGATTGGGGAGACATTAACGGAGGAAAAGACTATGGAGAAATATATTCCAAACTGATGAATCAATTTACCGATGTAGGGAAAGCCCTGGTGTCTCAAAACATCGCTATTGCGGCTATGGGCAGCCGACTAAATGAAATGATGGGACATAAAAAAGGGAACATGTCCTGTTTGAATGCCTTTTTCTGGCTTCAATACCATTACGGCTACCTTCCCGGCTACGAAAAAAACTATAAACCCTTTGAAACCGAACTGGTTTATAAATCCGTAGATTATATAACCATCAACAGCAAGAAATAACATGAAATCTACACTACTTTTCTTGTACTCCATGCTCCTTTCTGTTTTGGTAAGCTGTTCTCCACCCAAAAAGCCCCTAGGGAAACCCAACATACATCATTTACGGGATAATTATCTTGGTCATTATTATGTATTTGATAATTTTCAGGATAACGAAAATTGCATTAAATACCTGTTTAACTTTGCTGAGAAGAATAAGGGCTATCTGATAATTATGACCCATAAAGATATGTATGAATTTGATGACAATATAGCTTTCATTAAAGATACGGCTTCTCATAAGTTCATTTTTAATAGAGAAGATAATCAGGGTAATGATACAAACACCCGAAATTTTAGAATTAGTGTAAATTATTTAAAAAAAACCAAGCTACATTTTAAAATAGAACAAGGAATAAATAAAGATAAACTTCCCGTAAAAAAATTATCAACTGATTTTGATAGCCTCAATGTCAACATCGTACAGAATTTTTTGGATTACTCTTATGATGATTATGAAACACAAAAACAATCCGAAAAATATATTTATGAATTATACAATAAAAAAGACTCGCTTAAAATCAGGCAAGTTTACCACAATTTCGGAAAATGGTTTGAAATAGATATTTTATAATGATGAGTATTTAAAATAGACACAACCATGTATATTGGGGATTGGTACGGGGTTTATTCAGCTCCAACAAGCGGAAAGACTCCGGGAGGTCGTCTTGAGGGAGGAATGTTTATTTTTGAAAAAGGTAAAAACCAAGAAAAGAATAATATGAAATACTGTAAAATGATCGTTATTAATAAATTAGTATAAGTTTTATCTGTTTTTACTACCAAGAATTAAATTTCACAAAATTTGTTGTTTATGCTTACTTTGAGAAACCTATTGATGAGGTGAGTATTAAAAGCCAACTAAAAGATGGTAAATTCTACTATAAAGGCACCAAGCAATGGGGGCAATTGCAAAAATATAAAACCGATGGAGAATTAGATTTTTCTGCTAAGTATGATAGAATAACAAATAAAGATATAGAATTAAATGCTAACAGTCAGGGTAAAAAAGCTTATAAAATGTTTGTAGATTGGGGGAAGAAACAGGTTTAAAGATGTCAAAATTCTATTATGAAAGTAGTATTACCGGTACACGCAAAGTGTTATCTGATAACAGACCCATCAAACCTTTTCTGATTTTATGAGATTGTATTTCAGTTGTCATTTAAAATATAAAAGCTGAAATGGTAGGTTATAAATGTATAATGAATAAATAGTTCCTGAAATTTCAGGAACTACTTGGGTTAATTAGTACAACTATGGTGAAATTTAAAATCTATGTCTTTAAGGTTTTTGGGGGAGAACTGCTTCGGAAAGCACTCGTACCACCGATCTTTCAGTTCCGGCTAAAATCTCATTTACTGCTTGTAATAACGTCATTTTTTCTTTAAGATGAGGAGCTGATTGCTCAACTAATTTGGCGGCGAGACTTGCTGCCGGAACTCCTTCTACAGTTTGTTCTAAACGATTCATTTCTGCTAAGGCATTTTTTGCGCTTTCGCCTCTTCCTATCCTTACACCATATACTTTATTTCTACCCGATAATCCGGTTACTTCCAGGTCACCTACTCCGGGCAGACCGAATGCAGTTTCCATTCGAGCACCTAACGCTTGTCCCAATAAGGACATTTCTTTGATTGCACGACTAAACGTTGCGGCTTTTAAATTATGATGGGGGAATCCTGTTCCTTCTTCAAGACCGTCTGCAATTCCTAAAGCTATGGCATATACATTCTTCATGGGAGCACAGATTTCTACTCCGATCTCATCGTCGGTTGCTTCAATGCAATAAACCTCTGTTCGTGCTTCTTGGGCATACTTGCGTGAAACTTCCAGATCTTTGCATCCGAAGATGGTGGCGGTGGGTTTGCCTTCTGCGCATTCGTTTGCTTTTACCGGACCGGCGATTGCCACAATAGGAGGGATTAATACTCCTTTTTGTTTAGCTATGATGCGTATTGCTTCGGGGAGAAGCTGGATTTTACCATTTTTATCCGGACAAAATCCTTTAGAGGTAAGCCAAAGTGCTTTTGCTTGTGAAATTCCTTTTAATGCTAATTCGGTAACTTTGGGAACACCTACAGAAGCAACAGACATTACAACAACATCTGCTCCTTCTAATGCTTTATTTAATTCATTGGAGCGATAAAGTTTAACTCCTTTTTCAAGAGGAATTTGGGTTCTTGGATGAGGTTTACCTGCTTCGCAAACATCAAGTAAGTGACCGTCCAGCCAGGTACCCCATAGTCTCACTTCCCATCCTGCTCTACATACCGGTGTACATAAGGCCGAGCCCATGGCTCCAGCTCCTAATATGGTGATTATTGCCATTTTTGTTTATTTTATGGATTATGTTTTTGGTTTTATAATTCTGATTTTGGTGATTCCGGTTTGGTAGAAGGATGTTTTTCTGAAAGCTCATAGAGTTGTTCAAAAATATTTTTTAGTTGCGGATAAAGTTTATGTTGTATTTCAGCAACTTCTCTATATCTTTCGCATTGAGTTAAATCGGGTTCTATAGTATCACCGAAATGAGCCATATGTTTAGCTGCATGAGCTATGTCGGTGGATCCGTGTGCTCCTATTCCTGCCATGGCAACTATGGAAGCTCCTAAGGCAGAAATTTCATCTTCTGAACATATTGTAATGGGGAGTCCTATGGAATCGGCCATTATTTGTCGCCATAATTTCGATCGGGTTCCGCCGCCCATGGCTCGAATAAATTTTAATTTAACACCGGTTCCTTTTTCAATGGATTCTAAGTTAAATTTCATTTCAAAACCGATTGATTCCAGAATGGAACGATACATATGTGCTTTGGAATGAGTTCCTCTCCAGCCGACTACCGCACCTCTTGCTACAGAGTCCCAATAAGGACTTTGTACGGCATTCCAGTAAGGTAGGGTTACAAGTCCTTCACAACCCGGAGGAATATGGGAAGCTTCATTATCTAATTTCGGGTCGGGTTCCCCTAATAATTTAGGATCGCCCAAAGATTGTCTGAACCATCCGGCAAGATATGATCCCGATGATTGTAAAATTTCAAAAACAAAATTCCCTTTAATTCCTGAAACATGAGTTCTAAATACTGGATCGCATCTGTATTCAGAGCTTTCAACTCCAGCATTTACGGCAGTACCTAAATTTAAAAAGGCAATATCCGCGGATACGGCCGCTGCACCTAATCCCGCTGCCTGACCATCTCCCAGTCCTGCGATAACAGGAATCGACTTGGATAATTTCCATTCTGATACCAATTCAGGTTTTAATTCTTCCATAATTTCTCCGGGAAGAACTAGATCGACCATTTGCTCTCGTGTTACTCCGGCTATATGTAAGAGTTCTTCACTGTAATCAAATTTACGGATGTCTAATAAGCCTAAAGAATCTGTTGCAGCTACAGAGGAAACCCATTTTCCGGTAAGGTTCCAAGATATATACCCGTGTACTTCTACTAATTTGTGTGCTTGTTCCAGTATTTCGGGTTCATTTTCTTTTAACCAGGCAATTTTATATATGCCGGGAGTAACGCCCGGAGGTTTACCTGAAAGATTGTGTATGTAGTGAGATCCGTAAGTTCTAATTTGTTTCGTAGCGCGACCGTCCAGCCAAAGTATCCCATTACGTATAGGTTTTCCGTTTTGACTAAAAGGAGCAAAGCTTTCTCGTTGATGAGTTAGTCCTATAGCCGCAACGCGTTCTCTGTCTTTCGAAGAAAGTTTCGATAACACTTCTCCTATGCATTCTTTGGTAGTTTCCCACCATCGGATCGGATTATGTTCATAAAAATCCATAGCAGGTGTATGGAGTTGTATATTTCTTTTTGCTGTGTGCCAAATGTTACCGTTTTCATCAACGATAATTGCTTTGGTAGAAGTGGTTGAAGAATCAATGGCAATGACTAAAGGACCGTCTTGTGCTTTTTGGGTGTCCATAGTTTATAATTTTTTTGTGGTTTTAGTTTAATTGAAAGTCAATTAGACAAATATATTTACTAAATCGAAAGTAGGCAAGAATTAAACGAAATTTTTTTTACAAATATCGATAACTAAGGAAGTGTATCGAAAGTAAAATGTTTTTAAAAAGAAACTTTTTGAAATCTGAACAAATACATTTAATTTTTTTTGGTATAAAAGACAGATAATTTCAATAAGTTTAAAAAATATTATCGTTAACTATTTTTTGATAAAAAATAAATGATTAAAAGAACGTGGAAAATGTTTACGGTTTATTGATATATCATTAAAAAATAATTATCAGTTAGCCACCTATCATTTTCTTTATATGATTTAATTTTATTAAGGCTTCAATAGGAGTAAGGGCATTGATGTCAGTTTTTAATATTTCTTTTCGTATGTTTTCTAAAACAGGATCATCCAGTTGAAAAAAGCTTAATTGTATGTTTTTGTCAGTTAATACTTTGGTTCTTTCTTTTAGCTCTTCTTTGGAACTGTTTTTTTCTAAAGTCTTTAAAATTTGCTCGGCACGTCGAGTTAAAATTTCCGGCATTCCTGCTAACTTTGCTACATGTATACCAAAACTGTGTTCACTTCCTCCCGGTACTAATTTTCTGAGAAATACAATTGTTCCATCTAATTCTTTAATGCTTACATTAAAATTTTTAATTCTTGCAAAGGAAGTAGTCATTTCATTAAGTTCATGATAGTGGGTCGCAAAAAGTGTTTTCGGGTGAGTAGGATGTTCATGCAGGTATTCTGCGATAGCCCAAGCTATGGAAACGCCGTCATAGGTGCTGGTGCCTCGGCCTATTTCATCAAGTAATAGTAAGCTGCGATCTGATATATTATTTAAAATACTGGCCGTTTCGTTCATTTCAACCATAAAGGTTGATTCCCCTTTTGACAGATTATCCGAAGCTCCTACACGAGTAAATATTTTGTCTACAATTCCCAAGGTAGCATTTTTTGCCGGAACATAGCAGCCTATTTGAGCCATTAAAACAATTAATGCCGTTTGTCTGAGCAATGCAGATTTTCCGACCATGTTGGGTCCGGTGATCATGAGTATTTGCTGCTTTTCATCATCCAAATAAATTGAATTAGCTACATAGGATTCTCCTAAAGGTAATTGTTTTTCGATCACTGGGTGTCTTCCGTCTGTTATGTCAATGATTTTAGAATCAGTGAATTTGGGTTGAGTATAAGAATTTTCTTGGGCTGTTTTTGCAAATGACAGTAGGGTATCGATAGTAGCAATTATGGAAGTATTATGCTGTATATCGGCAAGATTATTTTTTATTTTTAAGCAAAGACTTTTAAATAATTCGGATTCCAGTATTCCTATTTTTTCTTCAGCACCCAGAATTTGTATTTCGTATTCTTTTAATTCTTCTGTTATGTATCTTTCTGCATTAACCAAAGTTTGTTTCCTGATCCAGTCGGAAGGAACCTTATCTTTATGAGTGTTTCTAACTTCCAAATAATAGCCGAATACATTATTAAAATCAATTTTTAAGCTAGGAATTCCGGTTTTTTCTGATTCCCTGATACATAAATTATCTAAATATTCTTTACCATGATTTTTAAGATTTCGCAATTGATCAAGTTCTTCGGAAATTCCTTGTTTAATAACATTTCCTTTTGATAGAGCTACTGGCAAATCTTCATTCAGATGTCTTTGTAATAATAATACAACCTCCTTTAAATTTTTAAATTCTCCAAAATTGCTAAGTGTTGGATGATTTTTCTCTTTTAAAATTTTTTCAATGGTTATGTAATGGATCAGAGAATCTTTCAAATATCCTAATTCTTTAGGTGATATACGTTCACCGGCTAATTTTCCTAAAAGTCTTTCTACATCGGATGTGCCTTTAAGTTTTTCACTGATCTCATAAGATATTTCAGGGAATTTTAGAAAGAAATCTACTACTTCCAATCTTCGTTTGATCACAGGTATGTCTTTTAGAGGAGTGAGAACCCATCTGCGTAACATTCTTCCTCCCATATTGGTATGCGTCTTATCTAATATTTTTAATAGGGTAACCGATTGGGATTCTTTTGTATGTATTAATTCTAAATTTTTGATAGTAAAATCGTCCATCCAAACAAAAGTTTCTTGCGACAAACGTTGAATATTGGATATATGATCCAATAATGTATGATGGGTATCTTCTACCAAATAAGCAAAAATCGCTCCTGCAGCTGTTATAGCCAACTTCATCTGATCTATTCCAAATCCTTTCAGTGATTTAGTTTTAAAATGGGAGGTTAGTTTGTCGTAGGAGTAATCATATTGGTATGCCCAGTCTTCTAATTGAAATGAATAAGCTTGATGAGTAAAGGGTAAAGGATGTCTTCGTTGATGGATTATTTCGGTAGGCTTAAAATTATCAATTAGATGTCGGAGCTTTAACTCATCTCCTTCAGAGACCAGGAATTCACCGGTGGAAATATCCAATAAAGCCATTCCATATAAATTTTTTTCCTGGTGAACAGACAATAGAAAGTTATTACTCTTAGCTTCTAATACTTTATCATTAAACGTCACTCCCGGTGTAACCAATTCCGTAACACCACGTTTGACAATTCCTTTTGCCAAGGCAGGGTCTTCCAATTGATCGCAAATAGCAACTCTAAGTCCCGAACGTACCAACTTGGGTAAATAAACATCTAAAGAATGATGAGGAAATCCGGCTAATTCAATATGAGAAGCCTGTCCATTAGCTCTTTTTGTAAGAACAATTCCTAAAATTTTGGAAGCTTTTACAGCATCTTCACCAAATGTTTCATAAAAATCTCCAACTCGAAACAACAGCATAGCATCCGGATATCGGGCTTTTATACTGTTGTATTGCTTCATTAAAGGAGTTTCTTTTGTCTTACCCATTGCTTATGTGAAATTATAATAAGTGTTAATTTACATGAATTTGCTAAGTTAACATTTATTAATGGTATTAAAAAATTGCAATTTTCATTAAAAGCTTAGCCATTTTTGTTCTGAAATACATCTAAATGATCTTGACTTAGAACATTTTATGCTTTATTCATAATTTAAAAGTGTTGAGAAAATATATATTTTAAAGTTTGAAAAATAAAGTATTGATTCTAAATGAATCCTTTCGGAACTCACATTCTTTAGTTGAGATAAATTTAGTTTTAACTCGTTCTAACTTTTTAACGTATAATAAAAAAAGATTTATATAAAAATTCAAAACTTTTAAATACATCTAGAAGTAATAAGGCTTACCGGAAGACTTACGAATATCAATAACGCATAATTATCTCCCATAAAGAAAGCATATATTAAAATCCAAAATAATAAATAAAAAACTAATATGGTATGTTGTGAAGAGATATTTAAATCTTCAGAAATATTTTTGTTCGAATATTGACTGATCCATCCAAAGATTAATACAACCGAGAGTATTAATAGAATAGGTATTTGATATTCAAAATGAAACGTTGGGATGGTTAATTGATTTATCCAATTGTTCAAATATGAGAATGAATCGGTAATCAATGTTATTTCAAGTGTAAGGATCATGGTAACCACAACTCCGGCAATATATTGAGATATATTAATTTTTTCTTTATAATAAATAATTGTCATAAACAAAAACAGAAAAACTATAGTAATGGTAGGGAAGTATAATAAGCTTGATATGGAAGTGAGCATACCAATGTTAAAATATTTCAATTGGGAAGATTTGGTGAAAATATCCAACAGTAATAAAAGAGCAATAGAAAGTAATAAGTAGGAAATACCAATAGTTGAATTGGTAAATTCTTCGCAGGAAGGAATAAATAAAAGATTATAGATGGCTAATGCCCATATTTTACTTTTATTTTTAAATTTTGAGTATAAAATAGTAATTACATTTAAGATATATGATAGAGAGCTTATAGCTGCTATCTCCCATAATCTGGTTAGGGAATTAATTTGTAAATGGAGATAAAATATAATTGCTACTAAAAAAATGATCCACAGGCCTAAAACGGGAAAAAAATATTTATTAAAAGGAGAATTCGAGTACATTTTTTTATATATTTGTTACAAAAATATAAATAAAAACCTATTAAATGATGACAGAATTAATTCTAGGTATCAGCAAATTATTTACATGGTCTTACAAAATTTTACCTGTCATTGGGCATTTTGTAGATTGGTTTTATGTGGTAGTTCTTTGTTTATTTCTTTTATACTGGTGTAAAAGAATTATTGGATTTACACAAAAAGACAACAAATATGATGGGGATCATCTATAAATTATGTTTTTAAGGCACAGTCAATGGCTTTATTAACTTATTCTTATGAGATTCTTTTTAATTATTATAACCTTTTTGGTAATTATAGTTGCCTGTAAAAAAAATAAGGATAAAGAATTTGAAAAAAAGTCTTATCCGGTTATTACTTCAAAAAATCTTTCTTCTAATATTATTTCCGATACGGTAACAATTACTGCTGTTGGGGACATCATGATAGGAAGTAATTATCCCTCTATATCTTATTTGCCAGGTGTCAATATATTAGAAGAAATTAAACCCGTACTTAAAGAAAAAACGGATTTAATCGTCGGTAATTTAGAAGGTACCTTATTTGATTCCGGAGGAAAGCCCAAAAGTTGTACCAATTCTAATTTTTGCTTTGTATTCAGAACTCCTTTTACCTATGGAAGATATTTGAAGGAGGCTGGTTTTGACTTTTTAAGCATGGCAAATAATCATAGTAATGATTTTGGATCAATGGGGAGGATCGCAACAGAAAAAAACTTAAAGAGTTTAGGAATTCAATATGCCGGTATATTAAAACATTCTGAATATGCTATTAAAGAAAAGAATGGAATACGATATGCCTTTATTGGTGCCGGGCATAATGCGGGTTTAGTAAGTTCGATTTACTACACGGATATCAAGAGAATCATAAAAGAGGTTCGTCCTAAAGTGAATATTGTTATTGTTATGTTTCATGGGGGAGGAGAGGGTGCCTCTTATCAGCATATCCCTTTTAAAAATGAATTTTATGCAGGTGAAAATCGTGGCAATGTGGTGGAATTTGCACATGCGTGTATCGATTCGGGGGCAGATCTTATCCTGGGAAGCGGTCCTCATGTTGCTAGAGCCATTGAGCTTTATAATAATAAGTTTATAGCTTATAGTTTGGGTAATTTTGCCACTTATGGAAAGATTACACTTACCGGACCTAATGGAAATGCCCCGATTCTAAAAATTAAAACCGACGTTAAAGGAAATTTTATTTCTTGTCATGTTGTATCCATAATTCAAAGTAAGGGATCTAAAAAAGGCCCTGAAATCGACCATAACCATAGAGCATATAATTACATTAAATATTTAACCCTTACAGATTTCCCTAATAATCGTTTTATCTTCACGTCATCTGGAGAAATTAAAGTCAAACCTAGGTAAATTAAATTAATTATTATTTTTTGCGAACTGTTTATATTGTATGAACAAGTATCGGTTTGGTATTCGTTGTAATTATTTTTTGTGAGAATTCTATTTAACCTCCTTGTACACTACATAATTTTAAAATCATTTTATTTATCTAAACATAGCTTTTAACATAATAATGAATTTATATTATGAAATAGTTGTTAGATATTAATTTATTCAATGATTTATATAAGATATATGATGTTATGGCTGTTTCTAATTATTAGAATTATTAGAGAATATATACCTATATTTTTTTGTCTCAAACAATATTTTTATTTTTATAATAGTCTTACTAAGTATACATATATGAAAAAAAAATTTACTCTTTTATTATTGGTAATAGTCCATTTATTCTTATTCGCCCAAATTCCAAAATATTATGATTCCATAGATTTTTCAAAACATGGAGACAATTTAAAAAAAGATATTTCATCTTTAATTACTGCTACCCATACCACCTTATTGTATTATAGTAATAGCAAAAAGCCTGATGTGTGGAAAACCTTAAAATTGTCAGATTTAGATCCTGATAATCTTCAACAAAATACCGTTTTATTAATATATGGCTATAATAACGATTCGGAGGATACAATGCATAATCGTATGAGAAGTGTGGATTCATCATGTCACAAATCTTCTTGTAAAGGACTTTGGACCAGAGAACATGTTTTTGCAAAATCATTAGCAAATCCTAAATTAGTCACATCGTCTAGAGGTCCCGGTACCGATGCACATAATTTAAGGGCAGTAGATCAACAATATAACATCCGTAGAAGTAACCGGAATTTTGCCGAAGGTAAAGGAATTTCCGGTAATGTTTCCTCTACGGGTTTTTATCCGGGGGATGAATGGAAGGGTTCTGTAGCAAGAATCATCATGTATATGCATGTCAGATATCCTTATCAATGCGAGGCTAAAAATACTGCAGAAAGTACCTATACTTATAGTGTTGAAATGCCGGATTTATATCTAAAGTGGAATGCTGAAAAAGATCCATCGCTTTTTGAAAAACTTCGAAATGAGGTTATTTACAGCGTACAGGGAAATAGGAATCCGTTTATTGATAACCCTTACATTGCCACTCTTATTTGGGGAGGACCAAGTGCTTTAAATACGTGGGGATATATGTTGGTGGATGAAATGATAAAACCTGTTGAATGTAAAGTTTATCCAACAGTAACATCTGATAATTTTATATATATTAAAGGACGGGATATAAAATCAATATATATCTATAACGTTTCAGGCAATTTGATTAATCATATTGTAAATTTTAATGACAACAAACTATCGATTCCAAATCAAGTGGGTATCTATTTTATTAAATTGGTTACTAAATCAGGGAATCAAACTTTTAAAATTATAAAAAAACCATGAATCTTATTAAAGTAATATTTTAAATATATAAGTAATTATATGGAAAAGAAGCCAAGTAATTTTAAGGCTTTTTATTATTTTAAATTCTTAAGAAAAAATTTTAAAAGGTTCTGCTTATATTCAAAAATATAGACTAACAGTTAATAATATGTATTTGTGATGTAATATAAACAAACTTAAAATACTTGATTATATTAGTTTAAGCTTTTGTTATAATACTTTAAAAAGTTATTTGTTTTACTATTAAATTATTTATTATTTAAATTAATATTTGAGAAAAAAGAATCCAATTACACTACTTAAATATGGTAGTTTTATATTTATATTTCATAATTTTATAGTTAAATTTACCTATTAAAAATAAATTTATAAATTAAAATTATGAAAAAATTTACATTTAGGTTTATCATCTTTTCTTTTTTAGGGATGATATTAACAATGCAATCATGTACTAGCGAAGATAGTCTTGATGAAGTGTCTTCAAGTTCCGTAAATTCTGATGAATCATTATCTAATTCAGTATCAGGTTGGTCAAATGATTTTGAGGAAATTGGAACTTTGGATTACAGTACTTTATTAGATATAAGGGAAAATTTAATTAAGTCTGGAGTAAGTGTATCAAATTTAAAATTAAATGAACCTTCTAAAACGCGAAGATCACAACCTTATGTTCAGGTTATAAAAGTAAAAGCTAAAACCTCTCATCCCAATCGTTTAGGGGGGACCATTGATGTATCAGGAGTATTGTTATTGCCTACAAAATTTATCTGTAATAATATATTTAAACACCGTATAATTATTGCTCCACCTCCAACGTATACCTATAATAAAATGGCTCCTTCTAATGTGTTTCAAGGATTTAAATGGATGGATAATGATTTTCATTTTAATTACTTAGCTTTTTGGACGCTTCAGGCTTGTAGCGGCTTTATAGTTTTCTTCCCTGATTATCCCGGATTTGGAGATTCATATAAACAATGTCAACATCCGTATTTAGATTCAAAAGCTATGGTTAATTCTACGTTGGATTTATTAAAGTCTGCTCAAAGAACCTTAACCAAAAAAGGATATAAATATAAAAAGGATTTAATAATTACCGGATATTCTTTAGGTGGTTTTGTAGCTTCTTCTTTAGCACGGGAAATTGAAACTAACCCTTCACATGGTCAATCAGTTGGCTTGTTGCTTACAGGTGGTACTCCTTGTAATTTAAAGCAAATTGCGGATATAGTTAGAGGTACTGAAAAAACTCAACATCATTTTTTTCTTTCTTATGGTTTGTGGGGGTATAAGGAAAATGCCTATCCGTATATAAATATCAACGATTTTTTAAAAGAGCCTTATGCTTCCAAATCCCTTTCTTGGTTTGATGGAACTCATTATGAATTACTATTAAATCTATATTTTTCAAACAGGCCTAAGGATATATATACCGAAAAATTTATTAAATATCTTGATACCGACCCGAGCATTTCTTATATGAATGAAATACTTAAAGAAAATAGCGTTAAACCTTGGAAAAATAAATGTAGATTTATAATGACGCATGGGACTTCCGATGTTTCTGTTTATTATCAAAATGCCTATGATTTTTCTGAAAATCAGAAAAAAGCAGGTGGAAATGTAACCTTTATCCCTACTGTAGGTGATCATATTATAGGTATAGTCCCTTATTATGCAAAGGCAACACTTTATGCAGCACTTTATAAATATTAATTTTATTTAAATTATAAGTAAAAAATAAAGCAGGTCTCATATGAGTCCTGCTTTACTCTTTATAAGACTAATACATGGTATATCTTCAGATTATTTCAAAAAACTTGTGAATTTGCTTAAAATTAAAAAGTTATTAATTTTTATAAGATTCAATAATGTAAATATTAGGTTAACAAGGCTTTACAGGTATATAAAAAGTAGGTTTGATGTTAAAATAAACTGTTATAAATTCTATTCTGATTGATATAATTAGTTGTTTCACTACATGGTAAATTCGTTTAGTAGCTTGAAAAAAAATTATATAATTGATTACGTAGTATTGATGGAAATTAGATATATATAAATTAATATGAATATATTTTATAAAATTAGAAAATAATTACATTAGTTATAATATAAAATTTAGGGATTTAGTTTGTAATAAAATAATATAGATAAACAGATTGCTTATATAGGTAGAAGTTAAAAAAAAACACGAAATCCTTATTTCCTTGCTTATGGTTTATGGAGATATAAGATCCCAATATAAACTTTAAAGATTATTTAAAAGGACCATATGCTTCTAACGTGTTATTCTATTGCGATGGTACTCATTATAATATAATAAAAGTAAATGCGTATGATTTTTCAATATTATAGAAAAAATTTGAAAGTAATGTAGTATTCATTCCAACATAAAGAAATTGCATTATAGCATGGCTACTTTAATTGTACAAAGCGATCTTTTATATTACTCTTTATAAATAGTCTTTTTATATTTATAATTGTTATTTTATATACTTTATGAAAGCCCAAAATTTCCTTTTTTTCAAATAATCTAAATTTAATTCATTTACATAGGCCTCCTTTTCAAAACTTATTTCACTATAGGCAATATGTGCATTTTTATATTTTATAAGATTATGTATATATTCAGCTATATAAAATACAAAGAAAAATATCCAAAACATTTCAAGTTGTTGTCTTAAATGTATTCTCTCGTGGTTAATTAATATTTTATTTCTTTTTAAATGTTTATATCGTATAAAAATAAATGGGAATATAGTTATTCCTTGAAAATCGCCATAAAATATAAGTGGGAAATATATTATCATTTGTTATCTGTTATTTTCCAATTTTCATCTAAAGAATTGGCTGTCTCTTTATCAACTTTTATGCAAAATAAATTATAGGAATATATTATCTTACTATAATTAACATTGATTAATACTCCAGGGTTATTATTCCAACTAATACAGTCTATATAATATCTAAAATTATTATTTATTAGTATCTTTTAAATTAGAATTGATTCATAATATTTGAGAAAAATTAATCAGAGTACCAGGTGTTGTAAAAAGAGTAATTATTTTTTACAAATTTAAGTAAGCAATATACAGCTTCTTTTAATATAATAAGTTGTCTCATTGACTGTTCTAATGTGGGATAAGATTATAAATTATCTTTACTTTATATTCCTTTCCCGTAATAAATTTATACACTAATCTAAATTAAAGTAGATTACAAAATTATCATAAACTAATGAATTTATCAATTTATTTAAATATTTAATATTTTTATTATTACATATAAATATTATTATTTATTTTTTTATATGTAATATTATTTTAATTTTATTTAAGAAAAAAAACATAATTAAAATAATTAAACACTGATATGTTAAATAATTAAATAATTGAATTTCTAACAAATTTTGTACCTTTACTTTGTTTTGAATACAAATTCTATTATACACTCAATTTTTCCGATTTTAAAAAAGAGTATTTTAAATTCGGAAGTAAACATATTTTTAGAAGAAAAAAATAACATAAAATTATCTGTGTTAGGTGCTGCAGGATCCTATATAAATATTTACAGCAGTTATTTATATAGTTCTTTAAAAAGAACAGTATTAATACTCTTTTCGGATAAAGAAGAAGCAGCTTATGCTTTAAATGAGATTGAAGATATGTTTGGGAAAGATAAAGTTTTGTTTTATCCTACTTCGCATTTAATCCCCTATCAAATTGAGGAAGTGCAAAACGCAAATGTGGTCTTACGTACTGAAGTTATTAACAGTATGAACCGAACACAAAATCCTAAAATTATTATTACCTATGCAGACGCGTTGTTTGAAAAAGTAATTACTAAATCTGAGTTAAATTCAATTAGTTTAAAAATAAAAATAGGCGAAAAAATAGATGCTGATTTTCTTAATGAAACGCTATTCAGCTTTCATTTTAAAAGAGCCGATATGGTAACTCAGCCCGGCGAATTTTCGCTAAGAGGTGGAATTTTAGATGTATTTTCTTATTCTGATGAAATGCCCTATCGTGTAGGTTTTTTTGGTAATGAAATAGAAACTATCCGCAAATTTAATATTGAGACTCAATTATCTGTGGAGAAAGTTGATGAGTTTATGGTAGTTCCCAATATTGATAATTCATATAATGAAACTTTTAAAGTTTCATTTTTAGATTATTTGCCTCCTGATACGATATTTATAAGTAAAGATTTATCCATATCCATAGCTAGAATTGAAAATAAATTTTCTAAAGCAGAAGAAGTCTATACTTCCCTAAAACAAAATATAAAACGTAGTGAGCCAAAGGAATTGTATTTACAACCCCATGAGCTTATTTCAAAAGTAAAAGATAATTCTTTCATCGAATTTTCTTCGATACCTTATTTTACTGAATACAAATCGGTACGATTGGATCAAACGGAACAACCTAGCTTTCATAAGCAATTTGAATTTTTAGGACAAGATTTGTTAGAGAAAGAAAAGCAACATTACCAAACTTATATAGCTTTTCAGTCAGAAAAACAGGAAACTAGGTTGCAAGATATTTTTTCAGAAATAGAAAAAGAAATTCCCTTTACGGGATTTCATGCAAATGTAAGTAAAGGATTTATTGATCATAATGCTAAATTTCTTATATATACGGATCATCAAATTTTCGAAAGATATCATCGTTATAATTTACGAAACTCATTTTCAAAGTCGGAATCTTTGACATTAAAAGAGCTCACGGACTTGAAAGTGGGGGATTTTGTAACCCATATCGATCATGGGATTGGTAAATTTATGGGGTTGGTGAAAATTAAAAATGATGATAAGTTACAAGAAACGATTAAGTTAGTTTATAAAAATAATGATATTTTGTATGTAAATATTCATTCTTTACATAAAATTTCTAAATTTTCAGGAAAAGAAGGGGGAGAGATTACTCTTAACCAATTAGGTTCGGCAGCATGGAAAAACCTTAAGAATAAAGCAAAAAGAAAGGTTAAAGAAGTTGCTTTTGATCTTATAAAATTATATGCCGATAGAAAAACCAAGCCGGGATTTGCATTTTCACCAGATGGATATTTACAAAATGAGTTGGAAGCCTCATTTATGTATGAAGATACCCCTGATCAGGAAAAAGCCACTCAAGATGTAAAAAATGATATGGAAAAACCTATTGCTATGGATAGGCTCATATGTGGAGATGTAGGATTTGGTAAAACGGAAATTGCCATAAGAGCTGCGTTTAAAGCAGCAACTGACGGAAAACAAAGCGCCGTTATGGTTCCGACAACTATATTGGCTCTACAACATTATAAAACTTTTGTATCCAGATTAAAAGATTTTCCTGTACGTATTGAATATTTAAATCGGTTTAAAACGGCAGGACAAAAAAAAGAAATAATTAAGTCTCTTGCAGAAGGAAAAATAGATATTATTATAGGGACCCATCAGCTAATTGGTAAAGATGTAGTTTTTAAAGATTTGGGTTTATTAATTATTGACGAAGAACATAAATTCGGAGTTTCCGTAAAAGACAAATTAAAGACATTAAAAACTACGGTGGATACATTAACATTAACGGCTACACCTATACCTAGAACGTTACAATTTTCTTTGATGGCGGCTCGTGATATGTCTGTAATTAAGACGCCACCCCCCAATAGACAACCGGTTCACACTCAACTTATCGGTTTTAATGAAGAACAAATACGAGATGCAGTAATTTATGAATTAAATAGAGAAGGACAAATATTATTCATTAATAATAGAATTGAAAATTTGGATGTACTGGCCGGAATAATCAAACGTTTGGTACCCATGGCCCGAATTGCAATTGGACATGGTCAAATGGAGGGAAAGAAGCTTGAAAAAATTATGATTGACTTTATGGAGGGTAATTACGATGTATTAATTTCAACGACAATTATAGAATCAGGGTTAGATGTCCCTAATGCAAATACTATTTTCATTAACGATGCTCAAAGATTCGGTTTAGCAGATTTACATCAAATGAGGGGAAGGGTAGGAAGATCCAACCGAAAAGCTTTTTGTTATCTTATTACTCCGCCTTTAGATGTTATAACTTCTGAAGCCAGAAAGCGTTTACAAGCTATTGAACAATTTTCTGATCTAGGTTCCGGATTTAATATAGCGATGAAAGATTTGGAGATACGCGGAGCCGGAGATTTATTAGGTGCTGAGCAAAGTGGTTTTTTTGCAGAAATAGGTTTCGAGGCTTATCAGCAAATATTAAATGAGGCTATAGAAGAATTGAAAGAAGATGAATTTTCAGATTTATTTGTTGAAGAAAAGGAGAAAAAAGAATTTATTTCAGATATTCAAATTGATACTGATTTCGAATTATTAATACCTGATCACTATGTAAATAAGGTAGAAGAAAGATTTTCACTTTATCAAAAATTATCTGAGATTGATAATGAGCAGGAGCTAATAAATTTTAAAAATGAGCTTATCGATCGCTTTGGAAAATTGCCTAATCAAACTCAAGGTTTATTAAAAAGTGTAAAATTAAAGTGGATTTCAAAATATATTGGATTTGAAAAATTATTGGTTAAAAATAATGTATTATTGGCTTATTTTCCTGTCAAGGCTCAATCTAAATATTATCAATCAGATATTTTCAAGAAAGTTCTTGAATATTTACAAAATAATCCGTTTGAAGCTACTTTAAAACAAAAAAAAATAAATGATAATTTACAACTTTACTTAAGAAAAGAGAATGTATCGAAAATAGATGATTTGGTAAATTTTTTGGAAAGAATAAACGCTTTTATTAATCAATAACAATTAGACCATATCAAAAAAAATGTATCTTCGCGTTTATTATATTTTATAAGTATTATTACATGAGTCAATCGCGTATATTCAGCATATTTGATAAACTCATTATCCTATTATTATTTGTGGTCACCATTCCACTATTATATCTTTCTTTTTATAATGAACCTTCGGCTGATGATTATACATATGCTATAAAATTATGTAAAAATTCTTTTTTTTATACACAATATTATGAATATATGCATTGGGGTAGCAGATACATTGCTACAGCCATTTTAATTGCAGATCCAATCCATTGGGGCAGTTTCTTCGGGTATAGAATGATTTCTGCTTTAATGATCGTATTATTTATATGTGCTTCCTATTTTATGTTTTATCAGCAGGTGAAAAACAAAATATTATCAATTAAACTTGCATCAGTACTGTCTTTTGTATATATATTTCAATTACCCGAAATTAATTCAGCCTTTTATTGGCTTTCCGGAGCAGCTACCTATCATCTTAGTAACATTTTGTTTGTATTATATATAGGATTTTCTGCTAAGATTTCTAAGAAAAAAAAATTAGGGAACCTGATTCTATTTCTTCTGATTTTCCTTATTGTAGGCTGTAATGAAATCTCCATGATTTATTTGCTTTTATACAATTTTTTATTGCTTACATATAATTTTAGTAAAACTAGGAATTTTTTTACCCTATATTTTTATCTTTTTGTATGGACAGGACTTTTAACGATTTTTATACTAATTGCACCGGGAAATTATGAGCGTTCCCATTCTGTAATCAATCCCTATTCATTTTCAGAGATTATATTCAGATCATTAAAAAAAACAATAGTAATAATTTTTAGATATTCATTCCTTTCATTTTTAATTATATTCTTGGCATTCTATAATCTTAGAAAACCTTTACAAAAAATGAGATTTACATGGCTGTCTCTTCCTTATTATTTTTATACACCTCTATTTTTAATTGTAATATTTATAGGGTGCTTTCCTAGTATATACACCTTAGGAACTTATCCTCCTTTAAGAACGGTTAATGTAATATTTTTGATGATTTTGATATTATTAATGATTTTCTGTCACAAATTAATAAATCGTTCATTTATAAATAAAATTCATCTGCCTCAGTTTTTAATAAATATTTCTTTGCTAATTCTAGTTTTAGGTTATACTTTTGCTATTAGAGATAGTGAAGACTATGATTTTAGTAATAATATTTACTATTCATACGATGATATAGTTAGTGGTAAAGCAAAAAAATACAAAGAAGAAGTTCATAAAAGATATGAGATTATTCAAAAATCTAAGGAAGATACAGTATATTTGTCTCCAATACAAACTAAACCACGAATCATATATCATTCCGATTTAAGTCATGATCCTAAACATTTTTATAATGCTTCCATGGCTGAATATTTTAATAAAAAAGCGATCATAATTAAATAATTAATATATAATACATAAATCATGAAAACTAATTGTGTAGTTGTTCCTTGTTATAATGAAGAATTCAGACTGCCCATTAAAGAATTTGAAAAAAGTCTTGCAGAAGAAAATAATCTTTCCTTTTGTTTTGTAAATGATGGCAGCACGGATCAAACATTAAAAATATTAAATGAATTAAATCAAAAGTTTCCTGATAAAGTTTTGGTAGTCGATAAAAAGCAAAATGCAGGAAAAGCAGCAGCAATTTTTACTGGGATCAATGAAGCTTTTAAGTGGAAAAATTTTGATATTTTAGGATATTTAGATGCCGACCTTGCCACATCAGTTGATGAATATTGTCGTATATGTTCATACATGAAGGGAAATATTATTTTTGTTTTTGGTTCCCGAGTTAGGAGAATCGGTTCACAAATAAAAAGAAAATTACATCGTCATTTAATTGGAAGAATTTTTGCTACTTTATCCAGCTCTATGTTGGATTTACCTGTATACGATACTCAATGTGGAGCAAAAGCATTCTCCAATGAAATAGCAAAAAAGATTTTTACAGATCCATTTATATCCAATTGGAGTTTTGATATTGAAATTTTCTTTAAATTCATGAATATTGTTGGTAAAGAAAATGTAGAAAAAAGAGCAAAAGAAATTCCTTTAGAAGCATGGAGAGATGTAGGTGATTCTAAAGTAAAATTTTCTTATTCTTTAAAGCTTCCTTTTGAACTGGTAAGAATAAAAAGATATTATAAGAAAAAATAATTATTTTTATAGTATTAAGATTAATAATCTAAATATTATGAATAAATACCTGATAGTAGGCTTAGGAAATATAGGAGAGAGATACAGCAATACTCGGCATAATATAGGTTTTTTAATAGTAGAAAAATTAGTTCAAAAATTAGGTAGTACTTTTAAAGCACAAAATTTCGGTCAAGTTTGTGAAACTTCATACAAAGGAAGAAAAATTTTTATACTAAAACCCGATACCTATATGAATTTAAGCGGTAATGCAGTTAAATATTGGATTACGAAAGAAAATATAAACCTTGAGAATTGTCTTATTATCTGTGATGATTTAAGCCTGCCATTAGGTACAATTCGTATAAAATCTAAAGGGAGCAATGCGGGACATAATGGATTAAAAAGCATTGAAGAAAAGTTACTTACCCAACAATATCCACGTTTTCGTTTTGGAATTGGAAATAACTATTTAAAAGGTAAACAAGTTGAATACGTTTTAGGAGAATGGGATGAAGAAGAAAAGAAGGTCCTAAGTGAAAGAATCGATACCGGTTCAGAAGCAATACTGTCCTTTATTTTCTCAGGGTTAAATAATACTATGAATCAATATAACGGTAAGTAAAATTCATATAATAGGTTGTTAAAATAATAATTATAACACTTGTATTTAGATCAAAATCAATACATACGTAATGTCAAATGATAATTTAGATGTGTATTTTTATATATTAAAGACTTAAAAACGCCAAAAAAGTCAAAAGATTATTTAATTTTTTCTGCAGATAAAATAGGGTACTTATCAAGAGTTTCAAATATATATTGCTTATCATTTTTCAAAGCAGAAATAAATTTCTGTAAAGAGTCAGCATATTGAGGTTTATCAAACATTCTGTCATGCATCAAGATTACTATTGAGTTGGGGTAATGTGTTCTACCACTTTTCAAAGTGTTTTTTACTTTTTTAATCATTTCAGAAGCACTTTCCACCGGAATATTACTATGAACAAACCTCCATTCCAAATCCCATCCAAATATAGAATAACCTATAGAATCCAGCTTTTTGGCAACATCGAACGCCGATGACTCTCCTTTGATTTGATGATTTACTGCCCAGGTGTTTCTGCCGGGAAGTCGAGCTAGCTTATGCTTAAGTTTTAATTTACTTTCAGCCGTTAGAAAATCTTGTAGAGCATTTTTAGCATTCTTATAAAATAAACTATACTTATTATTTGCATGAGTATCACTATGATTGCAAACTATAAATAAGGGGTTATCATTTAAAGAATCTACCAATTTTTCTCGTACTAATCCCGTATTATGAACACCAATCATGAAAAAAGTAGCTCTTACGTTATACTTTTCTAATATATTTTTGCAGTTATAGGTACCCGGTAATTGTGGTCCGTCATCAAATGATAAATATATGTAATATTTATTCGATGAATCTTTTGCAATTCCTTTATCAGATTTTAATCCGAAAATTTTATTATGATCGTTACGTTCTTTAGTTGCACTATCATGTCTATGAGCATTTTTACTATCAGAATGATTAAGATTAATTAATGAATCTTTTTTAACCAGAAGATTACTATGTTTTTTTGATTTGTTATGTGATATAACTGAATCTATATGAGAATTTGAATCTGAAATAGAAGTATTAAGCTTTTCAGATATATTATTTAATTTTTTTTTATCTTCTTTCTTACAACTAAGTAATCCTATAAATAAGATTACAATAAAACAATATAATTTCATATGTATAGCTTAAAATTTCAAAAAAATTTTAAAAAAATATTCCCGTCATAAATCATGCCATTTTTAATTAATAAGTAATTTATAGCCTTATTATTATAATATTTTTACTTATTTGATTCTGTCTTTTCTTTTGTATAAAAAATACCAGAATATGACCTAATTATACTAATGTGTAATTAAAAATTTTTCATTCATAAAAGGTTATAAAAAAATTTAAAAAAAACTGATATTGCATGTATTAACTTTATATAACTTAAAATAAAAATTATGTTTGAAAATATTCGGATAATTTTGAGTAATAACATGTAGTAAGTGTAATTAACTCATAAAAATATTGGTTAAATATACATACAATACAAAAAATATTCTCAAATTAATTTTAGAAATAAATTATAGTAAAAAATTCTATTACAAATATATATTTATTAGATTAGGGGGGGATTAATTTAGTACAAAATATTTCATAATTTAACTACCATTTTTGGAAATATCATTTTTATTTAGGTTAATTTAACTATTAAAAGTCTTTCATAATTAAATTAATATCTAATTTTGTGGAGTAGAAAATTGAACAGTCAATCATATATCTATAATAAAGTTAATACAAAATTATATTTTTAAAGAGACACCTTTCGTAATTATATCATTGTGCGTAAAATAATTCATATAGATATGGATGCATTCTATGCTTCAATAGAGCAAAGGGATCATGAAGAATTTAGAGGAAAACCTTTGGCCGTTGGATTTTCAGGAGAAAGAGGAGTAGTAGCAGCAGCCAGTTATGAAGCAAGAAAATTTGGGGTTCATTCAGCAATGTCCTCCAAACAAGCAATTCAACGGTGTCCGAATCTAATTTTTACTTCCGCACGATTTGAAATTTATCGTTCTGTTTCAAAACAAATAAGGAATATTTTTTTTCAATATACAGATTTAGTAGAACCTTTATCTTTTGACGAAGCATTTTTAGATGTGACTAATAGTTTGAAAAATAAGGAATTTGCCAGGGATATTGCTAAAGAAATTAAAGATAAAATTTTTAAAGAAACAGGGTTGACAGCCTCTGCCGGTATATCATTTAATAAATTTCTTGCAAAAATAGCTTCGGATTATAATAAACCTGATGGATTATTTATAATTACTCCACAAAAAGCAGAAAAATTTGTTGAAAATCTTAGAATTGAAAATTTTTTTGGAATAGGTAAAAAAACAGCAGAAAAAATGCATCAGTTGGGAATAAATACCGGATGGGACCTTAAGCAAAAATCTGAAGAAGAACTTATTAAACTTTTTGGTAAACAGGGGAGTGTATATTATTTAAATGCCAGAGCAATAGATAACAGGGAAGTTAATCCCAATAGGATACGGAAATCAGTAGGATCAGAAAATACATTGATGGAGGATACAAATTCTTTACCTAAATTATGTTCTGAATTAGATTCCATCTGTAGAGACGTGTTACAAAGAATGAATAAAATTTCTTTTAAGGGTCGAACAGTTATTTTAAAGATTAAATATTCAGATTTTAAAGTAATTTCAAAAAGTAAAACTATTACAAGTTTTATTACTGATTTCCCTCTGTTATATAAAATTGCCTTAGAATTACTATATACTGTCAATATAGATAAAAAAATTAGGTTAATTGGAATAAGTATTAAAAATTCTAAATCCGAATTAATGGAGGATATGCAGAAAAATTTTCAGTTAAAAATTCCTTTTAAAGATTTTTAATTAAACAATTTTTTATATAAAATTTTTTAATTATTATATCATTGGAAACTGGTCTAAACTAAATTATTAATTTAGTTGAAATACAAAGTTAAAATAAATTTGAATTTTGTTGAAAATGGTAAAAAAAACATGGCTAATATAAATTAACCACGCTTTTCAACTAACTATTAATATATTTATTAAAACAATAGGATATAAAAGTTGTCATATAATTATATTTTTTATATACACAACATTTATATACATAATATGATTAAAATAATAGCAAATATATGCTTGGTAGGCTATTAAATTTTATGGATATCCGTAAATACTTGTAAAAAATGTAAAATTTTTTTAAATGATTCCTAACTCAATTATTAAACTTAATAATTGTTTAGTATCTTTAGCGTTAAAAGAAGCTCTTAACAAGGCAAGTCTCTTTTCAATAGAGCTCTCGCTGTTAGGTACTATTTGTTTCTCTTTTAAGTGGTGTTCAACCTCTTTTTGGGTATACCCTTGAGAAAGCAATTTTAACAAGTTGATATCATACTCCGTTAATTCATATAAATTGTTTTGAGCTGATTTGTAATTATCATTGGAAATATAGGTCTCATTTTGGTTTACAGATATTATGGCTTTTTGTAATTCTTTTGTATCATTTCTTCCCTTAGTAACATATCCATTAATTTTATATCTGTCAAACATAGATTTTATTTTATGAAACCTGTTTTCAATCGAAAAAACTATAACTTTAAGGTCGGCTTGTTCATTTTTTGCTGCAAGTATTAAATCTTCTCCACTTTCTAGTGTTTGTACTCTGTAATCCGAAGCAAAAGACAAATCGGTTATTAACAAATCATAAGGTTGATGATCTATAATTGCTCTTTTAATTTTCAACAATGCTTCATCGCAATAAAAAGCTTGGTCAATAATTGGAATTTTTAATTCCTCAACAGTTTTTTTAACCCCTATATTATAACTGTCAAAATCCTCAGAAATAAGTATTTTTTTAAACATTAGTATAAATTAGATTGAAATAATAATTTTTATTGCTAAGCCTATCTTTTTTTCGTGATCGATAAAAAAACTTCCCTGTATCGGATTTAATCTATCTTTTATGTCTTTTAAATCTTTGTTAGGGATACCACCTGACCCTGCTAAACCTACCCCATTATCTGAATATTCAATCGAAATTATAGAGTCTTCATTTTTAAATTTTAATGTAACAATATCGGCTTGGCTGTGTTTTTTCATGTTAGTCATTAATTCTTTAAGAATATAGTATATTTCTTCCTTTTTATCATCAGAAATATTTTCCCAGATATGAGGTTCATTACCAATTAATATAATTCGTGTATTTTTTGCACCGTAAGGTTTTATCATGTTTCGTAAAGTAATTGAAAACTCTTCTTTAGAATCTATTTTAAATTCAGCATCATGAGAAATATCCCTGGATTTATGATATAATATTTCTAATTCATCAATTATTTTAGTGGGTTTTGCATCAGAATTATTTTCAAGTTGTACCATCAAAAAGTAAATTCCATTAGCAACTTCATCGTGAATCTTTTTAGAATATTTCAATTTTGTTCTATGTACTTCTTCGATTTTTTCTTGTCTGAATTTAGCTTTTCTTCTTCGATACCAAAATATTAATAATATTAGAATTAAAATGGTAAGACATGTTGCAGAACCAAACATAACTTTTTGTTTTAGTAAAAGGTAGTTTTTTTGAGCATTTTCAGCCTTCAATAAGGCATTCTCTTCTTTGTTTCGTTCTACTTCATAACGTATTAAAGCAAACTGATTTTTAGCTTGAGTTCTTTTTAAATTAATTTTATCACTTAACTTAATATATGCATTAAAATAATTTTTTTCATGAGTCGAAGGGGTGTCCAACAGAATAATTTTTTGCATCGCTGCCAATTGATCATCTATATTACCCAGTTTTAATGCGATATCATACATTTTATTTGCATGGAAAATTGCCTTTTTAATACTTGTTTTTTCGAAATATTCCGATAAATGATAATGATTAGCTATTTGTCCGATGGTATCGAATGCTTTTTTTCTTATTTCTAAGGCTTGGTAAAAGTCTTTATCTGCCTTGTAGTTTGAGTTAAAAAGCCATTTAGCATAAGCTAAGTTATCAGTTATACGTGCTTGAAGAAGGGGGCGATTATTTATAAATGGATCTTTGCTTAAATTCGTTAAAATTTGTATGGCATTATTATAATTTCCGGCTTTAATATTTACCACTGCACCATTGTTCTTTATGTTAATTTCAGATATCTTATTAGTTGAAAAATTCAAAGCCAAATTATAATATTTTATTGCTTGATCATAATCTTTTTGTTCGGTTTTAGATATTGCAAGACAATTATATACAGCAGATAATGATGTGTTATTTTGAGAATTTTTAATATATTTTAATGCTTCAACAGCTGTTTCTTCGCTTCCTATGTAATCTCCCTCATTAGCTTGGATGATTGCCATATTAATTAAGCTTTTGCCGATAAATATATTATTATTGTTATTACTATTATTGTCAATTGAAAAAGCTTCTTTCGCATGATTAAAATAATAAAATGCGCTGTCACTTCTATTTTTATTTAAATAATAATGCCCCATTTGAAAATATATATTGGCCAACATTAAATTATTTTTAATTTTTTTTAGCTTATATATCTGCTTATAAGTATATTGAATGGATTCATTGGTATAGTTATTAAAAGAAATAGTTTTAATTTTTGATAATTTAATTGAATTATCAGATTTTTTTTTCCGTAAGGTAAAATCCTTGCAGGAAGGGAAGTAAAGTAATAAAATAATAGTGTAGGATAAAAATATAATAAAAGTTTTCATTTTTCCCTGAATATAAAAATATTAATTTATCATGTTAAAAGTTATTATATGGGCAAAAGTTATATTTTGTAAGCAATTTAGAGATAATAATAAAAAAAGACAAGGAATAAAATTATTCCTTGCCATATAAATATCTATAAACTATTGGAAAATTAAATTATCTTATCTAGTTTATGATTCTATCATTTTTTTATGGATTGAATTACCATACCGGTATTTGCGCAGTTTCTCCGCTAATATCCATTCTTCTAACGGGATTTTGTGCAGTTTCCCCGCTAATATCCATTTTTCTAACGGGATTTTGTGCAGTTTCTCCGCTAATATCCATTCTTCTAACGGGATTTTGTGCAGTTTCCCCGCTAATATCCATTTTTCTAACGGGATTTTGTGCAGTTTCTCCGCTAATATCTATTTTATAAAGTTTATTTCCTTGATTTTCTGAATTATTTTCCCCTGTATTTGTATTATTAATTAATGTTGCTTCAGTAGCGCTATCTGCTGAGAATGACTTTTGCATTGGAATATCATTATAATCGTCGCTGCATGACACTATAAATAAGCTTAAAAATAAACTTAATACGGATATTGATATTTTTTTCATGTTTGTTTAATTTTTACATAAATAATATGGTATCTAAATATTATTAGATAAATAATTAGTTATTTATCAGCATTGAAATTCACCTTTATGTATAGGGAAGCATGGAATAATAGGCAGCAGATTAATAGGCTTCCCATATCTATTGATATGCTGCTACTTTTTTATTCCTTATTAGAATACATTTAGTACCTTTGCTATAAAATATACTAATAAAATTTAAATACAAATTAACTGATAATATAAAGCAAAATAAAGACATATTATAGACTTTTTAAAGACATGTTATAAGTTTTAATACAAATTTTATTGTTTGAAATAAAAGGTATTTACTAACTATTTGAACTTAATATATGGGGTATAAAGAAGTAATAAAGAAAATAGTCTATATGGCCTTTAATAAGGCTAAAAAAGAATCATTACTTGTGTTAAAAACACCTCTTTCCAAACATATTTCTTATAAGATAGAAAAAGAATATAAGACATGCATTAGTGAAAAGACATTTATAAGATATTATGATAAATATATAGGAGGAATAGATAACGCTACAGGTGAGCCAAACAGGTATATATTAGATCTATTATGTAAATATATTGGGTATGAAGATTTTGTAGATTTCTATAATAAAGAGGAAAATGAAAAAATAAAAAAGCAGGTAATTTAAAAATTAATAGTATTATGTATTTATTATTTGTTAAAATTAATTTAACAAAATTTAAAACTATACTATAACATATTGATATTAATATTTTTGAGTATATTAAAGTCTACTTATATACAAATTAGAATTATAGGTTTTTTTATTTAGTAAGGTGATACGATGAGGTTTCTAATAGTTTTAATAACTTTGTACTATGCCTGATATAATACACTTACTTCCGGATAATGTATCCAATCAGATAGCGGCAGGAGAAGTAGTACAAAGACCTTCTTCTGTGGTAAAGGAACTTTTAGAAAATGCTATTGATGCAAAAACAACTCAAATACAACTTATAATTAAAGATGCAGGTAGAAATTTAATTCAAGTAGTTGATAATGGAATTGGAATGAGCACAACTGATGCCAGAATGTCCTTTGAAAGGCATGCTACTTCAAAAATTACTACTACTGAGGATATATTTCATATTCATACAAAAGGCTTTAGAGGTGAAGCATTAGCTTCTATCTCAGCAGTTTCCCAGGTTGAATTGAAAACCCGTAAAGAAGAGGATGAAATAGGAACTCATATTATAATAGAAGGAGGCGAAATAATTTCCCAAGTCCCGATAAATACCGCAGTTGGTTCTTCATTTTTAATCAAAAATCTATTTTTTAATGTACCAGCAAGAAGGAAATTTCTTAAATCTAACTCGGTAGAATTCAGACATATTTTAGATGAATTTCATAGGGTGGCATTAGCGCATGAAGAAGTTCATTTCCAATTATTTAATAATGGTGAAGAAATATTAAGGCTTCGTTCAGGAAGTTTAATGCAAAGAATATCTGAAATATTTGGCAGGAAAATTCAACATCAATTGGTACCTATTTCTGAGCAATTGGATTGGATAAAGCTAAGTGGCTTTATAGGTAAACCGGAAAGTGCTAAAAAAGCAAGAGGAGAACAATTTTTTTTCGTTAATCAAAGATTTTTCAGATCATCCTATTTAACTAAGGCTGTACAAGATGCATTCGAAGGATTGATTCCACCACGTTTTTTGCCTTCCTTTTTTCTTTATATAGATATTGATCCGGAAAGGATAGACGTAAATATTCATCCAACTAAGACAGAAGTAAAATTTGAAGATGAGACATCTATATATGCATTACTAAAAACAGCTATTAAGAAATCTTTAGGTATATATAATATAGTTCCAAGCTTGGATTTTGATCAAAATCCTGAATGGAGTTTTTCTCTGGCTAGAAAAGATAATCCTGTTGTAGAACCTAAAATAAATATTTGTACTACCTATAATCCATTCGATAAAATTCCTAATAAACCTACCGTTGAGGAAAAACTAAAGTTAAATGAATTATATACTTCGTCCAGGCAAGAAATTTTGACTTCGGATTTATTTGATAATTCTTTTGAAAATGCCAATGAATCATTATTATTGCGTTTATCTAATGGTAGATGGATAATTGAAAAAGATTCAAATTTATGGATTTTAGATCCCTATAGAATTCATCAAACTGTTTTATATGAAAATCGTATGAAAAATTTTAAGGGAAATGTATTAAGTCAACAATTATTGTTTCCAATAGAAAGACCCGTTTATGATCTTGAAAAAGAGAAATTAGATTCAATTAAAACTTCATTATTTGCTGAAGGATTAGATATGGAGATAGAAGAAGATTTATTAACGATAACTGCAATTCCTTCGGATGTATTACAAGAAAAAATAATTGAATTGATAGATAATTTATTAAATGAATTATCAGAACATTCAGAAGAAGAATTTTCTATATTTTTTAGTAAAACAATTTCGAAAGTTTTCGCTAAAAAAAGAAAAGAATTTATACAGCCTTCTCATTTAATACCTTTATGGGAGAATTTTATAACTTTAGGATGTCCTAATTATAATCCTTTTGGAAAAAGAAATTATGAAATAGTAACCATGCCGAATTTTGATTAGTAAAAATCCATTCAAAATAATTAAAATACTAAAAATAATGAATAGAGCGATACCTACGGTAACTAAAAATCTTTTACTATTAAATACCATATTTTTTATAGGAACATATATATTGTCCGTTCGCGGAATAGATTTAACGGTTATCTTCGGTGCATATTTTCCACTTTCACCCAATTTTCATTGGTACCAAATCATTTCACATATGTTTATGCACGGAGGATTTACGCACTTTTTTTTCAATATGTTTTCATTGTGGATGTTCGGATCAGCTGTGGAACAATCCTTAGGACCCAAAAAATATTTGATACTGTATTTCGTTTGTGGATTAGGAGCTTTTGCTTTATTCAACATGGTGAATTATTTTGAATTTAAGCAAGTATATGATTCTTTAGTTTCTGCCAATGTTCCTTTAAATGAGGTAAGTAAATATGCGAAATTAAGTTATGAAATAACAAATAATAATTTGGAACAAAAAGCATATGCCTGGTTAAATACTTTACCCAAAGGTACAGATCAATATGCAGCAAGTAAGCTTTATATAGATTTAGTTACTCCAATGGTGGGAGCCAGTGGAGCCATATATGGAATTTTAGTTGCCTTTGGAGTTATGTTTCCTAATTCTGTATTAATGTTAATTTTTCCCCCCATTCCTATGAAAGCAAAATATTTTATCCCAATCATGGTTTTATTAGAGCTTTACTTAGGACTACAGCAATCGCAGGGGGATAATGTTGCGCATTTTGCTCATTTGGGCGGAGCCGTTTTCGGATATTTTATGACCCGTCATTGGGTGAAAAACAGATATCGTTGGAACTAAATTAATTGTATGGATAAAAGGATAGTAAACATATATGATTATTATAAAAAAGGAACAGAAGGATTTAAAATTATTTTTATATCCGTATTATCCTCATTTATATATTGGACATTAAATTTTATTTCAATTGAAATATTTGATTTTTCAATAACCTCATATTTATTAGTATCTGCCTATAATATATTCCCCTTTGTTTGGACAATTATAACTTTCCCTTTTATTTACAATAATCCTTTGGATTTGATTGTTACCGCAATGATTATTTATTTTGTGGAAAAAATTTTCAAAATTTATTTTAACGGTCAAAGTTTTTTTAAATTTTTTATTTGTGGAAATTTAACAGGATGTTTAGCCTTTATAATTTCTAATGTATTATCTGGTCAGGAATATAGCTTTTTAGGAGGAAGTATATTAGGGGCTTATAGTTGCTTGTTTGCAATAATTTCATATGATCCTAAAATGAAAATATCTTTGTTCCCTATACCTTATCAAATGCCGCTTTATGTTGCTGGAATAGTGTTTTTATTTTTCGACATTATTTCTTTAATAAACTTTAGTGAGCTAATAGGAATATTTATAGCGAGAATAACAGCTGCAACTTTTGGATTTTTTTATATGAAAGTTTTTCAAAAAGGAAATGATTTTCTAGAACTTTCAATTTTTAATTTTAAGAAATTTGAAAAGAATATGGCTTCTTACTTTAATAAGTTATTTAAACCTAAATTTAAAATTGAAAAGAACAAACAAGAGAAAAATAAGTCGAACCATACAAGACCATTATCCGACGAAGAATTTAACTCTATAAAAGTTAAGAAACAAAAACAGATTGATACTATATTGGATAAAATATCTAAAAGCGGATATGATAGTTTAACAAAACAAGAAAAAGAATTTTTATTTAATTCATCTAAGTGAAATATTGCCGAAAATGATTTTTATAAATAATAGTAAATTAAAGTATCTATTTCTTATAATACATAGCGTGATAGCTATTTTGTTGTGTATTACGTATTTAAATAAATTTATTGAACCTAAAATATTTCCTTATTTAGGCTTACTGGCTCTTATATATCCTATATTAATTGCTATTTATCTTTTGTTTACTATATACTGGATTATAAAAAGAGAAAAGGTTTTTATTCCCTTCTTTATATTTACTTTCTTTCTACTATTTCCTATAAAAAAATTTGTTCATCTTGGGGAAGCAAATCATGAGCAAATCACAAATAATGAGCTTAAAATTTTAACTTATAATATTAGATACGCAAATAATAATAAAGATTTACAAGCACTGGAAAACTATATTACACAAAAAGATGTTGATATTGCATTTTTTCATGAGATATATACTAGGCAATGGAGATCAAAAGAAATATTTTTAGCAGAAAGATATAATGCTGCCTTTGATTTGATTGGAATATCATCGAAATATCCAATAATAAATGAACAAAAAATAATTCTACCGAATAATGGATTTGCAGGTATGGTAGATATTCAAAAAGATCAAGATATAATTAGATGCTTTAGCATATATTTGGAGCCTATGTATCTTAATAAAAATATTTTTAAAATCAGTACTATAGCACAGTTAAAAAATAACTTAGAAATAATAACTGATAAATTATTAAAAGGGTTTAAAAAACATGAAGTTCAAATAGATTTACTTACCAAATATATAAAAGAATCACCCTATCCCGTAATTGTATGTGGAGATTTTAATTCTGTGCCCTTGTCTTACGAATACTTTACCTTAAAAAAAGATTTGGTAGATGTATTTGAAAAAAGTGGAAAAGGTCTGGGATGGACATTTTATGATTATTATTATCCTATTAGAATAGATTATATTTTTGTAAATAATGATTTTAAATCAAAATTATGTTATGTAGATAGAAACGTTAATTTTTCAGATCATTATCCGGTATTAGCAACTCTTGAGTTAAAATAATGGGCTAAATATATTCTCATATTTTAATTAAATTAACAGTATATAAAAAAATTTTTAACCTAAAAAAAATATAACTTTGCAAATTAGTAGTAAATTAAAATAACTAATTGTGCAGCAGAAAGATTCTAAAAGATCTAAACTTACCTTTTTAGGTTTAGTAGTTACCATCGGAATTGTTTTTGGGGATATAGGAACTTCACCCTTATATGTAATGAGAGCTATAGTTGCCGCCAATCATACAGATCAAATTTCCGAAGATTTTATTATAGGGGCTTTATCTTGTATAATTTGGACATTAACATTGCAAACAACCCTAAAGTATGTAATAATTGCCTTAAGGGCTGATAATAATGGTGAAGGGGGTATTTTAGCCCTGTATTCGTTAGTTAAAAAAATGAAGAACAAATGTTTATATATAATAGCCATCTTAGGAGCAGCAACATTAGTATCGGATGGAGTAATAACACCTTCAATGACAATCATGTCAGCTGTAGAGGGATTAAAAAGTTATAATCCACACACAGAAGTGATACCCATAACCATTTTTATACTTATAGTTCTTTTTGTTGTACAACAATTTGGAACACAATCTATAGGAAAATTTTATGGCCCTATAATGACTCTATGGTTTATCATGCTATTACTATTGGGTATTATCCAATTTATTCCTAATTTATATGTAATAAAGGCAATAAATCCCTATTATGCAGTTAAATTAATGCTTATTGTAAAAGATAGCGCTCAGACTGCATTAGAAGCAAAGCATATGATATTGCTAATAATGGGTGCCGTATTTTTATGTACTACTGGAGCAGAGGCACTGTATTCCGATTTAGGACATTGCGGTATTAAAAACATTAGGATGAGTTGGGGTTTTGTAAAAGTTTGTTTAATAATTAATTACTTGGGTCAAGGTGCATGGATTTTATCAAATCCGGTTAAGGCTGCTAGTGGAGGAAATCCATTTTTTATGATGATGCCTGAAAGTTTTGTAATCATTGGGGTAGGAATGTCAACTTTAGCAGCAGTCATTGCAAGTCAGGCTTTAATTACAGGTTCATATACTATTTTCAGTGAGGCAATGTCATTAGATTTTTGGCCGCGACAAAAGATAGAATATCCCACGCATGAAAAGGGACAAATGTATGTTCCTGCCATAAATTGGGGATTACTCATATCCTGTATTTCTGTTGTATTCTATTTTAAAGAATCTTCAAAAATGGAGGCAGCCTATGGATTAGCAATTACCATAACCATGCTGATGACAACCATTTTACTGCTCTTCTATTTGTATGGTAAGAAAGTAAATATATTTTTTATTTTAATATTTGCACTTGTGTATTTTATCATTGAGGGAGGATTTTTCTATGCCAATGCCTTGAAATTTGAAGAAGGGGGATGGATTACCATGATATTGGCTGGATTAATAGCTTTCAGTATGTACATTTGGTATAACGGACGTAAATTAAAGAATAAATATGTACAATATGTTAATATAAAACCTTATTTACCTACTATACAAGATATGAAAACAGATAAGGATATATCGAAATATTCTACCAATTTAGTTTATATAAGCAGGGCAAGTAATTCAGAAGAAATAGAAGCTAAAATATTATTCTCTATAATCAACAAACATCCTAAGAGGGCAGATTACTATTGGTTCCTTAGAGTCGAAAATGATACAAATCCCTATACTTTTGAATACGATGTATTAGAATTAATACCTAATACACTATATAAAGTTAATTTTAAGTTAGGTTTTAAAGTAGTACCATTAATAAATATATATTTTAGCCAGGTGCTTGAAGATTTAAAAATTTCAGGTAAGATAGACTTATCGAGTAATTATCCATCTTTAAAAAAATATGATATTCCTGCAGATTTTAAATATGTCCTTATAGACAGAGTCTTTAATCAAGAGTATTTGTTTTCATTAAAAGAAAGATTTATCTTACGATTTTATAATATAGTAAAATGTATAGGGATATCAGACACAGCTGCATTAGGTTTAGATACTTATAATGTGGAAGTAGAAGAGGTACCAATGCTTACGGACGTAATATATAAAAGCAGGATAAAGAGAGCTAAAATTTATAAATAAATGTTCAGATAAAATTTTATGACTTATGAATAAAATTAAAATTGTAATTACTGGAGGCTTAGGATTTATAGGTTCTCATACGGTAGTTGAATTGATCGAATCAGGATTTGAACCGATAATTATTGATGATTTAAGTAATTCAGAATTATTTATATTAGACAGGATAGTAAAAATTACAGGATTTAAACCTAAGTTCTATAACCATAATATATGTGATTATAAGAAGTTACAGCAAGTTTTCTCGGAAAATAAAGGAATTTCTGCTTGTATACATTTTGCAGCGAAAAAATCAGTAGGAGAATCTATGGAAATTCCTCTTATGTATTTTAAGACGAATTTAATATCTCTTATGAACATGTTAGAAGTTATGCATGAATTTAAAGTAAGAAAATTTGTTTTTTCATCCTCTGCAACAGTGTATGGACAGCCCAAAGAATTACCTGTTACTGAAAAATCTCCCAATCAAAAAGCTATATCTTCATACGGAAGTACTAAGCAAATGGCAGAAGATATATTAGAAAAAATTTCTGCTACAGGAAGGTTGCATGCTTTATCTCTAAGATACTTTAATCCGGTGGGAGCCCATCAATCTTCATTAATCGGTGAATTACCTAAAGGCATCCCCAATAATTTAATGCCATTTGTTACGCAAACTGCTTTTGGTATTAGAAAAGAATTAACCGTATTCGGTAATAATTATAATACAGCCGATGGAACTTGCGTAAGAGATTATATTCATGTTGTTGATCTGGCCAAAGCTCATGTAAGTGCTTGTAACTATCTTCTTAACGATTATGGTAAATTATCGTATGATGTATTCAATATAGGAACAGGAATTGGAAGTTCCGTTTTAGAAATAATAAATACCTTCGAAAATATTAATAAGGTTAAAGTTCCTTATGTAATAGGAGACAGAAGAAATGGAGATATAGAAAGTATTTATGCCAGCTGTGATAAGGCCAATCAAATTTTAAAATGGAATGCCAAGTATTCTCTGGAAGATATGGTTAGAGATGCATGGAATTGGGAAAAATCATATAGAAAATAAATTAAATTATGTTATGGAAACTAAAAAAATATTTGAACTGATCGAAAAAGAAAAAGAAAGACAAACAAAAGGGCTTGAATTGATAGCTTCAGAAAATTTTGTCAGCGAAGAAGTAATGAAAGCCGCCGGTTCAGTACTAACTAATAAATATGCGGAAGGATATCCGGGAAAAAGATATTACGGAGGTTGTGAAATAATAGATCAGATAGAAGAAATCGCAATAGATAGCGCTAAAAAATTATTTGGTGCTTCTTATGTTAATATTCAGCCGCACTCCGGAGCACAGGCTAATGCAGCCGTATTACTTGCATGTTTAAAACCCGGTGATACAATAATGGGATTAGACTTGGCACATGGCGGACATCTTACTCATGGTTCTCCGGTTAATTTTTCAGGATTAAATTATAATCCGGTTTTTTATAAAGTAAATAAAGAAGATGGACGAATTAACTATGATGATATGGCAGCAACAGCAAGGCGAGAAAAACCTAAAATGATTATAGTTGGAGCATCAGCATATTCAAGAGATTTTGACTATAGAAAATTTAGAGAAGTTGCAGATGAAATCGGAGCTGTTTTAATGGCTGATATATCCCATCCGGCCGGCCTTATTGCGAAAGGTATATTAATAGATCCATTACCATATTGTGATATAGTTACCACTACAACTCACAAAACCTTAAGAGGTACACGAGGAGGTATGATTATGTTAGGTAAAGATTTTGAAAATCCGTTCGGATATAAAACATTAAAAGGAGAGGTGAAGATGATGTCCCAAGTTATTGATGGAGCCGTTTTTCCGGGTACTCAAGGAGGGCCTTTAGAACATATAATTTCAGCTAAAGCAATAACATTTATTGAAGCATTAAGT
The DNA here is from genome assembly GCF_001418685.1 of Apibacter mensalis. GTDB lineage: Bacteria > Bacteroidota > Bacteroidia > Flavobacteriales > Weeksellaceae > Apibacter > Apibacter mensalis. The sequence continues at coordinate 84,724 of NZ_LIVM01000004.1, forward strand.
GATCAATATCTTACCTATACACATCAAGTAGTTAAAAATGCTCAAGTTTTATCCAAAGCTCTGATCGAAAGAAATTTTAATATCATTTCAGGAGGAACAGATAACCATCTTATGTTAATAGATTTGCATAATAAAAATATTACAGGTAAAGCCGCTGAGAAGGCGTTAGAGAAAGCAGATATAACTTGTAATAAAAATATGATTCCCTATGATGATAGAAGCCCATTTGTAACTTCCGGAATTCGATTGGGAACAGCAGCCGTTACCACCAGAGGGCTCAAAGAAGACGATATGATAAAGATCGCTGATTTTATAAATGAAGTAATTGCTGATCCGGAAAATAAAATCGTAATAGATAAAGTAAAAAAAGAAGTCAATGCAATGATGGATTCAAGACCTTTATTCCAATGGTAATTAATAAAAAGATTTAATTATAAAGAAAATTAAAAATACGAAAACTAATTACTTATAATAAGTAAGTTTTAAACTATTTTCATCCACATAAGATATAATCATTGATTTTTTATTTCTAATTATTAGTTATAAATGAAAGACGATTTTTGCTAATATGTTATTTTTTTGTATTTTTCGCTCTTTAAAATAAATACATAATGAAAGTCGCTAAGCTATTTGACATTTTATATTATCAATTAGAAAATAGACCGATTGAAGTTTCCATATCGTCTAAAAAAAATGGAATATGGGAAGGCATTTCAACAAAGTCGGTTATAGATCAGGTTAATCAAGTAAGTAGAGGTCTTTTAAAATATAGGATAAAACCTGAGGACAGAATAGCTTTAATTACTTCAGTAAATAGGACAGAATGGTCGATTATGGATTTTGCCATACAACAAATAGGTGCAGTAAGTGTTCCTATATATCCTACCATAAGTGATGATGATTTAATCTTTATATTAAATAACAGTGAGGCTAAATTTTGTTTTATTTCAGACAAAAAATTATATGATAAAGTACAAAATATAAAGGATAACTGCCCCTCCCTAACGAATTTATTTACCTTCGATGAAATTGAAGGGGCTCCACATTGGACGGAAATTAAAAAAAAGGGAGAAGAGGATTCCAATCAGCATGAGGTTGAAAAATTAAAAAATAGTATAGAACCTAATACATGGGTAACCCTAATATATACTTCGGGTACTACGGGTAGGCCAAAAGGCGTTATGCTCTCACATAAAAACATATTATCCAATGTAATGGGATGTCATACTAGATTTATAATGGAGAATGATGAAAAATTTAGAATTTTAAGTATTCTTCCCATTAGTCATATATTAGAAAGAATGGTTGTTTATGTCTTTATGTATAAATGTTATGGAATATATTTTGCTGAAGGAATAGACAAATTAGCTTCAAACTTTCAAGAAGTTAGGCCCAATGTAATTCTTGTGGTGCCACGAGTAATTGAAAAGTTATACGCATCCATATATAATAAAGGAACTTCATCAGGTTGGATAAAAAAACAAATTTTTTTATGGGCTCTTAATGTAGCTAAAAAATTTGAACCATTCAAACCGGTTAGCTTTTCTCATAAAATAGCAGATGCTTTAGTATTTAAAAAGTGGAGAAAAGCAGTAGGTAATAATCTTCAGTTAATTATATGTGGAAGTGCAGCCTTATCGGAAAATTTATGCAGGATTTTTAATGCAGCAGGGTTAGTTATTACGGAAGGATATGGTATGACAGAAACATCTCCGGTTATATCAGTCAACGGTAGAACAGAAGATGTTTTTCGATTAGGAACCGTAGGACCTTTATTGAATGGAAATGAAGTTAAAATTGCAGATGATGGGGAAATACTTACTAAAGGTCCCAATGTCTTTTTAGGTTATTATAAAGATGAAGAAAAAACCAAAGAAATATTTACTGAAGACGGTTGGCTTAAGACAGGAGATATAGGTTATATGAAAGATGGATTCCTGAAAATTACAGATAGAAAAAAAGAAATTTTTAAAACATCCGGTGGGAAATATATTATTCCACAGGTGACAGAAAATAAGCTTAAGCAATCACAATTTATAGGAGAGGCTATGGTAGTAGGTGACGGAGAAAAAATGCCCTGCGCTCTTATACAACCTGATTTCGATTTTATTGCAAAATATATCAGTTACAAACGTTTACCTATAGATTCATCCTCACCGGCAGAAATTGCCAATAATAAGGAAATTAAAGATAGAATTATGCAAGAGGTCGAAAAAGTGAATAAAAGTTTAGGAAAATGGGAACAAATAAAAAAAATTGAGCTTACTCCAAGTGTTTGGTCAGTGGAAGGAGGAGAATTTACTCCCACTTTAAAATTAAAAAGAAAATTTATTAAAGAAAAATATATCAATTTATATAATAAGTTATACGATAAATAAATTTATTTTTAATCATGCTAATTTGTCATAAATCTTATTTGGCTTTAGATTTGAGTTAAGATTTACTATGAATAAGAATGACAATATAAAAGTATTTGCAAATAATGATGAGAGTCCAGAAGATTTTTATGCAAGATTTAAAGAACAATTAGATAAAGCACACATTTTTCCTGGAAATTATATGTTTAAATTCATAATTCCGACGGAAAGTAAGAAGGTAGCTCAATTGCATAAAATTTTTGATCATAGCGAAGCTTCATTTTCTATGAAAGAAAGTAAGAGCGGTAAATATACAAGCATAACAATTACTATGTATGTATCGGATTCTATTTCAGTTATGGAATATTATAAAGAAGCCAGTTCCATAGATGGAATTATAATGTTATAATTAATAGAATATTAAGAATTAAAGGTTAGCTTCAGGAAATGTTTATTTATGCTTTGTTTTTTTAATAGAAATTGGTTAAAATAAATATTTTCTAATAATTTACAGAAGCAAATTAAAATAAAAAATAGAAGATCAATATCTTTATCGAAAGCTCATTTAGTGATTAAAATAAATAAAATTATGTAAATATATATCGTTGTATCATACAATTTTTTAATATTATAATCTAAACGGAAACAAAATATTATTTAGTTTTAGAACATAAACATAATAATGAATATTTTAAATCTTAATAGAAATTTATTCGTTTGCTATCGTTCCATCTTTCATTAGTAAACTTCTATCGGCCATAGAGGCTAAATGCGAATTATGCGTAACAATTATGAATGTCTGATTAAATTCTTTTCTTAATTGATAAAATAATTGGTGTAAATCTTCAGCATTGGTAGAATCAAGATTTCCAGAAGGCTCATCCGCTAAAATAATTTTAGGATTATTCATCAAGGCCCTCGCAACAGAAACCCTTTGCTGTTCACCACCGGACAGTTCGCCGGGCTTATGTTCCAAACGATGAGATAATTTCAGGTAACTTAATAAATCCTTAGCTTTCTTAGCCAATTTTGACTTAGATTTTCCGGCTATCATTCCGGGGAGCATTACATTTTCCAACGCAGTAAACTCCGGTAATAACTGATGAAATTGAAAAATAAATCCTATATTTTGATTTCTGAATAAAGAAAGTTCCTTATCTCGTAATTGAGTAATGGGCAAATTGTCAATCTCGATAATGCTATGGTATCTTTCCGGATTAGAAGGTTTGTCTAAAGTACCTATTATCTGTAAAAGAGTTGATTTTCCGGCACCTGATTCTCCCACAATGGTAACTATCTCGCCTTTTTTTATATGAATAGAAACCCCCTTTAAAACTTCCAGGGAACCAAAAGATTTATGTATATTTTGAATAAGTACCATAAAATGTTTTATCAAAAATAATAAAAAATTAAAGAATTAAAGAATATGGAGGTTCATTTCATTAGAGATAATTTTTCCGGATATGCCATAGGGTTTTAAAATCAAATAGATTTTATAATCACCGGGAGAAATTTGAGACACATCTATGTATAAAGTATTTTCAACAGTTTTATTTGCAGGTAAAATAATATTATCGTTGATGGTAATAATATATTCTTGCTCGAATGTTTTATTTTTAACGAATAAGAAAAATATTTCTTGATTAGTTTTTTTCCCCAAGCTAATTTCTTTTGAATAAGGATTTATCCATTTTACATCGATTGTTTGTGAAGTGTCTTCAGATGATAAGGTAGTAGGTTGAACTTCGCATTTTATTTCTGAATAAGAATGGAAATCATCTACTGTTTTAAAATATTCATTTTTTCCGTCCTCATCCTTAATAAAAACAGGTGATATTTCTTCCAATCCAAAAAATGTAATCGTTTTTCCTTGAATTTTTTGTTCTGCATTCCATATATCGTATTGAGAACGTCTGTGAGTATAAACTTGTAGACAATAAGAAGTTTTTTGAGTATAAAAATTATATGCAGCAGCTTTTTGGTAGCGTTCGAAAATGGCTATGCCCTCATTTACCTCTTCAGCATTCATTACAAATTGTTTTAATTTGTACATGGGAGTTCTATAAATAATTGCAGGAAAAAATAAGGATATCCTTACTATAAATAATAGAATTATATAAGTAAAAGACAGACGAGAAATCCAAGTAATATTTTTTCCTTTAAAGGTTATATAAGTCAATGGGATAAGAGCGATATAAATGATGAGGTTCCATTGAGGCTGAATGACCCTGCTAAATGAAAATAAACTAAAAAAAAGAATTCCTCCAAAACTTACCCATTGTAAAGACTTTATCCACGGTTTATTTCTATCCAAACGAGAGAAAATACTCTTTCCATAAAAATATATAAGTAATGGATTACCTATAATAAGAATACCGAGTATCCATTTAATGAATGGATAACTAAAAGATTTTTGCTTGTTTCTTTCAAAAAAATGATACTTTATTGATGCCCAATCATGTTCGTATTGCCAAAATAAATGAGGAAAGTATAAAATTAATGAGATTAACAAACTAAAATAAAACCATTTATTTTTTAGTAAAGAGGGAAGAAAGGGTATAAGGGTAAAAACTATCAGTAAAGCTCCTTGATATTTAGAATACATGGTAAGTGCCATGGATGTTCCTAAAAGTAGAGTGTTTATTAAATTGTGTTTTTCAGTGAATGTTTTCCATCGCCATAAAAATAATGAACTAAATAGAAGCAAGGGAGCATCGGGAGTGGATATAAACCCTAAAGTTTGATAAAACCCGACTGATCCAAAAAGACCAATAAACAAATAATTATCTTTTAATGTCTTAGGTTTAAGAATTACTATCCAGATAATATAAACACCTATGCAGGATAAAATAGACATTAATCTAACCCCTAAGGTTCCTTTGATAAGCAAATACCCTGCCTTAATAAATAAAGCAACCATTGGCGGATGATCATAATAGCCAAAATCTAAATTATTAGACCAAACCCAATAATAGGCTTCATCATCAATTAAAGGAAGAGTTATTGATTGAAAAATATTTAATAAGAATAAAATACCTATGAATACAAATTGGATTTTGCTTGTTGATTTAAATTTCATTATTTATATATAGACTTAATGTTGAATAAATTCATAGATAAAAAAAACTTCTGAATCACAGGTTGTGCCAGAAGTTAGTAAAAAGTTAATTTGTTTATTTAAAAAATATATAAACTTTTATATTTTATATCTCCATCCAAAAGGATCATCAATTTCATTAGTTTGAATTCCCACCAACTGCTTTTTAAGAAAAACAGCATAACTTTCTTCATCTGGTAATTGAGGCAATTCCATTAGAGTATCCTTATAACCCAAATGAGAATATCTAGATATAACCACTGCAGTACCACAACCAAAAATTTCTTTTAAATTGCCTTCTTGATATGCGTTAACTATATTATCAACAGATATTCTTTCTTCCTTCACATCCAAATTGTGATATTTAGCTAAATTTATTAAGCTGTCTCTGGTTATACCGCTTAAAATCGTTGTGGAAGTAGGAGGGGTAAAAATAGTATTTCCGATTCTTACCATAACATTCATAGTTCCGGATTCTTCAAAATATGCATGATTCTTACTGTCAGTCCATATAACCTGATCAAAACCTTCCTTATTTGCTAAAAAAGTAGGATAAAAAGAAGCTCCGTAATTACCGGCACATTTGGTAAAACCAACACCGCCATCGACTGCACGGGTATAATAATCCTCAATTTTAATTTTTAAAGGCTTATCATAATAATTTCCCGCAGGTGACGTCATAATTGCGAAGGTATATTTATTAGATATCCTAGCTGAAAACATTTCTTCTGAAGCGAACATAACCGGGCGAATATATAAAGAGATTCCGGGTTTTGTAGGAATCCAATCACGGTCTAAATCAATTAAGGCATAGAGTCCGTCAATAAAAATTTCTTTAGGTACTTGAGGCATAGCCAGACGTTTTGCTGATTCATTAAACCGTTCAAAATTTTTTTCAGGTCGGAATAAAAAAACCTCATTATTTTTATCCTTATATGCTTTCATTCCTTCAAAAATTGCTTGACCATAATGAAGAGCCATTAAAGCAGGAGAATAGTTCATGGACCCATAGGGCATAATAACCGGTTCTCCCCATTTCCCATTTTCATAATCACATATAAGCATATGATCCGAAATATTAGCACCAAATGGAGAGTCGTTGGGATCTATTTTATTTAATCTGGAATTATCTATTTTATTTATTTTCATTACATATTGTTTATTAAACATTTCAAAATTAATAAATAAATCATTTGATAGATTAAAAAGAGTTGTAATTTTGAAATGATTTAAATTTTATGTTAGAAAGAACCATTATCACTACATTGGAAGGTACTAAAACTATACATATTCCTGAATGGAATGAGACTTATCATTCTCGTCATGGTATAATGCAAGAAGCAGAACACGTTTTTATTTCTCATGGTTTAGATCAAATTAAAACCTCAGAAATTTCAATTCTAGAAATGGGTTTTGGAACGGGTTTAAATGCTTTTTTAACGCTATTTAAAGCGATGGAAAAAGACTTGACGGTTCAATATTATACATTGGAAAAATATCCTCTTAATAAAGAAGAAATTAACGAATTACAATATGGAGCTTTAGTAGATAATAAAAAAGCAGAAGAATATTATCAAGTATTACATCAAGCAGACTGGGAGCAGGAAATTCGTATATGTGAAAATTTTACTTTTACTAAATTTAAAGCAGATTTTCTAGAATTAAGAAATTTACCCATTAACGATATAAATTTAATATATTTTGATGCTTTCGGAGCCAGAGTTCAGCCGGAGCTTTGGGAAGAAGATATTTTTAAGCAAATATTTGATTGTATGGTACCAGGAGGTTTGCTAACTACATATTCTAGTAAAGGAAGTGCCAGAAGAGCAATGCAGAGTGTTGGATTTAAAGTTGAAAAATTATCAGGACCGCAAGGAAAGCGAGAAATGGTTAATGCATGGAAAAGATAAAAAACTTAAATGTCAGAGTATATGGACTTTTAGTAAAAGACAATAGCTTGATGTTCTTAAATGAAATGTACGCAGGGAAGCAATTGCTTAAATTGCCAGGAGGAGGATTAGAATTGGGAGAAGGAACCCTGGACACTTTGAAAAGAGAATTTAAAGAAGAGTTAAATTTAGAAGTTACTATCCAAGAACATTTTTATACACAAGATTTTTTTTTAAAATCTAAATTGACTCCGGATAGTCAGTTGCTTACTGTATATTATAAGGTTGATTGTAATAATTTTTCAAATTTACAGATTATCGAAAAATCCATACATGAGGTGGTATGGATACCTTTAGATAAAATTAATATTGATACAATTACCTTACCTGTCGATAAAATTGTATTAAAAAAATTGCTCAAAAAAACACCTAGATATTTAGAATAATTTTACCGATTATCTTAATTTATTCTAAATATAAATTTCTTAAAATCAGTTATTTAGAATAAATCTTTGGATATTAATTTATACTTTTGTATCAAAGTTTTTAAATAAAATAATAGTTGATATGGAATTAAAATTAGCTAAATGTTGTGGTAATTGTGAGCATTTTTTAAATGGACGATTATGTACTATTAAAGAAATAGCGGTTAGCCAAAACCAAGTTTGTAATTCGTACGAATTTAAAGTGATTCATCATAGAGAAGATGATTGCCTTAAATGCTCTAAATTTCAGAAATCAGATTGCGCCCATCCAAAAGCAGCAAGTGAAGGTATTATGTGTACCGTATGGTATCCAAGAGCGACAGCCTCATAAATTTTGTGAAATAATATATTTACTTTTTTAATATGAGAGACTGACTTTTTAAAGTCAGTTTATTTTTTATAAATAGTAAAGACAAAACTCTTGTCCAATAATTTTATTAAATAGATTTTAGATTTTTACAACACTAATATATTAACGTATAAAAGATCATAGAGTTAACAATACTTGACTAAATAAAAATTACCTATTTCTCGATGAGATATATAGTAACGTAGTTTTTTATATTAAAAAGTCGTTCAAATCAATTTAACTTGAACATTATGTTGTTATAAGAATTTGAAAACATTTTTGTTAAATAAAATTTTTAAAGCGAAAAAAAGAGAGCTCAATAAAATTGAGTTCTCTAAATTGATAAATTAATGTATTAAATTATGAGAATTTTTAAATTTCTCTAAAAGAACGCTTAAAACTATTTTTTCAATATTGACAACATAAAGGTAATTTTTTATAATCGGAATCTTTAGCTTTGTACTTTTCATTACTGTATCCCGACTTAGCTATTTTCTTCAAAATAGTATTTAGAGATGTTTTGGTGTCATCATAAGTTATAGTTGCAATTTTGGTGGCCGAATCCCATGTTATTGCAGATACATTCGTTTCAGAACCTGCATTTTCAATAGTTTCTTTACACATATTGCAATTACCGTAAACTTTTATTTTTTCAACTTTTTGATTATTTATTTGTGCACTTATCTCGTTAACTGAAATAAAAATCAATAGGATGACAAAAATATTTCTTATGAATTTCATAATTATGGTATAATTTATAAGTAGCTTTAAATAATTTAAACAATTTAGAAATTTCAAATTTAAATTTTCTATTGAGCTATTTCCAATGACATATTTTTACCATTAAAACTTAACTGATTTATCTTCTTTAATAATTGATCTGTATAATTCGCATCAACCTCAAAAAAAGTAAATTTATCTCTAATATCAATTTCTCCAATATCTGCTCTGGCACCTTTCGTATTCTTATTAATCAGGTCAATAACAGTTACTTTGTTAAGATTGTCTCTCTTGCCTAAATTAAAGAAAAAACGAGTGAAATTTCCTTGTCTTTTACTTTTTCTATTCCTGTTATTTCCATCTTTAGGATCCTTTCTTTCTTTTCTACTTCTACTGGTTGAAGATTTTCTTCCTCTTTCTGCAGCTCTCTCATTTTTATCAATGGGAGCAATATCTTTTTCATTTTTATAGAACTCCCAAGTTGATTTTAATTCCAGAAACATAATCCTTTTATAAAGTTCTTCTTTAGAAATACTAGATAAATCCGGAACAGTAGAAAGCTCAAATTCTTCGGAATCGAACTCAGCATTAAGAAGTTTATCAGACAAATAAAATTCCTTTGCCTTCAAAATATCTTCTTTAGTAGGAATTTTCATTTCTTCTACCTTAATAGAAGTTTCCTTTTTAATACGATTAAATTTAACCATTTCACTTGGACGAATAATCGCTATAGATTCTCCGTCTTTACCGGCTCTTCCGGTTCTTCCACTTCTATGAATAAAAACTTCCGGATCATCAGGTAATGAAAAATGAATTACATGAGTGAGATCATTGACATCCAATCCTCTGGCTGCTACGTCAGTAGCAACAAGAATTCGTAAATTTTTTAAACGAAATTTTTTCATTACCATATCCCTTTGAGATTGTGATAAATCTCCATGTAGGGCATCGGCAGCATAACCTTGATGCATTAAAAAATCTGCAACGTTTTGAGTTTCCACGCGTGTTCTGCAGAAAATAATAGAATATATATTCGGATTGGCATCCAATACTCTTCTTAATCCATTATTTTTTTGTCTGTCACGTACCATTACGAATTTGTGAGTAATATTTTTCTTTACTTCATTAATTCCTCCGGCAGATATTTTTTGTGCGCCTTTCATATAATTTTTAGCAATTGCCTCTACTTGTTTAGACATGGTTGCTGAAAATAATAAAGTTTGTCTTTCTTTAGGCGTTTCTTTAAGGATTGTTTCTAATTCGGTTTTAAATCCCATAGATAACATTTCATCTGCCTCGTCTAAAATTAACCATTTGATTTGGTTTATTTTTAGAACCCCTCTTTTAAGCATATCATTAACCCTTCCCGGCGTGCCTATTACAATCTGAGGATTATTTTTCAAACCTCTAATTTGTTCAGAAATATTTGAACCTCCATAAACTGCCAATGAGCGTATTTGGGATAAATACTTAGAATAGCTGGCTATATCTTTAGAAATTTGTAAACATAATTCACGTGTTGGACAAAGGATTAAGGCTTGAACGTGCTTTTGATAGGGATCTATCATTTCCAATATAGGTAATGAAAATGCAGCTGTTTTACCGGTACCGGTTTGTGCTAAAGCTATTAAGTCTTCTTCCTTGGATAATAAATAGGGAACGGTTTGCTTCTGGATTTCAGTGGGTTGAGTATAACCCAACTCTGTTATGGCCTTTAATAAATCATCTGATAGGCCATACTCTTTGAATAAATTCATCAATAATTTTTAAAAATCGATACAAAGATATGATTTGTTTGTTAATTAACAATTCAAGAATTGATATATGTTTTCTATTATTTATATAATTTATCCGTATTTTATTATTTCTTTCAATTTTTCAATATCTTTTATAATTATGTTTTTACCTTTAGTTTTGATAAGCTTTTCACGTTCAAACTTAGTCAAGGTATGAATAATGCTTTCCCTGGAATAGCCTATTATTTCAGCAATTTCAGTTCGAGATAAACCAATGTCCTTAAAATTTTTATTACAAAATTTTAAAATAAACATTGCCATGGCACCCTCCACGTTCTTAAAACTTAGATTGATTAGCCATTCCATGGTCTCCTGTAGTTTTAATTCTAATTTATTACTGATTTTAAGATAAAATGAATTATTCAATTCACATATTTTCCTGAATAAATTTTTTGGGATAACCATTAGCTTTGAAGTGGTAAGAGAATGGGTACTGTAAGGATAATGTTCCATTAATATATAATCCTTACCTATAATTTCACCTTCTCGGGCTATATATACTATTTTTTTTTTATTTCCGGATTGATAGGTCATTTTACAATAGCCTTCTAATACAAAATATATATTAGCGGCAAAGCTTCCTTGTTTAAAGAGTGCTTCTCTGGAATCAAAGTCAACAATACTGCAGTTTTGAGAAAGAAACATTTTCTCTTCTTCAGTTAATATAGTATAAAAAGGAATGGCAGCAATCAACTTTTCCATATTAAAAAAAAGTAAAATATTTCACTTACAAAGGTAATTATATTGTTTTAAAAATACAAAAAACATCACTCCCGAAAAATAATTAAAATCTCAATTATCTATTTACATTTGCAAATAACAAATAATTAAAACTAAAATTTGTTATAAATTTTATACCTATTGTTGGTTTTAAATTAAATAAAATTAATTTTTAGATGAGTAATACATTAATGATTTTGCTGGAATTTATAGTCGTACTGGCAGCCATATTTATCGGGGCGAGAAAAGGAGGTTTAGGGTTAGGTATTTTTGGTGGGTTGGGATTGGCTGTATTAGTTTTTGTTTTTAAGCTGAAGCCACAAAATCCCCCTATAGATGTAATGTTAATGATTGTTGCAGTAATTACTGCGGCGAGTACCTTACAAGCAGCAGAGGGTATTGATTATATGGTAAATATTGCTGAAAAGCTTTTGAGAGTTTACCCTCCCGCAATTACCATAGTAGCCCCTGTTGTATCTTATATTTTTACAATTATTGCAGGTACCGGCCACATAGCTTATGCTTTGTTACCTATAATTTCAGAGGTAGCTACGGATGCCAAGGTAAGGCCGGAAAGACCATTGAGTATTTCAGTTATAGCTTCACAACAAGCAATAACAGCAAGTCCGATTTCAGCAGCTACGGCAGCTCTACTGAGCGTAATTATGGTAAAAAACCCGGAATTAAGACTTACGGATATATTAATGATTTCAGTTCCTTCTACTTTAGTGGGAGTTTTAGTTGCCGCATTCGTACAAATGTTTATAGGAGTTGATTTAGAAAAAGATCCTGAATATCGAAAAAGAATAAAAGAAGGCCTTTTAGAGATAAAAGAAAAAAGTAAGAAAACTAAAGTAAGTTCTGGAGCAAAATTATCAGTGATAATCTTTCTGATTAGTGTAATAGGTATAGTTGTGTTCGGATCAATAGATGGAATGAAGCCTACCTTCAATGGAGTACCCATGGCAATGCCACATATTATAGAAATACTTATGTTGGCAGCTGCAGGATGTATAATAATATTTACTAAGACCAGTGTAGAAAAAATTGCTACAAGTTCAATTTTTTCTGCCGGAATACAAGCAGTAATAGCTATTTTCGGTATAGCTTGGATGGGTGATACTTTTTTTGGAGGAAATTTAGAATTTTTTAAAGGATTATTGACTACCATGGTAACAGAATACCCTTGGACATTTGCAATAGCTTTATTTGTTATGTCTATTATGCTATTTAGTCAGGCAGCAACCGTACGGGCACTTATGCCATTAGGTGTTTCCCTAGGTATTCCCATTCCTAGTTTAATAGCTATGTTTCCTGCGGTAAACGGATATTTCTTTATTCCTAATTATCCAACCATAGTGGCAGCAATAAACTTTGATCGTACCGGCACTACTCGTATAGGGAAATATGTAATCAATCATTCATTTCAATTACCGGGATTTATTGCAACCCTTGTAGCCGTTAGTGTAGGTTTTGGTTTAGCATATCTTATATTTTAAATAAAAAACAACCGTAAAAAAATAATAAAAAAATTATGTACAGAGTTGAAAACGATTTGATAGGAGATTTAGAAATTCCAGAAAGTGCATATTATGGAATTCAAACTCAAAGAGCAGTAAACAATTTTCATATAACAGGTGTAAAATTATCTAATTATCCGGAATTAATCCAAGCTTTAGCTTATGTAAAATGGGCGGCAGCTGAAACTAATTGTGAATTGGGAGTTTTAGATGAAAATATCAAAAATGCGATTGTTCAAGCATGTCAGGAAATTATAGCCGGTAAATACAATAAAGAATTTCCAAGTGACGTAATTCAAGGAGGAGCAGGTACTTCAACCAATATGAATATTAATGAAGTGGTGGCTAATATAGCATTGGAGATTATGGGTCATAAAAAAGGAGAATACCAATTTTGTTCCCCTCACGATCACGTAAACCTTTCACAATCTACCAATGATGCGTATCCGACGTCTATAAAATTGGCAGCGATTAATTCCAACATGGTCTTAATAGATCATTTAAAACAATTGATAGAATCTTTTCGTAAAAAAGGTAAAGAATTTATGCATGTTTTAAAAATGGGAAGAACGCAATTGCAAGATGCAGTTCCTATGACCTTAGGTCAAGAATTTGAAGCCTTTGCAGAAACACTAAGCGAAGATGTTGAACGGCTGACTCAAAATTCTAATTTATTTTTAGAAATAAATATGGGCGCAACAGCCATTGGAACCGGATTGAATGCAATTCCAGGATATGCTGAATTATGTGCTAAAAAATTAGCAGAAATAACTCAATTACCTTTTATATCAGCAAAAAATCTAGTAGAAGCGACCCCGGATACCGGATCCTATGTAATTTACTCATCTGCTTTAAAAAGAGTTGCCATTAAACTTTCTAAAATCTGTAATGATTTAAGGTTATTATCATCTGGACCACGTTGCGGACTTAATGAAATCAATCTGCCGGCTATGCAACCAGGATCATCCATTATGCCGGGAAAAGTTAACCCTGTGATCCCGGAAGCAATGAATCAAACTTGCTTTAAAGTGATAGGAAATGACTTAACAGTTACTATGGCAGCTGAATCCGGTCAACTTCAGTTAAATGTGATGGAGCCGGTTATTGCTTATAGCTTATTAGAATCTGTTCACATTTTAATGAATGCAATGGACTGTTTACGTATAAATTGCATAGATGGTATCACAGCTAATGAGCAACATTGTAAAGACATGGTATTAAACAGTATAGGGATTGTTACTGCATTAAATCCATATATAGGATATAAAAATAGTACTAAGATAGCTAAAGAAGCATTAGAGAAAAATTTAAGTGTTTATGATTTAGTTCTTGAGAATAAGCTTTTATCGAAAGAAAAGTTAGATGAAATATTAAACCCGCAAAATATGCTGGGACCGCATAAGTATAAAGACTAAAATAACAGTGAAGAGCAATTGAAAAATCAATTGCTTTTTCTTTTTATGGTATAAATAAAATCTAACAGAAAATATCGAACATAATATAAATGTTAGCACAGAGGAGTTTTTTAATCATTGATTAAGAATAGGAAAAATAAATCCATTTTATTGGCATATTAATTGTACTTTATGAAGAGTTATTTAATGGGATAAAAATAATATTTTCTTTTTTTTGTCACTAATTAACTTTAAAAATATTTATTTAAAAACAAGATATATGGAATGGATTTTAAAAACTATTCAAAGCTCTTCTGAATTAGCTATTTTTCTCACTTTAGCTTTAGGATTTGCAATAGGGCAAATAAAAATTAAAGGTTTTAGTTTAGGATCAGTTACAGGCGTCCTATTAATGGGTGTATTAATTGGACAACTGGATATTTCCATTTCACCTACCGTTAAATCAGCATTTTTTCTTCTGTTTTTATTTGCGGTTGGATATAGCGTAGGTCCACAATTCGTACACGGATTGAAAAAAGAAGGATTACCGCAAATTGCATTTGCCGCTTTAGTATGTGTATCTTGTTTATTAGTTGGGTGGGTTGCAGCAATTATTGCAGGTTTTGATATGGGAAATGCAGCAGGATTATTAGCCGGAGCTAATACCATATCAGCTGTAATTGGAGTAGCCTCCGATACGATAAATCAGTTAAATATAGATTCTTCCCATAAGCAACAATTAATTAATCAAATTCCTGTAGCTTACGCGGTAACCTATATTTTTGGAACAGCAGGAACTGCTTGGTTTTTATCATCCATAGGTCCTAAACTTTTAGGAAAAGATATCATAGAGGAAACTAAAAAATATGAAGAATCTTTAGGGGGGGCTATACAAGATGATGATTCAAGCTTAGAATATGCTTATGACGGAGCAACTTTTAGAGTAATTAAAGCCAGTAGTTCTTTTTTTAATCAAAAACGAACTGTTCAAGAAGTTGAAGATTTATTGGTAGACAAAGGATGGCCGGTTTATGTTGAAAAAATTAGGACAACATCCAGCAATGAAATTATTTCAGATCCAACTCCCAATACAACTATAAATAAAGGAGATAAGATGGTTTTGAACGGACCTTTAGATACCATACTCTCTGATGAAAATCTGGTTGGTAAAGAAGTTATAGATTTGGAGCTGTTGGATTTTAAAGTGGAAAATTTAAAAGTAATGGTTGCCAATAAAGAAATAATAGGAAAATGTCTGCATACCTTAAAATATAATAAAAATAGACACGGAATAGTCATATTAAAAATACATAGAGGAAAAACAACAATTCCTTTATTAAAAAATGTAACGATTCAAAGAGGAGATGTTATTGAAATAGAAGGTAGAAAAGCTGATGTGGATAAATTTGCAACCTATTTGGGATATCCTGAAAGACCCACTAATGTTACAGATATTTTGTATATAGGATTGGGTATATTTTTAGGAGGAATATTAGGTTCTTTATCAATCCGTATCGGAAACATTCCGTTAAGTTTAAGTGCCAGTGGAGGCGTTTTAATTATGGGGATTATTTTCGGGTGGTTGAGATCATTACGCCCTACATTTGGATATATCCCTGCACCCTCTATATGGCTAATGAACAATTTAGGTTTGAATATGTTTATTGCTGTAGTAGGAATAAATGCCGGACCCGATTTTATTTCTGGATTGAAAACTGCCGGGGTAAGTTTATTTATAGCAGGAATATTTGTAAGTATTGTACCTATGCTTATAGGTATTTTATTGGGAAGATATGTATTTAAATTTAATCCGGCCATTACCTTAGGAGCTTGTGCAGGAGCTAGAACTACCACAGCTGCTTTAGGAGCTTTAGAAGATACATTACAAAGTAAAGTTCCGGCATTGTCTTATACAACTACTTATGCCGTCGGCAATACACTACTTATTATATGGGGAGTAGTAATTGTTTTGTTAATGAGCTAGCCCTTGAACATAAAAATTAGTAAAACAAAAAAAATAAAAAACGATGGATATTTCTAAACTAAAAACATCTCGTCATAAAGAGCAGCAATTAGAGCAATTAAGCCCTTTTGAGTTAAAGAATGATTTGATTAAATTGGCCTCAGATCAACAAACTAAACCGACAAGAACCATGTTAAATGCAGGCCGTGGAAATCCTAATTGGACAGCAACCATACCTCGTGAGGCATTTTTTACCTTAGGTAGATTTGGAGTTGAAGAATGTAAAAGAACATTAGACAAACCGGAAGGTTTGGCAGGTATACCTGAAAAAAAAGGTATAGGTAAAAGATTTGAAGCATTTTTGGATAAAAATAAGGGACTACCCGGCATCGATCATTTAAAGAATACTTATAAATACGGAATTGAAAAACATGAATATGATCGAGACAGTTGGGCTCATGAACTGGCAGAAGGAATTATTGGAGATCAATACCCAAGTCCGGTAAGGATGTTAAGGCACATAGAACCCATAGTTCATGATTATTTAATACAAGAAATGTGCGGAAATAGGCCGCAAAGAAGTGGAAAATATGATATTTTTGCAGTGGAAGGAGGAACAGCTGCCATGTGTTATATTTTTGATTCTTTAATGGAAAATTATTTATTAAGAAAGGGAGATCATATTGCTTTAGG
This sequence comes from Apibacter mensalis, assembly GCF_001418685.1. Classification (GTDB taxonomy): domain Bacteria; phylum Bacteroidota; class Bacteroidia; order Flavobacteriales; family Weeksellaceae; genus Apibacter; species Apibacter mensalis. The sequence continues at coordinate 101,707 of NZ_LIVM01000004.1, forward strand.
AGTCCCTGTTTTTACCCCATATTTAGAAATACCGGAATTAAAGAGATATAACTTTAAAGTAACTTACATACATGGTACAGGTAAAAACAGCGATGGAACTTCCAATTATCAATATCCGGATGAAGAATTGGATAAATTAGGGGATAAATCAATAAAAGCATTTTTCATGGTTAATCCTAGTAATCCTACCTCAGTTGAAATTTGCGATAAGAGCAGAAAATACCTTGTAAAAGTAGTTAAAAACCTCAATCCTAATTTAATGATATTAACGGATGATGTATACGGTACCTTTGTTCCTGAATTTAGTTCGTTAATGAACGAATTACCGCAAAATACACTTTGTGTATATTCATTCTCGAAATATTTTGGTGCTACAGGTTGGCGTTTAGGTGTTATTGCTTTATATGAAGATAACGTATATGATAAAATGCTAAAAGCATTACCTGAAAAAGAAAAAGCTGAAATTTCAAAATTATATTCAAGTTTGACTTTATATCCTGAAAAACTTAAATTTATTGACCGATTAGTAGCCGACAGCCGTCAGGTTGCATTGAATCATACAGCGGGATTGTCCTCACCTCAACAAATTCAAATGATGTTGTTTGCTTCGTTTGCATTATTAGATAAGGAAAATAAATATAAAAAAGTTTGTACTGACTTAGTAAAAAATAGATTTAATTTACTTTGGGAAGGAATGAATATACCTGTTAAACCCGACCCTGAAAGAGCATCCTATTATTGTGAAATAGATATTCATGAATGGGCATCTAAAAATTACGATAAAGATTTTGTGATCTTTTTAGAAAAGAATTTTGAACCGGTGGATATACTTTTCAGGTTAGCTGAAAAATCTTCCATAGTGTTGTTGAATGGGGGAGGTTTTGCCGGTCCTGAATGGTCTGTCAGAGTATCGTTGGCAAATTTAGATGACAATGATTATACAATTATTGGAAAAAAGCTTTCTGAAACCATGTATGAATATGTAGAAGCTTGGAAAAATTCAAAAAAATAAAAAAATAAATTATAAATGATTTAACTATGAAAACAAAAAATTTCAAAAATTTGTTGAATTTGTTTGTATTGTTTATCTTTATAGCGGTAAATGCTCAGTACAAGCCAACTATTTACATTTTAGCAACAGGAGGAACCATAGCTGGGCAAGGGTCGTCTTCTGTAACACAGGCATATAAAGCCGGTTCCATTACAGTTGATGAACTTTTAAGCGCAGTCCCTTCGATTAAGGATATTGCTATTATTAAAGCAGAGCAAGTTGCAAATATTGGAAGTCAGGACATGAATGACGATGTTTGGCTTAAATTATCGAAAAGAGTTAATGAATTGCTTAAGCAGAAAGATGTAGACGGAATTGTAATTACCCACGGTACCGATACACAAGAAGAGACAGCCTATTTTCTTAACTTAACAGTTAAAAGTAATAAGCCTGTAGTACTAGTAGGTTCTATGCGTCCATCTACTGCAATAAGTGCAGACGGACCTAGAAATATTTACAATGCGGTTGCATGTGCAGCATCACCAGAATCATTAGGTAAAGGAGTAGTGGTGGTAATGGATGATAAAATTTTAGGAGCAGATGATATTACAAAGACTCATACTCTTTCTGTAGGAACTTTTGAAGATCCAAACTATGGGAATTTGGGAATCATGTATAACGGAAAACCCATATACACGCGTGAATCAGTAAAAAGACATACCATAAATTCAGAATTTGACATAACTAATATAACTAAGCTTCCAAGAGTTGAAGTAATTTTAAGTTATTCCAATGCTAAGTCATTATTTGTAGACGCTGCAGTTAATGCCGGAGTAAGAGGAATTGTTACTGCAGGGGTAGGAAATGGAAACATTACCACCGACATGCAAAATGCACTAGCAAATGCAGTAAAAAAAGGAATAGCAGTTGTGCGTTCATCCCGTATTTCAATGGGACCTACCGCACAATATGATGAGGTAGATGATGACAAATATGGGTTTACAGCATCTTGGTATTTAAATCCATATAAATCCAGAGTATTGTTAATGCTTGCTTTAACCAAAACAAATAACTATAAGGAAATACAAAGAATGTTTACAGAATATTAAAATTTATGAATAACTTAAGTATTACGAAAAAAATTCTCATTGCCGTTAATTGTTTGTTTTGTTTGTCAATGTTCGGACAACAAACCAATTTAAATTCAGGAGAGTCAGGAGAGAATACTCCCAATGAATCATCTTTTAAATCTATATTGGACAAATTGTTGAAAGATGACAAAATGTTAAATATCATGTTTGATACTCGTGTAGATTATCAAGCTACATTTAAAGGAGATAAAACGGATCAAAGCAGTTTTAGAGGAAATACTGTAAAATTGTGGTTTGAAGGAGAAATAGTACCGGGTTTTCGTTATAGAATACGTCATAGACTCAATACACCTCAAAATGCATTATACAGAGATAACTATTCATCCGCAACCGACCAAGCTTATTTTGAGATAGATGCAGGTAAAAGATGGACATTCAGAATAGGTAAACAAGCAGTACAATTTGGTACTATTGAATTTGACTATAATGCTGCCGACGTCTATTTATATACTATGACATATAATGATTTAGATGCTTATAAGACAGGGGTTAATGTAGCTTATAACATAGCAGGGCAAACGCTGAATTTACAGGTAGTAAACTCTGATGCTCCTCAATTCTCTAGCGAAAAATATAAAAATAAATCCTTAGCAGGATTATTCTTATGGGAAGGTAGCCTTTTTAATAATGCCCTTAGAACCCGATACGGATACGGAGCATTCCAACACGACGCGAGTAAATACTATAATTGGATAACCGTAGGTAATCAAATCAATATTCAAAAATTTACAGCAGAATTAGATTGGTATATGGGGGACCGTGATATGAATTATGGTGATTTAGTGCAAAATGAAGATTTAGGATCAAGACACGTAAGAGATAATTCTGTTTCTGTTAATTTAAAATATGATTTAGGAAAGATAAAACCACTTATTAAAGGAGTATGGAATAAAAGAAGGGATCAAATAAATTCATCTTCTTATATTAATGGAGGTATACAAGCCGCAGTAGAATATTATCCATTTACAGATCCGGCAATAAAAGATTTAAGATTCCACCTTATGTATGCGTATAATAGAACCAATTTTAATGGAATATATAATGGTTTAGATGGAATTAATGGTAATCAAATTATCGCAGGGATGCGTTGGTTCTTGAAAATTAAATAAAATTGTACGATTATACTTACATATTTTTGACAAAAAAGCCTTATAATTGATTTATAAGGCTTTTTATTTTTTGTAAGAACATATTTTAAAAAAGAATCTAAGCCTGATGATATAAATTTTAACATTGTGAAATTTTAAAATTTAATAGAAAATTTCTTAAATTTTTCGTATTATCTTTCCGGTAGGAGTTTTAGCAAAGCTATCTACATAAATAAATTCTTTTGGCTTTTCATATTTATTATCAAAATTGAAATCTAGAATTTTTTCTTCAAGATCAGTATCTTTTTTTCCGGCTATGATAATCACTACTTTATTACCTAATAAAGGGTCTTTTATAGAAGATATAATAAAGTCTGAATCAATAACAGATTTTAACTGTTTTTCTACTTGCTCAGGAAATATTTTAATTCCGCCGGAATTAATAACATTATCAATTCTTCCTTTCCATTCAAATTCATTTTCAGAAATGATGGATATTAAATCATTAGTTTTAATTTCTTCATTTAAAAAAGGAGGAAGAACACATAGACAACCTCTTTCATCTACACGTATTTTGGTGTTAGGCATAAGCTTGAAAACCGGATGTTCTTCATGGTCCGATATTTTCTTTAAAGCTATATGAGAAATCGTTTCAGTCATGCCAAAAGATTCATAGATATCGGTAGATTGATTTTTCAATTGGGATACTAACTGAAAAGACGGCTGAGCTCCGCCCACAATCAGTTTTTTTATAAGATAAAGCTTTTCCAATGAATTTTCAACTTGCATGGGAGTCATGGCAGAAAAGGTAAATATCATATTGAGATTTTCAAGAGGATGAGATGTAGGTTCAATGCAATAAAGGTGAAGTTTCCAAACTAGGGCTCTTACTAACATCATCTTACCGGCAATATAAGAAGAAGGCATACAAAGAAGAGCACGATCATTAGCTCGGAGATTTAAAAAAGTACCCGTCATCTTTGCACTTTCTGCCATCGCTTTTTTTGTAAGCTTAATATTTTTAGGAGTTCCGGTAGAACCGGATGTTTTTGTAGTTATGGTGGTTGAAGGAGAATACCAATCCTTTAAAAAATCAACAATATCCAATTGCCATTTTTCTTGACAAGGTATAGTATCCGGATCTATCTGTTTTGAAAAATTCAGATCAATCATACGTAATTATTTCTTTATGTATTATAAAATGATTAAATTCAATAAATCTGTTGAAGACCGATATAAGGATTGCCAAATACCTATCTATGGATTATAAAACAGATATTCACCTCTTACAGAAAGTTTTGAAGGAAAATTATTAGTATATAAACTTCCGGTACCCAAACCTTGTGGTATATCCTTGTGGAATAAAGCGGTCCATTGAGCTATGGCATTTAATCCTATATTGGACTCCAAGGCAGAAGTAATCCACCAGTCAATATTTTTAGCTTCAGCAATTTCAATCCATTCTTCAGATCCTTTCCATCCACCTATTAAAGAAGGTTTTAAAATAATATATTGAGGATTAATTAATTCTAAAGTTTTTTCTTTTTGATCTTTAAAAAATTTACCTATCAATTCTTCATCCAAAGCAATGGGAGTAGGGGTGTATTTGCATAAATCAGCCATTAGATTTTCGTTTCCGGCTTTAATAGGCTGTTCAATAGAATGAATTTGAAGTTTGGCGAGCCGGTCTAATACCTTTTTAGCTTCCTCATAAGTAAATCCCCCATTAGCATCCACTCTTAGTTCCAGTTGAGAAGCGGAAAATTCTTTACGTAAATTTTTCAATATTTTATGTTCTTCTTCCCAGTTAACACCTATTTTAAGCTTGATGCAACTATAATTTTGTTCGAGTTTCTGTTGGATCTGTTCACGCATGAAGTCCCAATTTCCCATCCAAATTAATCCGTTAATTTTAATACCTTGTTTTCCTTCGGTAAATTTTGAAGAAAAAAACAATCCGTTTTTTTTTCTTTCAATTTGAGCAAATATCTGCTCAATACCGAATTGTATAGAAGGGAATTCTTGACAATTTTTAATCAAAATTTCCTTTCCTTCATTTATATGATCACATACCCATTGAAGTTTAGGCTCATATTCCATTTCGCAATCAGCGCTTAAACCTCTAAAAAAACTACATTCTCCTATATATTCTGAATGGGTATCTTGAACTTTTAAAAGATAAGTAAGCTTTGAATTTAATGTTCCGCGTGAGGTACCGGCCGGACGTTTAAATAGTAATTCGTAAGAGGTAAAACTTGCATGCATCATATAAAAAAATAATTATAATTAATAAGAGATTTATCTTAACTTGAACATAAATTAAAAACTTTATCAAATTTTTTATTAACGCTAAAATTACGAATAATATGAAGAAAATTTTATTATTTTGGATTGTACTAAGTACTTGTTTTTTATTCTCAGCAAATTGAGATATAAAAAATAAAAATTAAGTCTATTCTATTACATTATTACGCAGGCGCATACGGTACGGGATATGATTTAAAAACACTTCTGAAAGAAATCGTTAAACAGAATCATATTCTAATTGGATATAGAGGATTGTGAAATTTGTGTAAAACCACGACTGCTTTCGGAGATCGATGGTATGAAAACGACGATACTGTTTTAGATATAAATTCTGAGGTGTCTAATGAAGCCGATCCTTACAAATTCCAGTTTGGTGAAGATCCATAGGATAATTATAATAAAGAAGGAGATTGTTATAACAGAGAGAATCTTATACCGCAATCTATTTCTAAAAAAAAGATCCTATGATATCAAATGCCTTTCATATTTGGTCTAAGGATGATAAAGTAAATGCAATGAGAAGGGATTATCCATTTGGAAAAGTAGGAAACTATAAACGAGTATCAAAAAATGGATCAAAAAATAGGAGACAATGCTAATTCAGGTTATTCTAAGGAATATATAGTGTGTAGCTTTTGAAACCATAGACGAGTTTAAGGGAGATATAGCTCAAGCATTTTTTTATTTTGCGACCTGCTATGAAGACGAAATCAGCTCCCGGAGTTTTTATATGTTTAATAAATCCAAAAATCAAGTATTTACCGACACTTTTAGAAATATATTGTAGACTTGACATAAGATGGATCCTGTCAGCAATAGGAACATAACCATGAATGAAGTTATCTTTGGTAAACAAAAAAAATCGCAATTTTTATATTGATTGTCCTGAATAGGTAGGAATGGTATGGGGCGACAATTTAGATGTTGAAAACTTAGAATATCAACCCGGAGACTTTTTGGAAATTTATTTTACTCTTTACATGGAAACCGGATATATTAGGTCTAACGATACTCAATCCAAAGTAAAAAAAAGTGCTGGTATTTTCTTTAAACAGAACTTTATTACAAACAATTGATAACCTACATACTAACAATTTTTAGACAATTTATATTCAAAAATCCGGTAGCCATATAATGAAAGTTATGGGAGATGATTTTAGAGTTAACATAAAGGTAATTATTAAATAAAAATATTATAAAAATTATTAAAAAAAGGGGTAAAATGTTTTCCCCCTTTTTTTTAGTTCTAAAGAATATTTATAGAACATTTTACATAAAAAATACCGATAGACTTCTAGCTCCTTGCGCTCCCCGAACCATAACGGCTCCTATGTCAGCAGTCGCAGAAGGTCCTAACATAAAGCATCCGTAATTATTTTCACGAAGATTTATTCTTGCATAAGCCTCATACATGTCTCGAACTATTTCCTGTGGCTTTAATAAAATAATTAAATGCTGTGAAAGAAATCCTAAAGAGGTAATTATCATATCTTTTTCAGTCAACCATACCATTCCATTTTCGGAAACACCAAATTGTGCCCGAATGATACCAACATCCACATCATCCAATTGATGAGGATCCGTTATTTCAGATAAATCTTTGTTTCCCGAAAACTCAACAGCAGACGAGCAAATTACTTTTGCTTGTGGATGCAATTCTTTAATTTTGTTTTTCCCTTCCTCAATAGAATTAATAGTGAAGCAAGTACCGGCATTCAAAATCAAATTATCCTTAAATTCTTCAACTATATCTTTGTTACTTTTTGGAAATGAGGGAATTTCAGGATAAGGATATATTTTCCCTTGTGGCTTATTTTTACGAATAGCCTCTAATATATGTTCTTTAGTACTTATCATTTTTTTCTTTTCTGTTTTTAATATACCAATCTCTGAACGTATTTTTAGCCATAGAAAACATTTTACGTTCTTGAGTCCAAGGATTTAAACTACTGTATATAAGAAAATCAGGAACCATAGGTAAGGCCTTTTCTGCAACAGTCTCCATAGTTCTGAATAAATGAGGGTGCCCGAAAACAGTTCCGGCCGCTTCAAGTGCATATTTTCGGTTTGATGGCATATATCCCTTATCGACAACCAATTGTCTCCATTTATAAATTTGATCTGAAATGTCAATTTTTACCGGACAAACATCAGAACACGAGCCACATAAAGTGGAATGATACGGAAGCTCTTTATATTTTTCAAGGTCAAAAGTCGGACTTAAAATAATTCCGATAGGTCCCGAATAAGTTGATTCATAAGATAAGCCACCGCTTCTTCTGTAAACAGGACAGGTATTCATACATGCTCCGCAACGTATACATTTAAGAGAGGTCCAAAAATCTTCCATGCCTAAGCGGTCCGATCTTCCATTATCGGTAATAATAATATGTAATTCTCCATTTTTTCGAGGTCCTGTAAAGTGTGAGGTATATTGCGTTGCAGGAGTACCCAGTGCGCTTCTGGATAACAGGCGTATAAAAATTCCCAGATCTTCAACTTTGGGAATTATTTTTTCTATACCTATACTTGCAATATGGAGTGGAGGTACTGATGCTCCTATATCAGCATTTCCTTCATTGGTGCAGACTACAAAAGTGCCGGTTTCAGCTATTGCGAAATTGGCACCGGTCATACCTGCTCCCGCTCGTAAAAATTTAGGTCTGGCGTTGTTTCTCATGGCTTCGTTCAAAGAATGTGCATCGGTATCATTGGGATCGGTTCCGATTGTTTTAGCAAAGAGTTGGGCTATATCCTCCGTAGTTTTTTCTATGGCGGGCATCACAATATGAGCCGGGGGTTGGTGAGATAATTGCTGAATTCTTTCACCCAAATCAGATTCGGTAACTACAATTCCTTTGGATTCTAAAAAGCTTGACATTTCACACTCTTCTTGAAGCATTGATTTGCTTTTTATAATTTCGGTTACTTTTCTTTCTTGTAAAATATTATAAACGATTTCATTATGTTCCTGTGCATCCCTTGCCCAGTGAACGACAGCGCCTTTTTTGGAGGCATTTTCAGCAAATCTATTTACATATTCATCCAGATGAGATAAGGTATGTTCCTTTATTTTAGATGCTAATTCTTTGAGTTCTTCCCATTCAGGTATGGATTGGGCAATTCGATCTCTTTTTAACCGGGCATTCCACAGGTTTTCATCATGTTTCTTTTCGTGTATACTATCTTGATTTATAAAATCTGCTGAATTTTTTTCAATGTTGACAATTTTCTTTTTCATTTTCAAAGTTTAAAATGGACCTCCGTTAAGAACTTGAGCTATATGCAGAAATGGTAAATGAGTAATACCATTTTTTAGAGCTATCCCTTTTTGATGCATTAAGCAAGACATATCGGGAGAAACTACATATTCCGCTCCACTGGTTATATAATCTGAAATTTTGTCTTTACCCATTTTTCCACTTACTACTTCATCAGTCACACAAAAGGTTCCTCCAAAACCACAACATTCGTCCGGCCGACTCATTTCAGCTAGTTCCAATCCCTCTATCATTTTCAATAGATTAGCGGATTTATTATAAGGTATTCCTATAATTTCCGAAGGTTTAGCAATGCCCAACCCTCTAATGGAGCTGCAACTATTGTGTAAAGCTATTTTATGATTAAATTGAACACCGGGAAAACTTTTAACCTTTATTATGTCGTGTAAAAATTCTACCAATTCATAGGTGTTTTTTCTAACTTGCTTTACTTCATAGGTTTGCTCCAAATTATCAAAATGTAATCGGACCTGTTTTACACAACTTCCGGCAGGACCAACGATATACTCATATTCTTTAAAATTTTGAATGAAGAGTTTTTGTGCCGCTTCTGCACTTTTAAAATCGCCTTCGTTGGACATGGGTTGACCGCAACAGGTTTGTTCCATGGGATATTCTACATCCAAGCCCAATTTTTCCAATAATTCCAAAGTTGCTATACCTACTTCCGGATAAATGGCATCGATATAGCATGGAATAAATAAACCAATTTTCATAATAGATTTTTATATTTATAGATAATTTCATTATTTATAATCATTCTAAAGTATATAATTGTATGAATTTATATTATTTTTATATTTTATTGCGATAGCAAAGATTGTGCTTAATAAGAGGTTTTTGTCAAATTTTTTTTCAGCTATCTTTGTTAAAAATTAAAATTCTGATATTTACTAATTTGTTCGGATAAAATATGAAGTTAACGGATTCATTGAATAATTTTACTATAGAAAAAAAATATTTACTGGCAGTGAGCGGAGGGGTAGATAGTATGGTATTGTTGCATTTATTAAATAATTCTCCTTACCGCTTTAGTGTGGTTCATTGTAATTTCCAGCTTCGAGGAGAAGATTCAAATTTAGATGAGAAGATGGTGAGTAAGTATTGTAATGATCATGAAATTGAACTTTTCGTAAAATCATTCGACACTTTACAAATTAAGAAAAATCGAGAATCAATTGAAATGGTTGCCAGAAATTTAAGGTATAGCTATTTTCGGGAACTGATAAAGGGATATCATTTTGATTATCTCATTACAGCGCACCATCTGAATGACAATGTAGAAACTTTTTTCATTAATTTGTTAAGAGGTTCAGGAATTAAGGGGCTATCCGGGATGCAAATGGACACCAATTGTATTTTAAGACCATTATTACCTTTTACAAGAAAAGAAATTATAAAATTTGCTCGAGAGAATGCAATATCTTGGAGAGAAGATGCTTCTAACCATACCCTTGAATATTTGCGAAATAAAATACGACATAAGATTATTCCCGAACTTATAGATATATCTCCCGACTTTCTACATCAAGTAGAAAAAAGTATGAGTATTTTACATGAAACTCAAACTTTTTTGGAATCCAAGGTTAACGAGCTACAAATAAAAGCTGAAGTGTTTGTTGAGGAAGGAATAAAGGCTTATTCATTAGAGAAGCTTCTACAAGCTGATTTTATTTTGTCATATCACCTACTTTCCGGTTATGGATTTACTAACAAAAAGGATTGTATAAATATTCTTACTGCCAAGACAGGTAGAATTTTTGAATCTCAAGGGTATAAAGCTTGGGTAGATAGGGGAAAATTATTGGTAACAAATAGAAAAAATTCAAAGATTTCTAATATCAATCTTTTAATTCATTCTGTTCCTTTTGTATTAAAGCAACCGTTTGAATTTACCTGTTATGTGGTTGAGGGTGATAAACCTATGGATGGTGAAAGTGTTGATTTTGAAAAGATAGAATTTCCGTTAATTTTAAGAAACTGGAAGGAAGGTGATTTTTTTTATCCTATTAACGGGCTAGGAAAAAAGAAAGTAAGTAAATATTTAAAAGATCATAAAGTATCAAATTATCAAAAGGAGAAAGTACTTGTTTTATGTAATAATTCGGGAGAGATTATTTGGTTAATAGGGTTTCGTTTAGATGATCGGTTTAAAATTTCAAATTCCACTCAGAAATTTTTATATTTAAATTACAAAGCATAATTTGTTTAAATACTAATTACCCAAGTAAATATTTTCTTATTTTGATGGAGTAGGTATTATGTTTGTATCTCTTACAATAAAATTAAGAAGTATTTTATGTATTCTAAGATAAATAAAAAAATTAAAAGTGTAATACATTTTTTAACCTATGATATATGGAGGGTTAACGGAAGCGATGGCCCTCATGTAAAAATTAATTTTATAAATATAACTAAAACCTTTTTACTGACTTTTAGAAATATTAATGGATCGCAGATTAATACACGTGCAGCAGCTTTAACATATGATTCTCTTTTATCTATTGTTCCTTTATTAGCAGTATTATTTGCAATTGCCCGTGGATTTGGTTTTCAAAACTTAGTGGAAACTCAGCTATTTCAATATTTCACCGGGCAAGAAGTAGCTCTTTCCAAGGCTATGCAATTTATAGACGGATCCATTGACTATGCCCATGGGGGGATGTTTTTAGGATTAGGAATTATAATCCTATTTTATACAGTAATAACTTTATTAACGAATATTGAAGATAATTTTAATATCATATGGAGAATAAAAAAAGGCAGGAAATTTTCTCAACAATTTACTGATTATTTAGCTTTAATTCTTATTGCCCCTTTATTTTTGATTTGTAATGCCGGATTATCTATTTTTTTAAATTCAACCACCAATATCCATATTATCGGTACGGTAATTAGCCCGATAGTAAGATTGATATCCTATGTTATTATTATCTTGCTTTTTACATTTTTTTATATATACATTCCCAATACTAAAGTCAAACTCAGTGCTGCATTGTTAGGAGGTATAGTTAGTGGGAGTTGTTTTCAAATATTTCAAATACTGTACATTTCAGGACAATTTTGGATTACGAAATATAATGCTATATACGGAAGTTTTGCAGCATTACCCTTGTTGATGCTATGGCTTCAATTAAGCTGGTTTATTTGCCTATTTGGTGCTCAATTATCATTTTCCTATCAAAATGTAAATAAGTTTAGCTTTGAAAAAGAGATTACCAATATAAGCAGGAGGTATAAAGATTTTATACTTTTAATGATTACTACACTCATTGTTAAACGATTTGAAACCGGTAAAAAGCCATATACGGCCGATGAATTGTCTGAAACTTATAAAATACCCACTCGGTTAACTAATGATTCCTTATACTATTTGTTACAAGTAGGACTAATCGTAGAGACCTTAACGGAAAATGATATGATAGTTGCATATATACCCGGAATCGATATAAATCATATTACCATTACCTATTTTTTCAACAAGTTGGATCAATACGGTTCTGAAAATTTTAAGATAAATATAGAAGGAGATATAAAAAATATTTGGGAAAAAACATTAGAAATAAGGAATATGATTTATGATCATGAAAGCGGAGTCTTACTTAAAGATATTTAAGAATTGCTTATTTTAAAATTTTTTGGCAATACCCCTAAATATTTATAATTAAAATTATTTCGAGAAAAAACAACCAGCTAATAGTATATAAAGTTGTAACCTCTAATTTGATTTTAGGCATAATTCCGTCCTCGATTCAAAAATTATTATTCTTGATAAGCTCCTAATGCAGGATCACTAGTTCTCGAAATTCCATTAATATCTTCCGGAATCGCCTTTGCATAGTTTACATTCCCTTTACCATAAGCTGGAGAGCCTAAATTAAGACTAAGTAAGCAATCAGAATATCCTGTTTTATAAAGTAGAGGATCTTCATTAAGAATCGTATTTATGAAATTGTCATCCGTTTCTATATTTATACCATTGGAAGTATTTTTAATCAGATTAGTATCAAAAGTATAAATAAAAGGAGCATGTACATTTTTATCTAAATATAAGCTATTATAATTTCTTACCCAGAAAATACAATTTTTAAAGGAAGCTTTCAGTTTATTATATTTAATTTCACCGGATTTTTGATAAGAGTTGGATAAGTAAACAGAATATCCGGCACCAGCATTTAAATACCAATAGTTAGCGAGAGTGCAATGGATAAAATCGTAATTTCCTCCATATTCTACTATAAGATCAGAAGTACCACAATTATTTATCGCAAGATTTTTTCCTTCAACATTTCCTCCAACAGAATGTATTCCTCCGTACAAAAAATTATAAATCTTTGAATTGGCAATTGTCAAGTGAGCATTTTCTTCTAAATAGAAGGCGTTATTTCCCCCTTTTATTAACAAATGATTAATTTTTCCCGATGAATTATTAGCCAGATAAATTTGATTCCAATTACCGGGGAGTGAATCATATTTTGTTTCGTGTCGATCTCCTCGAATTAATACTTCATGATTCAAGGAACCATCTATATTAAGTTGGCTGCCTGAATCAATAATTATATTTGCATTTTTATGAAGGTATATTTTAGTTCCTTCCGAAACAGACAACTTGGCACCATTTGTAATTTTCAAGTTTCCATATATAACCTTGGATTTTGAATTGTTCCAAACTAAATCGCTTGTTATTTCCTTAGTTCCTGATTTAGAAAAGTAAAATTCCGCATCTTCTACCAAAGAAAGTAATTTAACTTTTTGTGTGTTACCTACTGTTATAAACAGTAAGTCCTCATCTGCTAATGCTTCGGAAGTACTAACGGTTTGAGGTGCTATTTCAATAAAAATGTATAAGCTATCCTTGGCTCGTAAGGGGATATTTTGAAAACTATTTAGATTTGAAGAATTTCCAGGATTTCCGTCAACATTAATTTTAAATTGCGAACTCGAACCTTTTTCGAGATAAATCCTAGGAATTACGACATCATCGTTTTGTTGATTATAGACTTTAAGCACGTATGTTTCTGATCGAACAGTTGAAAATACTGTGTCTAGCATGACCGTATCCTTTGAAAATCTAAGCGGTTTAGAAGCAGACTCATAATTATAATCATCTCTGCATGAAAAAAATGTAAGTATTAAAAAAGACAAGAATAATATAAAAGATAATTTTTTCATATCAATTTTATAATGAGGATATAAGTAAAAATAAGAGAGAAGGATTCAAACTTTAGAATTTATATCCTACACTTACTACCAGTGAATTTTGTCTTTTTTCTAATTTAAAAGCTTCACCGGTACGTTTCTTAACAAAATTAGTTTGACTTTTATTAAACCCGAATTCGTAGCGCACATCGAAAGTAAGTTTAGCTAAATCAAATCCGCCCCCTACTTGACCGGCAAGTGAAAAATCGTCTGTTTTAGTCTTTCTTATTCCTTTTAAAGAAATATCTTCATTTAAAGAAATTGAAAAAACAGGACCCGCATATAACCGGGTAACTTCTAAAAATTTAGAACCCAATAGAATAGGAATATCCAAACGATTAGAATGTGCAGTAAATTCACCATCATCACTATAATCGAAATTAGTTTTCATCGATGAAAAATAAATTTCAGGCTGGATAAACCAATCAATAAATTTTATACGACTAAAAAATCCGGCGTGCCATCCAATATTATCTGTGGCTTTACTTTCCTTACTATTGGTTACTGTCTGTTTTAAGCTGCCTTTATACCCAAATGCCATTCCTGCTTTTGCTCCAAAATCCACTTGTTGCGCATAAGTAATTATTGAAATAAAAAGTGAAAATAGTATCGGAATTAGTCTTTTCATAGGAAATGTTTTTTGCTTAATTTTTTCCAAAGATAATTATTATTTATTACATTTGAAGAAGATTAAATTTTTAAGGATAGAGTCATGGAAATAATATATTACGGACATGCATGTTTTGGATTTAAAACCTCGTCGTCTACAGTCTTGATTGATCCATTTATTTCAGGTAATGAATTAGCGAAAGATATAGATGTTAATGAAATTAAAGCAGATTATATTTTTTTGACCCATGCCCATTATGATCATATATTGGATGTGGAGACCATTGCTAGAAACAATAATTCTCAAATTTTGACCAATCCGGAAATTTGTGCTTATTATGAAAAATTGGGTTTTAATGTTATCCCCATGAATATTGGAGGGGTTAAGAAATTTGATTTTGGTAAAATAAAAATGGTATCGGCTTTACATAGTTCTTCTTTTCCAGATGGAACCTATGGAGGATTGGCTTGTGGTTACTTAATGAAGATGGACGGAAAAGTAATTTACTTTTCTGGTGATACGTCTCTTACTACAGACATGAAACTTCTTCCGTTTATCTATGGATACATCAATGTAGCCATATTACCTATTGGTAATACGTATACGATGGGAGGATATGATGCTGTAGTTGCGGCGAAATTTGTTAAAACTAAAAATGCTATTGCTTCTCATTACGACACTTTTCCTGCCATAAAAGTTAATAAGGATAAAGCAAAACATTTGTTTTTAGCAGAAGGAAAACGTTTAACTTTTTTATCTATAGGAGAATCCGTGGATATTTGTAAATTTGAATAGTTTTTTAATTACCTAAAATTTGATAATTTAGACTGTATAAAGAAAAAAAATTCGACAGAATACATATTTTACAAAAAAAATTATGAATAATAATTTATTAGTGGAAAAATTTAATACACCTTACGAAAGTATTCCTTTCGAAAATATTAAACAAGAAGAATTTAGACCAGCGATAGAACAGGCCATTGATGATGCCAGGAAAGAAATTGATGAAATAGTTCAAAATACAGATCCACCTAATTTTGTAAATACTATAGTAGCTTTAGAAAATGTCGGAAAAAAACTTACTGTAATTTCCTCTACCTTCTTTAATTTAAATTCAGCTGAAACTAGTGATTATTTGCAGAGCCTGGCAGAAGAAATATCTCCAATGCTGACGGAATATGCCAATGATATTATACTTAATGAGCAATTATTTGATAAAATAAAAATTGTTTACGAAACTACCTTAAAATCAAAACTAAGCCAAGAAGAAGTTCGACTTTTAGATAAAACGTATAAGGATTTTTCGAAAAATGGAGCTCTATTATCTCCGGAGGATAAAAATAATCTTCGTCAAATCTCTAATGAATTAGCAGTTTTATCCGTCAAATTTGGTCAAAATGTCTTAAAGGAGACTAATGATTATTATCTTCATATATCCGAAAATAAGGATATGGAAGGAATTCCGGAATCTATTAAGGAAATGGCCAGGAAAGAAGCGGAAAACAGAAATTTGAAAGGGTGGGTTTTTACTTTACATTATCCAAGTTATGTGCCTTTTATTACCTATACAACAAACCGAGAGTTACGTAAGGAAATTTATACTGCTTACATGCAGCGAGCATGTAAAGATAATGAGTATAATAACGAAGAGATTATCCATAAAATCGTTGAATTACGAAGTAAGAAAGCTAAATTGCTAGGTTTCAATACCTATGCAGATTTGATTTTACAGGAAAGAATGGCTTCTAGTCCTAAACTTGTATATGATTTTTTATATGATTTGTTACATCAAGCCAAGCCATTTGCTCAAAAAGAAATTGAAAACTTAAAAAATATAGCTTCACGAGATGGGATTTTAGAGCTTATGCCTTTTGATCATGCCTATTATGTTGAAAAATTAAGACAAGAAAAATTTTCGTTTTCAGAAGAAGAGCTTAAACCCTATTTCCCATTAAATCAGGTTTTAAATGCTGCATTTGATGTTGCAAAGAAATTATACGGGTTGACTTTTAAAGAAAGGAAAGATATTCAAAAATATCATTCAGAAGTTAAAGTGTATGAAGTAGTAAATGACAAAGGGAAGCATCAGGCATTGTTGTATACTGACTTTTTTCCACGAGCCGGGAAAAGGGCAGGAGCTTGGATGACTTCCTATAAGGGACAATTTAAAACGTTAAGCGATAACATTAGGCCACATATATCCATAGTTTGTAATTTTTCTCGACCTAACGGAGACATGCCTTCTTTATTGACATTTAGTGAAGTTACCACGCTTTTCCATGAATTTGGACATGCATTGCATGGTATTTTAGCTAATACAACATTTGAGTCATTATCAGGAACCAATGTGTATTGGGATTTTGTTGAATTACCTTCTCAATTTATGGAAAATTATGTATTTGAAAAGGAATTTTTAAAAACTTTTGCTCTTCATTATCAAAAAGGAGAGATGTTAGACGAGGAAAAAATTGATAAAATTGTAGCTTCTGCAAACTTTATGCAAGGGTATCAAACACTTCGTCAAATTGGCTTAGGTCTTTTAGATATGGCCTATCATACCGATGAATTAAACTCTGAAGAAGGTATAGAAGATTTTGAAGTAAAAATGATTAAAGAAACCCAATTATATCCTCACATTAAAAATACGTGTATAAGTACTTCATTTTCACATATATTTCAAGGTGGATATGCTGCAGGGTATTATTCATATAAATGGGCTGAAGTATTAGATGCGGATGCTTTTGATTTCTTCAAAGAAAGAGGGATTTTTGATAAAGAAACAGCCAACAAATTTGAAAGTTTATTAAGTAAAGGAGGAACTGAGGACCCCATGGAATTGTATATAAGTTTCAGAGGGAGAAGGCCTCAATCCGATGCCTTATTAAAACGGGCCGGTTTATTGGATACCAATTCATAAGTAGAATTCAAAGTTTTGGAAATAATAAAAAATAGTTTGATCATTTCAAACCATTTTTTATTCTGTTTATTTTTAACTTTACGGAGATAAGGATTCTTATTTAAATATTTGCACCTATTCTAAATAATTATATAATAAGAGTGATTTATTAAATAATGTTAATATTTTTAAATTTATCAAACCATTTGAAATTTCTGTAAAATACATAATGATTTGTTGTAGCTCCAAAACTTTTATTAAAATTAGCTATTCCGACAATCATGGAGCCTTCGAAATCAAAAATTAATTTTTGATTTGAATAGTTTTTTATTACTGTGTCTATAAGATAGGCATAAGAATTTTTAATTTCAGATTCTTTGATTCGTACCGACAATAAATTTATGATTCTTCCTTTGGAAAAAATAAGCCATAAATAGACAATAGGAATATTTTCTTTATTAAAAAGGGTATATTGTTTCAACACTTTTTTACGGTCCAATTCTTGTAAAAGTGTATTTAAAATATTGAGTTGAGATGCTAATAATATTCGATTCAGATTTTTACCGAGTAATCCTGTAACAATAGAACCAGTATATTTTTCTTCAATTTTAATATTGGATAATAAATAATTTTTAAGAACTCTTTTTTTGTTTGTATTATAATTATTTAAAAGGGTTAAATAATCGCAATCTAAATTCAATACTTGATTATCTCTTTTTAAATAATCAGAAGGAAAATATGGTGTGTTTTCTTCATTAAAACAATAGCTTCTGACTTTATATTTTGTTAAAAAAGATAAAAAAAGATTGAATATTTCAACAGATATATTTTCTTTATAAAATATACCTAATTGTTGGCAAAAAATAGGTTGAATTACAAATTTAAATCCCAATTTTTTTTGGTAGGGAATTGGCATTACCGCTTCATAATCGTTTAAAACCAAGACATCATAACCATCAGGAGAAACAATAGATAAATACCATAATTCAGCATATATTCTGTAATTCAAGCATTGATGCAAACAAACGGAATACTTCGTTTTATCAATGGTTTTGTGGGTATATTTGTAGATCATTGGCTTTGAAAATTAATTTTTCATATACGTTTCTCCATAATTCCCATTCTCCATAATTGGATAAGCTGTCATTATGAAAAATAGATATAAAAGTTCCGTTTACTTTTTTTACCGAATCAAGTAAATTCAATATTTTATTTTCTGCTTCCTCAATAGATAGTTTCATGTAATTTTTAAGAGTTACATCCATCACACAGAACGGATAAATTTTTAATTCGGAAATTTTATTATTCTTTAAATCAAACCAATAAAAAGGAGTACAAGTACCGGCTCTAAATCCAATATGATCCTGAAAACCCATTGAAAAATCTGCTGATATATTTAAATTAATAAGATTATAATAGGTGTTGGGTAAATGAAGTTTTATAAAATGTTGTCTGGAAAAGGATATTTTTTGTTGTAAAAGTTTTTCAAGAGCTAATTTTTCCATTTTCAAAATGGTAAAATCTTTATTGGATTCATAGCTGGGATGAAGCCCGATAGTACTATAATCTTGATTATATAATTGACATATCAACTTACGGTAAGCTATATTTTTTGGATGATGATTAGTATCCCATCTACCTCCTAATCCAAAGGAAATAAAGTAAAAAGTAGGGATATTTAAATGTTTAATGTAAGGGTAAATAAAATAGGGATCCAATTTTAATCCTGATAAAACTAAGATTTGGTGATAAAAATCTTTCCATCGGAAAGTTAGTCCCTTTTTTCCTAGAGATTTAAAATTCTTAAACCAAAATTTATTTTTATATAACCAAGCATGATCTATATCTATAGTATTTATAAATGTAAATTTCCGATTTTTATAAACTAGAGATGGGAATTTTTTTTTAAGTTGATTAAATAAATCGAATGCAAAGGTATCAATCCAGGGAATTAACGGATCGATTTTTCCTTTAACCAATGAAGCTTTATAGGAAAATCTATGATGAATATCTTCTTGATAAGGCAAATATTCTTCATATCTTGAAAGTAAAAAAAAAGTGGTTGCAAATGGATCATTTAAAATTTCAATCAGATTTTGCGATTTAATATCAGTTTCAAATAATAAATTACAAGAGGAAAAATGAATTTCGTTTTTTAAACTAGAAAAAGAATATGAAAATTTTGGTGATGATTCATAAATAAAATTATTACTGCAGTTCGTGAGTCGGAAAGAAATTCCTAAAATTTTTTCGAAAATAAAAGAAAAGGTATACTTAATTCTTTCGCTGAATACAGGAACATATATTAGAATCATAGGAATTGATATCACTCATAATAAATTTTCATCAGCAAAACTAAAATAAGAAGTTTGAGTAACAATTAAATGATCTATAAGTATGATATTCAATAAGCTTCCTGCTTTTTTAATTTCTTGAGTTATTTGCATATCAGAATTGCTGGGCTGTATGTTCCCCGAAGGATGATTATGAGATATGATTAGTGAAACTGAATTGAGCTCTAAGGCATGTTTAAAAATAAGTCTATTATCTACCATTGTACCTGTTATCCCCCCTTGAGAAATTTTTTCTTTACTTAATATTTTATTGGATCTACTCAGATAAATAACCCAAAATTCTTCAATCATCAGATCACCAATAATAGGTTGAAGAATATTAAAAGCATCTTTAGAAGAAGAAATACTTTCTTTTTTTAGTGCCTGTTGTAAGGATTTTCGTCTACCAATTTCAAGAGAAGTAATAATTTCAATTGCTTTGACTTTTCCTACTCCGTTGAATTTGCATAAATCTCGTATAGAAAGTTTTGCCAATTCATTCCAATTATGATTTACGGAGGATAATATACGTTGAGCAAGGGTAATACTGCTTTCCGATTTTGATCCGCTTCCTAAAATAATAGCAAGAAGCTCAGCATCCGATAAGGCTTGTTTGCCTTTGATTAGTAATTTTTCTCTGGGTCTTTCTTCTTCAGCTAATGATTTTATATTCATGCTCAATATTTTTAGATTCCGTTTTGGATATCTTTTTGTAAATATAATATTGCGGTAGAGGAAGGAGAAGCATCTTCCATAGATTGTTTAATGATTTCCTCTTGTATCTCTTTTATAGAGGATTCCTTCTTAGCTTCAATGGTATTTTTTATGAGCAATTGGGTTGCATTCTTTGCAGATAAGATTATTTTCCATGAATTTGGGCTTATATAGAGTTGTTGAGCCAAGTTATGTTCAAATTCTGTTTGTATAGTTTCTATTAAAGTAAATTCATAGGATTTAATATCTTCCGTTGGATTGACACGGCGTATTAAAGAACTGGGGCGTATTCTTTCTAAAAAGAGAGTCATTCGTTCATAAGCTTGTAGTTTATGGGGTACTATATTTTCAGAATATTTTAAACGTAATTCAAAATTTCTTCTGTCTTTTTCAGATTGTAAAAAGCGAGTAAGCATAAACATAAACGCTCCAATAAAGAGCAGTAAAATTAAAAGAAATACAAGTAACATAGATATTTCCATAATATTTATATAATTTAGGCAACAACAAAAATACTATTTTATATTAAAAAATACTTCTTATAAGATTACATATTAAAAAAAATAATTTTTTTTCATTGATACTAATGTATTTAGCTTAGGGTATGAAAAAAAAATAAAAAATATTTGGAACATATATAAATTTATTCTATATTTGCACTCACAAAATTCCTCCTTAGCTCAGTCGGTTAGAGCATCTGACTGTTAATCAGAGGGTCGCTGGTTCGAGCCCAGCAGGAGGAGCAAATGAATGTCAAAGAGTTACAAATCTTTTGTAACTCTTTTTTTATACCCTGTGCACACAATTTGCACACAGATATTTTTTATTATATTCCTGTCCCATTTTTTAATTTCCTCCAATTAAACTTTTCTGCAATATAAAATCCATTTTCACTCACAAGAGGGTTCGGGTTTTATCCCGAACAGGTAGGTAGCCATGTAATAGGAAATGATAATGACCGGTACATGGCGGCGGTTGACTGATTCCGATTTTAAAACGGTGAGACAAACTATACCCTGTCGTTTTGAGTAACACATTTAAAAACATATTTTTTTAATTCATAAAAAAGCAAATCAATCCATAAACAAACAGCATAAAAACCATCAAGTTCATTCCATAAAAATGAACCTTTATATCTCAACCCTAAAATAAACAACCAACATAAAAAACATCAGATATAAGTAAAAAGCGGCATATAAAAAACACCAAATATTAATCCTGAAACAAGATACGATAAAAATCACCTTATTCTTTTTAAGCATAAAATAACCCTTATTTACAACTATTTTAAAAAAATGACGTATATTGCGAACTTGTGAAGTTAAATCAATCGAATACTAATTCTATAAATTTTACTTATGTCATCGTTCCTTGCAAAATTAGAAATTGACGGAGAAACCTATACCGTCTTAAAATGCAACTACAATTTTAAAAAGCCAACCGATTCCACCACTAAGCCCTCGGGCGAGGTAAGCGGTGGAAAGATTAAATTAACCCTTGAAAGTCGTGGTAATGTCAGTTTTTTAGAGTGGATTATGGCACCCGATAAAGAAAAAGACGGCACAATTACCTTTTTCAGACGTGATGCTATCAGTAAATTACTTGAAATACAGTTAAAAAAAGCCTATTGCATTAAATTTAAAGAAAAATTTAATGCCGTTGACAATCAGCCGATGCAAATCACCCTGACGCTCGTTGCCCGCTCTTTAAAGTTCAATCATCTGGAATACCAAAACGATTGGACCATGTAAATCGGCAAACCCAACATAAAATTTAATCATTTTTTATTATAAAACCTTTTATTTATGAGTACCTACCACCGCAGCGGGTATGGCGAATCAACTTCTACCTTTGCCTTAGTCACTATCAATGGGCAGGAAATAGCCAAAAAACACGCCATTACCATTCATATCCGCCAGTCCCTGCTGCAACATACCACCTTTGAACTATGTTGCCCCAGTGAAGCTTTTAGCGATAAAATTACCTACCCCTTAAAAAATTCCATTAAACTTTTGGGTACGGATATTACCGTGCAATTCCGAAAGCAAGGCGGCGATGAGAGCCTTTTTACCGGTTTTGTTACCCATGTGAGTTACAAAAAAAATAACAAATACCCCTTTGTCGTTATTAGTGGTAAATCGTACAGTGCCTTGCTCGACAGTCAGAAAACCTGCCGCACCTTCCACAATAAAACCCTGCAAGATATTCTACAAGCCACATTCAGTGAATATACCGGCTCTAAGATAGACTTTATCTGCCAGCCCAATAAAAAAGAGATTATCCCCTACACCGTTAGCTATAACGAAACCGCCTATGAATTTATTCAGAGGCTTGCCCGGCGATTTGGGGAATTTCTATTCTGGAATGGTTCCCAGCTTATTTTTGGTAGCGGAAATCAAAAAAAAGTCGAATTAAAAGAAGGAAGGGATTATTTGGAGTATTGTATTGATGTTGGCGTCGCTCCTCAGCATCTAACCTATGAAAATTACAACCCCCAGGTTGCCAAAGTGCAATCCGAGCAAAGTAAACCCGCCGGAACTCATGTCAATCTGTTTCAGGAAAAAGCGGTGGATAAAGCCCATAAAATTTATACCCGATTACCCACAGCGGTCTATTACGATACTCTGTCCGAAGAATACAGTACCATGCAGGCACAAAAACTGGCGGCGCATCAAAAAGCACTGGAAAATCTAGTCGTTATCACCGCCCAGACTACTCACGCAAAATTACGATTAGGCGACATCGCCAAAATGTTGGCTCACATCCCTGAATTTGAACGGCAAAAGGCAGCAGGTACGCCCATAGAAAGTTATTTAATTACCCAGATAGAGCACACTTATACCGCTAAAGGCTACACCAACCAGTTTACCGCCATACCCAGAGAGCAGGAAATTGCCCCTTACTGGGACATGCAGGCTTATCCCAAAGCTGAAGACCAGAGTGCGGTGGTCATGGATAATAACGACCCACTCAAACAAAATCGGATTAAAGTGCAGTTTTACTGGCAAAAGCTTACCAACGAAACCACCCCATGGATACGCATGATACAAGGACATGGTGGTAATGAACAAGGCTTTCATATCATTCCCGAAATAGGGCACGAAGTACAAATCGCCTTTAGGGGTAACAACGCCGAAGTCCCTCTGGTTACCGGTTCACTTTATAATGGAAAGCAGATGAGTGGTGAGCATACCGCAAAAAACAACTTCAAAGTGTTTAAAACCCGCTCCGGCAATACTATTAAGCTGGATGATACCGAAGATAAAGAAAAAATAAAGGTATTTGATAAAGAAAACAATCTGTTTGAGATAGATACCGCTGCCAACACCATTAACGTATTGGCTAATTCAACTATAAATTTAGTTGCCACCGATATTAACATTATGGCAAAACGAGCCGTAAACATTACTGCCGGAGCAACCATTAGTGGCGAATCCGGCGTTAATACTACATTATTTTCTGCCGGTACCTCCGTATTATCTTCTGCCAAAGACACCCAATTTATTGCTGGTAAATCCCTTTCCGCAAAAGGTGGGAAAAATCTTGATCTGTTTTCTGGAACCAGTTCCTCTATGAAACTTAACGCACAAGGCAATGCCCATATACAGGCAAAGAAAAAGGTGCAAATGGTGTCGGATAACAATATAGAAATCAATGGTAAGAAAAAAGCCATGATGACGAGTAAACAAGCTTTTGTAGAAGGAAAAAGTAAAGCCGTGATCAAAGGTTCAAAAATTAAAGAAAACTAAAACACTAATAATTATGGGAAAAAATAACGAATTTGTAATAGACGGTGCGACCATAAAATGTAGTATGGGCGACAAATCAGCCTCATTAAAAGTCACCTCCAATTTTAGCGTGTACATAAAAAATAAACGCGTTGCAACCGCATTAGACTGCACCAACGTTAATATGATGCCGCCACTGGTTACCTTTGGCACTTGCAAACCCTACAAAGCCGTACCCCCTCCGGGTTGTTTATGCACCTTTATCCCGACCGGACCGTGGAGGGGCACCTACGCCAAAAAAACCATTGGCGGCAAAAAAGTATTGATTGGCAGCTCATACCTTATCTGCCCCAGAGCAGCCGGAAAAATAAGTATAACCAAAACAGGGCAGTAAAAATGGGCATTAGTAATAATGAAAAAGAGCCGTTAAAATGTCCAAAATGCCAAAAAAAATTGGATGAGGAACATGCTAAGTTAAAAAAAGTAGGAATATATGTAGGAAATGGAGGAGATTTAGGATGGCACATCATAAAAAAAGTTTATAATAAAGAGCATTTTTATGAACATCCTTTTTTCTATCTTTCAGGTTTAGAATCTGAAAAAGAAGATATAGTAATAAATGCAATAGCTGCGGCTAAAACGAAATTTAATACGAGACGTTGTGGCATAGAAGCACATCATTTAATTTGTTCAGCCCATTTTAAAGACAGAAGAATTCAAAAATATATCTATTTATTAGGATATAATGTTAATCATTATAAAAATGGTGTATTATTACCAACATTAATGAAAGTTGCTTGCTCTTTTAAAGTACCTTTACATAAGGGAGGGCATGATGTAGCGTTCGTTTTAAATACTGAAGGTAAAGAAGATATTGTTGTTTCTGTAGTAGATAAAGCACAAGAATTAAAAGATGCCAATTATGCAGAAAGCACAAAAAAAATGTTATTTAAAGTAATTAGGGATATTAAAAGAAAAAACTTATGTAATATAGAGACCTTACGTAAAGAAGCTAAACGTTTTATTAATGATATGGATAAAGCAAGTCAAAAAGTTTATAGACTTATAAGGACTTTTCAATGGACGCTTACTTCTGATGGCTTTGATTACCAAAAAGGTAGATTCGGTTGTCTGGATTCTAATAAATTGCCGGAAAAAAGAAAAAAGTTAAATTCTAAATTTAACTTTAATCTAGATATGAGTAAAAATGTGCAAGAAATACAGGGCGATTTTTATAATAATAAAGAAAAATTAAGAGAAGTTTACGGGGCATATACTTGTAAACATAAAAAATACAAAAATCCTTTAGCAAAAACTAAACCTTTTATTGAAAGAGGTGGGGTTTTTATTAATCCATTAGAAAAAGTTGAATAAAAACATTATAAAGATTAACAAAAATGACAAATGAATTTGATTATTATGTATTAGAACGAGATTCTAGTAACACTTATCCTCTAATTATGTGTGATGAAGATTCTGAACATACGGAAGAATATCTATATGATTATGAAGATGAAAAAATACCAGAACCAGAGGTAATGGAATTTACTTTTAGTGAGCCTTATTTTAGCAAACCAGTAATTGGTGATTATTTTTCTCAACCTGATTCGGTTATTTCAGAAAAAATAAAAGAAGTATTAGCTCCAATGAATATATTGGGTATACAATTAATACCTGCAACAGTTACTAGTAACAAAGGAGATATTTATGAAGATTATTACTATGTCCATATTTATAATAATATAGAAGCAATGGATAAAGAAAATTCTAAATATGATAAAGGAGAAAGATCTTATTTCATTGATAAATTTAAACTTGATGAAAATCATCTAAAGGACATTCCATTAAAGGAAAGGTTAATTTTTAAATTGGCTGAGGATTTAACTATGATGCTATATCATAAATCAGTAGTTGACGCCATAATGGCTGTAAACCCTACTGGATTAAAATTTACTAAAGTTGAAAATTGGCATATTTAAAATGCTAGTATTTAAACCGTAAGCCATGACAATATACGAACTCAGTATAGACGGCGATAATGCTACAAGTTTAGACTTTCCCATACAAGATGAGCAGGAACAATTCCTGCTCCTTGCCGAAGAAAAAATCACCAACAACCTATCGGTAAAAGCACAGTGGCAAGAATTTTTAGTATTAAAAAAAGAGCCTAAAATAGATATGGATTTTAATGATATAAATGATATTGGCGTTTATATCATTAGCCCACGCGCCTATGAGCTACTCCACCCTTTATTCGATGATTCGGTCGAAGTATTACCTTTAAAAAGTGATGATGGTACTTATTTTCTGCTCAACATCATTCAAACCACCGATTGTCTGGATAAAGAAAACTCAGTATATACAGCCTTGCCCGGCGGGCAAATTTTGGAATATGAAAATCTTAGCATAGATCCGCAAAAAATCACTTGCCCTTTGTTCCGTATACCAGAGTTGCCTTATACGGTACTCATAACCGACCAAATACAGGACATATTTTATTCGCATCAATTAAAAGGACTACATTTTACCGAGAATGAATTTGTAACCAGCGATTTTTAATTTATAAAAAATGAGCCAAGAATCCCCACTATTTAATGCATTAGCGCTTACTATAAAACAAGTTACTCCTACCCTGGAAAAAGACGAGAAAATCTATGCTCATCAAATTATTGCCGTATCTGATGCAGGCAGGCGGTTTACCCTTAAAGAGCGTCGGGGTTTACCTATGCAGAAATACGTAGGTCAAAAATTACAGTGCATTATTGAAATACTCGATGCCCAATTCTTTTTTCCGGCCAATAAAAAAGAGATAGATGCCTTACCTGCAACCACCTTGAAAGGTATCTACCAATGGAAAGAAACAGGTTATAAATTTATTCCCGAACTTATAAGAATGGTCGAGGGGGCGTTGGATGACGAAGATCACGACTATGATGAGGACGAATATGAAGAAAAAGCACCGGAATACTTTGCGAACTGGGGCGAATTTGGTTTAGGGCTGGATATATACCAAACAAAACCGATGATAAAAATGGGGAATGGTGTTTGTCTGCTAAACGAATACTGCCAAGAAGAGCTAATAGACGAATGGGAATATGGACAAGAATTATATTTTATTCCCAAAACCTTGTTACTTCGTGGTATTCATACCGGAAAACTTAAATACAACCCAATAAAAACCAGTAGTAACCTTAAAGAATTGGGTAAGCCACAAGATCCCAATGTTTATAAAATTCATAAAGGGAAAAAACATACTGAAGCAGAATGGAAAATCAAAGAACAAGAATTATGGGAGGAGTATGCCAAAAAAAATAATATCCGCCCTAATAATCCAGACGATAAAAAAGACAACCATCCATCCACACCGCCAAGTCGGTTTTTGTTAGATTAAAAATCATACTGAAATTCGTATCATTATATTATTTATGTTGTTACTAATGATTACCTCTTGTAACGATAATAGAAAACCACAGATAACCCATTTTCCTTACCGTATTGGTGAGAACCTGTTCACGACAAACAGCACCTATTACTTAATGAATGGTCAAGATGCCCTTACTAAGTTGCTTAATATCAATACAGGTATGATAGTAAAATAATAAATGTTAAATTAAAAACCATAACCTTATGCAACAAAATCACAAATATCCTTATCAAAATATGAACCTAACGGATATGGAGGGAGAAATCTGGAAGGATATTCCCGATTTTGAAGGGTATTACCAAATATCCAATTTAGGGCGGGTTAAATCCTTAGCCCGTGAGCTAAATTTTTATCGGGAAGGCACAAAGCGTGTACGCCGATTTGTAAAAACAGATAAGATTATTAAACAATACACGCCCAAAAATCATATTAACAGATTCACAGGTAAACCTTCTTATCATTTAACTTGTAGTATTAAAACTGAACTTGTTACACATAGAGGAAGTGTCGCGCGGCTGGTCTATCGCACTTTTGTAAAAGATGTTAATAAATTCAAAGAAAGGGTGGTTGTAGCGCACCGGGACGAAGACCCCTTTAATAATGAAGTCAGCAACCTGTACATTCAAACATTTAAAGAACTCAATATCCGAAACATCAAAGCCGGACGCCTTACTCCGCCCAAAATAAATGAACTCCCCAAAGAAACCTACGCAAAAATATATAAAGGCAGGCTGATACCCATTGCCCAATACATTTTAACGGGTGAACTTATTGCCACTTATCCCAGCATAACCCATGCAGCTAAAAAATACGGTATATCCTCTGGTAATTTAAACAACGCGCTTAATCGCCCCAACCGTACCTGCAAAGGATTTATCTGGAAAAAACTCCCTACAGACGGAACAGAAAATGAAATGCTATCGGATTGATAGAAACCCAGCCAACTTATAAAAGCTGAATGGGTTATGTTTACTTATTGAGTTTATCGAGCAATTCTAATTCATCTTGAGGCACCGGCACCTTAATAAGCGCAAAAAGATTATTATAAATCTAGAGGGTCATGACAAAGCGTTAGCTTCTTACATTTGCTTTCTGCAAGTAAAGCAGTTTGTGCAATGTTACGAATTGAGGTTAATGTATAGCCTAAATTTTCATAATTAGGAATCGTTACTAAAGCATGTAAAAAAGTCAGGAAGTTTTTAGGGTTAATTTTTTCATTTGAAAAATCTGAGTTTTTCATATTATTTGGGTCTAGGAAGAATAAAACTACCTAGCTTAGGTGTCCTATGCCCAAAGACATTGCAGGTGTTTCCACTTCTGCCACCGTACTATGTAGCTAAAATTTTAAAGTCATATTTGGGTTAGGAATGGTATATGTAAGAAAGAAAATGATATTTTTATCAACATTGTCCTTTAAAGATATGGATCCATATCTTTTAAGAATCGACTTTTTCCTTCCTTAGAGCCAATCCTGCACAGGTATGAAACTTGTTTTCTTACCTGTGCAGGATTCAACAACGAAGCGTAGCGAGGCGTTAGCTATGCAGACTTGAGTGCGCTACACTTTGCCCCAGTTCTTAGCTTATCCAGCCTGTCTGCCCATTCCTGCATCATCTGCCGACGTTGCTCAATATACTCCTCATGATTTGTACACCCGCCGAACCTGATTGGGGTTTACATGAGATAACTGTGCCTCAATCCACTCTCTGGGGTAACCCTCTTCATTAAGTGCCGTTGAGATAGTTGCCCGTATGCCGTGTGTCGTTAGTTTATCTTTATATCCCATTCTTTTTAACCCTTGATTCAAGGTATTCTCGCTAATACAATCCGTTGGATTCATGCGGTGCGGTAATAAGTACAGTTGTCCGGTAAACTCATAAGTCAGTAACTCTTTAATAATAGCTATTGCTCGCGTGGGTAGAGGCACATAATAATTCAGACAGCTCATGCACCTTTAAATACGGATTATGTTTAGACGGTAGACAGGGCAGTAACACCACATCAATGTCTGCCACCGGATTAAATCACACTAACCCCTCAGCAATCGCATGGCGGTATATCTCATTGAGCCAGCTTTTACACTTCTCAACAATAGATAAAGCCCTGCGACTTTCAATCTTTCGGAGTACGGCTAACACTTCCAGCTATTTAATAGCCATTTATGGCAAATGCCCTAATCCGGGCAATAAGTCTTTAGTTAAATAATGGTCAATTTGAATAGCCGTACTTTGCCGCTTGTCTGCTTTGTTACACAGTTTTTGAAACTTAAACGCCTTCCAGTGCAAAGCAAATTCACCGAAGGTGATACTCGGTTCCTGCTGCTGATTGGATGCAGATGAACAACATTCAGCTTGACCATTTTTACCTGTTTGCTTAGAAGACTCAAAACCTAAATGAATTTCTTGTTTATACTTCTCGCATAAAATACGTGCGTCTTTTAAACTTAAATATGGATAAGTACTAAGTGAAATTCTTTTTTCTTTTCCGTTAAACGTATAACGAAAATGCCAACTTTTAGTCCCCGTTGGAGAGACATATAAACTTAATCCCTTACTATCTTTTAACGTAAATGCTTTAGGTTTAGTCTTTTTTATAACCGTATCAGTAAGAGACATTATAATTCCCCCTTAATATCAAAAAACAGATAGAAAGATGCAGAATGAAAAAGGTAAAAAAGCGTAATGTATGGATTGTAAAAAGAAAATGTACGGTTGAATGTACGAATTATTTGTAGCTTCATGCAGATAAATAGAGAAATCCATAAACAACAACCGAACAAAAAATATCGGTATTTCAATAGGTTATAGTAAAAAAATGGACTGTTTGGGATGTGTATAGATAGTAAATTGGATCGGGAAACGCTATTAATAAATATAAGTTAACCCCTTAAATAATAACAAAATATCAATAAACAAAAAACACAATGTACGGAAAGATGTACGGATTACTATTTCTATTAATATGAAATATTAGGTTGCAATATTAAATATAAAATTAGTATTTATCAATCCTATTTTTGTACGACTTCGCAGCCAAACAAACTCTCAGTTTTGAGTGCTAAAAGATATTTTTAGCGCCTCAAAACACACCTTGCCGTGTTACTCGAGTACACTATTATATTTTCATGATAGCAATATTTTTGTTCTGCAAAAAACCGTCAGAACAAAATAGAATCAAGATAAATTATTTTTTTGATTATTAATTTATTTTACTGTCAGTTTTTATGTTTGAGAGAGTAAGTTGAATGATTGATGTATTGTTTAGTTGATGAGTTAAGCAATATTGTATCAAAACAACACTGAATAATTATTGAAAAGAATATTTTCCAATAGGTGGATGTTATGGTTTGGTGTCTGTTTTTATGGGTAGAAATTATTTTTTATTTATCTGATGCTGGATTGATTCTTTACCTTTTAAAATATGTTTTTTTAGATATTTAAAAATATCCTTTTTTAGCCGTTCTTGAAAACGGCAAGGTAGTGTTTGTAGTCCTGCCTAAAGGCGAAAATACAACCGTCATGTACCGGTCATTATAATTCTCTATACATGGCTACTCCCCTGCACAGGGTAAACACCGATACCCCATAAGTTAATGTGTCGAGAGCTAGAGCATCTGTATAACTAAATAGTTAGAGAGACTTTAATCAATAAGCAGCTTGGTGTTTTTGGCTCTTTCTTCTTTTTCAAATGAAGATAAATAATTTTCAGTAGTTTTTAAATCTCTATGATCTAAACTTTCAGAAATGTAGGCAATATTGGCTCCACTGCGTTTAAGAACGATGGCATAGGAGTGCCTTGCTGTATAAGTACTGATAGATTGTTCAATACCTAAAGCCTGAGCAATTTTTTTTCATCCGTTTACCACAGTATTTAATAACACTTGCTATAATGTTTTTTCCTGCTCTGCGGTTTCATCATCTTTTAGGTAAGGAAATAAATAATTATCGGAATGATGTGCAGCATTACCCCATTGTTGAATAATTTTATTAATTTTTGGCGTCAATATCGCTGAAATCTCTCGTTTTCTATTTGGAGATTCGGAGTGTTTTTTGTCTGTAAAAAATATTTCGCCTTGTTGAAAGTTTCTATATTTCAGACGGAGCATATCGGCAAAGTTAATCCCATTACACAGATAAGAAAATAACCATAAATCCCGATAACGTTTAGTGGTTTCTAATCCGTCGTCAAAATTTGCAATCTTTTTAATCTATTCAATGGTTAAAGCCAGCTTTCGGCTTTTAGCGGCTGGAATTTCATATAATGTTTTTCCAAATATATAATCAACCGCTTTAATTAAACTTTTTTTTGAGCACCATTCATCAAATGGCGGATTGCACGGCAATACATACCAATAGTAGTATAATCGGTATCGCGAAGCAAAGAATCTTGCTCATACCGTTTTAACCACTCCACCGTAACTTGTGATAAAACAATATTTTTACCTGCAAACCGTTCAATATGTGTTAATGCACACTGATAATACTGCCTGTCACCAATTTGGTTATTCTCATGTAATGTCTCGATTTTTTGATGAAAAAGTGAGTTTAAAGTATTTCCACTATAAGCAGCACTGCCTTGTATGGCAAGTTTCAACCGTTCAAAAGAAAAATGGCCGTTTTGTTCTAGTTTTTTAAGGGCTGTTTTAACCTGCTTAAAAGAGAGCTACATACCCATGCGAGCCAGAAGTGTTTTGCTTTTTGTATCCGGTAACTTATCCCAATCAACTAATGTTAAAGATTTTCCGATAGAGAAATAGATCCTTTTTCGTTGATAAGTTACTCTTACTTTAATCGGAAATGTTCCTTTGGCATTTGCTTGTCTATTATCTAGGATTGTTGCAAGGGTGATCCCATTACTGGCGTATTGAAAGATAGTATTATCATTTGTGTGTCCACAATAACTTGCACACAAGTTGCACACAAATATAGATATTAAGTATTGAAATAAGCAAAATAAAGAAATAAAAAAAAATAGATATACGTTGATATTCAACTATATATATAAAATATAAAAAACGAGTAATTAAAGGGTACTGACTGTTAATCAGAGGGTCGCTGGTTCGAGCCCAGCAGGAGGAGCAAATGAAAATCAAAGAGTTACAATAGATTTGTAGCTCTTTTTATTTTAGTTACCTAAACAAACTATAAGCAACGACCAAGAATAATCGATTTGTAAATCTTTTTTTTAAGCGTATATAATTTGTACTCATTATACCAACTCCTTTACATTTAAAAATATTTAATTATTTACCATTAAATCATTGATTCTAAGAAAACAATAAAAACTTATGGAAAGAGAAAGGCGTAAATTTATACTTTACTTGTTAAAATTGAAACATAAGGAAGATAAGTTCAAATTATTACTAGATATTGGAAAATCTGTAGAAGATTATACAACGTTAAATATTAACAAAAATTTAACACAAGTGAAAAGATAAGATAAAATAAGATAAATAAATTTGTGGTATAAAATATATTAAATATTTATAACATTAATTCTTAAATTTTTTTATTATGTCATTTAAAGCAAAATTAGAAGTTGCTGGTAAGAAGTATAACATTTTAAATGTTAATTATTCTTTAGCCCAAGAAACGGACCCAACCGGGCGTCCATCTTCTCAAACCAGAGGAGGAAGAATTGAAGTAACCGTTGAATCAACAGGAGAAACTGATATCTTTGAATGGATGACTAATAGTTTTGAAAAAAAAGATGGTAAGGTAATCTTTATAAAAAGAGATTCCGATGCCACTTTAAAAGAGTTATCATTTACAGATGGGTATGTGGTTAAATATAAAGAGAATTTTGACGCTTCCGGAACTAACCCATTAACTGAAACCTTTACTATTTCAGCAAAAGCAATTAAAATGGGAACAGGAGAACATATTAATGAATGGGTATAAATCCCTAAATTAATAACTTTCTGAGTTATAACGGATTTTAATAATTTCCCCTTTTTTATATATAAATAATTATAAATTAATTAAAATTTAAAATATGTCATCGTTCTTAGCTAAATTAGAAATGGATGGTAAAATTCATAATGTTCTACAATGTAAATACAGTTTTAATCAAGGAGTAGATAGTACAGGTAAACCACAAGCCACTATTCGTGGTGGGCAAATTCATTTAACGCTTGAAAGTACAGGAGCATCTTATTTTGTTGATTGGATGTTATCTACAGAAAAAACGAAAGATGCAAAAATAGTATTTTATCGTAGAGATGCTATGAGTAAACTACAGGAAGTAAAATTTGAAAAAGGATATTGCATTGAATTTTCAGAGGAATTTGATTCTGTAAATAATGAGCCTATGAAGATTAATCTTTTAATAGTAGCAAAATCACTTTCTATAAGTAATGTAGTCTATGAAAATGTATGGAAAATTGGATAATTAAATATGTCTAAATATATTCTTTGAAAAATTATTAATTTTTCAAAGAATTAAAGTTTTTTTATTTTTTATAATTATTTAGGATTAAATAATAAATAATTATAAAGAATAATTATAATTTATTTAAGTAAATTTGACTTATAAGAAATATAACTTAAGATCAAATAGAATAAGCTATTTTAGAGTAATTATTTAGATGATTTCTTTTTTTTCTTTTTTTTATGATTTTGATTGATAGCCCTATCCCTTTTTAGCTGTAAATACTTATTATACTGTTCTGTAGATAATACTTCCTTTAATTTAAAATCAATTTCCCTGTTATGATTTTCCATCAAAAAGCGTAGCTCTCCATCGTCAATTCCTTTATCCATTGCGTTTTTTAGTTTGATAGTTTTCTCTAATATGAATTCATGAAGTTCGAATTTTTGAAAATCGTCAAGATTAAGATCTTCGTCTAACTTATTTAGCTGATTTTCTGTAATTTCTTCGGGTATATAAGAGTTATTATTTTGGGCATATGAAATAGAAAAGGAAGCTAACAGTAAAAATATATGAAAATAGGTCTTAAATGATTGCATAAGATGTAAATTAATGTGATAAAAATACTTAAAAAATAGTTTGTTTTACTAAGTTCAACTAAATTTTAAAAAACTTTTTTATATTTTAGTGCTTTAATTGTATATCATGCTTATTTTGCCTCAAATAAAAAAGAAATTAGCAGATTATTGTGTCTATCAGGATCGTAGTCATTATGAGGTGGAACAAAAATTGAAAGAAATTACAAATTTAAATGAAGAAGAGAGAGGAGAAATACTTATATGGTTGATACAAAATAATTTTTTAAGTGAGGAAAGATTTGCAAAGTCATACGCAAGAGGAAAATTTTATCAAAAAAAATGGGGTAAAATAAAAATTAAGCAAGGTTTAAAACAAAAAAGAATTCCCGGTAGTTTAATCAATGTAGCATTAGAGGAAATACAAGAAACAGATTATTGTTCAACTCTAACTGGTTTAGCTGAGAAAAAATGGAAAGTTCTTAAGGAAACTGATCTATTTTTAAAAAAGAAAAAATTATATAACTACCTATTGCAAAAAGGATATGAAAATTTTTTAATCAATAAAATACTAAAAGATTATTAAATGTATTGATGTAGCAAATCTATAATTTCTTGAGCTGCTCTCACACCGCTATCTCTCCATTTTATTTCTCCGTTTTTAAAAATAATTAAGGTTGGTACTGACTGAATACGAAAGGTATTTGCCAATGTTGGATTTTTATCTATATCGACTTTTATTATTATTGCTTTATCCCCTATTTTTTCTTTTACTTCTTTCAAAATTGGTGTTAACATTTTACAGGGTTGACACCATTCAGCGGAAAAGTCAATTAATACGGTTTTATCACCTCGGATAATATCTTTAAAATTTGACATATGTATTCAATATTAATTACATGATAAAATACAAAAATTAAACCGTTGAACGTTTACTTAGAGTTTTTATCGTTATTTACAGATGGTTAATTAAATGAATGATGTACCGCCTTCGTTTTTTTGATGAAAATTAAGATGTTGTAATTTAGGGTATTAAATAAATAGCTTAACTATATAAAAATATCACATTAATTAAATTATTTTAAAGAATCAGAACATTATGAAGTAATTGAATTTACAGGTATTACTTTTTCTTTCAAAGTTAATAATATTGCAAATAAATTGACGGGCTACCTAAAAAGTAATCATTCATTTTATGGAATAAAATTTCACCGTTTAACATGTATATCAAAAAAAAGTATAATTTAGTTTATTTATAAATTTGCTACATAGATCCATATTCATACTAATTATAGTTTGCTTGAGTTTAATAACTCACGCACAAGATATTACTTGGAAAAATCCAAATTTCAGGTGTAAAGAAATTTTAGTAAAAGATACATTACTAATTTTAGATTCATTAACGATTATTCCTGAGCAAATTTCTATAAAGAATAGCAATAATGAAGAAATTAATCCTCGTTTATACTCATTCAAACCCGCCTTAAACGCATTAGTTATTAACCCATCCTTAGTATATCAAGACTTAAAAATTTGTTATTACCTATTTCCCGAAAAAAAGGAAAAGAAAATTTATTCCAAAGATACGTCTCTTATAGTGAAAATCAATAAACCGTTGAAACTATATGAAATAACAGAAAAAACTATAAAAAAGAATGAATTTTTTCAAAATTTGACGAGTTCGGGAACATTAATAAGAGGAATCACTTTTGGTAATAATCAAAGCGCCTCAGTGCAGTCTTCACTAGATTTAGAGCTTTCCGGACATTTGAGCAAAGAAGTTATGATAAAAGCTGCTATTTCCGATCATAATATTCCCATACAAGCAGACGGATATACCCAACGATTGGATGAGTTCGATAAAATTTATATTGAATTATCCAATAATGATTCTTATATAAGGGCAGGGCATCTAGATTTGGTTCAAGATCAAGATTATTTTGCCAATTTCTCAAGTAAGATTACCGGGATTCAAATTGGAACGCGATTAAAGCATAAAAGTTCATTTACAGATTTGTACGCTTTAGGGTCACTATCCAGAGGAGAATTTAACCGAATGAAATTTTCGGGAGTAGAAGGAAATCAAGGACCCTATAAACTAAAAGGAAAGCAAGGGGAACTTTTTATAATTGTGATCTCCGGTTCGGAAAAAGTTTATATGAACGGGTCCTTACTAAAAAGAGGAGAAGACCAAGATTATACCATTAATTATAATACAGGAGAACTTACCTTTACCCCTAAAACTTATATATCTTCTAATAGTCGTATAGTAGTCGAATATATTTATAATACAACTACTTATACCCGTTTTTTACTCTATACGGGAGGTAGATATGAATCTGAAAAATTTAGTTTCAGTACTCATATATTTTCTGAAAAGGATACTAAAGAAAGCAATCAGGATTTAACTAATGCTCAAAAAGAAGTATTAAGTCAGGCAGGTAATGAAAGGGATCAAATGTATGTATCCAATGCAATAGTAACCGAATACGATCCGAACAAAATTCTTTATAAAAAATTAAATTTAGGACAAGAAGAAATTTATCAATATTCAACGGATAGTTCAGAAGAATTATATGCGCTTTCATTTACTTATATGGGAGCAAATAAAGGAAATTACAAAATTGTACAACTTCCCGTAAATGGGCGAGTATACGAGTATGTACCTCCGATTGATGGTATCTTACAGGGAGAGTACGAACCGATCACCAAATTAATTCCACCACAAAAAACACAAGTCATTTCAACTCATGCGGAATATAGATTTAACAAAGGTAATATAGGGGTAAATGTAGCATTAAGCAACCACGATGAAAACACATTTTCGTCTATAGGAAATGATAAAAACAATGGTTTTGCAAGCAGGCTATATATGAATAAAAATATTGATAAAAAAGATTGGAAAAGCAATTTAAATTTATCTCATGCATTTATTCAGAAAAATTTTCACATTTTAGAGAGGATAAATGAAGTAGAATTTGACAGGGATTTTAACATTTCCCAAGAATTTAACGGTATAAATCAAAATAAATTAAGTTTAGGATGGCAGAATAGTTTATATGAAAAATGGAAAATAAATTATAGCTTAAATTTTTTAGATGAGGAAAATTATTATACTGGTTATAAAAATGAAATATTAGTTGGATATACTGATGAAAATACCAAAATAATAACAAACACAAGTTATTTGCATTCCACACAACAAGACAGTATAAAGTCAAATTTTATCAAACATGTTACGGAAATTAATCATCGAATAGGAAATGTAAAAGCAGGAATCGGTTATAAAGGAGAATTCAATAATATTAAAAACAATTTATTATCAAAATATACCTTATCCAGTTTTAATTGGAATGAACTATATTCCACTTTTGCAATAGATAGCGCAAAAATAAATACTAAATTAAAATTGTATGCTAGGACAGATGATTCAGTACGTATTGGTAAACTGAAAAATTTTACAAGTTCTTATGGGGTAATTTTAAACAACCAATTGATAAAATCCCAAAATCAGAACTTATACTTAGATATCCATTACAGGAAGGTTCATTATAGTAAAGCTCTTTATAAAAATCGAAAAGATGAAAATTATATTTTGGGTTCAATCCGCTGGAATAAAATATTTTTAAAAAAAGGGTTATTATTAAATTCTGCTTATGAGTTGTCCAGCGGACAGGAAGCTCAAAGGGAATTTAAATATATAAAAGTAACAGATGGTAAAGGAATTTATAAATGGACGGATTATAATGGGAATGGTATAGAAGAAATTGATGAATTTGAAGTGGCAGAGTTTAGTGACCAGGCCCAATATATTCGGGTGTATACAGATAAAATTAACTATTTAAAATCAAACAATAATAAATTCATTTTTAACTTACAAGTTTTTCCTTCACGCTTTCTTCATTCGAATTGGTGGGAAAGAATAACCTTACAATCATCTTTTCAATCGATCTCATCCTATAAGAAAAAAAATAAAACCGCTGAATTAAATCCTTTTTCTAGTAAAGATCTTTTGACTCAAACACAAAATTTTACTTCGAACCTATCATTTAATCGAATCAGTATACACCAATGGACGGGAACGTTCCAATTTATGGAAAATAATACGACACAATTTATATTTACCGGAAAAGACAAAAGAAATAATATCAATTTTCAAACCTTATTCAATTATAAACCATGGGACTTATGGATTTTATCTCTTCAAAACAATTTTATAACTGATAAAAGCAGGTCTCAGCTTTTTGCTACTAAACGGTATACCATTGAAACAAAGGCTTTAAACCCATCAATAACCTACGAAATTCAAAAAAATATTAGCCTAAGTGCCTTAGTAAAATATCAATATAAAAAAAACAAGTTAGGAAACGAACGACTAGAATGGAAACAAGCAGGGGTAGAATTTCATTGGAATGATGAGAAAAGAACAGCTCTTACCGGTAGTTTCTCCTACATTAAAAATGAATTATCAGGAAATAATTTTTCCCTAGTATCCAGTCAAATGATGGAGGGGTTGTTAAGTGGGAAAAATAAAGTATGGAGAGCATATCTTCAGCGTGAACTTAGCTCTGTATTTACATTGAATATCATATATGATGGGCGCAAGAGTGAAGATTCACAGGCAGTCCACACAGGTAGTATTCAGATAAAAGCTTCGTTTTAATTATTGATCCTTATTAAGAAATATAAATTATATTTATTTTTCTTAGTAAAAAAAATTATAAAATGGCAATGAATTAGTTACAATAAAGTTTGTTGTTTCAATAATGAACTATTTATAAATCATGACATGAACATTCAATAATTAAGAAAAATCTTAAATAGTAGTAAAATTTTTGAGATAAAATGAAAGGCTAAAGTAGGGTGAAATTAAGATAAAATCAATAGTTTATATTTGTGAAATTTATTACATTTGATACGTAAATTAAAATTTTATAAGATAAAGCTTATCATGAAAAAACTGATTTGGATTTTTTTTATTCTTACAATAGTAACACATGCTCAAGTAAAGAATCCTATCAAGTGGAAGTCGGAAATAAGACATGATAAAGAGAATATATACGAAGCTGTATTCACTGCAATCCTGGAATCTGGTTGGCATGTATATTCCCAAGATATAAAAGTTGAAAATGCAATCCCGACATTGTTTACATATTCTAAAAATTCATCTATACGGCTTATAGGTAATACCAAAGAAATAGGTAAAAAGATTGAAGAGTATTCCGATGTATTTGAAGGGACATTAATTTATTATTCAAATAAGGTTGAATATCGGCAACGAGTCGAAGTTTTAGGTTCTAAACCCGTAGTATTTGAAGCAGAAGTCGAATATCAAATATGCAATGATAAAGTCTGTTTAGCACCTGATGGAGAAACCTTTTCCTTTACATTAACTCCCCAATCAATAAATAAAGAAAAACCGCAGGTCTTACCAATAAATACAGTTAAACAGCTGACTAAATCGGATTCAAAAATGAACTCGGTTGTTTCACTGCCAAAAGATGATTCAGCCCAAGAGGTAAAAACCAGTAGACTAAGAAATAAGAATCAGATTATAATACCTGGTTTAAACGTAGCAGAGCCCATAAATAAAGATTGTGGAGAGAAGATTATTAAGGAAGAGGGATTTATATGGATTTTTGCATTCGGATTTTTAGGAGGATTGGTAGCCTTACTTACGCCTTGCGTATATCCCATGATACCATTAACCATATCCTATTTTACCAAACATGCTAAAAGTAAAAAAGAAGGTAAAAAAGATGCATTGATTTATGCTTTTTTCATAGTATTAATCTTTGTACTGTTCACGTTGCCTTTTCATCTAGTAAGTGGTATAAATTCTGATATTTTCAATCAAATTGCCACAAATATAGGATTGAATCTTATCTTTTTTGTGATTTTTATACTCTTTGCCTTTAGCTTTTTTGGATATTACGATATAACATTACCGAGCTGGATGGCTAATAAATCCGACAAAGCCTCGGAATCGGGAGGAATGATAGGATTGTT
The DNA here is from genome assembly GCF_001418685.1 of Apibacter mensalis. Taxonomy (GTDB): domain Bacteria; phylum Bacteroidota; class Bacteroidia; order Flavobacteriales; family Weeksellaceae; genus Apibacter; species Apibacter mensalis. The sequence goes on from NZ_LIVM01000004.1 coordinate 142,382, forward strand.
CTTTATGGCATTAACCCTGGTAATTGTTTCCTTTTCCTGTACTGGTCCCGTTTTAGGAAGTATACTTGCCAATGCAATTCAAAATCCGAACCAATTGACCATGGCATTTGGAGGGTGTGGATTAGCCTGGGCTTTAGTATTTGGTCTATTTGCTTTATTCCCTCGGTTTTTGCATACGATGCCAAAGTCCGGAGGATGGATGAATACAATTAAAGTTGTTTTAGGATTTTTGGAACTTGCCTTAGCATTTAAATTTTTATCAAAAGCAGATTTAGTGGCTAAAACTTTCTTTTTGAAAAGAGAAATTTTTATCGCGATATGGATACTTATTTCTATATCGATAGTATTATATTTATTAGGAATAATTAAATTTCCACATGACCATACCCAAGCAAAAATCGGTATCGGAAGAAAAATAGGAGCTTTTATTTTCGGATTGATTGGAATTTATATGATCCCCGGATTATTTCCTACAGAAAAACCGAATTTAAAATTACTTAGTGGGCTAACTCCACCTTTACAAGTAAGCGTTTATCAAAAAAATCAAAAAAATGGAGTTTTGGGTCTTACCACCCTACATGATTATGATGAAGCAATACAACTTGCAAAGAAAGAAAATAAGCCAATTCTCATTGATTTTACGGGGTACGGATGTGAAAATTGTCGAAAAATGGAAGAATATGTTTGGAGCGAACCGGACATTTGGAATATCTTACACGATCAACTAATTATAGCCTCTTTATATGTTGATGATTCGGAAGAATTACCTGTTAATGAGCAACTAATATTGCACTTAAAAGATGGAAGAAAAAGAAAAATAAAAACAATAGGAAATAAATGGTCTACTTTTCAAAGAGAAAACTTTAACTCTAATTCTCAACCTTTTTATGTATTGGTAACCCCGGATAATAAAATTTTAAATTTTCCGGTTGCCGGTTATATGGATAAAGAGGAATTTAAAAGATTCTTGCTATGTGGATTTACTGCTTATGAAAGACTAAAATAAAATTTAAAAGCTGGAATTATTTACAATTAAAAAATTACTAGTTAACTAATTGAGAGCATAAAATATGAAAAAAAAATTAGTTGTATTGACAGGAGCAGGTATGAGTGCTGAAAGCGGATTAAGCACATTCAGAGATTCTGGTGGATTATGGGAAAATTATAAGGTACAAGAAGTAGCCTCCGTAGAAGGATGGTATAAAAATCCGGAATTAGTGCAAAATTTTTATAATATGCGCAGAGCAGAACTACAAAAACATGATCCGAACAGGGGACATTATTTGCTAAAAGAATTAGAATCTATTTTCGATATTTCAATTATCACACAGAATGTTGATAATTTTCATGAAAGAGCTCAATCAACTCGCATACTTCATTTACACGGTGAATTAACAAAAGTAAGAAGCGAAACCAATGAATCATTAATTTATGAAACGTTCCAAGATGTTCATATGGGAGACTTAGCAGAAGATGGAGGACAATTACGTCCACATATAGTTTGGTTTGGAGAAATGGTACCGGAAATGGAAAAAGCCATTGAAATTACTCAAAATGCCGATATTTTCCTAATCATTGGAAGCTCTTTGCAAGTATATCCTGCGGCTTCGTTATTAGATTTTGTTCCTGTAACTTCAAAAATATTTGTAATAGATCCTAAACCCGTTGAAACCAATTTGCGTCATGATATCATATTCATACAAAAAGGGGCGTCCGAAGGATTAGAATATTTTAAGGATCATTACTTAAGTTAACTATTAAAAAAATAAAAGGTAAGGTAAATAACAAGTATATCAAAGATTTTAAATTTAAACTATTATATACTAAAATTATTTAAAAATATAATATGCAATAAAAGAGTAAAATTTATGATATAATTTTTAAATTTGAAAAAATAATAAAGTATATACAATGAATATTATTCTTTTTGATGGGAAAGAATATTCCGATCTTTTGCCCTTAACATTAACGCGACCGGTAGCTGAATTAAGATTGGGAATATTAACATTTGCAGAAAGATGGAAGTCAATTTTTCAAACTGAAAAAATTTCTTATCTAACACAAGAATATCTCTCAGAGAAATATTCTCTTCATATTGAAGATCAAAATATATTTATAAATCCCACCTATTTTCCTTATCAAGAATTAATTTTACAACTTAAAAATTTAGAATTTGGAGAGGCAGTTTATGATGGTGAAGCATTAATAGCGGCAAAAACAACCCTTGAAAATTTTCAATTAAAAAAATTTGGTAAAAAAAAGGAAATTAAATTTAAAGGCTTTCATATACAATATTCATGGGATTTATTTACTTACAATTCAGAAGCGATTAAATATGATTTTAAATTAATAACACAAGGCAGAAAGTCATGTGTCTTATCAAATACAATTAGAATTATAGGAGACCCCTCACAAATATTTGTTGAAGAAGGTGCAATAGCAGAATGTGCAATTTTAAATACTAAAGAAGGACCCATTTATTTAGGAAAAGATTCTGAGATTATGGAAGGAGCGATGATACGAGGATCCTTTGCTTTAGGTAAAGGTTCTAAAATCAATATGGGGGCAAAAATATATGGTGGAACTACTGTCGGTCCATATTCAAAAGTAGGAGGAGAAGTAAATAATATAATCATATTTGGGTATTCCAATAAAGGCCATGAGGGATTTATAGGAAATTCAGTAATAGGAGAGTGGTGTAACCTAGGTGCAGATACCAATTCGTCTAACTTAAAAAATAATTATGCCGAAGTTAAGCTTTGGAATTTCACAAGACAGAAGTTTATTAAGTCAGGATTACAATTTGCAGGGATGATTATGGGGGACCATTCAAAATCTGCTATTAATACTCAGTTTAATACAGGTACTGTAGTGGGGGTTTCAGCAAATATATTTACACCGGGTTTTCCACCGAACTTAATCAAATCGTTTTCATGGGGTGGAAGGTCAGAAAGTTCCGTTTATAAGTTGGAACAAGTTTTTGAGGTTGCAGAAAGGGCCATGAAACGAAGAGGAATTGAATTATCACAACAAGATAAGAATATTATTGAATATATATATAACAACTATTAGTTATTTATATGTATTTAATAATAAAATAAGGCGTAAATTTTTAATCAATTTATGTGAGTTAAATTTCGTAGAGTTAAATTTTTTGTAAGAAAAAAAAATTATAAATTTGCCCCTTGAATTAATTATAAAAATTAATAATAAGAATAGGATGGCTGGAACTTACAATAATGTTCTTGAGTTAATTAACAATACGCCGTTAGTTCGCTTAAATAGAGTAACAGAAGGAATGAAAGGTTCTTTTTTTGCAAAATTAGAATGCTATAATCCAGGACACTCAACTAAAGACAGAATTGCGCTTCATATTATCGAAAATGCTGAAAAACAAGGTTTATTAAAGCCGGGGGCAACTATAGTTGAAACCACTTCAGGAAATACAGGTTTTTCCATAGCTATGGTAAGTATTGTAAAAGGTTATAAATGCATAGTAGCCGTAAGCGATAAAACTAAGCCTGAGAAGATATCTTTTCTAAAAGCCATGGGAGCTAAAGTTTATTTATGCCCGGCTAACGTTCCGGCAAATGATCCCAGGTCATATTACGAAGTTGCCAAAAGATTAGCAGCAAATACACCGAATTCCTTATATATTAATCAATATTTTAATAAAGAAAATACAAAATCACATTACTTAAGTACAGGACCGGAAATTTGGGAGCAAACACAAGGGAAAATTACTCATCTTATAGGATGTACAGGAACCGGAGGAACTCTTACGGGGGCAGCACAGTTTCTTAAAGAAAAAAATCCTGATATCAAAGTGATTGGAGTTGATGCAGTGGGCTCAGTGTTAAAAAAATACTTTGAAACCGGCGAAGTAGATCCTAATGAAATTAAGCCGTATCAAATTGAAGGATTAGGTAAAAACTTAATTCCCGGAGCATTGGATTTTTCTGTAATTGATCAATATGTTAAAGTTTCTGATGAACCGAGTGCCTATGCTACAAGAGAATTAGCACTTAAAGAAGGAATGATGGTAGGGTATACCAGTGGGGCAAGTTTAACAGCAGCACGTACGATAGCAGATACTTTTGATAACAACTCTTTGGCTGTTTTAATTTTTCCGGATCACGGTTCCAGATATATGACTAAAGTTTTCAGTGATGAATGGATGGCATCTCAAGGTTTTGTTAACAGCAAATTAAATGGGTTAGAATCTCACGCAACTGTAGAAAAAATATAACTAACTTTGGTTAAATTGTAAAAATGGATATTTTTGAAAGAATAAAAAATAATCCCGGTCCTCTTGCAAAATATGCGGACTATGGGGAAGGAGAATATATATTTCCTGTTCTAGAAGGAGAAATAAGCCCAAGAATGAAATTCAAGGGTAAAGATATGATAATCTGGAGCATTAATGATTATTTAGGATTAGCAAATCACCCTGAAGTAAGAAAAGCAGATGCAGATGCGGCTGTACAATACGGAATGGCTTATCCTATGGGAGCTCGAGCTATGTCCGGCCAGACCCATTACCATGAAGATTTGGAAAACCAGTTAGCTGATTTTGTAAACAAAGAAGCGGCTTATCTATTAAATTTTGGGTACCAAGGAATGCTATCTATTATTGATACTTTGGTTTCCAAAAATGATGTAATCGTTTATGATGTAGACAGCCATGCTTGCATCGTAGATGGAGTAAGGCTTCATTTTGGCAAAAGATTTACCTATCAACACAATGATATGGAAAGTTTGGAAAAAAACCTAAAAAGAGCGGTAAAAAATGCAGCTGAATCTGGCGGCGGAGTATTGGTTATTACCGAAGGTGTTTTTGGTATGAGAGGAGAGCAGGGTAAGTTAAAAGAAATTGTAGAACTCAAAAAGAAATATAATTTCCGATTATTAGTTGATGATGCTCACGGATTTGGAACCTTAGGTAAAACAGGAGCAGGGACAGGCGAAGAACAGGGCTGCCAAAACGGTATAGATGTTTATTTTTCAACGTTTGCAAAATCGATGGCCGGAATAGGTGCGTTTGTGGCATCCAATAAAGAAATAATCAGATATTTAAAATACAACCTAAGATCTCAGATCTTTGCTAAATCTTTACCTATGCCTATGGTAATAGGAGCGTTAAAAAGATTGGAATTATTAAGAAGTAAACCTGAGCTTAAAGATAAGCTATGGTATAATGTAAAAAAACTTCAAGAAGGGTTAAAAGCTAGAGGATTTGACATCGGTAAAACCAATACTTGTGTAACTCCTGTTTATATGCAGGGAGACCCCATTGAAGCTACCTTATTAATTAAAGATATTCGTGAAAATTATAAAATTTTTACAAGTGTTGTAGTATACCCTGTTATACCAAAAGGTATGATTCTTTTACGCTTAATACCAACCGCTTCACATACAGATGAAGAGATTGATAAGACTCTTGATGCTTTTGAAGCCGTTAGAGATAAATTAGTAGGAGGCCTATATAAACAGCAAATGAAGGATTTGAATTTAAATATTTAAATATTTTATTTAAACAAAAAAAGATAAACCTGATTATATATTAATCAGGTTTTTTTATGAACTAATGTTCATATATACAAAATATTTTTCCAAAAAAGATTTTATAAGTATAGGTTCATTTATTTACTCTCTGTTTTTGGAATCTATGAGGATTGTAACCGGTCCGTAATTGATTAAAGAAATTTTCATGTCTGCACCAAATATTCCGGTTTGAATAGGTTTGGACAATAAAAGGCATAATTTATTCTCGAAATTTTTATACATGTCGTTGGCAAATTCTGGTTTTGCAGCTCTTATATAACTGGGCCTGTTTCCCTTTTTCGTAGAAGCATAAAGAGTAAATTGACTTACTAATAAAATATCTCCTTGAATATCCAAGATAGATTGATTCATTATACCACTTTTATCATTAAATATCCGAAGATTACAAATTTTATTAGCTAACCAGTCCACATCTTCCTGATTATCTGTCTCCTCAATACCCACAAGTATTAATAATCCTTGATCTATTTGGCCGACAATCTGATCATCTACTTTTACAGAAGATTCTAAAACCCTTTGGATAACTACACGCATAATTAAAAGCTAAAAATTATAAATCATTTAAAATTTTTGTTATTTCACCTAAATTGGGAGCTATAATAATGTCTACCCTTCTATTTGCTGCTTTTCCGACCGCAGTGGAATTACTGGCTAAAGGAGCATATTCACCTTTTCCGGAAGCAGTCATCTGCTTAGGGGAAACTCCCTTCGATTGAAGGATTTTAGTAATCGCGGTTGCACGCATAACAGATAAGTCCCAATTATCTTTAATATTGCCGCTGCCTGCATATTTATCGGAATCGGTATGACCTTGTATAATAATATTTAAATTTTTATCCTTAGATAAAACTTCTGAAAGGACATGAAGAGCTTTAATACCTTCGGCTTCCACAGTCCAACTTGCAGATGGGAATAGGAGTTTATTTTCCATGGAAACATATATATTACCTTCTTTTTCTTCAACAGTTATGCCTTTACCTGTATAATTTTTTAATGCGATTTGTAGCTTATTTTTTAATTTGGAAACCGATTCTTTTTGTTGAGAAATTAAGCTTTCTAATTCATTGATTCTTTTAATTTTTTCTTGAAGCTGACCTTGAGTTTGTTCTAATTCATTTAATATTTTTTTTCGAGATTGTTCTGAAGTTTGAGCTTGATCAACAATTTGAGCATTTTTTGCTTTTAGATCTTCCATATCTTTAAGCCGGGTAGCATATTCAATTTGAAGGTCAGAATATTCAGCGTCTAGCTGCGCTTTCTTTTTTGCAAGAGCATCCTGTTGTTCTTGTAATGTAGAATATTGGTCAGATAAAGATTTCAAAGCGTTTTCTTTTTCTTGAATTGCTTTTTGACTTTTTCTTTCTCCCTGCAATGAAGCATAATACTTTTTTTCTAATTCATCGTATTTAGACTGAGGTACACAAGATGCTGCAAGAATCATAAGAGAAATGATACAAGTTGCTTTTTTCATCATTAGATAATTTAATTAAAGATTTTGTATTTTATTCAGATCGAAATCTATTCCTACAGGCGCATGATCAGAATGTACAGCCTGGGTAAGAATATAGGCTCTTTGGAGATGTTTCAGCAAAGGCGTAGTAACCAAAGAATAATCAATACGCCATCCTTTGTTGTTGCTTCGGGCGGTTTTTACACGATAGGTCCACCACGAATACTGATTGGGTTCATGATTAAAAACTCGAAGAGTATCTACCAAATTACATTGATCAAAGAAACGATCCATCCATTCCCTTTCCTCCGGAAGAAATCCGGAAACCTTAGCATTACGTATCGGATCATTGATATCTATGGCTTTATGGCAAATGTTTATATCCCCGTTTATAATAAGGTTAGGGAATTTTTTTTCAAGTTTTTTTATATACTCCAGTAAATATTCACAAAATTCCATTTTAAATCCTAAGCGTGACGTATTAGTTGCAGAAGGAAGATAAACGCTTAAGACTGAAAAATTTTCAAAATTTGCTTGAATTACTCTTCCTTCTTGATCGTATTTTTGATTATCACATCCATATTTTACGGATAGTGGTTGGTTTTTAGATAAAATGGCTACGCCGCTATATCCTTTTTTTTCAGCCGGATACCAATAAGAATGATAACCTAAATTTTCGAATAAGGAAATATCAAATTGATCGGTCTGAGCTTTTATTTCTTGTAAACAAAGCAGGTCAGGATCTGCTGATTTTAACCAGTTAATAAAGCCTTTATTTAATGCTGCCCTTATGCCGTTAACATTGTAACTCAATAATTTCATTATGCAAAAATACTGTTTTTTTACATTGTTATTTTTGTTAAGAAAAAATCATATGTTAAATATAAATTAAAAATTAACAATAATAAAAATCACATCAAACAGCCACTGTAAGCCAAAATAAAATATTTCAACATATTCTAAGATCAAAATAAGGATACAATAATTGTAAGTACGAAAATCTATGAATTTATCTTATTTTAATAAAATTTAGAATCAGTATAAATTATAAAAATAAGTAAAATGCATAAAATGTTTTTATTTTCATTTATTATAGTATAAGTTTGTTAAAATAAATAGTAAATCTGTTGTGAAAATCAAACTTTTATCTATATTGTTGTTTTTTTGTTTAATATCCTTTTCCCAAGACCTAAGAATTCAAGGCAAAGTAACCTTTGAAAAATCAAATTCTGATAAATTAGCAGAGGTAATAGTATCTAAGCAAGATTCTCTTTTGAACAGTACCGTTTTAGAAGAAGATGGTTTTTTTGTCTTCAGCCATTTATCGCCGGGGAATTATACGATAGAAGTAAAGCAATGGGGGAAAATAATATATGCAAAAAATTGGGACGTAAAAGAAGATATAGACCTGGGTGAGATAAAAGTATCGTTGGAAAAAGAAATACAGCAAATAACCGTCACGGGGAAAAGAAAGCTTATAGAGCGCAAAGTAGACCGGATGGTTTTTAATGTGGAAAATTCAATTGTCTCCTCATCAGGTACGGTTTTAAATGTATTAAAGAAGACTCCTAAAGTAAAAATTGAAGATCCTAATATCAAAATTATAGGTAAAAGTTTAACTAAAATAATGATTGATAACAGGTTAATCGAACTGTCAGGCGAATCATTAATAAATTATCTTCAAAGTATATCTTCGGATCAGATAAAAAGTGTAGAAATTATTACGAATCCTCCCTCTAAATATGATTCGGAGGGTAATAGTGGATTGATTAATATTCTTCTAAAAAAAGCTAAAAAAAATTCATGGAATTTGTCTTTTCAAAGTAATTTAACACAATCGCATCATACTTTTTACAATCAGGGTGCCGATTTTAATTTTAATAAAAATAAACTATCGTTATCGCTTAATTTATTTAATAATTTTATGTTTTATGATTTCACCAATCATATTCATTACTATTATCCTGATGGCTTGTGGAAAAATAACTATAAAGGCACAGATAAAAGCAGAAAACCTTCATTTCGAGCAAATTTGGATTATAATTTAAATAAACAAATTACGTTGGGGGGAAACTATTCGTATTCACAAACTAATAACATAGGAAATCGAATGTCATTGGCAGAATTGGAAGGGAATAAAGCGTATAACACCATTTTTACGCCTACTTTTAAAAAAGATCATTCACAAATTCATACGGCTAATTTTCATATCTTATATAAAATGGATAGTTTAGGAAGGCAATTAACCCTAGATATGAATTATCTTAATTATAATACGAGACCTCACAGTAGATTTTATTCAAGATATAGTTTAGACAATCAGTTTGTTAATCAAACAGATGCGATAAAAAATAATTTAGATCAAAAATTAAAAAATTATTCCACTTCACTAGATATGGAGCATCCTTTTTCGAAAATCAAATTTAATTACGGAGGGAAAATTTCTTTTAATCGGGTCGATAACCAGATCTCTTATTATACAATTGATATAAAAAATAACTCAGTACCGGATTCGACTAATAGCAATCATTTCAAATATCAAGAAAACACAGAAAGTATATATATGACGATATCTAAGGATATTACCAATAAGTGGAAAGCTCAGCTAGGGATACGAACAGAATTCACTCAGGTAAAAGGCAACTCTAAAACCTTACAGCAAATAAACAAAAATAATTATGGGAAATTATTCCCTACTGCCTATCTTTCCTATACTAATAATGAAGAAAGTGTGATATCCTTAAATTATGGAAGGCGTATTCATCGACCGAAGTTTACGGTTTTAAATCCATTTAAACAGTATTTAACACCCTATTCTTATATAACCGGAAATCCCGATTTAAAGCCATACTATACACATAATTTAGAATTAAATTATGATTATAAAGACCTAACCTTATCTTTATCTTATTCAAGGACAAAAAATGAATACACGGATGTTACCTTGTTGAATAATATGGATAAAACACAAGTATCCACTCAATTAAATGCTGTAAATTCAATAATTTCGAGTCTGGATATATCTTATATATTTTCCGGAATTCATGGGTGGGAAAGTATTAATGAAATGAATATACAATATTCTGAATATAAGTCGGATAATTTACAAATAGGGAAAATACGCAATATCGGTTGGTTATTCTACTTTTCAACTGATAACTCCTTTTATTTAGATAAGAATAAAAATTTTATATTTAATATAAATTGGAATTATAACTCGAAAGGGATAGACGAACTAAGTAGAATAAATTCCTATCAAAGTTTAGATTTATCTTTTAGAATGTTTTTCGTAAATAAAAAATTGCAAATTACTTTAACAGGAGAAGATATTTTCCAAACCAATAAACCAAAATACACGGATTTTACTAACAGTATAAAACAAACCTATAGTTGGTATGGTGATACTAATCATTTTTTTCAAATATCTATAGTATATAAACTAGGAAATAGTAAACTAAATATGAAAAAAATAAAATCTGGTAATGAGGAAGAAAAAGAACGGATCCATTAAATTATTACTAAAGGGATGGTAATTATATGCATTTTTATAGGTATTCCATAAAAAATAAAATCCACCCATCCAATATGATAAAAATCACATCAAACAGTCATTGTAAGCTAAAATAAAATATTTCAACATATTCCAAGATCAAAACAAAGATACAATAATTGTAAGCACGAAAATCTGTGAATTTATCTTATTTTAATAAAATTTAGAATCAGTATAAATTATAAAAATAAGTAAAATGCATAGAATGTTTTTATTTTTATTTATTGTAGTATAAGTTTGTTAAAATAAATAGTAAATCTGTTATGAAAATCAAACTTTTATCTGTACTTATATTTTTTTGTCTCATATCCTTTTCCCAAGACCTAAGAATTCAAGGCAAAGTAAACTTTGAAAAATCAGAGTTTGATAAATTAGCAGAAGTAATAGCCAAAACAAACTTTTATCTGTACTTATATTTTTTTGTCTCATATCCTTTTCCCAAGACCTAAGAATTCAAGGCAAAGTAACCTTTGAAAAAACAGATTCTGATAAATTAGCAGAGGTAATAATATCTAAGCAAGATTCTATCTTGAACAGTACCGTTTTAGAAGAAGACGGTTTTTTTGCTTTCAGTCATTTATCACCGGGAAATTATACGATAGAAGTAAAGCAATGGGGAAAAATAGTATATGCAAAAAATTGGGACGTAAAAAAAGATATAGACCTGGGTGAGATAAAAGTAGCAGTAGAAAAAGAAATACAGCAAGTAACCGTAACAGGGAATAAAAAATTAATAGAGCGCAAAGTAGACCGGATGGTCTTTAATGTGGAAAATTCAGCAGCAACAACCGGAGGAGATGCATTGGATGTATTAAAAATAATGCCCCGCGTTTTGGTGCAAAACGACCAACTGTCCATAATAGGAAAAAGTAGTTTAAAAGTCATGGTAAACGACAGGCTCATACCTCTATCAGGAGATGATTTGGTTAATTATTTAAAATCCATTTCATCCGATAACATAAAGAACATAGAAGTAATCACCGCGCCACCGGCAAAATACGATGCAGAAGGGAATTCCGGGTTAATAAACATAGTATTAAAAACAAGTAAAAAGAATAACTGGAACAGTTATCTGGGAGGAACCTATAAGCAATCCAAATATGAATTTTATAATGAAAATTTAGGCTTTACCATGAATTATAAAAAAATAACCATTAATTCGGATATCAATTTTTATAATGGAATAAGTTACGCTCAGAGAGATAAATCATTTATTATATTTTCAGATGAAAATATACATTCGAAATTTTATGCTAAATCAAGATTGAAAAATCGTTTCAATGGAAATTTGGGTATGGATTATCAATGGACAAAACAATTTTCTTTAGGATTTCAATCTATATATAACACATACGATGTACAGTACAGAGTTCATCTTAATGAATATTTTAATAAGCCAACTTCTTCTATACTAACAAAAACTTATACAGCTGGTCCCAGTAGTACAAATAATACCTATGTAAATGTTCATTCCCAATATAAATTGGATACATTAGGAAGTAATATTAAACTTAATCTGGATTATTTTAAAAATGATCGTAAAGAAAATTTTATTTTATATTCTAAAGATTATGAGGACTTTGAAATATATGTTCCAACCCAAGACTTTAGTTCTCGAGATGTTAATAATTTTAAAATTTACAATTATTCGGGAAGTTTAGATGGAGAACAGCATTTTAAACAAATAAGGTTGGAGTATGGGGTAAAAGCATCACACACAAAAACCACCAATAATGCGGGTTATTATACCCTTGTTTCTAATGATCCGTCTAATCAAGACGATACGAACGATTCTTTCGCATATAAAGAAAATTTGCAAGCTGTGTATGCGTCCGGAAAAGGAAAAATAACAGAAAAGTGGGAAATCCAAGCGGGTTTGCGGTTAGAAACCTTTCAAAGAAGAATAATTTCTTTACTGACCCAAGAAAAACATACCTATCATTCTGCGAAATTATTTCCCGGTATTTATTTAACCTATAATTCAGATGAAAATCACACCTTGAATCTTACTTATACCAGACGAATAAATAGACCTTCCTATAATACTCTAAATCCATTTAAGAATCGTATAAGTAAAGGTAATATTATATCAGGTAATCCTTACTTAAACCCCTCTTATACCGATAATTTGGAATTGAATTATTCGTGGAAAAATAATTGGAATACGGGGATATATTTTTACCGAGCAAAAGACGCTATTGATTATGCTTATTATTTAAATGAAAAGGAAGAGTATATATTCAGAAAAGCGGAAAATTGTGTTACGGAAAATTCAGTAGGTTTAAGTCAAAATTATACATTTAAAACCATAAAGTGGCTGGAAAGTTATTTAAGTTTGGATGTATATTACAAAGAAAATAAATCTAAGGTAGAAGGATTCAAATCCAATAATATTTTCAGCGCAAATTTTGATATAAATAACAATTTGTTTCTAAACAAGGGGAAAACAATTAACTTAACCATACTTTATCAATATGCGTTGCCTCAATATATGGGAACAAAAAAAATATCATCGTATTCTAACTTTGGAGTAGGGATAAAAACTATGTTTTTGGATAAAAGGTTGATACTTGCTTTAAATGCCAATGATATTTTTAAAACTTTTGAGGCAAAAATAAAGAATGATTTTAAAATAAATAAGTCCCAAGATACATTATATCAGTATGCTCAATATATAAGGTTTACTATAAAATATAATTTAGGAAATAGTACACTTAAATCTAAGACTCTTAAATCTGGTAATGAGGAAGAAAAAAATAGAGCTATAAAATAATATTTTAAGAGTGTTTTTATATTGATTTGCTCTTTAATGTTATTTCATACAAAAATAACATTCATTTATCAAACAGTCATTGTAAGTCAAAATAAAATATTTCAACATATTCCAAGATCAAAATAAGAATATAATAATTGTAAGCACGAAAATCTGTGAATTTATCTTATTTTAATAAAATTTAGAATCAGTATAAGTTGTAAAAATAAGTAAAATGCATAAAATGTTTTTATTTTCATTTATTATAGTATAAGTTTATTAAAATAAATAGTAAATCTGTTGTGAAAATCAAACTTTTATCTATATTGTTGTTTTTTTGTTTAATATCCTTTTCCCAAGACCTAAGAATTCAAGGCAAAGTAACCTTTGAAAAATCAAATTCTGATAAATTAGCAGAGGTAATAGTATCTAAGCAAGATTCTCTTTTGAACAGTACCGTTTTAGAAGAAGACGGTTTTTTTGTCTTCAGTCATTTATCACCGGGAAATTATACGATAGAAGTAAAGCAATGGGGAAAAATAGTATATGCAAAAAATTGGGACGTAAAAAAAGATATAGACCTGGGTGAGATAAAAGTAGCAGTAGAAAAAGAAATACAGCAAATAACCGTAACGGGGAAAAGAAAGCTTATAGAGCGCAAAGTAGACCGGATGGTTTTTAATGTGGAAAATTCAGTATTTTCATCAGGGGAAACAGCTTTAGATATATTAAAGAAAACTCCTCAAATTAGAGTGAAAGAAGAAAGTTTGGTTTTGATTGGAAAAAGTAGTATGAAAGTTATGGTAAATAATCGAATGATTTCTCTCTCAGGAAAGGAATTAATTACTTATTTAGAATCGGTTTCTTCTGATGATATTAAAAATGTAGAAATTATTAGTAATCCACCTGCAAAATATGAGGCAGAAGGAAACTCAGGATTAATAAATATTAATTTGAAACAGGCTTTTAAAAATACATGGAGTTTGTCTATTCGACAACAATTAAAGCAAGCTTCATATTCTTCTTATGGTAATGGTTTATCTTTTAATATTAATAGAAATAAAATTATTTTTAGTTCAAGTGTAAATTATGATAAAAGAAAAGTAAAAAATATTAATCATATCAATTACTTTTATCCGGATGAAAATTGGAATATATTAGATAAAAACCTTAAAGATGGAAATTCTTATTCAGGAAGAGTGAGTATAGATTATCTTATAAGTAAAAATAATACGGTAGGGTTTATCTATGATTATGATTATGTGCAATCTACTCCAAAAGAACAAGAAAAATCATTTACAAAAATATCTAACAGATCAGACTATAACCATATTTATTCTCTTTCAACCATTACCGATAAATATAATTATCACTCTGCAAATTTACATGATATATATAAAATAGACTCAACCAAGGGGAAACAAATAACTTTTGATTTAGATTATTTTTATAACAAAAGTCCTAAGGAAAATTATTCGCAAACCAACTATAGTTTAGATGGGAATTTACGGAACTATTATGGGTTTGAAAATATAGGGGAACAGGAGGTTAATAATTTTTCACTAACTATAGATATGCAACACCCATTGTCTTGGATGGAGATGAATTATGGAGCAAAAATATCTTTTAATAAAACAAAAAATAATATTTTTTATTATGATGTAACCACAGGAAATCCTGTATTAAATCTGGAAAATACAGATAAATTTGATTATAAAGAAAATGATCAATCATTTTACTTTACAGTAAATAAAAAAATAAAAGAAAAATGGGAATTTAAATTAGGGGTGCGTACGGAATTTACCCGGACAGAAGGAAAATCATTTACTTTATATCAGACAGACAGAAAAAAATATGTTAAGTTATTCCCTACGGCTTATCTTTTATATACGCTAAAAGATGATGCAACTATTTCCGTAAATTATGGAAGACGTATACAAAGACCTCGTTTTTATTCGTTAAATCCATTTAGATTTTATTTGAATCCTTACTCTTATTTAACAGGAAATCCTGATCTAAAACCTACTTATAGTCATAATATAGAAATGTCTTATGTATGTAATGAGTTTGCTCATACACTTTACTATTCGAAAACGGAAGGAGATTATGAGCAGGTCACAATTTTGAATAATGACAATAGAATACAAATAAACAAGCCCTTAAATGCTTTAAATTCGGAAATATTAGGCTATAAAACCTCCTATTCATTTTTCGTATACAAATGGTGGGAAAGTGTAAATGAATGTACTATTTCCTATGCAGAATATAAATCACCGCTCAGTTTTATATCTAATAGAAGAAACATAGGTTGGACATTATATTTTTCTACTGATAATACCTTTTATCTTAATAAAAATAAAACAATAGCATTCGCTGTTGATTGGTGGTATAATTCCAAGGGGCCGGACCAGATGGATAAAGGAACCTCCTACAATAGTTTAGATTTTGCTTTAAAATTATTTTTCATAAATAAAAATTTGCAAATATCACTTCGAGGATGTGATGTTACAGGTAGTAATCGTGCCAAATGGACATCATTTACCCATAATATAAAACAGACCTATAAAAATTATGGAGATGGGAGTCAGTATTTTTTATTGTCTATGGTTTATAAATTAGGAAATAAAAAGCTTAAAGAATTAAAAAGACAAACAGGAAATCAAGAAGAAAAAGAACGGATCCATTAAATTATTACTAAAGGGATGGTAATTATATGCATTTTTATAGGTATTCCATAAAAAATAAAATCCACCCATCC
>NZ_LIVM01000004.1:158466-192664 GCF_001418685.1 Apibacter mensalis
CAAGATTCTATCTTGAACAGTACCGTTTTAGAAGAAGACGGTTTTTTTGCTTTCAGTCATTTATCACCGGGAAATTATACGATAGAAGTAAAGCACTGGGGAAAAATAGTATATGCAAAAAATTGGGACCTGAAAGAAGATATAGACCTGGGCGAGATAAAAGTAGCAGTAGAAAAAGAAATACAGCAAGTAACCGTAACAGGGAATAAAAAATTAATAGAGCGCAAAGTAGACCGGATGGTTTTTAATGTGGAAAATTCAGTATTTTCATCAGGGGGAGATGTATTGGATCTTTTAAAAGTAACACCTAGAGTAAAAGTAGTTAACGATCAAATAGAACTTATAGGAAAAAGTAGTTTAAAAGTCATGGTAAACGACAGGCTCATACCTCTATCAGGAGATGATTTGGTTAATTATTTAAAATCTATTTCCTCAGCAGATGTTAAAAATATAGAAGTAATAACCACCCCACCGGCACAATATGAAGCGGAGGGTAATTCGGGATTAATAAATATACAGTTGAAAAAGGCTAAAAAAGATTCTTGGTCTTCCACTATTAGAACTTCCTACCAACAAGGTTTTTACGGATATGGAAGAGCAGGTGGAAACTTTAACTATAATAAGAAAAAATTAACTTTAGGAGTGTCTGCAAATTACGGTAACGGACTTTCACAAGGAATAGAAAAAAGGAAGGTCTTTTATCCTTCGCAATTATGGAATGAAAAAGATGTAGGTAAATACTATGAAAATTCAGTAAACTCCAGATTCGTTGTTGATTATCAGTTAACCCCCAAGTGGAATACAGGAATTCAGTATTTGATAAATTATTCAAATCCTCATTCCAATAGCAATGACCAAACAAGATTGTGTGCCTATGGAAAAAAGTTAGATTCTTTACTTCAAACACATAATCACCAGGAATCAATAAGCAGATTGAATTCAGTAAATGGGTATTCCCATTTTGCTATAGATAGTCTTGGGCGGAAATTAAAAGTAAACTTCGATTATTTCAATTATAATAAGGAAAATGAAATTAATTACTTCACCAATACCTATGACGATACAATGAAAAGGATTTACAGCTATTTTCCTGTTGAAAATAGAGGAACGTTGGAAATAAATAATTATAGCGGAAAGGTGGATATGGAGTATCCCATGAAGAATATAAAATTAGAATATGGAACCAAAGTATCATTTACAAAAACAGAAAGTGGATTAAAAAATTCCAGACTAAAAAACGGAAATTCAGAAAGTACAAATAAAGATAATTTTAACTACACGGAAAACACGCAAGCAGTTTATATATCGGTAAATAAAGAACTAAAGAAATGGGACTTTAAGGCAGGTTTGCGAATGGAGAATACCCAAACCTGTGGAAATTCTAAAATTACTCATCAGAAGAATAAAAATAATTATGTAAAACTATTTCCTACTTTCTATGCTCTTTACAAAGCAAATGATAATAATTCATATTCTTTGAGTTATTCTAGAAGAATTGAAAGACCTGATTATAATTCCGTGAATCCTTTTAGGTATTATTCCAATCCCTATTCATATTCAGAAGGTAATCCATTTTTAAAACCAATACTTTCTCACAATATAGAATTTTCTTATGACTATAAAGGTATGTTGCAAAGTACTTTTTATTATTTAATAATAAAAGATTCGTATTCTTTATTAACAAGAATAGATGAAAACAATTATATACAATATACAAAAAGTGAGAATTATTTTAATACAAGTGCTTATGCAATTTATGAACGATTTTCTTATAATAAGCTAAAATGGTTGCAAGCTTCTGTAGGTGCTATTGGACAATATCTTTATACAAAATCACAAGCATATCCTGTTACGCCTAAATCACAAGAAGGATTTTATGTTCAGTTTGAAACGACCAATGCATTTGTTTTTGATGAACAACAAAACTACTCCTCAGGCTTTACTTATTATTATTCAACTCCCAGCAAAAGTGGAGACATAGGAAATGGTAAAGAAAAGAATCAGTTAGACCTATTTTTTAAAGCTCAAGTATTCAATAAAAAAATGCAGATATCCTTAAACATTAATAATATTTTAAAAGACTATGATTATAGAGTTATAAAAATTAGGAATGGAATAAAATCTTATAATAGAGGCTATTATGACTCCCGATATATACGCCTGTCATTGAGTTATAAATTAGGAAGTTCAACGATTAAAACTAAAAATATAGAAGAAAGTAATGCAGAAGAGAAGAATAGAATCCATTAAAAATACCAATTTCAATTGTTGTCCATAGATGAGTCATGACATAAAAAGGTTACTCTAAAAAAATTTAAAATAATTTATCATGAAAAAAACAAAAAAAATTAGATGTTATTAAATTTGAAGTATTAAAAACATCAGGAAAGGTTATGAAAGGAGGGTTTTCAGATTCTTTTTCCACTAGATCATTGGGTGGAAGTGAAGGCTTTAACATTGTATGTAATGTTAATTGTAAAGGAGGGAAATGTAGTGAAAATTCTTTACAATCAAATTTTGAATGATTTCTTAAAAAATTCTCTGCCATTGGCAGAGAATTTATTTATTATTAATAAGTGTATAAAAATAATAAACTTTTAACATAAACTGAATCTAAACAATTAATAGGTGGATTGAATTCTGTTTTAAATTAAATACATCCTATGAAATATAGTTTTTATAATACTTTTATTCCTTACAGAGATAAATTTGCTTTATATAATACTTTTGAGCAGAAAGTAATATTCATAGAAGAGGGATTAAAAGATCTATTAAATAATAAGAGTTGTGATGAGATTAAAATAATTCACCCTGAGTTTTTTAATTATTTATTTGATAATAATTTTATTTTAAATAGTAAAGAAGACGAATTAGAGAAGGTAAAAAAACTTTCAAAAAAAATAGATGGAGATTTAACAACATTTATGTTGATTGTCAATCCAACTATGAATTGTAACTTTAAATGCTGGTATTGCTATGAATCTCACATTAAGAGTTCAAGAATGAAAGAGTCTGAGATTAATAAAATTAAATTATTGATAGACAAGATAACATTTGAAAAAGAATTGATTAATTTCAATTTGTATTTTTTTGGAGGAGAACCTCTATTGTATTTTGATAAAATTGTAGTATCTTTAATAGATTATTGCTCAGAGTTATGTGAAAAGAGAAATAAAAATCTACACATAAGTTTCACTACAAATGGATTTTTAATTAATAAAAGTTTTATTAATTATTTTAAAAGCAGAAATAAAACTTGTCATTTACAGATTACTTTTGACGGTTATGGAGAGGAGCATGATAAAGTAAGATATGTAAATAAGACTAAAGGTTCTTATTATCAAATCGTTGATAATATTAAACTTCTAATAAATAATCAATTTAGAGTTACGGCAAGAGTGAATTATACAGATGAAAATATTGCTGATACCGGAAAAATAGCTGATGATTTTAAAGATGTGAATCCAGAAATAATTGAAAAATATCTAAGATTCGATTTTCATAGAGTTTGGCAGAATGATAATGGCAAAGAAATTTCAAAAATATTAGCTTATGAATTGCAATCTATGAAAGAAAAGGGTATAAAAACAGCTTGTATTAGAACAGTAAATAATGTATTAGATTCTTGCTATGCTGACAAAAGAAATAGTGTTGTAGTTAATTTCAATGGAGACATTTTTAAATGTACAGCGCGTGATTTTTCATCAAACAATCGTGTTGGATACTTATCTAATAATGGAGAGTTGATATGGAAAGATAATCATTTAGAAGAAAGAATGAATTCTAAGTTTAGAAATGCACCATGTTTAAAATGTGAGTTACTTCCAATCTGTAACGGAGGATGTTCCCAGCATGCGATAGAACATCTAAAAAAAAATGAAGAATATTGTATTTATGGTGGTAAAGAAGAAAAAGACAAAGTTCTATTAGCAAAAATTGATGAAATTGTTGAAAATATTCAATAAAAGTAAGGTTATATTTTATCATCAACTTGAAAGTACAGATTGCGGAGCGGCATGTTTGGCTATGATAATGAGTTATTATGGCAATAGAAGCTCACTTTCCTCTGTTAAAGCATTATTTGAATTTACAAGATTAGGAATATCTGTGCAAGATATATTGGACGTTTCTGAGAAAGTAGGGTTGTATTCAGTAGCGCTAAAACTCACTCTTACAGAATTGGAAGAAATTCCTTTACCTTGTATTTTGTATTGGAAACAAAGCCATTTTGTTGTAATCAAGAAGATTGGAAAGAAAAATAAACAGACTTTCTATCATATACTTGATCCAGGTTATGGTAAAATAATTTTAGAACAAGAGGTTTTTGAAACAGAATGGAAAGGAAATAGTGAGAAAGGTGTTGCTATATACCTGGAACCAACAGAAAATTTTGCAATAGGAAAAAAGAAAGACAAAGAAGAGAAAGGATTAATAAATTCAAATATATTTAAGTTTTCAATATCATTTATCAAAAAAAATAAAAGTAAATATATTATATCTTTCATTTTGATAGTATTGGGCTTAGTCACTAACTGGTTTATTCCATTTACGTTTCAAAAAATTATAGATATTGGAATTTTATCTAAGTCTATAAGCGTTGTTTATTATCTTTTGTTAGCACAATTTATTTTATTTATTTCAAATTTTTTATCAGATTTTATAAATCAATTAATTTTAACCAAGAGCAACTTTTTATTAACCATAAATTTAAAAAGAGCTTTATTAAATAAACTTTTAAAATTACCATTAAATTTTTTTGATACAAAAATCAATACAGAAATTTTACAACGATTGAACGATCAGAATACTATTCAAAATTTTATAACATGGAAAGGTATTAATCTTATTTTAATTCTGTTTAATATACTAGTATTTGGCGGTATTTTATTTTATTTCAATAGATTTATTTTTTTTGTTTATCTAGTTTTATCTATATTATCTATACTATGGGTACTTATTTTCCTAAAAAGAAGGAGGATAAATGAGTATGCAATTTTCTTAAAACAAACAGAAAATTCTAATAATATATATGAATTTATAATGAATATGCCTGAAATAAAAATCAATGGAGCACAAAATAATATAATAAATAAAATATTATATATTCAGGATAAATCGAATAAATTGGAATTAAGGTCATTATTTTTAAATACTTATCAATTGGTAGGTATGAATATTTTTTCTAAATTAAAGGAAATAATTGCAATAGGATACTGTGCTATATTGATCATTGAAGGAAAAATGACTTTAGGGGTTTTATTAAGCATATCCTATATTATAGGTCAATTGACAGGTCCTATACAAAACATAATTTCTTTTATAAGAGATGTTCAGGATGTTAACATTGCTAATAAAAGAATAGAATTATTATATGATACACCTAATGAAGATGATACAAATAAAATTGAAATAAAAAATTATAATATAAAAAATATCAATGTAAATAGTGTTTCATTTAAATATCCCGGAAGTTATAATCCTTTTATTTTAGAAAATGTATCTTTTAATATTCCTAAAAACTCTGTAACGGCTATTGTTGGAGCTAGTGGAAGCGGAAAAACAACTCTTTTAAAATTACTATTGTCTTATTATCCTGTAAAACAAGGAGGAATATATTTAGACGATTATTCTATTAATGAAATAAATGCAGAAGACTGGAGAGATAAATGCGGAACAGTTTTACAAAATGGAAATATTTTCAGTGATACTATAGCAAGTAATATTTCCATGTCTATGGAAGATTGTAATATTGATCAACTTAGGGAATCTGCGAAAATTGCAGGTATACAAGATTTTATAGAACAACTGCCCATGCATTATTTTACACGTATTGGAAATTCAGGTATAGAACTTTCCGGAGGACAAAAACAAAGAATATTAATAGCCAGGGCCGTCTATAAGAATCCCAACTATTTATTCTTTGATGAAGCAACTTCTGCCCTGGATTCTGAAAATGAAAAGATCATTCATGACAATTTACAGGAATTTTTTAAGGGGAGGACCGTGGTTATTATTGCCCATCGGTTATCAACGGTTAAAAATGCAGATCAGATTATAGTGCTAAAAAACGGGCAAATTGCTGAAGTAGGAAATCATAACCAGTTGGTTAAAGCTAAGTCCGAATATTATAATCTGGTAAAAAATCAACTGGAATTAGGTGCCTAATCCAATCAGAAGTTACTGTAAGCTTTCCAAAAACTCAATAACAGGAGTAAAAGAAATATCTTCGATGATTTTTAAAAAATCAATTTCTTGCGGATGAGGTAAAAAATCTGAAATGATGCGAATAATAAAATCCTGAGGTCTTTTTAAACACATAAAAGTATAATCCTCCATATTAATTAGTGTTCCGATCGGAAGGTTAGAAGTAGTTACAAATTTATCCGATGTTAATGAGCTGAGCGAAGGAAATTTAGTTTTTGAAGATGTTAATTTTAGCTTACCATTTTCAAATATTTCACCGGAATATCCATATAAAGAAGAAGCAACCACCTCCACCAAACTACCCTTTTTTAATTCGTTGGGCATGGTTTTTTCAACACCGATAATAGCGGTAAACCCAACCAGAATATCCAGGTCAGATTTTGGTTTATTGATGAGAGCCTTAGCTACATTTTCCCGTCCTATTCCGGATATTCTTACTTCGTAAGAATGTTGAAGAGATGAAAACTCATTGAAAGCATTCGTGATTTTTTCCTGTTCTTCTCTCATGGGGGTTATTACCGTAATTTTCATTGTTTTTTATTGATTTAAAAAATTAAAATATGCACGTAAAATATTCGAATTAGGTTGCCCTTTGGTATTTATTTCTAATAATTTGGGTTTATCGGTTAGGGAGAAAAAAGAATCTATATTTTGGATCAATCCTTCCTGATTATGTACTTCGTTGTATTCGAAATTATATTCCTTTGCTAACAATCGTGCTGTACGGTTGTGCCGGGTTACAAAATACTCATCTAAAGAATTTGAAGTATCAGGACCGGGAATAATTTTAAAAATATCCCCACCTCCGTTGTTTACAAGAATAATTCGGAAATTCGTTGGAATATATTTATTCCACAAAGCATTGGAATCATAAAAAAAACCCATATCGCCCGTAATTAATACAGTAGGAGCCGGATCGGCAACGGCAAAACCCACGGCCGTAGAAGTAGCCCCATCAATACCACTTGCTCCTCGGTTACAAAAAATATTATTTTTTGAATTAAAATTAAATAACTGCGCATAGCGAATCATTGAACTGTTAGATACTTGGAGATTATAAAAGTCGGGTATTTTATCATTTAAGGTATTCATAACCCATAAATCAGAATAGGGGACATTTTTAATAAATTCATCATGTCTGTTTTTCTTTTCACTTTTTAATTTCCTCCAAAGTAAAGAATAATCGGATTCGGTTTGAGGTAACTTCACCAGTTTATGGAGAAAATCCGCAGGATAATCAATGATTTTTTCGGTTAAAGCAAAGAAGGTATCCGGATGCCAATATTCATCCAAATGCCAATGAGCCTTTAAGTTAGAATTACGTAAAAATACCTTAATTTTCTTAGAGACTATATTTTGACCGAGAGTCAGAAGAAGGTCAGGTTTGTATTCCTCCATTTTTTCTTCACCAAAAGGAAATACATAACGGTCGATAGTAGGATAAAATTTCGTAGAATTAAGATTGGATGTTATTTCGGTAAGAATAACTGTATCTTCGCGGTCTGCAAGTTTCTCAAGTAAGTTTTTAAGTTGAGCATCCGGTTGTTGCATACCTACCAAAATCATTTTTTTAGCATATTGGTTCCATAGCGGAAGTAAAGCGTCATATGTTTCTGAAGGATAATTCTTTTCCGGAAGAGTGAGTTTTTCAAAACTAATTTCTAATTTATCTGACTGTTCATATAAAGGTTCTGAAAATGGAATATTAATATGTACCGGTCCGGATTTTAAGATACAGGTGTTTAGAGCTTTTTTCAAATCCAGGAAATTTTGGGTAATCGATTCATCATTTTCCGATTCGGATAATTGATACGATCCATAAATATGATTACGATATATATCTTTTTGCCTGATGGTTTGTCCGTCAAAAATATCTACGTAATTTTCAGGTCGATCTGCTGTGAGTACTACAATAGGGACGTTTTGATAAAAAGCTTCTATAATTGCTGGATAGTAATTAGCAGAGGCTGTACCGCTGGTGCAGCAAATAGCTACCGGTTTTTTCTTAGATTGAGCCATTCCTAAAGCAAAAAATGCGGCAGAACGTTCATCTACAATACTATAGCAGGTATATTCTTTATGATTGGTAAAGTGAATGGTTAAGGGGGCATTTCTTGAACCTGGAGAAATTATGATGTCGGTAATTCCGTATCGGTATAATACTTCTCCTACTAGTTGTACTGATAATTTATTGCTATACATATTTTACTAAGTTAACAAAAGAAAAAGAGATTAAAAAAAATTTAATCTCTTATTTATAAGGGCTTTATCTATTTTTTTGTTTAGTAAGTAAGCATTCCGCCATTGACATTGAGTACATGTCCGGTAACGTAACTCGATAAATCGCTCGCAAGATATAAACAAGCATTAGCAATATCTTCGGGAGTACCACCTCTTTTTAAAGGAATATTATCTCTCCATCCTTGAACGGTTTTATCATCCAAAGCCTGAGTCATTTCTGTTTCTATAAATCCGGGAGCCACCACATTGCATCGAATGTTTCTTGAGCCTAACTCTAAAGCAACAGATTTTGAGAATCCTATAATTCCGGCTTTAGAGGCAGCATAATTTCCTTGTCCGGCATTGCCTTTAACCCCGACAACTGAGCTCATATTGATAATAGACCCACTTTTTTGTTTCATCATAGGCTTGGTTGCTGCCTTAGTAAGATTGAACACGGAATCTAAATTGACTCTCAGCACTTCATCCCAATCTTCTTTACTCATTCTTAAAAGAAGGTTATCTTTAGTAATTCCGGCATTATTAACTACGATATCAATTGGTCCGAATTCTTTCAGAACTTCATCAATCAGTTTTTGTGCTTCTTCATAATCGGAAGAATCAGATTGATAACTTTTTATTTTAACTAATGGAGAAAGTTCCTTTACTAATTCTTCTGCTTTCGCAGTTGAAGATGCATAGGTAAAAGCAATATTGGCTCCATGCCTTGCGAATACTTGTGCAATACCTTTTCCTATTCCTCTGGTTGCTCCGGTAATAATTGCGGTTTTTCCTTCAAGCAATTTCATATAGTTTCTTATTTTTTGTCAAATATAATACTTTTGTAATTAGAAAGATAATTTGACAAATTATTCTATAAGATATTTTGATTTTTTCTAATTCATAGATGGAATTATTTCCGCACTCTTATAGTCGATAAGATTAAAGCTTTCTTAAAGGATCTTATTTTAAATTTGTTATTAACTTTTCTGCATCTTAAAAAAGAGAGATAATAAATTTCCCAAGTCTTGAATTTTTTGCTTCTAATAATATAAAATAGCCCGGAGCGTATTGTTTCTCTAAAAATTGAATGTGCTCGGATCGATGTTTTTCAATAAATTTAACGGGAACCATATAGTTTAATAACAGTATAAACATGATAATTCACTATATGTTTCATTAATTAAAGGTTGAATTTTTGTTCAATAAAAATTTTAATAAGATCTACACTCTTATCGATTCCCAATATAGAAGAATTGATACAAAGATGATAGGAATTGGCCTGTCCCCAACTTTTTTTATTAAAGAAATTATAGTATTCTTTTCTTCTTTTATCTATCATATGGTTTAAATCTTCAGCTTCTTTTAAAGAGATATTTTTTCTTTCAGCAGTTCTTTTAATTCTGTCTTCTTTAGTAGCTGTGATAAATATATCTAATCGTCTTGGGTATTCGCGAAGTATATAATCGGCACATCTACCTACAAAAAGGACAGAATCCTTATCGGCTAATTCTTGAATGATGCTGCTTTGTATTTCAAATAAAGTTTCGCTGCCTAAATAATTTTTGGAGAATTGCATTCCAGCAAAATTATCAAAAAAACTAAAACTGTTTTTTTCATCCATCTGTTCAAAAAATTCTTCATTTAATCCGCTTTTTTTCGATGCGAGATTAATAATTTCTTTATCAAAATAAGATATGTTCAATAAGTTGGCTAGTTTTTTTCCAATTTCTCGACCTCCACTTCCCATTTGTCGGCCAATGGTAACAATATATTTTTCTGTCATGGTTTGTTTAGGTTTTGTTTATTAAATTCTTTAAATTGGTTAGAAAGCATAAGTATAGCTAAGATGGTAGAAAAAAAATCTGCGATTGGCATACTTATCCATATTCCGGTAATTCCCAAAAAATTAGGAAGAATTAATAAAAATGGAATTAAAAAAATTACTTGCCTTGTCAACGATAAAATAATTGCTTTCTTAGCCATATTGATACTTTGAAAGAAAGTAGATATGACTATTTGAAGGCTAACAATAGGATAACAAATAAAGACAATTCGTAACCCAACAGAAGCTATATTAATTAGTTCCTCATCATTAGTGAAAATGGATGCCACTACATGGGGTATTAATTCTACAATAAAAAATCCGATGGACATAACAATAGTAGCACCTGTAATAGTCTTTTTTAATACTTCTTTTACCCGATGGTATAATTTAGCTCCAAAATTATATCCGGCTATCGGTTGCATTCCCTGATTTAATCCTAGAACAATCATAACAAACAGAAAAGCAATGCGATTTACAATTCCATAGGCTCCTATAGCTAAGTCGCCTCCGTATTTTAAAAGTCCTTGATTAATTAAAATAATAATGACTGATGAAGCGGCATTCATTAAAAATGGAGACATGCCTATAGCTAAAGAATCTTTTATAATGTATTTATTTAGTTTAAAAATTCCTTTTTGTATATGGATAAAATTATTTTTATTGCTAAACAAATAAATTTGCCATGTTAAAACAATGATTTGTGAAATAACAGTAGCAAAAGCACTGCCTTTTATTCCCCAACCCAACCCAAAAATAAACAAGGGATTTAAAATTAAATTTATAATTACCGTAAATATTGTGGCATACATAGATTGTTTAGGTTTTCCTGATGACCTTAGCATAGCGTTTAAACCGAGATAGGTATGGGTAATTACATTTCCCAGTAGAATGATAACCATAAAATCATGAGCATAGGGAAGCGTTTTTTTACTGGCACCAAAGAAATACAATATAGGGTCTAAAAAAAGTAGGGTTATGACGGTAAAGGATATTCCAATGAAAAGATTTACAATAAATACGTTTCCCAATATACTGTTGGCAGTGTTATAATCCTTTTGTCCTAAACGAACAGATAATAATGTAGAAGCCCCCACGCCCATAAGGGAACCAAAGGCAGCAGCCAGATTCATGAGCGGGAATGTGATTGCTAATCCTGAAATAGCGAGTGGACCAACACCATGCCCTATAAATATGCTATCAGTTATATTATATAGAGAAGAAGCCATCATTGCTATAATTGCAGGAATAGCGTATTGTTTTAAAAGTTTACCAATATTTTCTGTTCCCAATTCAATAGGAGTATCTGTTAATTTCATGCGTGTTTATGTCAAATTTCAGTTATTAAATATGATTAATAAAAAACTACTATTATATTTAATTATTATTTTATTTTAAAAAATAAAAAAATAACAGCTGAATAGCTGTTATTTTCTTATTTGTTTTTTCGATGACTAACTATCTTTTAAAAAATCTACCCCTTTCTCACCTATTTTTTGTGCCCGGTATTTAATATCTTCTGCCTCGTTTTTACCGGTATTTACAACGTCATTAAATTTTTTCTTGGTTTTTGATTTAAGTTGACATAGTTCATCAGACATTTGATCGAAAAATCCTTTTTCTTGCATTTTTCTTGCAAAGTATCCTACGGCTGCACCTAGAACTGTACCTATAACTATTTTTCTCATAACATATTAATTTTTTGAGTTTTATTTTTTTTTAAATAGTGAAATAACCCATAGGAGAACTACAGCACCAATTACAGACATTAATAACATTCCAAATTTACCTCCGCTGGAAAAGCCCAATAAACTATAGATCCATCCACCCAGTATACTTCCCACAAGTCCAATAAGCAAATTAATCAACATTCCAAATCCGCTGCCTCGCATGATTCTACCAGCAATAAAACCGGCTATAATTCCTATAATTATAGACCATAAAATACCCATTCCTTCCATTAATATAAATTTTTTAGAGTTAAATAATAATTTTTTTTAGATTTAAATTCTATTCCGGTTAATGAAGGAAGTGTAATAATCTTGTAGTTCTTTATTTTTTAAACAATAAATATGCCATTAAATTAGCTTTTTTAAAGTAACATGGATGTATGTGAGTTAATATACCTCGATTTTGATTGGGTACACAAGATAGTATTAAAAATGTAGAGTAAAAATGTTCTAATAAATTGGAATCATATCTATCTATTGCTTAAAAGATAAGTTCGGATGTTTAAAAATAGTATCTGCATTTTTATCAACAACGCAGATACTACCTGTATTTTTATATTATAGTTTGTAAAATCATTAGTAGTAATTACTGCTTAAGAACTATTTTATTGAATATCTTTCGCTACTTTTCCGACAGTCAACCCTTGAACTAAAATGGAGAAAACAACTACAACATAAGTAACGGCTATAATAGTTTCTTTATAATCACTTTCGGGAACTGAAAGAGCCAAAGCTATGGAAACCCCTCCACGTAATCCTCCCCATACTAGTACTGCTATGGTTCCTTTACTGAATTTTTCTTTAAATGGAATAATTATCGTTGGTATCTTTATAGATATAAATCTGGCGAATAAGACGATTATAATGCATATAATACCTAAAAGCCAATAATGTATTAGATCATCAATAAGCAATAGTTGGAATCCCATAAAGAGGAATAAAATAGCATTCATCACCTCATCAATTAATTCCCAGAAAGTACTCACACTGCTATTTTTATTAGTTCCTAATTTTCTTCTGGATTCTCCAATAATTAATCCTGCACCAACCATCGCAAGTGGAGCAGAGGTATGCAGAGAACTTGCTATAAGATATCCCCCCATAACTACGGCTAAAGTTATAAGAACCGCAACCTTGTAATCGTGTGAGGTTCTTATGGCATAAGCGGCAAGATATCCAAGTGCAGCACCTAATAACAATCCGCCTACTGCTTCTCTAAGAAACAAATCAAAGATATGAGCAAATGATAAATCCATACGTCCGGTTGCAACAACTACAGGATTATAAGCAAGATTAGCTAACACGGCAAATAATACTACCGCTACCCCATCATTAAGTAGGGATTCTCCGGCAATTTTTGTTTCTAAAGATTTAGAAACATTGGCTTGTTTTAATATACTCAATACAGCAATTGGATCAGTAGGAGAAATTAATGCTCCAAAAAGTAAACAATATATTAATGGTATTTCAGTATGTACATTTATAAGCGGGAGAAGATAATTCGAAGTATAATAAAGCCCTGCACCCACAACGATAGCAGATATAATAACGCCCAACGTGGAAAATATTATTACAGGGAGCCTTTGCTCCTTCAGATCCGACATATTAATGTGTATTGCTCCGGCAAAAAGCAGGAAATTTAACATACATCCCATCAATATTTCGGTAAAATCAAATTCTTTAATTAAAGAAGCAATATCATTTAACGGTTTAGATGTCAAACTACCTAAAAGAACTAAAATAATTGACATAATTAATGCAATGATCATAATCCCAATGGTGGAGGGAAATTTTAAAAATCTGACATTAATATATGAAAAAATAGCAGCTAAAATAATAAGGATTGAAAATGAGTAGTATAATTCCATGAAATTAAATAAAATTTTTGCAAAGATAAGAAATAAAATTAGAGAAAAAATAAAATCAAATTTTAAAACCTACTTAAAAGACAGAAAAATTTTATATTTATATTACAAAACAGATAATATTGTTTAATTTGTCTCATAAAAGAAAAAAAGTATTCAATTCATTGAATACTTTTTTTTATATTAAACTAAGCGTTTATTATTTA
Source organism: Apibacter mensalis (assembly GCF_001418685.1). Classification (GTDB taxonomy): domain Bacteria; phylum Bacteroidota; class Bacteroidia; order Flavobacteriales; family Weeksellaceae; genus Apibacter; species Apibacter mensalis. The sequence goes on from NZ_LIVM01000004.1 coordinate 172,517, forward strand.
TGGGATGACTCTACTGGCAGTATCCAGGTCATTCATATCATCTTCAGATAAATTTAAGTCCACTGATTTTAATATATCCAGCTGTCCTAGTTTAGAAGCACTCGCAATAGGAGTGGTAATACTAGGTCTTTGAATAATCCAGGCAATGGCAACCTGAGCAGGGGTAGCTGTATTTCTTGCTGCAACCTCCTCTAAAGTTTTGATAATGCGTATCCCCCTTTCATTTAAATATTTCTTTAATCCATCACCTCTTTTACTTTTATTTAAATCCAATTCGGAATGGTATTTTCCGGTTAAAAATCCACTTGCTAAAGAATAGTAAGTCATTACTCCTAAATTGTATTTTTCAGCAATTGGCTCGTAATCCTTCTCATACGATTCCCGATCATAAAGATTATATTCCGGTTGTAAAACTGTATAAGAGGGGAGGTTATTAGTCTTACTTATCTCCAGAGATTTTATTATTCTTTCAGGGGACATGTTGGAAACTCCTATATAACGTATTTTACCTGCCTTTATCAGTTGTTGATATGCTTCCAAAACTTCTTCAATGGGTGTATTGGGGTCATCAAAATGAGTAAAATACAAGTCTATATAATCTGTTTGTAGGCGTTTTAATGATTCCTCAACTTCTAAAAGGATATATGATTTTTTTAAGCCTTTATGTGTGCTGTTAATTTCAGCACCCACCTTAGTAGCAATAACAAGTTTATCCCTATTTCTTTTTTGATGGATCCATTTTCCGATGATAGTCTCTGATTCTCCGCCTTTATTTCCCGGAACCCATGCAGAATATACATCTGCTGTATCAATAAAATTAAAACCTAATTCTGTATATTGATCTAATAATTCAAAAGAAGTGTCTTCATTGGCAGTCCAACCAAATACATTGCCTCCAAAGGCGAATGGATAGACTTCAAGATCTGTTGAACCTAATTTTCTTTTTTTCATAATCTTATGATTGGTTATCTATTCATGAAATCTAAAATTATACCAAATAAATACTTCAAATTTTATTTGTTTTTAATCAATTCAAAATAAATTAATTCTAAAGCTTTATTGGTAATCCAAGTTATCATTTCATCTCGCGTCAAATAAGGATAATTGTATTTTTTTACATAAGTTATACCTTTAAAATATAACCCGATATAAGCCAACCCCACGGAGTCATCAAATTCATCCGAACCGGGACCGGCTACGCCTGTAGTAGACAAAGCTATGTCTGAGTTGAATAATTTTGCACAATTAATAGCCATTTTTTTGGCTACTTCTTCACTTACAACTTTATGGGTATTAATGAAAGATTCAGGAATTTTTAAAATATTTTCTTTAATTTGAGTACAATAGGCAGTTATGCCACCTTTGTAGTAGACTGAACTTCCGGCTAATGAAGTAATTTTACGTGATATATTTCCCCCCGTGATGCTTTCAGCTATGGACAAAGTGAGCTGATTTTTTGAAAAAAAATCGGCAATGATTTCTACAATATTGGTAGTAGTTGTTGATATAAGTTTTTTATCAAGAATGAAAGATAATTTTTTTATTTCATGAGCTATCTCTTCTTCCAAGATTGTTTTATTAAAACCTTTTGCGCTCAATCTAAGTTCAATTCTCGCTCCAGAAGGTAAGTAAGACAAAGAGATATAATCTGGTAAGTTGTTTTCCCAATCCGTTAAAGTTATAGCTAATTCACTTTCGGGATAATCTACCACAATGACAGAACGCCTTATAATATGGGGTAGATTAAATTCTTTTTTTATTTTCGGAATTATAAATTCCTTAAACATAGCTTGAGTTTCGTAGGGAACACCGGGTAGATTAATTAAAATTTTATTTGATTTTTTTGTCCATAGTATTGGAGCAGTACCATATCTGTTAATAATTACTTCTGAACTGGAGGGTACCCAAGCCTGTTTTCGTGTCAAATCATTCATGGTGCGTCCATTAGTGCAATACAACCGGGTGATAAAATCTAACGCTTGTTGATTAAGAACTAATTGGTCAGATAAGAATTCTGCTAAGGTTTGTTTAGTTTTATCATCTTGGGTTGGTCCCAGTCCGCCGGTAGTTATTATAAAATCATTGTCGGAGGAAAAGGATTCTTTTAATTTGTTAACTATTGAAGTGGGGTTATCGGAGATTGTTGAAATTTGAGTAACCGAAACTCCAATCAGGTCAAGTTGTTTAGCTATGAAATTCGAATTGGTATCCAGGGTTCTGCCGGAAAGAATTTCATCACCAATGACAATAATACATGCATTCATGAATTAAATTTTAAATATCAAATTTAGATAATTATAATGGATTTTTGCACTAATTTCATGAATAAAAAATTAAAAAAAAATGAAATATCAGGAATTGGGTAAAATTTAACGATTAATTTATATAAAGTGTTTTTTATTATAAAATTAGAAAGTAAATAACACCTGTACATTAGAAATAATATTTATTAAATTTGAAATTTTAATTTTACAATTTTTTCAATTCTTAGACTGTAATTGCTAATAACTAAAAATAATGAAGAGCAAAATATACACTGCAATCGTAGATAAAATAAACTTATGATAAACACAGTTATCTTTGATATGGATGGGGTAATAGTTAACACCGAACCCATTCATGAATTATCATTTAAAAAGCATTTTAATGAAATTGGATTGAATATATCTCAGGAAGAGTACGATACATTTAGAGGGTTATCTACGCGTAACCTATATCAAAATTTGAAACAAAAATATGGATTGAAACAGAAGGTTGAGGAACTTGTTCTGCAAAAAAGAAGTATTTTTAATAAAATCTTTCAAGAAGATAAGGAGTTGGATTTGTTGCCCGGTGTCAGAAATCTAATCGAAAGCTTATATAAAGATAACTTTCAGTTAATATTAGCTACTTCATCAGCTCGAGTAACATTAACTAAAATTTTTGATCGTTTTGGATTATTTCCTTACTTTAAGCATATAGTAAGTGGGGAAGATTTCCCAAATTCTAAGCCCGATCCAACTATTTTTTTAGAAGCTGTAAAATTATCGGGACAACCCAAAGAAAATTGTATTGTTATTGAAGATTCAACTCAAGGAGTTATTGCTGCTAATAGAGCCGGTATATTTTGTATTGGATATAGGAGTAAAGCTTCTGGAGATCAAGATTTATCAACTGCCAATAAAATAATAAGTGATTTTTCAATTTTAAATTCTGATACAATTAATACTGTTTGTTTAGTTAAATAACTTTAATACTTTTGTTAAAATTCTTTTGAGGTGAAAAAACAATTTGAAATTTTAAAAAAATATCGTAAATCTTTAGTAGATGAGATTGATGATTTGAATATAGAACAATTACAAATGATTCCTAAAGGATTTAAAAATAATATTTTTTGGAATGTTGCCCATGTTTTAGTTTCCCAACAAATCCTTCATTATAAAATGTCAGGATTAAATCCACTTATAACCCATGATTGGATTGAAAACTATCAAAAGGGTACCCTGCCCAGGTTCGTAATTACTGAAGATGAAATTAACTACTTAAAAGGCAAGCTTATTACCACGGCAGATCGACTGGAAGAGGATTTTAATGAAAAAAAATTTGAATCTTACACAGAAATTGAAACGAAAATGGGTATTTTGATTTCTTCTATTGAAGATGCTATAAATTTTAATATTAGTCATGAAGCATTACATTACGGAATAGTAATAAGTATGAAGAAAATGGTGTAAAATTTTCATTAGTAATATTTTAACAAATAGCATCGGTTATAAATTTGAAATAAAAAGCCAAGTATATGCAGACGTCCTGCATGTGCTCGGCTTTTATATACAAATGATTATATAGTTTTTAGGACAAAGCTTCGGTTATTTGGGGAATGATTTGTTTTTTACGGGAAACTACTCCTTTAAGGAACGCTTCTCCATTATCTAGCTGTACTCCAAAAGCTTTTTCTGCAGTCTGAGAAGCATTTCCCTTTGCTAAAATTTTTGAATCACTATCCAACACATTGGTTACCACAAGTAAAAACAAGTCATATCCTTCTTGGTTAATTTGATTGGATATAGCAGTCTCTATACTATTTTTCTTAAGAAAAACGTCATCATAATCAATAGTATTTACTTGAGCAACACGTATTTTTTTTCCATTAACTTCAAATGATTTGGCATCCAAAGAAATCAATTCTTCAGCAGATTTATTGGAAAGATTGGTTCCGGCTTTAAGAAGATCCAATCCGTATTTTTCAACTTCAATTCCTGCAATTTTTGCTAATTCATAAGCTGCATTTATATCATCTTGTGTGCAAGTAGGAGATTTAAATAACAAAGTATCGGAAATTATTCCGGATAACATAAGGCCTGCTATAGCAGGAGGAATTTCTATCGAATTTTCCTTATAAATTTTTAAAATAATCGTTTGGGTACATCCAACGGGTTCCGCGCGATAATATAAAGGAAAAGAAGTATGAAAATTAGCAATACGATGGTGGTCTATCACAGCTAAAATAGTCAATTCCTCAATATCTGAAACGGATTGTTGAAATTCATTATGATCTACCAATATAATTTCATTCGTTTCATCCGAAGCACTGGATATGACTCTAGGGGCATGTATTTTAAAATAATCCAGAGCAAATTGAGTTTCCTCATTGGGTGTGCCTAAAGCAACTGCCTCCGTATTTTTACCTAAGGTATTTTGCAAATAAGAAAAGGAAATGGCAGAAGTAATGGTATCCGTATCAGGATTTTGGTGCCCTGTAATTAAAATTTTATTCATGATAGCTAAAAATTTGATAGTTTTTTAATCATGCATGTAAACACGATATCGTTTTCTATATAGTTTAATATAGAAGCAAATATACATTTTAAAACCTTTTTTACAAAGAAAGGCTCATTCTAATTACTGAAATACACATTTTTAATTTACGTAAAACTTTCCTATTTTTGCAATTACTATAAATAGTATAATTACCGGATATGTTTCAGAATTTACAAGATAAATTAGATAAAGCCTTACATAACATCAGCGGGAGAGGAAAGATTACGGAAATTAATGTTGCAGAAACCGTAAAAGAGATCAGAAGAGCTTTAGTAGATGCTGACGTTAGCTATAAAGTGGCTAAAGATTTGACTAAAAAGATTCAAGAGAAAGCCTTGGGTCAGAACGTGCTTACCTCAGTTACGCCGGGTCAGTTAATGGTTAAGATCGTACATGATGAATTGGCAGATCTGATGGGAGGGGATAATGTAGGCGTAAATTTATCCGGAAATCCCTCAATTGTATTAATTGCTGGATTACAAGGATCCGGTAAAACCACTTTTTCGGGTAAATTAGCTAATTATCTTAAAACTAAAAAACAAAAAAAAGTTCTGTTAGTTGCCTGTGATGTATATCGTCCGGCTGCGATCGATCAGTTAAAAGTGTTAGGAGATCAGATAGGAGTGGAAGTATACACTGAATTTGAAAATAAAAATCCTGTTGAGATTTCCAGCCATGCCATAGAATATGCTAAGCAAAATAAGTTTAATGTAGTTATAATCGATACGGCAGGGCGTTTAGCGATTGATGAAAATATGATGAATGAAATAAGAAACATCCATCAAAAGGTTATACCAAATGAAACTCTGTTTGTAGTTGATTCCATGACCGGACAAGATGCGGTAAATACAGCTAAGGCTTTTAATGATGTGTTGAATTATGATGGAGTTGTATTGACAAAACTCGATGGAGATACTCGTGGAGGAGCTGCTCTAACAATACGAACAGTCGTTGAAAAACCCATCAAATTTATTTCTACCGGTGAAAAAATGGAAGCTCTCGACGTTTTCTATCCCTCACGAATGGCAGATCGTATCTTAGGTATGGGGGATGTAGTATCATTGGTAGAAAGAGCTCAGGAGCAATTTGATGAAGAAGAAGCGCGAAAGCTTCAGAAAAAAATAGCAAAAAATCAATTTGGATTCGATGATTTCCTTAATCAAATAAAGCAGATTAAAAGAATGGGAAATATGAAAGATTTGCTTGGAATGATTCCGGGTGCCGGAAAAGCATTAAAAGATATAAATATAGACGATGATGCTTTCAAGCACATTGAAGCATTAATTTATTCCATGACTCCTGAAGAAAGAAGAAACCCGGCTATCATAACTACATCCAGAAAGAACAGAATAGCTAAGGGAAGCGGTCGAACCATACAAGATATTAATCAGCTATTGAAGCAATTTGAACAGATGAGTAAAATGATGAAGATGATGCAAACTCCTCAAGGGAGAATGATGATGCAGGCAATGGCAAAACAAATGTCGGGAGGAAAACCTTTTTAATTTGATTTGATAAAATATAAATAGATATCCAATCTATTTAGGATTTGTTATTGAAAATTAAGATCATGGAATGACTATCTTGTTCCTTATTGAATTTTCAACTTAAATTTTAAGAAGGTCGGTAATATATTTTCATACCCAGTTAATGTTGAAGGATCTTTGCTATTGGCGTTCAATTATATACATGTTTTTTATTCATTAAATTAGTTTAAATAAAAGCTAATAAAGTGGCAAGTATTCATTTGAAATAAATTAAGAAGATTATCGACTAATATAAATCAATAGTTCTCCCTTATCATAGCAAACACTCACCTCATTATGGGTAGCTACATTACGTGTACCTAATCTTTGTGGAAAAATAAGTTTTTCATTAGATAATGGATATTGTAAACCTTTCGTACGAATGTTTTTAGCCTCAAAAAAAGGAATCAAAGAAACGATTTTACCTTTAACATCTTTAATTTTAGTTATTTTATCTGAAAAAAAGAATTTTGAGTAATCATCATAGAATGTAATGAGAAGCTTATTTTTAAAGAAAAGAGCTGTAGATAAGTTACCGATAAAATGATCACTTTCCCTTCCGCTTCCTCCGTATACATCTACTTTCTTTATACCTTTTTCCAGTAAAAGTTCCAATGCCTTGTGAAAATCCGTTTTATTTTGATCCGGTGTTTCAATAATTGGGATTGATGAGGGGATAGTTGATAAAGGTACACTATCCAAATCTCCTGAAATATAATCAACAGTAAAAGGTGATTTTTTTACATATCTGCTGTATGCTCCATCAGTACAGGTGATTATTGAATACGATTTAATATTTTTCGGAAGTATATTGGGTTTCTTTCCGTTTAAAAAAAGTAGTGCTTTATTCATTTGGACTCCAAAGTTCTTCAGGTTCGTTTGCTAAATATCCAAAATATCTTGCAAGAACAAATAAATAATCAGATAAACGATTTAAATATTTCTGTAAAATAGGTCGTATATCTTCAATCTCGCATAACGAAACTATACTTCTTTCCGCCCTTCGGCATATTGTTCGTGCTATATGCGAAGTAGAAGTAATTACGTTTCCTGTCGGTATAATAAAATTTTTTTGAGGAGGAAGCTTTTCACTCATTTCGTCCATCCATTTTTCAAATAAAACTATTTTTTGGTCGGAAATTAAACAAGAAAATTTCATTTTTCCCTTAGAAAAAAACATCTGATCGGAAGGAGAGGCTAATTCAGCACCTAAATTAAACAAAGAATTTTGTATCCTTTGCAATTGGTCATCAATTTCTTTATAAGAATTATGGCTTCTGATCAATCCAATATATGAATTTAGCTCATCTACTTCTCCATAGGTTTGCACACGAATATTGTTTTTAGATACACGCTTTCCGCCATATAAACTTGTAGTTCCGTCATCTCCGGTTTTCGTATATATTTTCATAAAAATGTCATTTTTATTGATTTTATGTAAAAAGTTTATAAATAAATTTTTTCACAATTATCATTTTTTACTTTAGATTAAATAAAATAGAAATAAAATATATTAGGAATTTTTACCCAATAATTTCTTTATTTTATTCTTTATTACCTTCCTTTCAATAAATTTATTATTTTTTATATGCAATTGTTTCCTAATTAAATTAAAATCTTCATTACTATATTTAGCATATTCTTTTGCAATTATGGGAATCATTTCATCAGTTAATGATAGCCTGATAAAATTTTGAAGCCTTTGATCTAAAGATAGGGATTGAAAAGTCATTCTATTCAAGTCAACTAAAGAAAAAGAATAAGTTTTTTTCTCATTATTTTTTTTTATTAGAACATTTCCGGGAGAAAGGTCTTGAAATAAGATATTATTTTCGTGAACATTAAAAATGAATTGAACAAATTCTTTTAAAATAAATTCCCAATCAGCAAACATGTTTCTTTTTTCAATAAGTTCCCTAAAGGTAAAATCATACTCAAAATAGTTAGAAAAATAAAAAGAGCTGTCAATTCTAAATTTATTTATTTCTTCAAAAAAAGCAATCGGTTTAGGAGTATTAATATCCTTTGAAGTTAAAATTTCAGCATGAAAATAGGATCGTGAGGCTTTAGATTTTCTAAAATTAGCATAGACGAGTTGATTAATAAGATGGGGTTTTTTAAAAGATTTAACCGCTAAGGTTCCCAGTACAGAATGTTCTATTTTACGTAAAACATTTCTTTCTTGAAATATAATTTCACCGAGAGAATCGAAGTTTTCAATTATTTCATAAAAAAGGCTACTATCGTTACGATATTTTTTAGATATATAAGAATTCCATTTCATTTTTTGTTTCATTTTAATTTTTCAATTCTCGAATAGAACTCACTTAAGATTATGCCGGTAGACATGGCAACATTTAGACTTTCTGCTTTTTGCTCTGAACCAAATCTGGGAATCGTAAGAATTTGGGTACATAAAGATTTTATTTCTTTCGAAACTCCATTTCCTTCATTACCCATAAGTATGTAAAAATTTTCAGGTAATTCGGTTGTATATAAATTTTCACCTTTCATATCAGTACCTAATACAGGTATTTTGGAATTTGCTAATACCCCATGTATATCTGTATAAACAATATTGACTCTGCTTAAAGATCCCATAGCAGATTGTACTGCCTTAGGATTATAGGCATCAGTAGTTCCTTTACTGCAAATAATCTGTTTAATTCCATACCAGTCTGCAAGACGGATGATGGTTCCAAGATTTCCCGGGTCTTGTATTTCATCCAATACTAATTGAATTCCTTTGAATGAATTAATATTGTTGGAGGGTATTTCCAATAAGGCTAAAGCATCATGGGGAGTAGTTAAAAAACTAATTTTTTTTAAATCTTCGAAATTGATGATTTGATATTGGTTTTCATTTAAAAAAGGGATGGGAATAGTGCTGTAAATACTTTTTATGGAAAATTTCGAGAAGCTAAATTCTTTGATGCTTTTTATGCCCTCAACAACAAATAAGTTATATTTTTGTCTATATTTTTTTTTTGAAAGAGACTGAATAAGTTTAATTTTACTTGCAGACAACATAGAAATGAAATTAGGATACAATATTATAGTAAAGATATTGATTTTTGTTCAACTGTTTCTCATTTTTTCATGTAGAACTAACAAGGTGCCTAAAAATGGACATTTGTTTATAGACAATAAATATAAATATATTGATAAAAAGGGAAAACCATATTTGGATAATTACGGAAGCCCTTTTTTGAATAAAAAGGGAAAAGAAATCATTAATGAATATAAGAATCCATTTGAGGATGAATTGGAAAGTTATGTAAAACAAAAATCTAATAAAAAAATACTTTTCATAGTTCCATTAGGATTGTGGTTATATGATTTTTCAAATCCTACCTTTGATTCAGTCTATGCAGAATATTATGCTGTAAATCAAAAACAAAGAAATCAAAAATTATTGGATTCTCTTTATGTAAAGTATAATTTGAAAAATTATATTGGCAAATCAAGATGGTTTGATCGATTTTATTATAATAATGGTGAGGCCCCTGTTTTAGTCGATAGCTTAGTGTCTAAAACTTCCTCAAAAAATATACAACAATATTTCAAAAATAGAGGTTGGCGAAAATCTATAGTAAATGATAGTATCATCACAACAGGAAAGAAAGCTCATGTTCTGTATTCAATAAAATTAGGGCGACCAATGCTTATGGACACTATAACGTATGACATTGCCGATGAAATAAAAGATGACTTATATTCACATTATTTAAAAAGGATAAGACAAACTAAGAAAAAAAGGTCCCATTCACAGGAACTGTCAAAAAATGAATTTATATACAATATATTCAATAAGGGATCATATGTTAAAAAAGGGGATAGGTTAGATGCTTATGTGATTGATAATGAGATATCTCGTTTGGAGAATAGATTTAAGAATATGGGGTATTATCGTTTCAATGATCTTAAAGATGAAGTAATTTACTATGTAGATACAGCTAAAAACGTATATGATGTTTCCGTCAGATTATCTATCAAAAAAAAACAATTAAGTAGTGTTGCTAATAGCTCTGATACCGTAAAGAAAGATACCCTAGTGAATAAGTTTAAAAGATTTAAATACAACAAAGTAAATGTAATACTCTTAGATAATGAGAATAGAGATAATAGTAAAAATACTATAGATTCAAGTTTTTATGTTAGTACCAAAAAAATAGTCAAGTTAGTTGATGGTAAGAAAACAAAGGTTATGGCAAAAGATACCATAGCCTTTATTGTAAACCATTTAGGTAATAAATATAAAAACAGAGTATTGGCAGATATGTTAGCCATTGAAAAAGGTCATTCATACAACTTAAATTCGGAAACTCGCACCAGAAGAAACATATATAAAGTAAATAATTTTAACATTTTAGGATTTAATACAGTTCCGGAAAAAGATTCTGATTCAACCTTAATATCCAATATTATTCTTTCACCCATGGATAAATATTCTTATGAATTAGGATTTGAAGCATTTAATTCAGGAGTAGTAAACTTTGGTGTAACTCCAAATCTTACATTTACTGTAAAAAACCTTTTCGGAGGAGCAGAGAATTTAAGCGTAAGTTTTGGTGGTTCATTAGGAAATATTAAATCCAAAAAAAATAATAATAATAAAATATTTAATGCATCAGAACTTTCAGCACAGGCTAGCCTGTCCTTTCCCAAACTTATTTTGCCTTTCAATGCAAAAAGTTTCATACCTAAAGCTTGGGGCCCTTCATCAGCAATTTCATTGGGATATAATGCGCAATATAATATAGGGCTTGATAAAAGAAACTATAATACAGGATTGCTCTACAATTTTAATCCGACCAGATCCACCATACATCAAATTACACTTTGGAATTTACAGTATACCCAGTTTTTAAATCCTAATAATTATTTCAATATTTATACACAGGATAGTAAAGTAAGAAATAATATCTATGGATTATATTTCCAACAATATCCCTCAGCTAAGGAAGAATACGATAAAAACCATAATGATAATGATTTATTGTTTCAAATCCAGAATAATACAGACTTTCAAGACTATTTAAGATCTACACATATCGATTTAGCCAATGATTACGACTTAATGGAATTTCGTCGTTATCGCTTTACGCAGAATGTATTAATCTCATCATTTAAATATGATTTTACATACGATCAACGTTTAAGATATTTCCCGGGAAATCACCCTTTTTATTTAAAAGCGCAAGTAGAGTTGGCAGGTAATTTGTTGTCCGTATTCAATAAAACGCTCAAAGATTTTACTACTTCCAATAATAAAACTATAAAGCAAATATTTGGAGTTCCCTATTCACAATATGTTAAATTAGATTTTGACCTAAGAAAATTCTGGATTTTTACCGGAAAAAAATCATTTAATGCAAGACTCTTTGCAGGAATAGGTATTCCTTATGGAAATTCTTTTAGTATGCCTTTTGATCGAAGCTACTCTGTAGGGGGACCAAGTGATGTTCGTGCTTGGAAATCATTTGGTTTTGGTCCGGGATCATCAAAATTAGGTGGAAAAGATGGCTATGAATTAATAGCGATAGATAATTTTAAATTATTAACACAGATCGAATATAGGTTTCCTTTTCTAAGTAATGGATTTGAAGGAGCCTTATTCGCGGATGCAGGGAATGTTTGGGGAATTAATAATAATTCCCTTAATAAATTCGAATTTAATTCCTTTTATAAAGAGTTAGGAATTGGAGGAGGTTGGGGAATACGGTGGGATATAAGTAATTTTATCATTCGGTTTGATTTTGCATATAGATTTCATGACCCAAGAAGGGACGAAAATGATCGATGGTATTTTAAATATATTAATTTGCTTAAGCCGCAAGTTAATTTTGCTATTGATTATCCTTTTTAAACCAATAATTTTTGTTTAGTAATAGGTTAATATATGAATTTATAAAATTCAGAAAATGAGTTTTTTTAAAAACGTTCAATTACGTAATTGGTTGGGTTATATATTAGCTCTTTGTGTAGCTCTATTTATTATAATTCTTTCAAACAGTAAAGTCAAAGAATTGAAAGAAGAAGAATCCGTGAAAATTTCAAATTATGCCAAAACATTGGAATTGTTAAATACTGAGACAGACATTCCCCCTAAAACACAATTTTTTTTAGTGCAGTTTATTGAGCAAAATACTACGATACCCGTTATTTTAGTAGATGAAAAAGGAAACTACATTGATTCTAAAAATGTAAGTAAAAAGATTGTTTCGGATTCTTTAAAATTAAAAGAAGAATTGAATGAAATGGCAGAATCGTATTATCCAATTCTAATTAAATTACCTTTTGGAAATCAATACGTATATTATAAGAACTCAGTACTTCTTACTCAGTTGGGATATTATCCTTTTGTATTAATTATATTAGTAACACTATTTGTATGGTTTACGTATTGGTATATCAAAACCGTAAAAAAAACTGAACAAAGTTTGCTTTGGGCAGGGATGGCTAAAGAGACTGCACATCAAATAGGTACACCACTTTCATCCATTATGGGATGGTTAGAAATTTTAAAGACAGAAGAAATTGATCAGAAACCGATACGAAATATAGAAAAAGACGTACATCGATTACAAAACATAACTGACAGGTTTTCTAAAATAGGCTCGACCCCTTCTTTAAAAAAAGAAGATATCGTTGAACTATCCAAACAGACATTTATGTACTTAAAAAAAAGAATGTCCAAACAAATTCGTTTTGAATTTTATGCACCTGCTTATCCTATATATATTTCATTAAATAATATTTTATATAGTTGGGTTATCGAAAATCTCATTAAAAATTCAGCAGATGCCATGAAAGGAAAAGGAAAAATCAAATTTCAAATCCATGATAGTAAGAAAAATATTCTTATAGATATTTCTGATGAAGGTACAGGAATTGAATCTAAAAATGTAAAAAAAATATTTAAACCGGGATATACTACTAAAAAAAGAGGGTGGGGGCTAGGTTTGTCATTGGCCAGACGAATTATAGAGGATTACCACTACGGTAAAATTTTCGTTCAAAATACCGAAATTAATCAAGGAACTACTTTTAGAATAATATTGAAAAAATAATTTCTAAGATTGTAAAGAGTAATAGAAAAAAACGTTGTAATTTAACTACTTTTAAAACTATGATTTTACGAGGAGAACATTTAATAAAAACATACGGAAATAAAAGAGTGGTTAAAGATGTTTCATTAACTGTAAAACAAGGCGAAATAGTGGGATTGTTAGGACCCAATGGAGCAGGAAAAACTACTTCTTTTTATATGATTGTAGGGTTAATAAAGCCTACCCAAGGAAACGTGTTTTTGGATACGATTAATATAACCCAAGATGCGATGTATAAAAGGGCGCAGAAAGGAATTGGATATCTGGCTCAAGAAGCATCTATATTTAGAAAATTATCGGTAGAAGATAACATTGTTGGAGTATTAGAAATGACTAAACTTTCAAAAAAAGAAAGAAAAATAAAGACGGATTCTTTAATAGAAGAGTTTGGCTTAGAGCATGTACGTAAAAATAGAGGAGATTTATTATCAGGAGGAGAAAGACGTCGTTGCGAAATAGCCCGATGCTTAGCAACCGATCCTAAATTTATTTTACTAGACGAACCCTTTGCAGGAGTTGACCCTATTGCAGTTGAAGACATCCAAAAAGTTGTTCGTTCTTTAGTAAATAAAAATATAGGAATTCTAATAACAGACCATAATGTTCAACAAACACTCGCAATTACACATAGAACTTACGTGATGTTTGAAGGAAACATATTAAAAGAAGGATATCCGGAAGAATTAGCAAATGATCCGGTAGTTCGTCAAGTATATCTTGGTGAAAACTTCAAATTTGAAAAGATATAAAATGAAAAAAAATCTTACAGTACTATTTTTTAGTCTATTCGTTTTATTAGTTTATAGTCAACAAGTTCCACCAATTTCTAAAACAGAATTTTCAGAAGAACCATTAAAACAAGTTGTTCTAGATACGGAAAATAATGAAATAACCATGCAATCCGTACTAAACAAACACAAAGGCAAAATTACTGTTATAAGATTTTGGGCATCATGGTGTAGAGATTGCATTTTGGAAATGACTGATTCGCATGTGCTTAAAGAAAAAAATAAAAAGGTAGATTTTATTTATCTATCCTTAGACAAAAATTTTGATGCATGGAAAAAAGGCATAACTAAATACGAACTAAATTCAGGAGATAATTATTGGTTTTCCGTAGGTTGGAAAAATCCTTTCAATGAGTATATTGAGTTAAATTGGATTCCACGATATATGGTGATAGATCAAAAAGGAAAAATTGCTAACTATTACGCAGTATCGGCTAAAGATATTGAAATTCAAAATACCATAAATAAGTTGCTTGAAAAGTAAAATCAAATTATTTACTGAATTTCTAAAAGTTTTTCAGCTTCGAGTAACTGATTATACCAATTTTCGCCAAATTTTCTGATTAAGGGTTCTTTTAAAAATTCGAAAACTTTAATGTTGAGTTCTTTCCCTAACATACAAGCATCCTTACATATATACCATTCATCATAATTTACCGCAAGATATTTTCGTAATTTTTGTAAACGAATCGGATACAGATGACAGGAAATAGGTTTTTTAAAGCTAATCTTACCATCTTCATAAGCCTTCTCAATTGCGCATTTTGCAGCTTGGTTTTCATCATATATAACATAAGCACATTCTCTACCCTCAATTAAAGGAGTAACGTAATCATCATCCAGATCAGTAGTATATTTACCTTCAATTTCAATAGCTCTTTTTCCTTCTTCTCTTAAATAAGGCGATACATGTTCATATATATCTTCAAGAATCGGTAGTTCCGCCTCATCAAGCGGTGCACCAGAATCACCTTCAACACAGCATATCCCTTTGCATTTATTTAGATTACAAACAAATTGTTTCTGAAAAACATCTAAAGAAATTATTGTATCTTCTATTTGAATCATGATTTTTGAAAATAAATTCAAAGATAGCATTAAATTTTTATTAAAAGTTTATATAAGTTTACAAAAAAACAGTAACTTTGATAAAATGTATGCTATACATGGTTTATGATCTTAAGAAATAAATGTGTTTGCATTCATATATTAAATTAATTTTTTTAGTGCTAATTATGAAAAAAGTCGTATTAATAGGTGGAGGTTTTGCTGGAATTAATATTATTACCAGATTATCCAATAACTCTAATTTTGAAATTACCTTAGTCGATAAAAACAATTATAATTTTTTCCCACCATTAATATATCAAGTAAGCTCAAGTATATTGGATCCCGCAGCTATAACCTATCCATTTCGCAGATTCATCAGACATAAAAAGAATGTTAAATTTCGATTGGCGGAATTATTAGAAATTAAATCCGACGAAAATAAAGTTGTTCTATCTAATGGAGAGTTAGATTATGATATTTTAATAATAGCAACAGGAACGCAAAGTAATTACTTCGGAATGGAAAATTTAGAAAAATATGCTTTTCCGATGAAAACATTAAATGATGCATTATTGCTTAGAAATATTCTTTTAGAAAGATTAGAAGCCGCTAGTAGAGAAACCGATTTAATCGAAAAGAAAAGATTATTATCTATAGTTATAACCGGAGGAGGACCTGCTGGTGTTGAAATTGCAGGAGTTATACGTGAAATTATAAATTATATTGAAAACGTTGATTATAAAGATTTAAAAGGTGAAATTCAAGTATATTTGGTAGAAGGTAGTCCCGTACTACTTGGGCCTATGAGTGATAAATCCCATAAAGAAGCTTACCGGGCCTTAAATAATTTAGGGGTGAAGATATTAGTAAATACCCAAGTTAAAGACTGTGATGAAAATACGATATATTTTTCTAACGGAGATAAAATTGAGACAAAGACCATAATCTGGACAGCTGGAGTTACCTCCAGAATTTTTGAAGGAATACCTAAAGAAGTATATGGAAAAGGTAGACGTATGCAAGTAGATGCGCATAACAAAGTTCAAGGGTTTTCTAATATATATGCAATAGGAGACACCTGTATAATGACTACCGACCCAAATTTTTCTGCAGGACATCCTCAATTAGCACAAGTTGCCATTCAACAAGGTAAAAATCTGGCTAATAATTTAATAAATCAAATAACCAATAATAATTTTCAGCCTAAACCATTCAGATATAAAGATAGAGGGTCAATGGCAGTCATTGGAAGAAATAAAGCCGTAGCCGACCTTATACATCCTACCTTATTTTTAAAAGGCTTACCGGCATGGATAATCTGGTCATCCATACATTTAATATCACTAGTTTCTATAGGCAATAGATTAAACACCCTATATCGTTGGTTAACCATATATATATCTAAAAACTCCTCCTTAGGAAGTGCCTATAAAATTGGAGATCCCAGACCCTAAATCTATTAAAATCTTATAAAATTGATGAAAATATTTTTATACCACGTTTATAAATTATTTTCTTTCTTATTCGTAGAAATAGAGCTTTGTTCCATACTAACGGTGCCTTTATATAAGGCACCATTTTCAACTTGAAAACTTTTTACCTGCATATTGCCTATTATAGAACCCGAATTTTTAAGCATAAGATTATCAACAAAAATATCACCGTCAATTTGACCATATACAATAAGTTCTTTAGTTCTTATGTCACCTTTGATACTTCCTTTTTGACCTATAACGAGTCCACAAGTACTATTGACATTACCTAAAGCTTGTCCATCAATTCTAATAAATTCTTTACATTCTATATTTCCTTCAACTTTACAATCCTCTGCTATAATAGTAGTAATGTTTTCTATTGAGATATCAATAACAGCTTTTTTTTTATGGAACATAGTAGTTAATTTATTTTTAGTTAGTTAATCTGCAAATAATTATTTGGGTTTTCTTTTTCCTTATTGTATATAATTTCATAATGAACATGAGGTCCGGTTGATCGGCCTGTACTCCCTAATTCTCCGATCACATCCCCTGCATTGACGATCTGTCCTTTTTTAACCAATATCTTAGACAAGTGACCATATAATGTCTCATAACCAAAATGATGCTTTATCATAATGCAATTGCCATATCCCCCTTTCACACTGGCATAAGTAATTACACCATTAGCAGTAGCATGAATTGGATCCCCGATATTTCCCGCTATATCCAACCCCGGATGAAATTCTGAGCCTTTACCTTTTTTCATAGGATTTCCCCTAACACCAAAATTGGAAGTAATTCTTCCAACATGAGGCAAGCCAATAGGAACAAACTGTATTTTTTTTAGAATATCAGTAATTCTCTCTTTTTTAAATTCAATTAAATTTAAGTTAGCATCAGTAACAGGATAATATTCCCCACCCACATTATTAACATTAAATTGAGAATCAGCTGGAGGTAGTGTTTTAACTTGCCGATCTTTAAGATATCTCTCGATCTTTAATAAAGACTTTTCAGCTTCATTAAGATTGATGATCATATCATTTAATTTTTTAGTATCCAATTTACTTTCAAGATCAGCAATTTTAACATGCAAATTTTGTTTTTGATAATATACATAACTTATGTAGCTAACCAATCCCGCCACTAAACAAAATGCGGTTAAAAGTGATAAAAATAAAATCTTTTTGTAAAGAAAAATATTTTTAATATGCTTATTCTTAACAGAAAAAATTTTTGTTTCCAATGAATTTTTATCAGTAATAATTATTGTGGAATATTTAGATTTATTATTTTTCATAGTATAAAATTTTGAAGGTAGTGGAACAAATATAAAAAAAATTAAAAATAAACGTCGTATTTAAACAATATGTTTAACATTAAATTAATAAAATTGAAGCATAATTATTAATCATGAAACTGTTAAGTATTTACATTTATTAAAAGTAAGAACACTTTTATAATAGTATCATTATAGTATCATTACTAATCATAAGTAAATAATGTATGCCTATAAAAATAAACAATATTTAATCAAAAAACCAATACGATCAAATCACTTAGAAAATTAATTTATAAACATCTTCAACTTTAGAAACCAATTCAATTCTAATATTATATTTCTTGCAATCAATTTTATTATACTTTGAAATGAAAACCACATCATATCCAAGCTTCTCAGACTCTAAGATACGTTGTTCAATACGATTAACGGGCCTGATTTCCCCACTTAATCCGACTTCACCGGCAAATAAACAATTATCCGGCAAAGAAATATCCTCATTTGAAGACAAAATAGCACAGATAACAGCTAAATCAATAGCAGGATCATCCACACGAATACCACCAGTAACATTTAAAAATACATCCTTACTTCCCAGAAGAAAACCTGCACGCTTTTCCAATACAGCCAATAACATATTCAACCGTTTAACGTCAAAACCCGTTGTTACCCTTTGTGGAGTTCCATAAACAGCCGTCGATACCAGAGCTTGAATTTCAACCAGCATAGGGCGTAATCCTTCCAATGTAACAGCAATAGCATTCCCCGATAAACTCACATCTTTTTTCGATAACAAAATTTCAGACGGATTTTTTACTTGTCTCAGTCCGGAAGATAACATTTCATAAATTCCAAGTTCGGACGTAGAGCCATATCTGTTTTTATTAGCACGTAAAAGTCTATATACATAATTTCTGTCCCCTTCAAATTGAAGAACAACATCCACCATATGCTCTAAAATTTTTGGACCTGCTATAGAACCTTCCTTGGTTATATGTCCAATCAAAAATACAGGAGTAGAAGTTTCCTTAGCATATTTAATTAATTCTGAAGCACATTCTCTAATTTGAGATATACTTCCCGGAGAAGATTCTATATAAGAAGAATGGAGAGTTTGGATGGAATCTATGACTAATAGGTCCGGTTGAAGCTCATGAGCTTTCTTTAAAATCTTTTGAGTTGACGTTTCCGTTAAAACATAACATTCAGAATTAGAAATAGCAAGACGGTCAGATCTCATTTTAATTTGATTACTACTTTCCTCGCCAGAAACATATAATACTTTTCTAGGTATTTGTAAAGAAATTTGTAATAATAAAGTGGATTTACCTATGCCGGGTTCACCCCCAATCAATATAACGCTGCCCGGAACAATTCCACCACCTAACAAGTGATCCAATTCAGAATCATTAGAAAAAATACGAAATTCATCCTTAGTTTCAATTTCGTGAATCCTATATATTTTATTTTTAGAAGAAGAGGAACTAAGAGAAGAAATAGGATGGTTGGAACTTTTTTCAATTATTTCTTCAACAATTGAATTCCATTCGCCACATACTTTGCATTGACCTAGCCATTGAGAATATTGAGTTCCGCAATTTTGACAAAAAAAAGTAGTTTTAGCCTTAGCCATATTATATATTGTTAATTATATTTTTTTTACAAAGATAGTCTTAATTTAACCTTTACATATAATGACTAATAATTAGAAGTATTAAAAAAAGAAAAAAAAGTTTAAGGTATATACAGAATATAAACAATTGAAAACTAGTTAATTTAGGGTTAAGAAGGCGGGGTTAGGCAAAGTATTTAAGAAAAAAAGATTAAAAAAAACTTGCGAAGAAAAAAAAAGTAACTATCTTTGCATCCGCAAGTCAGGAATAACGAAGAGAGAAAAGAGAAGAGAGAGTACCTGAACGAGCATAAAGATCGTTGAAATAAAAAAGTTTATAACAAAGCTTACGAAAGAAAAAGTAGCAAAACACAACCTGGAAGTTAAAGGAAGATTCTTTTGAGGATATGAGGCCATGAAATTGATAATTTAAGAAGAAATTACAATGGAGAGTTTGATCCTGGCTCAGGATGAACGCTAGCGGGAGGCCTAACACATGC
>NZ_LIVM01000005.1 GCF_001418685.1 Apibacter mensalis
TTTGTCATATTCAAAAATTGCTAAAATTCAATAAAAACCTTTGTATAAAAGAAAAACCCGCTATATAAGCGAGTTTTTAAGTGACCGCGGAAGGAGTCGAACCCTCAACCTTCAGAGCCGTAATCTGACGCTCTATCCAATTGAGCTACGCGGCCATTTTATTTGTGTGCAAAACTACTAATTTTTTTTTTTCTATTAAAATCTTTTTAATTTTTTCAATGATTTTTCATCATCCTTCAAATCTTCTTATTTAATAATGTTTTTTTTAAAACTTTTGACAGAGGAGTTTCTAAGTATTTATAGCTGAATAAAGAAAAAATACAAGCTAAAGAAGCAATGATTAGTGGTATAATAAGTATTTCTTTTCCAAAATAATCATATATGCTGTTTATGGTAGCCACTCCAATATGATAATGAATCAAATATAATGAATATGAGGCAACACCTAATTTACAAAGCCATTTAGTATTTAGAAAAGAAAGGTATTTTGGAAAATAAATGAAAATTAAAAACAATAATAAAATAGATAGGTAAATAAATACTAGCTTGATATCTTTTCCCCAGATGGCTAAAATAATCATCAAAACAATCATTATGCTTAAGTTCTTAAATTCTTTTTTATTAGTATATAGTTTATATAAAAATAGACCTATAAGAAACCATAAACATTCATGGAAAAATATGAAAGATCTGCTGACTAGTTTATAGTACTTAATTTTTTCGGGAGATACAAAATTCTGCAAAATACGATGCCCCATTTCACTCGAAAATAATAGAAAGATCGGTATACCAATTATGCAAATTAGTATATAATTTCTTATCATTTTTCTAGGCGATAAAAAATATAAAAAACCAATTATAAAATAAAAATTTACCTCAACCCATAAGCTCCAATAAGCGTTATCAATATAATAATATTTAGTATAGCCTATAAATATATTTATAACATTAGGATCTATAAATGTATTGGCTATTAAATAATTAATTATATTTTTAGAATTATAATATCCTTCACCTGTATATATATAACTAAAAAATAAGTATGTTAAAGTTGAGCATATAAACATACCCGGTGCTAATCTAATATATCTTTTTTTTAAGAATTGAAGATAATTTTTTGAGTTTTCTAATGAAATGGAAATAACAAACCCTGATATAATGAAGAAAATTTGTACTCCTAAATATCCATGAATAGCTAAAAATCTAATAATTTCATTTTTTGAAAAATTATAATAATGTCCTAAAACTACCATTCCTATAGCTAATACTCTTAATCCATCTAAAATAGGCACTCTTGAATTTTTCATATATTTTAATTTACTTATTGCTATAGATTTTTATATATTTTTTATCAGTTTTATAATTTCATCTGGTTTACTAACTATATATTCAGCTCCAAATTCTTTTAGTTCTTCTTCTGATCTAAATCCCCATAAAACCCCCACACTTTTTATACCCGAATTTACAGCTGTTTGCATATCTGTTCCCGTATCCCCAATATAAAGAATTTCTTCCTTATTATTTATGCCTATTTCATTCATAATATCGTAAACAATTTGTGGATTAGGCTTCATGGGTACATGAGCTCTTTGTCCTAATACGGATGAAAAATTAATTTCGTAAAAATATTTTTTCACTAATGATTGGGTTCCTTCAATAAATTTATTTGATGCTACTGCCAACTTTATGTTCATAGAATTCAATGTTTTCAACATTTCAATAACTCCGTTATATGGGGCTGTTTTAGATGCAGAATGTGTACTGTAATATTCTATAAATTCTTTTTTAACTCTTTCTACTTCACCAGAATTATTTTTTAATTCGGATGGTAATGCTCTTTCAATAAGTTTAGTCACTCCAGTACCAACAAAATATTTATATGAATCTAAAGTATGTACAGGAAAATGATTTTTTTCTAATATGTAATTACATGAATCAGCTAAATCATTTAGCGTATTAAGTAAAGTTCCATCTAAATCAAAAATAGCCAACTTAATCATAATTCAATTTTTTTATTTTACAAATATAGTTTTTAACAAATAGTTTAAATCACCTGATAAAGACCAATTTTTTACATAATTTTTATTTATCCTAATTTTATCCTTCCAAATTATAGTATCATTATACCATTGTGGATCCTCTACTTTTGATAGAATTTCCTCTTCATTTCTGTATTTAAGTTGGGCCGGACCTGTAATCCCAGGTTTTACTGAAAGAATAATTTTATCTTCTCCTTCTAATTTATCCGCATAACCTAATACATCCGGTCTTGGGCCAACCCAGGACATATCCCCAGTAAGAATATTTACTATTTGTGGTATTTCATCTAACTTATATTTTCTTAATAATTTACCAAGTTTAGTAATCTGCATTTTGTGAGTGGTAACCGATGAATCATATTCTCCTTTCATTGTTCTAAATTTAATTAAATTAAATGATTTACCATTTTTACCAACTCTTTTTTGGGTAAAAATTCCTATCATACCCGTATCGAAAGTAGCCACAATAAAAATAACTATCATGGGGATAAAAAATATAATTAAGCATGAAAATGCTAATAAATAATCTATTATTATTTTGTTTTGCTTCATAATATTAATCATACAAAATTATAAAAAGAAAAAGGATTCCTTGCGAAATCCTCTTAACATTTAATACCTTTTATAATTTATATAGATAAATATCCCAACGCCTATTAGAAAACTTTTTCACCATGTTGTGAAATATCTAAACCCAACTCTTCTTTATCCGGATCAACCCTTAGTGGGATACATTTATTTACTATAAATAATAATAATAATGTTCCAAAAAAAACAAATAATGAGACAGCAATCATTGCTATAAAGTGATTAATAAATAATGATGTCTCTCCAAAAAATAATCCGTTTGTAGGAATATCCTCGTTTATAGATTTGTCCGCAAAAACTCCGGTCATGAGCATTCCAACCATACCTCCTACTCCATGACAAGGAAAAACATCTAATGTATCATCTACACCGTTATTATGAAAAAATTTAACCATGTAAAAGCTTATTACACTTGTTATTAAACCAATAAATAAGGAATGTCCCAAGGAAATATACCCTGCTCCCGGAGTTATAGCCACTAAACCTACTACAGCACCAACACAAACCCCTACTGATGATAATTTTTTACCATTAATTTTTTCAAGAAATCCCCAAGTTAATGCACTTATAGCTGAGGCTGCGGTTGTATTTGCGAAAGCTAATACCCCTAATTCATTAGCTGCAAACGACGAACCTGCATTAAATCCAAACCAACCAATCCAAAGTAAACTGGCGCCCAAAATCACATAAGGAACTTGAGCGGCTGCCAATGTTGTATCCCTTCTTTTTTTTAAAAAAACAGCTCCTGCCAAAGCTGCCCAACCGGAACTCATATGGACTACTGTCCCTCCCGCAAAATCCAATATTCCTGCCTTTGCTAATATGCCTTCAGGGTGCCAGGTAGCATGTGCCAGAGGTGAATAGATAAAAATTGAAAACATGGTTATAAATAATAAATAACCCCAGAAATTTATACGTTCTGCAACACCCCCGGAAATTAATGCAGGGGTAATAATTGCAAATTTTAATTGAAATAAGGCAAATAAAAGTATAGGTATAGTAGGAGCTCCTACCCATACTGAAGTAGTACCAATCCCTTGCATAAACATATGAGGTAAAGGATTTCCAATTACGCCCCCTATATCCGGTCCGAATGCTAATCCGAATTCGAATATAAACCATAAAACGGTAATTGTTACCATTGCTATAAAGCTTTGAAATATAGTACTTATAATATTTTTACTATTCACCATTCCTCCATAAAAAAAACCAACGCCTGGTGTCATTAAAAAAACAAGCACTGATGCTATCAGCATCCAAGCTACATCAGCAGCATTAAAAGTTATTCCTGCTGCTACTGCCTTAGAAGATCCCACTGAAAACAAATAATTAGAAGAAAGGCTTACTAAACCTACAATTATTAAGGTTAAAATTAAAATATATTTACGCATACCCAAATTTTTATATAGCAAAATTAATTTTTTTTATTTAAAAATAAAATAAAGTTATATTTTTTGATGGATATATTTTATTTTTTTTAAAAATTATAAGATAAACCCCCATTAATATTTTTTTTATTTTAAATCAAGTGGCATATTTAGTAAAGATAAAATTCGGATAATCTAGACTATAGTTCATCTAAGTTATGTTGGAATATTTTTTATTTCCTTATTCTTAAAGATATGTATTATATATTATTAATAAATTATTTATAACATCCAATTATTACTTATCACATTCATATTAATAACAAAAATACACCAATAATTAAATTAAAATATTTATATGAAATTTATTTAATATAAAATTTATAAATATTTATTACAATATTTGTAATTAATTTAAAAAAACTTATAATTTAAGAATAGACCAGTCCATTAATGCTTAACTAACACTACCCGCTAAAAATTAAAACTATTTTATATATTTGATAAATAAATATAAAATAAATTATTATTATTACATTTAAATAATTACAAAATAATACATTTGATATATTTACATAAATATTTGTAAATTTATTTCTTAAAACTAAAAAATATTTATATATTTATCGTGAATTAAAATTATATTAATAAAATTTAAAATCCTATGATTTTAAATGAGTTACTAATTTTTTAACAACAATTTTTATGAAAAAAACATTTTTAACAATTTGCAGTATTTTAGCGTTGTATTCATGTAATAATGACGATTTACATGATGGATCTTCTTCTCCTGTATCTTCATTAAATACCAGAACAATTAACAAATCCGGTTCAGTAGAAGGAGTAAATTATTCTTTCAACAATGTGGGATTAAATCCTAACTTAGTTATTTTGAATTCTGAAAATGTTACCATTCTTAGTTCACAAGATGAACTGTCTAATGGATATTTCAATTTAAAAATTTTATCAGACGAAATTGGAAAAGAGATTATTCCCGGAAAAACTATTTACTTAATTACGGATGAAGATACATTCATAAGAAATATAACTTCCGTTTCTAAAAATAATGATATTTATAAAATAGAGACTACAGAACCTAGTATAGGTGATATTTTCGAAAGTGGTTCTTTAAATATTTCCTTAAGTGCTAACAATTTAGGAATAAACAAAAAAAGTTCATTAATAGCTCTTTCAAATTCTGTCGAAAAAGATTTCTTTTTTAACCCCCTAATTATTAATAAGGATTTTAGTTATGGAGGAATAACTTTTAATCCAGGGGCAACAATTGATAATGCTTTATCAATTAAATTAGGTTTCGCAAAGTCTCAAAAAATACCTAGCGAAGTAGAAATGTATTTGCAAACTAATTCTTTTATCAATCCAACTATTAGTTTTGATAAAGCCTTAAACAAAAAGTTCAATCACGATTTCATTAATGAAGTTCCTCAATTTATTATAGATTCAATAAAAAAAATTGAAAAAGATGTAAAAATTCCAAGCGGTACATATCTAGGAGACATTCCTGTTAAAATAAGCGTAAATCAAATAAATTTACCAACAGAAGTAATAGCAAATGTTCAAAGAAATTCTTATCTTAAATTTGCTACTGAAAGCAATACAAAAATTGGATTTAAATTATCTAATGGAGCCAATGGATTAAATACTAATTTTATATATGATAATTCAATAAAAAAAATACATAATGTTGACGGTGATCTTTTAGGAGAAGTTATTACCGATATGAAAATGACAATAATTCCTAATGTTAAAGTATTTAATACTAGCTTAATTGATGTTAATGGAAAAGTAATTTTGGGAGTTAAAACATTCAATATAGGAAATGGTAATATTAATCAATCATCCAATTTCTATACACAAGGTAACTTCTATTCTTCAGCTTTATTTACTTTTGGAGGTCTAGGAATCCCTGTTTATACAACTGACCTTTATAATAAAAACGAAGAACTTTGGAAAAAAGGAGAATTTAGTAGAAACATTACTTTTTCAAATTTTACTACCGGAAGCGCTTCTGCATTCCCGTGTAGCGGACTAACTTCATTCGGTTACAACATATTATTAAATTATAAATATCCTATAATGGGAAAAGTACTTCCAGGAAATTTAGAAATGACTTATGATGTTTATGCAGATAATGGAGCACTTCTTGAGTATAACAAAAAAATAACCATATCTCCAAGTGATGTAACAGCGGATAGTTTTAAGTTTTACATGTGTATTCCTTTCCGTAGAATCAATTTTTTCAATATTTCCAGAGTAAGTTACCTGAAAAATATTACTATTAGAGATGAAAACGGTTATTCTGCAAATGGAATATTAGATCCTATTTCCGGCAATACTGTTTCCGAAGTAAAATTTATAAGATAATCCTTCTAAATAATACAAAAAAAAGACAGGCAATTGTAATTGCCTGTCTTTTTTCTTTCTTCAAATTTTCAATCAAAAAAACATTGAATGTAAAAAAATTAAATTTTACCGAAAAGATCTACTTTCATCTTTAATATAAATATTCATATTTGATGCCTAGTCAATAAACTCCAAAATGTTTATTTTAAGAAGAAAACAAAATTATTATGATAAACCCCTTAAAGGAGTTACAGATTATTATTAAATTTGCACGATAAAATTGTTATTATGCAACTTTCAGAACAAGAACTAATTCGAAGAGAAAAATTACAAAAACTTAAAGAAGCTGGAATAAATCCTTATCCCGCAGCCGAATATAAAGTAACGCATACTGCAAAAAAAATAAAAGATCAATTTAAGGAAGGAGAGAAGGTTGTAATTGCCGGTAGACTAATGTCTAATCGTATACAGGGTAAAGCCGGTTTTTCTGAATTACAGGATACTACAGGGCGCATTCAGCTTTATTTTAACAGAGACGTAATTTGTCCCGGCGATGATAAATTTAAATATAACGATTTTTATAAAAAATTGCTCGATTTAGGTGATTTTATAGGTATTGAAGGAGAATTATTTGTTACTAAAATGGGAGAAAAAACCGTAATGGTTAACGACTTTCAACTTCTTTCTAAAGTATTACGTCCGCTGCCTCTTCCCAAAATTGATGAAGAAGGAAAAGTTCATGATGCATTTAATGATCCTGAATTACGATATAGAATGAGGTACATAGACTTGGTTGTTAATCCTCATATAAAAGAAATTTTTATTAAAAGGACTCGTCTCTTCCATGCTATGAGAACCTTTTTTAATGATAAAGGATATTTTGAGGTTGAAACGCCTATTCTTCAATCTATTCCCGGTGGAGCTGCTGCACGACCTTTTATAACCCATCATAATGCTTTAAATATTCCTTTGTATTTACGAATCGCAAATGAGCTATATTTAAAACGGTTGATCGTTGCCGGTTTTGAAGGGGTTTATGAGTTCTCTAAAAATTTCAGAAACGAAGGGATGGATAGAACTCATAATCCAGAATTTACAGCAATGGAAATTTATATTGCCTATAAAGATTATAATTGGATGATGAATTTTACCGAACAATTGTTGGAATATTGTGCCCAAGCTGTAAATGGAACAACTAAAGCAACATTTGGAGAGTATGAAATAGATTTCAAGGCGCCTTACGCCAGAATATCCATGACCGAAGCAATTAAAAAATTCACCGGATATGATATAACCGGTAAATCTGAAGAAGAATTAAGAAATGCTGCTAAAGAGATGGGGGTTGAAGTAGATGAAACTATGGGGAAAGGAAAAATTATTGATGAAATATTCGGTGAAAAATGTGAAAGTAATTTTATACAGCCAACATTTATTATAGATTATCCCAAAGAAATGTCTCCTTTAACCAAACAACATCGCAATAATCCGGATTTAACCGAGCGTTTTGAATTAATGGTATGCGGAAAAGAAATTGCTAATTCTTATTCTGAATTAAATGATCCAATAGATCAAAGGGAACGTTTTGAAGAACAATTAAAACTTTCAGAAAAGGGAGATGACGAGGCTATGTTTATTGATCAAGATTTTTTACGTGCCTTAGAATTTGGAATGCCTCCAACAGCAGGTTTAGGTATAGGCATGGATAGATTAATTATGTTCCTTACTAATAATCCTTCCATACAAGAAGTATTATTCTTTCCACAAATGAAACCGGAACAAAAAACATCTTCTATTGAACATTCTGAGGAAGAAAAGATGATCATCAAATTATTACAAGATAATAATTCCTCTATGGAATTAAATGAATTAAAATCCCAAACCGGATTAAGTGGAAAAAAATGGGACAGAGCCATGAAATCTCTTTCTAAACATTCACTTATTAAAGTAACTGTTAATAATGAGAATAAAACCGTTGAATTAATTTCAAGAAATTAATTTTTGATACAATAAATTGTAAAAGGCTATCATGTTTGATGGCTTTCACTTTATTAAAAATAAATAAAATTTTTTATTATCTACTTAATCTATAGGAATTAGATGATATTAATTTCATATTTATTATCTTTGTTTAAAATAAAAATAAATAAATGATTATGAAAACAATTTTTAAAAATAAAAGTCATGAATTAGTTAGCTGTATTGAAAATCTAAAAATAAATAATTCTGATTATAAACACGTTGCATCAGAATTATTTAAATATGATTTCAATGATTACAATGCCGCTTTTACTATTAACCAAGTGAATGTTCCAGAAGGAAGTTATGTTCGATTGCCTATATATGCAGATAAATGCTGTGCGATATTAATGCTATGGGGAATAAATAATAAAACTGCCATTCATGATCATTTGAATTATGACGGATTAATAAAAGTTTTAAAAGGAAATCTAACAGAGATAAGTTATATTGAAGATGAAAATTTCATAAAATATGAAGGAGAAGGAATAGCATCGGAAGGTGCTATTTTCCCCGAAGATTTAGGAGGTATTCATTCTGTTGTTAATAATTCTTCGGAAATTTCTGTCAGTTTACATATTTATCATACCCCTCAAACCTCTTTAAAGGGAGTTAGAATTTTTGACATTGAAAATAAGAAAGTGGCTGTTTTAAATGATAAGGCTACCTCATGTTCTTGGAATTTACCTGAAGATAATTATGCAAAAATAACTCAATTATAAAATTAAGTATAATGCTGTAAAATATTTAAATTCTAACTCTATCAGAGTTAGAATTTTTCAATTATTATCTATCGACATCCGTCATTTTTTATGTATCTATCTAAGGAATTAATTTATATCTTTTAACAAATTTATATTAGTCTTATTTTGCCTTTAAACAATCTTTTTAATAAAATATGGATCATTATCATTTTAGAATTACGAAATAAAAAAGCTATTTCACTTTAATGAAATAGCGTTTCTTTATAATTAATGTAAACTATTGTAAAAGTTTTTGAAGGTTTAAAGCATCTGAATTTTGAGGATCTACTGATAAAGTTTTGGTCAAATAACTTTCTGCCTTTTCTTTATTTCCTTCATGATATGCTTGGTAAGCAAAAAAAGTATAGGCAATAGCTAAATAAGCTTTTTCATTTGCTGAATGTTCTTTTTTGGGTTCAACCATTTCTATATATTTTTGAAAGGATTGGGCCGCAAGACCATTTTTATCATTATAATCATACGCATATAAAGCCATACCTTTTCCTGCATATGCTACTTCCCAAGTAGGAATTAATGAAATCAATTGGTCCCATGAAGCAACGGAACCTAAATAATCTTTAGCTTCATATTGCTCCGATGCTAATTTATACCATGAAGTAGTATCATTAGCATCAGCCGCTACTGATTTTTTCAAAGCTTCAATTTTGGAATTAGTAATGGAAGCTTCAGTCTTTATCCCTGGCTGCAATAATAAAAGGATGGATTGATAATCATAGGTCTTATCTCCATTGCTGATAGCTTTTGTTAAATTAAATATCGCAGCTTTTCTTAAATTCTCTTTTTCTTGCCCGATTGCTTTGTTAACTAACGAGGATTGTATTTTCCCTAAAACACCATAATCTGACCCTTCTCTTTTTGTCTCTGGTATAATTTGCAAATATTGATTTAAATTTTTGTAAGCTTCAGAAAAATCAGAATTCTCAATTAAATCCAAAGCTTTTAATTTATATTTTAACGGGTCGGATATATCATCCCAATTTTTAGCTAATATATCTAAAGATTTAGCATAATCTTTAACAAAATAAGACACTTTAGCCATTTCAAACTGTGTTCCGGAATCATTATTTTCTGATAAAGAAATATATTTTTGCAAGTTGTTAAATGCGTCATTATAATTTCCGATTTTTACATTAAAATTATATAAATATTTGTATGTTAACGGATAATTAGGATTAGTTTCAATAGCCTTATTAAAATTTTCAGCAGCCAACTTAGCTTGGCCATTAGTCCTTCCCCATATATTACCTATTAATGCATATGGGATAGATTTATCTTCAGCAATTCCCAATGCTTTGGTGTAATTGGAGACCGCCTTACCCGGATCTTTTTTTTCAAAATAAGCATTACCTAACAGTATATAATATTCGGACTTATCTTTATTCTTAACCAAATCTAATAATCTTTGGGCATATTCAATACTTTTATCATAATCGGTACTTTCCGGTTTATTATTAAATAATTGATATGCTTTTGCTATTTGGTATAGAATATCTGCATTTCTGTATTTTGAACCTTTAGCTATGGATTCAAAATCTGCATTCGCTTCGGATTTATTTCCCTGATACAATTTTATCGTTGCAAGTCCGATTCTATTAAAATCAGATTTAGAATCTAATGCTAACCCCTTATTAAAATTTTGTGAAGCAAGTTCTATATCCGGCTTAGAAATTGTTAAATAATATGCTCCCAAATAATAATAATTGTTTGCTGAGGGTGACTGAACTACTAATTTTTCGAAAGTATTCTTAGCTTTACTATATTGATCACTCCCTAAATACTTTATACCCTCCTGAATACTTTGTGCATTCAAAAATCCTGGTAACATCATAGCAGAGATTACAAATGTTGCACCTATTTCTTTTTTTATGTAATTCATTCTAAATCTTTATTTATTATAATTTTTTAACTTTATTTTATCTTTATGGTAATTATTATTTTAATTGTATTAATGTTGGTTATTTTTTAGGAATATTATTTCCAAATTTAACCTTAATGGAGTTCAATTCTTCTCTCATATAAATAGTAAGGTTGAAGACCTGCTCTTTTAACAATAAGCTGTCCTCTTTGAGAACCGCAGAATCTTGAAAAGCTACTACCTACTTTAAAACTGTCTTCGGCATTTAACAGAAAAACTCTCCTTGTAAAAGGATATATTCCTTCACGTAAGTTAGGTATAGTCGGATAAATTAATTCAGCATCCTTTTTTTTAATCGGTAATACTTTTACTTTTGAAAGAAATTGTTTAACTTCTTTGTTATCTGCTTCGCTCAATACATCTAAACCGATAATTCCAATATAAGAAATATTTTTACTGACAAAATTGATCACTTCTTTCCCATTTGAAAATGATTTTATCTTTTGATTTTTTACAAGTTTAAATCCTATTTTTTTTTTTAGATTATTAAAATTGCTTGAATTTCCTCCATCAAATACAAATTTGCTTTCATCCGAAATAATTTTTGATTTTAATGAAGTTAGGTCTATTTCATTAATGGAACTTTCTTTGGACACGACAAAAATGGTTGCATCACAAGCTATTTGAGTTGATATACAATTCACATTGGAATGATTATATAAAATCTTAGCTTCCTCTAAAGTTAAATCTCTAGTAGTCATGGCAATTGGCACCTTTCCATTCAAAAGATCCGCTATTACTAAATCTTCTACTTCCGGTTTAAATAAAATTTTTGATTCCGGGTACGAAGATTGAAAAACATCAACTAAGGCAGAGCCTAAATTCATCAGTGAAGGATCTATAGCTAAAGTTATGGTTCCTTGTCTATAGGCTTTTTTCTTTATTATATCTTCTTGGCACGAAATACATATAAATAGAAAAGCTAAAAATAATATGGGGCTAAATAATAATCTATTATTCATTATTTCTAATATATATTGCCGACCTATACGCTCTAAATGATCCGTATAAAATAAATAATGTTCCTAAAATCCAGGAGTATTCGAGTTCTAATTCAATAAAAAACTTTTTATATACAATAATTAAAATTCCTATTATAAAATACCCTATTCCAATAAATAGGGAAAGTGATTTATAACTTAGCTTCATACTTCTTTTTTTGAAGAATTCTAAATAACAAATATAAAAATATTTATTTACTTATTTTTGCAGTCACTATTTTTATAATCTTTTTTAAAATAAATTTTATGGATTTTGTTATTAATACATTTTTTGACTTAGATTATGTTGCAAAAAAAATAATTTCAAATTCAAAATATAAAATTTTTATACTTAATGGAAATCTAGGTTCCGGAAAAACAACATTGGTAAAATATTTATGTAAAACACTGGATTGTACAGATACTGTTACAAGCCCAACATTTTCACTGGTAAATGAGTATCTTTCACCATCAGGAAGAATTTTTCATTTTGACTTATACCGAATTAAGTGTATTGAGGAATTAATAAATATTGGCTTTTATGAATATATAGATTCAGGAAATTATTGTTTTATAGAATGGCCGGATATATGTATAAATGAATTACCCGAACATCATAAAATTTTATTAAATTTGATAAATCAAAATAGGCACATAACATTTAAATAAAATGGGTATTTACACACCTTTTTCTGAAGAAGAGCTTATTCCCCTGGAGGAAAGAATTGAAGTGATAAAAAAAGGAGGAAAATCTAGTATTGGTATTCCTAAAGAAGATCATTTGATTGAAAGCAGGATTCCTCTCACACCGGATGCCGTATCGGTTCTTACTTCTAATGGTATTGAAATAATAATGGAAAGCGGAGCAGGTTTGGGAGCACATTATCCCGACACATTATATTCAGAAGCAGGTGCAAAAATTTCATACGATCCCAAAGAAGTTCTATCACAACCCATTATTTTAAAAGTTGAACCTTTACATCTAAATCAGATAAAACAATTACTACCTTATTCTTATGTGATTTCTGCTATTCAAATTAAAACTCAATGTAAAGAATATTTCGAAGAACTTTCTAAAAAAAAGATCACTGCTTTAGGTTTTGAATATATTAGAGACAGCCATAATGAATTATCCATTGTTCGACTTATAGGTGAAATAGCTGGAGTTTCGAGCATACTTATAGCCGCTGATTTACTATCATCGTCTCATGGTGGCAATGGACTTTTATTAGGAGGCGTTACCGGTGTTAGGCCTTCTAATGTAGTAATTATAGGAGCAGGAAATGTCGGAGAAAGCGCTGCAAGATCGGCCTTAGGTTTAGGAGCTACTGTTAAAGTTTTTGATAATTCATTAACTCGACTAAGAAGATTTCAGGAATTATTGGGAAGACGACTTTACACCTCAACTATAGATCCGAAAGAACTTAGTAAAGCTTTAATTCGATGTGATGTAGCAATAGGTTGCTTAAAGGGGGAACTTAGAGCTCCAATTATTGTACCTGAAAATATTGTTAAAAGAATGAAGCCAGGTTCGGTAATTATCGATATAAGTATAGATAATGGAGGTGTTTTTGAAACATCAGAAATAAATGCTAAAAATGAGGCCTTTATTAAACATGAAGTTCTTCATTATTGTGTTACCAATATAACTTCTAAATTTGCAAGAACCGCTTCCAAGGCTTTAAGTAATTTCTTTTTAAGCTATTTTCTTAATTTAAATAATCAAGGAGGGTTTGAAGCTATGTTTAGAAAAAACCGTGGAATTTGTCAAGGGATTTATATGTATAAAGGTAGAATAACCAATAGACAAATTGCCTCTTGGTACAACCTTACTTATCAAGACATTCATTTATTAATCATTTAATTATGACATTTTCTAAAAGGTTAAGGCTTTATCTTATTGGTTTTTTTATTGGTCTCCTATTTATATTGTTTATATTTGGAAATAAGGTATTTACCTGGTCATATCTACCCAACGATAGAGTTTTAGCTGAAATAAAAACTAAACCATTAAAATTTTCAGATCAAAGTATACATAGTTTAAAATTCAGAAAATTATCTCCCAATTTTATTAAAAATACAGTTCTTAGTAAAGGTAATATAAATTTCAAAAAAAGCAATGCTCAGGCGATACCTTGTCCTTATTATGTACTTCATTACGAAGACATAGAAGTTAAATTTACCAAATGCAAGGACACCGTAGTAATAAACTCAATTAATTAATTTTATTAAGGATTTTTTAACATAAAATTAAGTTTGTACAATTTTTTCCTATATTTACACACAAAATGTAAAACAGAATATAAATATATGAGATGGTTTACTAGACAAAAAAAAAACATCAATACTGACATTAGTGAAAAAATGGACGTTCCCAAGGGCTTGTGGTACAAAACTCCATCCGGAAAAATTATAGAAACAGATCAACTAAGAGCAAATTATTATGTAAGTCCGGAAGATGATTTTCATGTTAGAATTGGGAGTACCCAATATTTTGAAATCTTATTCGATAAGGGGCAATTTAAAGAATTAGATGGAAAAGTCCACAGTAAAGATTCATTAAATTTTATTGATTCCAAACCTTATAAAGATCGATTAAAAGAAGCACAATCTAAAACAAATTTAACTGAAGCAATAAGAAATGCCGTAGGTAAAGTTAATGGCAAAGAAATTTATATTTCTTGTATGGATTTTAGTTTTATCGGAGGATCTGTAGGATCAGCCGTTGGAGAAAAAATTAGAAGGGCCATAGATTATTGTATTAAACATAAATTACCATATGTAATTATAAGTCAATCCGGAGGAGCAAGAATGCAAGAAGCAGGACTTTCTTTAATGCAATTAGCAAAAGTTGAAGCTAAATTAGCTCAATTAAGTCAAGCCAGACTCCCTTATATATCTGTTTTAACCGATCCTACATTTGGAGGGATAACAGCTTCCTATGGTTCAACCGGTGATATTATAATTGCTGAACCCGGAGCATTGATTGGATTCGCAGGGCCAAGAGTAATTAAAGAAACTATCGGAAAAGATTTACCGCCCGGGTTCCAATCTTCAGAATTCCTTTTAGAAAAAGGTTTTATAGACATTATTTCACACAGAAAAGATTTAAAGAATACTATTTCACATTGTGTTGATATGTTAATGAATAAAGAAGTTAAATAAAATACTTATCATAGAAAAAGCTAATAAATATTAGCTTTTCTTTTTTTTTAAATTCATCACCTAAATCTATATTAACTTTCTGACCTAAATGACTCTTAACTATATTTGGATTGCCTTTGTCATATTATCTTTTTCAGTGGGTATACTAAAGCTCATATTTTTAGGAGACACCATAGTCTTTAAACACATGGTCGACGGGTTATTTAACACTACTAGGATTGCTGTAATGGATATAGCATTGCCGTTAGCCGGAATGATGACATTTTGGTTAGGAATAATGAAAATTGGGGAAAATGCCGGTGCTATACGTTTTCTCTCTAAAATAGTTTCTCCATTTTTCTCCAAATTATTTCCTTGCATTCCCAAAGGTCATCCTGCAATAGGAAATATGATGATGAATTTTAGTGCTAATCTTCTTGGTTTGGATAATGCAGCGACTCCACTGGGTTTAAAAGCAATGGATAGTTTACAAACATTGAATACTAAAAAAGATACTGCAACTGATGCTCAAATCATGTTTTTGGTTTTGCACACATCGGGATTAACCTTAATCCCTACTTCAATTATGCTTTTCCGTTATCTGAATGGAGCTCAAGATCCTACCGATATATTTATACCTTGTATTGTTGGAACATTTTGCACTACCTTATTTGGAATACTAATAGTAGGAATAAAACAACGTATTAACTTATACAGCCATGAAATAGTATTGGGGTTATTATTGGCAATACTAATTATATTTGGCCTTTCCTATTTTATTAAATATTCTACAGATTCTCGCACCGAATATGCAGTTGAATATGTATCACATATAACTCCTAATACAGTAAATGTGGAAAATGTATCAACCAAAGAATTCATTAAATTATATCCGGTCTCCTTTCAGAAGCAGATTAACATAAAAGATAATAAATTAACTTCTGAGTTAATCAATAAAACAAATCAAGAATATGTTAATTTTGAGCGAGGCACAGCCTCACGCGTAATCAGTAATGTGCTCTTACTACTTATTCCTGTTGTATTTATCACAGGCGCATTTATAAAAAAAATTAATGTATTTGACAGTTTTATCGAAGGTGCAAAAGAAGGTTTTGGAGTATCTATAAAGATAATCCCTTATTTAGTAGCTATGTTAGCCGCTATAAGTTTGTTGAGAACAAGTGGTATAATGGATTATATAATTAATTCTATTTCCTATTGTTTGTCTTGTATACATGTCAATACCGATTTTATACCGGCATTACCAACAGCATTAATGAAGCCACTTAGTGGAAGTGGTAGTCGGGCTCTTATGATCGAAGCTATGCAAAACTATGGTGCTGACTCTTTTATAGGAAGACTTACATGTATATTTCAGGGAAGTGCCGATACTACTTTCTACATAGTCGCCCTTTATTTTGGAAGCGTAGGTGTTAAAAGAATTAGATATTCATTATCAGCAGGTCTGCTTACAGATTTATTGGGGATAATTGCAGCAATTTTTATAACCTATTATTTCTTCGGATAGGGATTATAGTATAGAACTTTTATTACAGTATTTTTCTTAATTAAATATTAATATCTTTGCACATGTCTATATTTAATTTTATCATTTTCATATGAATGACTTTAGTTGGGGCCAATTAGTTAATCCGGAGTTTTACATAAAGTTAGGCGGTATTTATTTAGTATTATTTATAGTTTTTGCTGAAACTGGTCTCTTTGCCGGATTTTTCCTTCCTGGTGATAGTTTATTATTTCTTTCAGGAATATATAGTAAAGAATTAATTCGAGAAATAATATATATTAAATCTGACTTTTTAAGTGTTTTTTTATTATCATGCTTAATTTCAATTGCCGGTATAATTGGTAATGAAATAGGTTATTGGTTTGGAAAAAAAAGCGGAACTTATCTTTATAACAAAAAAGATACATTTTTATTCAAAAAAAAATATCTATTCCAAGCAAAAGAATTTTATGAAAAACATGGAGGAAGAGCTATCATTTTAGCTCGTTTTTTACCAATGCTTAGAACATTTGCACCGATAATTGCTGGAATAGTACAAATGAATAAAGGAAAATATTTATTGTA
Source organism: Apibacter mensalis (assembly GCF_001418685.1). Lineage (GTDB taxonomy): Bacteria > Bacteroidota > Bacteroidia > Flavobacteriales > Weeksellaceae > Apibacter > Apibacter mensalis. Next base: position 17,270 of record NZ_LIVM01000005.1, read on the forward strand.
TAATGTATTAGGATCAACGGCTTGGTCATTTTCTTTAGTATTTGCCGGGCATTACCTTTATAATATATTCCTTAATGAATTTAATTTTGATTTAAAGCGACATATCGAAACTATTGTATTAATAATGGTTATCGTAACTACAACACCTGTAGTGGCTAAATTACTTTTTCAAAAAAACAAAGATAAGTCTCAAGATTAATAGTTATATAATTCACATGTATAGTAGTATATGTAATTATTATTCTATTTGATAATCTAGTTACAATAAATTATTGATTGCTTATATTTTCTTAATTCAATATTTTTTATACTTTTAGAGAAATTTAAAATTAAATTTATAGTATAATCTGAAGGACCTTTCCTTTCATTTGACAAATTAATAGATTTTTTATACATTGAATATTGTTCTTTACTAGTTATTATAGTATAGATAACGATATTACATTAAATTTTATTATTATAAATGAATGTTAAATTTTTAGTCTCAATCAATTTCCTTAAATTTAAAATTGCATACCTCATTCTACCTAATGCCGTATTAATTCCTACGTTAGTTTCTTCAGCAATTTCTTTAAAACTTAAACCTTTATAAAACCGTAATTCCAAAACTTCTTTTTGGTCTTCTGAAAGTTCATTTATAAGCTTTTTAAGATCTAGATTAATTTGTTCATTTATCATTAAATCTTCTATGGAAAGCTCAGATACTTTCACAAAATCAAATATATTATAATCCTCATGTTGCCCACTAGATTCATTAATTATTTTAGTTTTATTCGAAACTCTGAAATGATCGATTATTAAATTATGTGAAATTCTCAAAACCCATGGTAGAAACTTCCCTTCTTCATTATATTTTTTATCCTTAAGAGTTAATATAACTTTTATAAAAACATCTTGAAATAAATCTTCAGCTAATTCAGGATTATTAACCTTTCGATTAATATAATTAAATATCTTTAACTTATGTCTATCCAACAATGTTTTAAGAGCACTTTCATTTCCATTAATATAAGAATGAACTAATTCACAGTCAGTTCTTTTTATCATTACTTATGATATTTGTTAGTTAATAGAGTAAAATTATATTCAATACATCTAATAATTTTAATTTTCTACTAAGACAACTTTCTTTAATGACAAATGTATATATAAAATTTTAAAAAAACCTAAAAAATGTTAAAAAAAATATAATACTACATTTATATGACATAAATTAATTTGTTTTTTTTTTATTTATAAAAGGAATATATATTATTAATATGAAAATTTAATTTTAAGTCTGTAAAATCAAACATTTCGTATAAAGTAATATATTTTCAAAATATAGAACAAATTTATATATTGCAACTTGAAATCAAATATAAATATGAATAAAATAAAATACCAGCTAGAGTTTGCTATGAAATGTTCCACTACTCTTTTGTTTGAATACATTGGAACTTCTTCAGGTATGAGCGAATGGTTAGCAGACGACGTTATAGAAAGAGGAGATAAATTTACTTTTGTTTGGGGTGATCAAGAAGAATCAGCCAATTTAATTAGGTATAAAGAGGAAACCTTTGTACGTTTCAGATGGGAAGAAGACGAAGGTACTAAATATTTTTGGGAATTAGCCATACATGTAGATGATGTAACCAGTGACGTAGCTCTTGTAATTACAGATTTTGCCGAAGAAAGTGATTTGGAGCATTCAAAATTATATTGGGAGAACTTAATTGACGACCTAAAAAAAATTATAGGTTCTTAAATTATAGTTTAATATCCGGTATTAAGCTTATAAAAAGCTAGTAACACAAGAAATACTATTATTTTTGTATGAAAGTTATTTTCAATCAAAAATGCATTGAAGAAAATCAATTATTAATAAGTTACACTGAAAACGATTACTTTTCCGGTGATTATGTAAATGGTTTCTGTTGGCTGTTTCAAAATAAGATTCTTTATTGGGAATGTGCTTATTTTCAATTGATGGCTTCCATGAGAAAAATGAGAATGGATATACCATTATCTTTTACTCCGGAATTATTTGAAAGCCAAATTAGAATACTCTCCGAAGAATGGGGGATTTCAGAAGGTAGAGTTAAAATTACGGTATATAGAAATTTACAAGATCACCACCCTTCATTTATAATAAAATTTTTATCCCATAAAAATTTCTTTGTCAATACTGAAAATGAGATTGATATTTATAAGGAAATTTTTATTTATCCTAATTTATTGTCCGAATTATTAATTTTTCATCCTATTAATAGTATAGCTAAACAATACTCGAAAGAAAATGGTTTACAAGACGTTATGTTGCTAAATAATGAAAAAAGAATCGCAAGATCTGTTTTAGGTAATATATTTTTAATACGAGACAATATGATAGTTACCCCTCCAACAACAGAGGGTGCAACCCTATCCGTTTTAAAGAAAAATTATATTGTTTTTTTACGAGAAAAAACAAATTACATTTATAAAGAAGAGCCCATATCTCCTTTCGAAACTCAATTTGCTGACGAATTTTTTATCCTTAGTGATGAAAATGGAATAATGCCCATTAACCAATTTAGAAAAAAATCTTTTAAGAAAGATAAAACAAGTTTATTGACAAAAAAATTTATTGGCTATTCCTTAGAGCAAAACCCTATATAACTAATATAATTATAAAAAGAAAAAAGGTCGCATAAGCGACCTCAAACTAAAACCACAAAAAAATGAGAAAGCGATTACATTTAAGTAATCATGTCTTGAAAGATCATTAAAAATCTTTTTAAAGATATCTCTTACTTTCTTGTTGCAAAAGTAATCGAAATATAGATCTATAAAGGCTTTTGTCAATAAAATTATTTTATAGTGTAAATAGTACGTTTTTAATTGACCCTCAATTTTAAGTAGATAAACGCTCTAAAGTGTAAAATAAAATTTAGGCTTGTATTATGAAAATGGTGGGTTCTTTATGAAAATTCGTTTTTTTAGATTTCCATTCTTTACAATACAGAGTTATTATAGATTCATTGGGAAGAGTTACGTTAGTAGCAATACATAAAGATGTTTTTGGATTTAGGTATTTAATTAAATCATCAAATAAAGCTTGATTTCGGTATGGCGTTTCCATAAATATTTGCGAAGAACCCTGATTTCTGCTTATTTTTTCAAGATTTAATATAATTTTCTTTCTCTCAGATGAATCTATGGGTAAATATCCATTAAATGCAAATTTTTGGCCATTCAATCCACTAGCAATCAAGGCCAATATGATAGAGGAAGGCCCATTTATCGGCACCACTCGTATATCATTTCTATGACACCAAGAAACTAAAATGTTACCCGGATCTGCTATGCAAGGCAATCCTGCTTCAGAAATTAAACCAACATCCTCCCCTTTTTTCAACGGCTGCGAAAGATAATCCAACTCTTCTTCCGTTGTTCTTTTATCTAAAATAGAAAAACTTAAACCGCTTTGAGGTATTTCCGGACATAAATATTTGACAAATTTTCTTGCCGATTTTTGATTTTCAGCCACAAAAAATTTTATTGTTCTCAATAATTCGATTTCTTTCGGGGAAAATATATCTTTAGGTGATGTTTCACCAAGATAGGCAGGAAGTAAATATAAAACAGCCATCCTTTTTAACTACTAAATTTTTTTCTTCTTACAAATATAAATAAACCTCCTACTATACTAACCAAAATTATAGGAACACACAAATTCAACCATTGCCAATAAGATTTATCCTGAGCTATGAGGGGTTTATTCAGCATTCTCATTTGAACTGTTCTGTTTCTTAAAAGCATTAAACCATGGTCATCTAATAAATAATCCAAGGCATTAATCAAAAACTCCTCATTGCCATAAGTAATACCTGTAGAATAATCAAAACCTAAAGGTAACGGTTGCCCTTTAATTACTTGATTTCTTGCTATATCCCCATCGGATATAACAATCATTTTATTATTTTTTGATTGATTTACAAAATTTTTAATCCCCTTAGACTCTATTCTGTCTTTATACGCCGAGGTAAATTTACCTTCCAACAAAACCGCTATTATCTTAGATCCTTTGTTAAATACATTTCTGTAAATGCTATCTCTTACTGATATTTTTGCTTCTTCAAGTGATATATATGAGGGTACTCCTTGTAGGCCGGTATAGGGTGAACTTTGATAGAGAATTGTTTTTTTTATTCCGGGGGTATCCAAGGTATCAATGGAGGTAGGGAACTGAAAGGAAACTGGATTAATATTTTTGGTTATCGGGTGATTATTTAAAGAAAATCCCATGGGAAAATACACCCAAGGCACTCTTGCATTTTGAGCATTTCCTTGAACCTCCCCTACCTGTAAATTTATATACGTCGGATTTTTAATATCTTTAATAATTCCGGAATTAATCCTTATACCGTAAGAAAATAATAAATCAGTCAAATTAAGCTCGTACGGGTAGGCCAATATTTTACTTGACTTAAGTAAAGTATCCATTTCGGCATTTACTTGATCTATTGCCCATAGAGTTTTCCCTCCATTCATAATATATTGGTCAATAGTTATTTTTTCCTCATCTGTAAATGCTTTTCTTGGTTTGGCAATAAGTATGGCCTCGTATTTTTTCAGAGTGGGTAAATCCTGCAAAGTTAACGTTTGACTATCTTTAGGAAAAATAGGACCGAAATTATAATTCTGAATGATTCTGTTAGCCAAGCTAAACATTTCCAGTCTATTCAATTCTTTTTGATTTACTAAAATACCTACATTTTTCAAACGTTCATTAGATAACTTATCCACGGCACTTATGAAACCGTATTCCAGATTTTCAATTGATTTGGCCATTTGTTCATCTCCCGTTACACCTGTCTGAGAAATTATTAATGGAACTGTATGTCCAAAGCCTTTATATTTTATGGTAGCATAAGGGAATAAAATTATTTGAGATGATACCCCATCTTTTTCAACTCGCAATGCTGATGGAGACATTCCCATAGCTTGTAGAGTATCTTGAGATAATTTTTCCTTAATTGGATCAACTAACTGATAATTAATATTTGAATTTATCCTTTTAAATTCGTCCAACAAGCTTAGTGTTTCGGACTGAAGTTGTTTAAAATCTGCCGGAAAATCTCCTTCCAAATAAACATCAATGTCCATTGGTGCATCAATTTTTTGTAATAATTGACGGGTATTTTCAGTTAACGTATATCTTTTATCCGAAGTTAAATCTAACCTTTTATAAATAGATCCAATAGCTAAAAAAAGCCCTCCTATAAGTAGGGTTACTAAACTTATATTTATCTTTTTAAAGAATTTCATGACTTTTTGCTGTTAATTAACCGTATTGATAATAAAATAAATACAACCATTACAATGATAAAATATCCTATGTCTCTTGTATCTACTATCCCTTTAGTAAAGCTGGTATAGTGTTGAAAAAATCCTATTTTTTGTAAGGTATAATCCCAATTTCCTAAAAGATTATACGACGCCAAATTTTCAAATCCATAAAAGCAAAAAAAACAAAAAACGACACCGGTAACAAACGCTAATATTTGATTCTTTACTAATGATGAAGAAAAAATTCCGATGGAAGCAAAAGTCATGGACAAAAAAAGTAATCCGATATATCCGCTAACAATTATTCCTAAATCTATATTTCCCTCCGGTATACTTAATCTATAAATAGTATATACATACGTAAAGGTAGGTAGTAAAGAAAATAAAACTAATATCAGAATTGCCCAATATTTTCCTAAGACAATGGATGATACAGATAATGGTTGAGAAAATAGCCATATCAAGGTTCCATTCTGCTGTTCTTCCGCTATGCTTTTCATAGTCAATGCCGGTAACAAAAACATTAATATCCATGGGGCAAGTATAAAGAAGTTATTTAAAGTAGCCAATCCTATATTGAAAACATTAAATTCATTATCGAAAAACCATAAAAATAATGAAGAGATCAATAGGAAAGAAGCCGATACTACGTAAGCTCCTAAAGTCCCAAAATATGCCCAAAGCTCTTTTTTAAAGATTGAAAACATGTTATTTTTATTTTTTCTTTTTTCTGTTTACCAATTTTACAACCAACATAATCACAATAACTAAAACAATAAAACTTATCAATAAGCTTAGCCACATTCCCATAAAATATTGTTTATAAATAACTATAAATATAACGGCAAATAAAATAATGGTAGCAACTTCATTCATCATTCTGAGTCTGACGGATGTAGTGTTAAATTTTCCTGCCTTTATTCTCCTAATGCTTCTCCAACTCCAATAATGATATAGAGCTAGAGCTCCAACAAAACCCAGTTTGATATGAAACCATGGTTCTCTTAAAATATAAAACGTAACATCCCCTCGGGTGTTAATCATCATTAGTATTCCGGTAATAAGCATTATAATTCCTGCCGGAACGGTTATTATATCCCATAAACGTGAAATCATATAAATGTATTGCTTTCTAAGAATCTGCCCTTCAACCTCTGATTTTTCTTGGGTATCAATAAAATAAACGAATAAACGTATTAAATAAAAAATCCCCGCAAAATAGCTTACCATAAAAATAATGTGAATCGCTTTTAAGGCAAAATAACTGGGAATATCAGGAATATGCATTATATAATAAATTTTGATTGCGAATTTAATAAATTTAATATTATCAATTTCTTTATAAAATATACTCGTGTAAAGCTTATTTATAATAACCGTATATAGATAAGCTAAGATTGGAATACTATCTGATACTGACTTTTCTTATCAAATAAAAAACTGACTAAACCAATTTTACCTTCTTTCCTATATTTAAATAGAATTATAAAAACAACCATTATACTGAATAAATGAAAATTTTTAGGCATTTTTTTTGAAAATATTTTTAAACATATACTTAAAATAGCATACATTAGTATCAGAAATTGTATTATTATTTCATTTAATTAATCATTTATATAATTTTGTTTATGAAAAATACTTTACATCCTAAGAAAAATGTTGCCATATTGGTAGGAGTACTATCCGGGATCATTTCAGGATTTATTAAATTCGGTTGGGAAGTCCCATTCCCTCCCCGCACGCCCGAAAGAGATATGACTAATCCTCCACAGCATCTCCTGGAACAACTAGGAATGTCTCACGATCTGTCCCATCTCGTGTACTATTTTAATGATAATCCGCGTCCAATTATGAGCTTTATTACTCATTTTACATTTTCAATTGTTTGTGCAATAGTATATTGTGTAGTTGCAGAATATCATCCTAAAATAAAACTATGGCAAGGAACCGTTTTTGGTGTATTTATTTACGTATTATTCCATATCATCATAATGCCTATAATGGGAACTGTACCAGCTCCGTGGGATCAACCATTTGCAGAACATTTCTCTGAATTCTTTGGACATGCTTTTTGGACCTGGATTATTGAAATTACACGTAGAGATTTAAGAAACCGTATCACAAAAGAACCGGACTCTGAAATTCCTCTTACGGCCCCTTTCAGATAAAATTTAGAGTTCATACATAAGTATAAAAAAAGGAGCATAAAAATACGCTCCTTTTTTTTATACTTTTTCCTTACAAATTTCAGATGTTAAGATAGTAAAACTTACTACATGAGCCTGTTAAAAATGAAAACAATTCTATACCTTTGTTTTAATTAATAAGAAATATAGAAATGAAACCCGGAATTCCTAAAGGCACGAGAGATTTTACCTCCAAAGAATTACAAAAGAGAAGATACATAATCAGTAAACTACAGTCCAACTTTGAGAAATCTTGTTTTCTACCGCTGGAAACACCCTCCTTTGAAAATTTAGATACGCTAACCGGTAAATATGGAGAAGAAGGAGACCGCCTGATTTTTAAAATACTAAACAGTGGCGATTTTTTAGCCGAAGCTAAAAAAAAGAATCCTGATATGTCTCAATGGAAATCTAAAAATATTACCGGATCCATTTCTGAAAAGGCTTTACGATATGACCTTACCGTTCCTTTTGCCCGTTATGTAGCCATGAATCATGGGCAGCTTTCCTTACCTTTTAAACGTTATCAAATACAACCCGTATGGAGAGCAGATCGTCCTCAAAAAGGACGATATCGTGAATTTTATCAATGTGACGCAGATATTGTCGGCTCGACCAGTTTATGGCATGAAGTAAGTCTTACCTTATTATATGATTCCACTTTTGCAGATTTAAATATTCCTATTGAAATTCACATAAACAATAGAAAGTTGTTGGCTGCTATTGCTCAATATGCATCTATTGAAAATCAATTGATCGATTTTACAGTCGCTTTAGACAAACTGGATAAAATTGGAATAGATAAAGTTCTGGAAGAGATGTCTAATAAAGGCATTGGACAGAATTCTCTTCAAAAGCTAATCCCACTCATTGAGCTTTCAGGAAATTTCGAAGAAAAAATTTCACAGCTAAAAGATATACTCATAGATATTGAAATAGGACAAGAAGGAATTTCTGAGATGGAATTTGTTTACAGCCAGGTAAATGAAATAGGTCTTACATCTGCTGAACTGATCTTCAACCTTACCTTAGCCAGAGGGTTGGATTATTATACCGGAACTATTTATGAAGTTAAAGCTAAAAATATTTCTTTGGGATCTATAGGAGGAGGTGGACGTTATGATAACCTCACCGGAATATTTGGTGTTAAAAATATGCCGGGCGTTGGTATTTCTTTCGGTTTAGAACGTATATATCTGGTAATGGAAGAACTCAACCTCTTCCCCAAATCTACTTTACATCAAAAACAAATTCTGTTTTTCAATTTTGGAGACAAGGAATGCCTTCAAGCATTGAAACTCATTAAGGAATTAAGAAGTAAAAACATTGCTTGTGATTTATATCCTGAAAAATCTAAATTGCAAAAACAATTTACCTACGCTGAAAAAAAAGAAATAGCTTTTGTAGCCTTTTATGGAGAAGATGAAATCAATACGAACACAATAACATTGAAAAATATTAAAACAGGTGCTCAAAAAAACTTATCTATTGAAGAAATTGAAGAATTCTTATCTTAAACATAAAGTAATATTATCTTAAATTGTTCATAAAATTTTAGTTATACCACTATTAAATAAACTAATAAAATCAGTTAAATCTGGCATATTTTTAGATTATGCTTATTTGTGAATTAATAATAAAACCAATAATAATGAACAAATTTTTAACTCTAGCATTTGTGTTGATACTATCTTCCTCTGCCTTTGCACAAACCGGAAGGAATGGAATGAATAAAGAATATGGTAGACAATATGAAGAGATAAGAAAAAACCCTAACTTGTCTGAATACGAAAAAGGACAAAAAAAACGAGAGCTTTCATTACAACAAAAGAAGGATAATATGAATTATGGTAATCATCACGAACACCCTTATGGTCACCATTCAGAAATTGCTGACAAAAAGAAGAAGGATATAGATAATCAAATCGATCAGTTGGAAGAAAGATACAAAAGAGATAAAGAAAAAATCGAAAACAACAATCGATTAAGCAAAAATGAAATAAAAATTCAAAAAAACGAACTCGAAAGAACCTACAAATATAAAAAAAATGCATTAGAAAGGGAAAAGAAAGCAATTAAGAAATAAATTTTATTTATAACACATTTTTACATTTGCAGTTAACTTTATCTGATGAAATATTTTATGTTATTTTTCCTATCTATTCCTTTTTGTTCACTTCATGCACAAAAACAAAAGTTGGAAAAAGAAATTCGTTCTATAATCGAGAATAAAAAAGCCACCGTAGGAGTGGCTGTAATTTATGATAGTAAAGATACATTAACTGTAAATAACGATATTGAATATCCGGCAGCAAGCGTTTTTAAATTTCATCAAGCACTCGCTTTACTGGACTATATGAACAAAAATCTACTTTCATTGGAATCCAAATTATATCTAAAAAAATCAGATATGAAAAATGATACATACAGTCCATTAGCAAATGAGCACCCGGAAGGTAATTTTTATATTTCTATTGGCGATTTGTTGTCTTATACGGTATCCAAAAGTGATAACAATGCATCTGATGCTTTATATTATTATATGAACGGTACTCAAATGACAGATATGTATTTACGAACCTTAGGAAGTAAAAAATTTTCAATTGAGGCTACGGAACAGGAACTGAGCCAAGAATTCAATAATCAATACTTGAATTGGACTACTCCGTTAGAGGCTGCGCAATTATTGAATATCTTTATAACTAAAGACATCTTTTGCAAAAATTATAAAGATTTTTTAATCCAAGCAATGGCTAAATCTGAAACAGGCTCCGATAAGCTGAAAGCATTTTTACCTAAAAAAGTTTTAATAGGGCATAAATCGGGAAGCTCTTCTCGAAACTCAGAAGGGTTAAAAGCCGCTGATAATGATATAGGTTTTGTTTATTTACCTAATGGAAAGCAATACTCTATTGCAGTTTTTATAAAAGATTCTAAGGAAGACGATCCAACCAATGCTCGTATGATTGCCGATATATCTACTATTGTGTACAAATTTTATAAGAATAAATAAAAATATAGACATATACTTAAATTAGATTACAACCGGAATGAATTAAAAAATCATTTCGGTTTTCATTTAATTACGACTAACTATATCATTTATTGCATTTCTTTTCTTATTCATTTAAGTATTCTATCTCTAAGTGTGGGCTGGGATTTTTAACTATATTCAGCAAATTATAAATATCTATACACATTTCGTCATCCAAAGTTTTTTATGATGACTCCGTTCTAAAAAAGGTTGCTATAACCTTAAAAGTTTCGGTAGAAGCTACTCAAAATATAGATGGTGAGGCAACTTATAACTACATCAATACTTTTAAGGATCAAGTAGAAAGTTCATTTTTAACAAATATAATCAACTGTGCATCCAACCCTGTTGCTAAAATTGTTGAGTTCTATAATGAAAAAGAAGCTTTATATGAACGCATGCTGAAAGAAAAAGATGCTTTATTGGAAAAATATTATTGAATAAATAAAAACAAATTATCAATTTAGAGATAAAAAAGAAATGAAATAGACGTATAAAAAAAATATATATATTATTTTATATGTACTTAGCATTTCAATATTTATTTATTTTTTCTATATTTATTATATAATCATTAAACTTATATCTGATCAATTTAATGATTCATGTTTATATTAGTTTTATATATTTAATTATTAGCTATTAATTTTATAAATTCTTTTTCTAAAAAAGATAAAGCAAAAAATTAATATATATTCTTATGAATACTTTAAGAAAATAAATTTTTGATATTTAAGGTATTCTAAAGATAATTATATATAAATTCTAAAATTTACGTTATTGACTGAAAAATAGCTTACTTAGATTACTTAAACTTTGCAAAATATAGTTTTATTTTAAATATTGAAACAACAATACGAATTAGAGAGAAAGAAAAAATTCAGGAACTTGTTGAATGGGTTGATGGTATTTTTTCAGATAATTACAACTTTAAAAAACATAAATTAGATTTTTTAATTATACAATCGTATGATAATTTTCTATATTGAATACATCATTAAAAAATATAATCCAAATATTTTTTTATATACTTTTAAAAATGGATTGCTCTTTTTCCGGTAGCATCTAATGCGGCTTCTTTAATGGCTTCAGCATAAGTAGGGTGTGCATGGCTCATTCTTGCTATATCTTCAGCAGAAGCTCTATACTCCAATAGGGTAACAGCATCTGCAATTAAATCGGCTGCGCGGGCACCTATTATATGTATACCTAAAATTTCATCGGTAGCTTCATCAGCCAATATTTTCACAAATCCATCCGTATCGCCGCTGGCACGGGCACGTCCTAAAGCACGAATCGGAAATTGTCCTGTTTTATATTTGTGCTTTTCCTCTATCAATTGTTCTTCAGTTTTTCCAACTCCTGCCACTTCAGGCCAAGTATAAACCACGGCGGGTATAAGGTCATAATTTATATGCGTTTTTTGTCCAGCCAACTGTTCGGCTACCCTAACTCCTTCCTCTTCAGCTTTGTGTGCCAACATAGGTCCGTGAATCACATCCCCAATAGCATATATATTAGGAACATTGGTTTGTAAGTGCTCATTTACTCGTATTCTTCCTTTATCATCCAATTCAATACCGGCCTGTTCCAATCCAAGATTCTCGGTATAGGACTTTCTTCCTACAGCGATTAGACAATAATCTCCTTCAAAAATGATCTTCTTACCGTTATTTTCCACTGCATGAACAAGTACTTGATCTCCCTCTCGTTCCACCTGGGTAACTTGAGTAGATAAAGAGAATTTCATACCTTGTTTTTTTAACACTTTCAGTAACTCTTTAGATATTCCCCCGTCCATAGTAGGAATTAAGTTATCTGAAAATTCAATGACCGTTACTTCTGCTCCTAACCTTTTATAAACAGAACCTAATTCTAATCCAATAACTCCTCCTCCTATAACTAATAAATGTTTAGGTATTTCTTTAAGGTTTAAAGCTTCTGTGGATGAAATCAAACGTTCTTTATCTATAGGAGCAAACGGTAGATTTGCAGGTTTGGAACCAGTAGCTATAATAAAATATTGAGCTTCAAGAGTTTTCACATCTCCTTCCCCGTCTTTAACCACCAATTGAGTAGAAGATTTAAAAGTTCCCATACCGTGAAAAACCGTAACTTTATTTTTTTCCATCAGAAAGTTGATTCCTTTACATGTCTGTTTTACCACTTCATTTTTTCTCTGAATCATTCTGTTAAAATCAACCTTTGGATCCGCAATTTCAATTCCTAACTCTTTAAATTGGTATAACGCTTTATCATAAAGTTCGGAAGCATCTAATAAAGATTTGGATGGTATGCATCCCACATTTAAACAAGTGCCTCCCAAATGGGAATATTTTTCCACAATTGCGGTTTTAAATCCTAATTGTGCACAACGAATGGCTGCCACATATCCTCCAGGTCCGGATCCAATTATTACGATATCGAAATTCCTCATGATTTATTTTACTAATAGATTGGAATTCAAAAATAAAAAATATACGTTCAACTTACACACCTATACACCATTTTATATTTTGAATATTACTTTTTACTTTAATAAGAATACTTGGTTATTTAAAAGTCTAAAAAGGTTTATTTCCATTTCCAATTCATCATTTTTTCATACGGAATTGATTTTGATTCTGCCAAATCAATTAAGGTTTTAGAAAGTAAATCTTTAGCTTCAATTTGAGATTTAGAAATAATAATATTTCTTCCCCTGTCTAATTTTATAAAAAAATGGGAAGGAATTTCATAAATTATTTCAATACTGGAAACAGGTATTTTCCCTTCATTTTCACCGTTGGTAATAGTTATATCACTTGTTGAAAAGCTAAGGCCAATATTTTCTAATTTGGTTTTATTAAAGTTTCGATAAACGAAACGTTTATAATATCGCTTATAAATCCAACGGGAATAAATCGGATATATAAAAATAAACCCTATACCGAATACTCCAAAATAAATGGCCAATGCATAATTTCTAAAAAAAACAAAAATTATGGCGAGAATAAAAAAAGCGGAAGTCCATAAAAGCAAACCTTTTTTCCTTTGTTGTTTAACTTTATCATTCATCGAAGCACCAAAAAGCTGATGTTTGAGATAATCATCTGCTGAAATTTTATAGGTAAAAGTATAATCTTTCATAATTGTAAATGTATGAAATCCGTATTATTTATGTCGACCAATTTTTATTTATAGATTTAAAAATTATAAATAAATATTCCTATCTCCCTATTTTATAAAATTAATTGATATCTGAGAATAGTAAAGGTAGGAATATGTATAAATACCGTTTATAAAGGTAGAGTATCTTTTATATTTTTTTCAAAAGAGATTTTAATTCAATATTTTCTCCTATTATTTCACGCAAGGAATCTACCGAAATCCTTTCTTGCTTCATAGTATCCCTGTTTCTTATAGTAACTGTATGATTGGTGAGCGTGTCATGGTCTATGGTAATACAGTAAGGAGTACCAATAGCATCTTGTCTGCGATATCGTTTACCTATTGCGTCTTTATCTTCATACATTATATTATAATCAAATTTTAAGTCATTGAAAATCTTTTCAGCATATTCCGGCAATCCGTCTTTTTTAACCAGTGGAAATATAGCTACTTTATTAGGAGCTAAAGCCGGTGGTAAATTCAATACAACTCTTGAGGAACCGTCATCTAATGTTTCCTCTTTCAAACATTTAGATAAAAGGGCTAAAAACATGCGATCTAATCCAATAGAAGTTTCTACTACATAAGGCACATAACTTTTATTTTGCTCCGGATCAAAGTATTGAAGCTTTTTACCGGAATATTTTTCATGTGCTGATAAATCAAAATTGGTTCTGGAATGAATTCCTTCAAGTTCTTTAAATCCAAATGGAAATTTAAATTCAATATCTGTTGCAGCATTAGCATAATGGGCTAATTTTTCATGATCATGAAATCTATAATTATCTTTACCTAATCCTAATGCCAAATGCCAATTCAATCGTTTTTCCTTCCATTCTTTAAAATAAGATAGCTCTGTGCCGGGAGGTACAAAAAACTGCATTTCCATCTGTTCAAATTCTCTCATCCTAAAAATGAATTGTCTTGCAACAATTTCATTTCTAAACGCTTTTCCGATTTGTGCAATTCCGAAAGGTAATTTTTTTCTTCCTGTTTTCTGAACGTTCAAATAGTTAACAAAGATACCTTGTGCAGTTTCAGGTCTTAAATATAAATCTGTAGCAGAATCAGCAGTTGAGCCTAATTTCGTTCCAAACATTAAATTAAACTGGCGAACTTCAGTCCAATTTTTAGAGCCTGTTTCAGGATCAGAAATTTCCAATTCTTCTATTAAAGCTTTTGTATCTGCCAAATTAGTTTCCAAGGATTTAGCCAGTCTTTGTAAAATATCCGCTTTTTGCTTTCTACATTCTAAAACTTTAGGATTGGTAGCCTCAAATTGTTCAAGATTGAAAGCCTCCCCGAATCTTTTTTTTGCCTTTTCAATTTCTTTTTTGGCTTTATCTTCAAATTTTTCTGCAAATTCTTCTACTAGTACATCTGCACGAAATCTCTTTTTACTGTCTTTATTATCAATTAACGGATCGTTAAAAGCATCAATATGTCCGGAAGCCTTCCAAATAGTAGGATGCATAAATATAGCAGAATCCAATCCCAAAATATTTTCATTCAACTGCACCATTGCTTTCCACCAATATTGTTTAATATTGTTCTTTAATTCAACACCGTTTTGACCGTAATCGTAAATGGCTGACAATCCATCATAAACTTCACTAGAAGGAAAAACAAACCCATATTCCTTTGCATGGGAAACAACCTTTTTTAAAACATCTTCTTGAGATTTCATATATACTTGGTTAGATATTTATATTCAACGTTCAAATTTACTATAAAAAATGAGATATTACCACATAACCGCTGCAGACCTCTATTTTGAAAAATAAACAATTCTTAATAACCTATGCCAATCTTCTGTCAATTATTAAAAATAAATTTGTGTTTGCAAATTATCTTCATATATTTGCGCTTCGAAAATAAATGAAGAACAAAAAAGAGATGTTATTATGTTAATTATTCCAGTAAAAGATGGAGAGTCTATCGATAAAGCTTTAAAAAAGTATAAAAGAAAATATGATAAAACTGGTGTTGTAAAAGAATTAAGAAAAAGACAACAGTTTATTAAACCTTCTGTTACTAAGAGGCAACAGGTTATTAGAGCAGCTTATAAACAAAGATTGCAAAGTCAAGAAGAAGCTTAAGAAACTTTTTCTATAAAATATTAGCCTATTTTTCAAAATTATTTTTAATTTTGAAAAATAGGTTTTTTATTTTTATATGTTACAAAAATTTCTTGAATACCTTAACTTAGAAAAACATTATTCTCCTAATACTATACAAAGCTATGAAAGAGATTTGCTTGATCTACAAATCTTTCTTTTAGAAACTGAAGGCATCTCTGATATAGACCAAGCTACTGCCAGACAACTAAGGAATTTTATCATATATCTATCCAATAAAAAACTATCAGAAAAATCTATTAATAGGAAGATTTCATCTATAAGAAGTTTTTTTAAATTTTTATTGAAAATTGGTTATTTGGAAATAAATCCAACGATATACTTACTAAATCTCAAACAAAAGAAAAAAATTCTAGTCCCTTACACAGAAGATGAAATTTATTCAATCGAAAACTATATACATACCAGTGAAGCAGAAAATGAAAATTCAGATTCTTTTGAAACTATTAGGAATCATCTCATTTTTGAGATATTTTACCAAACAGGTATTAGAAGAATGGAACTTCTGCAACTTAAAACTTCTAAAATAGATTTAAACAAAAATACTATTATTGTTACAGGAAAGAGAAATAAGGAAAGACTGATACCTATTACTCAAAAATTATCAAATCAAATAAGTAAATTTCTAGCTTATAAAATCAAGTTTGGTATACCTTATGAATATTTATTTACTAATAAAACAGGTAAAACCTTAAGTGAAAAGTACATATATAACTTGATACATAAATATCTTAGTATAGTGACAACTAAAGAGAAAAGAAGCCCTCATATGCTTCGCCACACCTTTGCAAGTCATCTTTTGCACAACGGAGCAGAAATTAATTCCATTAAAGAATTACTGGGTCACAACAGCTTAGCAGCAACACAGGTTTACACTTACAACACTATTGAAGATTTAAAAAAAGTATTTAACCTTTCCCATCCTTTTGGGCATAAAAATAAATAAAATGAAAATCAACGTACAAGCAGTAAATTTTAATGCACAAGACACCCTGTTGACTTTTTTAAACAAAAAAGTGTCTAAATTAGAACAATACTATGACAAAATTATAAATGCGAATATATTCCTAAAACTGGAAAACTCTGGAAATAAAGAAAATAAAACTACGGAAATCGTTTTGGAAGTCCCCGGCGATGAGTTAGTAGCTAAAAAAACATCCATTACATTTGAAGAAAGTATTGATTCGGCCTGTGAAGCAGTTAAAAAGATGATAATCAAACGAAAAGAAAAAATATAGATAAAAAAAGAGTTTTTTTTTATTTAAAAATTTGGAAATATTAAAAAATTATCTATCTTTGCAATCCGTTAGACAAAGATAATGATCTTAGGAAAATAACAGAATATTTTCTTTGAAATAAAAAAATTAATGCCGGTATAGCTCAGTTGGCCAGAGCACGTGATTTGTAATCTCGGGGTCGTGGGTTCGAATCCCTCTACCGGCTCGTTTTGAAGGGGAGATACTCAAGCGGCCAACGAGGACAGACTGTAAATCTGTTGGTTTTTACCTTCGGAGGTTCGAATCCTCCTCTCCCCACAAAAAAAATAAAAAAAATTTTTTGTAATTCAAAAAAAATATTCTACCTTTGGATCGAATTACAAAGGTAATCAAAAAAATAAGCGGAAGTAGCTCAGTTGGTAGAGCGTCAGCCTTCCAAGCTGAATGTCGCGAGTTCGACCCTCGTCTTCCGCTCAATTTTTTTTCAGCCGATGTAGCTCAGGGGTAGAGCGCTTCCTTGGTAAGGACGAGGTCACGGGTTCAATTCCCGTCATTGGCTCTCATTTATCCAAGCTTACGATCAAAAAAAATAAGCCTAAACTTTCTTAAAGACATATCAAATATTTTATTACACAATAGTTGTTTATAAAAAAGTATTTATTTTTTATAAGCTATTGTTATTTAAAAAAAATTGAGTATATTTGCACTCATTTTTGGAAATATAAACAAACATATTTATCATGGCAAAAGAAACTTTTCAGCGTACCAAACCACATCTTAATATAGGTACAATCGGTCACGTAGACCACGGAAAAACGACTTTAACAGCTGCTATTACAAAAGTATTAGCAGAAAAAGGGTTAGCAGAAAAAAGAGATTTCTCTCAAATTGATGCCGCTCCTGAAGAAAAAGAAAGAGGGATTACAATCAATACTGCACACGTAGAATATCAAACAGAAAATCGTCACTATGCACACGTTGATTGTCCAGGGCATGCTGACTATGTAAAAAACATGGTTACCGGTGCTGCTCAAATGGACGGAGCTATTTTGGTGGTTGCTGCTACAGATGGGCCTATGCCTCAAACTAGAGAGCATATCTTGTTATGTCGTCAGGTAAACGTACCTAAAATCGTTGTATTCATGAATAAAGTGGATATGGTTGATGATCCCGAATTATTAGACCTAGTTGAAATGGAAGTAAGAGAATTATTATCTTCATACGACTATGATGGAGATAACACTCCTGTTATTCAAGGTTCTGCTTTAGGTGCACTTAATGGGGATCCTAAATGGGTTGCTACTGTTGACGAATTGATGGCAGCTGTAGATAGTTGGATTGATTTACCAGTTCGTGATCAAGATAAGCCATTCTTAATGCCAATTGAAGACGTTTTCTCTATTACAGGTCGAGGAACTGTAGCTACAGGACGTATTGAAGCTGGGGTTATTAACTCAGGTGAAGCTGTAGATATAGTTGGTATGGGAGATGAAAAATTAACATCTACTGTAACAGGAGTTGAAATGTTTAGAAAAATATTAGATAGAGGTGAAGCTGGAGATAATGTAGGATTATTATTAAGAGGTATTGAAAAAACTGATATTCGTCGTGGTATGGTTATCGCTAAACCGGGTTCAATCACACCTCACAAAAAATTCAAAGCTGAAGTTTATATCCTAACTAAAGAAGAAGGTGGACGTCATACTCCATTCCATAATAACTATCGTCCTCAGTTCTACGTTAGAACTACTGACGTAACCGGTACAATTACATTACCTGAAGGAACTGAAATGGTAATGCCTGGTGATAACTTAACTATTACAGTTGAATTGCATCAACCAATCGCACTTAATAACGGTTTAAGATTTGCTATCCGTGAAGGTGGTAGAACTGTTGGAGCAGGTCAGGTAACAGAGATTTTAGATTAATCATAATAAAAGAAAGAACTTTAAGTTCTTTCTTTTTTAAGCGGGTGTAGCTCAGCTGGTAGAGCAGTGGTCTCCAAAACCAAAGGTCGTGAGTTCGAATCTTTCCGCCCGCGCAAAATAAAAATAAATGAACGGACTCATTAAGTATTTAAAGGGCGCAATAGAAGAATTTAAAGATCACGTCGAGTGGCCTAAATGGTCCGATCTGCAATCCTCAACAACAGTTGTAGCAATTACATCGATCATTTTAGCTGTATTCTGCTTTGGCGTAGATTGGATTTTTGCTAAAGCGCTTCAAAATATTTATTCTATTTTAATAGGATTAAAATCTTAATAAATTTGGAAGTGATGGATGAAATGAAATGGTATGTACTTAAAACTATCAGTGGACAAGAATCTAAGGTAAAAATGTACATTGAAAATGAGGTTGTAAGATATGAACATCTTAAAAAAAATCTTGGCCAAGTAGTTGTACCTATGGAAAAAGTAGTACAAATTAGAAACGGAAAAAAAATTCGTAAAGAAAAAGTTTATTATCCCGGTTATGTTATGGTTGAAGCTAATTTAATTGGTGAATTACCTCATACTATAAAGAATATTCCCGGTGTAATTAGTTTTTTAAGTGCTACTAAAGGAGGAGATCCACTTCCAATGAGACGAAGTGAAGTGAGTAGAATGTTTGGTAAAATGGATGAATTATCAGAATCTGAAGATACTGTAAACATTCCTTTTGTATTTGGTGAAACTGTAAAAGTTATTGATGGACCATTTAATGGATTTAATGGAACCATCGAAAAAATAAATGAAGAGAAAAGAAAATTAGATGTTATGGTATTGATTTTTGGAAGAAAAACACCAATTGAACTAAGTTTCTCTCAAGTTGAAAAAATATAGGCTGCTTCCACAGATATAAATAAAACATTTTTAAGTAAAAATTAAAATGGCAAAAAAAATTTTTAAAATGGTAAAACTCCAGGTGAAAGGAGGTCAAGCTAATCCTTCACCACCTGTAGGACCTGCCTTAGGTGCTGCCGGAGTTAATATTATGGAGTTTTGTAAACAATTTAATGCCCGAACACAAGACAAGCAAGGACAAGTATTACCGGTTATCATTACTGTATATGAGGATAAATCATTTGACTTTGTAGTTAAAACTCCTCCTGTAACTGTTCAGCTCTTAGCAGCATCTAAAGCGAAAAAAGGTTCCGGTGAACCCAACCGAGATAAGGTAGCATCCGTTAGTTGGAATCAAGTACAACAAATTGCTGAAGATAAAATGGTAGATTTAAATTGCTTTACTATAGAATCAGCAGTTAGCATGGTCGCAGGTACAGCAAGATCGATGGGTATTAGAGTAACTGGGCAAAATCCCTTTAATAATTAATTGTAGGAATCATGGCAGTTTTAACGAAAAAACAAAAAGCAGTAGTTGCTAAAGTAGATAAATCAAAACTTTATACATTAGAGGAAGCTTCCAATTTAGTTAAAGAGGTTAGCTATACTAAATTTGATGCATCTGTGGATATAGCGGTACGTTTAGGTGTAGACCCTCGTAAAGCTAATCAAATGGTGCGAGGAGTGGTATCTTTACCTCACGGTACTGGTAAAGAAACTCGTGTTTTAGCTCTAGTTACTCCAGATAAGGAAGAAGAAGCTAAAAACGCCGGTGCCGATTACGTAGGATTAGATGATTATCTTCAAAAAATTAAAGATGGTTGGACAGACGTTGATGTAATCGTTACTCAACCACAAGTAATGGGTAAATTAGGTCCTTTAGGTAGAGTTTTAGGCCCTCGCGGATTAATGCCTAATCCTAAAACCGGAACTGTTACTACTGAAATAGGAAAAGCAATATCAGAAGTGAAAGCGGGTAAAATAGATTTTAAAGTTGATAAATATGGAATTGTACATGCTGCAATAGGTAAAGTATCTTTTGATGCAAAAAATATTCAGGAAAATGCACAAGAAATCATTTCTACTTTAATAAAATTAAAACCTCAAGCTGCAAAAGGAGTTTATGTGAAAAGTATATACCTATCCTCTACTATGAGTCCGGGTATTGCTATTGATCCAAAAGGTATTAACTAATTTTAATTTTACCAAATCATGACAAAACAAGAAAAAACAGAGGTAATTAAAGAATTACAGGAAGTACTAGAAAGTACAAATGTATTATATATAGCTGATACTGATGGATTAAATGCACAACAGACTTCAGAACTAAGAAGAGCTTGCTTCAAAGGTGAAATTTCAATGAAGGTTGTTAAAAACACCCTTCTTAGAAAAGCTATGGAAAATGTAGAAGATAAAGATTTTTCAGGAGTTTTTGAAAGTCTAAAAGGTAACTCTACTATTTTCACTTCTGATAAAGGAAATGCTCCGGCTAAATTGATACAAAATTTTAGAAAGAAAACTGAAAAACCTTTATTAAAAGCTGCTTGGATAGATTCTGCAGTGTTTGTTGGAGATGCTCAATTAGAAACACTGGCAAATCTTAAATCTAGAGAAGAGCTTATTGGAGAAATTATTGGATTACTTCAATCTCCAATTAAAAATGTTGTTTCTGCCCTTAAATCAGGTGGAAATACCATTGCTGGTTTAGTTAAAACCTTATCTGAAAAAGAAGGATAATTTCACACTCATATTAAATAGTTGTTAAACAAAAATTAAAACAAAATTAAAAATGGCAGATTTAAAACAATTAGCTGAAACTCTAGTAAATTTAACAGTAAAAGAAGTTAATGAATTAGCTGAAATATTAAAAGAAGAATACGGTATTGAGCCTGCTGCTGCTGCTGTAGCTATGGCTGCACCTGTTGCTGGTGCTGATGCTGGTGCTCCGGAAGAAAAAACTGAATTCGATGTTATTCTTAAAGCTGCAGGAGCTAACAAATTAGCTGTTGTTAAATTAGTTAAAGATCTTACAGGTAAAGGTCTGAAAGAAGCTAAAGATGCTGTAGATGGAGCTCCTACTCCGATTAAAGAAGGAGTAGCTAAAGACGAAGCAGAAAGTCTTAAAAAACAGCTTGAAGAAGCTGGAGCTGAAGTTGAATTGAAATAATTCATTCTACCTAAAAATAAAGGTTTAGGCCTCCAATTTAACATTGGTAAGGTCTAAGCCTATTTGTGTTTTAAAGATTTTAATATATCATATGAGTAAATCATTGGCGTCAAAGACTCAAAACCCAAAGAGATTTAGTTTCTCTCACTCTAAAGGACAAATTGAATTTCCTGATTTCCTGGATATACAGGTTAAATCATTCCAGGATTTTTTTCAATTAGAAACCCGTCCTGATCAAAGAAAAAACGAAGGACTTTTTAAAACATTTACTGAAAATTTTCCTATTTCTGATACTAGGAATCAGTTCGTTTTAGAATTTTTAGATTATTTTGTTGATCCCCCAAAATACTCTATTGAAGAATGCATTGAAAGAGGATTAACTTATAGTGTACCACTCAAAGCACGTCTTAAATTATATTGTACAGACCCTGAACATGAAGATTTTGAAACAGTAGTTCAAGATGTATATTTAGGGCCTATTCCTTATATGACACCAAGCGGTTCGTTTATTATAAATGGTGCTGAGAGAGTTATGGTATCCCAATTACATCGTTCACCTGGTGTATTTTTTGGACAATCTTATCATGCCAACGGTGCTAAATTATATTCTTCCAGAATTATTCCTTTTAAAGGGTCTTGGATGGAATTTGCTACCGATATTAATGGTGTGATGTATGCTTACATTGACAGAAAGAAAAAACTTCCGATGACAACCTTGCTTCGTGCAATCGGTTATCAAAGTGATAAAGATATATTAGAAATATTTGATCTTGCTGAAGAAGTAAAAGTTAACAAATCCAACCTTAAAAAAATGTTAGGTAGGACGTTGGCTGCAAGAGTTTTAAATACTTGGTTTGAAGACTTTGTTGACGAAGACACCGGTGAGGTAGTTTCAATTGAAAGAAATGAAATTATCCTTGACCGTGAAACTGTTTTAGAAAAGGAACATCTTGATTTAATTATTGATTCAGGAATTAAAACTATTTTAGTTCATAAAGAAAACAGTAATGAATTTTCTATTATTCATAATACCTTACAAAAAGATTCTACCAATTCCGAAAAAGAAGCTGTAGAATATATCTATCGTCAATTACGTAATGCTGAACCACCTGATGAAGAAACAGCAAGAGGTATTATAGATAAATTATTCTTTTCAGATGCCCGATACTCTTTAGGTGAAGTAGGTCGCTACAGAATTAATAAAAAATTAGGTTTAAATATTTCTGAAGAGATTCAAGTTTTGACAAAAGACGATATTATCGCAATAGTTAAATACTTGATAGAATTAATCAATTCAAAAGCTGAAGTTGATGATATCGATCACCTTTCTAACAGGCGTGTTAAAACAGTTGGTGAACAGTTAGCCGGTCAATTTGGCGTGGGTTTAGCTCGTATGGCACGAACTATTAAAGAAAGGATGAACGTTCGTGATAACGAAGTATTCACACCTATTGATTTAATCAATGCCAAAACCTTAACTTCTGTTATCAATTCTTTTTTTGGAACTAATCAGTTATCTCAATTTATGGATCAAACTAACCCATTATCTGAGGTTACGCATAAAAGACGTATGTCTGCATTAGGTCCAGGAGGTCTATCAAGAGAAAGAGCCGGATTCGAAGTTCGAGATGTGCATTATACCCATTACGGTAGAATTTGTCCTATCGAAACCCCAGAAGGTCCCAATATCGGTTTGATATCTTCTTTAGGCTGTTATGCTCGAATTAATGACTTAGGATTTATGGAAACCCCATATAGAAAAGTTGTAAATGGTAAAGTTGATTTAGAGTCCGAACCTCAATATTTAACAGCTGAAGAGGAAGAAGGGAAAATTATTGCTCAAGCGAACATCCACATGGATAGTGAAGGGAAAATTCTTGATGAAAGAATTGTAGCCAGAGAAGAAGCTGATTATCCGGTTGTAGAACCTGAAAAGGTGGATTTAATGGATGTTGCGCCTAATCAAATTACAGGTATTTCCGCTTCATTAATACCCTTCCTAGAACACGATGATGCAAATCGTGCATTGATGGGCTCCAACATGATGCGTCAAGCTGTACCTTTATTAAAACCTCAAGCCCCTATTGTGGGAACCGGTTTAGAATTCCAAGTAGCAAAAGATTCACGTATTTTAATTAATGCGGAAGGCGAAGGTATAGTAGAATATGTTGATGCTAATATTATTACTATTAAATACGACAGAACCGAAGAAGAAGAATTAGTAAGCTTTGATTCTGCAAGTAAAACATATAAATTAACTAAATTTAGAAAAACCAATCAAAGTACTTCTATCACGCTTAAGCCCATCGTTAAAGTCGGTGACAGAGTATCTAAAGGACAAGTTTTAACAGAGGGTTACGCAACTGAAGACGGAGAACTTGCTTTAGGTAGAAACCTATTAGTAGCTTTCATGCCTTGGAAAGGATATAACTTCGAAGATGCGATTGTTATTAATCAAAGAGCAGTTAGTGAAGATTGGTTTACTTCTATTCACGTTGACGAATATTCATTAGAAGTTAGAGATACCAAATTAGGAATGGAAGAACTAACACCGGATATTCCTAACGTTAGTGAAGAAGCTACTAAAGACCTTGATGAAAACGGAATGATTCGAATTGGAGCAGAAGTTAAACCAGGAGATATTTTAGTAGGTAAAATTACCCCTAAAGGAGAGTCAGATCCTACTTCAGAAGAAAAATTACTTCGTGCCATATTTGGAGATAAAGCCGGTGATGTAAAAGATGCCTCTTTAAAAGCAGAACCTTCATTAAAAGGTGTTGTAATTAATAAAAAATTATTTACACGTAATATTAAGGACAAACGTAAAAGAGGTGATGAAAAACTAAAAATTGAACAATTAGAAGCTGAATTTAAAGTAAAACTTAATGATTTAAAAAGTCAATTATTAGAAAAATTATATGTTCTTCTAAATGGTAAAACTTCGCAAGGAATTTATAATGACTTAAATGAGGAGGTAATACCAAAAGGAGTAAAATTCACTCAGAAACTTTTATCTAGCATTGATGACTATTTTAATTTAGCCGGAGAAAATTGGACTTTAGATGAAAATAAAAACAATTCTATTAAAGAACTGCTTCACAATTATAAAATAAAACATAACGATTTATTAGGTTCACTAAATAGAGAAAGACATACTATTTCTGTTGGAGATGAATTACCGGCCGGTATTGTAAAATTAGCAAAAGTTTATATAGCTAAAAAACGTAAATTAAATGTTGGAGATAAAATGGCAGGTCGTCACGGTAATAAAGGTATCGTTGCAAGAATAGTACGTGATGAAGATATGCCATTTTTAGAAGATGGAACACCGGTAGATATCGTTCTTAACCCATTAGGAGTACCATCTCGTATGAATATAGGTCAGATTTATGAAACTATCTTAGGCTGGTGCGGTAAAAAATTAGGTAAAAAATTTGCAACTCCTATCTTCGATGGAGCCACTTCCGAACAAATAGATGAGCTTACTAAAGAAGCCGGAGTACCTCAATGGGGTACTACATATTTATATGATGGCGGTACTGGTGAACGTTTTGAGCAAAAAGCTACTGTAGGAGTTATCTATATGCTGAAACTAGGACATATGGTTGATGACAAAATGCACGCGCGTTCTATCGGACCGTATTCATTAATTACTCAACAACCGTTAGGAGGTAAAGCACAGTTTGGAGGTCAAAGATTCGGAGAAATGGAGGTTTGGGCTTTAGAAGCTTTCGGAGCATCAAACATTCTAAGAGAAATTATAACAATTAAATCTGATGATGTAATAGGTAGAGCTAAAGCCTATGAATCTATTGTTAAAGGTGAACCAATGCCTGAACCGGGTATACCTGAATCATTCAATGTATTCTTACATGAACTACAAGGTTTAGGGTTAGATGTGAGATTAGAAGATTAGTAATTTTTTATTTAATCTTAATAAATTTAAATTTTTTTCAATTTAATTGAATACAAAATAATGGCAGTTAAACTTAGAACTAGCAAATTTAGTAAAATTATAATCGGATTAGCTTCTCCGGAAAGTATATTACAACAATCCAGAGGAGAGGTTTTAAAACCTGAAACAATAAATTATCGGACTCATAAACCTGAACGTGACGGTTTGTTTTGTGAAAGAATTTTTGGCCCAGTAAAGGATTATGAATGTGCTTGCGGGAAATATAAAAGAATACGTTACAAAGGAATTGTTTGTGATCGATGTGGAGTTGAAGTAACGGAAAAAAAAGTTAGACGTGAAAGAATCGGACATATTAATTTAGTAGTGCCTGTGGCACATATCTGGTATTTCCGTTCTTTACCAAATAAAATAGGATATTTATTAGGTATTCCATCCAAAAAATTGGATATGATTATCTATAACGAACGTTTTGTAGTTATTCAAGCAGGAATAGCTAAAAAATTAAATGGTGAAGAATTGGAACATCTTGAGTTTTTAACGGAAGAGGAGTATTTAGATATATTAGAAACACTTCCGATTGAAAATCAATATTTAGATGATTCAGACCCGAATAAATTTGTTGCCAAAATGGGAGCAGAATGTTTGGAAGAGCTATTAAAAAGAATAGATTTGGATGCTTTGTCTTATGAATTAAGACATAAAGCTAACACTGAATCCTCCAAACAAAGAAGAACAGAAGCGTTAAAAAGATTACAAGTAGTTGAATCTTTCAGAGATGCAAATTCCAATGGTCGTATCAATAGACCTGAATGGATGATCATGAGAGTAATACCTGTAATACCTCCGGACTTACGTCCGTTAGTTCCCTTAGATGGTGGACGTTTTGCTACTTCTGATCTAAATGATTTATATCGTAGGGTTATTATTAGAAACAATCGCTTAAAAAGATTAATTGAAATCAAAGCTCCTGAAGTAATTTTACGTAATGAAAAACGTATGCTTCAAGAAGCCGTAGATTCTTTATTTGATAATACCAGAAAATCATCTGCGGTTAAATCTGAATCTAACAGACCCCTAAAATCGCTGTCAGATTCATTAAAAGGAAAACAAGGACGTTTCCGTCAAAACTTATTAGGTAAACGGGTAGATTATTCCGCTCGTTCGGTAATTGTTGTAGGACCTTCCCTTCAACTTCATGAATGCGGGCTTCCTAAAGATATGGCTGCAGAGCTTTATAAACCTTTTATCATTCGAAAACTCATTGAAAGAGGTATTGTAAAAACTGTAAAATCTGCAAAAAGAATTATTGAAAGAAAAGAACCGGTAGTTTACGATATTCTGGAGAATGTCATGAAAGGACATCCGGTATTATTGAATCGCGCCCCTACCCTACACCGTTTAGGTATTCAAGCTTTCCAACCTAGAATGATTGAAGGTAAAGCTATTCGCCTCCACCCTTTGGTTTGTACAGCATTTAATGCGGACTTTGACGGAGACCAAATGGCAGTACACTTACCTTTAGGTCCTGAAGCTATACTGGAAGCACAATTATTAATGTTGGCTTCACAAAATATCTTAAATCCGGCTAACGGCTCCCCAATTCAGGTACCTTCACAAGATATGGTGCTAGGATTATATTATATGACTAAACCACTAACACCTACAGATGAAATTAAGGTGAAAGGTCATGGCTCTATTTTCTATTCATCTGAGGAGGTAGACATCGCTTATAATGAAAAAGCAATTGATTTAAATGCTATTATCAAAGTAAAAGCAACAGTTGTTGAAAGCGATGAATTAGTTGAAAAAATGATTGAAACCACAGTAGGACGTGTGTTGTTTAATAAAATCGTACCGAAAAAAGTAGGTTTCATTAATGAAGTATTAACTAAAAAATCATTACGTAACATTATTGGTACTATATTACAACGAACCGATTTCCCTACTACGGCTAAGTTTTTAGATGATATGAAAACTTTAGGATATGCTACTGCATTTAAAGGTGGACTATCATTTAGCTTAGGTGATATTAAAACTCCTGAAGAAAAGAAAATTATGATTCAGGAAGCTAATGAGCAAGTAGATGGAATCAGGGCAAACTATAATATGGGATTAATTACCAATAATGAAAGATATAACCAAGTAATTGATGTATGGACTAATACCAATGCTCGATTAACAGATTTAATCATGCAAAGGATGAAAACTGACAAAGGTGGTTTTAACTCTGTATATATGATGCTTGATTCCGGTGCACGAGGATCGAAAGAACAGATTCGACAGCTGGCAGGAATGAGAGGATTAATGGCAAAACCTCAAAAAGCAGGATCATCCGGAGGAGAAATTATTGAAAACCCTATTATCTCTAATTTCCGTGAAGGACTTTCCATTCTAGAGTACTTTATATCAACCCACGGAGCTCGTAAAGGATTGGCAGACACCGCATTAAAAACTGCAGATGCCGGATACTTAACCCGTCGTCTAGTGGATGTTGCGCAAGATGTTATTATAAATGAGCAAGATTGTGGAACATTAAGAGGTATTGAAATTTCTCCATTAAAAAAGAATGATGAAATTGTAGAACCGCTATCCGAAAGAATATTAGGACGTGTATCTCTTCACGATATATATCACCCTGATACGGATGAGCTATTGATAGAAGCTGATCAATTGATAACTTCTGAAATAGCAAAATTAATTCAACAATCCGGAATTGAATCTGTTGAAGTTCGTTCGCCTTTAACTTGTGAATCTAAAAAAGGTATCTGTGCCCAATGTTATGGTGTAAACCTTTCAACTAATAAACTAATAAACAAAGGAGAAGCAGTTGGAGTAATTGCAGCTCAATCAATTGGTGAACCGGGTACTCAACTCACATTAAGAACCTTCCATGTGGGGGGTACCGCAGGTAACGTAGCAGAAGTAAGCAGCATTGTTGCTAAAAGAGATGGTAAAGTTGAATTTGATGATATTAGAACTGTTGAAAGTGAAGACGAAAACGGAAATAAAGTTTTAATTGTTGTTTCCCGTTCTACAGAATTTAAATTATTAAATGCTGAAGGAAATATTCAAATGCTTACCAATATACCTTATGGTTCCACATTATTAGTTGAATCCGGTGACCAGGTTAAGAAAGGAGACACCATTTGTAAATGGGATCCATATAATGCAATTATACTTTCAGAAACAGCAGGTAAGATTGAATACGAACAGATTGAGCAAGGATCTACCTATCAATTGGAAATAGATGAGCAAACAGGGTTTGAAGAAAAAGTTATTTCAGAATCAAGAAATAAAAAACTTATTCCTACCTTAAAGATTTTAGATACTAAAGGGAACGAATTAAAATCAATAAATTTACCGGTAGGAGCGCATCTTATCGTTAATGACGGTGAAAAAATTAAGGCAGGTAGAATATTAGTGAAGATTCCAAGAAGATCAGCTAAAGCCGGAGATATCACCGGTGGATTACCTCGTGTGACCGAGTTGTTTGAGGCGCGAAATCCTTCCAATCCGGCAGTAGTATCTGAAATTGATGGGGTAGTAAGTTATGGTAAAATAAAAAGAGGTAATCGGGAAATAGTTATAGAGTCTAAAAGCGGTGAAATTAAAAGATATTTGGTTAAATTATCTAATCAGATTCTTGTACAGGAAAATGACTTCGTACATGCAGGAGATGCCTTATCTGACGGTGCAATAACTCCTAATGATATTCTCAATATCAAAGGACCTACTGCCGTACAGGAATATTTGGTGAATGAAATTCAAGAGGTATACCGATTGCAAGGGGTAAAAATTGATGATAAGCATTTTGAAATTATTGTTCGTCAAATGATGACCAAAGTAGAAATTGTTGATGCCGGAGATACCAAATTCTTGGAAGGAAATTTAGAACATAAAATTGATTTTATTGAAGAAAATGATCGTATTTTCGGAATGAAAGTTATTACAGAACCTGGAGACAGTTTGGAATTAAAAGCGGGACAAATTATTTCTTCAAGAGAACTTCGCGATGAAAATTCTAAATTAAAACGTGAAGATAAGAAATTAGTAGAAGCACGAGAAGCTCTTCCGGCTACTGCTAGTCCTGTACTTCAAGGTATTACAAGAGCATCATTACAAACTAAATCATTTATCTCTGCAGCCTCCTTCCAAGAAACAACTAAAGTTTTAAATGAAGCCGCTGTTGCAGGTAAAATTGATTACCTTAATGGATTGAAAGAAAATGTAATTGTAGGACATAGAATTCCTGCAGGTACAGGTTTAACAGAATATCAAAATGTTGTTGTAGGTTCTAATAAAGAATTTGACGAGATCATAACCGAAAAAATTTAAACAAAACTAATTTGAAATGGAAAATCAAAATCAGAATCAACAAGACTTAAATATTGAATTGACGGATGAAGTAGCTTCCGGTGTTTTTTCAAATTTGGCATTAATAAATCATTCTCCGACTGAGTTCGTAGTAGATTTTATACAAATTATGCCGGGTGTACCTAAAGCTAAAGTTAAATCAAGAATCATATTAACACCCGAACATGCTAAACGCTTATTAACAGCTTTAACTGATAATATTCAAAAGTTCGAACAACAGTTTGGTACTGTTAAAGATGATACTTACCATTTAAATTTTAGCCCTAAAGGTCAAGCTTAAATTGCTTAAGTCAACAGATTATTTAATATAAGCAAAGAAGCCGAGGTAAACCTCGGCTTCTTTGCTTATACACTAATAATTAACATCATAAAAGGGATATACTTTTATAGTATAGAAAACTAAATACATGAGTTAATTTGTCAAGTATGTAATTATTTAACAATTATTTTGAGATAATTAAAAAATAAATTATATATTTGATATGATAAATTAATGTATTAGATATGAGAGTAAAACGGATTTTCTTAGGATTTTCGTTTATCTTCTTGGGTTCTGCTTTTGCCTGGGCTCAGATGAAAACGATTAGCGGGAAAGTTCTTGGGAGTGACGGTCAGCCGCAAGCTGATGTTTCTGTTACAATACAAGGAACTACCAAAAAAACTTATACTGACAACTCAGGAAATTTTTCAATTGATGCAGAGCCTGGTCAAACAATTGAAATTTTATCATTTGATGATGAAACAGCGAGTTTTGTCGTTGAAGATCAAAGTTTCTATG
The DNA here is from genome assembly GCF_001418685.1 of Apibacter mensalis. Classification (GTDB taxonomy): domain Bacteria; phylum Bacteroidota; class Bacteroidia; order Flavobacteriales; family Weeksellaceae; genus Apibacter; species Apibacter mensalis. The sequence continues at coordinate 48,365 of NZ_LIVM01000005.1, forward strand.
ATGTTGTTCTTCAGCCCTTAAATCCAGAAAACAAAGAGGCTGCAGAAAAAAAAGAAACAGTAATTGAAGGAGTTGTTGTGACTGCTTTAGGAATAACAAGAGAAAAAAAGTCATTGGGTTATGCGACCCAGTCAGTGAATGGTGATGATCTTTCCTTAACCAGAGAAAGTAATCCTATCAACTCACTTTCTGGAAAAGTTTCGGGACTACAAATCATAAACAACAGTGGGACCATGGGGGGCTCAACACAAATAAGACTGAGAGGGATGAGATCGCTTTCTCAATCTAATAAGCCTCTTATAGTTGTAGACGGTATACCCTTAATCGATCAAAACATTAATTCAAAAAATACTGAACGAGGTGCCGGTGGAATTGATTATGGAGATTCTTTTGGCGACATAAATCCCGACGATATAGCAAATATATCCGTACTTAAAGGAGCCACAGCTGCAGCTCTATATGGATCTAGAGCTATGAATGGAGCAATTATGATTACTACCAAAAAAGCAAAGAGAGGTAAAACTGAGATTGTTTTTAATTCAGGGGTAACATTTGACAGAGTGTATAAAATGCCTCATCAACAAAAATTATATGGTGGAGGTGGAAGCAATACGTTTGCAACTAAAAATATAAATGGCATTGATTATCTGGTAGTTGATTATAGAACCGATGAATCTTGGGGTCCAAAGTACGATCCTAATGTGAAAGTTTTACATTGGAATGCATTTGATCCTGAATTTTCAAACGATTACTTAGTTGCAAAGCCGTGGATTTATCCTAAAAATGATTACAAAAAATATTTTAAGACCGGCGTAACATACAATAACGGCATATCATTTAGCAGAAGTGTTGAAAATACTAATATAAGATTAGGATATAATAACACCAAATCATCAGGAATAACTCCAAATTCAGACTTAACCAAAAATTCATTATCCATGAATCTGAATTCCAAATTATCTGAAGATTTAAAAATAAACGCTTCTGCAGCTTATACTTCGACAAAAGGATTTAATAGACCTACAGTCGGATATGGAAATAATAGTATTATACAAAAAATGTTTCATTTTGGACAAACTTCATTAGATTACAAAGACCTTCAAAAATATGAATTAATCGATGGCACCCAAAGAACATGGAACAGGGAAGCATGGAATGATTCAAAACCTGCATATTCAGACAACCCCTACTGGACTGTAAACAAAAATACTAACCAAGACAATAGAGACCGCTTATATGGTACTGCCGGATTAATTTATAACATTACAAAAAATATGTATGTAAACGGAAAAGTAATGCTTGATACTTACAATTCTCATACAGAAAATAGGATAGCGGTAGGATCTCATTCACTTTCTGAATTTAAAATTTCGGAAAGAAAATACACGGATGTAAATTATGAAGCAACCTTGCATTATGACAAAAATATCGGTAACTTCTCACTTAATTCTTTTGCCGGAACTAACCGAAGAGATTATAGATATAGACTTATGAATGGAAAAACCAAAGGAGGATTAATTATAAGAGATTGGTATAATCTTAATAATTCATTAGAACCTTCTTTAGTTATGAATAAGAAAGAGAAAAAAAGAGTAAATAGTTTGTTTTATTCATTCAGTTTAGGATATGACAATTTTGTATTCTTAGAAACAACTGGTAGAAATGACTGGTCTTCTTCTTTACCTTCTAAAAATAATTCCTTTTTCTATCCTTCTGTTGCAACCAGTTTTGTAGTTACAAGATATCTTACCAGCAATTGGTTGGAATTTTTAAAAATTAGAGGTGGATATTCTGAAGTAAGGAATGATACAGATCCTTATCAAATCATCAATACATTTTACAATATAGATGAGGATCAGGATCCAGATTACGGTAGCTTATTTATAAAAGATCCTTGGTTTTGGTTGACAACTGTAGCAAAAACAGACAAATTGAAACCTGAAAAATTGGAATCTTATGAATTGGGATTAGAATTTCAAATGTTCCAAAGCAGATTTAATGGTGATATTTCCTTATACCAGACCACGACTAAAGATTTAATAACCAAAGTACCTTTAGACGGTTCAGCAGGTTTCAACTATGCAATTATGAACGCTGGAAAATTGGTAAATAAAGGTATTGAAGTATCATTGAACATAGTTCCAATTAAAAAAGAAAGTTTTAGATGGGATTTTAATTATAATTTTTCAAAATCTGATAACGAAATCAAATCTTTGAGTGAGGATTTAAGTTCACTCACCATAGCAAAAGCACCTTTTAATGCTTTTGTGGTTGCTCTTCCGGGATACAGATACGGACAAATTTACGGGACAGATTTTGTTTATAAGGATGGAAAAAAAGTAGTGGGGAGTGATGGTTTATACTTAAAAACAGATAAAAACGTACCATTAGGATCGATACTTCCCGATTTTAATATGAGTTTTAGAAATACTTTATCTTATCAGAATTGGAGTTTAGGATTTCAAGTTGATTGGCAAAAAGGTGGTAAGTATTTTTCAACTACTCATATGTGGGGAATGAGCTCCGGAATATTACCTGAAACTGCGGCCAATGGAATTAGAGAAAATGGTATTATTGTAGATGGTGTTAAAGAAGATGGAAATCCTAATGATATTAGGGTCTCAGCATCGGATTATTCTAAGCATTTTTTTAGTGGTCCTACTGCCCAAAATGTTTTTGACGCAGATTATATCAAATTGCGTGAATTATCGCTAGCTTATTCTCTTCCTACTCAATATTTAGGTGATTATATTAATTCCATTACCTTTTCAGCATTTGCCAGGAATTTATTTGTATGGGGATTAGACTGGAAATCCATGGATCCGGAAGTAGCTAATTATGGTAGTGGAAATGCCTCAGGAATTGAAGGAGGATCCATGCCTACAACTAGATCTTTTGGAATTAATGTGCAAGTTAAATTCTAATTAAAATATTCAATATGAAAAAAATAACCATCTATATAGCTTCTCTATTTTTTCTATCTGCCGCTATATCTTGCGACAATGATTTTGAAAATATCAATACAAACCCCAATAATTCGGAAAAGGTACCAGGTTACACCACTTTTAGATTTGGTAGCCGATATTTAATTGATAATACCAGAGATGAATGGGGATCCGGAAGAATGGTTCTTCCATGGATACAGTATTGGTGTCAGGTAAACTATACGGAAGAAGATCGATATCAATATAGAGACGGAGCCAATCAAAACTTATGGAAAGATTATTATCGCGCTGCTGAAAATCTTAAAACTTCCATAGAATTGGTAGAAGCTGATCCGTTAACCAACGTACAATTTGGAGCTATAAACAACCAGATTGCTATTGCAAGGATTATGTTAAGCTATTTATTTATGCAACTAACAGATACCTATGGAAATGTTCCCTATTGGTCTTATGGTGGGCAATCTAATCCTGATTTTCAAGCACTACAGGTTGAAAAGTATAAAACTCCTAAATTTGCCTCTCAAATAAATATATATAAAGATATTTTAAAAGAATTAAGAGAAGCTTCAGAGCAACTTGATCCTTCAGAAAAAGTTACTACAGGGGATCATATGTATGAAGGAAACGCAGTAAAATGGAAAAAATTTGCCAATTCTTTACGTCTAAGATTAGCTAATCGTTTAAAAAATGTTTTACCTGAAGCATTAACCGATGCCAATGATGCGATTTCAAAGGGAGTATTTACATCCAATGATGATAACGCTATATTCGCCTATGGATCGACCACATCAGATGCTAACCCAATGTGGAGAGCTTATTTCGTTAAAAATAGAACGGACTTTGCAGTTACTAATACCTTTATTGACTTATTAAAAGGTAAAATAGGCAATTTCCCCGTAGATCCCAGACTTTATAAATTCTCTTCTCCTAAAATAGCAAGTATAGATGATGTTAAAAATAATACTTATAAATCTTCTACTAATTTAAATGACTATGAGGGAATGCCTTACGGTATTACAAGTGGAATGGCATCAGAGGTGTTTACTTCCGGCACTATTTCTTTTCCTAGTTACGATGTCTTACATGTTGATAGAGGGGAAGTACTTATGGAATATGCGGAAGTTGAATTTATATTATCAGAATTAAATAATTGGGATGATGTTCATTACCAAAATGGTGTAATAGCATCCCTTGATAAATGGGGGGTATCAACCCAAGATCAAGCAGACTTTTTAAATAAATTGCCATCAGCAAACGAAGAAAACGTACTTACCCAGAAATATATTGCACTCTATATGCAACCACATGAAGCTTGGGCTGAATATAGAAGAACCGGATTTCCTAAAACTTTGTTATTACCTAAACACTCGCATACTCTTCCTGCATATAATAAAAATCCTGCAGGAACTACTTATACTTTTGAACCATTAGTTAATGATATGTACGATTTACCAACTCGTATTCCTTATCCTTCTCATCTTTCAACTCAAAATACAAAAAATTATAATGAAGCTGTTAAAAATTTAGGAGGACCTGATAATATGAAAACCAAATTAATTTGGGATGTAAATTGATGCTTAGTTAAATTTTCATATATATAACGCTCTGTTTTTTGTTAAACAGAGCGTTATTTTAATTAATTAATACTCTAACAACAAATGTATATCTTGTGTATACTTTTTTAATTCATCTATACCTCCTAAAAAGGAAAGTCCAAGTATAAAACTAAATTGTGATACTTCAGCACCACAATTTTGCACTAATTTAGCACATGCAGAAGCTGTACCTCCTGTTGCTAAAACATCATCATGGATAAGAATTCTTTGTCCCTGCTTAATATATCCTTTCTTTACTTCAATTATTGCATTACCATACTCCAAATTATATTCTTGGGAAATTACCGGTGGGGGCAATTTTCCTGCTTTACGCACCAATATAAATGGGAGACCCAGCTCTCTGGCAATTTGTACACCAAATAAATATCCTCTACTCTCAATACCACAAACGGCATCAATTTTTCCTCTACTTAAATCAGCAAATGTTCTTACTATTTTAGTACATAATTCTGAATTTAAAAATAATGGAGAAATATCTTTATACTGAATACCTTCTTTAGGAAAATCTTGAACTCTATCAATATGTAAATCTATTTCTTGACTTAAACTTAATTCTTTCATGCAATTAATTTTTAATTTTACCTGAAAACTTTATTTCCAAGTATCTTCTTTTATTTCTTTAGTTACTGTATTTGTTATCAACCAATTATCTTTAACTTTTTTTAAAATAAAATTTTGAGTTAAAGTTTTTACTTTACCATTAATATCTTTTATCTGATATTGTACATTAACCATTTGCCTATTTTCATTTTTTTCTCCTGATTGAGCGTTTATTAAATTAGTGGCATCAATAGTCCCAAATCCATTAGTGGTGGAAGAAAATTGATCTAAAGAAATCCATTTAGGATTCTGTGTTAAGTTATAAGCTTCTGAATATTGTTTATTACCAATAAATCGTATAAATTTTTTAACATTATCCAATGCAACCTGCTTATTAATTTCATCCTCTATAGGGGTAGATGCATCTCTTGTTTTAGATAAATCAATAGGAATACCTGAGAGCTTACCATACAGGTATTTATCTTCTGCTTTGATTTTAATTTCAACATCAAGGGATGAATTAAATAACTTTTTATTATCAAATAGAGAATAATAAATCTTAATACCTTTCATCAAAGAAGGATTACCCACTTGCGAAGAATTAACTTCTCTTTGAATTACATATACTATGTTTCCATTATTTATAAATGATATAGATAAATTGAGTGGTAAATCAGTATAAGAAACTGCTGCTCCTGAATCATCTATTAATTCGGGATATAAATAAAACCCATCGTTTATTTTATCATCTTTGTTAATAGGTGCATAACGAAGATTGATACGAGTTGCTTTTTCAATTTGTTTGAGTTTTTGCTCAGCTTCTGTTAAAGGCTTTAAGTCTTTATCGAAAACAGATGGATCCACAGAATTCATGGAAATGCTGGTCCAAGGGATTTTATTTTTCTTAGCTATCTCTTCAGCCATATCGAAAATTTGTTCAGCATTTTTTCCATTAAGTAGTGTATATAACTGTTCCCATCTCTTATCTTCATCTGAGCCTTCTGTTTTAAACTTATAAATCAGTTTAACCGCTTCTTGGATTTTATCTTGTTGAAGAATAGTCAATTTGGATGATATCGATTTTACACTTTGAGTAAAGGTTTCCTTAGATGTCCCATCAATTACCTTGTATTCTTTTTCACAAGAATAACATAAGAAAATAAAGGTTAACCCCATCAAAAATATATTTCTCATAAAAGTACGTTTATCATAGGTAAAAATACATTAAATATTTTTAACGATGTATCCAGAAATTTTTAATGATGAAAAATTTTTATAAGTAATTGGTGCTTTAGTTTTATAGTCGATGATTTGCAATCCGGCGTATTTCGCAATGGCATGTCCGCCTGCAATGTCCCAAAAATTAATAGGACTTAATCGAGCATATTCATTTGCTTTTCCTTCTGCCACTAGACCAATTTTAATGGCACTGCCCATCTGAAAAGCAACCATATCAGAATGCTGTAATTTTATTTTGTTGATATAGTCATCATCAACAGGACTATAGTGGGAACGACTTGTTAAAATAGTATATTTTTTTAAGTCTGACTTTATTGGTAATTGGATTGAATTTTTCAATATTTTTTCACTAAGATTTTTTTCATCCAATAAAGCATATAAATTCTCATATTTTTCATTCCATTTATAGCTTCCCAAACCTTCAGCTGCAAAATAAAACAACTCCATGGAGGGAGCAGCCAAAACTCCAAGTAAGGAAGTTTCCTGCGTCAGCAAACCAATAGATATACAATATTCTCCTGTTTTATTCACATATTCTTTAGTTCCGTCAATTGGATCTACACACCAATATCTTTTCCAACCTGCCATAACCTTTTCAGATTCATGTTCCGTTTCTTCACTTAAAATGGGAATAGAAGTTTGTTTTAAATAAGTAGTAATAATTTCATTCGACGTAAGATCACCCGTGGTTACAGGTGATTGATCTTTTTTTATGGAAACTGAAAAGCCTTCTTCATATATTTTATGTACTTCTTTAGAAGCTTCTATAGCGGCTTTTAGTGCTATATTTATTAAATTTTTCATTAGTATGAATCATTAGTATTACCTTTTTCAGATAAGGCTTTTGCTGAGGAAGTTCCTATTCTTTTCACTCCCATTTTAATCATTTTCACCGCTTCATCATAAGTTCTAACTCCTCCTGCAGCTTTTACCGGAAGGGGTTGAGAATATTTAAGCATAATTTCCATCGCATGGAAAGTTGCTCCATTGGGCTTACCTTCTTCTGCCTTGTAAAAACCGGTAGAAGATTTTACAAAAATTTTACCAAAATCGTTCTTTTCAAAGTTTTCTTGAGCCCAGGTGGAAAAATATGAACAAATAGATTTAATTTGTTCATCGGTTAATGCTGCAACTTCTATAATCCATTTTACCACTTTGGATGCTTTTAATCCTAATGAGGTTCCTGTTATAAACTCATTTTTAATTAAATCAATATCTCCCATTTTAAAAGCCTCATAATTAATTACATAATCCAACTCATCCACCCCATTCTCAATAGCTTTTTGCGCCTCTGCTACTTTTTCATTTATTGTATAACTCCCCTCATGAAATCCAATTACGGTCCCCACTTTTACTTCAGAATCAACTTTTAGAATCATTTCTTTCACTTTTTTGATGTATTCAGGACGAATCATAACTAAATAAAAATGATTTTCAATTGCTTGTTCAGTTAGCTTCTTAACTTCTTCCAAGGTTTGCTCTTCAGTCAATCCGCTTTGAGATGATAATTTAAGGTAAGTTGAATCTAAATATTCTCTAATGTCCATTTATCTTATAATTTTAAGTGTACTTTTAAGGTATAATTTGTCGTGAAATGCTTTGTTCTAAAGAAATAATCGTTTCAGTCCTTTCAATTCCCTTTATATTTTGTATCTCATTTCTTAATACTGACATAAGATGATCATTATCTTTACACAATATTTTGATAAAAATAGCATAATTTCCCGTTGTAAAATGTGCTTCAATAATTTCAGGAATTTTCATCATACTTTTTATGGCTTCTTTGTATTGTGCAGATTTTTCAAGAAAAATTCCGACATAGGCGGTAGTTTTGTATCCCAATAATTTATAATTTAATGGTGTAACCGGATCTTCTATGAGTTTTGCCTTTTCCAGTTTTTTAATTCTTTGATGGATCGCTGTAGAGGAAACTCCTACCTGTTTGGCTATATTTGTAACAGGAATTTTTGAGTTCTCCATTAAAGCTTTTAAAATGATTTTATCAATGCCATCTAATTCTATTGTATGTATGTCTGATACTCTCATTTTTTTGTAAAATTACAAATACTAAATTAATATTATACAATTTAATATTTTATCCTTTATATCAATAAAGAACATTATATGATTTAAGTGGATATAAATTGTTTTTTACTTTTTGCCCTTGTATTTAAAAATAAGTACCTTTGGGATTAATAATTTTAAATAGCTGTACATGCAGGACAATATGCTTAATCATCCAGGATTAATTACCATATTCGCGGTTTCGATTATTATTATGCTACTTCTTGATCTAGGAATTCTCAATAAACAATCTCATGCTGTTTCTAATAAAGAAGCTGCTATATGGTCTGCGGTATGGATATCATTAGCCATGATTTTTAGTGGTATAATTTATTTTGTTTTTAAAGGGGCTGACGGGCAGAAATTTGCCTTAGAAAAATTTTCTCAATTTCAATCTGCCTATTGGATAGAAAAAGCATTATCCGTTGACAATCTTTTTGTATTTATCATGGTATTCAGCTTTTTTAAAATTCCTAAAGAATATCAACATAAAATTTTATTTTGGGGTATTATAGGAGCACTGGCTTTTCGTGCTATTTTTATCTTCCTTGGCGTAGAAATGATTAATAAGACCTATCTCCCTCCTTTTTCAATCGGTAATTTTCATTTTATATTAGACCAGCAAAACACAGAACATGCGAATTATACTCAAATGCTGTTTTTCAGACCTAATATTATTTTAACTATTTTCGGATTCTTTCTTATATACGCAGGAATTCATTCATGGACATCCCAAGATGAGGATAACTCCAATAAAAAAAATCTTAATGAAAGTTTCGGGGCACGTTTTGTAAAACGATTTTTTAAGGTATCTGATGAATTGGACGGAAGTAAATTTTTTACCATAAAAAATGGTATTAAATTGGCAACCCCATTATTTACTGCTTTAGTTATTATAGAATTCACTGATTTAATTTTTGCTGTGGATTCCATACCTGCTATTTTTGCTATTGCACCTAATGACCCGTTTATTTTATATTCTTCCAATATATTTGCCATTTTAGGATTACGATCTCTTTACTTTCTATTGGCTAATTTTATGTATATGTTCAGTAAATTAAAATATGGATTAGCCATTATATTAAGTTTTATAGGTGTAAAAATGTTGATAGCTCCTTTTATTCATATATCGTCAATAGTTTCTTTAGGAGTGGTGGCCGGTGTACTCATAGTTTCAGTATTACTTTCACTCGCCTTTCCTAAAAAAAAAGAATAAATGTTTAATAATTTAAAATAAAATCAGAATTTACAATGAATAAACCTATTTCGGAATTTATTGAAAAATACTTCTTACACTTTAATTCTGCAACCTTAGTAGATGCTGCTAAAGGTTATGTAGCTCATCTCAAAGATGGGGGTAAAATGATGATTACTATGGGAGGTGCGATGAGCACTGCTGAATTAGGGAAAATTTTGGCAGAGATGATTCGCCAAGATAAGGTATCCATCATTTCTTGTACAGGAGCCAATTTAGAAGAAGATATCATGAATTTGGTAGCTCATTCTCACTATAAAAGAATTCCTGAATATCGCGACTTAACTCCTCAACAAGAATGGGAGTTACTTGAAAATCATTTAAATCGTGTTACTGATACTTGTATCCCTGAAGAAGAAGCTTTTCGACGCATTCAGCAACATATTGAAAAAATATGGAAAGATGCAGACGATAAAGGTGAAAGATATTTTCCGCATGAATATATGTATCAAATGCTTCGTTCGGGAGTTTTAAAACAATATTACGAAATAGATCCTAAAGACAGTTGGATGTTGGCTGCTGCTGAAAAAAATTTACCTATTGTAGTTCCGGGTTGGGAAGACAGTACTATGGGAAATATTTTTGCGGCTAATGTGATCAAAGGGAATTTGAAAGCTTCGACCATGAAAACGGGTATTGAATATATGATATATCTAACAGAGTGGTATCGCCAAAATTCAGGAGGTAAAGGAGTTGGATTTTTCCAAATTGCCGGAGGTATATCTGGTGATTTTCCTATTTGCGTAGTTCCTATGATGTATCAGGATTTAGAATGGGAAGATGTTCCGTTTTGGAGTTATTTCTGCCAAATATCTGATTCTACAACCAGCTATGGCTCTTACTCAGGTGCTGTTCCTAATGAAAAAATAACTTGGGGAAAATTAGATATTAATACGCCTAAATTTATAATTGAAAGTGATGCTACTATAGTAGCTCCATTAGTATTTGCGTACATACTCGAAATGTAAGAATAAAATTATAATTATATAATAAAGATAAAGTTCGGAACGCAAATTTCGAACTTTATTTTATTCCACAATATCAAAACATTATCTTAAAAAAAATAATTTATCCTTGTCTGATCTCTATTGTTCTATTTATTTTGAATAATACTAAACCATTTTATTTATTACTAAGTTCTTAGCTAAACCAAGAATACTTTTCATTTATTAAAAAGATTATGGTACCATTCCCAAAGTGCAATTCCCGCACAAACGCTAACATTTAAAGAATGCTTAGTTCCTGATTGAGGTATTTCTACAAATACATCAATTAAATCGAGTATATGGTCACTAATTCCTTCTACTTCATTTCCAAAAATCAAAGCATACTTTTGTTGCTTATTTATTGGATAATCCTGTAATAAAATACTTCCTTTTACTTGTTCTATACCTACAATACTATACCCTTGGCCTTTTAAGTTGATTATTAATTCACTTATATTTTCTTGATATTTCCACTCTACACTTTCAGTAGCTCCTAAAGCAGTTTTTTGTATTTCACGGTGGGGAGGGCAAGGAGTAATCCCGCATAAATAAATTTTATCTATAGCAAAGGCATCCGAAGTTCTGAAAACCGATCCTACATTATGCATGGATCGAACTTGATCCAGCAATACGATTACAGGAATTTTTTTACTTTCTTTATATACTTCTATGGACTTTCTGTTTAATGATTCTAATTTTAATTTCTCTATTTTTGCCTGCTTATGCATATTTTCAGTGTTATTAATTGATCTAAAGAAGTAACTCTATTCCTACCTTTTTCTTACAACCGGTAAAATCTCATTTTTTGATAATGCGTATTTTTCCATTTCACTTTTTGATAAAGTTTTATAATACTTTACCTGTTCCACTTGGAAACCTACTTTTTCTAATCGTTCAAAGTAATCCATCCCATACCATCTTACATGGTCGTATTGACCGAAATGTTTTTTCCTTTCTTCTTTATCTGTTATCGAAAAATCTTCGTAGGTTTTATCGTATCCATATCTCATAGGTACTTGAAAAATCCCCCATCCTCCCGGCCTCATGATCCTATATAATTCTGACATCGCTTTGGTATCATTTTCTATATGTTCTAATACATGATTGCAAAAAATTACGTCAAATTCATTGTCCTTAAAGGGTAAATCCAAGATATCTGCTTTTACATCTACAATTGGGGAATAAAGGTCGGCTGTTATGTACTCTAAATTTTTTAATCTTTTAAATCTTTTCAGGAAGCATTGCTCCGGAGCAATGCTTAAAACTTTTAATGAAGATGAAAAAAAATTAGTGTCATTTTGCAAATACAACCACATGAGCCTATGCCTTTCAAGTGATAAGGTTCCGGGTGCTAAAGCATTATCTCTAGGTTTGTCATATCCATACGGTAAAAATTTTCGATATTTTTTACCATCTATAGGATCTAAGTATTTATCTCCTCTGTAAAACCACGAAAAAAAAGGGCTAAAAATATAGCTGAACTTAATGAGTATAGGTCTGGGAATTAAATTCAAAAAAAATTTAAATACTTGCTTCATTAATTAACTGAATTAATCATGCATAAAATTGTATAAAAATTCATCTTCTTCATTTGAAGTAATCCCCAAGGCTTCATTTATATATTTATAGGTTGATAGTAATTTAGGTTCTCCATTTACTACCGCTACATCGTGTTCAAAATGACAGGAGGGCTGATTGTCTCGAGTTGTAACAGTCCAACCATCATTATGAAATTTAACTTTATAAGTTCCTAAGTTAACCATTGGTTCAATAGCTATTACCAACCCTTCTTCGATTTTTGGACCACTGCCTTTTCTTCCATAATTTGGAACTTGTGGGTCTTCATGCATTTCTTTACCTAATCCATGACCAACCAATTCTCGTACTACCCCGTATCCAGCATTTTCACAAATTAATTGAATGGCAAAACTTATATCCCCTATTCTATTTCCCACTTTACATTTTTTTATTCCTGCATACAAGCTTTGTCTGGTAATACGCATCATTTTATCAATTTCAGGATCAATAGTACCCACAGCAAATGTAAAAGCTTGGTCTCCGTAAAATCCATTTTTTAATGCTCCGCAATCAATGGAAATAATATCTCCATCCTTAAGCGGCTTATGATTAGGTATACCATGAACTACTTGCTCATTGGGAGACATACAAAGTGTATTAGGAAAATCATACAACCCTAAAAAACCGGGAACAGCACCATGATCTCTTATGTATTCTTCAGCGATTTTATCTAGATATAATGTAGTAACCCCCGGTCTAACTTCCTTAGCCAATATCCCCAAAGTTTTAGAAACCAATTGAGCACTTTCGTACATCAATTCAATTTCTTCTCTTGTTTTTAACTGTATCATAATTTAAAAATTCTTGAAAAAAAGCCTCTCTTATTTTTATGTTTTGTTTTTGAGTAGGGCTGCACTTGTCTTCCTTCTACACCAAATTCTATTTTTTCCTTTATAATTTCATACACTTCGCCCCAACCGGGAAATCCTCCTAAGTTCCTATCATCTATAAAATAATCTGCATTTATTTTCCTACTTTGGGTTTCTTTATCAAATATTTCCCCTTCAAAACTAGAATTTACTGCATAAAATTCAATTCCATTTTTATAACAAAATTGAACTGCTTCGTCTAGTCTCTTGCCATGTCTATAGGTCCATAGAATTAAACGAAAGCCTTTACTTTGAAGTTTTCTCATGGTTTCAAAAGCAAAAATCATTGGTTTACCAATTTCAGGGTATTTATCTTCCACAATTGTTCCATCAAAATCTATAGCTATAATCTTATTATTCATATAATATACTACAAATTAATTTTATTTATTTTTTATGTTAAGTATTCTAAATTGTCATTAATTTTTCAAATTTACAAGTTTTTAATCAATTAATTTTTAGTTATTCAATTGGTTTTTAGCTAGACATAATTTTTGAACTCATTCTTATCAAATTTGAATATTATTTCTAGAAATTTTGGTATAATATTAGATGTGGAAGTTTAATTTAAATAATATTAATTTAAAAATAAAAGTCTATGAAATTTAAACTTTTAATTATGGCTGCTTTTTGCATTTTACTATCTAGCTGTGCATTAACTACCTCTTATGATTTTGATAAAACGGTTAATTTTTCAAATTATAACTCATTTACAATCTATCAACAAGGTATTGATAAATTAAAATTGAATGACATTGACAAAAGTCGCATTATACGTGCTTTAGAGCAGCAACTAAAAAGTAAGGGATTAACCGAAAGCACCAATGGTGATCTAATAGTAAATGTTCTTGCTTCTTCTAAAAAAGTAATTAATGTAGATAATGACCCTTATTGGAACGGTCCTTGGGGTTGGGGATATTATTGGGCTCCTTCCAGTACAGTTTATGAATCGCGAGAAGGAAAATTAACTTTCCATTTAGTTGATTCTAAGAAAAATATTTTAGTTTGGGAAGGTATGGTTGATGGATTTGATGTTGGTAATATCAGAAATAAAGATGAACAAATAAGTAAGGCAATTCAAAAAATATTTAACTATTATCCACCTAGAAAAAAAGATAATTCATATTATTAAAATTAATAAATTCTCAAAATTTAAATTTTGAGGCTTTACTAAGTAATCTAATCTATTCTATATGAATATTTTTTAATTTCAATTGAATTAAATTAATTTCTTTACATTTAATTTTATTATATATCTTCTCTTCAATATTTTTATTTTTATATTTAGGAGTTGAAGATCAGGTTTTATATTGTATTCCATAATTTTTAACGCTCCTTCTATTTTACCTAATGATAGCGCATAATCCGAAAAATTATTAATTAAGGTTTTTGATAATAAAAAGGATGGTTTAATTGAAACGATATTTTTTTATAATATATATCCTATTGATTTAAAATTTTTTTTAACGGGAGAACTTACACTTTGAAAAAAAAATTTGAAGGCATCGTATATTCCATATTATAGAACCTTAATCTTCATCAAAATATCATCCCCATTAAGTTTTTACTAAATTAAAATTTACACGGTTTTTACCTAACAACTTTTTACAAAATTGTTTTATGGGTTAAGAATGTTCTGATTTACTCTCCACATATTCTTTTACCATAGCTATAATATATACATTCACTACATCATATATGTTTTGAAACCCTTTGTCATCAATTGTTAAATGCAAATAATCTAACCCTCCTAAAATTTCATTTTTAACTTCGACAAAATTGTGCTATCTTAAAAAGTTTGATTTAATATTGTAACGGAAAAAGAATAATAAGTGCTTACGACATCTAATTATTTAAAATTTTATATTTCGCTTCAATAAATGAGTTAAATATTCTATTTTCGATCACTTAATTTTTAATTGTAAGATAGTTTTTCAAGTTTGTGGACATTCATAGGATATATCAAAGAGTTTAACACTAAAATTTTTTGCTTCTTGATTTGTTTCCCTTGAAATATAACTTCATCCATAATTTTAATTATATAAAACATAGTAATTAAATTTAAATAGTAAGCTTTAGGATACTACAATTTAAATTGTCTTTCATAAATAGTTTTACGCTTACCTAAAATGGGTATCGTATATTTTATTAACTTAAAATTAGAAAAAATAAATTTACATTTAGACCAATAAAATATTCTTAAAGGAGTATCTATTCTACTAATTACTTCACTATATTTAACATATATATTATTGATATACAATATTTAATCTCAATTGAGAAAAACAACATTCGACTAGTAATTCCTAAACAAAAAAAGAACTGATAAAACATAAATCAATTTTCATATTATTAATTTTTAACTGAATTATAACTTAATTTAAGATAAATATAATCAAAAAAAATATGATTTAGAATAGTTGCATTATTATTTTTTTTAAAACATTTGTAAAAACTTTCCAATATTTAAATATGAATTAAAAGATATTTATACTTTTGCACTTAATATCATTTCCTTTATTTAAAAATTCAAAAAAGCCGGAATGAATTTTAACACATTTTTTCGTAAAAAAAATATATCTGATTTACAGGATACAACACAAAAATCTGAATTAAGTAGAGTTTTAACTGTAAAGGATTTAACGTTTTTTGGAATTGCTGCGATTATAGGCGCCGGCATTTTCAGCACCATTGGAAGAGCCTCTTATGAAGGGGGACCCGCCATTTCATTGCTCTTTATCCTAGTAGCTGTTGCCTGTATATTTACTGCATTGTGCTATGCTCAATTTGCATCTATGATTCCGGTAAGCGGTAGCGCCTATACCTATACTTATGTTTCCTTAGGTGAAATATTTGCTTGGACCATAGGTTGGGCTTTAATATTAGAATATGCTGTATCCAATATGGTGATAGCTATTTCCTGGTCCGGATATTTTGTCTCTATGTTACAAGGTTTCGGCATTCATTGGCCTGATTGGCTTTCCATTGATTATTGGAATGCTCATAGGGCTTATCTTGCATCTTTAGCACATCCATCAACTATATCTGAAAATGATCTTAAACTTTCAAAAATATATCAATCTGCCCCCGAATTTGCTAATATTAAAATAATTTTTAATTTACCTGCAGGTTTAATCACACTATTAGTAACTTCCCTAGCTTATGTAGGGATAAAGGAATCTACCCGTGTCAGCAATGCTCTAGTTTGGATTAAATTGTCCGTTATCATAGGCATTATTTTAATAGGTGCATTTTATGTAAAACCGGATAATTGGTCACCTTTTTCCCCTAACGGTTTAGGAGGAGTCATGGGCGGAGTTGCAGCCGTGTTTTTTTCTTTTATCGGATTTGATTCTATATCTACTACTGCCGAAGAAGCTAAAAACCCACAAAGAGATTTGCCTCGAGCCATGCTTTATTGCATTATAATTTGTACCGTTTTATACGCTTCAATTGCTTTAATATTGACGGGTATGGTTAATTATAAGGAGTTACGTGTGGATGATCCTTTAGCATACGTGTTTAATAAAATAGGAATAAATTTTATAGCCGGAATTATTTCCGTTAGTGCGGTTATTGCCATGACGGGAGCTATTCTTGTATACCAGATCGGACAACCAAGAATATGGATGACAATGAGTCGAGACGGGTTATTATGGAAGCCTTTTGGCTCTATACATAAAAAATATCATACTCCTGGTTTTGCAACTATTATTGCCGGTTTTTTTGTTGGTATACCTGCCATGTTTTTAGATATGCAGTTGGTTGTTGATCTGACAAGTGTGGGTACATTTTTCGCTTTTATATTAGTATGTTCAGGAGTATTATATTTGGACAATAAAGATCTTTCTAAACAAGCGAAGTTTAAATTAATTTATATAAACGGTCAATATGTAATTCCTTTAACTTTTTGTTTGGGAATAACCTTATTTTTTTCCCAAACCAATTACAAAGAAATCCTTACTATAAAACCTTTACTAATCATTTTTTGGATTATATGGTTGGGTATATCTATAGGTGCATTAAAATATAAATTCTCACTAATACCTGTTCTTGGTATACTATTTAACCTATATTTAATGACTGAATTAGGATGGTCTAATTGGGGAATGTTTATATTATGGTTACTAATTGGATTAACTATATACTTCTTATATGGAAGAAAAAACAGTAAACTTGAAAAGTTATTACAAACTACCAATGATAAGTAAATTTTAAAATTGTTTGTTTTTAATTATTAATTCTTCAAATAAATTAGAATAAATTACTTAAAACTTAATTATTTTCATTTAATTGAAGTCATATGAAAATGTAGTAATCCCAATTCATGATGTCATGATAAAAATATTTTAATTATTTTTAAAAACATATTTTTTACATCATTAAACTATATACATTTATCTTTCAATATTTTAAAAAAAAAAAGTTTCTTTTATTTTCAGTTTTTACTTTATTCCTTTCATATGAACACAAAAATAATCCTGTCAAAAAAAAATAAACTTAGTATCTTTGCAAATGCTAACTAGCTTGAAAGTAAATTTTTTCTTGCTCAATAATTATAATTAAGTATTATGAATCAGAACTTAATAAATTTTTTTCCAAAAGAAAATGAAATTCCTGAACATTTTCGACTTCAAAACGAAATCTCTCAAAAAAGGGTCTTGATCGATGGAGAATTTATTGAATGGGAAGGTCCATTTCAAGAAGTTTATTCTCCTATTTATACTCGTTCGAGCTCTACTGATGAGTTAATCAAAACTAAATTAGGCAGCTACCCAATCTGTACCACAAAGGAATCCGATCTGGCCTTAAAGTCAGCATTAAAAGCCTTTAATGGGGGGAGAGGAGAATGGCCGTCTATGTCAGTTTCTCAAAGAATCTCTGCGATGGAAAATTTCATCGTAAAAATGGTTGAGCAAAGAGAAAAAGTAGTAAAATTACTAGTTTGGGAAATTTGTAAAAGCTATAAAGACTCTGAAAAAGAATTTGATAGAACAGTAGATGCAATAAAATGCTCCATTGAAGCGCTTAAAGAATTAGATATTAATTCATCCAGAACTAAGGCTGATGAAGGTGTTGTTGCTCAAGTAAAAAAGTCTCCCTATGGTGTTGTCCTTTGTATGGGACCTTACAATTATCCTTTAAATGAGACTTTTGCGACTTTAATACCTGCTTTATTAATGGGTAACACCGTTTTATTTAAGCCTCCTCGTCGTGGTACTTTATTGTTCGAACCTTTATTAAATGCATTTAAAGAATGTTTCCCTAAAGGAGTTATCAACACTTTATATGGTAGAGGTAAAGATGTTATTCCGGCACTTATGCAATCAGGTAAAATCAATGTATTGGCATTTATTGGTTCCAGCAAAGTAGTAAATGGAATGATTAAAGAACATCCTAATGCAAACAGTCTACACTCCGTGTTAGGGTTAGATGCTAAAAATGCGGCTATTATAGACAAAACAGCTGATATAGATTTAGCAGTGAAAGAAGCCGTTTTAGGTTCCTTTTCATTCAATGGACAAAGATGTACAGCTTTAAAAATAATCTTTGTTCATTCTTCCGTTGCTGATGAATTTAATAAAAAATTCACTCAGGAAATATCTAAATTAAAAGTGGGAATGCCATGGGAAGAAAATGTAACTATTACTCCTTTAGCTGAGCCTGATAAACCTCAATATGTTCAAAAATGTATTGATGAAGCTTTGCAAAATAAGGGTGAAATTATCAATAAAGAAAACGGAGGAGGACAAATTTTAAATTCATTAGTTAGTCCTACTGTCATTTATCCTGCTAATGAAAAAATGAATCTATTATATAACAATGAGCAATTCGCTCCTATTATACCGATAGTTCCTTTTGATGATCTTGAATCTCCAATTAGCTATATAACCAATTCCACTAAAGGACAACAAGCAGCAATCTTCAGTAATGATGAAGATACTGTATCCTATCTTGTTGATGCTTTATGTTGTCAGGTCGGTAGAATCAATATTAATGCTCAATGCCAAAGAGGTCCTGACACCCTTCCTTTTAACGGAAGAAAGAATTCAGCTTTAGGCACTCTATCGACCATTGACGCTTTATATGCCCTATCAATCGACTCTGTTGTAGCTACTAAGGATACCCAATCAAATGATAATTTGATTGACACTGTCATTAAGAGTGGTAAATCATCGAGATTAAGCTAATACGAGGTTTTTTATCTTATAATATCAATTATTTTATAAAATGAAACCATCTATTTTTGTATAGATGGTTTTATTTTTTATATGCAATATTCTACAATTTTTATATACAAGATTTAATTATTTTTTTCAAAATTTAGACAACTATATTATTGATAATTATAACTTTATGTAGATTCAGATTTCAAGTACCGATGTATATGGTTATCTTCTGCTTATAGTTTAAAATTGTATCAAGATAATTAAGAGTTGCTATTCATTTTGCTTTTAATATAAATATGGATAAATGTGTGATATAGTTTACTTTGGTTTAGAATTTGTAGCGAAAAGTATTAGACAAAATATCTACCAATATAAAAATTTGATTTATACTATATGGCATATATTGACTATTATAAAGTTTTAGGATTAAGTAAAAATGCTTCTCAGGACGATATTAAAAAAGCTTACCGTAAATTAGCAAGAAAATATCATCCGGATCTGAATCCTAATGATAAAGAAGCAAACGTAAAGTTTCAGCAGATAAATGAAGCCAATGAAGTTCTTGGTGATCCTGAAAAACGAAAGAAATACGATCAGTACGGGGAAAACTGGAAACATGCAGAAAAATTTGAACAAGCACGTCAACAGCAAGGTGGCGGTAGTAATCAATATTACTATGACAATTCCGGTAATCCATTTGAAGGATTCTCACAGGGTTTTGGTACGGAAGATTTTTCTGATTTTTTTAGCGATCTTTTTGGAGGAAGAAGCGGTAGAACCAATCGAAGGAGCTCTCAATTTAAAGGGCAAGATTATACAACAGAATTACGGATTTCCTTAAGAGATGCGGCCAATACTCATAAGCAGACCCTTAATATTAATGGAAAACAAATACGTATTACTATTCCTGCCGGTGTTTCGAATGGGCAGCAAATAAAACTGAAAGGTCAAGGTGGACCGGGTGCAAATGGAGGACCAAACGGAGATCTTTATATTACTTTCATTCTTTTAGAAGATCCAAAATTTAAAAGATTAAATAATGATTTAACCACTACTGCTGAAATAGACCTTTATACTGCAGTATTAGGAGGAGAAATTACTGTAAATACTCTTGACGGAAAAGTTAAACTTAAAGTAAGTCCGGGCACACAGAATGGTACTAAGGTTCGTTTGAAAGGAAAAGGTTTTCCTGTATATAAAAAAGAGGGAGAGCATGGAGATTTATTTGTGACTTACCAAATAAAAATACCTACTCATCTAACTGAAAAGCAAAAAAATTTATTCAAACAATTAGCAGAATCATAAAATTATTGATACATGAAAAATGATTTGATCACTATAGAAGAATATTCCAACCATTATAATGTAGATGTGTCATTTATTGAGAATTTAGAGAACCTGGGGCTTATTCATACAGTTCAAAAGGAACAAATAAAATACATTCCTTTTGATATTCTTTCCGATTTAGAATCATACTCTAGGATGTTTTATGATATGGATATAAATCTTGCCGGAATTGATGCTGTTAAAAATTTACTTTATAAAATTCAAAAACTCCAACATGAAATGACTGAACTTAAAAATAGACTTAAATTTTATGAATGAATAGAAATATTCTATTATTCGAAATTTTATTAATCAATATATACAATAGCCATACATTTCAAAAATGTATGGCTATTGTATATGTGTACAAACTTTATAAAAAATTCTTAAAAACTATACCTCCTTGTATCCATCTTCCCGGCATAGGAACCAAATTGGTTTCCGTGTATTTCGTATTTAGAATATTGGTCATTTGAATATATAACTGTATATTATTAGTTTGATACATAATACGATCATCCAATAAATGGTAATCGTCCAGATTTACTCTATCGTTATATCTGTAAATAATTTGATTTGAAATATTTTTAATAAGTTTATGTTCTAATTTTACAACCAATTGGTGTCTTAAATTATCTAATGAAGATCTGGAATAAGCTCGTTTAGAATATTTCATATTATTATCCAAATAGGTATAACCCAAACTAACAGAATTGAATAAAGAAACTATAAAATTATAATTGAACTCCACTTCTACTCCATTCGTGTTTATCCGAGTAATATTTTCCGGTTTCCATCTATCTTCTTCACTGTCTTTGGTCCAATCTATACTCTTTTTGGATTCTCGTCTAAAAAGACTAATGGTAGTTTTTATATTTTTATGCATCAATCGATATCCCAATTCATAAGATAATGCATTTTCAGGTTTTAATTTGGAATTTCCTTCATTAATAGGATCTGAATAATTAAGATCTGTATAAGTAGGTATTCTATATGTTTTTCCTAGATTAGCAAACAATTTATTTTGTTGATCAATTCTATATCCTACATCTATTCCCGGATACCAAAAATTTCCAAAATCCGAATAATCGGAAAAACTGATTCCCGGAGTAATATCCAACTTATTTTTAAAAAACGTAAATCGATGTTCCAAAAATGCAAAATAAACTGTGCGTTGATTATCACCTAAATTATTGGAGGATAAATATTCTTTTCTAAAGTCCAATCCGACTCCAGTAATTCCTAAAAATGATGTGTAATTAGTATTTGCTTCTATTCCTGCATTATTACCTATATGAAAGTTTCTATACTTGGATGGTTTATCCCTTTCAAATACATATTCATCTTGAGATCTTCTCCAATATGCATTGGATACCCACTTAAAATTTCGGAATTTTTGACTCCAACCTATGCTTACCATTGAAGTTTGATTTGCTTCATATTGATCTTTTGCTAATGGAGAAGAATAAAACCCGTTGGCCCCAAATTTTTTATTTATGAATCCTCCTTGCATACGAATCTCCCCCAGGTTTAACTTATATTGATTCTGATACCATACACTTTTGACCTGATAATCTGTATTG
Source organism: Apibacter mensalis (assembly GCF_001418685.1). GTDB lineage: Bacteria > Bacteroidota > Bacteroidia > Flavobacteriales > Weeksellaceae > Apibacter > Apibacter mensalis. The sequence goes on from NZ_LIVM01000005.1 coordinate 70,536, forward strand.
TAACGATATCCATCGGATTGAGAAGTTTCAGCTTGTAAAAATTGTGAAAATTTCTTTCCTGTCCTATTTAATGCTGCACCTAATGAATACGTATTGAAACCACCTCCGGAGCTTGAAATCGTTATATCATTCTTACCCGATGGACGGGTAACAATATTAATAGATCCGGCGTACGCATTTTGTCCAAAACGTCGAGCTGAAGGACCTTTTACAATTTCAATTCGTTCTATTGAAGCTAAATCCAGCGGAATATTCATCGTATTATGCCCGGTCTGGCTATCATTCATTCGTATGCCATTGATAAGAATCAATACCTGTTCAAAAGAACTTCCTCTAATGCTCACATCTGCCTGCACTCCATGCGCTCCCCTTTGTCTAATATCTATTCCCGAATAATAAGAAAGCACTTCTTCAATGCTGGAGGCAGGCATAGCTTTAATTTGTTCTTTAGTAATTATCTGAACATTTTGTGAAGTTTTATTAAAAGGTAAGGATAGGGTTTTTCCTTGAATAACCACTTCTTCAAGTTCCCTATCCTGTTGCGCAGCTAGTACTAAATACATAAATAAGACCATAATTGAAATAAACAGTTTCATATTCTTACTTGTTAGTTTTATATCCTAATGTCCACGTTAGCTTATTAAAAATAATTTTTAATTGAAATTTTAAACAAAGGTAGTATCTTTCCGGATGATTAAACTATACCAGTTTTATTATTATGACTAGTCCGGATTTACTTCCTTATCGTAGTTTTATACATATAAATCGAAATTCTAATGTTTCTGTGTATCTACAAATTACTACTCAGATAATCAATGCCATTCAAAGAGGTTATTTAATTAAAGGTACCCGACTCCCCGGAACACGTATTTTAAGCAATCTTCTTACTGTAAATCGTAATACTATAGTTAAAGTATATGATGAATTAGATGCCCAAGGATGGATTGAGGTACATCCCAATAAGGGGAGTTTTATCATTCAAAAAGTCAGTGATGCTAATAAAAAAATTAAAATCATATCTAAAGAATATTTAACTCATTATCCTTCAAAAACAGGATTTTCATATAAAACGTCCAATTTATGGGATAATCCTTTTGAATCTTCAACATGCTCTTGGGTATTAAACGATGGAATACCTGATACACGATTACTACAAATTCACAAGTTATCGAGTCTCTATTCTTCTAATCTAAAAAGAAAAAGACCTCTTAACAAAGGTTATAATGAGACTAATGAAAAAAGTGAATATTTTAAAAAAAATTTATCTAATTTTTTAAATTTAACTCGTGGGTTGCATATTTCACAAAAGAATCTTCTTATAACACGAAGTATAGAAATGGGAGTATATATTGCCGCCGAACTGCTTATTTCTCCTAAAGATATAGTGCTGGTTGGAGAGCTTAGTTATTTTGTTACCAATATGATCCTACAAAAGGTTGGTGCAGAAATAATAACCATTCCTGTGGATGAGGAAGGTATTTCTGTAGAAGCAGTTAAAAAAATTTGTCAAAAAAGAAAGATCCGTATGTTGTATCTTACCCCGCACCATCACTATCCAACGACCGTATCATTGAGTGCTAAACGTCGATTAGAATTATTAGAACTTTCTCAATATTATGGGTTTATTATTTTAGAGGATGATTATGATTATGATTTTTATTATGAAAACAATCGGGTTCTTTCTCTAGCTAGTGCTGACACTTCGGGAATGGTTGTTTATATCGGTTCTTTCGGAAAATCTTTAGTTCCTGGATTTCGTATGGGCTTTGTGATAGCTCCTGAAAATTTAATTTTAGAAATGCAAAAATTTTCAAATATGCTTGATAGACAAGGTGATATTTTTATGGAATATGCATTGGGTGAATTAATTGAAGAGGGCGAGATTCACAGACATCTGAGAAGAACCTCTGCCATATACAAAGAAAGAAGAGATTTTCTTGCTTCATTATTAATTACTCATTTGAAAGAGTATGTAAATTTCTCTTTACCTTCAGGTGGATTGGCTATTTGGACTCAATGGAATTCATCTGTAAATCTGATGAAATTACGGGAATACTGTCAAAAGGAAGATCTGTTCATTCCTAAATCCTTGCTATATCAAACACAAAATATATCAGCTATGAGAATAGGATTTGGAAGTTTTACTACTGATGAAATGGAAAAAATAATTCAGAGAATTAAATCTTCGTTATTACTTTTGAAAAAATAATAGCTGCGTTAATAAAATATTCGTAACAACTTGATAAAATGTAATACAAAATTATTTCTTATTTTTAGGTTATTTTAAAAGTTTATTTTTCCAATCATAAATATTAAAAGCTTTAACGCTTGATGTAAACTAAATATAATTAAATTCATTTAGTTGCTTAACTTTGCCCTGACATGGGTGTAATATAAAAATATAAAAAAACCAATACACGTTAATCCTACACCCGGCAAGGCACTATATTCGTAGGAATAATTTTTACTTATGGGAATACCTCCTAAAAAAGCGCCTAGTGCATTTCCGATATTAAAAGCAACTTGTGCCATTGCCGATCCCAACATTTCCCCTCCCTTTGAATTATACAACAATAGTATTTGTTGAGGAGCTGATACAGCAAACAAGCAACCGGTGCATATGAACATAAGCAGTAAAGAAATAAATTGAGAATTACAGAAAAAAAAGAACGATAATAAAGATAGCATTGCCAATCCTTGGGTTGCCGTGGCTACTTTTTGTGGAGAAAATTTGTCCGACAATTTACCACTTAATATATTACCTACTACCATTCCTAATCCTGCAAACATCATAACTCCTGTTATGGCTTCTTCTGAAAAACCAACTGATTTTGTCATAATGGGATTTATATAGCTATACCAGCAAAAAATACCTCCATTTCCTACTATAATTGTTAAAATAAGAATCCATGGATTTAAATTCTTTAAAAAATAAAACTGGTCTTTAAACCTAGTATAAGGGAGCGGTTTTAACTCCGGAACAAATTTTTTGATTGATATGAAAATTATAACTCCTAATAATGCTATAAGAAAGTATGTAATTTTCCAAGAAAACTGATGACTTATGAATGTACCTAAAGGTACACCTAACAGGTTAGCTATAGTCATACCCGAAATCATTCCCGAAACTGCAGAAGTTCCTTTTCCTTTAGGAGCTAGTTTACTGGCAACAATGGAACCGACACCAAAATAAGCTCCATGAGGAAAACCTGAAATAAATCTGAAAAACAAATTCAATTCATAATTGGAACATAATGCAAAAGATAAATTACCCAGTATGAAAATACTAATTAATAGTAACAAAATCCTTTTTAAGGGAAGTCTACCGGATATTAAAACTAACAAAGGAGCTCCTATTGCTACACCGATTGCATAGGCCGAAATAAAATGACCTGCTTCAGTAATATTTATGGACATATTAGAGGCGATATCAGGAAGTATACCCATCATACTAAATTCGGACATCCCTAATCCTAATGTACCTAATGCCAAAGCTATTGTAGATTTTTTCATAACCACTCGATGTTTCCTTAACGAATAAAATTATAAGAAATTATTATTTATCTCATAAATTCCCATAAAAGAAATATTTATCGTATATTTGATTAAAATATAATATAGAGATCATGAATATAACAGATGTTTCAGGAACAGCTACTCTTTCCAATGGTGTAAAAATGCCTTACTTGGGTTTAGGAGTGTATAAAGCTGATGGAGGACAGGAGGTAATTACTGCTATACATGATGCCTTAGATGCCGGATATCGACATATAGATACGGCTGCATATTATTATAATGAAGAAGGAGTTGGGAAAGCAATCAAAACAGCTTCCCTACCTCGCGAAGAAATTTTTGTAACTACCAAAATATGGTTTAGCCGACAAAAGTATGAAGATACATTCAAAGCGTTTGATGAATCAATGCAAAAACTCGGCCTTGATTATCTTGATTTATATTTAATTCATTGGCCTCATCCGGAATATTATTTGGAAGCATGGAAAGCTATGGAAGAATTATATAAAGCCGGTAGAATACGTGCTATAGGCTTATGTAACTGCTTGCAACATCATATCCAAAAAATTATAGATAGGGGACTAACAGTTCCTATGGTAAATCAAATGGAATTTCATCCAAATTTAGTACAACAAAATTTATTGGATTTTTGTAAAAAAAGTCAAATTCAATACGAAGCTTGGTCTCCTTTAAAAAGAGGTGCTTTGTTCCATGACCCATTACTTCTAGAATTGGCTCAAAAATATAATAAAAGCGTAGCACAAATTATTATAAGATGGGATTTACAAAAAGGGGTTGTAACCATTCCTAAAAGTACTAAGAAAGAAAGAATTATTTCTAATGCCGATGTTTTCGATTTTCATTTAAGTGATGAGGATGTAAAAACAATAGATTCTTTAGATTCTAATGATAGGACCGGTGCTCACCCCGATCATTTTTTAGAATACTTTGCCAAAAAAGGTATTAAATAATAGATACTATATAGTTCCCTTATTTTAAAACAAACCTTCCGTTTAGCGTGTTAGAATAACACCTATTTATTGGATTTGAATTGTAAACTTGGAAAATATTAATTAATTTATTTTCAATAAAATTATATCTCAATAATTGGGATTGCTCAATCAATAAAAAAAGATTTTACCAATCTGAGACTCGGATTAGTAAGTAGTCGAGCAAGCAATAAAATTTCCCATATGTGAATTCAGATAAACCCAACTAAAGTCCATTTGCACTATATTGTAAAAATATTTTAGAAATTAACCTAAATAAAATCAATTTCTTAATGAAAATTGTATATTGTATTGGTAATATTCATAACTCCGGAGGAATAGAACGTGTAATTTCAATTAAGTCTAATTATCTGGTTAATAAAGGGTATGAAGTTCACATTGTTGTTATATATCCCTCTGCTAAAAAAACTTTTTTCAATTTTAATTCCCATATTCAATTTCATTATCTGAATTTGGATTTTGAAAAAGAAAGAGGTTTAAAAAAACATTTAAATTTTAAAAAGAATAAAAAAATCTTCCTTCAAACTATCGGTAATCTTTTTCAGAATATGAAACCCGACATTGTCATTTCAACTTTTTGTAAATATTCAAAATATATTTATGAATTGAATGATGGCAGTAAAAAAATTATAGAACGACATTTTGCTAAGTATAAACGTGCACAATATTATTCTAAATTGGATAATTATTATCTAGGAAGAATAATTACTTATTTATACCGTAAAAAAGATTATGATATATGTAAGAATTTCGACCGATTTATAGTTTTAACTAATGAAGATAAAGAATCTTGGGGTAAAAACATTACCAATCTTGAGGTAATTGAGAATCCACTTACTCTAATACCTAATCACCGTGCACTTCTTGAAAATAAAAGGGTAATTAGTTTAGGCAGGTTAAATCAACAAAAACAATTTGACCACCTTATTGAAATATGGAATATGATAGCTCAAAAATATCCTGATTGGAAATTGTCTATTTATGGAAATGGTGAGAAAGAAAAAGTGCTTAAAGAAATGATTGAGCGATTACATCTAAGTTCGAGTGTTGAGATACATCCGGCAACTTCAGATATTAGCTCTGTTTTACTGGAAAGTTCCATTTATGTGATGACATCTAAATACGAAGGCTTTCCCTTGACATTAATTGAATCTATGGTTCATGGAGTTCCTCCAATTTCTTATATGTGTAAATGTGGGCCAAAAGAGATCATCCATAATGAAGTAGATGGCTTATTAGTTCCCTTTAATAATAAAAATATTTTTGCACAAAAACTTTCCTACTTAATTGAAAATGAAAATGTAAGAAAACGAATGGGGAAAGCAGCCTCTGAAAATGTTCTTTGTTATTCACAAAATGTAATCATGCAAAAATGGATCGATTTGTTTCAACGTTTGGTAGATGATTGATGATTAAGGGCTGGTTGCAGGCTTTAATTCTGAGTCATAAATTTCCACTTTTGTATTAAAATATTTCGATTTAAGAATTTTACCCTTATCTGTAATAATAAGACAACTATAATTCGGATATTGATTTATTAGTCTAAATCCTGCTTTAACTCCTAATACCATTATTGATGTACTGAATCCGTTTGCCGTTTCAGCATTGGGTCCTATCACACTAACACTCTTAATCCCTTTGACCGGATAGCCGGTGCGAGGATTGATAATATGAGAATATTTTTTACCTCCGAGTTCCACATATTTTTCATAAGAACCGGATGTAGTGACACTTACATCCTTAAGTGTAAAAGCTCCTATAATATCAGTGGGTTCAAAGGGATTTACTATTCCTATTTTCCAATCCTCTCCATTGTTTTTATTGCCCCAAACACTTATGTCTCCTGATGCATTGATAATTCCCGCTTTGACATGATTTCTCACCATTTTTTCTTTTGCTTTATCAGCTGCATACCCTTTCCCTATGGATCCAAAACCAATTTTCATTCCGGGTATTTTTAAAAAAATGGTAGAATGTAAAGTATCCAATATAATATTTTTATATCCTATTTTTTTAATGGATTCTTTGATTTGATCGGCAGAGGGTACTTTCTTCATAGATCCGTCAAATTTCCAAATTTTATCCACGGCGGCAAAACTTATATCAAATGCACCTTCGGTCATCTCCGAAATTTTAATAGCTCTCCGGGTAAGTTCCCATACTTCCCGATTTACTTTAACCGGTTGTATACCGGCATTTAGATTAACTTTTGATACTTGTGAATCGGGCTTCCAATCCGATATTAAATTTTCAATACGAACTATTTCATCTATAGCTTTGTCTATATATTTTTCTGCCAATAAGGAATCTTCGGCTATAATTGAAAAATCAAATCTACACCCCATTAACGTTGCAGTACGGTTTCTTTGAACCTGTGCTTTACTGTTTATAAAAGATAGAATAAAAATGGCTGATAATAGTATTATTTTCCAATTCTTTTTTTTATTATTTATAATGAAATTCATCAATAACAATCTATTAAAATTTGTCTATTCTTTTTATAATCAATACATTTTTTTAGGCTATTTTCAAAAACTATTTCATCTAGAACTTTTTCTACACTCATCTGCATCCGCAATGCTCCACAAATCATTATTACTCCTCCTTCTTCAAGCAAATGAACCAAAAAATCCTTATCTTTTTGCAGTAAATTCATCACATATTTATTTTCTGAATCTAATGAAAAAGAAAAATTATATCGTTCTAAATTTCCCTTATTAATTTGTTCTTCTAAAAAACTTCTATACCTATCGACAATTTCACTTCGTTGTCTGAATCCGCAATAAAGATAAGTCTTTATCTTTTTTAAATTTTGATCCATCATTCCTAAAAAAGGACCTATCCCTGTTCCATTTGCAATCATTACTACTTTATTGGCTTTATCGGGGAAATGAAAAGAAGTATTATTTATTATCTTTCCATAAATATAATCACCTTTATTCCGATTGATTAAATATTCTGATGCTAATCCGGATGGATAGTATTTAATTGATATTTGTATTTGGTGATTAACTTTAGCTATGGAATAATATCTTTCATTGGGAGCTTTATATGGATAAACAGCTAAGATATCACCTGAAGTAAAGCTTTTTTTACCGGGATTTATTTTTATTATAAAGGTTTCTTTGGTATCTTTAGGAATGTAAACCTCCTCTATCTTCATTTTTATAACGTTCTCAGGTCTACTTCTATAAAATTTAGATTCTGCATATAGTTTTATACCGGTTTTATTATTCCATTTTTTTATCCATTCTACAAATTCCTCAATAGATTTATTGTTAACAGTATGCAAATCAAGAATCGATTCACTCCATGGCTCCATTTTAATTTGTTTATCTATATTTTCTGCAAACAGACAAAAATCGTCATAAGATTTAGAACCAAATCCTAATACACTACACTTAATGGAATGGTTTTGGGGATTTTTTCTAACAAGGGTTTCGAATTTTCGGGCATTGGAAGGAGCTTCTCCCATTCCATAGGTAGAGGTTAGAACAAGCATATATTCAGCTTTCGGAAATACTTGGTACTTATTGAGCTCTGTTAGATAGGAAAGATAATTTTGCGAAATCAATTGTTGGTGTATAGCATGGGCAAAGTTGAATGTACTGCCATTCTCTGACCCTACCAGAATAATAATTCTACTTTCTGAAGGGCTATATTTATTTTTTAGACGATGATTTCCCCTTTTCCATGTTATAGTAAATCCTGATTCTATAAAAAATAATATATACAAGCAGGAAATAAAAAGAATGACAGCCCAAATCACATGTGTTCTGCCTGTGTGAAGATCTAAACTTATAGTTGCTAACCTTTTAGAAATGGGATAATTTAATTGCGAAATGATTGCACCTGTCAAAGGACTTACTGTTAATTCTTTATCCTTTAATTTTACAATAAAATATTCGTCCGGATCATCAGAAAATGGAAATTCTATTTTGCGTACTTCTGAAAGCTTAATTTGAGAAAAAATAGGAATGTCTTTATATGATAGTACTTTGTTTGAACTATCGAATGAATCGGAATAATTAATAATTTTCTGTGCATTTTTAGAAAAAAAATTGAACCTTTCCATACACAGATAACTTCCGGTTATAGAAATTATGCTAATAGGTATTAGCATGAATCGTCCAAATAGGGTATGATAATATTGTGAAAAAGTAATTCCCTTTATTTTTGAAAAAAAGTTCCAGAATTTTTTTTGTCTTTTTAGTACAAGTATTCCTCCGGATATTGCTATCAAGAAAAGTAAAAATGAATTGATACCGACAAGTATTCGCCCGGTTTCGTGCAAAAACAAAGATCTATGTAAGGAAGTTACCCACTGGATTAAAGGGGGGGCTATTTGAAGCTTACCTAATATATCTCCAGTTTTCGGATTTATATACCCTTTTACCTCCTCCCCGTTTCTATCAATTCCTTGTAATTTTACATAAGATTTTTCATTGATTTCCAATTCAGAAATTTCCTGAATCTTAGATTGCAATACAGAAAGTGTTTGTGCAATACTAATACGATTTAAATCATGAATACAATACGGAGATGTATTATCCTTAATTGTATAAAAAGCTAGTATGGATCCCGTTATGGAAGCCATACTTAAAAATATAAAAGATAGTAATGCTAAAGTTAAATGAGCATATCTCCAAATGGAAAGAGTCATTGAATTATTGAATCTTACTTAGTCTCACATAATTAATATATCCCGTTCCGGATATTTTACCCGAAAATGCTTGAGAAGTTAAAGGAATTTCCAGATCTTTTACATAATAATTTTGATCTTCAACGGCGGTTTCAAAACGGAGTTTATATCCTTTATCTATTTTTGAATCTTCAATTTCTAATGTAGTTATACTTCGATCTCCGCCTGTAACGGATGCTCCTGTTTTAGCGTCTATATTTTTCTTTTTTGAATAATATTTATGCCATTCTTTCAACGTATTATACCATCTTTTATCTTCTCCCATAATGTATAAAGTTTTTTCATATTGACCCTGAGGAGAAATTAACGATACTACTATATAGGCGCCTTCTCCTATATAATTATTCATTTGAAGCAAACATTTATACTTATGAGTCTGTGCATTGCCCATAAAAGGCATCAATATAAGAATTAAAATGTAAGCTACTAATTTACTATTTATCTTCATTACAATTTATTTTAAAAAATCAACGAATACTTTATTATGAGTTAAAACTTTGTTTTCTTTTGCTAAGTCATAGGCGGTTTCTCCAAATTCAGTTTTTATATCTTTCTTAGCTCCTAAAGATAGTAGATATTTTAAAATAGCATCATCTTTAGCTATCATAGCTGCTCTTTGTAAGGGAGTTATGCCCTCATTATTAGCTGTATTTACATCTACATTAAGTTGTGAAATTTTTTTTATCAAATTTATATCATTTTTAACTACCGCCAAATGATAAATGGTATTACCATCTTCTTGTTTTGCTCCAAAATTTACTCCATTTTCTTTTAACAATTTTAAATTTGCATCAAAATCTTCATTTCTTGGATGATAAGATTGCATGAGATAATATACCAAACTGTTTCCTTTATTATCTTTTTGGTTGATACTTGCTCCATTTTTAAGCAATACAGCTATCATCTCGGGGGTACTGGATTTTACCGCCAGCATTAATGCAGTTTCTCCTTTATTATTAGAATCATTAATATTCTTAACCAGAGGTAATAAAACTTGTGCATTTTTCACATCTTTTCCTGAAGCACTATTTATAAATGCAGTATTTCCATCTTTATCTTTTTTTTGTGGATTAACGTTTTTAGTAATAAAATAGTTAATAATTTCTGCCTGATTGGGTTTAGTTGCTACTATGTGAAGTACAGTTTGTTCATTGTTATTGATTACTAATGGATTTAATTGTATATTATCTATCAAATATTTATAAATATCTATTGTATTGGCTGTTCTCCGCGTAGCTTCAGCAGCGATAAAAAGAGCATTGTCAGTACTTTCAACTCCTCTTCCTTTCAATTTTTGTAATAATTCAATATTACCATTTCTTGCAGCATAATCAAATGCGGTATAACCTTTATCGTCAGTATCAGCTAAAGAAAGTCCTCTGGATTGCAAATAATCCGTAAGATGAAGATCGGAATCATAAGGTATAGCCAAAAGTAATAGGGTCGTTCCGTTTTTATATTTTTGTTTAGGATTTAAACCCGCATCAAAAAACAATCGATATATTTCCACGTTGGTTTGTCCGGAATTTGCCGCAAACACTAATGGAGTTAATCCATGGGAATCTTCTAGATGTATGTCACTTTTTTTATCAATTAAAAACTTGATTAATTCCGTATTTCCTTTGAAAGCGGCCCAATGTAAATAAATTCTATTATCATGAGTTAATTTATTTATATCATTACCTTTTTGTTTTAACAGGTATTTAATTGTTTCTAAAGGAGCATCATTTAATATGGCAACCGTAACAGCATCAAATTTATTATCATTAAATTCTATTGCACTATTACCTTTTTTAATTTCAGATTCAACTACTTGTATATCGGGTTTATTTTTCCAAAAGTTATTATCTAACAGTTTATTATTAATTTGAGCATTCATCCAAATAGATGTCATGCAAATTAAAGTTACAAAACTTCTTTTCATTTTTTCATTTTTTCATTTTTTCATTTTTTTTATAAAAGTACTAATAATACTAGGATTTTTTTGCAATAATATTTATATAGACTAAATAAAGACAAAATAGTTTAAAGCAGTCGATAATTTCAACTGTATTTATAAAAAATTTATTTAAATAAAATTATTTAATTTTTAAAGAAAGAAACTGCTCTACTATGTTTTTTAGTATTAAAAAGCTCAAATCCTTTTTTAGCTGTAGCTGTTACCGGATCAATCACATATATTGTTGAATTTTCGGTTAGCAGATTTAAACTTATACATAATGTACCATCCTTAATTATGTTATAGAACTACGCAGGAAATATGTTCCCAAAAAGTTATATAATAAATATTCTATAAACGAAATAGCTTTAACTGAAAGTTATACAAGCACTTCTTATTTTATAACAATCTTCAAAAAATTATTTGATAAAACACCCAAACAGCATATCATGGATGAACTACCTTTGATTTTAAACTTATAATTTTTCACAAGACTAAGATTTTCTTAACCTTTCAACAGTTTAAAATAATTTAAATAATTTTGATTCATTAGATATATTTATAATATCTAAATATATATTTAACTTAGCTTTTCTATTCCTTGATTATAAAATTTATTTTTTTACACTAAATTTGCCATTTAAAGATATTACATAAATATGTTACAAGTTGCATTTATTAAAGATAACAAAGAAAAAGTCTTAGCTGGATTAAAAAAAAGAAATTTCAGCAAATTAGAACTCATCAATGAAATTATTTCATTAGATGAATCCAGAAAAAAAATACAATTTGATTTGGATTCACGACTAGCGGAAATGAATAAACTTTCAAAAGAAATCGGGGTTTTAATGAAAGACGGTAAAAAAGAAGAAGCTGAAAAAGCTAAATCCCAAACTCTTTCTTTAAAAGAATCAATTAAAAAATTGCAACAAAATTTATCTGAGACAGAAGAAAAGCTAATAGTAGCTCTATACGAAGTTCCTAATATCCCCAACGATTTAGTTCCTGCCGGAACTAATGAAAATGACAATTTAGAAGTATTTAAATATACGGCAAATGAAAATATTGACACCACCGCTTTACCTCATTGGGACCTTGCTAAAAAATACGATTTAATAGATTTTGAATTAGGAGTAAAAATAACAGGGGCCGGTTTTCCCGTTTATAAAGGTAAAGGAGCAAGATTGCAACGCTCTCTGGTTCAATATTTTTTAGATAAAAATTCTGAAGCCGGTTATAGGGAAATCGTTCCGCCATTTGTTGTGAATGAAGCTTCCGGATACGGCACCGGACAACTTCCTGACAAAGAAGGTCAAATGTATTACATTAATGAAGACCAATTATATTTAATCCCTACCTCCGAAGTTCCTGTAACCAATATTTACAGAGATGTTCTCCTGGACGAAAATCATTTACCTATTAAATTAACTGCTTACTCACCATGTTTTAGAAGAGAAGCCGGTTCTTATGGAAAAGATGTTAGAGGACTTAACAGATTACACCAATTTGAAAAAGTTGAAATTGTTCGAATCGAAAAATCAGATAACTCCTATCAGGCACTCCAAGAAATGGTTGACCATATTAAATCTTTATTAGAGTCATTACAATTAACGTATCGGATATTGCGGCTATGTGGTGGAGATTTGGGCTTTACCTCAGCGATTACTTATGACTTTGAAGTTTGGTCAGCAGCACAACAAAGATGGTTAGAAGTAAGCTCAGTTTCCAATTTTGAAACATTTCAAGCAAACCGATTAAAGTTACGTTACAAATCAGAAGGAAAAAATCAGCTTTGCCATACACTTAACGGCTCTTCCCTTGCTTTACCAAGAGTTTTAGCAGCCTTGCTTGAAAATCACCAAACAGCAGACGGAATTAAAATTCCGAAGGTTTTGGTTCCCTATACCGGTTTTGAACTAATTAATTAAATAATCTTTACCATGACAATTTCTGAAATACAACAAGGACTTATAAATGAATTTAGTTTATTTGATTCTTGGGAACAACGGTATGAATATGTTATTGAATTAGGTAAATCGCTGCCTGAAATGCCTGAAAAAGACAAAATACAAGATAAATTAATAAAAGGATGTCAATCTCAAGTATGGCTAAATACTCGTTTGGAAAATGGTAAATTGTTTTTCGAAGCAGATTCTGATGCTATTTTACCGAAAGGAATAGCAGCCATGTTAGTACATATATATTCAGGCCAACCCATTGAAGACATATTAAAATCGGATGAAAATTTTATTGAAAAAATAGGCCTTCAAGAATTTTTATCTCCTACTCGCGCTAATGGATTATTGGCAATGATTAAGCAAATTAAATATTACGCAATTGCTTACTCTGCAAAAAAATAATTAGTATAAAGGTGAGTAAGATTAAAGAAAAAATTTTAGTTTTTCGTTTTTCTGCAATGGGAGATGTCGCAATGACTGTACCCGTTTTAAGAGAATTTGTTGAACAAAACAGGGACGTAGAACTGCTTATAGTTACACGCCATTTTTATGCTCCCTTTTTTCAATCAATCCCCAATATAACTTTTATAGGAGTAAATATTGAAAATTATCACGGTATTTTAGGTTTAAAGAAGCTTGCCGATGAGCTTAAAGGTTACCAACCTACCATGATAGCTGATCTTCATAATGCATTAAGAACCAAGATTTTAAAATTTTTTTTGTTTAATCATGTAAAAAAAATCGCTACATTAAACAAAAATCGAAAAGAAAAAAAATTATTGACTCGAAGAAAAAATAAGAAGTTTTGTCCACTACGTCCGGTATCAGAATGTTATGCCGATGTCTTCAGACGGTTAGGATTTAATTTACAATTATCACATAAATTACCATTTAATCCAATTAAGAAAAAAAATTCAATAGGTATTGCTCCTTTCGCTAATTATAAAGAAAAAATGTTTCCTTTAAATAAAATGAAAGAAATTTGTATAAATCTCGCAAGAGAAAATTATCATGTATATTTATTTGGAGGAGGAAAGAAAGAAACTGAAGTTCTCAATTCTTGGCAAAAATTACATCCGAATATCCATTCTTTATCGGGACAAATTACCTTAAAGGATCAAATGAAAATGATCGGCCAATTGCCCTTAATGATAACTATGGATTCTGCCAATATGCATATAGCCTCTTTAGTAGGCACTAAGGTAATATCCATTTGGGGAGCCACCCATCCTTTTGCAGGTTTCCTGGGTTATGGGCAACAAGTAAGTGATGTAATACAAGTCAATGATTTACCATGCAGACCCTGCTCAATTTTCGGTAATAAACCTTGTTATAGAAAAGATTGGGCTTGTACCAGAAATTTAGATAATTCATACATATTAAATAAAATAAAAAAACAAAATATTCTCTAATTTTTAATTTTATTTCTCCATTGCCACTCCTTACCTAACCTAATTTTAGAATAAAGTATACTAATTATAATTACTTAGACTACTTGATTATATAATAATCAAAATTGATAACGTTCCTAAAATAAACGCTTTAACCATATAAAATATAGACAAAACACATTCATAATTTATTTTATATAAAATTATTTGTTATATCTTTATATAAATTTTCTTTTCTTTTTAAACATAAAAGAATTTCATTGTACAAAAAATTCGTATTTTTGCCGAAATAATTTTAAGTACAAATGAAGGAAGTTCAATTTAGACAAGCAATTTGTGAAGCTATGAGCGAAGAAATGAGAAGAGATCCTTCCATTTATCTGATTGGTGAAGAAGTTGCTAATTATAATGGAGCTTATAAAGCTTCCAAAGGAATGGTAGACGAATTCGGAGCCAAAAGAGTCATTGATTCCCCTATTGCTGAAAGTGGTTTTACCGGAATTAGTGTTGGCGCAGCCATGAATGGATGCCGTCCTATTGTAGAATTTATGACATTTAATTTTTCTTTGGTTGCGATCGATCAAATTATAAATAATGCGGCTAAAATTTATCAAATGACTGGTGGGCAATGGAATGTGCCTATCGTATTTCGTGGTCCTACAGCTTCAGCAGGACAGTTAGGAGCTACTCACTCTCAAGCCTTTGAAAGTTGGTTTGCCAATTGTCCGGGGTTAAAAGTTATAGTACCTTCTAACCCATATGATGCAAAAGGTTTATTGAAATCCGCCATTAGAGATAATGATCCTGTTATTTTCATGGAATCCGAGCAAATGTATGGCGACAAAATGGAAATACCTGAAGATGAATATCTTATCCCTATAGGAGTTGCAGACATAAAAAAACCGGGTTCAGATGTAACTATTGTCTCTTTCGGTAAAATAATGAAAGTTGCGCTACAAGCTGCTGCGGAACTTGAAAAAGAAGGTATAAATGCAGAAGTTATAGATTTAAGAACCGTTAGACCGTTAGACTATGATACGGTTATTAATTCTGTAAAGAAAACAAATCGTTTGGTTTTATTAATCGAAGAATGGCCTTTTGCTTCCATAGCAAGCGAAGTAGCCTATATGGTACAACAAAAAGCTTTTGATTATTTGGATGCACCTATAAAAAGAATCACAACAGCTGATACTTCAGCACCTTACTCATCTTCTTTGTTTTCTAAATGGTATCCTAACATGCACCAGGTGATAACGGCCGTTAAAGATACCTTATATAAAAAGTAATTGTATTTATTTTATTCAAAATAATATAAACTAAAAAATATTTTCAGGTTTCAATTTTAATTAATAAATTAATTTTGAAACCTGAATTTTAAATTAATATCAGCTTTATTAAAGCTTATGGAACAAAAATGTACTTTTTGCGGAAGAAAAAAATCGGAAGTCCAATTATTAATAGCCGGACTTCATGGACACATATGCAACGATTGTATTGAGCAAGCACATAATATTGTTGTACAGGATGAAAATCACAAGGGCGATAGCGGTTTTAATCTACAAATAAAAAAACCTAAAGAAATTAAAGAATTTTTAGATCAATACGTCATAGGTCAAGAAAGTGCAAAAAAAACTTTATCTGTAGCAGTTTACAACCATTATAAAAGATTATCCCACTCATTAGAAGTTGATAAAGAGGTTGAAATTGAAAAATCTAATATCTTAATGGTTGGTGAAACAGGTACCGGAAAAACACTTATGGCCAAATCTATTGCTAAACTTCTGGATGTTCCTTTTACTATAGTTGACGCAACTGTTTTAACAGAGGCTGGATACGTGGGAGAAGATGTTGAAAGTATTTTAACTCGTTTATTGCAAGCTGCAGATTATAATGTTGAAAAAGCAGAACAAGGAATAGTCTTTATTGATGAAATAGATAAAATCAGCAGGAAAAGTGATAATCCTAGCATTACGCGCGATGTTTCCGGAGAAGGAGTACAACAAGCATTACTAAAACTTTTAGAAGGCAGTATTATTAATGTACCTCCTCAAGGTGGAAGAAAACACCCTGATCAAAAATACATTCAAGTAAATACACAAAATATATTATTTATTGCAGGGGGTGCTTTTTCAGGCATTGATCATATTATCTCTAACAGACTAAATAAAAATACGATTGGTTTTAGTAAAACAGATCAAAAGGATATTAAAAAAGAACATATTTTATCTCAAGTAAACGCCACCGATTTAAAATCTTTCGGACTTATTCCTGAACTATTAGGCAGGTTTCCCGTAATTACAAATTTAGAACCCTTGGATGATCAAGCCTTATTACAAATACTTACGAAGCCTAAAAACGCTATTATTAAACAGTATCAGGCACTATTTAAATTAGATGGAATCAACCTTTCTATAACAGATGAGGTTTTAAAAGAAATAGTTAAAGAAACTAGGATTTTAGGTTTAGGTGCAAGAGGCTTACGAAGTATTTCAGAAAACCTTTTTTCTCAAATTAGTTATGATATTGATAACTATAATGGAGATTTACTTATAGATATAGATAAATTTGTAATGTTAACAAAAAACAAATTAATAAAATAAAAAAAAACACTTGCGAATAATATTTTTGTTTATATTTGCAGTACTAGTATATATTATATTTAATAAATAAATTTAACTAATAAATGCTTAATAAATGAAAATGAAATTTATACCCTTGCTTTTTATACTGGGTTGTATTGCAAGCAATTCACAAATAACCACTACAGGAGGTGCTAAGTTTTTTGTGAGTCCAGGTACGACTGTATTTAGTACTGGAGATCTAACCATAGAAAATAGTTCTGATGTATTTACTAATAAAGGTAATGTTAAAATATCAGAAGGTACTATAAAAAATAATGGCAGTCCTAAGAATTTTGTTTTAACTTATGATGATGAAAAAAATTATGGTCAATTAATTATCGTAAATAATAAAAGTAGTGTAGGTGGCGTTACTATTCAAAAACGCCTGGATGATTATTATGGATCAGGAGAAATACTTTTTGGAATACCATTTATTAATTATACCTATAACAATTTTTCAGATGATCTTACAAATAAACAAATCAGACCGGAACTTATTTGTGGCTTATTTGGAACCAACAATAATTGCAAAGGTAGTAAGAAATGGAATGATCATCCTTTATTTACTTGGAGAGAAGATCGATTTAGATATGATCCTTTTCAAGAAAATGAAAATTTTGTCCCCGGTAAATATTACGCCTTTAGAAAAGCGAAATTTGACACAGGGTCAAACTTTACTAATGTAATTTCATTCGAAGGTACGCCTTACGTTGCGGGTACTAAGCCAACTGATGGAGGTGCAGCCTCATCCGCAGATTTATCACTTCCTGTAAATAATAGAGTAGCCGGAGGATATAAAATTGGTAATAATGCTAAAAATGGTTACGGATTGTATTATTGGACTTATCTAGATGACCCGTTTGCTTCCACTGTTAAATATAATGCATATACTTTGAATGAAACTTTAGACTCAAACCGTTATTGGGATAGAATATTACGTATGGTAAATCCTTATACTTCCAATATCAACATACTTGAGTTACTTAAAGGTCAAATTTCAAATATAATAGGTGTTGCTAGTGATGGTCCTATAACAAATCAAGTTACTAATGGTAAGACAAGATATGAAGGAAAAACACAAGCGGCTACCTTTGATAATAATGGACAATTGATTGGTGATGATGTCTCTATAATCCCTCCAATGACTAATTTCTTTATAAAAGCTAAAAGTGATGATGTAAAAGTTGATTTATATAAAAATAGTAATCCTCAAACATTTACCCAATCAAAATATGAATTTGATAAGGGAAAGGTAACAAAATCAAATGCAAATTTTGATGACTTATACCAATTAAATCTTGTATTAACTTCAGGAAAAACTTATTATGGTAATACCTATCTGGCTGCCGGAGCAAGTTTAATAACAGGTGAATTCAACCAATGGGAAGCCAAAAACAAATCAAGTAAAGAAGATATTTCAATCACCCGTATTTATACCATACCTGAATCTATAAATGGAGGTAAATATCCGGGATATGAAGACACAGAATTATATATTAATGTAATTAATTCGAATAATTCTTCTAAAGTTTCCATACCGGTAGGAGTAAACATTAGTGATATGGACAGAGGAAAAGAATTTACATTTTCATCTGAACTTAAATATAATATGATTCCTTTAAAAAACGAGGGAAAAACTAATTTTGATGATCCTGATGCAAAATTCTATTTCCATGATAAAGAAAATAATGTAGTTAAAGAAATCAATACGGATTTTTCTTACTCTGTAACTCTTAACGAATCAACTAGTGACAGATTTGAAATCTTTTTCAAAGAACCCGGAACTTTAGGAAATGAAGATATTAATACATTAAATGGTTTAACAACTATTTATAAAACCGGAAATGAATATAAAGTTCAATTTGATAAAAGTTGGCAAAAAGCAGAAGTAAATGTATTTAACGTTTTAGGTCAGTTAATTTCCTCAGAAAAAAATATCAATACTCAAAATGATTATTTACTACCTATTCATACTACATCTTCATCTTTATACGTTATAGTAGTAACTAATCAAATTACTGGTGAGAAAGTAACTAAAAAAATAGTTAAATAATAAAGTAAAATGAAAATGAAAAAATTATTTTCCATAATATTTATAGCTTTAGTTTATAGTCAATCTTTTGCTTACAATATTTTGCAAGTTGTAGTTGAAACGGAAGAAGTTCCCCCAATTCCAAACCTTGAAGGAGATGTAGAAACTTATGGTGGTGGGATAGGTACAATGCCTGATTCAACTCCAATTAATTTTATAGTACCTTTTTTATTAATTAGTGCTATTTTTATCATGTTTTATATTTTTAAAAAGAAAAGAATTAAATCTATATAAAGATTTAAATTTCATAAATTAGCCTTGTTAAAACAACAAGGCTTTTTTTATGAAAAAAAAATTATTTACAAGCTTATACCTTCTAATAAGCATAATATCTCAAGCTCAATTTACATTTAGAGGCACTATTAGCAATTATTCAAATAAAAGAGTACTTGTGAAAATAAATAGAGCATTTGATGATATATTAATAGGAAATACTATTACCAATTCATTAGGATCATTTTCAATTCCTATTAAAGAAAAATATTCAGGTATAATTGAAATTTCATTACTGGATGCTAAAAA
The DNA here is from genome assembly GCF_001418685.1 of Apibacter mensalis. Classification (GTDB taxonomy): domain Bacteria; phylum Bacteroidota; class Bacteroidia; order Flavobacteriales; family Weeksellaceae; genus Apibacter; species Apibacter mensalis. Next base: position 90,284 of record NZ_LIVM01000005.1, read on the forward strand.
AAACTACATATTTATTTCTGATAATACAGATATAGATTTTAATGCAACAATTACAACAGATGACGAATTTATTATAAACACATCCGGTAATCAAATTAACGATCGTTATCAAAATTATTTAAATTACGATTTGAAAAAAAATTCAATTCTTGCTCAATTACAAAATATAACTTTTTATTATAATTCTAAAGATGAATTTTATTTGCCTCTTAAAAATGAAATTCAAAGAATATCTGTAATGAAAGAACCAGATGTTTCAGAATTTTCATTTTTATCTTATTATATAAAAACTTCAAACCTTATTAAAAATACGGAAATTGGAACCGGAGATGCCATATCTAATAAAAATTTAATTTTAAATCATTTTAAAAATGCCGGACAAGAATTTGAAACTTCCGGTTTGGGCAAATCCTTATTATATAATTACTTTAAATTATCAGTGTTTGGAGCTTCTACACAAAAAGATTGGGAAAATAAAATAGACAAAGCTATTGAAGTTTTACTGGATGAAGTTGGTGAGGAGACCAGTAGAGGTCAAGAGTTGCTATCAGCAACTATTAATTTTTTAAATGGATACGGTATGGAAAACCTGTCGGATAAATATATGAAAAGAGCTGAATCTTTAACATGTGAAATTAATCCGGAACTTAAAGAAACTATTAAAAATAATAATTCTATAAAGGAAGGAAAAATAATTCCAAATATTAAATTTACACATAAACTAAACGGTAAGTATGCATATTTATATGACATTAAAAGTAAATATAAATTGATTATGGTATGGGCTTCATGGTGTAGTCACTGTCAGCAAGAGATGCCATTTGTTAAACAGTTTTATGATAATTTTAAAAAATTGGGCGGTGAAATTATTGGTTTATCTGTAGATTATAATAAAGATGACTGGCAAAATGCTATAAAAGAAACTTCTTGGTTAAACGATTCCGATTTATTATATTGGGATAGTAGTTTTGTAAAATTACTTAATATAACGGGTACTCCTACTTTATTTTTAGTCGATCAGAAAAATAAAATATTAAAAATTACTTCTAAGATTTCTGAAATTAATCAATTAATTAAATAAAAATATTCTAAAAAATTATCTAATAAGAAGGGAATAATTCCCTTCTTATCTGTTTATTATAATTTATAAATTCAAACTAATATAGATACATTCATAATTAAATTAAGATCTGTTTCTTATTTTTGTATTATGGGAATTTTATATCTTCAATCTTCTATAGAATATGTTAAAGGTATAGGAACTGAAAAAGCTAACTTGTTAAAAAAACATCTTAATATTCATACATGCGAAGATTTACTCAATTATTTTCCTTTTCGGTATGTGGATAAAAGTAAAATCTATAAAATAAATCAGATTGGTACTTCTTCAGCTGAAATACAAGTAAAAGGTAAAATTATATCTTTAAAAGAGACAATTTTTAATAAAAAAAACAGACTAACCGGAATTTTTGAAGATTCTACCGGAAGATTAGAACTTATTTGGTTTAATGTAACTAATTGGTTAATTAAAAGTATTCCCTTACATGAAAAAGTAATACTATTTGGAAAAGTAAATACTTTCAATGGAAAATTTACTATGGCTCATCCGGAAATTGAGAAAATTAATGATGCCAGGCTTTCTCCAATTGCTTTAGAGCCGGTTTATTCAAGTTCAGAAAAAATCCAAAAAAGAGGTGTTAATCAACGTTTTTTAAAAAAATCAATTAAAGAAATTTTATTTGCTATTGAAGATCAAATGGAGGAAAATTTATCTCAGGATATTTTATTAAATTATAAGTTAATATCTCGTAAAAAAGCATATCATCAAATTCATTTTCCAAATTCTTACGTAGATTTACAACAGGCTGAATATAGATTGAAATTTGAAGAAATGTTTTTTTTTCAGCTAGGTTTTGGTTTACAAAAAATTCATAGACAACGTATAAATTTAGGAAATCCATTCACTAATGTCGGACATAATTTCAATCAATTTTATAATTTTCACCTTCCCTTCAAATTAACCAATGCTCAAAAAAAAGTCTTTAAAGAAATTCGAAAAGACCTAAGCAGAAATATACAAATGAATAGGCTATTACAAGGTGACGTTGGTAGTGGTAAGACAATGGTTGCACTCCTATCTATGCTTTTAGCTATGGACAATGGATTTCAGGCTTGCATGATTGCCCCTACAGAAATTTTAGCCGTTCAACATTATAAAAGCATCCTCGAATTAGTTAATGGAATGAATGTTTCAGTGCATTTACTAACAGGTTCTACTTCAACTTCAGAGAGAAAACTAATCCATAAAGAATTACTTTCAGGAAAAATTCATATACTAGTGGGGACACATGCTTTATTAGAAGAAAAAGTACAATTTAAAAATTTAGGTTTGGCTATTATTGATGAGCAGCATCGATTTGGAGTTGAACAACGGTCACGGTTATGGAATAAAAATTCAATACCTCCTCATATATTGATTATGACCGCTACTCCAATTCCCAGAACATTGGCTATGAGTTATTATAGTGATTTGGATGTATCCGTAATTGATGAATTACCAAGTGGCAGAAAAGAAATAAAAACCTTTCATAAAACAGATTCAAATAGGCTATCGGTTTTTGGCTTTCTTAAAAATGAGATTAAGAAAGGCAGGCAAGTATATTTTGTATATCCGCTTATAGAAGAAAGTGAAACTCTCAATTATAAATATCTTATGGACGGATATGAGAGTATTATTAGAGATTTTCCAATGCCAGATTATCAAATTAGCATTATTCATGGCAAGATGAAAGCGACAGATAAAGAGTATGAAATGCAACGATTTGTTAATAACCAGACTCAAATTATGATTGCCACTACTGTTATTGAGGTCGGGGTAAATGTTCCTAATGCTAGTGTCATGGTGATAGAAAGTGCTGAAAGATTTGGATTATCTCAATTACACCAATTAAGAGGAAGAGTCGGTAGAGGAGCTGCGCAGTCTTATTGTATATTGATGACCAAATCAGAGCTTTCAAATGATGCTCAGAAAAGGATTGATACAATGTGTCAAACTAATGATGGATTTAGAATATCCGAAGTAGATTTAGAATTAAGAGGCCCCGGTAATATTTTGGGAACACAGCAAAGTGGTACGATAGATTTTAAAAAAACTGATTTGATTCATGATAAGGTGATTGTATCCTTATCTAAATCTTGCGTAGATAATCTTTTACAAGAAGATCCTGAGCTCAAACTCGAAAAAAATAATCCTATAAAGAATTTCTTCTTAAAATATCATAGAAATAAGGTCAAATGGTCAAAAATCAGTTAATATTTATATTCAGTTAAATGAGGCTGTTTTTATCGGAATAGTTTAGTCGTAAGAATATAAAAATAAATAAAGAAAAGCCTAATAATGAACTACCTCCATAACTAAAGAAGGGTAACGGAATTCCAACTGTTGGAAATAAACCTATAACCATACCTATATTAATTAAAAAATGCATAAATAAAACAGAGGCTAATGAATATCCCATAACTCTTGAAAATGCGCTTTTTTGCGTTTCTGCCAGATAATATATTCTTGCTATTAAACATGTGTATAGCCCAATTAATACGGTACAACCTACAAATCCCCACTCTTCTCCCACCGTGCAAAATATATAGTCTGTTTGTTGCTCGGGAACAAATTTACCGGCTGTGACGCTACCTTGTTTATATCCCTTTCCCCAAAAACCTCCGGATCCTATTGCTGTTTTAGAATATAAAAGATTATAGCCTGCTGTGTCTCTGTATTTTCTTTCTCCTTCATATAAAACTAATATTCTTTCTTTTTGATGTTTGGGTAAATTCTTAAATATAAATGGTGATGATATACTTATTATACTGGATACAATTACAAATACAAAGATAAATAGAATATTAAATTGTTGATTCCATTTTATTTTCTTTCTAAGCAAAAATAATAATATAAATAGTAGAAGTGTTAAAGCCAATATGACTATCCATGATGGAACCCAAATAGAGGTTAAAAATAAAATTGAAAAATAAAAACCTATTATAAACAACCATCCCTTCATACCTTCTCTATATAAAGCTATAAAATAAGAGACAAATACTAAGATGGATCCCACATCGGGTTGAAGCAGAATTAAGATTATGGGAATAAATATAATTAGAAATGCAATTCCTAAGGATTGATTATTTTTTATATTAAAATTGGGAGAATCTATATAATTGGCTAACATTAATGCTGTTGAAATTTTAGCTAATTCTACCGGTTGTAAGCTGAATCCTCCAAATCTATACCAAGCTTTAGCTCCATTTACATAACTTCCGAAAAATAACACACCGGTAAGTAAACATAAACCTAATAGATAGAACAATCCTGCAAAATTTTCGAAGAATTTGGGTCGTACAAGAAATGTCGAAACTCCTACAGTTAAAGAAATGAGAAGCCAGATAAATTGTTTTGTACCACTTGAACTATCTACGCTATATATATTTGCAATTCCAAATAAGGCTATAAGCAAATATAAAAATAACATCAAACCATCTACTCCTCTAAAAATCTTATTCATTCTTAATCACCAATAAAATTATCTACTTTTTTAGCTGTTGCTTCACTCTGATTAATTATATTTTGTATTAATTTTTGCTTCTCCTTAGAAGAAAGCTTTTTAATATTATTAATCTTATTTATACTATCTTTTAATTCCTGAGGTAGATTATTAGGAATGTATTTTCCTGTTCTTTTTAAATATTCGTACCATTGCCTTAAATACTCATTGTTGAAATCAGATTTTATTATACTTTCCTCCATAGATTTTCTTTCAATAGTTCCGGTAAGATATTTTTCTGCTAATAAGGATGCTATTGGACCTGCATAGGTAGCTCCAAATCCTCCATTTTCAACAACTACAGCAATCGCAATCTTAGGTTTATCTACGGGAGCTATCAAAACAAAAATGGAATGATCTTTTCCATGCGGATTTTGAGAGGTACCTGTTTTGCCTTCTTGACTAAATGTATGTGTAAAAATCCTATTCCCAGTACCGGACAAAACTACCATACTCATTCCCTTATTGACAATATCAAAATATTTTTTTTCTACTTTGACTTGTTTAGGTACAGTAAATTGAGGATCAGTTATTGGCTTTCCATCTATAGCTTTTACTATATGAGGGGTATAAAAAAATCCTCTGTTAGCAATAACCGCAGTATAATTTGCAATTTGTAAAGGGGTCGCCAATATCTCGCCTTGTCCTATTGAATTAGATATAATAGTGTAAATATTCCATTTATCTTTTCCGTAACGTTTATTATAATATTGGGTATCCGGAATATTACCTTTACTTCCCACCGGTAAATCATTATTCATAAATTCGCCAACGGCAAAACTTTTAACTATATCACTCCATTCATCAATACTTTTCTCAATATTCCCCGGATATTTGTTAAGTATTCTTACATAAGTCTCAGCAAAGTAATTATTACATGATTTTTGGATGGCTTTATCCATTTCAATTGGGGTATAAAAATATCCACAATGGCAACCTATTTTTCTATTTCCATAGTGAAATCCATGTTTACATATAAATGTTGTTTTTTCATCAATAACACCCATTTGTAGAGCTGCTAATCCATTTATTAATTTAAAAGTAGAACCGGGAGGATAAGCTGCTTGGACTGCTCTGTCGTACATAGGTTTATTCATTGAATCCATTTGAAGAGCATATATATGTTTATTTTTATCTCTACCTACAAAGACTGACGGATCTATAACCGGAGCGGAAGCCATTACTAATATTTCTCCATTATTGGGATCTAATGCTACTATACCTCCTCTTTTGTTTACTAATAATCTTTCTGCCAAACTTTGTAATTCATAGTCAATGGAAAGAGTTATATCTTTTCCACTATGCATTTGCTGATCATATTCACCATCTTTATAGGAACCTATACTTCTTAATCTTCTGTCTTTTTGAATATATTTAATTCCTTTAATTCCTCTTAAATATTTTTCATACGATTTCTCAACCCCTGTCATACCCGCTAAATTACCGGGCATGTAATAGGATGAATCGGACTTTATATATTTATCGTTAACTTCATTAATATAACCTAAAATATTTCCAGCAGAATGAACCAAATAATTTCTTTCAGGAGTTCTTACTATTGAAAATGCATTATATTTAAAAAGTTTCTCTTGTATCCTGGCCAAATCCTCGCTGGTTAGACCTTTCATAAAAGTCATAGGAACCAGGTTATTGTATATTTTCTTGTTTGATTTGATACTTTTTATTTTTTTTATAAAATCTGCTTTTGATATATTCACTAATTTGCAAAAACCTATGGTATCAAAATTTTTTTCCATTTGGGATTGAGTAAAAGTTAATTCATAGGAAGGAGTATTTCCTACTAATATTTTACCATTTCTGTCCATTATATAGCCCCGTAATGGAATTTGATATTCTGCTTTAATAGAAGTATTAGCCGCGTTTAGCTTATATTTTTCAGTAAATAATTGCAAATAGGATATACGTGCGATAAATAGTAACGCTAAGAAAATCAACACACCTATTAAAATCTGAAATTTTTTCACTATTTAATCTTATTTTTAAAGAAAGCGTATATTATCATGATAAATAAAAATGAAAATACCGATGTTATAAGAGCGTCTTCTGCTACATCTAATATCATAGTTATTTTAAAACTTTCTAAAATAAATAGACTTAAATGATGGGTTAATATAATTATTACTATATACAATAGTAATTGAAGGAAATTTAAATCTGAAAAGTTTAATAATTTCATTTCTCTATCTAGGTCTGATATATATCGTATAACAGTATTTCTTATATAGGAAATTAATACGGATGAGAAGGCATTAACACCTCCGGTATCCATAAAACAATCAACTCCAAAACCTAAAAGGAAAGAAAATATAAAAAATAAATATTTATGGGACTTATCATAGGGATAAAAAATAATCCAAATAATGTATATTATAGGGTTATATTTATGGAAAAAATAAATGTTATTAAATACAAAAACTTGTACTAATATTAAAATAGGAATTAAGATAAGATTTATTAATGTATACCTATTAAGCATTATTAATTTATAGAATCTTTCAAACTTTTAATTTCATCTCTGTCTAGCTTATCTACAACATATACTTTTTGTATATTACCCATATCTTGAAATAATTCAACTGAAATATTCCAATTACCTGTCTCCTCATCTATAGATTTGCTACTTACTCTTCCAATTAATATTCCTTCCGGATATATCTTTGATTTTCCATCAGTTTCAATAGTATCACCTATTTTTACACTGACATATTTAGGTATATCTGACAAACACATGATTCTAGGATCTTCTCCTTGCCATAGTAATGTGCCATAATATTTACTAGATTTTAATCTAGCATTTATTCTTGTATTTTTATTAAGAATCGAAATAACTTTAGAATAATTTTTAGTACAATTGATAATCATCCCAACTACCCCTGAAGAGGTTACCACTCCCATTTCCGGGCTAACTCCCTGATCCGTTCCCCTATCTATAATTAAATAATTATTTGACCTTGTAATAGAGTTTGATATTATATCAGCTGTGGTATAATAATATTTTTGCTTATATTTAGTAGAATCCAACATTGCAAAAAACTCAGGTTTAATCTTTTTTGTTTTTCCCAGAAACTTATTCCTATATTCTTTATTTTCTTCAAGCAGACGTTCATTTTCCTTCTTAAGATTTATATATGAGGTTAAATAGGATATTTTTGAATCTAAAAACCCGGTAAATGAAATTATTTTCTCTTCAAGAATTGAATTATGATAAACATTTCTGTTAAATGTAAAAAAAAGAGCTGATATCTGCAAAAATAGAAATAGCAAAAACTTACTATTTTTTGATAGAAAATTTATCAATACAGACATTAAAACGTTTTATCTTAAGAATAATTTATTATTTAATTAAAAAATTCTCAAATTTTTCAATATTTTTTAGTGCAATACCGGTACCTCTAACTACAGCTCTCAACGGATCATCAGCTATAAAAACGGGCAATCCTGTTTTCCTACCAATTCTTTGATCCAATCCTCTAAGTAAAGCCCCTCCTCCTGCTAGATATATACCAGTGTTATATATGTCTGCAGATAATTCAGGAGGTGTTCTTGATAAAGTTTCCATTATAGCATCTTCTATTCTTAAAATGGATTTATCAAGAGCTCTGGCCATTTCTTTATAATTAACCATAATTTCTTTTGGTTTACCGGTAATTAAGTCTCTACCTTGAACCGGTAAATCTTCAGGTGGATTATCTAATTCTTCAAGCCCTGAGCCAACTTCCATTTTAATATGTTCAGCAGTTTTTTCTCCGATGAATAAATTATGGTGAGTTCTTAAATAATATAGAATATCATTATTAAAAACATCCCCAGCAATTTTAATAGAATTATCACATACAATACCACCCAATGCTATAACTGCTATTTCGGTTGTTCCTCCTCCTATATCTATAATCATATTCCCTTTAGGCTGAGTTACATCAATTCCAACACCAATAGCTGCTGCCATAGGCTCATAAATTAATTTCACATCCTTGGCATTTACTTTAGCTGCGGAATCTTTTACTGCTCTTTTTTCAACCTCTGTTATTCCTGAAGGAATACAAATAACCATCCTCAACGAAGGATTAAAAATTTTACCTTTTATTCCCGGGATTTGTTTTATAAACTCCCTGATCATATGTTCAGAGGCGCCAAAATCGGCTATAACTCCGTCTTTTAGAGGTCTAATAGTTTTAATGTCATCATGGGTTTTCCCCTGCATTTGTTTAGCTATTTCTCCGACCGCAATAGGTTTCATAGTTCTTCTATCAATCGCTACTATAGAAGGGCTGTCTACTACCACTTTATTATTATGAATGATTAGAGTATTTGCTGTACCCAAATCAATTGCAATTTCTTGTGTAAGAAAATCAAATAATCCCATTTAACTTTTAAATAATTGTACTATTTGGTTGAATGAATTCTCGAAAAAATTATAAAAATACCTCTTCTCAAACTTCTAGGTTTTGCAAAGATATAACATCTTTATTGAAAATGATATATTAGTTAGAATATTTTTGTTTAAGACTTTTTATCTGTTATTTAATTTCTATATCAAAAGGCATTAAACACATAACACCTTGATTCCTTTCTATATTTTTAATTCTTTGAAATAACTTATAATTTTCCCTACCTAACTCATATTTTATAAGTTTCCCTACTATTCCTGTATTATCATCATTGTTATTATTGGATGTAATCATATTTACTATAAGATCCCAACCGGATCTTTCTTTCGGATATGAAACTAAATTATAGGTAATTACACCTGCTTTTTTAGCAGCATAATCAATAGCATCATAAAAACCGCCAATTTGGTCTACCAATCCATTTTCTAAAGCTTCTTTTCCACTCCATATTCTCCCTTTACCTAAGGAATCTACTTGATTAAAAGTCATTTTCCTGCCCTTCATTACTTCATTAATAAATTTTTTATAAGTTATATCTATTCCTTTACTCATAATTTCTTTGAATCCTTGAGAAGTTCCTTGTGTTAGTGAATAATACATGGAATTTGAGTTTGTAGAAACATAATCTGAGTTAATACCCACATTATTGGCTAATTTCTTAACATCAGGAATCATTCCTAAAACCCCAATGGATCCAGTAAGCGTATTTTCTTGTGCGTAAATTTTATCAGCCGCCATTGAAATATAATAGCCTCCGGAAGCAGCTATATCACTAAATGATACTATTAGAGGTTTTTTCTCTTTTAACTCATATAATTCATACAAAATTTCAGCTGATGCGTTTGCACTTCCTCCCGGCGAATTTATTCGTAAAATCACCGCTTTTATATCATCATCATTTTTTATTTCATTAATTTGATCAATGAATGTTTTGGAATAAATATCTGTATTTCCCTTACCTGTATATATTTGTCCCGTTGCATATAATATTGCTATTTTATTATCGCTGCGTGAAATATTTTGAGCTATTTCTTTATATTGATCTATAGATATTTTATTAAATAGGTCATCATTCGCCAGACCTAATTTCTTTTTAAGTAAATTCTCATATTGAGATTCATATATTAACTTGTCTACTAGTTTATATTTAAAAGCTAATTCAGGGATAAAACTATATAAACTATCAACATATTTATTAAAATTTTCGATGGAAATTTTCCTTGACGCAATTATATCATTGGATATTTTATACCAAAAATTCTGCAATATATTTTTTAACTGATATCTATTCTCTTCAGAAAGATTATCTCTTATATAGGGTTCTACTGCAGATTTATATTTACCGTGTCTGATCACTTCAAAATTTATCCCATACTTTTGACCTAAATTTTTATAAAATAACACTTCTGCAGATAAACCTGTTAATTCTATATTTGCATTAGGATTTAAAAACATTGAATCTGCTACTGAAGATAAATAATATGATTTTTGGTCACAGTCATTACTATATGAATATATAAATTTTTTACTTTTTTTAAAGTTAAGTAAAGCCTGACGAATTTCAGAAATTTGTGAATATCCGGCATTTAAATTTGATAATTTAAGACTAATTCCTTTTATCTTATCATCCGTTTGTGCATAGTTAATTACATCTAAAATATCTTTTAAAGAAATACTTTTATCATTATTCAATAAAGAAATGGATATATCTCTTTCGTTTGGATCTTCCAAAATAGAATTATTAAGATTTATTTCTAAAATTGATTTATCTTTAACCACAAATTTAGAAGGAATAAATGCGAAGATATTTATGAAAATCAAGCTCAAGACAACTATACTTGATAATAAAAGAATACCAATAATAGTTGCCAATACTTGAAAGATAAATTTTTTCATTTCCTTTAATTAATAAATAACTAATTAGTTGATGAATAAGGTCATTTTGTTACTTGGCAGTAATTTAGGAGATAAAAAAAATAACATATCACAAGCAATAGGTTTTATCGATTCTAAAATTGGTCGAATTATAAAAAGATCCAACCTAATTGAATCCGAACCAGAAGGTTATATTTCATCCAATAACTACCTAAATATGGGTATTGTTATTTGCACAGATTTATCGCCCACTCAACTTTTAAAATCAATTAAAGACATTGAAAAATCATTAGGCAGACTTAATGATACTTTTGTTAGTGGAAAATATGAGGATAGGACTATCGATATTGATATAGTATCTTTTAACTCAATACTATTTTATTCTGAATCATTAAAAATACCTCATATTTCTCATCTTACAAAAAGATCTTTCTCAAAAAAAATTTTATATGAATTGGTTTAATATATTTTTTTATTAAAAAAATTTTGATAATTTTACAACCTTCAATCATTTTGTATAGAAGAAGACTTAATATACTTACTAATTAATTATAGTTATGAATAAAAAATGTATTCTATTTTTACTTGCAGTTATTTGTACATGTTTAAATGTGCAAGCTCAAAATGTAGATAGTAGTAATTTCACTGATGATTATGTAAAATTCACTAATGATCAAAAGCAATTTAATGACTGGTCTATATCTATATATGGAGGTGTTCCCTGGTTAATAACATCTGACTTTACCTCTATAGATAATGGTGCTTCTAGCAAATGGAGAGTTGGATATGATTTTCAAGCTTCAATTAATAAACAAATTTCACATGTCTTCGGATTAAATTTATTAGGTCAAATTGGTGAGACTAAACAAGGATATGGATCTGATAAAGTAGATGCTAAAACTAATTATTTTGCTTTAAGCATTTTAGGAGATTTAAATGTTTCTTCTTTATTCAGAAGAATTGATAACAGGTCTCCATATAGATGGGCAATACATACATATGCAGGAGTAGGAACAATACAATATAAAGCTAAAACTAAATTCATAGAAAGAGGTTCTAATGTATATGAAACTATGGCTGACGAAGATATGGGGCTCAAATCCCTATTCGCTCAAATAGGTACCGGGTTAACCTATAAAATAAATAAAAGATGGGATACATCTTTACGTGCCATGTATGTAATTACAGGTGACGAACTATTTGATGGTTCTGGTAATAATGGTCATTATCCAGATTTGCATAAAGGAGGTAAATCCGATAATTTTTTAACAACCTCATTGGGTATTACCTATAAAATTGGAAGGCATAACGAACATTTAAGCTGGGTGGATCCTTTAAGAGAAATGTTTACAAAAATTAATGATGTAGCCAGTCAACAACAATTAGAAGTTTGTGTTTTTGGAGATAAAGACGATGATGGAGTTTGTGACGATTGGGATAGAGAATTAGATACTCCTAAAGGAGCACGTGTAGATGGATCAGGTAGAGCTTTAGATGTAGATATGGACGGTATAATTGACTTATATGACAAATGTCCTACATTTCCTGGCCCTGAATCCAACGATGGTTGTCCTGAACCACAAAAATTAGCTGAAGATGCTATTAATCCACTAATTGCCACTATGGGAGGTATTCAGTTTAATTTAGATTCAGACAAAATTCTTTTAGAATCACAACCGATTTTAGATCAAGTGGCTGATATCATAGTTAAATATGGTCAAGGTACTAGATTTTTAGTTGAAGGACACTCTGACGCTAGAGGTTCTGATGCATATAATCTTAATCTTTCTAAGAGAAGAGTTACTTCAGTAATTAAATATTTAGTTTCCAAAGGTGTTCCTCCTTATCAATTAACAGGTAAAGGCATGGGATTCACTACCCCTAAGTATCCTGAGTGTAAACCAGCCTCTAAATGTCCTGAATGGAAAAATAAAGAGAACAGAAGAGTTGTTTTCAAATTACTTGATTCAGCAGAATAAAATTAATAGTAAATATAAAAAAAGCCTCTTAAAATAAGAGGCTTTTTTGTTTACTTAGATATTATAATTATTTATAATTTCATTATCATATATTATCTCTCTCAAATATTATTATATAATTAATTTTTAAATGAATTATAGTTAAATCTATGAATTAACATTAGGATACTTTTGAAAAACTTATTAAATAAGGCTATTATTTTTTTATTTAAATACTATTTTTTACTATACACCAAGAGTAATACATCTTTTTAAATTAAATTCACTTATATCCTATATATTTAATATTCATTAAAATATACTTTATTTAACTAATTATGAAGTTTAATGAAAAGTACATTTACTTTCAATCTCGAGCATAATTATTACCTCAATCCCAAAAGCATCTTAACCAAATATCTAAAATGAAAATAAATACTGTTTTAATTAAAATTCAATTATTATCTTTCATAATAATTAAACCATATTAATAAAATAAAAAAGCAGGTTAAAAACCTGCTTTTTTATTTTACAAAATTTATTATTTATTCTTTAGTTTCAACTGATTTATTATCAGATTGTACTTCACTAGATTCATTTACTACAGTATCTACTATTGATTCTATTGTATCCGATTTTTTAGTGGAACGACGACTTCTTCTAGTTACTTTTTTATTAGATTCTCCTAAATTGTAAGTCTCATTAAAATCTACTAATTCAATAAGAGCGGTATCTGCACCATCTCCTAATCTAAAACCAGTTTTAATTATTCTACAATATCCACCATTTCTTAAAGAAATTTTGGTAGCAATTGTTCTGAATAGTTCTGTAACTGCCTCCTTATTTTGAAGATAGCTAAAAACAATTCTTCTATTGTGCGTAGTATCTTCTTTAGATTTAGTTAATAATGGTTCTATATATGTTCTTAATGCTTTAGCTTTAGCAACAGTTGTATTGATTCTCTTATGAAGAATAAGAGAGGCAGCCATATTTGAAAGCATAGCTTTACGATGTGATGCCGTTCTCCCTAAATGATTAAACTTTTTTCCGTGTCTCATGATTTCTTATTATTCTGCTTCTAATTTATACTTTGAAACATCCAAACCAAAAGTCAGATTCTTTGAATATACTAAATCTTCCAATTCGGTTAATGATTTTTTACCAAAATTCCTAAACTTCATTAAATCTGATTTTGTAAAGGAAACTAATTCACCCAAAGTTTCAACTTCAGCAGCTTTTAGACAATTAAGAGCCCTAACAGATAGATCCATATCAACTAATTTAGTTTTTAATAGCTGTCTCATATGAAGAGCTTCTTCGTCATAAGTATCTGCAGATGAAACAACATCAGCTTCTAATGTTATTCTTTCATCAGAAAATAACATAAAATGATGAATTAATATTTTAGCTGCTTCTGTTAAAGCTTCTTGAGGGGTTATAGAACCATCTGTTTGAATATCTAGAATAAGCTTTTCATAATCTGTTCTCTGTTCAACACGGTAATCTTCAATGCTATAACTAACATTTCTGATAGGTGTATAAATAGAGTCAATTGCAATAGTTCCTATTGGAGCATGATTAGATTTATTTTGTTCTGCAGGTACATACCCTCTTCCCTTATCTATATTAAAAGTTATATTAAATTTAACTGATTTATCCATATGACAAATCACCAAATCAGGATTTAAAACTTGATAGGAAGAAATAAATTTACCTAAATCTCCAGCTGTCAATTCTGATTTACCGGAGATTTGTGCAGTTACAATTTCATTTCCACCTTTATTGATTTGATTTTTAAATCTAACTTTTTTAAGATTCAATATGATTTCAGTCACATCTTCTATTACGCCCGGAATAGTTGAAAATTCATGTTCAACTCCCTCAATTTTTATTGATGTAATAGCGTATCCTTCCAACGAAGATAATAAAACTCTTCTTAAAGCATTTCCTACGGTTAATCCAAATCCAGGCTCTAAGGGTCTGAATTCAAATTGACCTTTAAAATCATCTGATTCAACTAAAATTACCTTATCAGGTTTTATAAAGTTTAAAATTGCCATATAAATCTTAGCTAATTTTTTATTTTATTTAGAATATAATTCGACTATCAATTGTTCTTTGATATCTTCAGGAATTTGAATTCTTTCAGGAACTACTTTAAAATCTCCTGATAGTTTTTCATCATTCCATACTAGCCATTCATAAGTTTTATGAGAATTATTAGCTAAAGCATCTTTAATTACTTGTAATGATTTAGATTTTTCTCTAACTCCAATCACATCACCCGGTTTTAAAAGGTAAGACGGTATATTTACAATTTCACCATTTACGGTAATATGTTTATGGGAGACTAATTGACGAGATCCCGCTCTAGTATTAGACAACCCAAACCTATATACAACATTATCTAGTCTGGATTCGCATAATTGTAATAAAACTTCTCCGGTAATCCCTTTACTCCTCTGTGCTTTATTAAACAAATTTGCAAACTGTCTCTCTAAAATACCATAAGTGTATTTTGCTTTTTGTTTTTCTGCTAATTGAACTGCATATTCAGATTTTTTAGCACCTCTTCTCTTGTTCGGACCGTGTTGTCCTGGAGGATATTTTCTTCTTTCAAAATACTTATCTTCCCCATAAATAGCCTGTCCGAATTTTCTAGCTATTTTCGTTTTTGGACCAATATATCTTGCCATTATAAAATTTGAATGATATTAATAGTATTAAACTCTTCTTCTTTTTGGTGGTCTACATCCATTATGTGGTATAGGAGTAACATCAATTATTTCACTAACTTCAATACCGGCATTATGGATGGTTCGAATAGCAGATTCTCTTCCAGCTCCTGGACCTTTCACAAAAACTTTAACCCTTCTTAATCCTAATTCATACGCAACTTGCGCACAATTATCAGCTGCCATTTGAGCCGCATAAGGTGTATTTTTTTTAGAGCCTTTGAAACCCATTTTTCCAGCAGAAGCCCAAGATATTACTTCTCCATTTTTATTGGTTAAAGAGATGATAATATTATTAAAAGTGGCTTGAATGTGAGCTTCTCCTATCGCTTCAATTTTAACTTTTCTTTTTTTAGCTGTTTTTGACGCTGTTTTTGCCATATTTTTATTTATTATTTAGTGGCCTTTTTCTTATTAGCTACAGTTTTTCTTTTACCTTTTCTTGTACGAGAATTATTCTTAGTTCTTTGACCTCTGAGTGGTAAGCCCAAACGATGCCTAATACCTCTCTGACATCCGATATCCATTAAACGTTTAATGTTCAATTGAATTTCAGAACGTAATTCTCCCTCAACTTTTACATTTTCGGAAATAAATTTTCTGATAGCATTAACTTCATCATCATTCCATTCAGAAACTTTTTTATCTTCACTAATTCCTGCATCTTTTAAAACTTTTGATGCAGTACTTTTACCAACACCGTATATATAGGTAAGGCCTATAACTCCTCTTTTATTTTTTGGTAAATCTACACCGGAAATTCTAGCCATAGTATTAACCTTGTCTTTGTTTAAATTTAGGATTTTTTTTGTTTATAATGTATAGACGACCTTTACGTCTTACAACAATATCATCTGAACTTCTTTTTTTAAGTGATGCTCTAATTTTCATTTTCTTTCTATTTTAATATCTGAAAGTTATTCTTCCTTTTGATAAATCGTATGGTGACATTTCCAACCTTACTTTATCTCCAGGTAATAGTTTAATATAATGCATCCTCATTTTACCAGAAATATGCGCGGTTAAAATGTGACCATTTTCTAATTCTACTCTGAACATTGCATTAGACAATGCTTCAATGATAGTTCCGTCTTGTTCTATATGTTTTTGTTTCGCCATATATTAATTCGGATTTCTACTTAATCTTGACTGCATTAAACCATCATAATGGTGATTTAATAAATAAGTATTAATTTGTTGTACAGTATCTAATAATACTCCTACCATGATTAATAAAGAGGTTCCACCAAAAAATAATGCAAATTTATCGGTTGCGGTGAGACCGATAATTTTAACTATTGCTGGAAGAACTGCTATAAGAGCTAAATAAATTGCTCCGGGTAAGGTTATTTTAGATAAAACGTCATCTAAAAAATCAGCTGTTTCTTTACCAGGTTTTACACGTGGAATTAATCCTCCATTTCTTTTTAAATCATCAGCCATTTGATTTATAGGAATAGTTATTGCCGTGTAGAAAAAGGTAAAGACAATTATTAATATGGCAAACAAAAGATTATATTGCCAACTGAATACTTGACTGAATCCTGCCCAAAAAGTATTGGTAGTTGTTTCAGAACGAACCAATAATCCCGGTATAAACATCAATGCTTGTGCAAAAATTATAGGCATTACACCTGCAGCGTTAACTTTTAATGGTATATACTGTCTTGCCGCATTGGTTATGGATCGTAATGAACCTGATTTTGTCCTACTAACATATTGTACTGGAACTTTTCTTACGGCTACAGTCAACATAATACATAATATGATAACCAGCAACCAAGCAAGGACTTCTACAAACATCATGATAAGTCCTTTTCCAGTATCTCCCATTTGTACACCAATTTCTTGTACAAATGCTGTTGGAAAACCTGCCAAAATACCAACCATAATTAGAATAGATATTCCATTTCCAATTCCTTTATCAGTAATCTTTTCGCCCATCCACATAGCAAAAATTGTGCCTGAAATCAAGATTATAATACTTGGTATCCAGAATAAGAAAATATTATTCGGATCTACCAAATAGGCAGTTCTAAATTGCTCAATCGGTAGAAAGACTTGTGTAATGGACGTCAAATAAGCAGGAGCTTGTATTAAACATATTAATATTGTCAACCACCTTGTTATTTGATTAACCTTTTTACGACCACTTTCTCCCTCTTTTTGTAGTTTTTGTATATAAGGTATAGCTAATCCCATTAATTGCACTACAATAGAAGCAGATATATACGGCATAATACCTAAAGCAAAAATTGATGCTTTACTAAATGCACCCCCCGTAAATGAAGATAATAAACCTAATAGGCCGGTAGCCTGTTGGTTTCCACCGTTGTTTTTGTAGATATCAAGAATATTATCTACTTCAACCATATTGATAGCAGGAAGTGAAACATGCGTACCAAATCTGTATACCAATACTAGAACAAAAGTGAAAATAAGTTTATCTCTTAACTCTTTTATACTCCAGATATTCTTTAATGTCTGTATAAATCCTTTCATGCCATTTTATAAGATGTTAGCTTTCCCCCCGGCTTTTTCAATAGCCTCTTTTGCTGATTTTGTATATTTATCAACAGTTATGTTAACAGTGGATTTCAATTCTCCTCTACCAAGAATTTTAACTAAATCATTTTTGGAAATTAATCCATTTTGAGTTAAAGTTTCTTTGGTGATTTCAGTAGAAATTTTATTTATATCAATTAACTCCTGAATTGTGTCTAAATTAATACCTACATATTCTTTTCTATTGATATTTTTAAAACCAAATTTAGGAATTCTTCTTTGTAAAGGCATTTGCCCCCCTTCAAATCCTATTTTATCTTTATGTCCTGAACGAGATTTGTCTCCTTTATGACCTTTAGTAGAAGTACCTCCTTTACCACTTCCTTGACCTCTACCTAATCTTTTGCTATTATGTGTTGAACCTTGTGCAGGTTTTAAAGTATGTAAATTCATATCTTAATTATTCTTCAACAGTTACTAAATGTTTTACTACTGCAACCATACCCAATATTTGTGGGGTTGCTTCATGTTCAACGGTCTTATTCAATTTAGTTAATCCTAAAGCTTCTAAGGTTAGCTTTTGATTTTTTGGTCTTTTAATTGAACTTCTTTTTAAAGTTATTTTTATCGTTGCCATGTTCTTATCCTTTAAATACTTTAGAAAGTGAAACTCCTCTTTGTTGTGCGATAGTCTCTGCACTTCTTAAGTTTAATAGTGCTTTTACTGTTGCTTTTACTACATTATGTGGATTTGAAGATCCTTTTGATTTTGAAAGCACATCTTTAACTCCTGCAGATTCTAATACTGCACGAACCGCACCACCAGCAATTAATCCAGTACCATGAGAAGCAGGACGTATAAATACATCAGCACCACCATATTTTGCAGATTGTTCATGTGGAAGTGAACCGTTTAATATCGGTACTCTAACTAAATTTTTCTTAGCATCTTCAACAGCTTTTGATATAGCACTGGCTACCTCTTTAGATTTCCCTAAACCAAATCCAACTACTCCTTTTTCATCACCTACAACAACAATAGCTGAAAATCCAAATGCTCTACCTCCTTTGGTTACTTTTGTTACTCTTTGCACACCTACCAATCGGTCTACAAGTTCTAACCCACCTGGTTTTACTCTTTCAATATTATTTATTCCTAACATAATTTTTTTAATGTATTAAAATTTTAAACCTCCTTCTCTAGCACCATCAGCTAAGGCTTTCACTCTTCCGTGGTATATAAAGCCATTTCTATCAAAAACAATAGTTTCAATACCGGCTACTTTAGCATTTTCAGCTAATTTCTTACCTACTAAAGTAGAAATTTCAGTTTTAGTTCCTTTTTCTCCAGCAATTTCTTTTTGACGCGAAGAAGCGTAAGCTAAAGTTTTGCCAGTATTATCATCTATAAGTTGAGCGTAAATTTCTTTATTACTTCTGAATACAGATAAACGAGGTTTATCAGCCGTACCGAATATATTTTTACGTACTCTTCTTTTAACTCTTATTCTTTTTTCTCTTTTAGTTAATGCCATAACTTAATTTTTTATGCAGATTTACCTGCTTTTCTTCTGATTTGTTCTCCTACAAATTTAACTCCTTTACCTTTATAAGGTTCAGGTTTACGAAGTGATCTTATTTTTGCACAAACCATCCCTAATAAATGTTTATCGTATGAAGATAAAGTAATTATTGGATTTTTACCTTTTTCCGTTAATGTTTCTACTTTTACTTCTTGAGGTAATTCCAAAACTACTAAATGCGAAAACCCTAAAGCTAATTCCAACTTTTGTCCTTGATTGGAAGCTCTGTATCCCACACCGGCTAATTCTAATTTTTTAGTGAACCCTTCGGATACACCGACTATCATATTATTTATAAGGGCTCTATACAACCCATGCAAAGATTTATGTTCTTTGCTATCGGAAGGACGATTAACTGCTAATTGAGAGTTTTCAATATTTATAGTTATTCCTCCGGTAAGTTCCTGTTTTAACTCACCATTTTTTCCTTTAACTGTAACTACATTATCATTATAATCAATGGTAGTACCTGTTGGAATATTTATTATTGCTTTTCCTATTCTTGACATTTCTTCAATTTTTTAATAAACATAACAAATTACCTCTCCACCAACATTTTCTTGTCGTGCTTTCTTATCTGTCATTACTCCTTTTGAAGTTGAGATAATAGCTATACCTAATCCATTTAAAACTCTTGGAAGTTCTTTACAACCGGAATATTTTCTTAAACCCGGTTTTGATGCCCGTTCAATTTTTTTGATAGCCGGAAGATTGGTTGCCTTATCGTATTTTAAAGCAATTTTAATAATTCCTTGTACACTACCTTCTTCAAATTTGTAGTTAAGGATATATCCTTGATCAAAGAGAATTTTAGTAATCTCTTTTTTAATTTTTGATGCAGGAATTTCAACAACTTTGTGTCCTGCTCTCATGGCATTTCTTACTCTTGTCAAGTAATCTGCAATTGGGTCTGTAACCATATTTATTTAATTTTAGAGTATAGAATTTAAATTCTACTTTTAAAATCTATTATTTTTAATTTTACCAACTAGCTTTTTTAACTCCCGGTATTAGTCCTTCATTAGCCATTTCTCTAAAAGTAACTCTGGAAATTCCAAACACTCTCATGTATCCTCTTGGTCTACCTGTAAGCTTACATCTGTTATGTAATCTTACCGGAGAAGAGTTTTTAGGGAGTTTTTGAAGTGCTTCATAATCTCCAGCTTCTTTTAAAGCTTTTCTCTTAGCGGCATATTTAGCAGAAAGTGCTTCTCTTTTGCGCTCACGCGCTTTCATTGATTCTTTAGCCATACTATAAATTAATTCTTTTTAAATGGTAATCCAAAATGGGTTAATAATGCTTTAGCTTCCTTATCGGTTTTCGCATTAGTTACAAAGGTAATATCCATACCTTGAATTTTCTTCACTTTATCGATATTTATTTCCGGGAATATGATTTGTTCAGTAATTCCTAACGTATAGTTACCTCTACCATCAAAACCATCTGATTTTATTCCATTAAAATCTCTAACTCGTGGTAAAGCAGCAGTTATTAATCGATCTAAAAATTCATACATTCTATCTCCTCTTAAGGTAACCATTGCACCGATTGGCATTCCTTTTCTTAATTTGAAACCGGCTTCATCTTTTTTGGATAGACATGGAACTGCTTTTTGTCCGGCTATTAAAGTAATCTCTTCAACTGCATAATCAACAATTTTTTTATCAGCCGTTGCTGCCCCTAGTCCTTGACTTATCACAATCTTTTCAAGTTTTGGAACCTGCATCACGGATGTGTAACCAAATTCCTCTTTTAGAGCTGAGATGATTTTATCTTTATATAATTGTTTAGGTCTTGCTATGTATTGCATAATCTTTCAAATTTAATTAAATCACTTCTCCTGATTTGGTTGCAACTCTAACTTTTTTCTCACCATCTATTTTATAACTTACTCTTGTTGGTTTTCCAGATTGAGGATCCAATAAAGCTATGTTAGAAATATGTATGGAAGCTTCTTTTTCAATAATGCTTCCTTGAGGATTTTCAGCTGAAGGTTTTTTATGTTTTTTAACAATATTAACTCCTTCAACAATTGCTCTGTTTTTATCAGGATAAATTACTAAAACTTGTCCTTGCTTTCCTTTATAAGCTCCTGCAAGAACCTGAACTTTATCTCCTTTTTTTATTTTAACTTTTGCCATTTTTTTTAATTTACCTTATAATACCTCAGGAGCTAATGAAATAATTTTCATATACTCTTTATCACGTAATTCTCTGGCTACCGGTCCAAAAACACGAGTTCCTCTCATTTCTCCTGCAGCATTTAACAATACACATGCATTATCTTCAAAACTAATATAAGAACCATCTTTCCTTCTTACAGGCTTTTTAGTTCTAACAACAACCGCTTTGGATACTTGACCTTTTTTAGCGTTTCCTGATGGGGTAGCATCTTTTATTGTAACAACTATTTTATCACCCACAGATGCATATCTTCTCTTTGAACCACCTAACACTCTGATAACTAAAGCTTCCTTGGCTCCAGTATTATCTGCAACTTTTAATCTTGATTCTGTTTGTAGCATCTCTAAATTATTTAGCTCTTTCTAATATTTCTACTAATCTCCATCTTTTACTCTTACTCAATGGACGAGTTTCCATAATGCGAACGGTATCCCCTTCATTGCATTCGTTTTTCTCATCGTGAGCAGTATATTTTTTAGTTTTTAAAACGAATTTCCCATACATGGGATGTTTCATTCTGCTTGTCTCACTAACAACGATAGTTTTATCCATCTTATTACTAGATACTACTCCGATTCTTTCTTTTCTTAAATTTCTTTCCATAATTGAAATTAAATTCTTTTTCGGATATTAAATTACTTTAAGGCTGTTGACAACCTTGCTATTGTTTTTCTCATCTCTCTTAATTGAATCGGATTTCCAATCGGAGACACTTTATGTGATAATCTTAGCTTAGCATATTCAGCTTTTGTTTCGGCTAATTTTGCTTTAACTTCTTCTTGACTTAAATTTCTTATATCAACTGCTTTCATCGATTTTATTATTTATGATTGCACAAAATCGTTAGCGACAACAAATTTAGTTTTTACCGGTAATTTTTGAGCTGCAAGACGTAATGCTTCTTTTGCAACATCATAAGGAACCCCTCCTATTTCAAATAAAATTCTTCCCGGTGATACTCTTGCTACCCAATATTCCACAGCTCCTTTTCCTTTACCCATACGAACCTCAGCAGGTTTTTTGGTAATAGGCTTATCCGGAAATATTTTAATCCATAATTGTCCTTCTCTTTTCATATATCGGGTGGCAGCAATACGTGCAGCTTCTATCTGTCTTGCAGTAATAAATACTGAATCTAACGCTTTAATTCCAAATGTACCGTATGCTAATTTACTTCCTCTGTAAGAAAGACCTTTCATACGTCCCTTTTGCTGTTTACGGAATTTTGTTCTTTTTGGTTGTAACATAATTACCTAAGATATTTTTTATCTTCTTTCTTTAACTTTTCTTTTCTGAGTCTTTTTCTGAAGACCTACTAATGGAGATAACTCTCTTTTACCATACACTTCGCCTTTCATAATCCATACTTTTACTCCTAAGCGACCATAGGTTGTATGAGCTTCAGCAATATAATAATCGATATCAGCACGGAAAGTTGACAAAGGAATTCTTCCTTCTTTAAAAGATTCTGATCTTGCCATTTCAGCTCCATTTAAACGACCGGAAATCATAATTTTAATTCCTTCCGCATTCATTCTCATAGTAGATGCAATCGCCATTTTTACGGCTCTTCTATATGAAATACGACTTTCAATTTGACGAGCTACACTTTCTGCAACTAATTTTGCATCAAGCTCAGGTCTTTTAATTTCGAAAATATTTATTTGAATTTCCTTTTTTGTGATCTTTTTTAACTCCTCTTTTAATTTATCTACTTCCTGACCACCTTTCCCTATGATTATTCCAGGTCTCGCAGTGGTAATGGTGATAGTAACTAATTTCAAAGTTCTTTCGATGTAAATTCGGGAAACACCTGCTTTGGATAATCTAGCTTCTAAATATCTTCTGATTTTATAATCTTCTGCTATTTTATCTCCAAAGTTTTTTCCACCATACCAATTAGAATCCCATCCTCGAATGATTCCTAATCTATTACCTATTGGATTTGTTTTTTGTCCCATACTTAATTTACTTCGTTTTTGTTTCCAAGAATAATTGTTACATGATTAGATCTTTTTCTAATCCTATATCCTCTACCTTGAGGAGCAGGACGTAATCTTTTTAACATAGATCCACCGTCAACAAAAATTTCTTTTACATAAAGTTTAGCTTCTTCGATGTCTTTACCTTCATTTTTTACTTGCCAATTAGCTATAGCACTTAATAAAAGTTTTTCTAATCTGATTGAAGCTTCTTTTTTTGAATATTTTAATATGTATAATGCTTTATCAACATCAACGCCTCTAATGATATCTGCTACTAATCTCATCTTTCTAGGCGAGGTAGGACAATTATTCAAGCGAGCAATTGCTAAATTTTTTTTAGCTTCTTTACGTGCTGTAGCACTATTTTGTTTTCTGTTACCCATTGCTTATTATCTGTTACCTTTATTTTTATTTCCTGCATGACCTCTAAACACACGAGTAGGTGAAAATTCCCCTAGCTTATGTCCAACCATATTTTCAGTTACATATACCGGTACAAATTGTTTTCCGTTATGTACTGCAAACGTTTGACCAACGAAATCTGGAGATATCATTGATGCTCTAGACCATGTTTTAATCACGACTTTTTTTCCTGACTCTATATTTGCTTGAACTTTCTTGTTTAATTTATAGTGAATATAAGGTCCTTTTTTTAACGAACGTGCCATACTAGATTATTTTCTTTTTTGTAAAATATAACGATTCGATTCTTTCTTCTTTGAACGAGTCTTGTATCCTTTTGCAGGCATACCTTTTCTAGATCTTGGATGTCCTCCGGTTGATCTACCTTCACCACCTCCCATTGGGTGATCTACAGGGTTCATTGCTACCGGCCTTGTTCTTGGTCTTCTTCCTAACCATCTGCTTCTACCTGCTTTACCAGATACGATTAACTGATGATCTGAATTGGATACTGAACCAATTGTTGCCATACATTCAACTAAAATCATACGAGTTTCTCCGGAAGGCATTTTAAGAACAGCATATTTACCGTCTCTGGCAATTAATTGCGCACTTGTCCCTGCACTTCTTGCCATTTTCGCTCCTTGTCCGGGGCGTAACTCAATACATGAAATAACTGTACCTAAAGGTATGTTTTTTAATTTCATTGCGTTTCCAATTTCGGGAGCAACACTCTCTCCTGAAACGACTTTTTGCCCCACTTTGATTCCGTGAGGAGATACAATGTAGCGTTTTTCACCATCTGCATAAACCAATAAGGCGATAAATGCAGTTCTGTTTGGATCATATTCTACTGATTTAACAGTAGCCGGAATACCAAACTTATTTCTCTTGAAATCGATCTCTCTGTATCGTTTCTTGTGTCCACCTCCGGTATAACGCATGGTCATTTTTCCGGAATTATTTCTACCTCCTGATTTAGAAATTCCTCTCAATAAGGATTTTTCTGGTTTTGAAGTAGTGATTTCTTCAAAATTGTTAACAATTCTGAATCTTTGTCCGGGGGTGATAGGTTTTAATTTTCTTACCGACATGATTCTTTATAAATTATATATTTCCAAATACGTCAATGGTTTGCCCTTCTTGTATGTCTACCATTGCTTTTTTCAATTTATTAGTTTTTCCAACTTGAAGACCTGTTTTTGTGTATTTAGATTTAACAACAGGTGCAGAAATTAATGTTCTTACTGCAACTACACTAACTCCGTAAGCTTGTTCCACCGCATACTTAATCTCTGATTTATTCGATTTGGTATCTACTAAAAATGTATAACGATTTCTTTTTTCAGCGATTTCGTTTGCTTTTTCTGATATAACAGGTTTTATGAGTACAGACATAATTCTATTTTCTTAAATTTTCTTGTATTTTTTCTACTGAGCTTTCAAACAAAACCACCTCATTCGCTTTTAAGATATCGTAACTACTTATCTCGTTATATTCTAACACTTTAGCATCTTTTAAATTTCTTGATGACAAATATACATATTTATTTGACTTCCCTAAAACGAACAAAGTCTTTTTGTTAGCCAGTCCTAAATCTTGTAAAACTTTAATAAAATCTTTTGTTTTAGGTACTTCAAAATTTAAGTCCTCAACTATTTTCAAGTTGTTCTCTTTTAATTTCTGACTTAAAACGGATTTTTTCGCTATTCTTTTTAATGATTTATTCAATTTAAACCTATAATCTCTTGGTTTAGGACCAAACACTCTTGCCCCACCCCTAAACAAAGGATTGTTTATATCCCCTTTTCGAGACCCACCTGTTCCTTTTTGACGATGAAGTTTTCGAGTTGACCCGCTTAATTCGGATCTTTCTTTAGATTTATGTGTCCCTTGTCTTTGTGATGCCAAATATTGCTTTACTTCTAAGTAAACTGCATGTGTATTTGGTTCAACTCCAAATATTGTTTCGTCTAAAGCAACCTTTCTTCCGGTTTCTTTTCCGCTTCTATCTAGTACTACTAATTCCATCTTCTTACAATTACATATGAATTTTTAGGACCCGGAACTGCACCTTTTACAATTAAAAGATTTTTTTCATTGTCCACTTTTATAACCTGTAAATTTTGCACTGTCACTTGATTTCCACCCATTCTTCCTGCCATTCTCATTCCTTTAAATACTCTAGATGGATCTGATCCTGCTCCAATAGAACCCGGAGCTCTCAATCTGTTATGCTGACCGTGTGTTGCTTGCATAACCCCTCCAAAGCCGTGTCTTTTAACCACCCCTTGAAATCCTTTACCTTTCGAAGTTCCGGTAACGTCAACATATTCTCCTTCTGAAAATAAATCAACCTTTACTTCCTCTCCGATTTTCAACCCGTCAAATCCGTGACGAAACTCCACCATTTTTCTTTTTGGTGTTGAACCTGCTTTTTTGAAGTGACCTAAAAGGGCTTTGCCGACATTTTTTTCACTTCTGTCATCGAAACCTAGCTGAACTGCATAATAGCCGTCCTTCTCTTCGGTTCTGACCTGTAAAACTGTACATGGACCTGCTTCTATAACTGTACAAGGAATATTTTTACCTTCCTCATCGAACAAGCTGGTCATGCCAATTTTTTTTCCAATAATACCTGACATTTGTTCTATTTATATATTTTTTCGGACTGCAAAATTAAAAATTTTTTTTCACAATTTAACATTCTGATTCAAAATTTTTTATATTTAGTTTTTATTTTGATTTTCCTGATGTAATCATTATTAAAATTTACCCATGTTTTTTTTACTTTTATTAAATCTGTTTAGAATAAATCATTAATAATTTTACATCTTTTAATTTTTCATATATGCAGTTTGTATGAAATAACTTCTTTTTTATATCCGCCTTTTTCATCCTTCTCATATCCATTATCCAGGCTTTCCCTATGCGCCACATGATTCAATCCGCTTACTATCAGGCCTGTGGCGGCGCCTTGCCAGAAGTTTCCATTCGTTAAAACTGCGCCAAAACCTCCGCTTACGGTGCCGAAAAACAGGGTCCCGCCTATTTTTGTGCCATCTACGCCGGAGGCGACACCGATTATTAATACTTTTAACTTCTATTTATTCTGTTTCTGACATTTCTTCATCATCCGGTGGACAATATAAATCTAAGTCAAATTCTACTTCTATTTGTCTTATAAATTCATTATATCTTGGGGTTAAATGTACCCACGGTGTGCTCTCTTTTCTGTTATAAATAAATAGGGCTAGGGAAAATTCATATTCGCAGCCGTACTTTTTACTTAACATCTGTAGTATTTCTATTTTAGGTTCTAATAAATCCAACATAGCATTGAGTTGATCTTCAAATAAAGATTTATTATCTAAGGGATTTTTTAATATCCATCCATTTTGTTTTGATAATCTTGGAATATTTGGTCTTATTCTTTGTCCTTTAACATATACTATAGAAGGCGTAATTTCTAACATCCGAGTTATATCTTCATGAGTAATATCCTCATAATTCCATATACAGAAATCGAAATACATATTATTTAAATCTAGTTTTTCCATGATCTAATAAATTTGGTTTTTTATTCCTCAGGTTTAAACCATTCTCCTTTTTCTGCTACTTTTACTAAATGATCTATAGTTAAACATTTTTTATTATTAGGATAAATATATTTTTTTCTTTTAAGTATTTGATTAATAAAATATTTCCAATTTATATTTGGAAAATCTTGAAAGTATGTGTAAAGATCAAAATCTTTAGAATCGATATCAAATTCATTGAAAAAAGAAAGCATTAATGATTCTGCGTCTAACTCTATAATTCCATATTTAGGATCTGCTATATTTATCCCTTTATTAAGATTATTTAATCCCGTTTTTTTCTGAAAAAATAAAATAACTTTTTTTTCCATTTTTTTTAATAACTTAATCTATTATAAATTCTTCTGCCACCATCTAACATAAGAGAAGAGCCAATAATAACTGAATTTCTTCCTAAAAATGTCCCTAATGTAGATGCATTAGGCCCAATAACTGTGAACCATTTACTCCCTAGACTATAATTAAGACCATAATTTCTAAGATATTTAGTAAAAAAAACTGAAGATTTTAATGCTTTTTTTGATGCTCCTCCTACTTTCATAGCTCTTATACCTGAGGATGATTTAGATACTAATGTTACTCCCATTTTGGTTAATTTAGCTCCTACGAAAAACTCGCCTACAGGTAAACAAGTCGTAAAAATATCCCAGGAGGGATCATTTAGGCTTCCTCCGGTTCCTGTATTGGCTAATACTCCGTATGTCCTACTATAAGAGACTTCTCCTCCTTTTTGAAAGGGTACTTTACTTTCTATTATTGTTCCATTTTCATATAAATAATCCATACTATCTCCTCCTTCTTCATTTATCTGTCTATATCCGCCTTTTTCATCCTTCTCATATCCATTATCCAGGCTTTCCCTATGCGCTACATGGTTTAATCCGCTTACAATCAGGTCTGTGGCAGCGCCTTGCCAAAAGTTTCCATTCGTTAAAACTGCGCCAAAACCTCCGCTTACGGTCCCGAAAAACAAAGTGCCGCCTATTTTTGTGCCATCTATGCCGGCGGCGGTTCCTCCCATGCTTACTGTTGTGGATACTAAACTGCTGATACTGCCGCTACTTATTCCTTGAAGTATATCGCCACCGCTTATTCCTTGGATGATCCCTTGGGTTAGTCCATTCATGGCCCCTTCTATGCCTGCAGCCAATATGTCTACTTGTAAATTAGTCAGGGTTTGGGTGGTGGTACTTATTCCGGTGCGGATTACTCCCGCCAAGCTGCCTACTCCATATGCGGCGGCGTTTATTATAAAATAAATAATCCTCTCTTATTTTGTATTATTTTTATTGTATCTTCTAACTTTTTAAATATTGGTTTTGATACAACCATACTATCTATGAACTTATTAAATTTAATTATTTCTGATTTATTTTTACCAATAAATAATTCTTTATTCGAACTTACTGGACTCCCTACTATGGCATCAAAATATTCTTTTTTATTACGATATAAAATAATTTCATTATCAAATGAAGGAACTGTAATACTTTCGAATATATTAATATTACCATTTTTAGTATTCATATGATATATAAAAAACTTTTTTATTATTTTTTTTCTTTCCTTTTCTGCTAAATAATTACTATAAGTTTTATTTATTATTGATCGAAATGTATTTTTACCAAAATTGTATTTACCCCTATAAGGTATAATATAATCCAAATCGTAACCTTTAAAAGATTCTTTTTTTTCCTCATCGTAACAATTTTGAAAGGATAAGATAGATAGAATTAGAAATATATGTTTAATTATTCTTTTCATAATGGTACAATCCCTAAATTAAATATTTTTGCTAATGGCTTCCAAGAATAAGTAGATGGATACTTTATTATTTTATCTTTAAACCCCTGTAATGCTTGATTTTCCAAATTATGAATTTTTAAATAAAAATATGAATAGTTACTTGCTGAAGCCTCTGAATATTTATTATCATATAGTCCTAATGAAAAATGATATGCATGGATAAATTCGTGATTAAACACCATTTGTTTAATTTGTGATGTATAGGTACTTATTTCGAAAGATTTTAAAAATATTTATTTTATATAAATTGTATTATTTTTTATATAAATTGTATCTTTATATATGAATTTATCTTCATAAATAACATAATTATCTATTTCTAATTTTTTCATCTCTTTATAAAAATCATTAGAATTTTTCTGTTCTTTTATTCTACCATTTCTTAGTTCACTAAAAAAATTTAACAGATATATTTTTCCTTTTACATGTTTTTGTGTATACTTATCAATAGTTAATTTATAAAATAACTTAATATTGGTATTGGATTCTAAGTTCATTAATCTATTAAAGTAATATAAGGAATCTAATTTTCTCGTCTCAGGAAAATATTTATCATAATTAATCCTAAGCATTATTGAGTCCATAAACAGATTAAGTTTTTTCTTACTATAAATATTATTTTCGCCTTCAATTTGGATTAACTTAATATTAATATTTCCAGCAAGTAATATATTGTTTAAATCATTTTTATAATTATAATTTAAACTTTGATTCAATATTGGTATAAAAAAATAATTTTTATTCGATCGATTAAATAATGTAATTTTAATTAAGGAATCTTGTTTATCAAATCTATAAGATACTTCTATAGCCTTATTTGATAGGTGATCGCTCTTTTTTTTACATCCAACTGCTATAAGTAATACAACTAATAAAAATAATTTATTTAATTTTAACATTTCCTAACATTTTAATTGCATTATAAACCGTACCATTTACATCTGGCAACATCCAGTTATCTAGTACTTCTTTAGTAGCCTGTCCAATTATATTTAGGTTTAGCCAACCGTTGGTTTGTAAAAATTTATAGGTCATTTTTTGAATGGCTTGATGACCAACGTTATCAATTAATTTATGTGCCCCTTGAACAATTTTTTGTGATGCTATACTTGACAAACCTGCTTTAGATATATTGACATGCCCTAATTCATGTACTAATACATAAGACAATTGCTCTTTAGAAGAAAACGCTCCGGAAGCAAAAAGTATTTTATAATTATCTCCATGTTTCCATATTGAAGATCTAGTTACTCCCAACACTTTTCCTTTGGGTCCAGTTATATTACCTATGGCATCAACATTATACCCTTTAAATCCTAATCCGTCTAAAGATCCTGCATTTGCACCCTCTTTAATCTTATAAAAGGTTATATCTGCTTTTACTAAATCTTTAAAGTTCTCATTATAAACATTTTTAACTTCATCTATAGAGTTGCTTACAGGAGTTAATCCTTCTAGCGAAGAAACTGATTCAATAAGCATTCCTTGGGAAACTCTATATCCTATCCAAAGATTTCCTCCTAATTGTTGAGCCTCTATTCCGCCGATTACTCCGCCCAGTATTCCACCAGTAACTGCGCCTAATAATCCGCCTTTTGCTGGATCGCCTCCACTTACTATTGAACTAAATATCCCTATGACACCTCCTGTTACTGCTCCATAGGGCGCTCCGGGAAGTATTCCTATCGAGGCATTTATTCCTATTATTTCTACCAATAGCCTCCTCCACCTAATCCTACTAACATTAATTTTGTATCTTCATTTTATTTTTTATTATACATAAAAAATTTTAAGTATTAAGATTTTGAAAAATTTCTATTTTTTTCTGTGACCACCCCTCTAAATATATTTCATTAATATCTTCAATCTGCAAAATCGTAATTCCATCTTTTGAGCATTCCTCTGTATAAACTTCCATCAATAAAGAACATTTATCTATTTTTATAATATATCCTAATATATCAAATCCATAATTATGTTTAATTGTTATGCATATATTTTTTGATTTACAAAAATTAAGAAAATCAAATAACAAGATTTCCTTTTCGTTCCTCTCAAAATCTATCTCTTTAATTAATATTCCTTGTGCATTGATTATTTTTTGAATATTCTTTAAATAGAAAGTATCATACTCAATCAAGTAAATTAAGTTCATATTAACCATTGCAAAACCATCGTTTTTTATTTCCGGTGATATTATTGAGATTAAAGTAGCTTCTTCATATACTTTTTCTACATATCCAACTATAAATTTAGAAGTGTCATCTCTATCTAAATATATTCCTATTAAAAATTTTTCCTTTAATGCCTTTTCTAATACATCTACTATCATTTTTATTTTCTTTTATTTGGATTTTGATTCCAGTTAGGTTTTTGTCTATTTTTTGTATTATCTCTTCCTGCTCTTGGTTTTGTATGTTTATTCCAGTTTGAAGGTCTTTTATTAGACCTATGTTCAGAAGCAAAAAAATCGATTATTTTATCTAATGTTACTCCTGATTTTATTATTTCATAACTTTTTTCTAACAAAGAAGGAATCTTAAATATTTTATTTGGATTTATCAACTCTAAACTTCCACTTCCTCCAATTAGTAGATTAGTTATCCATTGTCCTTTATTATAATAATAATTAATACCATTTAACCAATCAAAATAGTTTTCGCCCTCTTTTCCTTCTTTTGGGCAAGTTATACAATCATTTTCTATTTCTATCGTTTTATTTTCTTCTACATTATCTTCCCTATGCGCCACATGATTTAGTCCGCTTACAATCAGGCATGTGGCAGCGCCTTGCCAGAAGTTTCCATTCGTTAAAACTGCGCCAAAGCCTCCGCTTACGGTGCCGAAAAACAAAGTCCCGCCTATTTTTGTGCCATCTATGCCGGCGGCGGTTTCGCTCATTCCTACTGTTGTGGATACTAAACTGCTGATACTGCCGCTGCTTATTCCTTGTAAGATATTATAAAGAAAATTTATAATCTATTTTTCAAAAATAATAGATGAAATGCTCTTATACTCAACCCGTTTTACTTTTTTAGAGTTCTTCCCAATACCCTTTATCTACCCAATTAACTAACATCAATAGGGTTATAGGTTGTATTTTTCTTAACTTTTTCCCAAACAAAAATTTCCTAATAAAATACCCACCCTCATCATCTATATATTTATCGAAAGGGAATTGTTTTATACTTAAATTAAACTCTTTCGTAAAGTCAATTATAAATTCATATTTATCATCACCAAACATTCCTATATCATCAAGTGTTGTTTCTAATTTTAGTTTGTCTAATTTAAAATTCCAATATTTACCAATAAATATTTTTACTTTATCTTCATTAAGACTATACATTTTATTGTTGATTAGTTGTTATCCTATTATATATTACTTGTGTATTATAAAGTGTCTTTCCTATATCATAGGTTAATACTCCCCAACCTATTGGGCCTACAACTCTACCTAAAAATTTCCCCAATACTTTTGTATACCTTAGACTGCCACCTCTAATATGTGTAGGAAGTCTTTGAGACATTTTTTGAGGAAAAATTTTAGAACCATATTTTGAAGCGTAAGAAGTTTTTGATGACGATTCTTCAATAATAAAAGGCTTATCTATAGAAGGAAACGTAAAATCTAAAGCTGCAGCAAGGGAAACAACATCTTTAATACCTAATTGTTCTGATGCCTGATCTAAAAGTATGGCTCCATATAACTCCTCTTTACTTTCATAAGTTTTATTATTATATTTATAGGGTGGATCGGTATTTTCGTTATTATTTTCTATATCAATAGTTGATTTATTATTGAAAGGGTAAGCAATCCTATGCACCACATGATTCAATCCGCTTACGATTAGGCCTGTGGCGGCGCCTTGCCAGAAGTTTCCATTCGTTAAAACTGCGCCAAAACCTCCGCTTACGCTTCCGAAAAATAGGGTCCCGCCTATTTTTGTGCCATCTACTCCGGCGACGGTTCCTCCCATGTTTACTGCCTGCTGAAGATTGCTCGTTAATTAAGCTTCGTGAATTGTGCTCACTCTAATTGATGATATACTCATTATTTTATTGAGCGTTTTCTTACTCATAATAAGATTCAAATTATTTATTTAAATTATAATCATAATATTATAAATTATATCAAGTATTAAGTTATTATTTCCTTTTCATTAAATATATAGGATAAAAAAATAGTGATGAAATAATGATTATGGTAAGAACTATTTTTTTATCTCGTTCAATTTTACTTTTTAATTCTTTTGCCTTTTTAATCTGTTGTTCTGTTGGACTTAAACCTTCTAACTGTGCTTCATATTTATCTGAAACACATAAATCAAGATATTTTAATGACAATCCTATTATTATAATAAACAGTCCTATTGTTACTTTTGTTTTTATTCTCATACTTAATTATTTTGCCCCCCAAATACGTCTAGAAGGATTATATCCGTGATTATAGTACCATAATTGCTGAAAATCATGTCGCATCCCTGCTGGAGTTTGTGCAGGCCTTATATTTGCTCCTCCATAATTTAAAGCTTTATATGTGATTGTTGTGCAATTATTGCCACCTGGTCCTAATAAATTATATGTATCTATAGCTCTTCCATATTTATAATTACCAATCACAAATTGGTAGCATCTGAGATATCTTTAGGAATAAAATTATTATAAAATTTTCCTGTACCTTTAGAATCAAGTCTTCCTACTGTGACCTCATTGGAATTTTTCGAAAGCTCTAAACCTGGCCTTAAAGTGAAGTGTACTCTTTCGCCTATTGGTAAATATTTATCTTCTATTTTTTCTTGGTTGAGTTTTGAGATTTTAATTAATAATTCTCCTAATGATTTCAACCCTTCTGGATCACCATGTATTAACACTTCGTCCCACTTAGATATTTCTCCTTCAAATTCATCTTCGTTATGAATCACTAAAATATCTAAATTCCCTGTGATTTTTATATTTTTATTTGTTTTCATACCTATTTCAAATTATTTTATTTTTTTACTTATAGTGCTAACAAAGCCGTTCCCCCCGAAAAATAAATGATACTTCCTATTAGTATGGCACTTCCAAGAATTATTCCCATTGTCTTAAAATTTACTCCCATTTGAGAATAATCTGATGTTCTTTTAGTAGGAATATCCAAATTATTACATTCAAATTTTGGATAAACATTTGTATAACCTCCCCCTTTAGGCTCTTGTCTATCCCAATGAGGAGCATGTGTTCCTCCATGATCAGTTGGTACCCATACCCTTCCATCCTTATCAATCCACCCTGAACCTTGTCCATTAGGATTTTTAACCTTTCTAGCACCTCCTTTTGGAGGAACATATTCTGGATGATCGGGGGGACTTTCTTTCAAATCTTTTAATGTCTTCCCTTTTTCTTTTCGATCGCCATCTCCCATTTGATGCGCCACATGATTCAATCCGCTTACAATCAGGCCTGTGGCAACGCCTTGCCAGAAGTTTCCATTCGTTAAAACTGCGCCAAAACCTCCGCTTACGCTTCCGAAAAATAGGGTACCGCCTATTTTTGTGCCATCTATGCCGGCGGCGGTTCCTCCCATGCCTACTGTTGTGGATACTAAACTGCTGATACTGCCGCTGCTTATTCCTTGAAGTATATCGCCACCGCTTATTCCTTGGATGATCCCTTGGGTTAGTCCATTCATGGCCCCTTCTATGCCTGAAGCCAATATGTCTACCTACATCCAATTTATATTTTACTCATTATTTATACTAATGTGTGTGATGAGCATATTTATAAATCTAACTTATTTTCATTTACAATTCCTTTTTTTGTTCACGATTTTTCAGAAACTATATAAGGATAAAGGTAACCTTACTAACGTTATTTCATAAAATTCTAAATAACTTATAATTACAAAATATATGGAATAAATTAATAGGATAATATAATAATAATAAATTTTCTTAACTATTTTTCGCACACTATTATTTTTTATTTTATGAATTAAATATTTAATTGTAATTACAATAAATGAACTTTCTGAAAAAAGAACTAATGGAATAAAATCTAATCCGCCTATCCCAATTAAATACATTGAATTTACCCCTATTTTTCTATTTATATAATGTAAGCTATCTCCAAACAAATAACATAAAAAATAAAATAAGAAAAAATATATAATTGTTGCTACAATTAGAAATAGTATGTTTGTACTAATTTTTTTCATATCGTTAATTAATTTTTACTAAGAATTATGGCTATAACCGGAGTTTTTTTTGATTATAGTAAAATATGATTAATATTTGAGATAAATCTATTAATCCTTTCTTCTTTTATCAAGGTTTTTGTTGTTATAATTTTTTCTAATAATGATTTATTATAAACAATATCATCTATTTCTATTTTGGTATACATAATAATTTTTTGTAACCCTAGATTAGTTTGAATTTCAACAATTATTTTACACAAATAATCATCTTCCTCTTTTCTGTAATCATAGTTTAAAATTGTTAATTCCGGTAATTCATCCAATTTATTAGCATAATAGGAATTTACCAATTGCCTAATTTCTTTATCTGATAATTGAGATTCTTGTATTTGAACAGTATTTGATGAATCTACTTTTTCATAATTTTGAGTATTGCTATTTACTATTTTTATAATATAGGTTGTTCGATTTTTTTTTTCTTCTTGCCTAATCTTTATGACTTTAATATTAGCATCAATTATTTTTCTAGTATTATGCGGACAACATGAAAATAATATAAAAACACTTAAAATTAATACTATAATGCTTCTCATTTAATTTTTACTTTATACCTAATTTAATAATATGCTGTAAATTACTCCAAGAATATCCTTTCGGAAAGGGTTTTATCATTTTTCTAAAATAAATCATATTTATTTTACTCATATTATAAACTTTACTATAAGCTAATGAGTAGGAACTTGCTGCACTTTCAGAATAATTAACGTTAGTAAGTCCTAATGAAAAATGATATGCATGGATAAATTCATGATTAAATGTCATTTGTTTTAAATTATTAGTTACATATTTAAGACCTGGAGAAAACCATATTGTACTTGTTGGCTTACTAAAAATATGCTCTTTATAGGTAGTAATTCCTCCTATAAAAGTCTTTTTATCAGAATCTTTGATAAAACCTGTTGAAGCATCATATACATAAGTACCCTTAGGCAAATTATTATTATTTGCCAAATAAATATTATCTATTCGCAATTTTTCTTTTATTTTCTCTACATCACCTGAATATATTTCAATATCTCTATTTAATTCAATTTCATTATTATATAGTTCTTTAGCATTTCTTTCTGATTCAATTGCTTCCGATATATCTATTGGTGATTCTACTATTTTTTTTATACCCTTTCCTGTCCAAAGATTTCCTCCTAATTGTTGAGCCTCTATTCCGCCGATTACTCCGCCCAGTATTCCGCCAGTAACTGCGCCTAATAATCCGCCTTTTACTGGATCGCCTCCACTTACTATTGAACTAAACACCCCTATGACACCTCCCGTTACTGCTCCATAGGCCGCTCCGGGAAGTATTCCTATCGGGGCATATAATGCCGATAGACTTCCCAATGAATTTGTTGTGCCTGACCTTAAGATCTCTTCTATTATTTTTATTATAAATATTTGATAATAAACTTTATAACTACAAAAAAAATTAAAAAATTATCTGTTAAAAAATATTGAAGTATTGTAATAACAAAATTCTCATTGAAGAAAGTAATTTTAGTTTAATGATCAAACCCTGTTATATATGATGTATAAAAATTATAAATCAAATATATCAACACAGCTACTTCTATGACCACTATAATAGATTTGATAAATTTTATATTTTTTATAAGAAATATCAAGTTTAAAATAATGTAGAGAATTAAAAAACATATCACAATAATATCTGAAAGGATATAATTAAAAATGCTTTTATATCGCCATTCTACAGAATTATTAGAAAATTCATAAACTTTTATATATTCTTCAGGGGTTGTCCAAATACTAAATACATCGGCAAAAATTATAATAATCAAAAAAATACTTAATCCAACTAAAAAATGTATTTTCCATTTAAAAATTTTATTCATATTATTTATATTTAACTATTACAGGAATGGTAGTATTTTCATAATTACTTAGTGCTTTAAAAAAATTTAAATCATTACTCATAAGATCTATACAACCTGCACTACCTGGATAACTTCCCCCGTGTATAAACATATTGGTTATTCCATATGAATTAGTTCCATTAATTTTTACTCTAGCAACTCCCCAAGCAATTGGTCCTCCCGGCCAAGTTCCCGCTTTTATTCCTACAAATCCGCCTAAAGCAAGGGTTTTCTGCAAGGCAGATTGCTCTGTCCACCATTGAATATCTTTTGTGTTTATAGAGTAATTTCCTCCAGGAATTGGTCCTACTCCTTTCTCACCCCATCTATCAATTGAGTAGCTAAATGAGCCATCGCTAGAAGGTCTTCCAGATACAGCGGGAAACGAAACAATTACATTTCCCTTTTCATCATATAAAGTTAATGTCTTTCCATCAAAAACTATTTTCGGCGGATAGGTAGAATTTTTGATTGAATTGATTTCTTTCAATCTATTGGTAGTTGAATGCGCTACATGATTCAATCCGCTTACGATCAGTCCTGTGGCGGCGCCTTGCCAGAAGTTTCCATTCGTTAAAACTGCGCCAAAACCTCCGCTTACGGTGCCGAAAAATTGTAGAATATGAGTTTGTCTTTTACTTTAGCAAATGTTAAATATAACGCTATTTTTATTACATATTATTATAATATTAAGTTTATATGAAATAATTTATACTAATTAAGAGTATAATAATTATTATTAAATTTATTAGATAAAAAAAGTCATTTTTTAATAATACTCTCCATAAATAAAATAATATAAATATGAAACTCATTATATTTATTAATTTTTTGGCATAAATTATTGGAGAAATAATACTATATCCTGTATTTATTCTATATGGTTTATAATAAATGTATTTAGAAAAGAAAATTATATTGAGCATCATTATTATATACAATCCAAATGATAGTAATATTTTAATTATTTTTTTAAAATCCATAACCCGCTGTTAATTTATTATTATTTTTAATCCCATATATGTAATTTAAATCTAAAAATAAATTATAAAAAATTTCTCCATCAATTTTTGCGCTAATAGATCCTTTTAAATGAAAACCACTCATTTTATTTATATTCATATGCTTAACATTTAAAACTCCATCTTTTACGTTAAGAACGGTAGCTGCGTTAATTAATAATTTATTATTCCATGAAACATTAAATTTTCCATCTCCTAATATTTCAATTTTTTTAATTGCTCGTTGAATATCTTGCTTAAGATTGTATTTATTTTTTATTTCTTTCCCTGTAAGAATTGTACCTTTTTTTCTTTAAGAAGTTCTATAACTAAACTTTCAACATTTTTATCATTTTGAAGTTGTTCTAAGCTTTTATTTATTGAATTAATTCTTATCTCATGCTCTATATGATTCAATCCGCTTACGATCAGTCCTGTGGCGGCGCCTTGCCAGAAGTTTCCATTCGTTAAAACTGCACCAAAACCTCCGCTTACGGTGCCGAAAAACAAAGTGCCGCCTATTTTTGTGCCATCTACTCCGGCGGCGGTTCCGCTCATTCCTACTGTTGTGGATACTAAACTGCTGATACTGCCGCTGCTTATTCCTTGAAGTATATCGCCACCGCTTATTCCTTGGATGATCCCTTGGGTCAGTCCATTCATGGCGCCTTCTATGCCTGCAGCCAGTATGTCTACTTGTAAATTAGTCAGGGTTTGCGTGGTGGTACATATTCCGGTTCGGATTACTCCCGCCAAGCTGCCTACTCCATATGCGGCGGCACCCCCGGCGCCTCCCATTACCACGCTCTTCACAAAGCCTCCCCATAGAAAGGAATCGGTGCAGAGTGCATAGTAGACGATTCAATATCTATATAAACTCCCGGATATTTAATTAAATTCTAACTAAGCAACGACTAATCATATTTTAAATTAATATGCTCATAATACATATCATAGATCTAATTTAATATAATTATTTATATCTCACTACTAATGTATCTTCTATGTAAATATCTCTTTTATAGGGTAAATATCCTTTTAGATTTATTCTTTCAAATAATTTCAGTCTTTCCTTTTCTTTTGGCAATAGGAACATTTGAGAACGTACGGCATATTCTAATTGATTATTTAAACTATCACCTTTATAATCAATCTTATAATATAGGGAAATTTCACTTTTTCTTTTAAGACAAATCCCTTCAAAAACACATACCAAGGTACTATCTGTTCCAATACCATATTTATTTATAGGGACATAATTACATCGATATGAATCTATGGAATCTATCTTTTTATTTAATTCTATCATGCTTATTGAATCGTATGGCCCTTCTATTTTGTAAAATCCTGAATTTGTCCAATTATTTTTTAATTTTTTAATTTTTCTACTTAATACCGGGTATAAAAAATCACATGTGCTTCTTTTATCTATAAAACTAAATCTGCTTCCTATAAAATAATAATTGGTGTCTGTTTTGTTTATATATCTAATTTTTAACATTGTGTCTTTTTTATTGAAAGAGGCAAACATTTGTATTCCATCTTGGTCTTTATTTATATTTCTCTCTTTTTTCATGCATGAAATTAGCAGTATATATATAAGTATATAATAGCAGGTTATTTTCATATTA
The DNA here is from genome assembly GCF_001418685.1 of Apibacter mensalis. Lineage (GTDB taxonomy): Bacteria > Bacteroidota > Bacteroidia > Flavobacteriales > Weeksellaceae > Apibacter > Apibacter mensalis. The sequence continues at coordinate 130,669 of NZ_LIVM01000005.1, forward strand.
TTTGAATTTTATTATCTTTTCTAATTTCTTTATTGAATTATATAAGTCCGGATAATCGTTTATTATTTGATTGGATGTTCCTAACAAATATTTATCTACTCCATTTACAAAACCATTTATATTTTTATTTAACCATCCGTTCATTTTTAATAAATTATATTGCATTTTATAAATAGCTGCATGTCCATAATTATCAAATCCTAATCCACTCGCCGGTGTATTGGCTAATTGTGATAATCCTAAATTATTATGAATTACATGTCCCATTTCGTGAATAAAGGTAGAAGCTAATTGTTCTTTTGAGGAAAATGCAGCCGGCGCAAAATGGATATTTGACATCCCGTGCTTCATATACTTGATGTGGTTACTGCTATTGCTCTTGATCCTGTTGAATTATTTACAAATACATTACCTTGTAAAGTATAACCTGTAGGTGATTCTAAGGTTATCTTATCTAGACCAAATTTTTCTCCTCTTGGATAACCGCTTTCCGATACACTTAAATTTTCTGTTTTTATTTTTATTACTTCTTCTATATCGTATTGTACTGAGGTGGTTCCGTTTATTGTAGTGCCTGCTGTGGCTAGTTGTTCATGAGGTGCTCTATATCCTGTCCAAAGATTTCCTCCTAATTGTTAAGCCTCTATTCCGCCGATTACTCCGCCCAGTATTCCGCCAGTAACTGCGCCTAATAATCCGCCTTTTGCTGGATCGCCTCCACTTACTATTGAACTAAACACCCCTATGACACCTCCTGTTACTGCTCCATAGGCCGCCCCGGGAAGTATTTAAAAATTTATTCAAATTCATTATACTAATCTATATAACCATATAAAATAAAAATAAAATTATAACAATTATAATATTAACAATTATTAAAAAACTTACTATTTTATTTTTTCTTTCTAAAAAAATTAGGTACAATATCATAAGTATTGCAGATATTATATAAATGCATATAGGATAAATTATCGTATTTAAAATTGAATAAAAATGCCAATCTACAACTTTATGGATGATAATATATGCAATCAAATAAATAATTATGTTAATAATTATATACAAAAAATTTTTAAAATAACTTCCAACTTTTTTTATCATACAGATTTAATTTATATGCGTTTTGAAATACATAAATATTTATAGGATCTCCCCTTAATGTACCTGCCCCCTTAACATGAAAATAATTTATATGTTTATAATTAACTTTTTCAACAATAAATTTTGAATTATCTTTCAATTTAGTTGGAGTAAGAGAAGAAGCTGTTTCCATACCAAATTTTAAATCTAGATAAATCCCCTCTTTTGTTCTTTGAATATAATCTATAAATTTATAGGCTTTCGATAGCTTGATATCCCATTTTGATAATTCTTTTCCAGTTATTTTACTTCCCACATCTAAATTCATAAATTTTTCAATTAATTGCTCACCTGTCAATCCCTTTGTTATTTGTTCTAACCTTTTATTTATTGAATTAATTCTTATCTCATGCTCTATATGATTCAATCCGCTTACAATCAGGCCTGTGGCGGCGCCTTGCCAAAAGTTTCCATTCGTTAAAACTGAGCCAAAACCTCCGCTTACGGTCCCGAAAAACAAAGTGCCGCCTATTTTTGTGCCATCTATGCCGGCAGCGGTTCCGCTCATTCCTACCACCGAGGCTACCAAGCTACTAACTCACCCATTACTAAAGCCTTTTAAGATATTGAAAATTAAAAACTTAATGCCCCATATTCCAATAATTAAGAAATACTTTATAATCTATTATTTCATAATCTTCTATATTTTCAAAAATAATTGAAGAATCTACAAACAATCCATATTTTTTTTCCAAAGGTGCTTTATAAATTATCTTTTTATTATTATTAAATGCTATTTCTTTAATAGGTATGTTATTATTATCTAGTAATAAATACCAATACTTAATATCTTTTTGTTTATTTAAATTTCCTGAAAGAATACTTTTATCTACTTTTATAACTTTCATATTATTTTACTTTTGGTGGTTTGATAATTGGAGTATTTTTAAACCAAGTATGAGGTTTGTACCAATTATATTTATGTATGTGATAATGAAAAGGAATTCCTTTACCTCCTCCTTTTAAACCTTTAGTAACAGTTGCTCCTACTGATCCTGCTCCATTAACAAGTTGATTTGAGACAACGGTATCTCCCCATCTTATGACATCGCTAAGATTAGAAATCCCTAATCTTGATAATCCCATTTTCGCTATTATACCTGCACCTTTTGTAACAACATATGCTTCAAACATATCCCATGAAGGATCATTTAGGCTTCCTCCGGTTCCTGTATTGGCTAATACTCCATATGTCCTACTATAAGAGACTTCTCCTCCTTTTTGAAAGGGTACTTTACTTTCTATTATTGTTCCATTTTCATATAAATAATACATACTATCTCCTACTTCTTCATTTATCTGTCTATATCCACCCTTTCCATCTTTCTCATATCCATTATCTGGACTTTCCCTATGCGCCACATGGTTTAATCCGCTTACAATCAGGCCTGTGGCGGCGCCTTGCCAGAAGTTTCCATTCGTTAAAACTGCGCCAAAACCTCCGCTTACGGTGCCGAAAAACAAAGTCCCGCCTATTTTTGTGCCATCTATGCCGGCGGCGGTTCCGATTATTAATACTTTTAACTTCTATTTATTCTGTTTCTGACATTTCTTCATCATCCGGTGGACAATATAAATCTAAGTCAAATTCTACTTCTATTTGTCTTATAAATTCATTATATCTTGGGGTTAAATGTACCCACGGTGTGCTCTCTTTTCTGTTATAAATAAATAGGGCTAGGGAAAATTCATATTCGCAGCCGTACTTTTTACTTAACATCTGTAGTATTTCTATTTTAGGTTCTAATAAATCCAACATGGCATTGAGTTGATCTTCAAATAAAGATTTATTATCTAAGGGGTTATCTATCCTCCATCCATTTTTTTTTGCCAATATCTTCATTTTTGGATTCATTGGCTTTCCTTTTATGTATATCATGGTAGGATTGATATTAAGCAATTTTGTAATATCTTCATGAGTAATATCATCATAACCCCATATAAAAAATTCAAAATATAACTCATTTAAATCTAGCTTGTACATACTATTTTATTTAATTTACTTGATTAATATATTCATTGGTGTTATTCATAAATATAGGAACTATCGTTGGCATAAAAAATGGAGTTAAGCGGGTAGATGCCTTATCTATAAATAACACAAACCAAAGGGTTTTAATGCTTTAACCAGCTATTTATATTTTTTATAACCGTAGAATCCTTTCCATATCTTATTTCATATACTTTATTAAAGTTTATTTTTTTTGCCTCAAATTCTCCAAATTCAATCAATTTTTTATCCTTATAATACAATTCAATACTATATCTTTTCTCTTTATTTATTAAAAATTCCATCATACCCTTTTCGTTGGTTCTTAATTCTTGTATTTTATGAAGTTTCCACCACAATTTCCCAAATATAGATTTCTCTATCTCATATATTACAATATCAACGTTTGGCAAAGGATTTTTTGCAGAATCTATTACTTGGATACGCATTTTATTATTATCAACTGCTAAATAAGTTTTTTTACACGAAGCAATAATAAATTCAATTATCAATGTAATGAATATAATTATTACTATAATAATTTTGTATCTATTAACTAAATTAAAAACCATAGTGGTACGTATTAAGAGAATGCCTTATAATATTAATATGATTTACAGATGAATCAGTAAACTGATGGTTAACTACATTTATATAATTGGAATGAACTTTATTCCCCCAAAACGGGTTGCCGGGTTTAAACATATATTCTTGATTTTGTTGGTAAAAATTTACTACCATTCCAACATTATTTTGCTTAAGATCAAATGATTGGTATTGTAGAAATCAACATTGAAATTTTCATGAATTTCAGATTTATATCCAAACTTATTATTATATAATGATACCATTCCTATTATTATAATTCCTGTTAAAATAGAATGATAATTTTTCTATTGTTTCTCTTTTTCGTAAATAATGTTAATCTAAGCTCAGAGATTTATCCGATTAAATATGTACTACATGCACTTTTTTTATTTCATTTTTGAAGAATATTTATCAATTATTTTAAATAATAAGAATAAAAAATATTTGATTACTAAAATAATAAAAACGATTATCAAAAAAATTAACACTAAATTTTTTAATAATTTAAAATACTTAAAATATAATAAAGATTTATTTAAATTTATATGCTTATAATTTTTATTTATTTTGAATACTTCTTCAAAATAGTGTTCCTCTTTCCATTTTTTATTTACCGGTCTTATTCCTATCTTTATTTTTTTATTATTCCCTTCTGAATCATTTAATCCAACTATTATATCATGGGAAGTAAAAAAATAATCTGTGATTTTTTTTATCAAAATTTTAGGCGAATTTTCTATTTCTATAACTTCATCTTTTCTTACTAGATATCCATTCATATTATTTTCTTCTATAATAATTCCCTGATCTCCTAAATCAGAACCTGCAAATAAAATATGATATCCTGAAGGTATTTTTTTACTTAACCATCCATTTCCAAAGCCATAATAATAGGCTTGATAATCCATCATTAGATAAAGTACTATCAATGATATGAATAAAAATAATATTTTCTTCATTGTTATTTATTTTATATTAGTACCCACAGAGTACCCCGGATTTTTATATGTTATGGAGAATTCCCAGGGAATATAACTATATGGCTTTCCTCCCGGTAGTTCTATTTTTAAATCTATAGGGTCCCAAAATCCATCCTTTACAAATGCTTTAAACTTTGTTGTACACTTCGTTGAATTACATGTGGTGGCATATTCTACATTTGTCCTTCCCACATGAAACATGTCGTTTGTTAAATCGATTCCATACCAATAAGTTTTTCTCTCTGCTTTTCCTTCTATTAATTTCGTTACTACATTTCTTGTCCTTTTATTTCTAAGTACCGCTTTTTTTGTATTTGTTCCCAGTTCTACCGGTTCTCCGTCTCCGTTAAAATAATGATTTACTGCACCTAGATTGGAATCGATCACTTTTTTATTTTTGCTTTTCTTTACTGGAGGATCTGCCCTATGCGCCACATGATTCAATCCGCTTACAATCAGGCCTGTGGCAGCGCCTTGCCAGAAGTTTCCATTCGTTAAAACTGCGCCAAAACCTCCGCTTACGGTGCCGAAAAACAATGTGCCGCCTATTTTTGTGCCATCTATGCCGGCGGCGGTTCCTCCCATGCTTACTGTTGAGGATACTAAACTGCTGATACTGCCGCTGCTTATTCCTTGTTATAATGTTACAATCGATTATCTCTTGTTTATTCCTCAGGTTTAAACCATTCTCCTTTTTCTGCTACTTTTACTAAATGATCTATAGTTAAGGGTGTTTTTAACGGATAATTAATCTTTTGACGTAAAATATTTTTTAGTAACAATTTCAAAGAATAGTCAGGATATTGAAAATATTCATCTATAACGAATTCAGAGTAATCAATAGAAAATTCTTTAAAAAACTTTTCCATAATATACTCGGCATCTATATCAAAGAGAGAATAATTAGGATCTGCTATGTTACTTGATAAATCAATATTTTTAATACCCAAATTATTTTTAAAAAATTCGAGTACTTTGTTTTCTATTTCTATCATCTTAATGTTTTAAAAACTAATTCTATTATATAAATTTGTTACCTTATTATATAAACTATTGCTACCGTGTAAAAACATTGCTCCTCCAATGAGTAAAGAATTTCTGCCATAGAAAGTTGCCCAAGTATGAGCTTCTCCAAATAAGGTAGGAAGAGATTTTATTCCCATTATATTAATTGACCGTGATCCAATTAATTTTTGAAAATAAACAGATGATTTTAATGTTGTCTTTGACGCTCCAAAAACAGTTCTAATACCTACTGAAGATTTAAGTATTTTAGTTCCCCCCATTTTAACTAAATTAAAGCCTATTTTTAATTCTCCTACAGATAAACAAGTCGTAAAAATATCCCAGGAGGGATCATTTAGGCTTCCTCCGGTTCCTGTATTGGCTAATACTCCGTATGTCCTACTATAAGAGACTTCTCCTCCTTTTTGAAAGGGTACTTTACTTTCTATTATTGTTCCTTTTTCATATAAATAACTAAATTAATGTTTCAAATCCTTTTTTTTTACTCCACTTTTTATTATCTAATGATATTACTAAGTCTCTTACATAAATTTCATCTTCATTTTGCTGTTCCTTTTTACTAAATATACTTAAAAAACCACTAATAAATTTACCTTCTACAGGTATAAAATCCTTATAGTTAGTATGTTCATATTCTATATTAAAAGTTGTAAAAAATTCAAGCAAAAAATCTAATACATCGTCTCCATCTAACCCCAAATCGGATAGTGTGGTTTCTTCATCTATCTTTCTTTTTTTTAAATTAAACTCTTTATCTATATAATCTATTACAATATTATAATTTTTATTTTCCATTGATTATACCATTATATATTACTTGTGTATTATAAAGTGTCTTTCCTACATCATATGCTAATATTCCCCAACCTATTAGACCGGTCATTATTCCTACAAATCTTCCAAAAACCTTTGTATACCTTAATGATCACTGCTCTGATTTTACCATCTGGTGTCTTTATCAGTTTAAAAGTTTATAATATATTGAAATAACCGATGCATATATATAATAAGAATTATAATACTAATTACAATTGTAAGAAATAAAATAAAGTACATCGTAATTGTCCATAGTCTTAAATATTTTTCTTTATTTTCTATGCCTATATATTTATAATCTTCTTTATCAACTTTTGAATCTTCTTTGAATTTATATCCTAACTGAGCTATTATTCCAATATTTCTAATTTTATTATCATTATCTAATATTTTGACTATCAAGTCTTTATAATCAATATAATAACCAAGTATTTTTTATATTTTTACCATTATCTTAATTTATTACTCACCATCTTCTATTGTATACTCCGTTGTAATCCATCGTTGAAAATACTGACTCTTTTCAACTAATTTTTTCTTTAAATAATATAATATTATATTGTTGGTAAATGTTTCTTTTATTATTTCAACTTTATCATCGATATAATATCCATATTTATATTCTGTCTTGACTAACTTTTCTTTATAATAATATTCCGTTATTTTTATACTGTTTGATAATATTGATTGTATTGTCTTCTGTATTTCTTCATATTCTGTTTCTTTTATTTCATAAAATTCTCCCACAATTAAATAGTTATTAGTATCTGAGGATGGTCGTGCAATCTGTAATTCTATTCTTGGATATCTTTCATCTCTTGCGAAACATACATAGAAATCTATTTTCCCTTTCTTTTTGAAAACATAAATCTCATCCCTGTAATATGGGTCATCTATTAGTTCCCCAGATAATTCTTCTTTTAATTTTTTTATGTAAGTATTTAGTATATTATAATCTTTTACCATTTCCAATTTTTAAAATCTATATGTCCATCATTACCTATTTTCTTTTTAAGCCACTGATTTAATGGGCGTAATTTTTCAGGAACTTGTTTAAGAAACTTAGGATGTGCTCCTACCGAAATTCTTATATGTCCTTTCCCATAGCCAGTACCTTCTCCAATTCTAAGCCAATTGTTATTATTTAAATATTTCCAATTATTTCTAATTATTCTCGCTGATTGAACTGATACATACTTTCCTACAACGGGTAATCCATATTTAGCTAAAGTACCTATCCCTTTTCCTGTAACATATGACATAAAAATATCCCAGGAGGGATCATTTAGGCTTCCTCCGGTTCCTGTATTGGCTAATACTCCGTATGTCCTACTATAAGAGACTTCTCCTCCTTTTTGAAAGGGTACTTTACTTTCTATTATTGTTCCATTTTCATATAAATAATCCATACTATCTCCTCCTTCTTCATTTATCTGTCTATATCCACCCTTTCCATCCTTCTCATAACCATTATCTAGGCTTTCCCTATGCACCACATGATTCAATACGCTTACGATCAGTCCTGTGGCAGCGCCTTGCCAGAAGTTTCCATTCGTTAAAACTGCGCCAAAACCTCCGCTTACGGTCCCGAAAAATAGGGTACCGACTAGGCTTTAAAACCTATTTCTTCTTTACCAGTTGCAACTCTCCCATACATTTTTTCTTTTTGCATCCATATATATAATAAATTAAGGTGTCTTTGGATAATTCTTCTTCTGCTAATGCAAAAGTAATATATTTCATAACCCCTCCTCTATTACCATTGGAAGTATCTCCATTCATGCATTCTGACCAACTGTCACAAAGACCTATGCTGTCTTGGGCTTCTATGTATAATTCTTTTCCTTTCAGTATTCTAATATTTCCAAGGGTATCATACAACCAGTGTATTTCTGCCCATGCTTTTTTTATGATCTCTCTACTGGGCTTATATTCTGCTAAAAATACTCCCTTGGCCTTAGAATCTTCTATCGTCTCACTTACCTGGATAACTTTTGTCTTATCTTCAGCATCTATACCACATCCTATTATAAATACTAGAAATGTACTGCTTACAATTATTCGTATTTTCTTATTCATACCATTTTTTAGGTTTATATTGATAATATATATTGTAGAATCCATTATTAGGAATGAAGGTCCCCAATCCGCCGTCATACATACCTATGGATTTTAATGCATTTTTGACTACATGAAAACAATTGGAAAATATAAAATGATATCTTGAGGTGGCACTTTCATATGCTGCATTCAGGGCTTGGGCTACTTCTCTATAACTTAACTTTTTTATGGTCATCATCTTATTATATTTTCCTGATATATCCTCACTATTTATCATGGATTCATAGGAGGAATAATAATTATTGATAAACTTTGATTCTCCCCCAATTATTTCATTTCCACCTCCTTCAGTTTGATTACGTCCTTCTTTAGATATAAAGCGGTAGGATCTTGAACCGGAGTCTTTTAATTTTCCTCCTATGGCTGAATGTCCGTATCCATTGACTCTTCTTGTATCTTCAAATATATATAATTCTCCTCTCCTGGGGTAAGCAATCCTATGCACCACATGATTCAATCCGCTTACGATCAGGCCTGTGGCGGCGCCTTGCCAAAAGTTTCCATTCGTTAAAACTGCGCCAAAACCTCCGCTTACGCTTCCGAAAAATAGGGTCCCACCTATTTTTGTGCCATCTACTCCGGAGGCTACACCGATTATTAATACTTTTAACTTCTATTTATTCTGTTTCTGACATTTCTTCATCATCCGGTGGACAATATAAATCTAAGTCAAATTCTACTTCTACTTGTCTTATAAATTCATTATATCTTGGGGTTAAATGTACCCACGGTGTGCTCTCTTTTCTGTTATAAATAAATAGAGCTAAGGAAAATTCATATTCGCAACCGTACTTTTTACTTAACATCTGTAGTATTTCTATTTTAGGTTCTAATAAATCCAACATGGCATTGAGTTGATCTTCAAATAAAGATTTATTAGCTAAGGGGTTATTTAACCTCCATCCATTTTGTTTTGATAATCTTGGGATATTAGGTTTTATTCTTTCTCCTTTGACGTATATGAAGGAAGGCGTAATTCCTAGCATCCGAGTTATATCTTCATGAGTGATATCCTCATAATTCCATATGCAAAATTCAAAAAACATTTCATTTAAATCTAATTTTTCCATGATCTAATAAATTTGGTTTTTTATTCCTCAGGTTTAAACCATTCTTCATTTCCTGAACTTTTATAAATCATATAAAGATAAGGGCAATCTACCTGTTATTCCATAAAATTCTAAATAGGATATTATTAGAAAATAGAGGAAATATATTAATATAATTAGAAAATAATAATATGCCGTTTTGATTAACATTAACATGATATTATTTTTGATTTTATAACTTAAAAATTTTAAAATAGTTATAAATAATATATCTTCTAAAAGCATCAGTATGGGTATAAAGTCTAAAGTAACTATTGTGTATAATGGTACTATCCCTAATTTATAATTAAAGTAATGAATTTCATTCCCTAATAAATCACAAAAAATACGAAATAAAAGTATAAAAAGTATATTTAAAAATATCAAAAATATAATATTAAACACTATTTTTCTCATAATTTATCTTAATTTAATATTATACAATTTATTTTTATTATAAAAATATCCATAATTTTTATATACATAAAATTCTGCTATAGCCCCTATTTTATCCACCTCTATTCCTTTTATATTGATCAATTTAACTTTTTGAACTATCTGCTCTTTTCCTGAAATAGTTAATTTGGACTGTGATATTGATATTTTAGCTCCTTTCTTAATATACCCTGACAATCTACCTAAATATGTTGGCTCTACTTCATAAATACCATTCAAAATTTTTGTTACTTTTTTTATACCTGTTGAAGCTTTTTCATGTATAAAATCAAACTCTTTTCCTTCTACATAATCACCAATTGCCATCCCTTTATCTAATTTAGATATTTGAGTTTGAGTTGTGTCCTCATTTTTTATCCCTAATTGATTTTTAGTTTTTTTAGGGTTTTCTTGATCTACCCTATGCGCCACATGATTCAATCCGCTTACGATCAGGCCTGTGGCGGCGCCTTGCCAGAAGTTTCCATTCGTTAAAACTGCGCCAAAACCTCCGCTTATGGTGCCGAAAAACAATGTGCCGCCTATTTTTGTGCCATCTACTCCCGCGGCTACACCGATTATTAATTCTTTTAACTTCTATTTATTCTGTTTCTGACATTTCTTCATCATCCGGTGGACAATATAAATCTAAGTCAAATTCTACTTCTAATTGTCTTATAAATTCATTATATCTTGGGGTTAAATGTACCCACGGTGTGCTCTCTTTTCTGTTGTAAATAAATATAGCTAAGGAAAATTCATATTCGCAGCCGTATTTTTTACTTAACATCTGTAGTATTTCTATTTTAGGTTCTAATAAATCCAACATGGCATTGAGTTGATCTTCAAATAAAGATTTATTAGCTAAGGGGTTATTTAACCTCCATCCATTTTCTTTTGCCAATATCTTCATTTTTGGATTCATTGGCTTTCCTTTTATGTATATTTTTGATGGCTTAATATTCAACATTCGGGTTATATCTTCATGAGTTATGTCATTATATCCTCGTATAATAAATTCAAAATATAACTCATTTAAATCTAGCTTGTACATACTATTTTATTTAATTTACTTGATTAATATATTCATTGGTGTTATTCATAAATATAGGAACTATCGTTGGCATAAAAAATGGAGTTAAGCGGGTAGATGCCTTATCTATAATCTTCAGTATACCTTCTCCTATTTTATTTAATAAAGAACCTGTATATAAATCTTTGATATTTATCCCGGTCCATTCTCCTGGGCCTTTACCTCCTTTTGGCTTTTCATATATATTCCCATCTTTATCTTTATATAAATCTTTTTTTCCTCCTCCTCTATTGTTCTGCCCCTTATCTCCATGATTCCAACCTATTGCCTTTTCTAGTCTATTAATTTCTCCTTTACTTAAAAGTTTATCCTGCCTCCAATTTCTATTAGGGTTAGGATCTCCTCCTGTATTGGGAGATTCTTGTGCTATATGGACCCCATCCATTTGATGCGCCACATGGTTTAATCCACTTACAATCAGGCCTGTGGCAGCGCCTTGCCAGAAGTTTCCATTCGTTAAAACTGCGCCAAAGCCTCCGCTTACGGTGCCGAAAAACAAAGTGCCGCCTATTTTTGTGCCATCTACTCCGGCGGCGGTTCCTCCCATGCTTACTGCTGTGGATACTAAGCTGCTGATACTGCCGCTGCTTATTCCTTGAAGTATATCGCCGCCGCTTATTCCTTGGATGATCCCTTGGGTTAGTCCATTCATGGCCCCTTCTATGCCTGCAGCCAATATGTCTACTTGTAAATTCGTCAGGGTTTGCGTGGTGGTACTTATTCCGGTGCGGATTACTCCCGCCAAGCTGCCTACTCCATACGCGGCGGCGCCCCCGGCGCCTCCCATTAATATACTCTTCACAAAGCCTCCCCATAGAAAGGAATCGGTGCAGAGTGCATAGGTGGTATAGCTCACGGCGCCTATTGTGGCGCCTATCACTGCGGCTCCTAACCAAGCGGTGCCTGCTACGGTAAATAGTTCTCCGCTTGGGTCGGTATATTTTAGCGGGTTATTCAGCACATAGCTGTATCGGTTGTAATTTTGTGCATTATATGGATCTTGGATATGGTTGTCGGGAGACAGGAATTGTTTTAATATTGGATCGTACATGCGGCCGTTCATATGGATGAGCCCTACTGTGGTAAAGTGTTCGTGGCCGGTATATCCGCGATCGGTAAAAATCAGTTGGGGATTTTGGCTTGTGGTCTTTCCTTTGCGGTCGGTTACTTTCAGAATTTTTCCCCATGGGTCAAATAATCGTTGTTCTATGGCTTTTCCTATTTCATCGGTAATGGCCAGCAGGGTGCCTTGGTAATCTCTGTGAAAATAATACAAGGTTTCTTCGGGTTTTTGGGGATTTCTTTCTTTTATTTGGATTACATGGGCGGCCGGTGCTGAGTAGGGGCTTCCTCCTATGTAGGTAATGATCTTGATTAGACCGTTTTCCAAAATAATTTCTACGTCTTGGGAATCGGAATAATATTTTTTTTGGGTTTCTTGTGTATTGTTTTGTATGGTGGCTGAACTGCGAGTTGTATGTAGGTTGTAGGTAAATTTTATGTTATGTTGAACCTCGGGGCTTGTTCCATTTTTACCACTCGGTAATTTTTCTGTTTCTCTGATTGCTACTGGTTTTTTTAAGGCATTGTATGTGATTTGTTGTAAGGGGCTGGTTTGATAATGGTTTTTTCCGTCTGTGTTCAGATCTATACTGGTTTTTTGGTAGCGCGCCGTGGTTGTATATTGATATTTTCCTACTTCTGAATTATCGGTGATTCTTCCGTCGGTTTCGTAGCTAAGGCTATGGGTTCCTTCGGGATCGGTCCAGGAAACCAACCGTTCGAATGGGTCATAGGTAAATTCTTCTTTCCAATTATAGGTGTCTCGGTATCGTGAGTTTAGGTTCCCGCTTTTCCAATCAAAATCGTATTCTACGGTTAGCAGGTGGGTGCGTCTTGTTAAGTGACGAGTTTGGGTTAGATAGCCGGCCTTGTCTATGCTGTTTTTTATAATTATTTCATTGCCTAGTTTTACGATAAGGGATTGCAGACGTTCGTTGGCTTGGGTCAGTTGCCAAACCGGTTGTTTTTCTCCTTCTTTTAATATATCTATTTTTTCCATCATCCCGTTATGGTCATTATAGCTGTAAGCCAGCATTACGGAGGATTTGAAGTTCCCGTAGAGGGTGGTTTTTTCTTCGTTTATGGTTGTTCCGTATAAATCATAGGTATATTCGTTGCGATAGGTTGCATGCGGAGTAATTTCTTCACTTTTTTCTAATTGGTTATTGGTATTGTAGAAATAATGATAGGTGTAACTTTCCCGATTATAATTGCCGTGTTCTTTGATCAGTAAGCCGGTGTTGGAATATTCGTAATTTACGGACAGATCGGTATCTTTTCCCTTTACTTGTTTAGTAAGCAGTTTTCCGGTCGGGGAATAGGTGTAAACGGTAGTTCCGTCCGGGGTGGTTTCTTTTAACACCTCTCCGTAATTATTATAGGTATGAGTATAGGGTATGGTGCTGACTGAAGGGTCCAAGAAAGAAATTCTTCTGCCCCATCCGTCATATAGGGAAATCAGGGTATGGTCTCCGTACCGGGCGGTTTTTTGATTTCCGTTGGCATCATAGGTATATTCTATAATTTCTCCGTTATCATTCAGCGTACGTATATTTCCGTTGGCATCTCGTGTGAGGGTTTGCTTTTTGACTCCATCGTCAGTAGTTACGGACAATCCTTTATAGACGGTGGTGATGGTTTTCCCGGTAAAGAGATTTTGTTGCACAGGTCGGCTGAAGTCGTCGTATTGGGTCGTATTCCACCCCTGCGGATTCTCTCCTTCAAAGTAAGGTTCACTTTCTTTGCTTTTTCTTCCTAATGCATCATAAACCGTTTGTTTAGATATATAGGTTCCGGGTTCAAAGCCTCTTATCGTAGTCTTAACTTCATGGCCCAGCACATCTTTACAGATCTGAGAATACTCCCGGGTGTCTTCATTAAAAGTGGTAATTTTTATTCCTCCTCCTTCAGTTCTTTCATAGAGAGTTCTGGTTAGTAGGGGTTGTAGGGAAATACCTGTGGTTTTTACTTCCTGAACTTTTCCCCAACTATCGTATCGGGTTTCCGTAAGTACATTCATAGGGCTGGTATGACTCAGCACTTGACCCAAATTATTATAGGTGAAATGTTCGGTGAGGTGGTCCGCATCTGTTTTTTTAATTACAAATCGTCCTGACGGGTCGTACTCATCTGTAACCGTTCGCGGCGATACACCCGGTGCGGAAACTGTTTTTTCTATCAAATTACCGAATTCGTCATATTTTATATCTTCTGTTATGTAATCGGTAAGGTGTCCTTTTTTCATAACCTTCGTAACTAAGTTACCGGTATAGGAATAGTTCTCTTCTGTAGTATGGACCTCTCCATAAGCAGAGGTACGGGTACGGGTTTGTACCAATCTTCCTACATAGTACCGGGTATCGTAGGCATAGGGGAAATTATCATAGGTATGTTCTGTTATTTTTTTTCCTTCTCCATTGTTGACTGTTATTTTTCTTATATTATAAAATTCGTCGTATTCGTACTTGGTTACGGTACTTATTCCGGTTAGGTAATCTTTTTCTTCTTCGTTTTGAAGTATTTTTATCCATCTTTTGTCGCTTAATCTCAAAATTAAATAGCGAAAATCTTTTTTACTTATCAAAAGGTCTTCTTTGTCGGGGTTCATAATCAAATCAAGATTCCCTCCTCGAGTTTTCCAATTGGATATGGGAAGACCCCGTAATTTAGGGGAATATGCTGTTACATTCCAATTAACTGCTGAAATTTCTTGTGATTTCCAGCTTGATTCCGCAACCTTTTTAAAACCCAACAATCCTAATCCTTGCGCATGGGATACTAATCCGAAATATTTATATTCTTTTTCTCGTTTTTTTCCTCCGGCTGTTACGGTAAGTTTTTTTACTATATCCAGATTCGGTGCTTGTGAAATTTCTTTATAGGGATATTTTTCTTTTAGAGAAGAATGATAAACTCCTTCTATATCACCTAATCCGCCATTTTTTTCATTGGGTTCCAACGATGCATATTCAATTTGGGTAACTATATTTCCCTCAGATTCCGAAATTCCTTTCAATAAGATATCTTTTCTTAAATCTTTATTAAAACCTCCTTTCCAAATTTCATTCCCTTGAACAAAAATTATATTTCCTGTTTTTTGATTGTTTTTATAGTCGGCAAAAAGCAAGGTAATCGGGTCATTGTATCCATATTTAGACCATATATGTCCGGCCTCTCTATAACTAAATTGTGGTTTTTCTTCTCCTCCTAAATTCTCAAAATACTCAAGATGGGCTTTTCCGTTCCTGGATCCTTCCCATCCATTCCCATAAGACTCGTATACAGAAATTATAAGATCTGTTTTTCCGTCTTTATTGAGATCGGATACTGTGTAGGTTTTATATCTCCTTCTTTTGGTTTGACCTTTTCCTTTCCACTCGGGAAGATATTCCGCCAAGTTTGGATAATAAACTTGTTGAAATCCTTTTCCGGTGGATATATACATATACCAATCAGAAGAACCTATCTTTTCGGGAATCATAAAATCTGTTTTACCATCTCCATTGAAATCTCCAAACAGTACCGGTTTTTCTCCATCGTATTGCGGTATGTTCCCACTTACTATAACATTGAATTCCTTATTTTTAGTTAAGGTTGAAATCTTAAAATCACCTTCTTTTGCGAATTTATCTTTTTTGTTAAAACTTATAATGTCTGATTTTCCGTCTCCATCAAAATCTATAACAAAATTAACCGCATCATTTAAAAAACTATTCTGATTTAATGGATGATAACTTTCTTGATCGGACAATAACGGATTCATATCCACATAATACGGTGAAAAGTATTCTTTGCTTGTGCTGGTAATACAGTGTAAATTAGGGCTCCTTGAAGACTGAAAATCATTTTTTACCCCATAATCAACATCTCGTAATTTTTTTATGCTTTGGTCGGCACTCCCCAGAACTATAATTTCAGAGATACCATCTCCATTAAAATCTCCTTCAATGAAATCGTAATAAACTTTATTATTGTAGGTGAATTTTTTATCCGAATCAACAGCACATTCATCGGCATGAAAGCCACCATGGGGATACTTAATGGTTCTTATGTAATTTTCTTCAAATTTATTTTGTTCCTTATTAAAATTGGAAACCATCAACGATAATTCATTATCCGTGTGATTTCTGTAATCTGAGGGTGGCAAATAACTTAAATCCTTGCTCTTATAAGTTACTATAGATTGGAAATTATTCATCTTTCCCCCGGTTAGGGTGGATATGGGATATTTTATAAGCTTCTCCGAATTTATCTGAACTATATTTCCTTCTCCTTTTCCTAAATTCTGAAATAAATCTTTATATAATTTTCCCCCTGCTACTACATCTACTTGTCCATTTCCACTAAAATCTCCGGTCATTTTCACTTGCTTTAAATCCCATAGGGCTTCGGATTTATCTTTTGTAAATTCTTCAAAAGAATTATCGGTAGTAGTATACGAAAAGACTATCGGGTTGGCCGGATCTCCATCTCCGTTAAATTCCTGCACAGATACCACTCTTTGGTAATTACCGGTGATGGTTTGATGGTTTATTTGATATTTCTTAAATAGCTGATCTCCTGCATATACCTCCACTTTATCCAGAACACGGTTATTTACCATTTTTATTCCGTGCACATAAGCGAATTCCGCTCGTTCTCTTTTTTTATAATAAAATTGAATGGTATTGCTGTATTCGGTATTTTTCTTTTCATTTTTTCCCCAAACAATTTTATATATATAGGTAGTATTTTGATCCCTATCATAAAAATACTCAATGAAATTACCTTGTAAGTCAACCCATTTTTTAATAAGCCATTCCGTTACTCCCCTGGAATCTTCTGAAGAACCATATAAAGCCATAGTGCCATCCGGAAAAATTACTTGAAAATACTCAGGCCTTTTTCCTTCTATTCCCGGCATGGAAATGCTTCCTGCGGATACAATATAAAGATTTGAATAAATTTCAGTTTGATATACTGTATTTTCTTTACCATAACCTCCTTCTCTTGGTATTAATCTTTGTCCGTCTAAGGAATATCTGTCGTCTTCATTGAAATTCACCCCATCCACATATCCATCAACATCTATTCGGGTCGAGACTAAGGAAATGGTAGATATTCCGGCTATATTCCATCCGTATCCTGCCAGGCCATTATCTGAAGAACTGTTGTAAGTTAAAGAAATTTGGGGCGCTACATTTTTTATTCCCGGAGGCAAAGCTATCGGAACGGTATAATTGGAAGAACCCAAGGCTGATACATTTAATTCACCTTGGGAATCCGCAAAATGCGGTAGCGGCCCATTTTCAGGGGGATACGATTCATTGCGATCTTTCTCCGTGTAAGTTTCTGTTACAACCGGGTCCGAACTATTAGGTAATGCCTTATCTTGGTAATTTATTTTATGATGAGTATTATTGACATGATTATCGGAATTGTTGCTTTCAGGCAAAAGGTTTTGGGCTGAAATAGGTGTTGCCATATATAGAAATACAGACACACCTAAGGTATATATAAATTTCATTTTTATGGAATTAGTTTGAGGTTTTGCGACTTATTTTTTAATAACGGTATGATGGATAATTCTTCCGTCAGAGCAATATAGCTTAACATAGTAAACACCCGAAGGTTTAGGGCCCATATTCAGAACTGCTTTTCGCTCCGATGCTTTAAATTTCACCTCTTCTATTAGAGTAGCATTATAGGCCAACAGCTCTATCTTGATCAATAAGTTTGCTATAACAGGATTCCATCGAATCGTTAGCGCCGTTTCTACAGGATTGGGATATATCTCTATTTCATTGTTTTTAGTATACATGATGGGTTCGCCTACTGCGGATGGATCAATTGATTCGGGTTGCAACAGTCGCGAAATGGGATCCCGCACCTCATCATATTCCAATTTTCTTAACACTTGATTTCCTGAATCATCGTATCCGAAATAGAGATTCTGGGCTTGAATAAATTCAATTCTATACAATAAACAGAATAAAAATAAGTAAAAGTATCTCATAATTTATTATTTAAAACATTTATTATCCTTCAAAGATATAAAATAAAAATAAGAAATTAGCTTCTATTTATATTATTTTAAAAAAAAATAAGGGATTGCTATAAAAAAAGCAATCCCTTGGACTTAACAGTAATTTTTAATATCTATTTTAACTCTTTAATTCCGAAATTGTTAAAAGTAAAAGCAAATTTGTCAGCGATCTCTTCTATCAGTAAATCTATGGGTTTTCCTGCTCCGTGTCCTGCGCGTGTTTCAATCCTTATTAAAACAGGATTATTGCAGCTTTGCTTTTCTTGTAATTCTGCAGCAAATTTATACGAATGAGAAGGGACAACCCGGTCGTCGTGGTCTCCGGTGGTAATTAAGGTTGCCGGGTAGCAAACTCCTTTTTTAACGTTATGAACAGGCGAATAAGATTTTAAATAGGTAAACATTTCTTTATTGTCGTCTGCGGTTCCATAGTCATACGCCCATCCGGCACCTGCTGTAAAGGTATGGTAGCGTAACATATCCAACACACCTACTGCAGGTAAGGCTACTTGGGCCAAATCGGGACGCATCGTCATTACTGCTCCTACCAATAAACCTCCGTTGGAACCTCCCGACAAGGCTAAATAGCTGGAAGAGGTGTATTTATTAGCAATCAAGTACTCTCCTGCTGAAATAAAATCTTCAAATACATTTTTTTTGTTTAGCCGAGTTCCGGCGTCGTGCCATTTTCGCCCGTATTCTCCTCCTCCTCTTATGTTAGCTACGGCATACACACCTCCATTTTGTAGCCATACAGCAGTAGGTACTGAAAATGCAGGCAACAGGCTTATTTCAAAACCTCCATATCCGTACAGTAAGGTCGGATTTTTTCCGTTTAGTTTAATTCCCTTTTTATAAGTAAGGGTCATGGGTATTTGGGTACCGTCTTGGGAAGTATAAAAAATTTGTTTGCTTTCAAATTCTTCGGGGTTAAAATTAATTACAGGTTTTTGGTAAAGTTCAGATACTCCATTTTCTGTATTATATTTAAATAGCGTAGACGGATAAATATAGTTGGTAAAAGAGTAATAAATTTCTTTTTGATTGTTTTTACCCGAAAAACCCGCTGCCTGCCCTAATCCGGGTAAGTCTATAGTCCGTAGTAATTTACCATTCAAATCATATTGTTTCACTTCTGTGTGTACATCTACAATATATTCAGCAAATAGATATGTATTGGCACTGCTTACTTTAAGTACTGACTTCGTTTCGGGTATTACGGTTTCCCACTTCGGCGATTGGGTTTTTATTTGTGATGCGTTTATCTTCACTAATTTTTGATTAGGAGCATCCCGGTTGGTTTGCAGGTATATCCAATCTCCATCTGTAGTAACTACTTCATAGCTATTGGTAAATCCTGTTACCACAGGTAGGATCTTATTTGGTGTTTTTAAATCCTGAATATATAACTCATTACCGGAAGTAGAGTTTGCTGCGGTTATTATTAAATATCGCTGATCTTCCGAAACGCTGGCGTTTATATACCTTCGTGGAGTTTTTTCGCCTCCGAAGACGATTTGATCTTTAGATTGCGATTCATGTAGATTATGAAAAAACAAAATATGATGTTCTGTTTTTCCGGATAACGGACTTCCTATTTTGGGCTTTTGATAACCGGAATAATAAAATCCTTCATTAGATTTCCAAGCAACAGTAGAAAATTTAACATTTTTGAGGGTATCTCCGACCTGTTTTTTTGTGTTGGTGTCTATAATTATTACTTTCCTCCAATCCGAACCGCCTTCCGATATTTGATAAGCGGCTAAGCTTCCATCCTTACTAAAGGAAATGCCGCCCAAAGAGGTCGTACCGTCTGTTGAAAAAGCATTAGGATCTAAAAATATCTCTTCCTTGCCTCCGGCGGTTAATCTTCTATAAAGGACAGACTGCGGCTGCAATCCATTATTCTTATAATAATAGGTATATTCTCCTTCTTCAAAAGGAGCCGATATTCTTTCGTAATTCCAAAGCTCTTTAAGTTGATCTTTTATTTGATTTCTGTACTGTATTTTATATAAGTATTCAAATGTTAGCTTATTTTGATTGTTGACCCATTTTTTTGTTTTTGGAGATTGATCATCTTCTAACCATCTGTAAGGAGCTGTAACTTTTTCCCCGAAATAATCGTCCTTTTCTGCTCCTTTTTCTGTTGTGGGATATTTCATGTGTTGCGCATTTACTGTTAAGATTGTTATTAAACTTAAAGTAATAATTTTTGGTTTTATCATAAAAAAATTATTGGTAATTATAAAATTAAAAAAAACCTTTAATTTATGAATTAAAGGTTAGATAAAATCTTGGATAATTATAATTTTAAAAACTATAATTATATTCCGTCAACTTTTTAAATTCATTAAGTCTATTTTCAAATTCCAAAGAAGATATATGTTGCAATTTCTCTGTACCGAATTTTTCAACTGTAAAAGAGGCCAATGCGCTTCCCACTATGATGGCTTTTTTCATATTTTCATACGATAAATCTGCAGTTTGTGTTATATAACCTGCAAATCCTCCGGCAAATGTATCCCCAGCGCCGGTTGGATCAAAGACATCTTCCAACGGTAAAGCCGGAGCAAAAAATATTTTATTCTCATTAAAAAGCAATGCACCATGCTCTCCTTTTTTAATAATCACTACACGGGGACCCATCTCTTGTATTTTTTTTGCTGCTTTTACTAAACTGAATTCTCCCGAAAGTTGACGCGCTTCGGCATCATTAATAGTTATTACATCTACTTGAGAAAGTATTTGAAGTAATGAATCCCAAGCGGTATTCATCCAAAAATCCATAGTATCTAATATGACTAATTTGGGTTTTACCGACATTTGTTCTAAAACGGATAATTGTACGGCAGGATGTAAATTTCCCAACATTACAATTTCAGAATTTTTCTGAGAATCGGGAATTTTAGGCTCAAAATTTTCTAATACATTTAATTCTGTAATTAATGTGTCGCGATTGTTCATATCTGTATGATATTTTCCGGCCCAAAAAAAAGTTTTTCCTTCTTCTATTTTTTTTACTCCTTCAATACCTATAGAATTTTTATGGAATACCTCTATATATTCAGGTTTAAAATCTCCACCTATTACAGAAACAAGGTTAACTTTTGCTCCCAGCTTCGAAGCTGCCAAACCTATATAGGTGGCAGCCCCGCCTAAAATCTTATCAGTTTTCCCAAATGGGGTTTCTATGGCATCGTATGCAACGGTACCCACTGCTAGTAACTTCATTTATTTTAATTAAAATTATATATCCACAAAGATAAACGTAATGGGAAAGATAGAAAAAGATTTCTCAAAAAATAAATTGATATTTAGATCATTTTAAGAAAGATACCGTGATTTATTGGTATGAATATATCTTTTCAGTAAATAGTTTTATTCCATATACAGTTATTTATTTTTGGAATTAAATCCATAGGATAATCCTATTCCAAATGTTTGACGGGTTTGAACTCTTTTAATTTGATCATGATCATAAATCAAGTCAAAGGTTAGCTTAGTGGATATATGATTATTGACTTTCATATCAATGACACTTCCAAAATTTACATCAACCCTTTCGGCATGGGATAGATAGTTTGAAAATAAAGATAAAGAATTATCCCAAACTACATTTTTCATTATTTCCACTTTATATTTAGCATTAACCATAGCTCCGAGCTCCATATACATATAATCTCCATCATGTTTTAATCCGTAATTATCTTTTTTCTGTAATTTTCTATCCAGCACAAATGTATTTTTGGAGGTTATGGGTAACAAGGATAATTGAAAATTTCCATCCGGCTTATAATCAAAACCAAACCCTACAGTCAAATAACCCGGAGACATAAACGAAGAAATCCTGTCTTTGGAGGTATAGTCGGGGTGAGCACTATAATCATATCCATTAAACATTTGCGTTTTAAATGACAGGTCTACACTAGCGTACCAATTTTTAGATATGCCTCGTCCGTACATAGATTCAAGCAACAGAATGTCATCTGTTTTTCTCATCTTATCATTTTTATTATTGACTTGGCCGTATCCGATGGTTATTTTGTTTTTAAAAATATTTTTTCCTTTCTTATAATCCAAGGAATATTTTATCCTTGCAGATCCTCCAAATGAATTGGTTCCTCCGGCTATCCAATTGGAAAATGAACTTTGATTTACTATAAGAGAATGATCGCCACTAATTTTCCAATTTTTAGCTTTCTTGGGAACAGTAAGCGTATCAGTTACAGGAGTGCCAGTTAGTGGTTGTTGAGCATAAATAAATTGTGAGAGGGTTGATACAAATAAAAATAATAAAATTTTTTTCATCATTCTTGATTGATTTATATGTTAAAAAAAAGATCAAATATAGTAATTATTTAATATACGCAACATTTTTACGCATCACTTAGGTATTTTACAAGTATCGTATTACTTGACAGTACTTTTTGATGTATTATTATCGATTTATTGATTGAAAAAATATAATACGAATATATTCGTGTATTATCTTATTTCAAAATTTTATATTCTTATTTTGGTGATTTAAAAATAGCTAAAGTAGAAATTCTGATTTCTAATTTAAATATGAAATTTTAGCATTTTTTATTGTAAGGTATTCAAATTAGGACTATATCTATCTGCATACTGATTTATAAGTAACGTCATCATAATACATAAATATAACGATAACTACATAGATGATGCAGTTATTGAATTATTCGGCTATATATGATTTAACTAATTTATACTGATAAAGGTAAATTTTATTTTTTGTTGTAAAGAACAGGATTTAATTCTTCATCATTATACATCTTCATTTGCTTGTACACCTTCATATACTTTTTTCCGGCTGAGTAATCTTCTAAGAGTTCTTCAATCGCGGTAGATAGATCTAGATATTGTTGTTGTAAGACGTTTAATTTTTTCTGACAACTTTTTTTATGTTCTAATCCGGCATCCGGCCTTTCCACCTCAGCTTTCATATGATATATTTTTAAGGATAAGATAGATAAACGATCAATAGCCCAAGCCGGACTTTCCGTATTTATTGTCGCATCGGAAAGAATGTGTACATCTTTATAATTGTCTAAAAACCAGCTATCCAAATTTTCTACCCGATCGGTCCTTTCTTGGTTAGATTGGTCAATCCATCTTTTTAATCGTAAGGCTTCTACCGGATCAATATTTTCATCCCTGATTAAATCTTCCAAATGCCATTGGACTGTATCAATCCAATTCTTTAAATACAACAAATGTTCCAGGCTATCTTGAGGATATGGGTTATTAATTTTCTGGTTTACCTCATCTTTTACATGATAATCCTGAATACTTTGATTAAAAATTTTCCAGGCTTTTTCTGTAAATTTCATGTTATTAATTATTATACTAATATATAACTTAATTAGAGATTAGTTTTCGTCTTTAGAATTTGCAGATGAGTTGGTCTCTTTTTTCTTATCTTCATCTGATTTAGTAGCATCTTTAAACTCCTTCAATCCGGTTCCCAGACCTCTCATCAATTCAGGAATTTTTTTTCCTCCAAACAATAATAATACTACAACTAATATTATTATTATTGACATAGGATGTTCAAACAATCTCATAATTTTTTTTGATTTGCTTCAAAGTTAATAAATTTTTCAAAATTTCAACCTCCTATAATACATTTTCTATAAATAACTTACATTCCGGATAACCAGTTGGACGGATTTTGAGGAACAGTACCTTTCCACACTTGGAACCCTAAAAGGGTACTATTGGTATCATCCGTATAAATTTTACCTAATGCTTGACCTGTTTTTACTTTATCACCTACTGAAACAATTACAGTGGTAAGATTCGAATATAAAGTAAAATAATTTCCATGACTTATTAATACTGCTTTTCCTCCTCCCGGCACTATCAGAATTTTGCTCACCGAACCGTTAAATACCGCTTTAGCCAAACTACCCGGGGCAGCTGCTATCTCTACTCCTTGATGCTCCACGTAAATATTAGGTACTACCGGGTGCGGAGTTCTTCCAAATCCGGACACTACAGTTCCTGAAACCGGCCAAGGAAGAAGCTTTTTGTTAGCTTCAAAATTTTTAGATAATGTTTCTGATGCACTTGCAGCCGGTGGAGCTACTCCTATGGATTCTCTCTTAGCATTTGCCTTTACTTCAGCTATTCTAGCTGCTTCTGCTTTTTTTGCTGCCAGTTTTTCTGCGGCTGCTTTTTCTGCGGCCGCTTTTTCTGCTATCTTTTTGGTATCTTCTGCTAGTTTTGCCGCACTTTTATCATTTATTTCTTTATTGGAGGCAATTTTTGCAGCAAGTGCTTCTGCAGCTGCTTTTTTTGCTGCTTCTGCTTTTTGTATTGCAAGTTTTTCTGCTGCTTGTCGGGCTTCTAACGCCTTTTTAGCACGTTCTTCTTCTATTGTTTTTTTCCGTATCCTTTCCGCCTCTTCCGCTTTTCTTCTTTCTTCTGCTTCTTGTGCCTTAACAACTCTGAGTTCTTCTGCTATAATCGCCTGAACTTGTCTTTCCAAAGTTTTACGCTGAGATTGCTTTTGCTTTATTTTTTCTGTTAAATCTCCTTGCTCCTTGATGTATTGCTCAACTATAACCTCTTTTTCTTTCTTTTCAACATTTAATTGATTGATTTGGACTTGTTGTTGGGCTAATACTTCTAATTTTTCTTTTTTTGCCGCTTCTCTCAATTCAATGGTATGTAAAATTTGCTGTTGTTTTTCATTAATTTCAGCAACTTTTTCATCTTGAAATTCTGAATATTTCTGTAAATATTTTATACGTCGAAAAGCTTGAGATATGTTTTCTGACGATAATATAAACAATATCTTGTTTTGTACAGATTTATTTTTATAAGATCGGATTAATACGTCTGCATAATTTTCTCTTAGTTTTTTTAATTCCCTTCGTAATTTATTTACTGCTAATTGATTTAAATATATTTCTTCATCCAAGACTCTAGATTCTTTTCGTGTTGTATTTATAAGCTTTGCCCGTACGCTGATTTTTTTATTCAGATTTGCAATGTATGTAATGGATGTTTTAGATTCATTTTTACTTGAAATCAAAGCCTTATTGAGCTCGGCAATCTCTTGTTTTAATTGGGCGCTCTGTTTTTGAAGGTCTTCTTTCTTATAGGGTAGCTGACTATAAATAAATACAGTTAGCAATAGAAAAAAAAGAGTATATGTTTTTTTATTAACTGTCATTAATTAATTTTTCTTTGCGAATACCCTTTTGGAATTTCAAAAGGCGTTTCCATATTAACGAACTCAAATTTATTATAATTCAATGTAATTTTAATCTCTTTTTCTCCTTTTATGAAAATTTTAATATTTTTTGGCAAAATTTTATACTCAATATTTACATAATCATCATAATCTATCTGTAAATATGTATTTTTTGAGGGATCTTCCATGCTTATTTGTCTCAAATTATAATTAGAATCGAAAATAAGCTTCCTTGAAAAATTTCTTGTTTCTTTACCGCTACCTACTTTCATGGAATGTTTTGAGGTAAGTATATAATAATTATTTTCAATTGAAAAATTAAAATCTTTAGCATGTATAGGAAAAAATATTTTTCCTATCAATAAATCTTCCATGTTTTTATATGTTAAAAAATCTACCTTTAGAAGATTATTGAGATAATCAAAATTAGAATCAACGTATGTTTTTCCAATTCTTTCATACATCTTAAATCCTCCCGGATAAATGGAAGCCCTTGCTAAGGGAAGAATTAGGGAT
Source organism: Apibacter mensalis (assembly GCF_001418685.1). Taxonomy (GTDB): domain Bacteria; phylum Bacteroidota; class Bacteroidia; order Flavobacteriales; family Weeksellaceae; genus Apibacter; species Apibacter mensalis. The sequence goes on from NZ_LIVM01000005.1 coordinate 156,774, forward strand.
GCATTGGCCCAAATTTGATTTCCTTTATCTATATATAGGGTTAAGGCTACGGAAGGATATGAATTTCCTGATTCAATATCTGCATTTGCTTTAATCTTTAAAGTAGAAAATTCAACAGGCTGTGCAATAGTTTTAAATAAATTTTCTGCACTTGCATTTTCATTTTGGATTTCTTTTTCATTTAGGGAAATTCCTTTTTGGGTCTTACATGAAAATATCAATGCAGAAATTAAAACTAGAATCAGTATTTTTTTCATACTATTTATTTAGTTTCCAACACACTAAAATCACCTAAACTTAATGAACGAGATACACCCATATATTTAGCAGAATTACCAATCATTGAATTGGTAAGATTTCCGTGACTGATGTAAGTGTTTTCTTGTATTAATGAATTTTCAATATTACTTTTATCTATTTTAGTTCCATTTCCTAAAGACACATTGGGACCTATTTTCGAGTTAACAATTTCAACATTTTCACCGATAAAGCAGGGAGGGATAATTAAACTGTTTTCAATTTTTGTACTTTCAGGGTATATTGCCAATTCTTCTTTTTCATAGTTTAAAATTTTAGAATTAGTTTCTACTGTTGCTTCTTTATTCCCGCAATCCATCCAATCACCTACCTTACCTAGAGTAAATTTGGCACCTTTTTCTCTTAAGCTGTCCAGTGCATTGGTCAGTTGAAACTCATTAGCTACTTTAATATCATTATCTATCAGATAATTAATTTCATCCATTAACTTATCTGAATCTTTGAAATAATATATACCTATTATTGCTAAATCTGAAACAAACTCTTTTGGTTTTTCAACAATTCCCTTTATGACTCCTTGCTGATCTAATTTTACCACTCCAAAAGCGCTCGGATCTTCCACTTTTTTTACCCAAATTACTCCATCTGAGTCTTTATCTAATTGGAAATCCGCTTTAAATAAAGTATCCGCAAAAGCAATTATAATAGGCCCCTTCATACTTTCTTTAGCACAATGAATAGCATGAGCCGTGCCTAAAGGACATAATTGATGATAAATGGTACCTTTAGCGCCTAATTTTTCTGCTATATCGATTAATTGTTTTTCAGTTTCTTGTCCAAAATCTCCTATTATAAATGCTATTTCATCTATTTTGTCATCAACTACTTTAGCTATATCTTCTACTAGTCTTTGAACAATTGGTTTACCGGCGATAGGTATCAATGGTTTTGGAATTGTTAATGTATGTGGTCTTAACCTTGAACCTTTTCCTGCCATAGGAACGATAATTCTCATATTGAAAAGATTATTAAAATAAGTAATATATTTTATACGTAATAGTTTATTTTATTCCGGAGCTTCCATATCCTCCTTCACCTCTTACAGTATCATTTAACTTGTCCACTTCTTCCCAAATAACTGTTTCATGTTTAGCAATAACTAACTGGGCTATTCTATCTCCATCATTAATACTAAAATCTTCCTTAGATAGGTTAATTAATATTACTCCCACTTCGCCTCTATAATCGGCATCTATAGTTCCTGGAGAGTTAGGACATCCTATTCCATATTTTAATGCTAATCCGCTTCTCGCACGTATCTGCCCTTCATAACCCGGAGGTATTTCTATATATAATCCGGTAGGTATCACCTTTCTCTCTGAAGGTTTTAATAATAAAGGCATATCCAGATTTGCTTTTAAATCCATCCCTGCTGATAAGGCGGTTTTATATTCCGGTAGTGGATGCTTTGATTTATTAATAACTTTAATTTTCATTATTGTATATTAATTATTATTTTATTAATTATCATTTTACAAAATAATGATAAAATTTACAGAATACAAAAAATAACTCCCATTTACCTTTATATTTAATTTATTATTTTAAAAATATTACAACTTTTAAACTACTTTTATTATTACAAATAGCCTATTTGTTCGTATTGGTTCATCCTTAAAAGGTAAAAATATTTACCTTTACATTTTAAAAACATTTTCTTGATGAAAGAACAATTTATTAAAGAGTTTACCAATCGATATACATACAAAGGGGAAAAAATATTACTGGGAAAGGCTAAGTTAGATGGTCATATAGTTCCTGAAGTTGAAATTTCAGTTCCCCTAAAAATGATTACCAGACATGGATTAATTGCCGGAGCAACTGGAACGGGAAAAACAAAGTCTCTCCAAATTTTAGCGGAACAACTTTCTTTAAAAGGTGTTCCTTCTTTGCTAATGGATATAAAAGGAGATTTAAGTGGAATAGCTAAAGCTGCAGATCCCAATAATCCCAAGATACTCGATCGTTATGAAAAACTGAAACTACCGTACACCGCTCAGGGATTCCCCGTTGAGCTATTAACGATATCTCAAGAAAAAGGAGTAAGACTTAGAGCTACCATTACAGAATTTGGTCCTATTTTACTAAGTAAAATATTAGGTTTAAATGATACGCAAACCAGTATTATGTCGATTATCTTCAAATATTGTGATGACAAAAAACTCCCACTCATTGATTTGGATGATTTACGCAAAGTATTACAATTTGTTACTGAAAATGAGCGGGGAAAGTCAGAGTTATCTCAAAACTATGGTTCCATTGCTTCCAGCTCTTTAGGTTCCTTATTACGAAGTATCGTAGCCCTGGAACAACAAGACGCGGGGCGTTTTTTTGGCGAGCCAAGTTTTAACACGGACGATTTACTACAGGTTAGAAATGGATTGGGTGTTATTAATATAATTAGACTCACTGATATACAAAATCGACCTCAGTTTTTTTCAACCTTTCTATTAAGTTTACTTTCGGAAATTTACCAAACATCTCCTGAAGTTGGAGATTTAGATAAACCTAAATTAGCAATTTTTATCGATGAAGCTCATTTATTATTTAATGAGGCTTCTAAAGTTTTACTTAACCAAATTGAAACCATGGTTAAGCTAATCCGTTCTAAAGGTATTGGCCTATATTTTTGTACTCAGGTTCCGGGAGATGTTCCGGAAGGAGTTCTAGGTCAATTAGGATTAAAAATACAACACGCTTTAAGAGGTTTTACCGCTAAAGATAAAAAAGAAATTAATAAAGCAGTAGAAAATTACCCTTCTACAGAATACTACAAAGCTAACGAACTTATACAACAATTAGGTACCGGTGAAGCTTTTATTACTTGTTTGGATGAAAAAGGAATTCCTACGCCTCTTGCAGATACATTTATGATTTCTCCAAGATCAAGAATGGACATTCTTACGCCTCAGGAAATTGATGAAATTGTCAATAACTCTGCGATGGTTAAAAAATATGCAGATGACATAAATAAGGAAAGTGCCTATGAAATCTTAAGTGAGAGAATGAAAACGGCTTCTGATGATGACTCAGCTACTAAAAAAGAACCGGAATCCACCAAAGCAACTATCTCAAAAACAGAAAAATCGGAACCATCCATTTTTGAGAAAATAATAAATTCTCCTTTGGTAAGAGATATGAGCAGAACTTTTGTAAGAGAGGGGTCTAAAATGCTTTTTGGTGCTTTAGGAGTCAAGAATAATACTCGAAAAAGGAAATAAAGATTACCTGAAATGGATTATGCTATTTTAGATGTAGAGACGACAGGTGGAAAATTTAATGAGGAGAGTATTATTGAAATTGCAGTATATAGATTTAATGGAGAAAAAATTACTGATACTTTTATTTCGTTAATAAATCCTGAAAGGGATATTCATTTTTATGTACAAAAGCTTACAGGTATTACCAAAAAGATGGTTAAAACAGCACCTAAATTTTATGAATTAGCAAAAAGGCTTGTAGAAATAACCGATAATGCAGTTTTAGTAGGGCATAATGTTACTTTTGATTATCGTATTATACGTTCGGAGTTTTTGCGTTTAGGTTTTGACTTCCAACGACCTACTTTAGATACTATCACTTTAAGCAGAACTATCATTCCGGGAATGGCTTCTTATTCTTTAGGAAAACTCTGCTCCTCATTAGGCATTCCTGTAAGTGAAAGGCACAGAGCTCATGGAGATGCTTGGGCAACTGTAAAATTATTTCAATTGTTACTGGATAAAGATACACATAAAAATATAATTAATTCTCATATTAATCAGATAAAGCACCAATCATTAAATAAAAAAATACTTACTTTATTAGAAAGTCTTCCACAAGCAACAGGAGTTTTCTATCTTCATGATGAAAAAGGAAAAATTATCTATATAGACCAAAGTTCCAATATTTCTAATAAAGCACGTCAAATTTTGACCGGAAAAAGCCAAAAATCAAGAAATATCCAAAAAAAAACAGAGCAAATAAGTTTTGAACTTACAGGAAGTAAAATTATTGCCGGTTTGAAGGCTTTTAACGAAATTAAAGTTAACAATCCCGAATACCTTCCTATAAGAAAAACTAATTTTCATAGTTATGGATTGTTTGCGAATCCAAAACAAAATAAAATATACATAGCTTCGTTAAATTCAAAAAATAAAAAAAATGCCTTATTAACTTTTTCGTCTTTAGAAAAGGCAAAAGAATTTTTAACCTCTCAGGAAGAAAAAGAAAACTATTACTGCAATCTAATTCTTGAACTTAATTTTAAAAAAGAAAAATATATATTATTAACAGACCAAGGAAGAACATTAAGTGAAAAATCTTTTATGTTTTTTGAGGAGGGCACTCTGACAGGATATGGATTTTATACCTTACATTCACAAATAAAAAATGTTGACCGGGTAAAAAAAATTATGACAACTTCTTTAGTCAACGAGGATATATTACTTCAAATACGAAACAAATTTTTTATTTCTGATAAACTGCAAAAAATTATCTTATCCCTATAGCCATTTTTACAGTTTACAATAAAAATTATTCATAAATTTGTTTTGATACTAATATATATTTGCTTAATTTAGATATCTTTATAATTATAAATATCTTTATTATGCCATCAAACAAAATTATAGAATTATTAGGTGATAAAACAGATTTCTACCTTAACCATACCTGTAAAACTGTAGATAAAAAATTACTTCATACTCCTTCTTCTTCAGTTATTGATAATATTTGGATTAATTCTGACAGGAATATTCCTACTTTAAGAAGTTTACAAACAATTTTAAAACATGGAAGACTTTCCAATACAGGTTATGTATCTATCCTTCCTGTAGATCAAGGAATTGAGCATACCGGGGGAGCTTCTTTTGCTTCCAATCCCTTGTATTTTGACCCTGAAAATATTATAATGCTTGCTATAGAGGGAGGATGTAATGCTGTAGCATCAACGTATGGGGTACTTTCCTCCGTTGCTAGGAAATACGCTCATAAAATTCCTTTCATTGTAAAAATTAATCATAATGAATTATTGTCTTATCCTAATACTCCTCAACAAATACTTTTCGGAACTGTGAAAGAAGCTTGGAATATGGGGGCCGTGGCAATAGGAGCTACTATTTATTTTGGTTCAAATGATAGCAGACGGGAAATCGTGGAAATAGCCGAAGCTTTTGAATATGCGCATGAATTAGGAATGGCTACCATTTTATGGTGTTACTTACGTAATGATGCTTTCATAAAAGACGGAATAGATTATCATTCTGCGGCTGATTTAACGGGACAAGCCAATCATATCGGAGTAACTATAAAAGCTGATATTATTAAGCAGAAATTACCTACTAATAACGGTGGTTTTACAGCCATAAAATTTGGAAAAACAAATGCAAAAATGTATTCTGAACTTACTACCGATCATCCTATTGATCTGTGCAGATACCAAGTAATAAACAATTATATGGGAAGAATCGGATTAATCAATTCCGGAGGAGAATCCCACGGAGAATCTGATCTTAAAGATGCTGTTATAACTGCCATTATTAACAAGCGTGCCGGAGGTATGGGACTAATAAGCGGTCGCAAGGCATTTCAAAAACCAATGAAAGAAGGAGTAGAATTATTAAACGCCATTCAAGATGTATATTTAGATCAAGAGATAACTCTTGCATAAATATAAATACTATAAAAGAGGTTGCCGCCACAGTAATCTCTTTTTACCTCATAATATTACAGTTCACTAAGTACTTATTTTATACTATTATTATTTCTTATCATAAAAAGGTTTTCATTTAATTAGAGATTACTATTTTTGTAAAACACATGGAATAACAAGATGAAAGGAATACTTTTAGTAAATTTAGGTTCACCTAAGTCTACATCTGAAGAAGATGTAAGGGTATATTTACGCGAATTTTTAATGGATAAACGCGTTATTGACATTCCGTGGTTATTACGAAAAATGATTGTTGAACTTACCATACTTCCTAAAAGACCCAAAGAATCTGCACGTGCTTATCAAAATATTTGGTGGGATGAAGGATCTCCATTAGTAGTTATCTCTAAAAATCTTACCAAAAAGATAGAAGAAAAAATAAAAAATCCTATAGCATTAGCTATGCGATATCAAGAACCATCTATTAAAAATGGACTTACAAAATTGGCTGATAAAGGTGTAACTGAAGTACTTGTTATTCCTCTATATCCTCAGTATGCTATGAGTACAACAGAAACGGTAGTGGAAAAAGCAAAAGAAGTACAAAAAAAATATTTCCCTAATTTAAATATAAGCTTTCTTCCACCTTTTTATAACGATGAAAAATACATTGAAGTCTTAAGTAATTCCATAAAAAAACATCTTCCCAAAAGTTTTGATTTACTTTTATTCAGTTATCACGGAGTTCCGGAACGTCATATATATAAAACAGATCCAACTAAACAATGTCGAATAGATAATATCTGTTGCTTTGAAAAAGAAAGAACTTCGCATAAATATTGTTATAGACACCAATGTTATTATGTTACTGAGAAAGTCCGTGAAAAATTAGGTTTAGATAAAACTAAAATACGACAATCTTTTCAATCACGATTAGGAAGATCTCCTTGGCTACATCCCTATACAGACAAAACATTAGAAAAACTTCCTGCCGAAGGTTTTACCCATATAGCTGTGGTTGCCCCGGCCTTTGTTGCAGATTGCTTAGAAACGCTAGAAGAACTTGCTATCACGGACAAAGAATTATTTATTAAAAATGGAGGTAAAGAATTTCATTATATTGAATGTCTCAACGAAGATGAAAATTGGGTAGAATGGTTAGTTGATAAGATAAACATTTTTATAAACCAATAAGTATATCATTTCTGTTGATTTAAATTAGGTTTTTATAATCATGAAACACTTCTTCAATTGTAATTAATTTTAGTAATTTTGTTTCTATATTCCACTATTTTGAAAAAAATAATAAAAGATTTCTTTATTCTGGTATCAAAATTACCATTTTCTTTTTTATATGGTTTTTCAAACATATTATACTTCATTATATATTATATTATAGGATACAGGAAAAAAGTAGTTAAAAATAATTTATTAATTGCCTTTCCTGATAAAACTGAACACGAAAGAAAAAAAATACAAAAAGAATTTTATAAAAATTTTTCCGACTTCATGGTTGAACTCATTAAAACATTTTCCATGAAAAGAGAAGATTATAAGGACCGAATTAAGTTCGTTAACCTGGATATTACCCAACAATGCATACATGAAAAAAAAGACGTGATCTTACTTAGTGGGCATATGTTTAATTGGGAATGGCTATCCGGAATATCTCCTGATTTACAACAAAAACATAAATATGCCGTCTATAAAAAAGTTGCCAGTAATTTCTTCGACCAAAGCGTACACGAATCGCGATCACGTTACGGAACCATTCCTCTTACCGTTAAAGAAGTAGGTAGAACCATGCTTAAATTACCCAATGATGGCTCTCATATTTTTCTTTTTGTAGCAGATCAAAGTCCTTTTAAAAGCCGAATACATTATGAGTTAAATTTTTTTAACAGGCTAACACCCGCTTTTAACGGGTATGATAAAATAGCTTGCAGAAAAGAATATGCCGTATTATATATAAATATGGTTAAAATTAAAAGAGGTAAATATGAGGCACGCCTAAAACGAATTTACCCGGATAAAGAAAAATTTAGGGAAAATGAAATTGTTGAAAAATTTTATTCAGAACTCACCCAAAATATAAAAACTCATCCGAGTCTTTGGCTTTGGTCACATAAAAGATGGAAATACATAAGCGGAACAGATTATCAACTTTAGCCATTGTTATTTTAAACTATAATGGAATAAAGTGGTTTAAAAAATTTTTACAAAAAGTTATCGATTATAGCCCCAATTCTACCATATACATAATTGATAATGCTTCCACTGACGATTCCGTTTCATTTTTACGCGAAAACTTCCCATCTGTTATCATTATACAAAATGCCATAAATTTAGGATATGCAGGTGGATATAATCAAGGATTAAAATCCGTAACGGAAGATATTTATTGTTTATTGAACTCTGACGTAGAAGTAACTGAAAACTGGACCGCACCTATTCTTTCGTTATTCGTAGAAAATGAGCATATTGCAGCCATTCAGCCAAAAATATTAAGCTATAAAGAAAAAGATAAATTTGAATTTGCAGGAGCCGGCGGTGGGTTTATCGATAATTTAGGTTATCCCTTTTGCCGGGGAAGAATTTTTTTTGATCTTGAGATAGATTCCGGACAATATGATGGTAATCAGGAAATTTTTTGGGCAACCGGAGCTTGCTTTTTTGTCAGGAAAAAAGATTTTTGGGAATGTAATGGTTTTGATTCGGATTTTTTTGCCCACATGGAAGAAATAGACTTATGCTGGAGATTAAAAAATAATAGAAAAATTATATATTATTGTGGAAAATCAACCGTATACCATGTCGGAGGGGGAACTTTAGATCCATATAATCCGCACAAAACATATCTAAATTTCAGAAACAACCTCCTGATGTTAATTAAAAACCTGCCTACTCATAAACTTTTATGGATCTTTCCACTTCGTTTAATGCTGGATGGATTGGCAGGATTTGATTTCATTTTTTCAAATGGTTGGAAATATTGTTGGGCGATTATTCGCGCTCATTTTTCTGTATATTATATGTTACCTAAATATCTAAAAAAACGAAAGGCAGGTATTCCCAATTATTTTGAGAAAAAATATATTGTTTTACAATACTTTATAAAAAAAAGAAAGAAATATTCCCTCTTAAAATAATTACCTTTTTTATTTTATAATAAAAACAAAAAACGGTTAGTTTTTTATAAATTTGTAACTTATTTATTTTTGAAAATCATGGAATCAGCAAGAATACAACAACTTCAAAACCTAGTTAAAGAATTTGGTGCACCCCTTTATGTTTATGATACGGCCATAATAAAAAATCAATACCATAAACTTTTAAAAGCATTCAAAAACATAAAAAAGGTCAAGTTAAATTATGCTTGTAAAGCCAATACCAATCTTGCTGTTTTAAAATACTTTAAAAGTTTAGGCTCCGGTTTAGATACAGTTTCTATACAAGAAGTACAACTAGGGCTTCTTGCCGGTTTTGATCCCAAAGAAATTATATACACTCCTAATGGAGTATCGTTTAAGGAAATAAAACAGGTTATAGAACAGGGAGTTCGAATCAATATAGATAACCTTTCTATATTGGAAACATTTGGGCAAGAAATAAAGAATTACCCTGTTTGTATCAGAATCAATCCCCACATATTAGCAGGTGGAAATACCAAAATATCGACCGGTCATATCGATTCCAAATTTGGAATTTCAATTCATCAGTTGCCTCACATACTAAGAATTGTAAACAACACCGGTATTAAAGTAGAGGGTATTCATATGCATACAGGATCAGATATTCTGGATGTGGAAGTTTTTTTGCAAGGTGCCGAGATTCTTTTTAATGTTGCTAAAGAATTCCATGACCTTGATTACATAGACTTTGGCAGCGGTTTTAAAGTTCCATATAAAAAAGGAGATCATGAAACGGACATTAACTATCTCGGAAAAAAACTGGCAGAACGCTTTAATGATTTTCAAAAAGAATATCATAAAGAATTAACCCTTATGTTTGAACCGGGTAAATATTTAGTTAGTCAATCCGGTTTTTTTATAGTTTCAGTAAATGTAATCAAGCAAACTACCTCTACTGTTTTTGCGGAAGTCGACAGCGGATTTAACCATTTAATACGACCTATGTTTTATAATGCCTATCATAACATCTTTAACATTTCTAACCCCGAAGGAAGACATAGGTTTTATACGGTTGTAGGTTACATTTGCGAAACCGATACTTTTGGAACTAACCGAAAAATAAATGAAATACGTGAGGGTGATTTCTTATGTTTTGAAAATGCGGGAGCCTATTGTTTTTCTATGTCATCCAATTATAATTCCCGATTAAAACCTGCTGAAATACTTTTACTGGATAACAAACCCTATCTTATCAGAAGGAGAGAAACCTTAAACGATTTATTATCTACTACAGAGGAAATTTCTATTTAAAAAATTTGGAAAAATAAAAAATAATTGTATATTTGCATCCGTTAAAAATCCCTCAATAGGGGAAAAAGGAGAGATGGCAGAGTGGTCGATTGCGGCGGTCTTGAAAACCGTTGACTGTAACAGGTCCGGGGGTTCGAATCCCTCTCTCTCCGCTAACAAACCCGCTATATAATCAGGTTTTTCTTTCATACAAAGGTTTTCATAGAAATTTAGTGATTTTTGAATATGACAAAATATGCTGTATTATGCCATATTTTTGATATGCTTTTTTACATTTGTATCAAATTTTTTGATACAATTTAACACAATCAAAATATGGATAATTTGAGCTTACGATTTGTTTACGACAGGCGTAATGAAATAGCAAAAGGCAAGTCAGTAGCTCATCTACATATTGAGGTACGGCAAAATAAAACCATTAACCGCATATTCATAAATACCTATATAAAATTAAAACCATCCGAATATTCCGATAAAAACGGATTTACGTGTAAAAATCATCCCAATGCTGCGGCCATAACAGCTAAAGCTCATCATATATTTATAGAAGTAGAAGAATTTGTATTATCTGATAACTACCGTGCTTTAGAAGATGTAAAAAATTGGGACAAAGACGAAACTCTTATCCACTCAATATTTGTATAGCTCTTCTGTATAAAAATGTAAGCAAAAGAGAGCAATTGAATATAAAAATTCGAAAATTTCACACAAAAACTAAAAATAATCAATGCAACCCTTCAAAAGAAATTCGATTTTCTTTTTGAACGATTGGGAGTAACTTTTTATTTAGACCTTAATTTATCGGATTTAGATAATTTTTTTGATTGGTTTTGTTGTAGTACTAACTAAATATATTTTACAGATATGTTCAATGATTGGCACACTTCCTTTTTAAGACACTTTCTTTTATTTCCGGCATTTATTTTTATCATACAATAAAATATTATCCGTAAAAGGTGATATAGGTTTATTATTTTTGCTTTGATAAAATTATATTCCCTACATGTAAGAAGATCCAAAAAACATCAATTATATTACACCTTTTATTATACCTAAATATTTATCTTTTGTGAGAAAGAATACATCAATATGGGTTGTTCCTCCTAATTCACCATCATTTCCTAAAGTAATTTCTCCAACAGGAGTTAAATAAATTGACAAAGCTGTTTGATTTCCTACCTTAGATAACATCATTGTTTTATCAGTCACATGATTAGGTTTTCTATACACTGAAATAATGCGGTCTGCGACAGTTTTGAGCTTGTCTAAGACTTTTAATATCTATAAGTGGTTTATTTACAACTATTATTAGTTTAATACCTATTAACTCTTCAGTTATATTATCAAAGTAAAGGTTAATAGCATGTATTTTATGATTAAACAAATATTGCAAATCTTAATCAGAAGTCATATAAATATATGCTATTATATCTTTATTTGAATTTAGTAGTTCTTTTAAATTATCAAAACTATTTATTGATGTTCCTAATTTTATACTTTTAAAGCCATTCTTCTTGTTAAGTTATAAATTTTGGCTGAAAATTAAAAACGAAATGAATTGATTTATCATAAAATATATTATTTTTAGCATCCTATTTTCTATAATAAGTTTAATATAATGTTGAGTATCAATAAATTCTTTCCATTTCAAAGCGGTATTGCTTTATTCTAATACTTCAGCATCCGATTTTTATACCCTGGATCTGCATATTCCCAAAGAATTTTAAGAGCATTTCTAGACAAACTCCATTGACTCGTACTTTTTTCATTTTCAACAGAATGACCCGCACTGTGTTCAATAAAAGTTACTTTTCCTGATGAGTCAAAATTTAAAGTTATTTTCCCAGTTGCTCCTTCTTCAGAATACTATGTTCAAACAAGTTTTGTTTGTTCTATGGATAAAGTGGATTATCCAGAAGCGTGATTACCATCATTTGAACAATTAGTTAATGAAAGGACAATAAAAGTTCTACTAAAAATAAATTCAATTTTTTCATAATCACATAATTTTATAGTAAGTGTAAACATTTATGTTTATCATCCTCGCAAATACAAAATATAATATTGACATATATATCAATAAATGAAGATAAATTTTTAGCTTATAAGAAAACTATTTGGAAAAGCTTCTTTCGATAATCGAAATTATTCAAATCATTTTAAATAATTATAATATGAAAACTATTCATATAACAAATATTCTTAAATATTATATAAACTTCACGATATTTACATATTACAAAAAAACCTGCTGTATTTAAAATACAACAGGTTTTTCTTATTTTTATAAGTTTATAAAAATAAATTTTATATCATTTACTTATTAATATGAGGATTAATTCCATTCGTTTGTGCTGCCTGAATAGCCCAAGCAACTGCATTGGCTGTAAAGACTGAATTATAAACGCTGTATTGATTCAATCCAACCATATCATTTCCATATGCAGGTTTTGGAATAGGATACAAAGGATAAGTATGACCTCCAATGGTAACCGAACCTAAAAACATCGGATAGTAAATATTGCCGGCAGCATTACCAGGTAAAACTCCATTTGATGCTCCTGATGAGTTAAACCCACCATCACATACAAGTACTAAATTATACTTTTTATGTTTAAATGCCGTTACATCTCCATTGGGTGCTGTGGAAAGCACTTCAATATCACTACTTAAAGGAAGTCCGCTTACTATACCTGTCGTAGTAGATGCATCTTCTCCCCAGAATTCTCCTCGTATGTCACCGAAAGGACCATTTACTATAGGGTTGTTAATATCTTTCAATTTATATACAGCTCCTCCTGCTCCTACTCCTGTAACATACCTTGTTTTGATTCCTCCATCAGGATACAACCCGGTAAGAAAACGCTTAATTCGATCATTATCCTCCATAAAAACAAGCATTACTCCACCTTTTTTAAGATATTCTGCATAATATTTCGCAGCTTCAGCATCAAGATTTCCTGTTTGTCCTGTAATTACTATATCCGGAGGATTACTACCTAATAACTCATTTTTTACAATGTTGGAACCAGGACTATCTCCTAAATGTTTACTATCTTTCGTCCAACCTCTAAATTTAACAATGCTATAGGGTTGTAACCCAAAGTTATCCTCATTTTTTATCATTGCTGCTAAGTTACCATTTCCCAATGCATTATAAACCCCTACTCCGGTAGTATATAGTTTCATATAATCATACCCAACAAGTACTGTTGCCTCACAAGTTGCTGTTGATGAAACACTATTAGAATGAATAGTCATTTTTTTGGGAGAATAACTAATAGGAGCTCCTTCTCCTAACAATTTTACAGTTTGTGTAACCCATCCGCTAGTCTGTCCTTGGCTATCTAAAGTTAATTTATCAGATTTGAAACTAATACCTTCTACGGTATCTGTATATAAATACAGAGGAGCTCCATTAAATGATGCATCAAAACGAATAGTAACTTCTATGTAATTACTATTGGTTAAAGGAATATCATTTTGATAGATGCCTCTAACCGTTGTAGAAGAACAATCCATTGTAAATACAGGTTTTACAGAGGAATCTTGTACTTCTACATTAAAAGTAGAACACGGTGCACTCACTGCTACCCCATTCATAAGCAATGTAAATTCATCACCAGGCTGCCCCGATGGGGTAAAATTTTCAGGAGTTCCATAACAGGGAACTTCTATTGTATAAGTTCCTGTGGAAAGAAAATCTCCGGATTTTGTAAAATAATATTTATTATCTGGCGAAGAAGTTGCATTAATATTGTAAGACCCAGGTTTGATTACATCCACAGTTAGCAAAAGCTTGTTGTCTGAAGTTACAGCAGTCTTATTTAAATAAGTTCCATTAATTTTTAAAGTATTACATTCCATAGAAAAAACAGCTTTACCTGGTCTTCCACAAAGACTACTCCAAACGTCTTCTATCTTATTCCAATAATTAAAACAATTCTCTGTTGTATTGTAAATTAACAATCCATCTTTTGCATTAGCTTTATCTATTTCATCTCTTTGTGCTTCAGTTAGTCGTGGTATCAAAATACCCTTATTATTATTTGGAGACACTACATCCAGCATGGTATTTGAATCGGGCGTTTCAGTTCCTATCCCGACCTGGGCATTAATTACGCAGTTAATTAGTAATAAATAAATTATAAAATAAAATCTGTTCATAAAAATGTAATTTAATATTAATATATTTTGTAAAGAACCGTCAAGAATACTTACAAAGTAAAAACTTTAGTACTTACTTATCTGTATTAAATATCCTTGTTTGAATTAACTTAAAAAATATTTGCAAAGATACTATACTTTTACTTTTTAGCAACAAAAAGGCTTTTTTTTTGAGATAAATACTATAAAGTTATTTATAATTACTTATTATTTTATGAATTCACAAAATTTATTTAGTGTATTTTTAAAACTTTCTTCAACTTCATTAGCTATTTCAAACACGCAAGGAAATGGATCTTCATGTATGTAATGGTAAGGATAATCTATCAAATCTATTGTAATAGGAATATCTCTTTTAGATCCTTGTAAGGTATTCATGATTTCATAAGAAGGAATTACTTCATCTTTAACTAAGGTAATTACATAAAACTGATTACTGATTTTTCTAAATGTTTCTTCTCTTTCTTTAATTAAAGTTTTATAATTCAACATACTTCTGAAATTAGCTCCTTCCGGATCGTTATACATATAGTGGCGAAGAACCTCATCTCTTTTCATATGACTTTCCATGTGTTCAACAATAAAAGAATATAAGCTGACTCCCGCTTCACTATCCAATATAAATTTTGATACCGGCGTTAATCGGTTAAAAACAGCTCCTCCACAAAAAATAGCACATTTTGTATCCGAAAAATAACCGTTTCTGTTACTCATCTTTAAAAGTTCAGCTAAAAACGCTCCTATGGAATAGGCAAAAAAGTCTATTTTGGCATTTTTATCAATAGCAGGGTGTAAGCCGTCTTTGATATCTTCAACAAAGTCAATAACATCATAGTATGATTGTAAACCTGACCAGATAAATCTCTGCGGTTTGTTATTAATGCGTGTACTAATTGCAACATTGGAAAGGCTGGAACATAAAAGCATTGGGTGCCGTTTTTTTCGTTCTTCGCTTACCCGATACATTTCTCTGGGATTACTCCATAATAATGGTGCTCTGTTCATATGAAAAGCCATAGGAAACAAAACGATAGCTTTCCCTGTTTTTTCAGCCATATATGTTGCCCATGGTAAATATTTATTCCAATATTTTTCATTGAATCCGTGAAACAGAATTATGATTTCTTTTGCCTTCTTTTCTTTTTTAGGCATAATTATATGATATCGAAATTCAGTATTCTCAGCAATGTCAGCATCTTTATTATTGAGCATTTTTTGTATAACGTCAGGATTATGATCGTTAATTGTATTACATAAGAATTCATAATCATCTTTATTACCTAAACCACCCGGAAGTATAAAACGATAATTTGATTTAAATGAAAAATTTCTAATAACTAAATTTTCGTCTATCTCAATTTCATTCTTTGTATAATCTTCAATTTTTTTTAAATAATTGAACAAGTCTAAATATTTCATTTATATGTTAAAATTTGTAGTTAGGTACTGAATCCCAAATAATTATAGTATCACTATACAATTATAACCACAATTATAATCATTTTTCTGAATATGTATAGGAAATAAAACTATATTTTTTAATAAAAATAAAGATAATTTAATATTATAATGAAAAAATACCCATTGTATAATTCAATATTTTCTAAAAAAAAAAAAATATTTTATAAATATAAACTTAGTAACTTAGTCAAATTATAATCATTTTTTTTTATTGAAATTTACATATATTTGTCAATGCACTAGAATTTGATATTAAATTACTTTTAACGATATGTTATCATATGTGCTATTTTAATAAAAAATCAGCTAAATAAATTAAAAAATAACTCATTAGAAACCTATATTTGCAAAAATTTAAATAATTAAATATTTTAAAATGTTTATAAATTCTAAAGGATATTATATACCTACAAAGAGAGTTGATAATAATTATTTTGCAAAACTTAACGATTTATCAGAAGATTGGTATTTCAAGAGGACCGGAATACTAACCCGAGCCAGAGCCTCTGAAGAAGAAACAATAAACTACATGAGCATTAAAGCAGTTGAAAATGCAATTAAAAATTTGCCCTATGATATTCATGAGGTTGATTTGATCGTATTTGCTTCTTATACACCCAACGATACAGTTGGAACCACTGCACACATTATTCAAAAAGAATTTAATATAAACAATGCCAAAGCTTTTTATATATCATCTGCTTGTTCTTCTGCCATAAATGGTATGGAAATCATAAATTCCTTTTTTAAAAGCAAAATATCGTCAAAAGCGTTATTAATATGTGCCGATAGAAATTCCAGCTATTCTGATGACAGAGACACTCAATCTGGCCATTTATGGGGTGATGCTGCTGTAGCTTTATTTTTTTCATCTGAACCTATACGTCCAAATGAA
This sequence comes from Apibacter mensalis, assembly GCF_001418685.1. Lineage (GTDB taxonomy): Bacteria > Bacteroidota > Bacteroidia > Flavobacteriales > Weeksellaceae > Apibacter > Apibacter mensalis. The sequence goes on from NZ_LIVM01000005.1 coordinate 173,689, forward strand.
GCTAGTATTTTAGATATAAACACGCTTGGGCTTGGAAATGTAGGTCATGGGCCACAAGCTGTTACCATGGAACCTAAAAATGGTTTGCATATGCCTTATGGCAAAGATGTTTTTACCCATGCATGTGTCTACTTAGCTAGGTTAACTGATACCATTATCAAAAAAAATGGATATTCTATTTCTGATTTAACTTATTTTATCGGCCATCAAGCCAATAAAAGGATTTTAAATAATGTTTGTCATGAGTTAGGATTAGCTGAGAATAAATCACTATCGAATGTTGAAGAATTAGGCAATACAGGATGTGCTAGTGCTCCTTTAGTTTTTGCCCAAAATTACGATATTTTTAAAGAAGGTGATCTTGTATGTCTTTCCGTTTTTGGAGGTGGATATTCTTGCGGTACTTGCTTAATTAAATTTAATTAACATACTAACTAATATTAATTTTTAATTTCTGCAATTTCAAAATTCATTGCTATAAGAATCATCTGTTTTAGTATCTTGTTAATTCAGCATGTATTTTATACCTTATAAAATTTTTATTTTGCTAACTTGTAATCTAAATTAAAATTTTTATAGCTTGGATTTTGTTTTTATGATTTTAAAATGTTCTTCTTTATTAAGAAACGAACTAAATTAAGGATGATTTAAAAATATATCTAAACGTTAATTTACTAATAATTTCTTGTAAATATTTCTTATAACCAAGATTATAGATTAATGAAATATCTTATATAAATCTTTTAAATGCTCAAAATAAAAATTACCTTATTATATTGTCTTATATTTATCCATTACGCTTTAGATTAATTATATATGGTAATCTAACACTAATACTTTCAATTAGACCTTATCTAATTTTTTTATTAACAATTAATAAATCTTTATTGGGTAATGAATTATGATAGGTTATTTTTAGAAAAATTTTTTATTTAATGAATATATGAAGTGTGAAAAACTTTAGAAAAGTTTGTAAGAACACAAGTTTTTAGTGTTTTAATTTCGCAAATGCCTCAGTTATTACTTGATGAATTAGAGGCATGTATTCATCCATATGAGAAATGGCATGTATATCATTTAATTCTAACACCCTTAAGGAATCATTGAATACCTTTTTATAATATTCCGGATACAGGACTTCATCATTTTTAGAAATAATGAGATGTATATTTTTGTTTAGAATGTTTTCAGATGTAGCCGAAAATATCTTTTCTTTAATTTCGGAAGTAATTCGCTTCTGATCTTTAATTTGTTCCGATGAAAAAACCGGATTCGTCATAACATATGGTATATCTTTGAATAAATTTACCAAATTCCAAGCAAGATTTGCTCCCATACTGTCAGCCATAATTATCCTATCACCTTTATCCTCTTCTAAAATTTTAGCTTTTTCTTCCAAAAATTTTGGAATATCCATAAGCTCATTCCACTCCCAACATATAAGTTTATACTCTTTAAAATTATGGTAAAATTTTTGTAAACAATTGAATTTTTTTCCTGAAGTTTGATATCCGTGAAGAAAATATATTTTTTTCATTTGTAAATTTAGTGCTTCAATATATGTATTAGGTATTTATAATTTATGTTGGATAACATAGTTTCTGTTTTAAACTTAATTATTCATAGGTTTTATTTTAACCCATTATATATTTTATTAAGCTTTTATTCATTTTTAATATGGATGCCTGCAAACCTAATCAAAATTATTAAATTTGTCAAGAATATTAAAATTAAAAATTTATATTAATACAGTTATGTTAACTGTGATAATAATTACCTAAAAAGAAATCATTGTATAAGAAGTTATTAAGTCAGACATTAATTTATGGATTAAGCAACGTTTTAGTTCGGGTATTTCCATTTATATTAACTCCCATATTGGTAAGAACATTTGGCCCTTTCAAATATTCCATATATGCTGATTTTTACTCCGCTGCAGGCATACTGTCTGTCCTACTTACACATGGTATGGAAACTACCTTTTTTCGTTTTTTTCAAAAATTTAAAGATCAAGGAGACAGGCAAAATACAGTTTATTTTACTTCTTTCACTTCTGTATGTATGGTATCTCTTTTATTCTTATTGTTGGGCATAATTTCCAGAGAGCCTTTAGCTTCAGCTTTTAAACATCCTGATGAGGTAATTTTTTTAGTTTGGTTTCTATTTATTCTTGCAGCTGATGCTATATCCGCAGTCCCTTTTGCAAAACTTAGAATTCAAAACAGATCATTGTACTTTGCTTCTCTTAAAATACTGAATTCAGTTATTATGTTCTTTTCTACCGTTATATTAATTTTCTGGATTCCGAAACTGATAGAACATGATGGAATAGGTGCTGCCTTTTTTAGTAAAATTTATAATTTTAATTATGGTATAGGTTATGCTTTTGCTGCCAATTTATTCGCAAGTATAATCACATTTCTAGCTTTACTACCTACCATGCTTGATGGTAAATATACTTTCGATTATACTTTATGGAAAAAGATGTTGTCTTATGCTTGGCCCATTACTATTGCCGGACTAGCTGGAATTATTAATGAAACCATGGACAGACAATTCATTAAATATCTACTTCCTAAAGGTATTGCAGAAGTCCAAATGGGAATCTACAGTGCTGTTTATAAAATTGCTACTTTTATAACTTTGTTTAAAACCGCCTATCTGTTAGGTGTTGAACCCTTTTTCTTTTCCCACGCCGATAATAAAAATTCGGGAAAAACTTATGCCACTTTAATGAAATATTATGCTATTTTTAGTGCGGTTATTTTATTATTTCTAACTGCAAATTTGGATTGGATCGGACGTCTTTACATAAGAAATACTGACTACTGGAGCGGCTTTCAGGTTGTTCCTATTTTGTTAATTGGTTCAACTTTTTTAGGAATATATTTAAACTTATCCATCTGGTATAAATTATCCGATAATACCCATTATGGAGCAATTATCTCGGGAATTGGCGCTTGTATAACTGTTGCATTAAACTTTATTGGTTTAAAATATACGGATTTGGGCTATTGGGTCTGTGCCATTGCTACTTTTGTATCATACTTGACTATGATGCTTATATCATATTTTTGGGGGCAAAGAGAATATCCGATACCTTACAATTACAAAAAACTAATTTTTTATATTGGAGGAAGCTCATTGTTAAGCCTAATAGCTTATTATTGTAGCAATCACATAGCCATAAGAATTGGTGTTGGCAATATTTTATTTATTATTTTTATATACCTAACTTTAAAAATCGAGTATAAAGATATACAAATTTTTAAGGAAAAAATTCTACAACTAAAAAAAGGAAAAAAAAATTAATTTTAAGATAATTTTATCACTATATTTTCTTTATTATATATTATTAGAACAAAGAAATTTATTACTTGATGTTCAACTGATAGTCTAATATTTCTCTATTCAATCAATATTTTAACACTTGATAATACTTTCATAATATTTAAAAATTTTGACTTTAATTTGAAATTTTAATAATTCATATCATTATAACTTGAAATTTGAGTAGTATGATTAGTACTATAATCTCAAAATAATTTAAATAATTATATTTATTTAACACTTATATTATAATAATTAAATATATAATCAAATATTTATCATAACATATTAAAATAAATTTATTATATTTGCTTTAATATTTATTTTATCTTATAATTACAATTTTGAGCATTCACAGATAGATATAATTGTTATTCTGTGAAAAATAAAGCGGTCATTTTACGGCCGCTTTAAATTTCAGTAAATACTATCTGCGAGGTTAATTTAACTTTTCACTTCTTCTTGCAAGGAATTAGTAAACCATAATGTTTTATTTCTATTATCAAATTTTTTAGCAAGATGCAATGCATGGGCATAATAATGATTATATAAATCTTTTAAATTATATTCACCTAAATTTGAATATAATGGATGATCTACACTTATCTTTAAACTTCTGGTTGTTTCAGCATTAAAAAGATTTAGTACATTTTTTGCAAAGATAAATTGTAAATAATCTTCAGCATTAAGTTCCCAGGGAGAATATTTTTCATATAAAGAAAAAGCTTTTTCTTTATCGTTGTTTATTAAATAATTGATTAATAGAGAAATGGTAGAAATAATTGAACTATCTGACTTATCTACATTTTTAAGTTCATCCATGGCTTTATTATAAAAATCAGCAGAACGGGAATCTCTTAATTTATTTAAATGGTAAGTAAATTTACTCAATGTAGCAAAAGGCATATGAGCACAGCTGAATTTTTTAGCAAAAAGATCATCAGCATTTTCAATAGCTTTATCAATATTTCCTTTTATCAGCTCTGCTTCTACTTTAGCATCAATTTCACAAGCCGGGCAATGTGACATATCGTCCCGCGTTTCTTTGTCTCTTAGCTCAATATAGGCATCCATCTCATCAATGTTCCCAATAAATTTATACCATTCAATCATAACGCTATAATACCCACGCAAACTATAGCTGTTTCTGATCATCCTAATCTTAAGATCTTTAAATATTTTTTTTATTTGATCTATATTTATATTCGCATTCCTGTATGAAGCATTTGCCATCCATTTATATTCCCATAAAAATTCTTTTTCATCACAAAAAGACGGGTTCTTGTCATTAATATCCAAAATCCATGTGAAGGCAGGAAAACTTTCAATGCATCTGGAAGTCCTTGCTTCTTCTGCTATCAGATTTAACCTGAAATCAAATCCCCATTCAAGGTCATTATTAGCATCAGATAAAAGTATTCCTTGTTTTAAGAGAGATATTTTGTCATCAGGATTGGTAAACGAATTTAACTTTAAATTAATTTTTTGTAATTCTAAACTATAGTTCATTATTAGTAGCTAGTTAATTCTTTATTCAGTAAATTTCTAAAACGATCCGTTCTATTTCTTTTATCAAATTTATCAGCTAATTCATTGGCTATATTTACATAATAATCATATAAATCACTTGACATATAAATTCCATCTGACTTATAAAAAGGTATTGACGGATTTAATTTTGTCAACTTAATTTCTCTATTTTCTTTAAATAAATTTAAAAAATTTAATGATACTTCAAAATTTACCCCATCTTCAGAATTTAATTGCCAGTGAGCATATTTTTCATAAAGATTTAAGGCTAATTGATCATTAGCATAGGATGCATAATTAATTAATTTCGATATACCTGTGATAAATGAGGATTCAAAATCATTATTAAATTCATTTAATCCTTTCTTAAAATATTCTTCTGCTCGAGGATCTTTTATCTTATTTAGGTGATAAGCTAAATTGCAAAACGTATCAAAAGGTACTTCGTTACAAGATATACCCTTACTGAGCATCTCATTTGCATCTGCAATCGCGGAATCGTATTTTCCTGCAATTAATTTGATTTTTATTTTTTTATTTAGCTCACAAGCTTCACAATCAGACATCCCATCTCTTCCATAGCTATCTCTTTCGTTTAAAATTTGCAATGCTCCTTGTATATCCCCAATCGATTCCAACCATTCTATTTTAGGAACATAATAGGCTCCTAAGCCATAGCCGTTTCTTTCCAATCTATTTTTTAGATCGTTATGAATTTCTTGAATTTGTTCGAATGATATATCTGCGTTATTTATTGCTGAAGTAGCCAGCCATTTATATTCCCACAAGAGTTCCTCTTCTGAAAATAAATCGGGATGTGAATCGACCGTTTCGAGCAACCAAGCAATTGCCGAAAAACTATCTGTGCAATGAGAAGTATTGATCTCCTCTTGAATGAGTTGAAGTCTTAAATCAAATGACTCCTCCAAATTATTTTCGAAATCTGATAACCGTATTGAATCTTTTAATATGGCAATTCGATTATCAGGATCCACTTCTCCGTCCATTAATAGATACCTAAAGTCTAAACCTTCATAAAGATCTTTATATTTATCTGCAATTTCAATTGCCTGATTAATTAATTTTTTTTTCAGACCTCCATCCTTCTCTTGATTAATTTTAATTCGAATTTTTTGCAGTTCCAGTTTATAGTTCATAATAAATTTATTTATTTAATTTTTGGTTTTATACCAAATATACAAATTATATCATTATTTGAATAACATTTTGGCATTTATTTTGAATTGTTTTTTACTTATTAACTTTATTGTTTAACATGTAAAAATATTATGGAACTATCAAGACAGAGTTTATTTCGAGAAATAGATAATTCTTCCCTCATTTTATTCCGTATATTATTTGGATTTTTACTTGTAATAGAAACATGGGGAGCTATTTTAACAGGTTGGGTAAACACAAACTTAATTTCCCCTAAAGTTTTTTTCCCTTTCATTGGTTTTAACTGGCTTCATCCTCTACCCGGATACGGTATGTATATTTATTTTATATGTTTGGGTATATTGGGATTGTTTGTTATGATTGGATTTAAATATCGATTTAGTCTTTTATGCTTTACAATATTATGGACAGCTCAATATCTAATGCAAAAAACAGCATATAATAACCATTATTATTTTTTAATTCTTATATGTATAATTATGTTATTTTTACCTGCCCATGCTTATTATTCTTTGGACGTAAAAAGAAACAAAAATATCAGATCATTGACCATGCCTCAATGGTGCTCTTTTGCCTTAATGTTTCAAATTTCCATTTTATATTTTTTTGCTTGTATTAACAAGCTCTATCCTGATTGGTTAGATGGAACTTTTACACATTTATTATATTCTGATAAAACAGATTTTCCCTTGATTGGTCAATTTTTTACCAAAAAATGGTTTTATATTTCTATAGCTTATCTCGGAATTTTATTTGACGGATTAATTGTTCCTTTAATGCTTTGGAAAAAAACCCGAACGTTAGCTTTATTTACCAGTTTAATTTTTCACCTCGCTAATTCATTTATATTAAATGTGGGTGTTTTCCCCTACTTTGCCTTAAGCTTTATTGTTTTATTCTATCCTCCGGAAACTATCCGTAAATTCTTTTTCAAAAAACGTCCGAGTCTTTCTTTAGAAAAACATAGTTATAATTATTCCAATAAAAATCTGGTATATTTTCTTCTGGTAACTTATTTCACCATTCAATTGATTTTACCTATACGCCATTATTTTATTAAAGGTAATGTTTTTTGGACTGAAGAAGGTCATCGATTAAGCTGGAGAATGATGCTGAGACACCGTAACGGCACAACTAATTTTACTATTATTGATAAAAAAACTAAAGAAACTCTCCCTTTTCCTATGGATGAAATGTTTACTGAGAAACAAATACAAAGAATCAATTGCTATCCGGATTTCATATGGCAAGCAGCCCAGTATATTAAACAAGATTTTAAAAAACATAATAAGGAAGTTGAAATATATGCTGATAGTTATGTTTCAATAAATGGGCACTCCTACAAAAAATTTATTAACAGTAAAGTTGATTTAGCTCATGTGAGTTGGGATTATTTTAAGCATTCTGATTGGATTCTCTTATATGATGATTACAGAAAATAAATATTAATTTTTTACTATGAGTTAGTAGGGATAAAAATAATTTAAGTAACTAGGTTTTATATATTTATCAGATATAGTGATAATAATTAATAAATTACAAATTTTTACTTCTTTTGGGAAACAATAATTCCAAAAACACCTAAAATAATTAGCAATATACCTAATAACATGACTGAAGTAAAAGGCTCAGCAAAAACCAAAACACCTATTAACACTGCGGTAATAGGTTCAAAAGCACCTAAAACTGAGGTTAGAGTGGACCCTATCCGTCTGACAGCCTCAACTAAAGTTATAATAGATACTATCGTGGGAATTAATGCCAATAGTATTATATTAATCACACAGGAAGTATCATGTACCGGAAACCACTGAAAAGAACCAGTTAACAAACAAAACAATAAAAGGTAAAAAACACCAATAACCTGAATATAGAAGGTATATCTTAGTACCGGCATATCTTTAACGGTAGATTTCACAGAGAAAACTAAGAAAAATGCATAAAATATCGCTGCCGAAAGGGCAAATAAAATACCTTTAAAGTTTATTTTCTCCACACCTTCTCCTAAGGATAACAAAGCAACACCTATTACAGCTAAAACTATGGAAATAAACCCTTTAACAGAAATTTTTTCACGGAAAAAGATCCCCATGATTAGGGTAACGAAAACAGGATACAGAAAATGGACCGTAGTGGTAACACCTCCTCCTAAATAGGTGTAGGATAGAAAAAAAAAGAGTGAGCAGGTATTGCAAAGTAAGCTCAGGACTGTTAACGCTTTAAATTCTTTAAACGAAACTGAATAATGTACCTTTTTTATTTTCATCAATATGGCTACGGCAATACATGCTAATAAAAATCGATAAAACAATACCGTATCAAAATTTAATCCTTTCTTCATCAAAGGAATGCTGAATAAAGGAATCAAACCATAGGTCATGGATGAAATAATTGCGCTCAATGATCCTTTAAAAAAGGATCCTTTTCCGTATTTTCCAACCAATGCCTTTGACTTTCGTGGTATGCGTAATAATATATACCTTGCTGCCCTCATTTTTAGTGCAAAATTTGCTGCAAAGGTATTCCTTATATTTTACAAAAAAAAACTAGATTATTTAAAAATAATCTAGTTTTATATCTATGCTTATTTTATTCTACTTCTACTACCACTCCCGAACATGATAAGGGGGTATTTATGTCTCAAAATTATCTGTAATTGATTCTATAGTATCTTTAAAAATCATATGGATCTATTATTATCATAATATGAAATTATTTCTACTGAATATAGGGGTTAAAATGAATTGTACATAATTAATAAATAAAAAAAAGCCGAAAAAGCCAATCTAGAAAAGGGATTGAGTGAATTTTTAAAATATTGGCTAGAAAAATGAAATGTACATTTACTACTATTTTGCCACCATTTTAACCACCTAATAAACCCTTAAGGTTAATAATAGACTATTTACTACCATAAAGTTACTAAAACCCGTTTAAAAACTAATATTAAGCCTATATATACTAATTAAAATGAGTATGATATTTCATGCTCATTTTTTGTATGTATTAATTTTGTTATAAAACAATAAAAAAGAGTTGGGTATGCAGTTGGGTATGCAGTTGGGTATGCAGTTGGGTATGCGAAAAGATAAAAAAAACAACTGATTTAAATACATATAATTACGTTTTAGCATTAAAAATACAACTAAAAAACAACAATAGGGCATATATATTCCATAAAGTAAATAAAACACATGTTATACAAGTATCTTACAATCAGCATATTAAATAAAAACAAACAAAAAAATGTGTGTTTGACTGTATTTAAGAAGCAATATTGATATATAATTATGATATAACATTATAACGAATAGATAATTTTACCATAGCTAAAGCTCTAATATTTTTAATGGGTTCGTCTTTAGGTTGATGATGTT